>NC_014253.1:0-1200000 GCF_000196655.1 Methanohalobium evestigatum Z-7303 | reverse complement strand
CAATAGTAAAAATATATTTATGGAAATCGACAAGCAGAATCATCACGAAAAAAACAATAAAAAAAATAAAATATAAAACCATGAAAATTTTTTATGAATTTAACATCTTATAACAAGTTATAAATACAAATGATATTGATAAATATTATCAGCAATTATGAAAGAAACAACAACAATTCCCACTACCAAAGCAGTTAGAGACAGGCTAAAGAGTTATGGTTCAAAAGGTGAAACATACAGCCAAATCCTAACCCGGTTGATGGATGAAATTGATTATGAATCATTCATGGAACGCCAATATAAACGGTTAGAAGATAGAGAGTATTTTGTATCACTGGATGATATTTAATGACCTATGACATCAAGTTGCATCCAGGAGTGGCAAAATATCTCAAGTCTCTTGATTCTAATACCAAAGCAAGGATCAAAGAAAGTATTGAAACACTTAGCGATAAACCATATCCTGAAAACCCCAGAACAGATATTAAAAAATTAAAAGGTACAAAAGGCAGAAAGAGTTTTTATAGGTTAAGGGTAGGTAACTATCGAGTTATATATACTATTGAAGATGAAACCATATTGATTACAGATATTATCCATAGAGAGAAAGGATATAAATGGCTGTAATGAGTGAACAGGCACATAGACACGTCCTTTTTGAATAACATAATACATATGCTGCTATAGGTTTAACCGATAATCATTGGGCTCACTCAAAGATTTTTCCATGCTTTATATTACTTTTTCTAATATACTTCAAGGCACAAATGAGTACTACAATCAGCATAGTACCCCGGACTAAAGAAAAATTAGACAGTTTGCGGAGATTCCCACAGAAATCTTATAATTCCATTATTGAAAGGTTGATAATTATGTCTGTAGATGAAGATGAATTAAGTGATGAAGCTATCCAGGGTATCGAAGAAGCATTAGAGGACATCAAAAAGGGGAGACTGTACACTCATGATGAGTTAAAGAGAGAATATGGTTTGATGTAAGTTATTGATTCTTATCTAGATTCTCCAATTTGTGATTTATTTCATCGAGTCGGCATTCAAGGTACGTTTTTTCTTCATGGAGAATCTCTTTATCGGGTTTGAATTCTGGCAAAAACTTTTCTATCGGATCCCACAGATCAGTTGCCCAGCTCGGGTTGTTGCGGGTTTGTTCCAGCAGCTCAACTGTACCGTCAAAATTTAATTTTATAAGTGTATGGTAGATAACTTTTTTCTTGTTATCCCCGTTTTTTGAACAGTCGACATATAATCCTGGAGCCAGCCACTGGCGCCTTCTGTCGCTGTAAAATTGTCCAATGATCGAGTATCCATTCGTATATTCCTGATTCAGGTTGTCCACCTTTCTGAACCAGCCGCCGTGCAGACGAGAGTAGGTTTCAGGACACAATCTTTTCATAATGTCATTCGGCGCTGCGAGGAATTCTCCTCTGTTGTTAATTCTTTTTATACAGTCCAGATTTATTGTAGATTCAGAATTAGTATTGATTTGAATGTTAACATCTCCGTTTTTGATTCCAATAGACTTGTAATACCCCAGTACGAACCGGTATTATTGGTTTAAGCTGGTTCAATTTTAAAGGTTCTTTTTAGAAGTCCCATTAAGAAGATTGATTAGAAGGTTTATAAGATTAATCGATATTGAGCGAACCGGTCAACAGGTTTTCAAAGTTTTAAATACGAATCAAAAAAGACTGGAGAGATCTAATTTTCAAGTATTTGAGAATTTCAATGTGTCATGTCACACTGAAAATCGAGATTGAAATTGAATAGTAACAAAACCGACTATTATTATATTTGAACCCCGGTGAACCTCTTTCAAAATCTATAGTAAATGCTAAAGAACAAACTGGAAGATACTATTCAGAAAAGCTGATTTCAGTTCAAAAAATATATTGCAAGGTTTTGATACTATGTTATTGACTAAAAATGTAAAAACATATCAATCATCAGTTTAAAAGGCGGTTTTAAACAACAAAATTGAAAATGAAAGATTCTTGATAACCCGGAAATAAGAAGAAACCTTATATAAGGTTAGATAAATTATTCTAATCTGTTTTTTAGTTTTTTATTTTCTAATGGTTATTGTTAAAATTCATTAAGTAAGTAGGTAAAATGGAACAAAAAAGTATACGAGAGAGGGTAATACATCATCCTGTGGTATCATTTTTCCTTTTAGCCTACATGATATCATGGCTCGGTTTTCTCCCGTCAATATTGGATATCGATGAAAGTTTTGGTGGACTGAACCTGTTGGTAGCTCAATTCGGTCCTGCAATTGCAGGCGGATTGATTATATGGTATACTGGTGGACCGATCCGCGAATGGGTTGGCAGTATTATTCATTGGCGTGTACCTCTCAAATGGTGGATAATAACCTTAGTTTTTCCAATCTTTGTATTTGGTGCAACCAGTTTAGGGTTTATACTCCTGGGTTATGAACCATTGCTTTCAAAATTACCTGACCCTGTTTTGACTTTCATTCCCACACTCATAGGTCTCTCTTTATTGGCAGGTTTGGGAGAAGAACCCGGATGGCGTGGTTTTGCTCTTCCCAGATTACAAGAACAATATGGTCCCCTGAATGCAACATTTTTACTGGGAATTCTCTGGGCTTTCTGGCACATACCAGTATTCTTCGTAGATCCAAGGTCATCTCACGGTATCACTGACCCTATAATTCTTGGAGGATTAGTGTTACTTACAGCTGTTGGAATTGTGTTATATACATTTTTTTACACCTGGATATTCAATCATACTGGAAGTGTTCTACTCATGATGTTGTTACATGGAGGTTTCAATACTGCTACTATACATCTGGTGCCTTTTGCCGATGAAATTGTCTTTGGTCCAAATTATACAAACCTCCTGATAATACAGGTAGGGGTGCTTCTTATAAGTGTTATAATACTTATCACTATGACCAGAGGGTTTTTGGGTTATGGTTCAAAGGATATATCGAATTTTACGAGAAAGAGCTAACATGAAAATTGAAATCATTGGAGTGATTAATTCTATATCAGGTAAATAATATCCCTTGTTTTAGTGTGGAAATTCTCTGGATTAGATAGCATTTTATATTGTAGATCCAAAAATATAAGGTCATAAGGAAGATAAAATGGAGAATATTAATGAAATAATTCGTTATGCTACACTTGCCCCTTCAGGACATAATACCCAACCATGGAAATTCTATCTAGAGAAAAACCAGATCAAAATCTTTCCAGATTATTCTAGAAGGCTTCCAGCTGTAGACCCTGATGACCGTGAACTGTTTATTAGTCTTGGATGTGCACTGGAAAATCTTTTGATTGTAGCTGAACATAATGGTTATAGTACTAATGTGGAATATTCTTTTGACGGGAATGGTGAAGATTTCATTTCTGTTGTACTAGATACTGATGGTATAAAAGAAAATGATATATTGTACGATGCAATCCCACAAAGGCAGACCACCAGAAGTAAATATGATGGTAACTCCATCCCTGATGACGATCTAGATAAGCTCAAGTCGGTAATAATGGAGGATGGAATATCTTCACTTTTTATTACTGATGATGATAAAATAGAAGCTATAATAGACCTTGTCAGGATGGGTAACAAGATACAGATGAACGATGAGAACTTTAAAAAGGAATTAACCTCGTGGATACGTTTCAATGATTCTGATACAAAAAAACATCTTGATGGTCTTAGCTCAAAAACGATGGGTTCGCCATCTATACCCAGTTGGTTTGGCAGATTTTTTATAAAATATATTGCAACTGACAAAGCTCAATCAAAAAAAGATGAAATAAATATCAGAAGTTCTTCTTCTCTATTAGTAATCATGTCAGATGATAATAGTAAAATTGCATGGGTTGATATAGGCCGCAGTTTTGAACGACTTGTTCTAAATGCTACTGCTTTGAACATCAAAAATGCACATCTTAACCAGCCCTGCGAAATTCCTCAACTCAAAGAAAAATTACAAGAAATATTATCAATCGGCAACAAACACCCTCAACTGTTACTTCGTATCGGGTACGGTCAGCCACTTCCAAGATCACAAAGAAGACATGTGGAGGATGTGGTTTACTAATCTATAAGTAATCTTCAAAAAACTGATAGGTCATTTGTAATGTACAATATCCGAAAATATACGCATTCAAAAAAGGTTAATGGATATTTTCGATTATTCGATAAACAAGGTTTATAGAAAAATTTTCTCAATAATACAAAACTAGAATAAATCAGTCTTGAAATTTTGACTTAATCATATATGAACCCGGCTGTCCGGTTTCAAAATCTATAGTAAATCAAAAAGAACAAACTGGATGATCCGGTTCTAAAAAACAGTATTTCAATTTTAAACATTTGCTTCTGGGTTTTGATCCTATACTTTAGACTAAAAGATAGAGAAGAGGATTTATTTATTTCATCTAATATCCTCGACCTTATCCATCATCCAGGCAGCTCAATATTTTTCGATAATTGTTTCAAGCTAGTTTCTATATATCAGGGTTACTGCCGAATTTGAAGAATCCAGGTGAATGACAGCGATCCAAGTCATTATTTCGGATATGACCACTGGGCTGGTGTAACAACAGCAAATCCTGTACTGCTGGTAGGCATACTTGGTATCGCAATTTTGTTGTTCCTGAGAAGAGAGCAGAAATAAGGTATAATTAGTCATATACCATTTCTACTACTCTTTTCCTTTTTTGATCTGTATTTTTTGAATCATTTCATGAAAGAGTGAATCAGCTACGATTAATTCTAAATTAATTTTAGAAACATTGTTTCCAATGTTATATAATATATTCAAACAGACAATACCATCTAAGATTATTTACTAACCATTCAGAAATTAGACATGGGGTTCATAAATGAGAATCAAACTATATCTTGTAATAACTTTCGTTTTAATGATAATGTTTTCAGGCACAGCATTAGCGGATACTATCACTGTGGATGATGATCCTGGTATGAACTACCAGAAAATACAGAATGCAATAAACGCAGCAAGTGACAGTGACACCATTATTGTATATAATGGAACATATACAGAAAATGTGGACGTTAACAAATCAGTAACCATCCTATCGGAATCCGGGAATCCAGATGATACTAAAGTTCAGGCTGCTTCTACAAGCGATCATGTATTTAACGTTACCAGAGATAATGTTACGATCAGTGGTTTCAATATAACAGGTGCTACAGTTTTCGAGAAGGCAGGAATCTTCCTAGATGAAGTTAAGAACAACAATATCAGCAACAATAAAATATCTAATAATTATCAAGGTCTTCGCTTGTTAAATTCCGATATTAACACACTGAATAACAACACCGCATCAAATAACAACAATGACGGCATTAATCTTTATAATTCCAGTAGCAATAAACTGAATAACAATAATGCGAATTTTAACAGCAACGTTGATGGTATAAGTCTTTATGAATCCAACAACAACAACCTGAACAAAAACAATGTGTCGTACAACAGAGAAGGCATTTACTTTTCTGAAAGCAACAATAATACACTGAACAACAACACTGTATCGTACAACAGAGAAGAAGGCATTATTCTTTCTGATTACAGTAGCAATAACACACTGAATAACAACACTGTATTAAACAACAAAGATGATGGTATCGGTATTTCTGGTTCTGACAACAACAAACTGAATAACAATACTGTATCAAACAACAAAAATGTTGGTATCAGTATTTTTGTAAGCAAAAATAACATATTGAAAAGTAATATCATCTGTAATAACACTGATCTTGGGTTTGAATTTCCTTCTAGCGAGGACAATACTATATATAACAATATCTTCAACAATGAGAACAATACACGAATTACTGCCAGTTCCGTCACAGTTAATAAGTGGAACATCACCAAGACACCAGGTCCAAACATTGTGGGTGGACCTTACATAGGTGGCAACTACTGGGCACATCCTGATGGTACTGGATTTAGTCAAACCTGCACCGATGCAAACAACGATGGGTTCTGTGATTCAGAGTTTAACATCGCTGAAAACAATAACGATTCTCTGCCACTTACAATCAATGCATCCGTTGATATCGAAAAGTACACCAACGGTGAAGATGCGGATGAACCAGAAGGTCCAACCATCCAGATGGGTAGCCAGGTAACCTGGACGTATAATATCACAAACACCGGCAGTGTCATTTTATACAATATTACAGTCACTGACGATAAACTGGGAGAAATTTCATGTCCAAATAGCTCTCTTAAACCTGGTGAATCGATGGTCTGCACTAAAACTGGTAGCGCTCAGTCAGGTCAATATTCCAATCTTGGTAATGTCACTGCTGAATACAAGGATGACCTGTGTGCCGAAATCCCAACAAGTCAGATAAGTGACAGCGACCCAAGTCATTATTCTGGATTAGGATACGACCACTGGGCTGGTGTGCCTGCTACGAATCCAGTACTTCTGATTGGAGTGCTTGGAATTGCCATGCTTTTGTTCCTGAGAAGAGAACAGAGATAATTAAACATGAACAGTTGAGGAAGCGATTCCACTTCCTCTTTGCTTATTTTACTCATAGGAACCTGTAATGCACTCTCTGTAACTTATCGGTTTTTCATCCAGATTCAAATAGAGGATTAATCCCTATTTATTTTCAACCGAACAGAGATTATGATAATTCTGAAATTTTGATGTTTCATGTAACATCAAAAATCGAAATTAAATAAAATAGTTATAAAATCCAGACAAAATTATATTTGAACCCGGCTAAACGATTTCAAAATCTACAGTAAATCAAAAAAAATCAAACTGGATAATTTGATTCTAAAAACTTTATTTCAATTTTAAACATTAGCTTCAGGGTTTTGGTTCTATACTCTAGGGTAAAAAAGGAGAGCAGAGATTTACTTTTAATACCATCCAGCCAGTTCAATATTTTTCAATAATCTTTTCAAGCTCATATCTATTTATCAATTTTACATCGATAATTTTAGCCAGTAATTCTGCGTCTTTGCTGAAAAATCCCAAGCTTATTACTTCAGCTCTGTCGCATCGATAATAGATTTTAGCATAAGAAACTTCATGGACGGATGAAAATAAAACAAAACCTCTGGAACATATCTTAACAGCTACCTTTTCGACACCTAAAAAAGTTGCTATGAGGTCTGCTCCAGAATCTGTACCTGGAGTTCTTTCGACATGATATCCTCTAGTTTTATAGTATATTTCCACTTCCTGCAGCAATTTTATCCAGGATATTAATTCAAAATTCTGATAATTTGTTTTCAAACTTTAACCTCCAATTTTTATTCCTGAGTAAATAAATTACATGAGTTCGTATGGTCCTTTTATCGCTGAATTCTGAAAAAGAGCAAAATCTCCGGGAATCGAAAAACTGTATTAAATATTTATTAATGAAAAAAGAAAAACATGGAAATAGATCAAAAACCACATCGAAACAACCAATGGTTAATATTATCTACCATAGATTGAATCAATTGTTTAATCTTCTTTTTTAAACAGTTTGTAATGCGATATTATCAGGTTTCGAAGTTCATCTCTGTTTACCAATTTAACATCATTTGCATTTGCAAGGTCAACAGCTTCAGGTGTGTAGTAATTATTTGTAACCACCATCGCTGAATTGCAAAGATAATACCGCACTGAAGCAACCACTTCCTGAACTGCACTGTTTCCCACTTTTGAACCAGATTGTTTAACCTGCACAGCAACACGTTCTGATCCAAGTTTGGTCAATATTACATCTGCACCCTGGTCTTTATCATTGGTATTTTTAGTTCTAATAGCGTAATACCCTTTCTCCCTGTAGATTTTGCATACTGCCAGCTCAAGTTGTTTAGGTGTCAGTTTATCCGGATTGTCGGGTAATTCTTCATCCTCAACATCGCTGTTCATAAGTTGCAATAGATCTTTTAATGGTGTATTCCCTATTTCATGGATTATTTCAGCGATTTGACATTTGAACTCAAGGTCTTCTGTATTTTTTAGGTATTCTTGAAGTCGGTCTTCAAAATCTTCGTCTTTCAACATATCTTCCAGCAGTTCCTTTATTTCAGGACTCCAATTTTCATTGAGACCATTAATAATCGGGTCGATTGCTTCAGGTTCTAACTCCTGGAATATTTCTATGAGGATATCGCGTTCTTCTTTCACAGGTTCCCGGAAATACACGACTTGTGAAGGTTTTTTGATTATTTCATTTTCATCATAATGCAAATAATCAATAATCAGATTTGCAGTATACCTGCTGTGCCTATTTAATATTAGTTTGTAAGTAAATATGATATTCCTGTGATGAAGCATATCTAATTTTGGCAGTTTGTCTCTAAGTTCGTGGAATACATATAGTGCTGCAGAATCTGTATCCTCAAGAATATTTAAAAGTTCCAGTACCAATTCCTCTGGATTATCATCTTTTCTCATTTCTTCTATAACCCGTGCAACTGCAGGTTCTCCGATACCAGCCAATGTTTGTTTTATATCCAAATTCGGGTATGTTTCCTTGAGACAATTAATAAGAGGTTCTACTGCTTTTTCTCCATGATTAACAAGAATTTCTTTGATTTCTTCTTTGTCCTCCATATCGTTATTTTCATCAGTTAATTCTTTTATAAGTGGCTATATGGATATCTTTTCAATTTTGTCCACTTTTTTACCTCCGATTTTTTATTTAGATTTTTATAAAATTCAATGGATTGTATGGTTTTTTGTGCAGTAATTTCGAGAGCAAAAACAACTGAGAAAATTAATATTACAAAGCCAGAAAAAATAAAATCCATGCAAGAGCATGGACCAAACAACACTGGCCTAAAACCGGAAATTGATCTAATATTGTATCATTACTGATTGACCATGTCTTCCAGCTGTTCTCTGCCAATTAGAGATACATCGTTCGATTCCGCCAGTATTAGTGCCTTCTGTGTGAACTCCTGGTTGGAAATAACCATGGCACCGTTACACTGGTAGTAGTCTTTTGCTGCAGCAACTTCCTGAACAGCATTTCTCGTGACTTTTTGACCTTGGTTTAGATGTTTTATAAGAACCGCGGTCCTCTCGACTCCGTATTCAGTTATGACAAAATCCGCACCCATGTCTTTTGTTCCAACACTTTCAACCAGATATCCTTTATCTCTGTACATCGACACGAGAAGTTCTTCGAGTTCTTTCCATGACATCTTGTCCAGGTTATTATTCTGCGTAGAATTACCAGATGAAGCAGACGATTGTACCTTTTGATTCTGGTTCTTCGAATCGGAGCTATCTGGATTTTCGATGCAATCTTCAATGCGGTCCAGTATCAACTGCATCTGCTGGATGTCTCCAGATTTATTATGGTAACAGTTTATCTTTTCTGACAGACAATCAACAGCCGGTTGTCCTATCTGTATGAGGATATTTTCTAGGTCCTGATTGTATCCATCATGATACAGGTGTTCAATGATTGTATCTGCTGCCAGATGTTCCAGACCCACCAGGCAACCTTCAATATCTTTTTTGGTGCTGTGATCGTCTGTCGATAGCATACTTTCTATCAGCGGTTTTACAGTTATATCTTTTAATTTTTCTTTATTTTCTACTTGTTCCAATTTAATCCTCCTTTATATTCGATTTAAATCTGGGTAATAGGTCCTGCAGCTCTTTTTCCTGTTAATTTCAAAAGATCTCAGGATTCTATATTTTCTACAATTACCCGCTCTTGCAATTAACAGCTAGTTTCCTGTTGCCGTTAATTACATGGATTTGTATGGTTATTTTTTCTAGTAGTTTGGAGAACAGAAGCAACTGGAAAAATCAAGTCATAGCAAGTACTCAACATAGAAAAAATAAAAAAGAGGGACAGGCACTTTCCCGTTAGCCTGCTCCTCCATACCCCCAATGAACTCCCCAACACACGCTCTTACAATCAACATTTACCTATTGCTGTTGATTACATGGATATGTATGGTTATTTTTATGCGTTATTTGATACCCAGGCAAATGAAAAATAATTATTAATAAACCGGCACAAAAAAACAATTACCTGAAAAAACCTGTTAAAAATTATGACATATAAACATAAATTCTTAAAATTAGTTTGTTGTGGTGCTGTTGTATGGTTATCAAACGTATAAATTGATAGATAGCATTTAAGTTCGTTTTTTTAAACTCTCCTTATCGATTCATATGAAATGCTATCTATGTATTCTAATTCTACTACCTTGTCTGCTAATAATCGCAATGACCATTGACTACGACTTTGTGCTGGGTCGGAACAACTCAGTGAAATGATATGTGCTTCCAGATCACCATCAAGCTCTTAAATTATATACTCCTTATCAATGGGAAATATTCATTAACTAAACAGTATCCGCCTTCAATAAATAATAGGGTTATGGAGGGGAAGCAGTTTGCTCCTTCATGTCCTCACCTTAACCAAAGAATTTGTTTATCACATTCATGACATTGTCTTTGGTCATGTCCGATCCTTGTGCAAAGTAGTCATTTATTGCGTTCATTACCTCGCTCTTCTCGATATCTCCATTGTTATTTATGTCATATTTCATCCAAAATTCTTGATAAACCTGTATCTCCGTGTCACCAGTTACATCAAATGTTTTTTTGTTCTCATTAGTGATTGCACCCGTGAAATTATAAATTTCATTTCCTTCTATATCTGGTGCTTCTACTGTATAGGTTATACTGTTTGAACCCATCACAGTAAAAGTAGCTTGGTTTCCATTCACCTCTGCACTAAAGGCTCCTGTTGAACTTACAAAGGTAAATCCATCTGCTGACGTACACCCACGGATAAATCCGTGGGGTTCTGTGGTCGGTGGGCGTCACACCGTTGCCACTTGCGGGGCGCCAGTACTCCCGTACGATGCATCACTGTCTGCACCGCATTGATCACCGGAACGCATAGCTATATTGAACGCCGCGTTTGCGTCCGCATGGTCAACGTGTCCACAATGAGGACACTTGAATGAATCTCCATTTCTAATACCCAGATAACCGCACCTACTGCAGTCCTGCGAAGTATATTCGGGTTCTACAAATTCAATTTTGACTCCAAGCAGCCTGGCTTTGTATTCCAACATAAATTGTAGTTGATAGAACGACCAGCTGTGCAGGGAGTATTTGAACGTATTTTTACATTTCGCAGAGTCCCTTATACCTTTCAGGTTCTCCATCCTGATACCACAGTTATTGGCAGCAGCGGTTTCCACAATCTTGGAACTGAGTTTATGGTTCAGATCCCTGACAATCCTTGACTCTCTGTCCTTGACCTGTTTAACCTTCTTGTATTTTCCTTTGACCTGTAGTTTCCTACGGTCGTTTTTATATTTCAGATGTATATGCTGTGCTTTTTTACCCAGTTTCCAGATTTTACCAGTCTTTGGGTTCGACATCACAGCTATATGTCCGGTTGTATTCAAATCGACACCCAGATAATTCTCTGGTTCGATTTGCTCTCTTTCAGGTACGGTCACCGATACATAAACGTATTTTTCACCGACTTCAATCTGGTTGATTTTTTCAAAATCATCAGGAAAATAATACCTCAAATCAAGTTTAAGAGGAGTTATCCTTATTTTTCTCTCATTCCTGTTTAACTTTACACTCTGGTTAGGTATTGTCAGTTTAACACTAGTTACCTTTTTAGCGGATTTGTCTTTAGCATATTTCTTGAGAATCTGGTTTGAAATAGCCGATTTCAATCCGATATGCTTGACATCTTTAGATGAACGGGTACGATATTTGACACCATATTCGGCTACTTGCTTAGCTTTTGCAAGTTCTTCAGAGAAATCCCGATTATGTTTGATTTTATAAGTTAGTATCAAATATCATCGCCTCTGTTAAAAGATACGGGCTGATAGAATAAAATAATTATGGTTAATAAATCAATAACCAACGGGGTTGTTTAATCACTCTTTAAACTTCGTTTAAAGATATCTTTTAATCTTTGATTTAAAGAGTACGATTAGAAACCGTTGGCTTTCACGTACCCCTGTTGCCCCATCTTCGTAAACTATTAGGCTTACTAATAATAATTACCCAGTTAAGATGTTAACTAACTTATTTTCCACTTCATCTATTTTATCATTTTTTAGGTGGCCTACCTTGTATAATATTAATGATTTATCAGCGGTAAAAATCCTGTTTGGCCGAATGTTACTATTTTTGCGTAAAGTTCCAGATTCAAAATCATTATCATTTAACGTTATTGAATAATTATCAGTTTTGACCGCGCTTGTAATCATACAAAGAATTATATCTTCTCCTGGTAATTTGGCTAACACAAAAGCAGGTCTCTTTTTGGAATTACTCATATCAGAAAAAGGGAATGGTAATACAACAACATCTCCTTTTACAAGTCTTTCCATGCTTCATCCTCTTCTTCTGTATCCCATTCTTTTTTGAGGACTTTTTCACTTGCCAATGCTGTAGAGATTTTTTCATCCAACTGGTCCATGGATCTCAACTCTATTCTGTCATCGTATGCAAGTATCACGATTTTAGAACCTTCTTTGAAATTTTCAAGTTCCCTTATTTCTTTAGGTATTGATATTTGACCTTTCTTTGTAATCTTAGCGCTTCTGAAATCGATAAGTGTCATATAAGTAAGAAATGTAAGAATAATATTTAATGGTTTTGTATATCTCAGAATAGCAATTTTAACCTATAAAATGTTAGATTTTAATTAAAAATTAGATCAAAAATGAAAAAGAGGAACAGGCTCCTCCCCATTAGCCTGCTCCTCTATACCCCCATCTAACTCCCCAACGCACGCTCGCTGTAATCAACAACCTATTCCCTCGTTGCTGTTGATTACATGAATTTGTATGGTTTTTTTGTGCGTTATTTGATACCCTGGCAACTGAAAAATGAGTATTAATAAACCGGCACACAAAAACAATCACCTTAAAAAACCTATTAAAAATTATGATACAAACATATAAATTCTTAACATTAGTTGTGTTGTGGTAATGTTGTATGATTATCAAATGTATAAATCGATGAATAACATTGAAATAATTTATCAAAGAAACAGCTGAAAAATCCTGAATCCTGTATTTTCTAAAGTCAGTATTTTGGCTGGAATTTAGGTAGATCCAGAGATTTCAGCAGTATCTTTTGACAAATTGTGTTTTAGATATAGAAGTTTTTTCAGAGTATTGTCACCAGCGTTGTTTCCAATTTGTTTATCATATCGATTTCTCCTGTTTTATCAAGTTCAAAGGTTATAGCATACGTTTTCTGACCTTTGAGTTCGATATCAACTATATCCGCAGTTTCTCCATAATCGAGTATCAACTTGTCACCTATTTCAAGATCTTCAGGATAAACAGTTGGATACCTTGTTTTCAGACCCTTTACATTAACAGGCTCCATTTCGCTGTTTTTTGCTTTCTCACTTACAACTTCAGGCAAATTCAAGTCTTTTGAGCTTGATGCTGTGTTTTCAAATTGTTGTTTGTAAAATTCAAGGGTTTCAGGTGCTAGGTAGGGATAAGCCCATACTTCCAGTGCTTTCTTGGCTAATTCTTCTGTACGTTCAACTATGGTTTCCTCATTCCACGTGTCATATCCTTTCAGGCTATCATTAAGATACAGTGGACTTTTATCATACGCTTCCTTCTTTTCAATAAAATCCATGTCGCCCAGTTCAGAATTATGTACAGTTAGTGTCAGGTTTCCTAAAGTATGCAAATACTGGTTTTGAACCTGTTTATAATCTCTGCCCAATCTTTTTTTCCAAGAATCTGGAAGGTTTGGATTTTGCGGCATTATGTGTTCAATCGAATATCTATCTACATTAATAGGTTCTTTAATTTTCCACTTGTGCGAGTTTTCCAGTTTAGATAACAGGTATTTGCAGTTTCTTAGATTGTACACGTCTATACTAATCAATTTATAATAGAATTCATCGTCAGACGGGAACTTCCTATAACTTTTCTTCAACGACAAAGCAGCTTTCACACTTTCTACATATTTGTTTTTATCCACTTCATCCATCAATGAAGAAAATGTTTTGTTAAGGGAGTTTGTTGGAATCCCGCATATAGCTCTTCTGAAAACGTATGAAATCACTGTGTCAAGTATTTTGATGAAATCGTTTTTTTCGATCACGTTTTCTTGATAGTCATCATATACTTGCAGCAGGAAAGGATATGCTACATCAACTTTTAAGGTGGTGATTTCATTGAATTTGTTGTTTAAATCTTCATCTTTTTCCATATTAAAAGCGATTTTCACGTAGAGTTTTGAATACTTGTATATATCGTTTATAACATCTTCAGTAGTTATGCCGCTCTTTTTGTAATACTGCTTGAACTCTTCATATATCTCATCAAATACAGGAATTCTACTCAATTTGATAGTCAGGTAATCTCTCATGAAATTATCGAACCTTTTCTGATATTTTTCATGGCCGAAACTTTGTTCCATTTTGAACCAGTAATTATTATACAGTTCTTTCTGGCTCTGATGATCCTGACCCATCAATAGGTAGTTCCTGATCAAATCGGATTGCGACAAATCAAGACCTGTAGAGTTCAGACTTTCAAATATAAGTTGCGGGTTATCCTCATTAGGGTTCAGCGATATATCCACGATCATCAGTTTTTGGAGTGTTTTAAGTATCTCGCTTAAATATTCGGGTTCATATCCTTCTATCTTATCCTTGAAGAATTTGTAGTTTTTATACACGTTTGGTGAATAATTGTCATTTAGTTCTCTATTTTCCAGTAAATTTGTATAAGTTTCGCTGTCATTGCGGTTTAGAACTAATTTGTACCTCAGTTCTTCCTCTTCTTCCAGTGTATTAATCAGGTAATAATTCCTGATCTTGTTAGAACTAACTCCTTTAACCTTAACATCTTGATTTTGCAGAACATCTATCAAAGCTTGCAGTAATAGAGAAATGGTAGTCAAACGCTGCTGACCATCGATGATGTGCAATTGGGGTACACTGGAAACCTGATAAATATCACTGTTTATATAAACAAAAGAACCCAGAAAATGATTTACATACTGCCCACTCAAAAGCCTTTCGACATCATCCCAAAGTTTCTTGCAGTGCTTTAAATCCCAACTATATGTACGCTGATAAATAGGCACGATGAATTGCTGAGGTCCACTTAAAAACGTGTGTAGATTGGTTTCTTTAGCTATCATCAAGTTTTACTCAATTCTTTAACATATTTAAAACTTAACTTTTGCAAACAGTAAAGGTATGCTAAATATAACGAAAAAACAAACCATACAACACATGTTAGTTTTTTCAGGCCTATGACATAATAAAATAACTGAAGCAGAAACTAAAATCATAAATTCTATATTTTTAAGTAAAAAAGTTTTTGAAACAATCGCAGCTTTGCTACATGGTGGTTATTTCTCAATCAGTCAAAGAAATACTTTTCCAAAAACCGCATGACTTCGCTTCTATATAACATATCATGGCAAAATTGGTTTTTGTAATTTCTAAGACATGCATAACAACTAGAGTTCCCATCTTCTCCTCCACAGTTACAATTTGACATCTTTGTGTAAGTGGATTCTAATATATTACTTATCGTTTCTTTATCTTGGGTTATCCTTTTAACATGTCCTGCACCTCCTGGAACATCATCGAATAATAAGATAGCAGGAGATGTTGGGTCACCTTTATAAGAATATAAACAGCCATCTATTTCACTTCTATCTATTCCCAACGTAGAACTTGCTCCTTCAAGAATTGCGTAGAGTAAAGAGAACCAAAATTCATCGTTATCATTGGAATAACCTTCAAGGTTTATTTGCAGTATGTCGGTCATATATTCATGTCCAAGATCAGATTTTATGAACCTCCCATTGCAGGTTTTACCCCATGGATCTTCGTGTGTATCAACTTTATCATTACCTAATACAGTATATCCACATCGGTTACAAATTTTGAAACTCTGCCAACCTGCATGGTTTATAACTGACATCCAAGCATGAGAAGCGGAAATCGCTCTCAATTGGATAGCAGATTTTAAAGGTAAAACTAACTCATTATTTTTATTAGATTCACCTGAATAATAATTTCTGGTCGTGAAACTTTTTTTCGGTTCCTTCTCACCTATTTTTTCTGGTTTACTTCTACTAACTATGAAACCAAATTCTGGAATCACAAACGTCCTTTCATTTCCAGTTAATGGAGCATCACAAGATTTACAGTGATCTAATGATTCATTAGAATTTGCAAGTACTCTCTGGTATCTATGGCAATTGCTACAAATTACATACTTATATTTTGGTAGTTCTCTATGTGGAACCTTTTTTAGATAACGGCTGGTCCACAACTTGCCCCCAGCAACTATTTTATTACTAGGTGCATATTCAGATAAAGCTATTTTCAAGTCTCTGTTGAGTTCCAAGTTATTAGCTTCATCAGAATGGTGGAATATCTCTAAGTTTACTACGTCCACAGGAAACCCATATTTGGGTAGAACATTATGGCTTGACAAATAATTAATCAATGGTTTTTTCTTAATAGTGTTGATAGTTCTTAATAGATAATCTGAACGTTTACCCTCTTTATATCTTTCATCCCATACTTGAGTTAAACTGTTAACATCAGATTCGACTTCATGTTTAGCTTTAGTGAGTACACCTTTATTATCATCAAGCAACCCATTAATCCAACTCCAATCATCTACACCTACTGCATCATGTAATGTTTCAGGTACAATCCTATACAAAGAGTCTTGTATATCCTTTGGTTTTGAATCTAAGTAATCTTTTAAGTATTCTGGACCTTTGTTATCAAAGAAAAACGTATCCACATTTTTGAATTTATCGTTATGTATTTTCCAGAACTTGGCCAGTGCTATCGAATACATGTGTCTCTTTATTATCTTTTCGTTTTCAATCTCAAAAAATGGCGGTTTTATCTCACCTGATACCAGTTTCATCGGGTTGTTAAAATGTGTTATATCATGAGAACTGCGTTTACAAAAAGTCAATACAAAAGCTGTTGAATCAGTACGTCTTCCAGAACGTCCTGCTCTTTGAACATAATTTGCTGCTGATGGTGGTACATTGCGCATAAACACTGACTCTAGTTCACCAACATCGACTCCAAGTTCAAAAGTAGTTGAACAACTTAAAACATTTACTTCACCATTTATGAATTTGGTCTGCAAATCTGCAGCAACTTCGTTAGTCAACTGTGCAGTATGTTCTTCTGCTATCAGTTTCATAGGATCCAAGTTTGAGTAGAGATTCCAATAATGATTATCTTTATAGAGTTCTTCTGGGTCACATTTTCTAAGTGTACCTTCACATCTATAAGTAGGACAAACCCCTTTCAAATTAAAAAGAGTAAGTTTTTGGCATTTATCACAATAATACCACTGAGTGTCATGTGCTTTTGTGTAATTGATTTTCCAAAATTTATGCTCCAATTGATAGGATATACCTTCACCTTTCAATTCTTTTGGTTTAAAGTAATCATACCAAGGATAAGATGATCTATCAGCCTTATTTAAGGCAAGTGTTTTCCATATATTTTTCAATAAATCAATAAGTTCTTTTTTATCTTTGTTTACGCCTAATTTTTTTGACAACCGCATCAAAAAATCTAACCTTGTATTAAGGTGTGAGTCTGAATTTGGAACCCAACTTTTAATATTTTTAGTTTTAGACGAGCCAAATTCTCTAAAATAACTTTCGTTGTTCTTTGGTGAAAAGAATTCATCTTTTGGATCTACAACATCAGGAAAATGGATAGCTCCATATTTTCTAAAACTGTCCAGTAATATCTGATAAAGTATCCATATTTCATCGTCAGATAAATTCCAAGGTTCCTTTTTAAGAGGAGGAGGGGGCACCCACTTGTCAGGCTTAACCAATGTAAAACCGATAAATCCCATACCCTGTAATCCCATATCACTGTCAATTCCAAGTAATTCGTAAAGTAACCACTTCCAAATTTCGTTTTCTTGTTCCTGAGGACTTAAATGAGGGTATAGATTGAATTGTTTTAATTGTTTTTTAAGCGGATTTACCAAATCACCTATCCACCAATCATTATCAACCAGTTTATCTGAGTTTTCATCAAGTGTTTTTAAAATCAACCTTCTTCTTAATATTTTTGAGTATGTCCTGTTAAGATAAGGTGCAAAAAAAGCTGCATCTTGCCTGTTATCAGAGAAAACCAATAATTGTCGAGATGTATCAGAATTCGAATTGTTAACAGAATTATTAATAGGATCCCATTCATCAATATTAGTGTGTTCACCTGTTCCAGGATTTGATAACTTCTTTTCAGGTATTTGTTGATATAATGAAGTAGCCAAAACACTAGCAATCGCATCTTTACTTTGTAAAAACCGTCTGACCACTGTTCCTTTAGTTCTTGTCTTTGTACAAGCAGGACATTTATGGACATTTCCATTTTTTGAGTTTACTTTTACAACTTCTATATAATTGTTTTTACCACAATCGCATATATCATTAATTACATTAGATTTATCAATAGATCCACAAGCAGCACAGATAAGATGTTTGTTATTTTTTTGGTCATTATTCAGAATTATTTCTTCATCTTCATTATCTGGCAACAATTCAACATTACTGTTAATCAGTAAATAATATTCTAGATTTTTTGGATCATCATGATACTTTTGTCCGGGTTGTTTGAAAATCTTCTTATTATTTATACCTGTTTCAGTTTCACCTACCAAATATATAGATCCACAATTTATGCAATTTGCAATTTCAAATACAGGGTATTTCTTATCACCATCATCGATGTATTCACGTCTTTCCAGATAAATTTCTTTTTCAGGGAGAATACTAAGATAGGCACCTTCTATAGCTTTAACAAATAGATGATATCTGGCAGGGATTAAAGATTGATCATCTCTATGGTGTTTTGCTTTAACGGATAAATCTACTAACGACACAAGAACATTTTTTTGATTTGAAACATCAGGGAATATTTTATTTGCTATGTTATCGGTAGAATGAGGTTCTTCTTCCAGTAAATTCCTTAGCGAAATCAGGTTGTCATCACCTTTTAAGACATGATATAAAAATTTCTGATAGTCACCTTCACATCTATTCCGAGATTCTTCAAGTACATCTACAGGAACGTTATGATTGACACCGGATTCAATTAAAGCTGTTATTTTATCTGTATCATTTTGATTTATGATATCTTGCCAGCTTTGATACAACAAATACGAAGGTTTTCCCCATGAACCATCAAAATTCTCAATTTTTCTTTCGGGTCCAATTACATCATTTTCATCGAAATGTTCACCAAACAATTTATTGGAAAAATCAGCAACGTCCTTGAAGTCACTATCACTGTTTCCTAAAGTAGCACTTGTTGCGATACACTTTATTTCACCGGGTATATTTCCAACAACCCTGTCCTTGAGGCGTCTTATTAACATTGAAATTTCTATACCTTTAGCACCGTCATATGTATGAGCTTCATCGAGTACAATAAATTTCCAGTCATCAGCGTATGAACCATCGAAAAATATATGATCACTTGGACGCAGCATTAAATATTCTAACATCGCGTAATTGGTAAGCAAAATGTGTGGAGGCGTTTCTTTCATTTTGTCTCTTGATATAAACTCATTATCCAGTGGCTCTTCATGGTACATTTGCTTATATTTGTCTCTTGCACTTCGATAATTCTCTTCAGTTTCACCTGTATAACGACCAAATGTTATTTCAGGACAGTTTTTTAAAAGAGTACGCATTCTTTTCAACTGGTCATTAGCTAATGCATTCATGGGATATAGAAGAAGCGCACGTACACCTGGACCTAATTCTGAATTTTCTTGTTGTTTGAACAGATAATTAAGTATTGTAATCATGAAAATTTCTGTCTTTCCACTACCTGTACCTGTAGCAACTACTGCATTTTTGTTTTTGTTTATTATATTTCTGATAGCTTTTTCCTGGTGTTTATAAAGAGGTCTATCAAGTGGCAAATCTTCTGATTCTAATAATTCGAATTTTTTAGATAACAATCCCTCATTAATCAAGTCTTTTAATGTATTTCCTTTCTCAAAAGGAGGTGTAGCTTCCAAAATGGGTCCTTTGACAAATATTTCAGGTTCAAGTTTGTTTTGAAATTTTTCTTGTAATTCTGTGTCGTTTAGGTAAAAATTGGTACTTAAGTATGAACAATATTTATCAGTTATCTGTTTTGTTGCTTCAATAGGGTCGATAGACATTATTAAACACCGTTATTAATTTGACTCTGGACTCGAAGAATTAACAATTTGCATAGTTAAAGGATTTCCAGTACCCAAATCGTATGCTAATTCGTACAAAGTATCAAACGCTTCAGTATAATTTCCTGATTCAAAATCATCTTTTATGATAATAGATTTTTCAGGATATCTATACTGTAATCCATGAATCAATTTGAATAATATACTCTTTTTATCTTTGATACATAAAGCAGACCTCTTAAAAGAACTATTATGTTTCAATATATAAGAAAATAATAAAAGTAAATTGATATTATCTTCAATATCCAATGTATTATTGTATCTTTCATTTTTAGCGATATTAATGAGTCCAAAAGAAATATTAGAACAATCTGTATCATTTAGATGAGAATCGTTTGTAAGAAGATAATAATAGACATCTATTGCTTTTTTATATTCACCCATATAGATGAAGCTATTATAAATTTTATGCGACCATGAAGATTCGAGATTTTTATCAGACTCAGATGCTCTTTTGTAGTATAATATAGATTCTTTATAGTCACCATTATTGAATTTTCTTTTTGCGTATTCTATAATGTCGGTGTCTTTTATATTCAAATAGATTTCTTTCGTATTTAACGCATTTTCACCAGGGAACACTATAGGTTCCCATCCATCTCCTTTACCAAAATGAATTAAATATCTACCTGGTTTTAACTTATCTTCGTCTATTTCAAAAGAGGTTGATTGAATCCCATCATCTAATTCTTCTTCATAGACATTACTCCCATATTTTAAATCCCACAGTATGAGATGTTTACTATCTTCATAGCCTTCTTCAGACCATGAGATTTCGAATAGATGTTTGCCATCTTGTTTTCTATCACTGCATTCTATGTTTTTGACGTGCCATTTTTTCACATAAAAAAGGGTGATATCTTTCAAATCTCTACTTTTAAGTAAACTGAATTTGAACACATTTAAGGGGTTTGCACTTGATTTTATAGTATCAATAAATACTGATAATTTGAAAGTTACCGACTTGTTTTTGATTTTTGATTTCACGTATTGGCTGGTTCCACTAAGTGACAACTCACTTGTACCATTAATATCATAAGGAATATTAACTGTTAATTGTAAATTGTTCACTGCAGAGTTTTCTAATATCCTTTCAGGAATCTCAACTTTTTCAGTATACACATTAGAATATTTATCAGGCAAACCTTCGATATACCAGGTTATTTTTGGCACAGTTATTTCCAGAGGTGATTCTATATAACTGTTACTTGAAATCTGATATTTTAGATATCCCTGTATAACATCTCGAGAATTATGTGTCTTTATTTGATATATATTTCCAGTTTTGCCTATTTTATTAGCAGGACTTTTTGCTTTAAAAGTTACTTTATCAGAGGTTTCAATAGACGCTACGACTTTAGAATTCATGATTGATTCAGGTAAAAATATAGATTTATTGAACTTGATATCTAAATGTGGAACAATGCACAGATTGAATGTTTCATCCACATTTAGTAATTTGTTTTTCAGACGGATTTTAAAATTGCCAAACAGAGGTTCATCATTAAACCTTGCAGATGATAATGGTATTTTACAAGTACCGTCTATATTAAATTGCAAAATATCATTAATCTCGTCCAGTCGATGATGGTATTGTTGATCGGTGTTTTCCTCATTTACTATAGAAATTTTCCAGTTTTCAATTTCTTCATGATCATCTAAGTTAATTTCAATCGATGGTGGGGATCCAAAATGGATATTATTACCATTAGAAGTAGCAAGTTCTAATATATTCAAATCTGTTAATTTTGGTTTCTTAGGTTGTTTTTTAGATAGAGGCAACCTTTCATAATTTTCCTGTTCATCCACTAAAAATAAATCATCAACAGAATTTAAGTTAACAGTATTATAGACATAAGGGTCATTTCCAAACCTTAAATTTCCTTTTTCAAGTGCTACATTAGGATAAATTCCAACCCCATAATCCGAAATTATAATGACTTTATTTCTTGGGAGTGTATCATTTTGGATCATCCGTCTTGATTTGTAATCGAAAAAGTATAATGTATATTTAGTGTCTGGATTTTGTTTTACATCCCACGTTTTAATAACATCATCATCTTTTAACAATTTGAATTCATAGAAATGTGAAATCTTATCTAGACTTAAATCGATTTCTTCAGTTTCTAATAAGTTCTCACTAAAATCATAAATCTTTAAAGGTTGATTTATACCATATTCAGAATCAGTTGGTTTTATCGACAAATAATAATTATTATCGGGATTAAAACCTTCTTTGATTAAATACTGAGAAGGTAAATACACTTTCAAATTGTCAAAATCATCTAAGTATATAACAGGACTTTTGAATTTGATTACTGTATCGTTACTTTGATTATTTTTTGATCTTTCCAGATGATCTTTTCCATATTTATTCCACCATGACTCAAAATTGTCAATTATTCTGGGTGGCAAATAAAAAAACTTTGGTTTGCTGTATTTTCCATTTACAAAATTATTTAACAATAAAACCGATTCATGTAAAAACTTTTCAGCAAATTCTTCTCCATATAGGAAGAACCTTCTTACAGGTTTGTCCAGATAAACAAAATGTTTTTCTTTTAGTTCTAAATCGCGGTTAAGTTCAGATACCTGTGATTTGATATCTTTTATCGTATTATCTAATTCATCTTTTTTAGAGAGATAATAATTTTTACTATAACCCGATTTATCAGTCTCCTCAATTTTGGTTATCAGTTTATCGATACCATGATAATTATTTAACAGGTCTTTTTTTACATTTATTATCTTGTCTATTTTTATCAAAAAATCAAATTGGGTGTTACCAAAATCAAAATTTTTACCAATGATATCCAAAACATAATCTAATTTTTCTTTTTCTGAGCTCGTTTTATCTTTGTATTCTTGAAGTTTACCTAGCTTTTGTTTTAAATCACTTATATTTTCCCTGGTATAATCGTTTAGACCTAAATGTGAGTTTTGAGAAATTTGTTTCAAATCGGCTAATGAATCTTCATATTGACTATTAATAAGTTCAATATCACCTTTGTGCTTATTGTAATCCTCATGATAAGCCAAGAATTGGTTTAAATTATCAACCAGTTCAGTTTCGGGGTTTTCAAGTTTTTCTTTGTCAATTGGTAAAGGTTCAAGAAGCTGGAATATGTTAGAATAAGTGTCTAATTTCTCCTTTTGTCCATAATAGAAAAATTTGTTCAAAAAGCTGTTGTTACTGAATTTCTTTTTCAAAAGAGATATAATACCAGCTATGTTTTTAGATTTTAATTTATCATTTTCATCATTTACAAGTTTATTATAGTATTCTATATCACTTTTTAATTGGTTAAATGGTAAATTTTTCAAATATTCTATATCCTGATTATTCCACGTTCGATAAAATAATTCAGTTGAAAGTTTATCTAATCTTTCTTCAACAATAGCCAACTTATTATTAAGAGCTTCTAACCTTTTGTCTTTGTCATCTAATTCTAAAAATATGTTATAACTTTTATTTATCAAATCGCTATGGTTTAGAATCGTAAAGTCATACAACTTGAAATATTTTGCATCTTGCAAGTATTCTTTTTTTAAATATTCTAAATCTTCAATCACTATTTGATTTTTTGACGGTGATTTATAATCTAAAAGAAAATTAAAATTAAATTGATTGTTTAATTCAGATTCTAC
This sequence comes from Methanohalobium evestigatum Z-7303, assembly GCF_000196655.1. GTDB lineage: Archaea > Halobacteriota > Methanosarcinia > Methanosarcinales > Methanosarcinaceae > Methanohalobium > Methanohalobium evestigatum. Next base: position 1,176,066 of record NC_014253.1, on the reverse strand, counting down.
ATTATTTAGTTTTATAACGGTATCCCAGATAGAGATTATAGTTTCTATTTCTTCAAGTTCATTTAAATAATAATCTTTGTTAATTTTCAAATCTTCTATTTTGTTTTCTATTTCTTCAATCTCTGATTCGTATTTTTTCCAATCTCTAAAAAAAGATTTAACTTCTTCAAAATCGTAGTTGAAAAACTCTTTTTTGTGGAGGGGGATTAACATGTTGCTAAAAAAACTATTTAAACATGAGTTTGGTATGATTCCCTGAAAAAGTATATTGGTAACATATTTATGAGCATATTTCATATCTTTGTATGGTAAATCATTTCTTTTCAAAAAAGAAAGGAATGAATCTCCTAAATTTGTTTTTTGATTGGGATTCAAATAACCTGTGATATCTTCTATACGAGACCAATAATCACCTTTTTTGTAACCTAAAATTCCCTCCCACACTAAAAAACAAGCTAAGGTGCAAGGATACTTACGGGATAAACTAACTATATCATGGTAATTCGATGATAGGTTTTCCACAATAAATTGTTCTATTTTACAAATATCATCATCTGATATAGGAAATTCTCCTATAAAGCACCCTTTTTTTACATTTGATGACAATGATTGTTCGCATGTACCTATGTTGCTGCAACTTTCTATCATATTAAAGACAACCGTGTATCAGATAACCCTTGGGTGTAGCTAATAATAGATTAATTCCTATAAAATGTAAACTTTATTATTTATAACTATTTTTCCTAAGTATGCAGGATTATTATCTTTGATAATCCTATTACCATAATAAAAATGATAAAATATAATACCATAAAAATATTTTTATGAATTTAACAGCTTATAACAAGTTATAAATACAAATAATATTGATAAATATTATCAGTAATTATGAAAGAAACAACAACAATTCCCACAACCAAAGCAGTTAGAGACAGGCTAAAGAGTTATGGTTCAAAAGGTGAAACGTACAGTCAAATCCTCACCCGATTGATGGATGAAATTGATTATGAATCATTCATGGAACGCCAATATAAACGGTTAGAAGATAGAGAGTATTTTGTATCACTGGATGATATTTAATGATTTATGAAATCAAGTTGCATCCAGGGGTAGCTAAATATCTCAAGTCTCTTGATTCTAATACCAAAGCAAGGATTAAAGAAGGTATTGATACACTCAGCGATAAACCATATCCTGAAAACCCCAGAACAGATATTAAAAAATTAAAAGGTACAAAAGGTAGAAAGAGTTTTTATAGGTTAAGGATAGGTAATTATCGAGTTATCTATACTATTGAAGAAGAAACAATATTGGTTACAGATATCATCCCTAGAGAGAAGGGATATAAATGGCTGCGATGATTAATGCTGACTGCTCTCCCACGATAAAGAGCTTGCCCGACAATTCGATACTATCAATTTTTTTTATTTATTATTTATAGTCGATAACTCAATATTTGTTGCTTATAATTATATCAACAAACGATGAAATATATTGCAAGTTAATAACAAATAATTTGTGCTCAACTATAAATAAACGTAGGTTGAAGATTAATTTATATTTTAACGGCATTTATCCAATAATTCAAAAACCAGACACGTATGCTGTCACCTGATATATTAGAGCAGTCAAGATTGATAATTTATGTTACTTGGTAGTTCCCTTTGTAGAAGTTATCCACTTTGACATTGATTGTCGTACAGCCTGTTTACTCGTGGGATAGCGGTCAGATTCAGTAGATTTACGATATTTAGAATATCTGGAAATATCGAGGATTTCTACCAAGCCCGAAAAGTTATCTCTTTCAAATAACCTGCAGACTTTTCTTTATACAAAATAAATTAACATATTATTTATCGGTGGTACTTTATGGCATCAAATGGCCTGAACAATTACAAAAAATCCTCCATGACCATCTTCCAGAACTTGAAAGGAAATATAATGTAAGTTATCTGGGTATTTTCGGATCCTACATACGTGAAGAGGAAACAAAAGGAAGCGACCTTGATATATTGGTGGAATTTAGCAAGAAACTTGGATTAATGAAAATCACTGGTCTTGAAAATTATCTATCAGACCTACTGGGTGTTAAAGTCGACATTGTGCCAAAAAGGAGTTTGAAACCCTGTATAGGAGAGAACATTTTAGAAGAAGTTGAATCTGTTCAAATACATTGATGAGGATTTGAAAATTATCCTTATCTTTTTGATTCAATGATAATTCTGTATTTTCAATGTTTCATGTCACACAAAAAATCAAAAATTGAAATTGAATAGTAACAAAACTAGTAAATAACTTTTAAAATCTATAGTAAATGTTAATAAAGAATCTAAGTAGATTAAAATAGATGGTTTACCGTATCGATTGCGTTCGATATCAGACAATACTCGATGGGACATTACGTGAACTACCGCTGAGCTAAAGACTCAGCGGCTTCGGAAGAAGTCTACCTTGAAAGTCTTATTCTTCCTGGGGAGTTCACATCCCCACTATCGGTTATCCTTTCAAGGGAATCACCGATCACCTTTCTCAAGATGTTCAATGCACCGTTGATATCAGCATTGATTAGTCTACCTGTAGATGACTGGAAGATTCCTCTCTTAGATCTTTTACCAAGATATTTCTTATGTTTTCTAATAGGTTCCAACGCCAGTGCATCGACTTTACTGGTATAAGCCTCATCTACTTCGTGATACTTTATACCGTGGTATTCGCATTTTGAAGCTAATTTCTGTTTGAACCTAGCAAATGTTATTGTCTGGAAGTTCTGGTTATTTTTTTTGCCGATATTCTGCTCCTGTTTGATTTCTTTCATCTCTCCATTCACAATATTGCCGATTCGATTTTCCAGACAATGTTTAACGATGTGATTGACGCACTGGTTCATGAAATCATTTATCTTCCAGAACCTTTTATTAGAGAACCTATCCATCTTGATTCCATCATCTACATTCTGTTTGTCGTAGACCGACTGCAACCTGCTCTTCTCCTTGTTCCACCAGCGGTTATAAGATTTGATACCCCTGCCGTCTAATATGAATGCAGTCCCACTGGTCGTCACGCAGGTTGCAAAATTGTCCACTCCAAGATCTATCGATAGATGGCTGTTATAATCCAGATTACCTATCTCTTCGTCTTCATGGTAGACAAATTCTATCTCGAACCATCTACCCTTGTATTTCGGGATTATCCTTACTTCTTTGATGTATTGACCTAGTATGTTACCAGGTATCTTGAAGTATAGGTATCTAATCCCATAAGTTCTGTAATAATCCAAACCCAATGATAACCTGATTTTGTCGTCGATAACCTTCAGTTGATCTTTCTTGAATGTACATATGAAGTTGCCGTCTTTATCCAGATACTTTGGAAGTGAAACTGGTTTTTCATATTCACCTTTCCTCTTCTTATCCAGAAGTTTGAAGAATGATTTCATACTGCCATCTACAGTCTCTATGGTATTCTGGGCAACCTGAGATGGCATTAATCTGTAATTCTCGTTCTCTTTGACCGTGTGATAAGCAGTATTCTTATCAAGATATTTACTGTAGTTGAAGAAGTACTGCCTGATATTGTACAATGTAAAATTGTACAGGTTCTTGGACAGTTTGGTCAACCTCTTCAAAGTTTCATACGTCTGCTTATCAGCACGGAGATGATTCTTCTGGGTTAGATACATGCATTATACAATCATTTAGCAAAATACTTATCTTTTTTTGACTATTTATCATACTACGATGCTAAAGACATCGTGGTTTTCTTCATATTTATAAACATTTAGCCGATAAAAGATGTTATAAGGGAGTATGTGAAAAACCATCGGATTTCACATATCCCAGTGTTGATACCGTTATATTGAATTAACACAAACCCCATTCCTTTTTCAATCTTATGTATTCCTTATTGATGCTGTTATCCACGATTTTTCTGAGCGTTTTGTAGTCTAAATCGACAGTGTACAACATGGTAAAATCATCAATGTCCATACTATCTTCCAGATTTTCCCTATCCAGTTCTCTCCAAAGAGTGCTGTGATGAACAAGATTTCCGTGTAGGTTATCGTATAATCCCATCAGATTATAATTATTGATGTTCTTGATGTAGAAATCGATTGCATCCTCTATATCATCAAAACCTACCGATTCATTGGTTTCTGTATCTAGATTTTCCCATTGGACAGCATATCGATGCGACTGGTTAACACAATCGGTTTTGTACCTGAACGCGTTGACAATCTTTCCATTATTTAGAACTAGGATTGCTTCATGCACCCCTTTTTCGTTGAGGTTTTCTATCATATGCTCATCTGAACCATGTGTTATCGCAAAATCTTCGTTGTCTTCAAGCATTTCGATTATCTCTTCGTGCGTGAAGATGTTATCTGCAAAATAACTATACCGTTCTTTAATTTCTTCTCCGGTTAGAGTTGACATGATAATCATTCCTTTTTATTTTTCTTTATAATTATTATAGTAACATACCAACAAATATTTTGAACGTTTATAAGACTAACTATTATTGAGCGAGACGGTCAACAGGTTTTCAAAGTTTTAAAACGAATCAGAAACTACTGCAGAATTTTGATTTTGAACATACAATAACTCTGAAATTTTAACGTTTCATGTAACACAAAAAAATATAATAACTCATTTTTGTTGAAACTCTGGTGAACTACCACTTGGCTAAAGACATAAGGGTTTTCTTTACCTTTATAAATACAGAACATCCGGCATCAGAACAGAACATGATGGTTATTATCTAGTTACGAAATTAAATTCGATATCGACATCAAAAAAAGAATCATATGACTACAATATAGATGTTGAAATTGGAGACAAAGTGCTCATAAGACTCAATGGTGCACAAGCTGAAAATTCATATCAATGAGAGAACAGGAAATACAGAAATTAAGTAAAAGAAGTCAAAACAAAACTAATTCTGTACAACGTACACAGGTCTATAGTAAATCATGATATTTTAATTATCATAAAGGTTTTCTACAGAGCCTTAATTGTTTATATTCATATTGGCAAAATATGAACTACGTCATTCATAATCTTAAAATATGAATTATATCATTCATAATTTAGTGAACTACCGCTGAGCTAAAGACTCAGCGGCTTCGGAAGAAGGTTACCAGGAAAGTCTTATTCTTCCCGGGGAGTTCACGTCCCCACTATCGGTTATCCCTGCAAGGGAATCACCGATTACCTTTCTCAAGATGTTCAATGCACCGTTGATATCGGCATTGATCAGTCTACCTGTAGATGACTGGAAGATTCCTCTTTTAGGTCTTTTACCAAGATATTTCTTATGTTTTTTGATGAGTTCCAAAGCCAGTGCATCAACTTTACTGGTATAAGCCTCATCTACTTCTTGATACTTTATACCATGGTATTTACACTTAGACGCTAATTTATATTTAAACCTGGCAAACGGTATTGTCTGGAAATTCTGGGTGTTTTCTTTGCCGATATTCTGTTCCTGTTTGATCTCTTTCAGCTCTCCAATCACAACATTACCAATCCGATTTTCCAGACAGTGTTTAACGATGTGATTGACACACTGGTTCATGAAATCATTTATCTTCCAGAACCTTTTATTAGAGAACCTATCCATCTTGATCCCATTATCAACATCCTGTTTATCGTAGACTGACTGCAACCTGCTCTTCTCCTTGTTCCACCAGCGGTTGTAAGATTTGATACCCCTGCCGTCTAGTATGAAGGCCGTCCCACTGGTCGTCACGCAGGTCGCAAAATTATCTACGCCTAAATCTATCGATAGATGGCTATTGTAATCAAGTTCAGCAATCTCCCCATCTTCATGGTAGACAAAATCTATCTCGAACCATCTTCCCTTGTATTTCGGTACGATCCTGACCTGATTGATGTATTGACCTAGTATGTTATCAGGTATCTTGAAATACAGGTATCTGGTTCCATATGTTCTACCATATTCAGGGCCCAATGACAGTCTGATTTTGTCATCGATAACTTTCAGTTGATCTTTCTTGAAAGTACAAATGAAGTTTCCGTCTTTAGCCAGATATTTTGGAAGGGAAACTGGCTTTTCATATTCACCTTTTCTCTTCTTATCCAGAAGTTTGAAGAACGATTTCATACCGCCATCTACAGTCTCCACAGTATTCTGGGCTACCTGTGATGGCATTAATCTGTAATTCTCGTTCTCTTTGACCGTGTGATAAGCGGTATTCTTATTGAGATATTTACCATAGTTGAAGAAGTACTGCCTGATATTGTACAATGTAAAATTGTACAGGTTCTTGGACAGTTTGGTCAACCTCTTCAAAGTTTCATACGTCTGCTTATCAGCACGGAGATGATTCTTCTGGGTTAGATACATGCATTATACAATCATTTAGCAAAATACTTATCTTTTTTTGACTATTTATCATACCACGATGCTAAAGACATCGTGGTTTTCTTCATCTTTATAAGAAAATACAATTAAAGGTGAACATGAGCGAAGAGTTATATTCAGTGATAACGGGCGACCTGATAGATTCTTCAAAATTTGTAGATAATGAGTGGCAAAAAGTGGCGTCCCTTTTGTATGAGTCTTTCAGGATCGTAGAAAATGAAATAGTTCCGAATGAAGCATTTCGATATGAATTTGAAATATACCGTGGGGATAGTTTTCAGTGTGTTTTAAAAAATCCGGAATTTGCTCTGAAAACTGCAATAGCTATTCTGACCTTTTTGCAGTCAAACCCAGTTAATAATAAACATTGACGACCTTTAACCCTGACTGTTATCCCTCGACTAAACAAACTGTCCGATAATTATAGACTACTATTGATATAGTTTTATCTATCAGACAAATAAAGATAATTTATAGATTAATTTATTTATTAACGGCATTTATCAAATCATCTAAAAATCTGATGCGAACACTACCGCCTGATATAAGTGAAACTACCAGGATTGATAATCGTTAAACATATACTGCTTCATCCAAGATATTGTCTTTTAATTGGGGTTTAATTGAAGAAATGACAACAAGGTCAACTTTTCTATCAAATAGGTCTTCCAGATAAAATTTGAGCTCCATGTAATTATCAAAGGTTTTCTGACCTTTTTCAAATTCAACCAGAATATCGATGTCGCTATTATCCAATTCTTCACCCCTGACAAAAGACCCAAACACTCCAACCTTTTTGGCACCGAACTTGTTTTTCATGGTATTGTCATGATGTTTTAATGTATTTAATACATCCATGATTGTTATTTTGTAATTAAGCAACTAAATTACTTGTGGTGACAAACAATTATCAAAAGACCATCTCACATGTTTAGAAAGTTTATATCAACCATCTTTGAAGTTACCAGTTAAAAGGCGTTTTTTATCAAAGATGTTTTCAAAAATTATGAAAGAAAGGGTTTGTTTGGATGGATGCTAAAAATAAAATTCTGAGAAAACTGAATTTCATGCAAAAGCGTGTCAATTATCTGAAAACTATCGATACTGAAAAGATGGACCTACAGGATAATTATGAGATGCGCAGTGCAGTTGAGAGAAATATCCAGATTGCTATAGAATGTGTTATTGATATCGGGTTGGTTATAATCTCTAAAGAAGGATTGAAAAAACCTGAAGATTATGAAAACGTTATTTTGATTCTTGGAAAAAATGCTATTATTCCAGAAGATTTTGCAAAAGATTTCTCTACAGTTGCAAGCTGGAGGGATGCTCTGGTACATGTCGATGATGAAATTAATACTTCCCTTCTGGAGAATTTTTTGAGAGAACAGCTGGGTGATTTTGAGAGATATGGAAAATACATACTTGATTATCTGGATGCTAATAGAGATTATTCAGATTACTGACTACTCTCCAACGACTGAACAGGTATTCCGAAAATAGCCTATTATTATATTAACATTGGTATAAAATTTTACTTGTCAAATCTATAGCATCGGTAATTTTACCTTATATCCACCACAACTCTTTCTCTTATTAATCAATTTTAAATATTATTGTAGATACAATAATTGTTATGACCATAAAAAGTGAGTTCATCAACAGGCAAAAAGAAGTGGGGTATTTTGAAAATGAGTACAAAAAAAGCGATTTCAGGTTTATATCAATCATAGGAAGGAGAAGACTTGGAAAAACGCGATTTATAAGCGAATTTTTGAAAGATAAAACAAACTTCAGCTATATTCTGGTACCGGAACTGAACGATTTAAATGCAAGAGTTGAGATTGCAAAAAAATTCCATCAACAATTCGGACTAACATTTCTTGGAACTCCTGAGTGGGACGATATATTTGAACAATTGTTCCAGTACACCCAGAACAACCAAATCATTGTAGTGTTCGATGAATTCCAGAGGTTTCTGAATATCAACAAGAACATATTTTCGATAATCCAGAAAAATATAGACCAATATGGCCAAACCTCCAAGATGTTTCTGGTGGTTTCTGGGTCATCGATTGGGATGATGCACGGTATATTTGACCACGCATCGCCTCTGTATGGTAGAAGGACCGGTCAACTTGAGTTCGAATCGTTCGATTTCTTTGCACTCAACGAATGGTTTCCAGACCTGTCAATTGAATCAAAGATTAACATATACTCAATCTACGGCGGAACTCCAAAATACCTGGAGGAAGTAGAATCCAGTAACATCTTACAGGAAATAACCAGGATTCTGGATAAAACAAGTATGCTGTACAACGAACCTGAGATTCTGCTAAAAACCGAAATTTCAGACAGCAATACCTATTTCAACATATTGAAAAACATATCTCAGGGTGTGACCAAACCTACCGGTATTGCAAACAATTCTGGTATCAAACCAACATCTCTAGATTATTATCTAAACACCCTGGTTAATGATCTGGACCTTGTCAAACGAGAAATACCTGTAACTGAAAAACAGAAGTCGAAAAAGGTAGTCTATCAGATGAAAGACAATTTCTTCAGGTTCTGGTTCAGATTTGTTTATCCGTATCTTTCAGAGATAGAAATCGGCAATACATCTACAGTGGTTGACAGGATACAATCTGAATTAAATACATTTGTAGGTAATACTTTTGAAGAGATAACAAAACAATTTCTGATTGAGAAAAATAAAAAAGGTGACCTAGGGTTTACATTTGGAAAAATCGGCAAACAATGGGGACGTTACCAGAAAAGTAAAGGCAAAAACACATACGAAATCGACCTTGCAGCTTTGAATGAAAATACCAATGAGATTTTGTTCTGCGAGTGCAAATGGCAGAATCAGAAAATCGATGTAGGAATTTTAAAATCACTTATTGATAAATCCAAGTTTGTCGACTGGCACAAAAACAAACGAATTGAATATTTTGCAGTTGTATCAAAATCCGGATTTACTGAGAATGCACTGGAGTTTGCACGTGAGAACAATTTCATGCTTTTCACATTGGATGATTTTGAGAATATAACCTGAGCAATTGAATCAAAAATGCATCAAAATTAATAGCGGTAAAGATATATCTATTATAGTTGGAAAAAATATGATTGAAAAATCGGACATCATAAAAAAACTTGAAGATTATTTCACGGCTAAAGATGAGGTAATCCTCGCATATCTTTTCGGTTCTGTTGCAAAAGGAGAATCTAATCGCCTGAGCGATGTGGATGTTGCAGTACTGCTTGATGAGAGTTTAACCAAGCAGGAGATGTTTGATCTTGAATTAAAATTCATAGATGATATAGTGGGTATTTTGAAAGTGGATGATATTGACCTCACTATTATGAACCTAGCTCCATTAACTCTGAATTTTAATATTATAAAACAAGGTTATATACTCAAATCGGATGAGAACAAACGTGTTCGTTTTGAAACGTATTTGATGTCCAGATATCTGGATGAGAAATATTACAGGGAACGGTACATGAGAGAATCCCTGAAAAAAATGATAGAGGCAAGAGAAAACGAATGACGGCCTCTACTCTAAACTGGTATTGACTTTATAAATAAAAAAAAGAAATGCAAATTTGTCGCATTCATTATTTCTGTTCTCTTCGCAGCAACAACAGCATCGCAACACCTAGCAATCCAACAAGCAATATTGGGTTAGCGGTTGGGACACCAGCCCAGTGGTCATATCCAAAATAATGGCTCTGGTCGGTATCTGTTACAGATGTTTCACAGGGTGTTATACCGGTAACATTCGCAATATTGGAATATTGCCCTTTTTGAGCAGTACCTGTCACCTCGCATACTATAGACTCACCTGGATCTAGAGTGGTATCTGAACAATTGATCTCACCCAGTTTGCTGTCCGTTAGTGTGATATTATAAAGTACAATATCCCCAGTATTAGTTACGTTGTACATCCAAGTGACATCTGTGCCAATCTGCACATCTGGACCTTTCGGAGTATCAGCATCAACGCCATTGGTAGATTTTTCAATGCTTATATTGGCGGATTTTACCCTTTCTGTTAAGAATGGTTCAAAACTTACATTTTCTGATACTTGATCACCTGTACCAGGTCCTTCGCCACTGGGACCGTCATTAGATCCCCACCAGTTATATGTAGCATTTACATCTGTTGCTGCAATATTTATAATGCCATAATTTTCATTATTTCTAATGTCATTGTAGTGTATCTCATTTCCAGTAACCTGGTGGAGATAATCATCAATGCCAATTCCATTATTATTGTTACAAACAATATTTTCACTGACAGTCACATTAAAAGTATTTGAAAGAATACCTGTCTTGCAGTCTGTTACGATGTTGCCTTTTATCAGCTGTCCTCCAACTGTACCATCAGAAGCTAAACCATCCCCTGTTACTTTTATCCCGTATCCGTTGTCTAGCTCTTGGGGTGGGTCAGTATATGATGCACTAGGGAAGTAATCGACTAAATCCGGACTACCTGAGACAACATTTCCTGAGATGGTAGTGTTAACAGCATCAAATCCGGCATATATATTATAGTAGCAGTTTTGCACTGTGTTGTCTGAAATTATGTTGTTTTCCATGCCGTCAACTGTTCCGTCATCGTACAAATTAATTCCAAAAAACGCTAACTTGTTACCATCGATTTTATTGTTCGTTATCAGGTTGTCGTTACAAGGTCCAAATCCAGCTTCACCAGACAAAAAGACACCGTAGTAGAAGTTGTGGAGAATGTTGTCTTGAACCTTACAGTTACTTGAACTGTATAAAAGAACAGGCGTCATAAGGTAAGGGTCTGTTGATTGGTAAATCTCATTCGTGTTCGCATCCAATATAACATCATTTATTGTGAAACCTTTGATTGTGATGTTGTTACAATCCATTACATAAAATGCAGGATGCGTAGGTGTCCCCGGTGAATTAAGTGGACTTTTTCCAGTTTGTTTCGCATCGATAATTGTAGCTTCTGAACCATTTGTAGACCTGATAATCAGGTCATTACGTTCTTGCATATAGACAAGTTCACTATATGTACCTGGTGCTACCTCAATTATGTCTCCATCACTGGAGTTGTTTACAGCATATTGTATAGAGCTGTAATCAGCTGGTCCATCATCATCTACTGTGATTGTAGCTGCACTAACAGCTCCCACCATGGTCAGAGAAACTATTAAAAACAAAAATATTGTGATGATAGATGTAAACCTTGTTTCCTTTAATTTAAAATCATATTTCGATGTTATCATTTAGTCACTATACCCCCATATAAAATTATTTTTTGTTACCTATAGATATAAATTACAAGTTGAAATAAAAGTAGACGAAACTATATTTCTTACTTATGTTCCTAAAAAATAAACAGTATCATATTAAAGTTAAAGTTAAAGTAATATCTGCCAGTTTACTGCAACGGTAAATTGTACATAAATATTAAAGTAATAGATATAAACTAAATAATTATAAATATAAACATTACAAAAATAATGATTAATGAAATTCTGGTAGTCCATCATTAACAGATTGAAGTTTTGACAGGTCTAAAAAGCAATAGTTGTTACAAAGTCCATTTATATTCAACAATTCCAGATTCTTGAGCAGGTGCACTTTTGATTGCACTTTTTTTCATCATTCCTGCATGTTCTCTGCAGAAGTTGAAATAAGTAGAGTAGAAACTTATTTGGTCATATATAGCTTTGAGTTTCTTTGAAAATCCCATAGTCTTTCTTGAAATTCAATTGTTGTCCTGTCTAAAAGTTAGATTCTGTCTTTCAAGCAGGCTTGTTGAAATCTCTTTTAGACCAATAACCATTCCAAAGATAACTTGATTATCAACTTTCTGCAGTCTCTCAACTTCTCTTTTTTTTAATAACCTGTAAATATCTCAGGTTAATATCAGGAACAAGTAGAGGGATTCCGGGTCTTCCTCTCTTACCTGTTTTTGGCTAATCCTTCCATATAACATATTTTAAAAAATTAAATAAAAAATGGAAAAGACCGGTTTCGCAGGTAAAAACGGAGGTTTAATATGGGGATAGTATTGTTGAGAGGGGGATGGGATAAAGTTAACCGGTCTTTTCCATATAGAACATGGAGGGAAAACGAGATGGTATTATAATATCATCCAATACCATCTCTATAACTTTATCACTCAGGTGTATGAGCTACCACCTCAAATGTTATAGTTTCTGAACCATCAATGTTTGTTGCATGGATGGTACCCATATTACCCTTTAGGGATATGTCGCAAGATGTTACCTTATCTGCATCAAGCTTTACGTAGTCACTTGCCTGGTCACTGGCAGTAGTAGCAACATCTGATTCAGTCCCCTGACTAGCAGCTGATATTCCCGTAAGTGTTAGAAGGACCATCAGACCTGCTAACAACTTGAACATATTCTTTTTTCCTGACATTTGTATTTTCACCTCCCTGATTTATTCATCATTTTATACTCATGCGCAACTTTTCATGGCATTAATACAAAGTTGCGCACTAATAATCACAATCTGTACCAATCTATATAAAAATAATTATAATGTTAGGTAAATGCCTAACAATTTTTTCTAAATCTATCTTAAAGTGTACAAAAATATGTTTTAGTAATAGATATAAACTAAATAATTATAAATATAATCATTACAAAAATAATGGTTAATGAAATTCTACAATAGAGAACAAGAACTCGAACTGATGGATACTCTTTACAATAACAAACCATCGATGATTGTCCTAACCGGAAAAAGACGGGTCGGCAAAACCGAACTGATTAGACAATTCATGAAAGACCGGGATTCAATCTACTTTTTTGTCGACAGCAACAAGAGTATCGAAATCCTGATGCAGGAGTTTACCAGTATCTTAAAAGAAAGTTTAGATCTGCCGGATTACATAAAATTAGAAACACCAGAACAATTTCTTGATTTTCTGGTCAATCATGACAAAAATCTGGTTGTAGCAATCGATGAGTTCCAGAGGTTTTCTAAAATCTATCCATCATTCATCGACCAGCTGCAAAAATACTGGGATTTAAAAGGAGAAAATTCTAACCTATTTCTGATAATCTCAGGTTCATCCATAGGGATGATACGCAAAATCTTCATCGAAGATAACGCGCCGCTTTTTAAACGAGCAGATAACCTATTAACACTTAAGCCGTTTACGGTCAAAGAAGTATTTGAGATGCTTGATGATATGGGTATCAGGGATTTTGACGAAAAACTAAACCTGTATTTCCTATTCGGTGGAACTGTGTATTATTACAGATTGTTTGAAAAATACCAATGCAGTGGGTTCCATGATGCCCTTGAAAAACTGATATTTAATGACCTGGCACCTTTAAGAGATGAAGTAAGAGATATACTGATAGAAGAATTTGGTAAAGAGCATTCTACATATTATGAGATTGTGTCTGCTATATCCCAGGGTAAATGTTCATTAACTGAAATTTCAGATATGACCCATGTATCACTCAATTCTCTTTCGCATTATTTCCACGATCTCACAGAACTCCTGGGAGTTGTTGAACATAAAATCCCGGTTACAGATACAAAAGGTAAAAGCAAACATGGTAAGTATTTCCTTACTGAGAACTTCTTCCGGTTCTACGGATATTTCCTCTATCCACAATTAAGTCTGTATAAAGCTGGATATTATAAACCATTACTTAATAAGGTTCAAAAAGAGTGGAAACGTTTCACAGGAGATATATTTGAAAGTGTCATGAGGGATTTGATAACCGAAGATATAATCGATAGCTATTCAAAAGTAGGTCCATGGTGGAACCGCAGAGGTGATGAAATCGATATAGTAGCATTTGATGAACAAAATAAGAAGATGCTTGCAGTTGAGGTCAAAAATACAGAACTTGATGAAAACGAAACAAGGAATATTCTGAATAGTCTTTCTGAAAAAGTTAAACTTGTTAAAGGATCCAGTAATATGCAGATACAACTGGGAGTAGCTGCAAAACAAATCGAAAATAGGGAACTAATATCTGATGAAGGGGTTGTTTTCTGGGAAATGGAAGATTTTTTAGTTTGATTTTTATTTTGTCATCATTTGCCAGCGGTTGCAAACAGTGTTATCATGGTATGACCGGCCATATTAACCATATTAATCAGTTAGTTATCAATCTAATTTTCGCATTACAAAAAAAGCATATCCATACTCATCCGAATGTTTCCTGAATACCTCTATTTCCTTTCTGGAAAACTCTATCAAGGATTTGACATCTGTGTTATATTTGGACTCTGCTTCTAATGAATCAAGCTTTTTCTCGAGATGAACATAAAAATCGTCCCACCATGCGGGTGCAGGTAATTTGAAACTGGATATTACTTTGTAGCCCGTAGACTAGATAGCTTTTTTAGTTTCAGGAATTGTCTTGATATCGGGATAGGCTTCCTGCCAGAGTTGCAGGGATTCCTCTGATGGATTTTCGGTGAACCAGACTGCTTCTGTCAGCGCTATGAAACCACCACCCTTCAAGAAACGTTTCCAGTAGTTGAGACCTTTTTCAAGCTCAATTATAAATATGGACCCTTCGCACCAGATTAAATCGAACTCGTCATCTTCAAATGGCAGGTCATCCATAGAAGCACGTACAGTGAATATCCTGTTTGCTACCCCTTTTTCTGCTGCATTTTCCATCAATTTGTCAAGGTAGGGTTGATAAATGTCGGTTGCAGTGATATGACAGTCTTTACATATACCTGCAAGATGGATGGTCTGCATTCCTATTCCACAGCCGATATCGAGTATCCTGGGTTCTGGAGGCAGGGATGGAATCATTCTGAAAGCTTTTTCTGTACATCTGTTGCTGCTGGGACCCTGGCGTGGCAGGCCGTTGAAAATCTCAAAAATAGCTGACTCGTCCATGAAATAAAATATATGATGTCTGATAAGCTTTTTTTGGTTCGGAGTAATCAACAATTGTTACTTTTGCCAATTATTACATGATATGTATAGTTATTTTTGTACATTATTTGATAGTTGGAACAACTGTTAAAACATATTAATAAAGAGATAGAAACAAAAAGCAACCTCCTGATAAAACCTGCTAAACAGCCCCTCACACCCTCCCATGATTATAATCTTATCCAAGCAAAGTTTTATTATATATTCAATGAAAAATAAAATCTAATGTAGATTGTTATCTAGGTAAAGTGATCACATGTTTAAAAAATTATCTGAGTTTACTGAAAAATTCATCCCCAAAACGTTTCCATCTGAATGTATTCAATTAATCGTTTACTGTACAAAATCTAATTTGTCGGCAGATGATTTATCCAGGAAAATATCTGAAGTCTCTAAAAGGTCCAGTGATAAAGCTTCAGAAAAGAATCTTGACCACTGGTATGACAACAACCAATCTCAACAGATTCTCAGATGTTCAGACTTTTCAGATATGGAAGACATATTCGAAGAAGCTGAATATGGCGGGTTACCAACTATATCTATCTATGATAATAATAACGATATCATGTTAATCGCAATCGGACCTGATAAATCAGGAAGAATATCCAGACTAACGTCAAATCTTGATAAATATTAATGGTTTGAGAGAATCTATAGAGAATTTCGATTTACTTACAAACTCGGGTATTTTTTTATAAAGAGTTTATAAATAAACACCAAAATAAAGGAGTTTTTCGAAATCCTCTATATAATTTGATTAAAGATTGTTAGACAGCCTGTTTAACCATTGCTAGCTGACTCACTCAATACTTCTTTGATAAACTGTCCTTCTCCAACCAGATCGATGATATTACCTAACCTCTCTTTTCCAGGTTTTGTTCGATATTTAACAAAAACCTTGCCTAATTTATCTATTATAGACACCATTTCGTCCTCAGTACAGAATTCTTTTAAGAGGATACCATTTGTAGGTCTTCTAGCATCATTTCCACCGATCCATATAGAATAACCGGTTTTATCTTCGACAGCACCTTCATGAGGGCAACCGCGAACACACCAACCACAATTGATACACAGATCCCTATCAATAACGGCTTTCCCTGCGACTATCGAGATTGCATTTAATTTGCATAATTCACTGCATCTTCCACATCCAGTACATTTTTCTTCATCGATTTTGGGCCGCATTTGACCAACGATACCTATATCATTACTTTCTGCTCTGACGCAACTGTTTGGGCACCCTGCAATACCAACTTTCATTTTGTGAGGTGTAAGTCTCTGTGCAAACTGGTTTGTAATTTTGTTGGCAAGTTCTTTTGTTTCAACGATACCTTCTGGACAATAAGCAGTACCCGGACATGCGGTAGCATATCCCATCCCAATAGTTTTAAGTCCACTTTCGTATACTTCTGACATCAAATCGTCAATGTGTTCTCCTTTAACTCCCTGTATCTCGATACTTTTTCTTGTAGTCATTTCCAGGGTACCGTCACCATATTTTCCAGCAAGTTCTGCAACCTTGGAAATATATTCGTGGTCTGCAATTCCTGAATTAGTTTTTATCTTGACAAAGTTAGTACCATTTACTTCTGGTCGTACACCAGGATAATCCCTTACCCAGTAGAAATTAACTTCTTTACCGTCATTAAGGCGTTTTTTAAGTTCATTCTTAAACTTTCTCATCTTGATATTAGCAAAATCTTCAATATCTTCAACATCAACTTTATCGGATGTTTCTAAATATCCATCCTTTTCTGCAGCCTCAAGTAGTTCCAGTCCTTTAGCGTTTCTAGCGATTAGTGTTGTCCATCCTGTCGAGGAACCTACATGACCGGCTGAAATATCAGCTACTTTGGATACAGCATCCCTACAAATATGGCAACCATCCCATACATAGTCTTCAATATCCTTTAGAGAAATTTCAACATTCCCTTCATCAGTCATGATGATCATTTCATCTAACCTTATCGCATATTTCTTTATCTTGGACAAATCAATCCCTATGCTTTCTAGATATCCGGAGAGTTTATCGTAGTTAAAATTCTCCATGCAGAACAAACCTATGACATAAGGGATGTTAGGAATATTAGCTTTCTCACCATCTGTACCAATTTCTAAAGGATGAACATTGAGTCCTTTGAAAAATTGTGTTCTTCTGGTACCGTATACTTGACAGGGAAGACCTACCATAGCAACATTTTCTAATTCATCGTTAACCTGGCGAAGAGCTGACATCACTGGTAATGCCGAATATTTTGAACCCTGAGACTCCTGAAGTTCTTCTTTGTTTGTAACGATACGAGAACTTGGTTTTGTAAAATCAGCAGTATTAACAGCTCCATCGATTAAACCGTTATCGAAACAATAATCAAGGAGTGCAGTTACAGCGCCACCATCTTGCCCTTTATTCCTTATTGTAGAATTGGTCGCTCTTGCAGATGTAACCCTTTCAAATTGACCGATAAGTGAAGGAGGCTTAGCTTTGAAATTGAATACATTCATCGATATACGAGAAGCATCTGTCATAACCCGTTGACAGACATCCTTACAAGCACCTTCTCCGTTTCTATAGCACTCTTCCTTTAATCTCGGACCATTCTCATCAAATTCGATAATCTCGTAAGGGCAGACCGCTGCACATGCACCGCATAGTGTACATAGACCCTTATCTACAACTGCATCTTTTAAAAACCACTTGTATTCGTTTGACATAAAGTACGCTTCCTTTTGATTTGTGTTTATTTTTAATTGTTATAAACCGAAATTGCAAAATAGGTTTTTTGCAGTTTTGTCATTTCCTCACACAACATAGTTAATAATAAGTTTTTTGTTTTTAATATGCGATATTGTTGATAGGATTATAAGCAACAAACCTTGATTTATTGACTATGGAGGATCTCGAAAAACCCTTTAATTTTGATGTTTATTTGGCTCTGTAGAAATCCTATTCTGATAAAACTCTCTAATTCTGAAATGATTTAAAATATATTCCTGACATCGACAATCAAACAAATGAAAATATTATATAAAAAAGAAAAAACCTGTATTGAAAAATTCAGGTTTCCAGTCTTTCAAAAAGATAGCTACTTATAATCAAAAGTACAAACGTAACAACCAGTAATATACCCACATCAGTAGCTATTCCAAAATCAGAGCTACCTATCATAGTGCCCCGTAAACCATCGACACCATAAGATAATGGATTGAGTTTTGCTATTGTAGTAACGGTACTAGGAAGATTATTTATAGGAAATAGTGCTCCTGAGAGGAAAAAAATCGGTATTATTACAAGATTGATTATTAAGGGGAAAGCTTCAGGGTCATCCAGTTTTGCACCCATTGAAATTCCAAGTAGTGAAAACAAAAATGCAATCAAAAACATGAACAGAATTACCAATGGTATATGCAAAAGACTATCCATTCTAAATCCTATGAAATAACTTACCGCCAACAATACGATACCCTGAAACACGGCAGTTGTAGCTCCTCCTATGGAGCGTCCTATCAACAATGTTATACGAGGAACTGGGGCTACAAGGGTCTCCTTTAAAAAACCGAACTGTTTGTCCCATAGAAGAGACACACCGTTAAATACCGACCCGAACAAAATTGCCATCCCGAGAATACCAGGTGTAAGGAACTGCACGTAATCTAACCCACCTGCCTGTTTAAATACTGGACCAAGACCAAATCCAAGTGCCATAAGGAATATGGTAGGTTGAACAATTGAAGCTATTAGCCTTGGTTTTGACCTCCAGTATTCTTTTATCTGTCTTATCCACATGATGCGTATCGATTCAATCATTAAAAATCACTTCTTAAATCCGGTAAGTTTAGAATAGTTAATTTCGGATTTCATGTCCTGTCAATTTCAAGAACGCCTGTTCAAGGGTATTGGTTCCTGTCATTTTCTTTATCTGTTCAAAAGTTCCGATTGTCTGAATTTGACCTTTATCGATTATAGCTATACGGTCTGCTATTTTTTCAGCTTCATCCAGATTATGTGTTGTTAGAAATACGGTAAGGTTGCTGTTTTCCTTAAGATCCCTTATATATTCCCACAAAAAAGCTCTAGTGTGTGCATCCAGACCCAGAGTGGGTTCATCGAGAAACAGTACTTTAGGGGTATGGATAAGTCCTCTTGCAATTTCAATTCTGCGTTTCATACCCCCCGAAAATGTTTTAATCAGGTCGTTTTTCCTATCCAGCAATTCAACATTACCAAGGAGTTTGTCCACCCGTTCTCTAATCTCTTCCTTTGGCACCTTGTAGAGAACAGCATGGTATTCCATATTTTCATATGCAGTTAATTTATCATCCAGACTGTTGTCCTGAAAAATTACACCGATTGACTTCCTGACATCGTTCTTCTTATGAAGGACATCATATCCGTTAACTCTTATATTACCGGATGTTGGATGGAGTATTGTTGTTAGGATTTTAAGCGAAGTTGTTTTACCGGCACCATTAGGACCCAGAAATGCAAAAATTTCCCCTTCCTCGACACTGAATGATATACCATCAACTGCTGTGAATTTGTGGTACTTCTTCTTTAGATTTTCAACTTCTATGGCACCCACTTTATCTGACCTCTATTATTTTGAATTACCTAAATTTGATACATCTGTAAGGGGCTTAATTCCAAACCTAAACATATCAGTAAATATATAAATTTGTTGTAACAAAAGTTGTTACATGATTGATAAGCTGAAAAAATTAGGATTAAATGGTTACGAAGCCGATGTATATATAACTCTTGTTGGCTTGGGTGATGCTACTGCAAGAGAAATATCAGACAGTAGTAGCGTACCAAGACCGAAAGTTTACGATACAATAAAAAGTTTGGAAGAAAAAGGTTTTGTAGAAGTACAATATGGTCACCCAAACCGTTTTAGACCAATGGAACCCAGAAAAGTGATAAGGAAACTGGAAAATGATACTATCAGAACTGCAGAAGAGTGCATTCATAATTTAGAGAGATATAGATTGGACAAACATGATGATTCTCCCTCGATTTGGATGGTTAAAGGTAACTGGGCTGTAACAACCAGAGTTCAAAATCTTATAAGTACGAGCCAAAAAGAAATACTTATAGAAGTTTTTGACCTAGATTTTCTGAATGAAATTTCTAATTATTTAGATG
Source organism: Methanohalobium evestigatum Z-7303 (assembly GCF_000196655.1). Taxonomy (GTDB): domain Archaea; phylum Halobacteriota; class Methanosarcinia; order Methanosarcinales; family Methanosarcinaceae; genus Methanohalobium; species Methanohalobium evestigatum. The sequence continues at coordinate 1,155,600 of NC_014253.1, read as the reverse complement.
AAATTGATAAAAAAATAACTTGTATATATATAGGCAAACATGAAGACCAAAAAATGTTCCCAGACAAGATTCACGTTAATTTTGTAAATATAGACGATTTAAAAGAACGATCTCATTTTATTGGCTTAACCAAGTTCATTACCGAAGGCATACAAAGTGATGGGATTATGTATGAACCCGAAGGTAATATAACAGTAGATGAAAAAGTAAACATTAAAATTCATAAAGAAAACGGGAAAAGGACAGCAATCGTTAGTAAAGTCCCAATTTCAGCTTATATACATAAAAATATAGTAGAAACACTACTGCAAGATTCTAAAAGTAAATGATAAAATAGAATAATCTACTGCTCAATTTTTGTGAAGACAATATACTCAACGTATTTGGCTGCAGCAGTGGCGCTTGAGACTGCAATACCAACATCTGCTTTTTTAAGTCTGGGAGCATCATCAACACCATCAACTGTCATGCCAACAATATGTACATTCCATGAAGCAACTCTATAATGCGATATTTATGTACGGGGTATTGCACTTCCGCACTCCTAAGTTTACATGATTTTATGTAAATTTAGGTGTGAATGTATCATCATTCTCGTTTAATTCGTTTGCATATTTATTTTCGAGTTATTGTATCTCCAATATGCAATATACAAAGGTTCTTTGAGATTACCTTGTAGTCCATGCCAGACAAAGGTATTTCTTTTTTAGCAATATTTACGGCGCTGTTTATATCTCTCGAAAGGGTTAGACCGCATTTTTTACAGGTAAAAGTTCTTACTTCCGGATTCTTCTTTTCTACATCTCCACAAATACAGCATTTTTTGTTCTTATGACTTCGGCTTCCGTAAAGTTTTGCGGAAAAGACCGTGATGATAGTAAGAAAATCTTCAACTCATTCGTTTTCGTATATTTTGTCTTCTGTTTGATTGATTATTTCTATTTTAACACCATTTGACTTACATAGCTCCTCGAAAATTTCGAACCCAAATCTCATGAGACGGTCTTTATAATTGACAACAGCTCTTTCGATTTGTTTTCGTTTTACAAGTTCAATAAGTTCTTTCAATCCTTTTTTGTTGTAATTTAATCCAGAACCTATATCTCTTATAATCTTAAATTCGTAACCATTGGAAGCGCAGTATAAAGAAACAACATCAGCTTGTTTTTCTAAATCGTCCTACCGTCATTTTCATACCAGTAATTCGCATCATTACCGTTACCGGTTATGATGTCTGGATGCCATCACCATTGACATCAGCTATTGATACCGAATTAGTATTTTTTGATTTATCATGCATTTTATAGGCGGTGAAACCTCCTTTTCCATCTCCTTTATACAGATAGTTAACACCATGTTTGGTTACTATAATGTCCTGTTTACCGTCGCCATTGAGATCTGCATGAGTTAAAGACCTTGTATACTCGGGATTGCCACGTATCATATTTTCTGGAAATGACTTTGCATATTCGGACGTGTTGAAAGTACTAGCCTGAGATTTGACATCATAACCTGTTTGCATTTTGTTTGATTGTGCCTGAAGGCCTCCTGAATTAGATTCTGCAGCTGTAGTCATGCCTGTATTAAGAAGAAATGCTGCCAGAAATATCGGCATCATAATGAGTTTTCTTTTATCCTATTTTATCACCTGATTTTTATTTTTAAATAAAATCTCATATAATGAAAAATTTTATCAGTTATGAAAGAATGAGTTTAATCGAAGACGACAAGAAAATTTTGCAACTTTTTGGTCAACTGGATTTTTCAGGCAAACCCACTAAAATCAACTAAAATCACAAAACAGTTTAAAAAATCCACATGAATCATCTATAAAAATAAAACTGCAAAGTGTTTTAAGAGAAAACTGAGCCAGAACCTGAAACAGAACCAAAATCCGATACAGAGCAAAATGAATCTGAAGAAACTGAATCAACTCCAGGATTTACATCACTTCTGGCTCTTGGCATGCTTGGTGCAGTCTATATTGTATTGAAAAGAAGAAATTAAGTACAGTTTTACACTGTACTCTTTTATTTTTAATATATATTTTAAAATTTTATACAATGATAAATTCTGATAAATAATTTAACCTATGAATTATCTTTATTTGTTTAATAGATAAAACTAGGTTAATAGTATACTGGAATTGCCGAACATCCTGTTCTCTCGTAGATTCAATCAGTCAGGATGGAACAACCAGTACTTCTTTTTCAGAATGTCTTACCACTTTATCAGCTACACTCCCAACCATGAACCGTTTAATACCAGAAAGACCCCTGGTACCCATAACAATAAGGTTGATATCATTTTTATCGGCAAATTTGATGACTTCTTCAGCAGGGTCGCCCTCAAGTATTATAGATTCCACATCAATGTCTGCTTCTTGACCAATTTTTTCTACGTATTCCGTAGCTTTTTCACCTTCTTTTCTCATCATTTCCATTGCAGATTTAGCCCAGTCTGGACCTTTGCGAGACATTGCAGCACTTACAGGTTCAATTATATATACTGTATATACCTTTGCACCTGTATTTTTAGCAAGATTTATCCCTGATTGGACTGCGTTTTTGGAATTTTCTGAACCATCGGTAGCAATTAAGATTTTATTGTATTCACCTGTCATTTATATACTCCCCTTAATAAGTACTTAAGTAATTAACACTTATATACGTAACGAAAAAACGTTACTTAGCATTATTAATTAGTTTTAATACTTCATTTGTTTACATTTTAAAAATTTCATTGAAAATTTACAAATATCTTTAAATCTTTGATTTAAAGAGTAAGGCTCTTTGGATTAAACTCCTTCTGAAGCCACTTGGTCTTTAGCCAAGTGGTAGTTCACCCAATTGGTCGCAGGAGACTCCCTGCGCGAGCTGGGAGAGGAATGCGACCTTTCTTTTAAATCTGTACCAGTTGAGTTAGAGTTGTACATCTAGCTAAAATCCTCCTGCAGTTTTTCTTAACATTAGGGTTTTTCTTGAAGGTATTTCCGAATATATCCATGATGCTGAAGTTACCTGATGTTCTTTTGCCTTTGACAAATCCAGAAATATCTGGATTCTCTACCTCTGAACCCCAATTCTCGTTAAGTTTTTCTACAAAGCCACTTGATTGTTTAGTGGTTATAAGACAATGCCAGCTGATATACCCGAACTAACTTATCATCAAGGAACTGTAAAAATCAACGGTAACATAAGCGTTCCTTATGCTTATTGGGATGAACGCAGCAAAACTTTCAGAGCTCATGGATTGTATTATAAAAATATCATCAGTTACCTGAAAGAATCATCAATCGAATATAAAGACAGTGTTCCTAACCCTGTTTCGTGTCCCGAGCTGAAACACTTGTATAAAGATAATATACAGTTAAGAGATTACCAGCAGGATGCTATTTCTTCATGGATTCAGAACAATTATCAGGGTGTAATAGTCCTTCCTACCGGCAGCGGTAAGACCTTCATAGGTGTGGACGCTATTGCGTACTGCAACACACCTGTTATCGTGATTGTTCCAACGATAGACCTGATGGAGCAGTGGCGTTCAATCCTTAGCAAAGCCTTCTCAATTGAAATCGGGGCACTTGGCGGTGGTAAAAAGGACATTCAGCCTATTACTGTTTCCACATATGATTCAGCTTATATTCATGCAGAAAAAATCGGTAACCGATTCAATTTTATTGTCTTTGATGAAGTGCATCATTTACCAGCTGAGGGATACCGGACAATTGCTGAAATGTTTATAGCTCCATACAGGATGGGGTTAACTGCCACCTATGAAAGAGAAGATGGGCTTCATAAAGAATTAAACCGACTTGTTGGTGGTAAGGTTTTTGAGCAGGAGTTGTCCAGTCTTTCAGGCAAACATCTATCACCATACAGGATTGAAAAAATTACTGTTGCATTAAAAGATGAAGAAAAGAAAGAATATAAAAGGAACCATTCTATATTTACAGATTATTTAAAAAAGAAAAATATATCCATGAAAAGTCCCGGTGATTTCCAGAAACTGGTAATAAGAAGTGGAAGCGATCCGGAAGCGAGGAAAGCGTTACTGGCGAGAAACCGGGCAAGAGAAATTGCATTTAACAGTTCAGCAAAAGTTGAAAAATTAAGAGATATCCTTAAAAAACACATACATGATTTTGTATTTATATTTACAGAACACAATCAGCTGGTATATCGTATATCCGATGAATTTCTGATTCCTCCTATAACTTACAAAACAACTACAAGGGAACGAAATCTCATACTTGAAAAATTCAAATCAGGAACTTATAATGCCATAGTGACATCAAAAGTACTTGATGAAGGAATAGATGTTCCAGAAGCCAGTGTAGGAATCATATTAAGCGGTACCGGAAGTAAAAGGGAATATATCCAACGTCTTGGAAGAATTCTGAGAAAACAGAAAGGAAAGGAAGCAGTCCTTTATGAAATTGTGTCTGCTGAAACTTCAGAAATTAATACATCAAAAAGAAGAAAACCCGCACAGTAACACCAATAAAATCTTTAATATCAAAAATGCTTCCCAGTGAACTCCTTGTTACTAAAACCTACAAAGGAAAAGTAAAACCTGTGTATGCCAGCTCAAAGCACATCAAAACGGCAGATATGCTGATTGAGGCTTTTAATAGGAATATAGGAAACACCTATGGAAACTTGATGGAGGAAATTCAGGGTTTTGAAGAGATGAACTATCGTTTAATCAGAGGTCTTACACAGATACTATTGAGAAAATGTAGAATTGAATCGAATGTTGATATTGACCCTGTAGAACTTCGACAGGCAGTGTTTGGAGAATGTTCAAAAATCATAACATCAAGGGAAGAAAGAGACAATATACTTTACAATGTCGCCAAGAAATATTCTATTTCAAAGAATGAACTTGAACAAAATCTATGGGCTGACATCGATGAGAATAAAATAATCAAACATTTTCAGCCAATATCATCTGATGAGCTGTTAAAGCAGTATAACATTTCACTTATCCAGACACTTTTTTTTAAAGCCGTTGATTTGGATATAAAAATAAAGGGTAATTTCAAAAACGTTTTGCAGGCGGTACTTCGTTCAAGATTAATGTATTCTTTCAATGAGGTTCCTGTAAGTAATAACAATAACGAGGAAATTGATAGAGGTATAGAAACAGTAAATCTTCATATAGACGGACCTGCTTCCATTTTTAAAATGACGGAAAGATATGGGAAATCATTTGCAAAATTAGTTCCGCATATACTTGAATGTCATTCATGGAGTATCAGGGCTGATATATCTCATAAAACAACTAGTGGGAAACGGGTACTTGAATTCACTGCAAGTAGCAGTGATGACATATTCGGTCTGAAAACTTCACAAAATCGGATAAAAGAATCTCCAAATACTCTTTATGACAACAACAAAAAGACAGAATTTGATAGTTCCATTGAATATGAGTTTGCACAATTTTCCTTTCGGGAATGGAGTCTGGATAGAGAACCTGCAATTTTAAAAGCAGGTAAATATGCATTTATTCCTGATTTTTCATTGAAAAAAGGTAACATTACAGTTTATGTCGAAATCATCGGGTTTTGGACACATGATTATCTAAAAAAGAAAATAGCAAAAGTCAACGAAGTAGATGTGCCCATAATTTTACTTATCAACAATAAACTCAAATGTTCAGAAAGTGATTTCAAATCAAAAAACGCGGATGTGATGTTTTACAACAGGAAAATACCGTATAAACAGATTATGCAGATATTGAAACGTTATGAAGAAAAAGAACTGGAAAAAGAGCACGACAGAATAAAAAATATAGATGTTCCACCAGACAAAAACATTATCAATATAAATGATCTGGCTGAAAAAGAAAATGTATGGAAAAAAGCACTGAAGCAGAAATTGGAAGATCAGCTGAATGATGATAGTGAGTATTTAATTTTTGGTGATTATCTGATTAATAAAAACCTTATTTTGGAAATCGATTTACAGATACAGAACTTAAAAACATATTCTGATGTGGTGGATGTTTTTAATAAATACGAACTCGACAAACAGGTATATTATCCTGTACTTGAACATCTTGGATATAAAGTGGTCTGGAAAGGATTAAGCGAGGATACAGCAGAAATTCAAAAGAGATGAAAGGAAAAGACAATCTATCAACAGAGGAAATCATTACGAAAGTGGGGCAACAGGGGTACGTGAAAGTTAACGGTTTATAGAGCCTGTCCGACAATTCGATACTGACAATCTATTTTTATTTCTTATTTATAGTTGAGGACAAATTATTTGTTATTAACTTGTAATATATTTCGTCGTTTGTTGATATAATTATAAGCAACAAATATTGAGTTATCGACTATAAATAAATGTAGGTTAAAGATTAATTTATGTATCAATAGCATTTATCCAATAATCCAAAAACCAGTCACGGATGCTGTCACTTGATATAAGAGAAACCATCAGGACTGATAATTTATGTTACTTGGTAGGTCATTTTGTATAGGATATCAACTTTGACATTAATTGTCGGACAGCCTGTTTACTCGTGGGACAGCAGTCAGCAGGATAATGGATATTTTCTCTTCTTATTGGTTCATAGGTATTAATTTAATACTATTCAACTATTAATTTTGGTATTTGTCAAGTTCAAGGGGTACTGTTCAGTTAAGACCATCTTTCTCCTGATTTATAGCTCTAAAACATTGTGCTAAGAAGTACTGAAGAATCTAGAATAGATTAATATGTTCCATTAACTGAACAGTACCAGTTCAAGAAACCAAAATATTAATGGTTATTTAATACAAAAGCAAAATCATGAATATAAATGAGATTAATAAAACAGGCAGAAAAATAATAGAAGTAATGGGACTAACAACACCACCTGTGGCAATAATGTTGACATCAAATATCTATCGTATCCCAGAAAGTATAGACAAAATTGATAATAATATGTCTCACTGCCAAATGGTTAACAAAATACGTGAAGAATCTGTTCAGTTTTATGCTTTTGAGGAGAATCAGCAGTGTAAAAACGGTGCGGCTGTTATGGGAATGAGGGAATTGAATCCTGAATTTGCTAATGGCAACGAGCTTTATAATGAAGGACATTACAAAGATAGGTATTTAGCGAAAGAAACAATACAACAAATACCGAAACTAGAACCTAATAGTGTTAAAGCGATAATATATGGACCGCTTAATAAAGCTGATTTTATACCGGATATTGTACTTTTTATTGGTAATCCTGAAAATATTATGCAAATTTCACGAGGAATGGAGCAGGAAGCCAACAGTTTTAACTGTTGGAGGAATGCGTCTAACTATTAAATAAACCATTAATGACCAGCAGTAACATCTCTGATTCATAATTATTTTATATGTATATGACATATTTTGTAAATAGCATGTACCTGACATTGAAAGTAAAACTGAATCCCGATAGAGAACAACGCGATAGACTATTGACAACCATGCAAAAGTTCAACGAGGCCTGCAACTATGCTTCTGAGGCTGCATGGCACAACAAAAAGTTTGGTAAAACCGGGATTCAGAAATTAACTTATTATGACATCAGGCAAAGATTCGGTCTTTCTGCTCAGTTGACAGTCAGGGCAATCGGTAAAGTAGCTGAAAGCTACAGCAGCGACAGAAAAACCATACACAAATTCGATAGAAGGGGAGCTGTGGTCTACGACCAGAGAGTTCTGTCGTTCAAAGGAAACGATACTGTGTCCATACTTACTGTGGATGGGCGCGAGAAGATAGGAATATCTTACGGTGATTTTCGACTTTTTGACATAAGTAAAATCCGAGGTCAGACAGACCTGATTTATGAAGATAATAATTTTTACTTGATGCTTGTGATGGAAGTAGGTGAAAACGAAGTCAAATGTTACGAAGATGTTATGGGTGTAGACTTGGGTGTAGTTAATATAGCAACCACTTCTGATAACGAAGTTTACAAAGGATCAAAAGCTGATGAGATACGAGAGCGATATACAAGCCTGAAATCAAGATTACAATCTAAAGGCACTTGGTCAGCCAAGAAACACCTCAAGAAATTATCCAAAAAGGAACGCCGGTTCAAACGTGATTTGAACCACCGGGTTGCCAAACAACTGGTTAAACGCGCTAAAGACACGTCCCGGGCTATTGCACTTGAGAACCTCAACGGTTTTCGTCCGGAGGCTACGGTTACTAAAGCGCAGAGAGACAGATTGGGTAAATGGGCGTTCTCTGAATTGACCGATTTCATCTTATACAAAGCAAAACTGGAAGGAGTACCTGTAGTCATTATCAACCCGATGTATACCTCTCAGCAGTGTTCTGAGTGCGGGTACATCGATAAAAATAACCGTCAGAAACAGGCTAACTTCAAGTGTAAGAGATGCGGTCATAGAGAGAACGCTGACTACAATGCTTCGAAGAACATAGCACACAGGGGAGCCGTCAGCCTCCCTAATGTCCTCCGCTTAGCTTCTATTAGTTAAGAGATGGAAGGACAAGCTAACCACTTCAGTGGTTAGTAGCTGACAAGCATACCTATACTGTCATGGTGGTTGTCTAAATGCTAATTATTCTGGTATTCTAAGTTTATGTGCAGATGGTGTTGTTAAACCTTACATCAACTCTCAAATAAGTTTATCCATGGGATGTGAAGGAAGCCGTAGTTTTGCTGATATTTCAGAAAATGAAATGATAATGGGTGTCCCTACAAAATACATAGATGATATATTGGAAGGAGTTAATAGAATGTTTAGCTAAAAATATCAACTTAGTGAATTATTCCTTCCAAAATGGCGGAGATTCCTGCGAATACCTGTATCATCCCGATCAACAGGGCTGTCTGTTGTAGATTACCAGCGAACCGCTAATATCCCGTCCACAGGGGATTCTGGTGCAAACACCTTTCCATTATTACTACTGCACTGTTTTTATCCCTATCTGTAGACTGTCTGCAATAAGCACAGTTATAGGTTCTCTGATGTAATTTGTTTTTCAATTTAGTGTATCCAACCCATTTTCAGCAGTATTTTTGCGCTGTCGCTTCTGCCGGACCTGCACCAATAATTACCACATCATACTTGATTTTGAATTATTGGTTTTATGCTCTAAAAATTAGACTGAAATATTGTTATCATGGTTTTCAATCCCCCGGATTTATACTAGTGTCATATCACAGTTAAAATGACGCAATTTTAATTACACTTAATACTCAATATAGGTATATGCAAAGAAAATACATTGGTAACTTACAACATCTGATGCAAGAGTTAAAATGAAACGCCTTTATCCGGCTATTGAAGTGTGATGTAACACTAGAAATAACCAGAAATATAGTATACTTTATAAGTAAAATATATAAGAATTGATAACATAAAATTTAATCAATTATATTCATCATGGAGATTGTTATGGTAAAAAGAACCGAAACGATATACCTAAATTATGATAAAAACCTTAGCTGGTTGTGTCATATTTCCAAGAACTTATACAACCAGGCAAACTTCATAGTTAAACAATCTCTAAATGATGAAGGTGGTTGGGTAAGATACGAAAAACTAAATAAACAGTTAAAAGGTACTGAAAATTATTCTGTTTTACCCACTCAAACAGCACAAGTTTCTACAGAGCCAGTTGGTAATGATGTTAAAGTAATTAATTATACCCATTAATGAAGAATTACTTTTCATTTTACTTTTTTTTAAAAGATATTAGTTATAATAATAAATAAATTCTTCATTTTTCGTGAACTATTTATAGTATTATGCATTATTATGCATTATTATGGTTCGACCAAAAAAACAGAGAATAGTAGATATTGAACCAGAAGTCAGTGATTTCAAACCTTCAGGAGTTCCCCTATCAAGCTTAGATGAAGTTAATATCACCATCGATGAACTGGAGTCTTTGAGGTTAATATATCTGGAAAATTTAAACCAAACAGAATCTGCCAGAAAGATGATGATTCATCAATCCACATTTCAGAGAATATCACAGCAAGCGATTGAAAAAATTACTAATGCCCTTATAAACGGTAAAGCAATAAAAATCGGAGGAGGTAACTATACGGTGCCAGCTAAACAAAAAACGGTACAGAGACAGGGTAAAGGAAGACATGGATTTGGAGGACCGGTCGGAACATGTATATGTCCTGACTGTGGTTATGAACAATCTCACCAAAAAGGGATACCATGCAATCAGGTTAAATGTCCTGAATGTAGTAAATTAATGATTAGAAACGAGTAAATAAGGAGGTTTTAAAATTTCAAAGGATCAGACAGACAGCAACCAAATGTTTCATTCAAAAGGCCAAGGGAGTGTAAAAAAACCAAATGAAAAAAATACAGTGTCTAGCAGAACCAAGGGTACATGTGAATGTCCAAATTGCGGATATGAGCAGCCACACAGGGTAGGATCACCATGTAAACGCACTCCATGTCCTGAATGCGGAGCATACATGCACCGTGCTATAAGATAAAATTAAAAATTGCAGGATATAGCAAAATATACGATCCTGTATCCTGTATTTTTATATGAAGGTATAAAAATGGGATTAAAAATTGTGTACGGACCAGTCCCATCAAAACGCCTGGGCAGGTCACTTGGCATAGACGTTATAAGGACTGATAATAAAAAAAATTGCAACTTTGATTGTGTATACTGTCAACTGGGACATACAGATTTTAAAGTATCATATCCTGAAAATGTAGAAGGACTGGTTACTACGCAGGAAGCCATAAATGCCCTGGTTAAGCATAAAAATAGAATCATTGATGTTGATTATATCACTTTTTCCGGAACCTGTGAACCAACATTGAATCTTGAAATTGGTAATATGATAAAACAAATAAAAAATATCACTCATGTACCGGTATGTGTTATTACCAATTCATCATTAATGGAAAGAAAAGATGTCCGTCAGAATTTATTAAATTCTGACCTTGTTATAGCGACTCTTGTTACAGGCTTTGAAGAGACATTTAAAGCCATTAACAGACCATATCCAGGAATTAAACTTGAAAACATTATAAACGGACTGGAAAAATTCAGCAAACAAAAAAATCAAAACAAGAAAACTGAACTTGCGATAGAAATAATGTTAATAGAATCAAAGGAATCATTTCCCATGAATACCACTGAATGTGAAATTGATAAATTAATAGAAGTCACCAAACGAATAAATCCTGATAGAATCGAACTACTCACAGTAAATCGGCCCCCTGCTGAAAATCATATCATACCAGTTTCAGATGAAAAATTAAAACAAATCTCTGATAAATTCACAAGTGTATTTGGTAGCGAAAAAGTAGAACTAACATTTGCGAATTCGAAAAAGAAAGTATCTAAATATACCCACAAAAACTTGAATGATGATATTTACAGTCTGATATCTCGAAGACCCTGTACGTTCGAACAAATATGTGATTCGCTGGGTGCTGAAAATGATAAAGTAAAATCCTCACTTGAAAAATTAATCAAAGATAACAAATTAATAACGATAGATTCAGGAAATTACATTTACTACAAAACGAAGTCAGCAACCAACTAATAAATTAGTTGGCTTGTCCTTCCATCTCTTAACTTCGACTACTAGCAGAAGCTAAGCGGAGGGCATTAGGAAGGTTGACAGCTCCCCTGTGTACTATGTATTTGTACGGAATCGATTTTTTGTCTTTATACGAATCATCGAAACTTTTAGTTGTATCACTGTTTTTTCTGAAATTGGATTTTCCGAAACCTGATCCATTCTTGTTGAACGCAAAACCACGGCCTCGTGCTAAGCCTCTACCAGCAGAATTATTTGACATTGAACCGGCTGTTTGAGAACCTAAACAGGGTCCCAGTCTTCTCCCAGTCATTGGCCCTTTACCTTCTGGACCAGTTCTATCACCACCTGGCATATCATTTTACCTCATTTGTCTTTTGATTTATAAAGTTAAATAAAACCCCGATGTTTTTAGCATCGTGGTATGATAAATAGTCAAAAAAAGATAAGTATTTTGCTAAATAATTGTATGATGAATGTATCTAACCCAGAAGAACCATCTCCGTGCTGATAAGCAGACGTATGAAACTTTGAAGAGGTTGACCAAACTGTCCAAGAACCTGTACAATTTCACGTTGTACACGATTAGGCAGTACTTTTTCAATCATGGCAAATATCTCGATAAAGATACTGCTTACCATACGGTCAAAGAAAACGAGAATTATAGAATGATGCCATCACAGGTTGCCCAGAATACTGTGGAAACTGTGGATGGCAGTATGAAATCGTTTTTCAAACTTCTGGATAAGAAGAGAAAAGGAGAATATGAGAAACCAGTTTCACTTCCAAAGTATCTGGATAAAGATGGTAACTTCATATGTACTTTCAAGAAAGATCAGCTGAAGGTTATCGATGATAAGATCAGGTTATCATTGGGTTTGGATTATTATAGAACTTATGGAACCAAGTATCTATACTTCAAGATACCTGATAACATAATAGGTCAATACATCAATCAGGTCAGGATTGTACCAAAATATAAAGGTCGATGGTTCGAGATAGAATTTGTATATCATGAAGATGGGGAGATTGCTGAACTTGATTATAATAACCATCTATCGATAGACCTTGGAGTGGACAACTTTGCGACCTGTGTGACGACCAGCGGGACTGCCTTCATATTAGACGGCAGGGGTATCAAATCTTATAACCGCTGGTGGAACAAGGAGAAGAGCAGGTTGCAGTCAGTCTACGACAAACAGAATGTAGATGATGGAATCAAGATGGATAGGTTCTCTAATAAAAGGTTCTGGAAGATAAATGATTTCATGAACCAGTGCGTTAATCATATAGTAAAACATTGTCTGGAAAATAGAATCGGTAATGTCATAATCGGAGAGATGAAAGAGATAAAACAGGAACAGAATATCGGAAAGCAGAATATCGGAAAGCAGAATATCGGAAAGCAGAATATCGGAAAGCAGAATACCCAGAACTTCCAGACAATACCATTTGCTAGGTTTAAATATAAAATAGCTTCTAAGTGTGAATATCATGGTATAAAATATCATGAAGTAAACGAAGCTTACACTAGCAAGGTTGATGCACTGGCTTCAGAACCTATCAGAAAGCATAAGAAATATCTTGGTAAAAGATCTAAGAGAGGAATCTTCCAGTCATCTACAGGTAGACTGATCAATGCCGATATCAACGGTGCATTGAACATCTTGAGAAAGGTAATCGGTGATTCCCTCAAAGGGATAACCGATAGTGGGGACGTGAACTCCCCTGGAAGAACTTTGTAAATTGAAAATTTACAAATATCTTTAAATCTTTGATTTAAAGAGTAAGGCTTTCCTGGTAACCTTCTTCCGAAGCCGCTGAGTCTTTAGCTCAGCGGTAGTTCACAGTGTACAGTTCATTTGTACATATTCAATGTTACATGTAAAATAGAAAAATGAAATTGAATAGTAAAAAACTAGCTAACGACTTTGAAAATCTACAGTAAATATTGGAAAACACAGGATATGTTCAAATTCTAAGAACTTAAAAAGTAGCTTTTTCACCTATATTTTAAAAATTTATAAAAAAAAGACAACTATAAAAGTTGTCCGTTTCAATTTCCTTGCCATTCAACAATATCACTTACCAGATATTCATAAAAGGAACTTCCTGTTTCTGTATCACCTTTATATTCGATTACTGCACCATCTGGTTGATGGGACATGAAATCGACAAACCCTGCTGGTAATGGAGTCGGCGTTCCATCAGGAAGTTTTGGATCATAATCAAACACCGCAACCTGTGAAGCATTTATTGTTATATTTAAATCAGAGGTTGAAAACTTGACAGTTTCAGGTCTTGTTCTGTCATCATAATCAACTAATTCATTCATAGGCTCAGTTATATAATTAAGCTCTTTGATTGTTATTTCATCACCTGAATAATCTTCAAGGACTTCTCCTGTATTTTTATCCAACAACGTCAGATGTTTGTATGAATAGTTATCGTAACCATCATCTATTCCACGTACTGCATAGGCAATAGTCTGGTAATTTTTCGTGGTAACTTCAGACCAGCTCCATCCATGCATATTCGTGGTCCATGAAAATTCACCGTCCATCATAGGTTTAATATTGTTATTAGGTATCATGTGGTCCATATATCCGTTAGCCTGAGTAACCCTGTACTTTTCACCATCTATAGTTATAGTACCATGAAGGCGTCCATAAGAACGTTCATAGGTAGTGAAATTAAGAGGATAATCACATTTATCGACGGTCTTTTCAACATTTGTCTGGAAATACAGGTCCATATCTACTCTATTGGTCTCATAATCTAAATGATAACCGCCGAGATGGTTTCCTGTTAGACTTTTAGTACCCTCTGGATAATTGTAATCTACATATGGTGTGTTGAAAGCGATGTAATTAGTAATGTTATTCCTTGGAATATATTCATCTTCAGACTCAAATACCGATGTACCGTTGTCAAAATACAAACCATTGAACGTTAGCATATAGGATTGTGGAAGTTCAGAAATTTCCTGATGAGCCAGCACGACAAAAAAACTGAAATTTTTCTTCTCTCCACCGTTTCCTACAAGTTTGGTGTCTCCATTAAGATACCACCATTCTGCCATCATGTCAGCGTCAAAATCATCCTCAAAATGTCCGCCTTCAGTGTAATCTAAATTAGGGTTCTTTTCTAATCCTTTTTTCTCTGTTGGTTGTGCCGATATTGTACCTGTGACTATAATCAAACAAGTTATAGCCAGAGCTAAATAGTATATTATTTTCAATCCTACTCCCCCTTTGACAATATAGAATTTTCAGTAAACAATATTTTTCATGAAAGTTCTAATAATTGCAATGAAGCTATAATAATTGATAAAAGATAAGCTTTTTGGTGATCATCTACGCAAAATCAAAATTGTTTAAAACAGTCCATCCAGCTTTTTAATATAAAAAATAATTGCATGAAATTTAGAAAATCGATCATACTGAAATTATTTATTTTGATTCTAATTAACTTTTTCACAAATTATAACTATATACTTTCTGGTATCTATTCCATATAATTAATTATCGGCACCATTTAGTATTTTTATCATAACAAATCTAAATTTCAATGTTTCATGTAACATAGAAAGAATGAAATCAAGTTCTAAGAAGTTGTTTCAAGATTTTTTCCATAATACAAAATAGCAAAATATAGAACAGATAATTTTCTTATTTATGTTCAAAAATTTCTAAGATTTAGTCTAATAAAAATCCTTATCAATCAGGGGTTCTACAATTGACTTGGTCTCATGGAAACTTTTATAATGATTAGAAAACCAAAAACAGCAAAAGAAGTTCTACAATTGACTTGGTCTCATGGAAACTTCAAAAATAAATCTTAGTATTATCCTCATTGTCGCTCTTGCTCTAATCTCTACTCTGGCCCTTGCCTACGTTATCGACTTTGCTGTTACATTGAATGAACCAGCAGAAAATTATACTGAAACGGTTAACAACAGTACTGGTATCAAAATAGATTCAGGACATCAGAGAGTTGAACAGGTATTTATCTATCAGGGTGACAAGAGCAGTACTCATGAAATCAGTAGTTTCCAGGATAAAGGTGGTAGTTTCGGGTACTTCGACTTCTCCACAGCTTCAGGTGGTGAGTACAACATTAGTAAGCTAAAACTTGATAGGTGGTCTTACAACAATGGTTCTGTCAAGTTGTGGATGAACTGATGAGTGTGAACTACCACTTGGCTAAAGACCAAGTGGCTTCCTGTTTCATCCTTTTCCCTTATGGGAACAAGTCCACAGGCTCTACCCCTCATCCCGAAGGTGAATTGATGCCTATTAGATTCTGTTTATCCAGTGCGAATTTTTTAATGTTAACTGATGCGTTGATGTCCCTATCATGTATCGTTTTACAGTCAGGACATTCCCATTCTCTGTCTTTAAGTTCTAAATCCTGATGATGATATCCACATACATGACAGATTTTGCTTGATGGGTCGAATCGTCCTATCTTGATAATATTTTTACCGTACCATTCTGCTTTATACTCTAATTTCTGAACAAAACTACTCCATGAAGCATCGGTTATATGCTGTGCCAGATTATGATTTTTCAGCAGTCCTTTTACATTCAAACATTCTAGTGCTACAGCTTGGTTCTCGCTTATCAACCTGGAACTTAATTTATGCTGGAAATCTTCTCTCTGATTAGCAATTTTCTCATGATATTTTGCTATCTGATGTTTCAGTTTCCTGTAATTGTTAGAACCCTTCTTTTTTCTGCTGAGCCTTTTCTGTAATACCTTCAATCTTTCAATTGAATTTTTCAGGTATCTTGGATTATCGATTTTTTCACCATCGGATGTTACAGCGAAATCCTTGATTCCAACATCGACTCCTACTGTATTATTTTGGTCGAATTTGTATTTTTGTGGTAATTGTTTTCCGTCATCGACTAAAATACTGATATAATATTTTCCTGTCGGTGTTCTTGTTATAGTTGCAGTCCTTTGTTTACCATCAAACCTTCTATGAAGCCTGGTTTTTATCCAGCCGATTTTAGGTATGTATACTTTATTATTACCAAAATCGACTTTATAATACTGAGGAACAGAAAACGATTGTACTGGGTTTTTCTTGGATTTAAACTTTGGAAAACCTGATTTTTCTCTGAAAAATTTGGTAAAAGCATTTTCCAGGTTAAGAGTAGCTCCCTGTAATGATTGTGAGTTAATTTCATTCAACCATTCATGATCTTGTTTTAATACCCTTATCTGTTTGTTCAATTCAAATCTTGATATTGCTTTACCATCCTGCTCATAAGATTTGATTTTGTTCTCCAATGCCCAGTTGTATATGAACCTACAAGCTCCTATATGTTTTGCGATTAACTCCTGTTGGATTTGGTTTGGATACATACGATACTTGTAAGCTTTTAACATACCATAATTATTATGATTTAACATTATTTATATGTTACGTTATATATTGGACGGTATTCAGCCCTTTGTTTCATTTCAAAGAAATGAAACTCGCATTAAATCTACGATTTGATGCGATGCTGAAGACATCAGGGTTTTCTACCTTCCATTATTATAAAAACGTATCTCTATTAATAACCAAAATCCATTCACCAGATATCTTAAATATCACAATTTAAAATATAGTTATTAAATAATACTGGTGTTGCACATGAGTGAAATAGAGGTGGATCAAGAACTACTTTTAGACCAGACAAATACTCAAATTTTTATCTTTATTGATGAACAAACATACTATATAGCAAATAAAGCACATGCTGATTTTCTGGGTCTTGATAAAAGTGAATTTGGAAATGTAAGTATTTATGATATTTTTACTAAAGATGTAGCAGACTATTTTTTCAAAGACAACAAAAAAATTTTCAAAATTAAAGAGAAAATTCACACCAGAGAATGGTTTAAAAATAGTAAAGGAGTTTCCAGGCTACTTTCAATCACAAAAACTCCTAAACTTGATTCATGCAATAACGTTGAATATATAATCTGTTCGGCAGAAGACATAACTGAAAAAAACCAATCTGAAAAACAGAAGAAAAAAAGTGAGGAACTATTCCGCGAAATAACAAAAAATATGGTGGAAATGATTTGTCTTACTGATAAAAACGGCAATTTCGTATATGCAGGACCAACTTATAAATCAAATTTAGGTTATAATCCTGAACACTTAATTGGCAAATCAGTATTCAATTTTGTTCATCCGGACGATTTAGATAGGATAAAAAGTGAATTTAATAGTTTGTTAGAAACCTTAATCCCCAGAAAATCAGAATACAGATGTCTGCATGCTGATGGACATTATCTCTGGCTTGAAACATATGGTAATTTTATTTATGATGACATAGGTAATATAAAGAAAATCGTTTTTACTGGTCGTGATATCACTAAAAGGAAACAACTCGAACAAAAATTAAAGAACACATACGAAATCATAAATAACAGCCTTGTAGTTGCATTTTTATGGAAAAACGACGAGGAATCCGGATGGCCGGTAGAATATGTGTCTAATAATGTAGTTGATATTTTTGGTTATTATGTGGATGATTTTAACGACGATAAACTAAGTTATGCTGATATAATCCACCCTGATGATATTGAGAGAGTAAAATCAGAAGTTGAAACGTATAGTGAAAACCCTGACCGCTTTAAATTTCAACATAAACCCTACCGTATAATTACAAAAAATAGGAACATAAGGTGGGTCGATGACAGAACTACTATAATAAGAAATGATTGCGGAGAAATTACTCATTACCAGGGCGTTATCCTTGATATCACGGACCGTAAAATGGCAGAAGAAAAATTAATGGAAAACAAAAAAATGTTGGATGATACTTTTGAAAGCATCCAGGATGGAATCAGTGTTATAGACACAGATTTTAATGTTATACGTGCCAACAGTAAAATGGGTGAGTGGTACAAGGTAAATACACCCCTTGAAGGAAAAAAGTGTTATCAGGTTTACCATAACAATGACAAACCATGTGATTATTGTCCTACATCTCGTGCTTTAAAGACAGGTAAAACGGAGACTAATATCGTACCAGGTTTACCTAATTCAAAGATCGAGTGGCTTGAGATTTACAGTTATCCAATGAATGATAGATATACCGGAGAAATATTAGGCGTAGTTGAATTTGTACGTGACATTACTGAGAAGACTAAAACTGAAAGACAACTAGAAAAATACTCAACAGAACTTAAACAAATAAATGAAGAATTAGAAAACCGCGTCCAAAAACAAACGGAAGAAATAAAAAACGCTGAAAGACTAAGAGTTTTAGAGTTGCATCACCGGATAAAAAATAACTTACAGGTTATATCCAGTCTACTTAACCTCCAATCTGAAAAATTCAACGATGATACAGTTAATGAAGCGTTCAGGGATACTCAAAATAGAGTGATTTCAATGTCACTCGTTCATCAAAAGATATACCATACAAAAGGCCTTGAAAGTATAAATATAAGAGATTACATAGAAGACCTTGTAGAACACCTGATTAGTTTATATAATGGAGAAAATATATTAATTAAAATTGATATACAGGACGCTTATTTTGGAATCGATACTATAATTCCACTTGGAATGCTAATTAACGAGTTGGTATCTAATTCCCTGAAATATGCATACTCAGAAGACGAATATGGTGAATTAAACGTTATTTTTTATGAAACTGAGCCTGGTATTTATACACTCATCGTATCAGATAATGGTAAAGGGATACCCGAAGATATAGATTTAGATAACCCTGGTTCTCTTGGATTACAACTTATAAAAAGTTTAGTGGACCAGATAAATGGTGACTTCAAATTACATGGTAATAATGGAACAGAATTTGTTATTAATTTCAGTTGTTGAATCGATACTTAATTAATATGACTAATATAACCAATTTTGGTTGTTTGTCTTATACTTGGTGGAGTAGCCACGTATAGTTTTTGGTTAAATGCCATGTTAACAAATAAATTAATCTATAATTTGTATTTAGCTGTTTTATGGAGCTTGTTGGGCAAGCATTTTAGTTGTTGGTAGTTGATATTTGTCCACAACCACCACCCAATAAATTTTTTATTATACAGGTTTATAATTTAAAACAAACTTAAAAAATTATTATTAATTTTTCTAAAAATATAATAGTTACTTATTTGTATTAACTAAATATATATTAATCATTATAAAATTTACAATATTCAATAAAACATATCATTACTCATATAATATTTTTAATAAGAGGTATATAATTTTGCAAAATGCTAGTGCATCATTTGATTTAGTTTATAAAACAATGAATGAGGGTGTTTGTTTTCACGAAATTATCTATAATAGTGATGGATATCCGGTAGATTATAAGATAATCGATATCAACCCAGCCTATGAGTCAATTGTTGGTTTGAAACGAGATGAAGTGGTAGGACAATTGGCTTCTAATATTTATGATACAGGAGAAGCACCATTCCTTCATACCTATGCAAAAGTAGCTGAAACCGGAGAACAGACGTGTTTTGAAACCTATTTTTCACTGTTTGGAAAGCACATTCGTATCACGGTAATATCTCCTAATAAAAGTAAATTCATTACAATTTTTACTGATATCACAAGTCAAAGAAAAACAGATGACGAACTAAAAACCATCTATGAAAATGTACCAATGGTCATTATGATGGTTGATTCGGAAAGGAGAATTTTCAAAGTAAATAAAAGTGCAGAATTATTTTCCGGTACAACTTCAGATGAAATGGTAGGTCTAAGAGGAGGAGAAGCGTTAAGATGTCTTAATTCTCTTAGTAATCCTGATGGTTGTGGATTTGGACAGTACTGTCAAGAATGCAAGGTAAAAAACACTGTAATTGATACATTTGAAACAGGTAACAATCATTACAATGTAGAAACCAGCCTACCTTTTATGATAGATGGTGATGTAAAGTATCTAACATTTCTCATTTCAACATCATTAATTAATAACGATGAAAAACCCAAAGTCATTGTAAGTTTACTGGACATCACTGAACGTAAAAAAACTCAAAAAAATCTGAATAAAGAAAAAGACTTTTTTGAAAAGGTAGCAGAAACAAGTCCGGTATGTATAACAAAAGTGAACAAAAATGGAAACATAGTATATGCTAATTCTGCAGCTGAAAATGTACTGGGATTGTCAAAAAGTGAAATAGAAGGTAGGACTTATGATAATGTGAAATGGAAGATTACGGATTTTAAGGGTAATCTTTTCCCTGAAACAGAGTTACCTTTTGAACTAGTCCAGAAATACCAAAAACCTGTATATGATGTTAGGCATGCAATTGAATGGCCTAATGGGCAAAGGAAACTCTTGTCCATAAATGCTGCACCGATATTTGATGATAATGGTAACTTCGGTAGTATAATAGCAACTATTGAAGACATAACAGCTTATAAAGAGAAGGAAGATACGTTACATTTGATGAAAAATACACTGGAATCATCAATAAATGCAATTGCCATTAGCGACCTTGATGGTTATTTAACCTATGCTAATTCTGCATCTTTGGATATGTGGGAATATAATAAAGAAGAGATTCTTGGAAAACATATTACTGAATTTTGGCAATATAAAGAAAATGCCATAAATGTTTACCATTATTTGCACGAAAATGGAAGCTGGAAGAGTGAAGGTAAAGCAAAGACAAAACATGGGAATGTATTTGATGTTTATAGTTTGATAAATCTAGTGAACGATGAATCAGGCAAACCCGTTGCAATTGCAGGTTCATTTGTAGATATAACCAAGAGAAAATCATATGAAGAAAAGTTAAAAAAGAGTGAACAACAGTTACGTAATTATATTGATAATTCGCCTATAGGCATTTTTGTTATTGATAAAAATGGAAATTATGTGGATGTAAACCCTGCAGCCTGCCACATAATCGGTTATACAAAAGATGAACTACTGTCGATGAATATAATCGATTTACATCCAGACAATGCTCATGAGTTAGCGGGCCAAATCTTTGAAGAACTTCTTGAAAATGGAAAAGTTTCAGCAGAACTGCCTTTTATTACAAAAAATGATTCTTTAAGATACTGGATCCTTGATGCTGTTAAACTTTTAGAAGATAAATATATCGGATTTACCACTGATATAACAGATCGTAAAAGGATAGAAGAGGAACTGCGTGAGAGTGAAGAACGATTCAGGACTTTGACAGAACAGGCAGCTGATGCTATAATAGCTCACGATTTTGACGGGAACATTGTATATGTCAATAATCTTGCGTGTGAGAATCTTGGATATTCAAAAGAAGAACTTTTGTCGATGAATATTGCTGATATATCAGCATATATTAATTCTTATGACCCTAAAACAGTGTACTGGGAAAAATTATCTCCAAGCGATTCTTATCTTGTAGAGACAAAATTAAGAAGGAAAGATGGTTCATATTATCCTGCAGAAGTGAAACTGACACGTATCGATTTGAAAGGAAGATCTGTTATATTGGGTTTTGTCCGTGAAATCACTATTAGAAAACAGGCTGAAGAAAGCTTGATCAATTCAAAACTTGAAGCAGAAGCTGCGAGTCAGGCCAAAAGCGAATTGTTAGCTAATGTCAGCCACGAACTGCGTACTCCTCTCACTTCTATCATAGGTTTTTCAGATATTTTACTGAAAGGCAAATTAGGTGATTTGAATGAGAGTCAAAAAACTTATCTTAGTAAAGTCCACAGAAGTGGAAAACACCTGCTAGATTTAATCACAGATATACTTGATTTATCAAAAATTGAATCCGGTAAACATGAACTTCATTGTGAAAAAGTATCAATTCCACAACTCATGAAAGATTTGAAAGAAAATATCTACCCATTTGCTTCACAAAAAGGTCTTGAAATTAATATTGATATTAACCGGAGTATAGAATATATCTATGCAGATAAAATAAAACTTAGACAGATACTCTACAACCTTGTATACAATGCTGTAAAGTTTACTGAACAGGGTTCAGTTACAGTAAAATTAGACTGGAATGATAATGACATGTTGTTTTCAGTCATCGACACAGGTATCGGTATACCTGCTGACAAACAGGACGAAATATTCGATTCATTTAAACAATTGGATTCTGGTGCAAGTCGTCGCTATTCAGGTACTGGACTTGGATTGGCACTGGTTGAAAGATTGGTGGAAATGCATGGAGGTAAAATATGGGTTGAAAGTGAAGAGAGAGAGGGTAGCAGATTTTCATTTATAATCCCTGAAAATTGAAAATTTAACTCTGGAGCGAGAAGGGTCTGTAGAAACCCTATCCTGAATAAACTCTCATTTTCTGAATTGATTCAAGAAGAATTGCTCATTTTAGTGGTTTTAGACCAAAATGAGGCTTGAAAAATCATCCTTATCTTTTTGATTTCATGATAATTTTAAATTTCAATGTTTCATCAATTGGTCGCAGGAGACTCCCTGCGCGAGCTGGGAGAGGAATGCGACCTGTCTTTTAGATTTGTATCTGTTGAGTTAGAGTTGTACATCTTGCTGATATTCTCCTGCAGTTTTTCTTGAATGTATTTCCGAATATATCCATGATGCTGAAGTTACCTGATGTTCTTTTGCCTTTGACGAATCCGGATATATCTGGAGTTTGTATAAAGTCAAATTTTCTCAATCCATGAAGTTTTCCTGTTGGGATTTTCTTCTCGGATCTGACTCCTTTGGTTTGCTGGTAGTCACCTTTACTGACATGTTTTTTATAATATACTACATCTGATAGCTGTATATTCGGGTTATTCTCATCACAGCAAATCGCTACAGCATCGTTGTAATGAGTCTTTTCCAGATTTAGTTTCTGTTCTCTCTTGTATTTGGTTATGTACCCGAATGTTTCCTGAAACTTCCAGTTTAGTTTTCTTATCTGCGACCTGACAATACCCATTTCAGTTGGATGTTTTGTGTTAGACGGTTTTTTGTTTATCGTGAATTCGCCATCATGCAGCTTGCCATGACAGGTTTCGCAGAGAGTAATCAGATTGTCAGGTCTGTCAGTTCCACCGTTGCTTCTGAAAACTATGTGGTGGCATTCTAATTTCGGGTCTTTCGACCTGTTCTTACATTTTTGACAGGTGTAGTTGTCTCTATGCAGAACGTATGTCCTAATGTTGTAGTATCCTTTCAAATCACCGTTCTGGTAACCTGTACCTGAAACATTTGGATTTGTGATTTTGTGTATATCGAACGAAGCAGTTTCAACAATCCATTTCTTGACAGGTAGAATGGATTCCACGAATCTTCTCTCTCTATCATGGGACTGAACTTTGTTCTTGATAGATGGTGCAATCCTGTTTTCTTTCTTGGAGTTGCCTCTGTTGTCGAATCTCGGTTTTCTGTACCTTGTCTTTCTTGATCTCCTGTTTCTCCTGTAATCAGCTCTATCTTTCATCTTTCTGGATACATCATCTCTCAATTCAACTTCAGACTGGTACAAGACTTCGTCGTTAACAACAGCAGCACACCCGATGTGTTTTGAGCCGGAATCCATACCGGCAACCACAGGTTGGGTGTACTCAGTTGTTTCGTATAACAACTTGATAGTGAATGGAGTTCTTCTGACCACTTTAGCTTTGCCAGATTTCAATAATCTTCTGGCTTTAGCAGGTCTCGTAGGCATTAGAGGTTTCTTGTTTTTGCTTATAACAAATACACGCATTTGTAATTCCTCCTTAAAGGAGTTGTGCGTAGGTCAGGACTGTCGGTTCAGTCCTGATTTCCGACTTCCTCTCGACCGGAGTACCGGAGGTTTAAAAGTACAGTCACTGTTCCTACCCTTCCAGAACTGTTTAGACTGCATTCTCAGAGCAAGGGACTGAGGCGGCATCCCAGGGTGACTACTGGTGTATTCTCCGGTATCGTTTACTGGATTTCTTTTTGACATATATAACCCGTATCCAGTGGTCTGGTCAACCAAAAACCTGTCTTATAGATACAAGCTCCTTCCTCAACTGAAGCATTTACTTCAGTTAGGGAGGGGTAGTTGACGTAACACAGTAAATCGATATTGAAATTGAATAGTGACATAATTGACTATTATTATATTTGAACCCGGCTAACTATTTCAAAATCTATAGTTAATTTACTGGATTATTTCAATATCCAGTTCTTCGGACAGTTCTTTATACCTGTTACGTATAGTTACTTCTGTTACACCTGCCACATCCGCAACTTCTCGCTGGGTTCTTCTTTCCCCACACAACATAGACGCAATATAGATTGCAGCAGCTGCAACACCTGTTGGACCGCGTCCACTTGTAATTTCCTTTTCTGATGCCTGTCTCAGGATTTCAACACCTTTAGACTGGACTTCGCTCTTCAATTTGAGACCTGAACAAAATCTTGGCACATAATCGATAGGTGAGGTAGGCATGAGTTTTAACGAAAGTTCTCTTGAGATGAAACGATAGGTTCTTCCGATTTCTATCCTGCTAACTCTTGACACTTCACCGATTTCATCAAGTGTTCTTGGTACACTGCACTGACGGCATGCAGCATAAAGCGCTGCTGCAGCAACTCCTTCGATACTTCTTCCACGTATCAAATTCTTATCCACTGCTTTCCGGTAGACTACTGCTGCTGTCTCACGTACAGTTCTTGGTAAACCAAGTGCAGATGCCATACGGTCCAGTTCTGATAATGCAAAAGCCAGATTCCTTTCAGCAGCATTATATATACGAATTCTACGCTGCCACTTTCTTAACCGGTATAATTGTGCCCGGTTTTTAGATGAAATTGACTGACCATAAGAATCACGGTTTCTCCAGTCAATCATTGTGGAGAGACCCTTATCATGAATTGCATAAGTCATTGGAGCTCCTACTCTGGAACGTTTCATCTGCTGGTCAGAGTCAAATGCCCGCCATTCTGGACCTTCATCAACTAATTCTGCATCCACCACAAGTCCACAATCCGAACAAACAAGTTCTGCACGCTCATAATCCTGTTCAAGGTTAATGCTTCCGCACTCAGGGCATTTATTAACAGGTGACTCTATTTCAGAGGATTTTTCCTTTTCCTTTTCTTTTTCCTTACGTGCTTTTATCATTTCACGTATTTTTTCACGTTCGGAGGTATCAGAATACCTCTCTCTTTCAACTTCAACCATTAAATATCCCCCACACATATCGAACTGATTCAATCATTGAACTGAACTAAAAACTACAGTCCCAAGTCCCCCGGAAGAATTAAATCTTTAAATCTATGATAAATTATTATATCTTAGTTTTTTTATTTGTTCTTACGTGTTATTAAAGTAAAGTCATTTTATATAAAGTTATCGCAATTTTTATGTATGTATAATAATATTAAATCTACGCTCGGTCTCGGTTCGCAAGTACCGTCCATGAATCAGCAAATGCTCAACTTGGTAAGAGGTTGAGGCTCTCGTGGTTCAAGAGAACTCCACGATTTAGTCGTGGGAGAGCAGTCAGTGATATTTGTCCACAACCATCACTCAAAAACTTTTTTATTATACAGATTTTAATTTTAAAACAGAATTACCATGATGGAGAAACAGGGTTACGTGAAGCCAACAACTTCACAAGCTGTCCAACAATTCCTGAATATTATATATTAACTCATTTTATCTATTAGATAAATAAATATAAATCATTAATAAATATGTTAAATTTTTATAAAAATCTATGTTAAACGAAAATTTTAACACCTCAACATCTTTAAAGTATTTATAGGATTGTGTAAATTATGCAAAACAACCAGATACAACATGATAACAACGAATTAAAAGATTATATAATTAAATCCTTGCCCGATAATCTCACAGTCCTAGATACAGATGGAACAATTCTTTATGTAAATGACCTCTGGAGAATTTTTGCATCTAATAACGGGCTTGACCCTGATATGTGTAGTGAAGGAACGAATTATCTGGATGTGTGTGATCATGCATATGGTAAAAATTCTGAAGAAGCTTATGTTGCAGCAAATGGCATAAGAGATGTTATAACAGGTAAAAAAGATATCTTTGAACTGGAATATCCTTGTCATGCACCAGATAAAAACCGATGGTATTTGATGAAAGTGATACCACTAAATAAACGATACCCTACACCAGTACTAATCTACCACTTAAACATTACTGAGAGAAAATTATCGGAAATAGAACTACAAAAAAAACATGAACATATATACAAACAGAACCAGATTCGAAAAATATTAACAGGCACAATTCCCACTCTTTTAAAAGAAAGCCCTAAAGATAGGCGAAAAATTGTGGTTAAACAAATGCTTGACATGGTTGAAAACTGTATGTTCCATCAAAACACCAGTACCCTTAAATCTCAACAGATAGATTGCAAGAGTTCTAAATTCAAATACGAGGATGTAAACAGCAATAATGTTGGATATATGAGTTGTGAAGTAATGAACCAGCTTGGTGGAGATTTTTCATTAGAATCGTTTGATAAAGAAGGGCTTCGGTTTGCTGTAAAAGGTACTGGATGTCCATGGGGTGCAGAACAAGCTAAATCAAATCCAATACTTTGCAATCTAACAAAAGGAATCATATCCAGAGTTATTACAAAAGTTTATAATGATGCAAAGGTAGAAACATTAAAAACAATGGGTAATGGAGATAAATGCTGTTATTTCATCATTTATAAATAACAAATTTTATGGATTTAACTACTATAAAGGGTTTATAAATAAACACCAAAATCAAGAGGTTTTTCGAAATCCTCTAAAGTTAATCCAAGAAAAAGATATCCTATCTCAAATTGAGAATCAAAAAAATAAAAATACGATATTAAACTTCAATAATATCATTTTGTAATTTCAAAAATAAAGTTGCTCTTGTACCTCTTTCTTGCATCTTTTCCATTTCTTTTTCCATCATTTCATTGTGATATTTGTCCGCTGATAATGGCATACTATATACGATTGTATTGTTAACTAATTGCACAAGACTGGTAACCCCTGTAGATGGGTTCCCAAACAAATGGTACGTTGTTACATACTCATCATTTGTCATCATATTACTTTTGTCGTTATCCCTGATACAGATTTTACCATCAAGACAGGTGTTATCTGAATCTGTTGGATCTATAGAATTATCAGAATCATTAGTCAAATGTATAATACCATACCCTCCATAAGATTTTGTTTCATATTTGAAATTGTTTCTATCTTCTATTTGGGGTATGATAGATTTCTTGTTAGTCTGTATTTTATCTATAAAATTTATAACTTTATCTTCATCTGGGTCAGTCCATATATCATCCAGCATTTCTGAATTGTATACATCAAGATTCTGAAGTATTTTTAATGAATCATCTAGTCCTTTGTTCCACAAAAGATATTCTGCATACTTAACCAAGTAATCCTTTTCTTTATCAACCGCTATTTCATTGTGGGTGTTGTATCCACAAAACATACAAATATCGGTACTTTCTCCAGTTTCTATGTTACTGATATGGATTTTTCCATCAGTATTACATAGAGGACAGGTGATTGCTTCCTTTAACATATCGTCAAGTGTAGCGGAGGTTTGTTCGTGGGGGTTCAATTTTACTACACCTCTCAATTATTATGTATATACACTAAACCATATAAAGATTCCGTGATATTAAGTAACATTATTCTCAAAGTTTTTATACTAATTATTTTATACTAATTTTGTAAACAGATTCCCTTTAGTGTACATAATTATCAGAAATTTATCAGAAATGGGTGCAGGAGTCAAAGAAAATTGACAAATTCAGTCGTTGGTTTTTCACGTATCCCTGCTGCCCTATCATTGTACTCGATAATACCTTCAATAAGTAGTACAAGTAGACCAAGTAATAATGTTATAGAGCTAATTAAAATATTCAAGCCAAGATAAAATATTCCCAACTTATTGATTATAGGAATACAATAATTAATTTATAAAATACTGAAAAAATAACCAAAAATTTAAAAATTTTAGTATAATGACTAATTATATATAAAGGTAGCCTATAATAGTAAATAAAGGATGGAGAGGGATAATTCAGAATCTAAAATACTAATAGTAGACGATGAACCTGAACTTGTAGAATTATTGGCAGATTATTTGGATGGATATAACACCATAGCTGCTTACAATGGGCAAGAAGCGATTAATATAATTGAATCTGATAATATAGATGTTATCCTTCTTGATGTTATGATGCCCGATATTAACGGATTTGAGGTTTGTACACACATAAAAAATGATGATTCCCTGAATTACATACCTGTTTTAATGATAACTGCCTTATCAGACCATGATAATAAAATCCATGGCCTCGATTCTGGTGCAGATGATTTTCTTACAAAACCTGTTGATGGTGAAGAACTGAATGCAAGGGTTAGGTCTGCACTCAGAATTAAAAAATTACATGATGAATTAATGAAAAACCTTAACGAATTGTATACACAACACCAAATAAGGAATATATTGACAGGTATTATACCGACCTTACTACAACAGCTCCCCAAAGAAAAAAAGAAAATCTTAATCCATCAAATGGTTAAAGAAATAGAATCACTATTTAATGAGATTTACGTATCAAATAATAAATACAAGGATACCCTTGAACTGGACAGTGAAAATATAAATCCAGACAATGTTAAAAAAACCTGCACCGAAGTCATGAATTATCTTGGAGCCGATTTTATTGCAAAAGAACCTGATAGTAAAGATAATGTTCTTTTTGCACTGGAAAATACCATCTGTCCATGGGGTGCTTCTCAAGCAAAAATGAACCCTATTTTATGCAACCTCACCAAAAAAATATTCTATAATGTAGCTTCAAAAGCGTATAGCAACGTATCGATTAATACAGTTAAAACCATTGGTAATGGGAACTGCTCTTGCTATTTTGAAATTTTAAAAAATTGTTAACTAACATAAATATAGATTGAAGATTAATCTACTTATTAATAGCATTTATCCACTCATCTAAAAAACCAGTCACGGATAATGCCACTTGATATAATAGAAACGAACAAGGTGGCCTTGCACAAAAATTCAATTTTCTGCACAAAAAGTCGTAAAATTCGCCTATTTATTGTGCAAAGCCAAACTTTTTATAAACATCATAATAACAAAAAGGATATTTGTACTTATCTAAAAATCGATGGCTTCGGAAAAAATTTTAGGAAATTTTTAGGGTTTGGAAGTGGGGGGGTTTTGCAGCCATCTAATATAATAATATGTAGCAATTAATATAACTAATTTTAGAAACAAAGTTTCAGAACTAATTTACATATAAAATTTAGTACGTTTAAACACTTTTAAAATAAACTATAATATAATTATGAGATATAATTTGTTTATGGTGATGATAACATCAAAGGTTCTCAAAAAAATATACAGACCCTCCATCCTCCTACTATATAAATACTATTAATAAGTAAATTAATATTTAATCTATATTTATTTGAATAATTGATAATATCGAATTGTCGGACAACCTCTAAACTTGTTGACTTTCACATATCTCTGCTAAACCATCTTCATAAAAACTGTTTTTATAAATATAAATACGAGCGTTTTGAAATATCGATACTGACAGTTATGAAATATTTATTTATTTTATTAATTAATGGATAAATCCTTTTAATTTTCGATACTTTTATAATATATTTCATTACATAGTTTAATATGTTTAACAACATGGGGGATATGATATGAAAAAAATATACCTGACAATGATATTGCTATTATTTGGTGTAATAACAATAAGTGGATGTGTGAATGGAGATGGAGAATCAGAGCCTGATGGAATAGAGAATCCAAATGATTATGAGGTTACTAACCAATTTAATGTTGAAGAGGTGACCATAACTCAATATGTAGTAGATACAGAAGATTCTTCTGATGTTTTAAGTGAGTTGAGGCAATCTGCAGAGGACGAAGGGTGGAATGTAAGAGCCGAATGGGAAGGAGATATTGCTGGATACGACGTTGGAATTGTACTTGAGAAAGATAATGAGTTTTTAGCATTGAACGCGGTGGAATCTGACGGTCAAACCGATGCCTGGGTTATACAGGGTCCTATAGATGTAATTGGCACTGATGGTAGCGGTACTGCAGACACAGGGGGAGATGATGAAACAGATTCTGGTGAAAGTGCACCTACAACAGACGTAGGGGGTGAGGACATACCAGATGTTCCTAGATACCCTGATTCTGTTAGAACAGAATACACGTCAGTAGATGAAAAGGGAAAAATTATCAAATATATAACTGATGATAGTCCAGAGGATGTCATGAATTTCTACTTAGATACGCTGGAATCTGAAGGGTGGACAAATATTAGATCCGGAGATGAAAGTGATAGTAGTGGTGAACTAATAAGATATATACAAGGTTTTAAAGAAGACGAAAACAGAGTTGTATCAATTGAAATAGGACCCACTAACAAATATGATGATAAAATTGAAATCCACATAGGGTTAAATGAAGAAGGTGGTTCCTGATGAGTGAAAACGAAACTAGTACAGGTTTAAGTGAAAATATTGCCGGTGTATTGGCCTATGTATTAGGCTTTATATCGGGCATTATTTTTCTATTTATAGAGAAGGAAAATGAATCCGTTAGGTTCCATGCAGCCCAATCAATTGTAGTATTTGGTGCACTTTTCATACTAAACATAGTTATAAGTGCGATTGCTGGTATCTTGGCATTTGGATTCTTAAGTTTTATTTCAATGATATTGTCGTTTATAGCCACATTGATAGGTCTTATAACTATTATATTGTGGATTTACCTTATGTTTATGGCTTATAAAGGAAACCAGACTAGATTACCTGCAGTTGCGGAAATTGCAGATAAGTTATTATAACTTTACTTTTTTAGTTATTCTTGAAAAATTGAAATTTAACGTTATAATATGTCTGATTCTATTTTTTTTCTTTTCATGAAAAAATAAATAAATTAATATATGATTTAAATATATAATTTAAATAAAAATATTGGTGCAAAGGATTATAGTATTTTGTTGGTCGTTAGTTTGCAATATAAATTAATGTAGTTATAGGTTATTGTATGAATAATAAGGTTCAATATTTGCTTCTGGATCAAACCGAAACCCAGCTCTGGTACCTTGTCGATGAATATAATTATGGAGGAGCAAATAAAGCGCATGCTGATTTTCTGGGTATTAATAAAAAAGATTTAGAAAACGCAAACCTTTACGATTTCTTGAGTAAAGAAGAAGCTGAATCATGTGTTAAAGGTAACAAACAAGTCTTTAAAACTAAAGAAAATACCTATACAGAAGAGTGGGTTCAAAATGGCAAGGGTGAAAAAAAGTTATTATCCATCACCAAGTCTCCAATAATCGATTCTTGTGGAAATGTTGAATTTGTAACATGTTCTGCAGAAGACATTACTGAAAAAAGGGAATATGAAACAAGGTTAAAAGAAAATGAAGAGCTCTTTCGTGAAATAACAGAAAACATGCAGGACATGGTTGCCCTTACCGACAAATATGGATATTTTGTATACGCTGGACCTTCACATGAATTAGTAATTGGTTATAAACCTGAAAACTTAACTGGGAAAAATGTTCTCGATTTTGTACACCCAGATGACTATGAGTGGATGGTAGAAGAGTATCAACAGTTCCTCCAAACATTAAATCCTAAAAAAGTAGAATATAGATATCTACATTCTGATGGATATTACATCTGGCTTGAAACAATTGGTAACGTTATACACGATGATTACGGGAATGTTAAACGGGTAGTATTTAGTAGCCGAGACATAACAGAACACAAAGAACTTGAAAACGAACTAATAAATACATATTCCATTATCAATAGCAGCCCAGCAGTTGCGTTTTTATGGGCAAATGAAGATGGTTGGCCCGTGAAATATGTTTCCGAGAACGTTATAGACACATTTGGCTATTCTGCTGGTGATTTTACAGCAAACAAGTTGAGTTATGCTGATGTTATTAATCCAGATGACTTGGGTCGTGTTGTCTCCGAAGTATATTATTATAGTAATGACCCTGATTGTGTAAAATTCCAACACAAACCATATAGAATAATAACTAAAAACGAGAATATAAGATGGGTTGATGACAGAACCTATATTCTAAGAGATGATGATGGGAATGTAACAAATTATCAGGGCATTATACTGGATATTACTGAAAATAAAGTGATAAATGATAAATTAAAAGAAAACGAAAAAATGTTGGATGATGTTTTTGAAAGTATCCAAGACGGAATCAGTGTCATAGATTCAGATTTTAATATAGTCCGTGTTAATAGCAAAATGAATGAATGGTATGAAGAAAATGTGCCTCTTGAAGGTAAAAAATGTTATCATGCATACCAATATTATGAATCACCTTGTGAAAAGTGCCCTACTGATTCTGCTTTCAGAACCGGTAAAACACAGATGGATATAGTAACAGGTTTACCAGGTTCAAAACCTAAATGGTTTGAGATTTATAGTTATCCAGTAATTAATGGAGATAATGGTGAAATATCATCTGTAGTAGAATTTGTTCGAGATATTTCTGACAGGGTGGATGCAGAACAAAAATTGGAAAAAAGCAGGAATATGTTACAAGATATCATCCAAAACATACCTGTTGGTATTTGCATAACTGATAAAAACGGTTACTTTGATAGTGTCAACCCTGCATATTGCAGTATATATGGATATAATAGTGATGAACTGGTCGGAAAACATTTTACTGTGGTGGTTCCTGAAGAATACAAAAAAGAATTGAGCAGTCTGCATGACCGCTTCATCAAAGGAATTGATGAATTATCAGGCGAATGGCCAGTTATAGATAAAGATAGCAACCCAAAAACCATACTCGCTACTGCAACTAAAGTTCAGGATTTTGATGATGAACCAAAGAAGGTGACGTTTGTTATTGATATAACAGGTCGCAAGCAAACTGAAAATAAGTTGCAGGATTATACAAACGAACTCGAAAGGTTAAATGAAATAAGGGAAATATTTACAGATATACTTAGACACGATTTGCTCAATCCGGTAGGTATTGTTAAAGGATATGCTAACCTATTATACAAAAAAGAAACTGATGAAAATAAACTTAAAATCCTTGACAAGATGATAATCAACAATGAAAGAGCTATAGAATTAATAGAAAACGCCGGTAATCTTGCTAGAATTGACTGCATGGAAAATATCGAATTTAATCGATTCGACATCGGTGAAATTATTGAAGAAGTTATAGATAATATGCGATTTTCGATGTACGAAAAAAACATCGATATAAAATTTGTCAACAATGGACCCTATTATGCTAATCTAAACCCCATAATCGAGCAGGCTTTTACAAACCTTATCAACAACTCTATAAAATATAATCCAGAAAACAGTGGAATTAAAGTAGAAATCTTTGATGATATAGATTATTGGAAGGTTCAAATTAAAGACGAAGGTCCTGGTATATCAGAGCAAGATAAAAAATATATCTTTGACAGGTTCAAACGGGGCGAGGGTAAAAAAGTTTCAGGCAAGGGTATTGGACTTGCTATTGTTCAAAAGATAGTGGATATCCATGAAGGTAGTGTAGGTGTTGAAGATAATCCAGATGGTAAAGGGTCGATGTTTTGGGTAAAGCTAAAAAAATCATATACGTAATCTATAGTAATTATTGATAATCACCAATTTTAGACTGGTTTCGTTTAACTTATTTTTGGTAATATGATATGTACATCTGTACCTTCCTTAATTTTACTTTCAACCCATATATTCCCATGATGTTTTTCTATAATTTTCTTGCAAAAATACATCCCTGCACCGGTTCCGCTATATCGTCTTTTAGATGAATCGTCCTTTTGGTAAAAGAGGTCGAATATATTATTTGCTGATTCTTCATCAATACCTATTCCATTATCACTTACAATAATATGAAGATTACCATCATCAAAAGCATGCACATCTACTTTTCCACCAGAAGGAGTGAATTTGCAAGCATTGTCCAGAATATGTACAAAAACCTGCTCAAGGTATTCCGGATTTGCATCCACCAAAGGTAGGTTTGAATCGATATTTGTAGTTAAATTAAGTCCTTTATCAAAAAAATATACGCTATTTTCAGATACAACATTATTTAATAGACTACTCAATGATATTTTCTGTGTATGCTGAATACCATTGTCCGATTCCAATATATTAATATGTATAAGTGTATCAATAAGCCATCTTAACCTTTCACAGCTTTGAGAAATAACAGATACTGCTTTGGATTGTTTATCATTGAGTTCGCCCAATTTTTTATTATTCAATAAATTACTGTATCCCTTAATGTTTGTAATAGGAGTTCTTAACTCATGACTTACATTGGATATGAACCTGTTTTTCATCTCACTTAAGGATTTTAATTCTCTATTTGCTTTTTGTAGATCATCGTAATATTTAAGGAGTTGTGTTTCTGTTTCTTTTCTCTGTGTGATGTCATCAAGGGCTATAATAGATTCATTCACGTTTCCTTCTTCATCACCTAATGGTACTATTTTATAATAAATCCATCTTTTTCTTCCCCAAAATGATATGTATTTACGTTCATTTTTTACAATCCTATTATTGCTAAAAGCTTTTCTAAGTTCTTCATCAAAGCCTGAATTTTTAATATGAGGTGACTCTAAGAGGTTAAATTTTAATGTTTCCTCTTTAGAAGGTGAATTTAATATCTCTAATATACGTTTATTAACATCAACAATTTTTCCATTGGATTTACATTTCAGTAAACCTACCGGACTTTCTTCAAACAACTGTTTATATTGATTTTTGCTTTCTTGAAGGCTATTTTTTAAGTTTATTAATTCAGTGACATCTATTCCAGAACTTAGAGTTCCTATAATTGAACCATTATCATCTTTTAGAACCGAATTATACCACGATATTATTCGTTCTTCACCATTTTTCCCAATTATCGGGTTAATAAAATTATTATTATCTTCATGACCCTGTATCAAATTGTTAGAAATATTATTAACCTTATCCATATATTCCCTGGGTACAAAGTTTTCATACATATTTTTCCCGATTAATTCAGTTTTATCGTACCCAAGAACTTCACAACCCTTGTTATTTATGAGTTCAATCCTTTGGTTATTATCCAAAACAATGATTATAGCACCCGATATATCCAGATATTTTTGTGCTTTATCTCTCTCAATTTCAAGTTGTTTTGTACGCTCATAAACGATTTTTTCCAGATTATTTCTCTGGTCTTTGATTTTATTTTCAAGTTTTTTTTCTTGGGTAATATCCCGTAAATGTTCCATTACATTTGTAAGGTTTCCATTGTTATCAAAAATAGGGTATGCTCTGACATCGAACCATATATCCATTTCCTCGATATATTTTACAACATGTTCAGGTTTTTTGGATTTATAGACTTTGGAAGTGGCACAAATTTTGCATGGTTTGTTTCTACCAATTATTTCATAGCACTTTTTACCAGCAACTTCTTCGGGTTTTAGATTGAAAAAACTGTAACCAGCTTTGTTATATTTGATTATATTATGATTAGTATCCTGAATACCTAATATGTCGGGTATAAAATCAATTATGTCATCTGATATCAAAGTTGAAACTTGATTATCATTGGAATGAAATTCAGTCAAACGTTTTTGTAAATCTGAATTTTGATTACGTAATTCTTTTATTTCCTGAAGCAACTGATTTTTGCTTTTTTCATCGTCTTTTTCCATCAAAAACACTGTACAATAATGTTAATCTAATACAAAGTATTAGTTATATATAGTTTTATTATTATATTTATGTGGTTAAATGTTTTGTTTTTCTGATTTTAATATCATTTTCATCTGATGGAATCGTAAACGTGAATTTGCTACCAGTACCGACTTCGCTTTCTACCCAAATATTTCCACCATGTAGTTCCACCAACCTTTTAACGAGTGTAAGACCGAGACCTGTACCTGAATATTTGCGGCTTGTACCGGTATCCAGCTGTTTAAATGGCTCAAAAATCTGGTTCAACTTTTCATTAGGGATTCCAATACCCGAATCTACAACTGAAAATTTGTAGTTATTATTCTCATCCAGATCCAGCTTAATGGTGATGGATCCATCATCAGTGAATTTTACAGAATTGTATAAAAGATTGTAAAGTATGTGTTTGAGTTTAAGTTCATCTGCATAGATATAGTCTACTCTTTGGTTAATTTTTGTTTCTATCGTTAACCCTTTCTTAGAGGCAATTGGGTAAACATTAGATTTTAAGTTTTCAAATAGCTCATGTACTGCTATGTATTCACACGAGACATCAAGTTCACCAGAATCAATTTTAGATAAATCTAACATTTCATTGATGATATTGTGCAATTGCTGTCCTCTATCATGGATTTTACTCAGATATTTTTCCTGGCTATCATTTAAATCTCCTGCTTTACCTTTTAACAAAACGTCAGAAAAACCTATGATAGTAGTTAATGGAGTTCGCAATTCGTGACTTACATTGGCAATCATATCACTTTTTGCTTGGTTAGCGGCATAAGCTTCCATTTTTGCATAAACCAGATTATCTTCAGTTTGTTTTTGCATTGTGATATCACGTACGAAACCGAGAATTGCAGGTTTTCCTCCCAGATCGATACGAGTTAATCTAACTTCAACTGGATATATTGTACCATCACTTCTTTTATGATATGTCTCTACAAGGTAAGAGGTATCAGGTGATGTTTTATTCCAGTATTTATCCCTGAAAACATCTACATCTACATAAGGGTCAAAATCAGTAACATTCATTGATAATAGCTTATCCTTTATATAACCAAGGCTTTCACAAGCAAGTTCGTTTACATATAAGATATTCCCATCAAAATCATGGACAATGATAGCATCTGCAGCATGTTCGATAAGGGTTCGAAATCTTTGTTCACTTTCTTTAACCTTATCCTCTTCTATTTTACGTTCAGTTATATCTGTTGTAAACCCAAGAAATCTGTCTTCATTGAGTTTAACAGCCTCTACAATCCAAATCCTTCTATCTCCGTTTTTTGTTATAAAAGGTAGTTCTGTTGAAATACTGCCTGTATCTACCAGTTCATTAAAAACCAGATTTACCTGTTCATATGCATCAGATGGATGTAGATCGACAATGTTCATCGAAAGTAATTCATTCATAGTATACTCTGTCATAGAAGAAGCGGTAGGATTTACGTCTACGTAGTTTCCATGTCTATCGATAACAAATATCCAAAAAGGGGCGTAATCCACATAACTGCGGAATTTATTTTCACTTTCTTTTAAGTCCTCCTCTCTTTTCTTCAGTTCTTTTTTCATTTCAATATTATACAGGGAATAGGAGATATCATTGGCTACTTCCTGAAATAAATCCTTTTCACGTTCTGAAATTATATTGCTAGGACCGGATACAGCCATCAAACCGTAGTTTTTATTTCCATAATTCAGTTTCGATACTAGAGAATTTTTACCCGGTTCTTCTGAACTAAGTGGACAAGCCATACATGTATATTCTGTATTTTCAATCACCAGTATACCGTCTTGATTAAAAACTTCCTGAATACATTTTATGGTATCATTACTTTCGTATTTTTCTAAAAAATCGTAGAATACAGCACCTACACCAGATTCTGATGATGCATTTACATTATTATCTTCATCAAAGATAATTATCCATGCACTATCAAAAGCATTGGTCTGGGTCAGGTTATTACAGGTTTCTTCTATTAACTTATTAAGGTTACTTTCCCTAACTATAAGCTGGTTAACATTATTGATAGAGCGTATTACATTGTTTAACCTCTTGTATTCGCCCATAATGTTTGCAATAACCAGACCAAATAATAAGAAAAGAGGTAAGATTAGTAAATGTGCAAAAACATCAAATGCTGATAAAGATGATGAGGGGAATAAATAATAGATTTCAATGATGGTTTCTACCAAAACAACAAATATACCCAGAAATAACGTAAGTAAAATTAAGATTTTCTTTCTTCCAAAAAAATCCAATAATTCATTAGGTAGATTAAATACCAATTCATTTCCCTCATTGAAACATTATAAATAAATATGATTAACAATTTATTTAATATTTTTTATAATATAATTTTTTGGATATGTGCCAATTACATATTTATACTCTTTTTTCAAGAGTAAACCAAAAAACAGAACCATTTCCCTCAGAGTTATCCGTAACTCCCACCTCTCCACCATGAATATGCACAATCATTTTTACTATAGCCAGCCCAAATCCTGTACCCTTGATACCCTTCTTATCTTTTCTTGAGAACCTATCGAAAAGATGGGGTTTGTCTTCATCAGGAATACCGGCTCCAAAATCTGCTACATTAATTTTCCAATAATGACCCTCATCTTCAACATAAACTTTAATTGTACTATTATCAGGACTATATTTGATAGCATTTGACAACAAATTAGCAAATGCCTGCTCAACCATTGAATTGATTTTGCATAAATGTTTCTTATCTGTTAATATCTCGACTTTAAGATTTTTACTATTTAACTGGTACTGGAAATCATTAACAACCTTTTTGATTATCTCAATAATATCTCTATTTTCGAATTCCACGTTATCTATGTTTTCCAGTTTTGCAAATTCCGTTGCATTTTCAAGCAATTCTATAACCTTGTTGTTGCTTGATTGTATCTTATTAAGTAGATGAACCTTGTTATCGTCTTGTTCCTTCTTAATTAACAACTTTGTGTAGCCGTCTACAACAGTTACAGGGTTTAAAAGGTCGTGTCTTATAATATCGGTAAAAGTGTCTTTGAATTGGTTTGATTTTTCCAGTTCTCTAGGTCAGCTACCAACGACTAAAGTCGTTGGCTTGTCAGGTTAAACTGACAATTTAATTCGAGAGAAGGCTGGTCGCTTTTCAGGTTCGAAAGTAACCCTTATTCTCTCCGGTCTGCTGACGAGACCTCTATCGGTTATCCTTTGGATTGAATCACCGACTACTTTTCTTAAGATATTTAATGCACCATTAACATCGGCATTGAGCAATTGACCGGTGGAAGACTTGAACAGTCCTCTCTTGATTCTTCTACCCATATATTCTTCATGTTTTCTGATGGGTTCCAGAGACAGTGCATCGGTTTTACTTGTATAGGATTCGTCCTCTTCTATGTAGTTGATTCCGTACAAATCACATTTGGACTGTAGTTTACTTTTGAACAGGAAATATGGTATGCTCTGGAAATTCTGATTGTTCTTTTTACCGATATTCTGTTCCTGTTTGATTTCTTTCAGTTCACCGATAACAATGTTGCCGATGTCTTTATCTATACAGGTTTTAACAATGTAATCAACCGACCTGTTCAGGAACTCGTCCACCTTGTTATCTCGCTTATTAGTAAGCCTACTCAATCTTTTGGTGAACTTGTGTTCCATACCCTGTTTGTCTTTCACACCCTGCAACCTTGCCTTTTCTTTGTTGTAGAACTGGTTAATGGATTTGATGTGTTTACCGTCAATTATCTCGGCTGTACCTGTGGATGTTTCCACAAAGGTTGCAAAATTATCAAGACCTAAATCGATTGATAGATATTGATTTTTATCAAGATTCATGTCTTGTAGTTTTTTATCATATACATACTGCATCTGGTAGAATTTACCGTCATGTTTTGGAACAATCCTGACTTCTTTCAATTCATCAGGATTGATATGGTCGGGTAGTTTGAAAGTTAATTCATCACCATTAAGTCCGTACTGCTTTTTGAATTCCCTACTCATGCCTAGTTTGAAATATCTACCCTTAATAGACATTCTTTGAGCGGGATATATCAATACAAACCGTCCATTTTTGTCCAAGTAACCTGGTGTATTAATGGGTCGGTTGTAGTTTCCTTTTTTCCTTTCTTTAAGCAGTCTGAAATAGCTCTTGAAAGTCCTATCTACGATTTTGAGAATCTGTTGAGCATTATCGCTATATAACAGGCTGTAATTATCATTATCCTTGCAATAATGGTAATTATTGGTGTACGGTAAGAACTTGTTATTGTAGAAATAGTACTGTCGGACATTGTACACCCCGACATTATACAGGTTTTTGGATAGTTTACTCAAAGTGTCAACTATCCAGTACTGCTGCTTGTTCATCCGTAGATAGTTTTTGGTGGTGATTTTCATTGTATTATATATATAATGTTTTCCTAAAATAAAAAATTTTGTTCTTTTAAGCAATGGGGTCTAAATTCCTCACTCTTTAAACCAAGTTTAAAGATATCCTTAAATCTTTGATTTAAGGAGAACGACTAAAGTCGTTGGTTTCCTTTGACCCCCTATACCCCTTTCTCATGAACTTTAACATACCTTAACTTGTTGATAAATTATATTAACGACCAAAGCCTTAATAGTGTTCAAACAAATGTCTCTTCTACTCTACTCCGCAATAATAACCGCTGCAATCCCGGTATCTATTTACCTTATCTACATAGCCGCAGTAATATTTACAAAAGAAAACTCAGGGAACAAGATAAAAAACCCTCCAGACATTACTGTAGTAATACCCACATACAACGAAGAAAAAGTGATAGAGCACCGTATCAAAAATCTCAGGGATATCAATTATCCGACAGATAAAATCCATGCAATCGTTGTGGATGACAGGTCATCAGACAACACCGTAGAACTTGCAAAAGATGCATTTGATAAATATAATGTATCGGGAGAAATCATTGTAAAAGACAGCCGAACCGGTACCAACGAATCAGTTAACCTTGGGGTTAAAAGTGCAAGAACTGATATCGTGGTTACAACGGACGCTGATGTGGTATTTGAAGACAATGCACTTGACTATGCGATTGGCACACTGTTAAGTGACGATAATATTGGAGCAGTATGCGGAGAGCTGGAACCAATTGTGAAAGAAAAATCATTTACCACAGGTTCCGAGAAGGCTTACCGTTCAGTCTACGGTAAAATGTGTACATGGGAAAGCCATATTCATTCGACCTACTGTTTTAATGGTCCCCTGATCGCTCTCAGGAAAAAGGCATTTTCACCAATACCTGCAACACACGGGGCATCGGATGCAGGAATGGCGCTTGAAATCATCCGCAACGGTTATAGGTGTATATATGAAGCAAATGCAAAATTTTATGAATACATAACAGAAAACCTTACGCAGCAGCGCCGCCAGAAAATCCGCCGGTCTTCACGACTTCAGGAAGCGACTCTGCACAACATCAACCTTATATCCTCAAAATACGGGAAATTTGGAACCCTGATACTTCCAATGAGGTTTTTAATGTTTTTTGTAGTTCCTGTCATGTTTTTTGTCAGCGTAATTTTGTGGTCGGTATTTTTATCACAGTTTAATATCGTGTTTGGTCTGGTAATTATTGCAGGATTTGCAGGTGCACTCATTTCAGGGTTGTGGAGTTCAAATATACTGTCATCGTTTATCTGGCATCAGGTTTATCTACTTTTCAGCCTGAGGTATATGTTTAAAGGCAAACATATCTGGCAGGCGATTGATAGAGAAAAAGTATAATTGAAAGTTGAATTATTCTTTTGATTTGTTGTTTTTCAGATAATAATCATTGGCCTTCATCAGGTCTTCAGGAGTTCCGACATCGATATGGATGCCGTCGATTTCCCTGTAGACCACATTTTTACCCTGTTCTACCAAAATTTTAATCGAATCGGTAAGCTGGTATTCATCTTTATAACCGGGTTTTGTATCCCTTATAGCATCAAATATTTGCGGTTCAAATACATACATACCGGCTATACCAAGTTTGCTGGGTGCTTTGTCAGCTTCAGGTTTCTCGATCAAATCTACAATGTTGTTGCCGTTTGTTTTGATAATCCCATGTCTTGTGACATCAGACACTTCCATAACACCGACAGTAGCATCAGCCTTATTATTTTCATGGAACTGTTTCAAGTCCTGCAGGATGGTATCCGGTGAGAAGAAATTGTCCCCGAGTACAACAGCAAATGGTGAGCCATTAATTACATGTTCTCCAGCCTCGACAGCATTTGCAAGACCCAGTCTATCATCCTGGACAACATAGGTTATATTCACGCCGAAACGTTTTCCTGAACCAAGATAATCTGAAAGACCGTGCTTTTTTGGGCTTACAACAATGGTAATATCATCTATTCCCGCATTAACAAACGATTCAACCGCATGCTCAATAACTGCTTTAT
The DNA here is from genome assembly GCF_000196655.1 of Methanohalobium evestigatum Z-7303. Lineage (GTDB taxonomy): Archaea > Halobacteriota > Methanosarcinia > Methanosarcinales > Methanosarcinaceae > Methanohalobium > Methanohalobium evestigatum. The sequence continues at coordinate 1,112,924 of NC_014253.1, read as the reverse complement.
CTCCTACCGGTAACAGTTCTTTTGGCATCGCATGGGTAAACGGACCCAATCGGGTTCCGCTCCCTGCCGCTGGTATTAGCCCTTTCATTATTTTTCACCTGAATGAATATCATATATAAATAAATTTAATCTTTAATAAAATTTTTCTGGTAATTTTATTGAATATTATCTATATCATTTGGCACCTAAAAACTCATCAAATAAATCAGACAACTACAACCTCACACTCTAATTTGGTCTTTAACCTGTCAGTTTTTCTGCCCATATCCTCAACCAGAACAGTATCAACACCATGTTTACCGGCAACCTCAACCACATTTTCAACAAAATCCCCTTTTAACTGCAGAGTCTTATAATCGATACCGCGCTTTTCGGCTTCTTCACCAATTCTACCCAGTCTCTCAGATATTAATTCATCTCTATCTTTCTTAATATCCTTCATCAAATCCTTAACTATTTCTTTACCCAAAAATCCGTGATTTTGAGTAACTTTGGCTACTTTTTCTGTTATGTTTTTATCACGTACACTCAGTACTATCAATTTTGCATTTTTTTCCTGCGCCATATCAAGTGCGCGTTTTGCTGGTTCTTTATGGATGGAGGTTGCTGAAAATGCTACCATTATAGTGTTGGATTCGTTCATGATTGTATCCTTTGATGAAATCAAATATTTTGAATAATCAGGTTATGCTCAGTCCAATGATTGGCCAGTATACAAGTGCCATTATAATAAAAGCTATCCAAGAAGTAAGATTTAAAATTAATCCCGGTACCAACACATCTTTAATTTCGTAATATCCCGATGAATAGGCGATAGCATTTGGAGGAGTACCCATTGGGAACATAAATGCAAGACCTGATGGAATAGCAATCAGGTAGACCATAGCCACTGGATTGATGCCAACTACATCACCTACACTAAAACCTATAGGAATCAAAATCGCAACAGCTGCAGAATTACTGATACCCTCTGTCAGGAATTTGGCGACTAAAGAAATTCCAAGCATTAACAAAATCGGAGTCAGAACAAAACTGTCAAGAGCCTGATTCGCAAGCCACTGCGCTGCACCTGTCTGGGATAGTGCCGAGCCGATGGAGATAGCACCACCGTACATCAGGATTACTCCCCAGTTGACATCGGACTCTATATCTTCCCAGTTTACAACATTGAGTATAAAAATAGCAACAGCACCAAGAATTGCAATAGCTGCCAGTCCAAAATCATGACCCAGAAATATCCATGAGAGGATTGTCAACACCAATATCGCACCGGATTTCTTCTCATAGATGTCCATGCTGCCAATCCGGTTCAATTCCTTCTCAAGAACCCTTTTTGCGGGCTTGACATCATCTACATCGACCTTGAAGAAATAATTCAAAACCACAAACCCGATGACAAGCATCACGAAAACTATAGGAATTGCAGCTACGCACCATTCAAAAAACGATATTTCAATACCTGTATTCTCTTTCAACATAGCGATAGCAAGCGGGTTTCTGGCACCTCCAAGCAGAGTACCCACACCACCTATAATCGCACCCCAAGCAAGAGACAGGAAAAGTAAAGTTCCATACTCGCTATCCAGAGGTTCAAGGTCAAGGTTATCAGCGATAGTTGATACCACAGGAAACATTATGGCTGCAACAGCATGTTCTGGCATGATGAAAGACATGAGAGCAGAGGAAATCATGATACCAGCCAGCAGATTTCTGGGAGTTCCTCCGAACCTGCTGAGCATTTTCAGGGCAAGACGTTTACTAAGTCCTGTTTTCATCATGCCTGCTGCAAGGATAAACGCACCCAGGATAAAAAACACTGCACGGTTTCCAAAAAGTGAAAAAGCGTCCTTGCTGGACATCACATCGAGCAGGGGCAGCAGAACTATTACAAATAGACCGGTCACTGATAGAGGGAGAGCATTGGTAGTCCACAATATTATAGCTACAATAAAGATACCGAGCGCATTTTTACCCTCGACAGTTAAACCTTCAGGTGATGGTGCAAGAAAAATCCCTGCAAGTATTATCAGGGAGAATATGATTATGAGGTAGCTGTGGTTGTTATCTCTCCCCATCCATAACACTACTTTATACTAATAATATCAATTCGAAAAGTATCCCAGTTCATCCAGTTTACTGACGATAGTTTCAGCAGCACCTTCGGGAGTGGTGTCGCATGTATCAATTACCACTTCGGGGTTTAAAGGTTCTTCATAGGTGTCCTGATACCCTGTCAAATCGGTTATCTCACCCTGTTGGGCTTTGGCATACAGACCTTTCGGGTCTCTTTCCATACATACCTCAAGCGGGGTTTTTACATAAACCTCTACAAAATTCTCGATTTCATTTCTTGCATGTTCTCTGAAAGACCTGTATGGAGATATCAGCGCTACATTAACAGCGACACCATTTCTCGCAAGGAGTTTACTGACAAATGCCACGCGCCTTGCATGTTCCTGCCGGTCTTCTTTGGTAAATCCAAGATCGGCACTTAGACCTTTGCGTATCTCATCACCATCCATGGTTTCGGTACAGAAACCTTTTTCCTGAAAAATTTTAGTAAGCTCTGCTGAAATGGTTGATTTCCCTGTCCCCGGCAGTCCTGTTAACCATACCACAAATCCATTATTACTATTACCGTTGTTCATACATCCACCTGTTACTCGTTATCAATATTAATTTCATAAATCTTTGATTATTCCTTTAATAAACCTATTACTTCTTTGATAAAGTAATCGGTGTCACTTTTTGGAAGGATGATACCTGCAACTTCTTTTTTGCCGCCTGCAGAATATCCTCTCTCCTGTGCAGCATCAATTACAGGTGTCATAACAGGTCCTGTTTGTCCTGCTCTTACATACAACTGGTCTTTATCATCAAAGAACCCGCGGTTTACTACCAGAGCAACTCTGCATTTACCACTCCAGGCAAGACTTCTTGCAACAGGTGATGTTATATTATATCGGGTGTTGATTTCCTGTATTGCTATTCCGTCTTCATAATCTACAGGCATGTTCTTCTGACGTTCTGTTTCTTCTTCGAGGTCATCAAGATTTTTATGCCAATCACTGTTGTCCAGTATACGCTGTGGATAAAGTTTATTTTGCTTGACAAAATGAACAGCATCCATCACCTTTTGTTTATCCCCTACCTTGTAATTGGAATCGATTAACTCGACCATTTTCAACAAATCCTCAAAGTAAAATTCACCATCATTTAAAAATTCCTTAATGTAGGGGTAAATATCTACATTATCCTTGATTTTCTTTTCCCTGTCACCGACTGCACCAAGAATTGAAAACAGGTCGATTTCTCTGTCCAGCAGTCTGGTTAAAACCCATGTATTTGAAGGATAATTTTCAGCTGGTTCACCAATGCTTACAGGATTTGAGTGATGTATACCGTTTCTCTGGATATTATCCTGCAGGTGGTGGTCAAATATATAAATCTGTACACCTGATTTATTCTTCAAATCCACAATGTTATCTTCAGGAATTGCCATATCAGCGATGATGATAAAATCGTAGTTTTTTTTGCTTATTTTATCAATCTCATCGACAGTAAAAAAATAATTCCCTATATGTGGAACGTAAGTGTCAAATTCCTTACCCAGATATTCAAAGAGTATCGCTGCCGAACAGATACCGTCTGTATCCCAGTGATGTATCAATAACCCATTATTACCTTCTGGTAAAATACTACCAAACCTCTTTTAATTGTATTTATAATATTGAAAGATTTAACAGTATATTAAATTTGTTTATAGAACAGATAGGCAGAAAAAATAATGTCTTTTTGATAAATTAACCTCTTGAAAACCATTGCCAGATTTTTTTATTTTCCTCATTGTCAACATCCGCTATTTTGAAATCTTTTCCTGCCGGAGATGACAATACCGAAACTCTTACTGTACTTAAATCACTTCTGCGTTGGAACGGATTGGTGCTTATTTGCATGGATTGGATATGGTTTTTTAATATGAATACATGATATCGGTGTATATTCCGAAACCGTAAGGTTAATTGTTTATTCCCGAGAGCTGTTCTGCCTGTATTGTAACGGGATACTCCCAGTAAAAAAGCAGGTGGTAAAAGTAACAGAGATATCCAACCGTATGGTACCATTTGAAGTAGTAGGATAACCAAAAGCACAGGTATGGATGAACGTATAATATAACGTTTCCTTGACCTCGAAGGCAGCGGTACCATATTATCATCTGCAGGCATGCTGTATTCTGGCAATATATCATCCAAAAATTTCGGCAGTTCTCTAAAATGCAGCAGTGGATATAATCTGGTTATATAATCCTGTTTTTCAGAACTACCACCCGCAACCTCTGCAGAAACCGAACATAGACCAAACGGCTGTCTCAGCAAACCGTCCTGTACTGACACTGCCTGCACACGATTCAAATCCAGATTGTACTCTTTTTGCTCAATTATTCCCCAGGATATTTTTAGACTATCATCCTGACGGGTTAATGTGAAATTGGCATATCTAACCATGAAAACTATTGTTGATAAAATCCATGATATTAGTAGCAATATTAGCAGGATAATAACAAGGAATATCATATTGACGCCACTTTCAGGAACAACCTGTTCCAGCACAAGTCGCAGGTATGTTTCGGGTATATATGGATAAATCTGGGAGAAGGCAGCTGCGATGATGGAAAACAGAAGCATGAATCTACCTGATGTAGCACCTGCCAGAAAAAGGTTCCATGGTGAAATACGATAAGTATTTACTTCTTTTTCATATGTTTCAGTTATTGTTTCATCAGAGGATGTTTTCTGTGATTTGTATGGTTTATGTTTTTCCAAATGAGCTTTAATTTTTTGGGTTTCATCTATGGATACAGCAGTAAGTGTCAATTCAGATTCCATTCCACTACCTGCTGTTTTTACCTGTACACTGGCAACTCTCAGAAGTTTTAGCAGTATATTTGTGCGTACATTAACTGTCTGTACACGTTCTCTCTTAATCGATCTCTCTTTTTTAAACAGTAATCCCTTTTTTATGTGAAGGTAACCTTCTTCGTATTGATAGGTATATAGGTACCATTTTGCTGCAGAATACGATAGAAGGAGAACCAGAAAAACAATTGCTATCCATACAAGAAAAGAAAAATCCATTCCTGACAGGTCATCCCTCAATGATAACACAAAAAAGAATAGAGGTGGTAAAGCATAAATTATACTTTTGAAGGTTTCCACAATGATCATGACCGGGTGCTGGTGTTTGTACTCAGACATCTTCATCACTTAATCTTGCAAGGGATGCAATTTGTCCCATAAGTTCTGCGGATTTTTCTTTCGATAAAGCAGGGATGTAATGGTTTGTGGCAGCTGTGGATATCCTTAATGTCGCCAATCCGAAAAACCTCATCACAGGTCCGTGTTCAGTATCTACATGTTGAACTCTGACCATGGGGATAAGGGTCCGTCTGACAATAAAAATTCCGTGCTGGATATCTATCTCATTTTCCCTTATTTCATATCTCCAGAAACGCATTTTAAGCCGGGGTTCTACAATTGCCGACCATATTGTAAAAGTTACCACTGCAGCTATCCCTATCCAGCCCCACAAAATAGGCAAATCCCAGATAGAACTTATCAGAGTTATATAGGATATAGGAATCAGTAAGAGGATAACACCGGTCAAAAATCCGCTGACAAACCAGGATTTTAAAGCGCTTGGGTCTATACGTTCGGAGGGTTCAGCATTTAACATTTATCTTTCCTTAATACCCACCTAATTATTTTAAATTATGCATAATTAAATGATAACCAAATGTTAAAAACACTTAATTAAGGGCGGATAAGGTTTTTGAAAAATTCTATTTCTTCTTTAGCAAATCCCTTAAGCAATATCAAAACCGCAAAATAAAACACTGCACAGATACCAATCATGACAAGTGCATCAAACAGGTTAACAGGGTCCCAGGATATAACTATCAAAGACATTAAAATCGAGGCAAAAAGGCTCTTTGATATAAACCTGAAATTCACATCAAACTTCAGGTATTTTGAGGAATAATACGCAATCAAACAAAGACCTACAATAAATGATAAGAGGGTTGTTCCAGCTGCTCCTATGATACCGATATAGGGAATTATCAATATATTCAGTCCAAAGTTTAAAACAGCAGCAAACATCCAAATTTTTCCGATAGTCTTTGTTTTCTTTTCCAGATAAATAACCTTCTCAAAGATAATAAATACTCCAAATACCAGCGCACTCAATGCTACAAACGGTGTGATTTGATAACCTTTAGATGCAATTTCCGGGGTTGATAGTATCAACAATATCTGTTCTGATAGAAAAGATAGTCCAAAAACTGCGGGTATACCCACAGCAAGGAAATATTTCAAAGAATAACTAAGTATTTTTTTAACCTCATCCAGATTGTTTTCATCATAGTATTTTGATAAAATCATTGGCAACATAAAATTAAGCGGTGCAAGAAACATTCTTACAATGTTTCCAAGAGTATATCCCGGTGAATACAAACCAACAGCGGAAGTACCCAGAAAACCACTGATTACATAACGGTCACTTGAATTAACAACCCACTGCGACATACTACCGGGAACGTTGGGCAAACCAAAACTTAGATATTCTTTTATATTTGTAAATCTCGGTCTTTTGATTCCTATTTCTGCCCCTATTATAACTGTTGTAGCCAGCAATAACACTATATCTTTGGTTAAAAGACCTGCAAGTGCACCTGTTAAACCTTCACCCATCAATACAAAAAATGATACAAGTACTATGAAAAGAACTGTTTTAGTAACCAGTAAAACTGAATGTTTTTTAATCTGCTGTGTAGCTCGGAAATAATTAAAAAGGATACCATTTAATGATTCAAGAAATATGATTGCTGATAGAATCTGTACAGCAAGTGTATTGCCATCAAATAAAACCGAGGCTATACTGCCTGCAAGTAGATAAACCATAAGTGACGCCGAGAAACCTGTTAATATTACTATAGACAAAAAAGAGTAGAAAATATCCTGAAAATCTTCTGCTTTTTTAACAGACGGTAAATACCTTACCATTGCAGCAGGTAATCCAAGCATCACTATATTTGGTACGATACCCACTGTGACGATAATCTGTACCCATATACCATAACTCTCAACCGGCATATTCTTTGTCAATATGGGAAGCAGTATAAGTCCGCTTAAACTTCCAACTAAATTGGTTATGCCTACAAGTCCGATTCTCTGTGCAAAAAGTTTGTATTCACTCATCCTGTCGTCCTTATATCATACTAAATTAAGTTAAACATTGGCTTTCAAAATTTTTAAAATATAATATGGAAACCTCGGTAACAGCCAACTTATAAATTGTTTGTATTCTGATTCACCTTTTACAACAAGCAATGCCTTATTTAACATCAATTCGCTACTTGTCAGCATTGTTGCAAAAATGTTTGGGAAACTATAAAAAAACTTGGAAAATATCAATGAGTATTTCAAATTGTTCCCAAAAACATCTTCACATCTTGTAAGATAAGTTGAGAACTTATCTTCGGAAAAATCGTTTTCTTCAAAAGCTTCAATAACAGTATTTGCAGCAATTTTCCCAGACATTATTGCATAAGAGATGCCTTCTCCTAAAAATGCATCTACAAATCCAGCAGCATCACCTACAAGAATTACGCGGTCAGAATGAACATCCCTTTTATATCCACCTATAGGTATAAAATGACCTCTGGGTTTCAGGTAATCAAAATACTGGTCTTTTATATAATCGTAGTAGGTTTTAAGGGGTTTTGACTCTGAAGAGTTGTCAAATAATCCCAGTCCAACCGAAATATGGTTGTCTTTTGGAAACGTCCAAAAATAACCGTTTTTCACTCTTCCAAAATCAACTTCTGTTATATCCAGATATTTGTTGTTAATATACTCGATTGATGCCGGCACTTCAGAAATCAGAGAAAAAGCATTTCTATTGGTTTCTGAACCAGACCTTACATATCTGGCACATATACTGTTGACTCCATCTGCACCAATAACAATCCGTGCTTTAAATAAGCCTTTTGTAGTGTTAACAGCAACATAATCATTCTCTGCGTTGACTGAATTTACCGATGTGTTATCAAGAATTTCTGCACCTTTTTTGGTCGCCTGTTGGGATAAATAATAATCAAATTCATCTCTTGAGACCAGAATCCCTACCGGTCTGTCAAGTTTTGATTCAAGAACATGATTTTTGTATTTTATCCGTGTTCCATAACAGTATCTTTTTATCAGATGTTTGGGTATTTCAAATTCAAGGCTGTTTAGAGCACGCTGGGATACAAGACCTGCACACGGCTTTTTTCGTGGTAATTTTTGTTTCTCAATGAGTAATGTATCCAGTCCTTTTTCAGCAGTATGTTTTGCAGCTGTTGTTCCTGCAGGACCTGCACCAATAATTAACACATCATACATAATTTTGGATTATAGGTATTATTTACTAAAAGATAGGCTGAAATAATGTTACATAATAAAATTTTGCTCCACCAAAGGATTTTAAAAACCTATCCAACTATCACTGATACAGATGCAAAAATCCACGTTTTCAAAACGCAAATCCAGACCAAGAAACTATAAAAAACAAAAACAGATAACCTACAATAAAAATTATATTTTCTGGTGCAACCGGTGTAATCTCCCTCTTATAGGAAAAGAATGCGGAATATGCAATAATATCGGCAACAAAATAAACCTGTCACAACCCGGTGACGTCAGGTTCTGTTCTTCTTATGAGCGTGAAATATTATCCCAAAAACTTCAATCCATTTATGGCTGCAACCCGATAGAAGATAAACTGATTCTTCTTAACAAAATTCCCGGTGAAGACAAAACTGATGAGGTTATTGTAGATGGTTATCATATCGGTACATTACGTTTCGACCTTGAAACTCTTGATTACAAATTCGACATATCTCTGGTAGGTTCAAAAATCCTGCTAAACCATACCGATAAAAAAACTGTGACTGTGAAGGATACTAAACGCCATTTAAGCGGTAAAAAGGTAAAATTTGACCAGATTGAATATTACACAGATGATATAAAAAATGGTGAACAGGTTCTTATAAAAACACCAAAGCTTACAGGTTACGGAACTGCATATCTTGACAGCAAGGATTTCTCTGCATCTGAAAAAGCGGTCTTGAAAGTCAAAAAAATTGACAATTCTGAAGTAACTTTATCCGAAAAAAATCCCGATTTAAACGATGTTATTATTGCCAATGCTTCTCATTTAAAACAGCTCCAGAAAAACGCCATGAATACCATAAAAGGTATTGTGAACCAGAAAGAATACAAAAATCTGCCTGTTCATGTATCCTTTAGTGGGGGTAAAGACAGCCTTGTTGTCCTGGATTTGACCAGAAAAGCTCTTAAAAACAGGGAACTTAAAGCGTTTTTCATAAATACCGGTATTGAATATCCTGAAACGGTCGAATTTGCAAGACGGTTTACCAGTGAAAATAATATAGATTTTGTTGAATCCGGTGCAGGTAATAAATTCTGGGAAAAAGTAGGTGATTTCGGTCCGCCTGCAAAAGATTTCAGGTGGTGCTGTAAAGTTTGTAAACTGGCTCCTGCAAATACTATAATTGATAAATGTAGTGAAAAAGGGATGTGCCTTACTGTAGACGGTAAACGTACTTATGAGTCGTTTTCAAGGTCAGCAATATCCACTATAGAGCAGAATCCTTTTGTACCCAATCAGCTGAATATATTTCCAATAAAAGACTGGAAAGCTATTGAACTCTGGCTGTACATCTACTGGCAAAAACTTGAATACAATCCACTCTATGACATGGGTTTTGAAAGGGTTGGATGTTATCTTTGTCCTGCGGCACTTTCTGCTGAATATCAAAGGATGAAAGAAATACATCCCGAAATGTATGAGCACTGGAATAATTTCCTTCTTAATTGGGCTCACAGGAACGGATTACCCGATGAATTTGTTGAGCATGGATTCTGGAGATGGAGACAACTACCGCCCAAAATGCTGAAACTTGCTGAAAAACTGGATATTAGAACAACACCTGAAAAACCTGAAGAACCATTCAGTGTGGAAATGACTTCTGGAATATCTCCCTGCAAATCAGGTGGATATACTGTTGAAGGAACTGTAAAAGGCATGTATATTGACCAGGCAGCCGGTATCATGAATATAATGGGCAAAACCGTTTTTTCACAGGACCTTGGAACATTGCTCGTAAAAACCGATACTGCAAGCATCAAAGTCTTTTCATCCGGAAATATACAGGTCACAGCAAAAACAAAGGATGAATCACATTCTGTTTTTAAAGAAACTACAAGACAGTTGAAAAGAGCAGTAAAATGTAAGAAATGCGGTATCTGTAAAGACATCTGTCCGGTTGGTGCTGTAAAATTATCCGATGGTACAGAAAACCATACCAACATTACTATAGACGAATCCTGTACAAAATGCGGTAAATGCACTCAATCGTGCGTGATTCTCAAATATCCGGATAACCTATAAAAATAAAGTTACAATAATAAAAACATCGGGCTACTTCTAAAAAACCTTTTTATATACGGCTTGATATAGAAGTTAATTAACATTATATCATTAAACTAACATTATAGTATCATGTTAATACTGTTTGATGGCAGGTTTTCCGTTGAAAAATGATAAATATAGCTACTATAGCACTGTTCAACCCCATACTGAGTATTATGTAACAGATAAAATGAATTTAACCCAGACAATTGCATCCATAACAAATATTTTTGGACGATTCAGTGATGTGGATGCAAAAATAAAGGATTCACTTGGTAAACTCGGGGTATTGTTCAGTTCTACACGAAGTTATGTTTTTCTTTTTAAAAATAATAAAAAAACCATGGATAACACCCATGAGTGGTGTTATACCGGTATTGAACCCTGGAAAGAGAAATTGCAGAACCTGTCCACTGATGTTTTTCCGTGGCTTATGAATGAGTTGAAAAAAGATGAAGTTATCCATGTTAATGACGTTGCTACACTTCCTGATGAAGCTTTGAAAGAAAAGAATCTACTGGGTAAGGGAGACGTCAGATCTTTCATCATTATACCTCTGCACATAAATGATGAACTTTCGGGTTTTATAGGTCTGGATAATATTACAACGGATTACAGGATTGATAATCTCAATATTTTACAGATGGTATCTGATGTTATTGGAACAGAACTCGGGAAAAAAATTGCAGATAATGCGCTTGAACAATCCGAAAAAAGACACAGAAGTTTGATAGAAAACCTGCCGCTGGGAGTTTTTTCAACTGACAGTAACGGTGAGATAATCCAGTGTAATAAATACCTTATAGATATTACAAAATCTTCAAAGGAAAAAATCATAGGCCTTAATATCTTCAATTTACCTGTAAACAGTGAGATTAAAAACTGTATCAGGAATGCTCTGGATGGATATACACAGTTTTATGAAGGCGAGTATAAAACAGTTCTTACAGGAAAAAACCTCAAAATCAGAGCTTATTTCACACCTGATACATCAGAAGATGGGAAAATAGTAGGCTGTATCGGTACAATCACGGATTTGACCGGAAAAACCGATGAACAGGACGATAAAACCAGAAAAATGGAAAAAGTTATTGACAATATTGATACCCACATCTGGTACTTTGCAGACAGGAGAACATATGGGCTGGTAAACAAACCGCATGCAAACTTCTTCGGTTTTAGAAAAGAAGATTTGGAATACAACGATATTTATGACGTTCATTTAAAACAGACAGCATATTTAATTAAAGGTCTAAGTGATTATGTTTTTGAGAACAAATCCCGTTTGCAGACGACTGAAAAGCTTATAAATAAAAACGGAGAGCTTCGTAATTTATCTATTACATTAACTCCTGAATTTGATTACAATGGTGACGTGGATTATGTCATCTGTTCTGGAGAAGATATAACCGAACACGAAAAATCAAAAAAACGTATTGAAGAGTCAGAAATCAGGTACAGAACTTTGTTTGAAGATTTGATAGACGCGGTCCTTGTGCAGGATTTAGACGGAAATTTTCTGGATGTCAATCTGACAGCCTGCGAATTTCTTGGTTACAGCAAAGCCGATATCCTGAAAATGGGTTACAAGGATATCGATGCACTGGAACAGGTAGGAAATCTTAACGCATTTGAAAATGACTTGTACAGGCATGGACGTGCGGTTTTTGAAACTAAATATATAAAAAACGATGGTTCTACAATCTCTGTAGAGGTTAATTCAAGATTTATACAGTACCAGGGCAAACCTGCCATACTTCTGGTTGCCAGAGATATAACAGGCAGGAAAAATGCAGAAGAAAAATTGCAGGAATATGCGGACAAACTTGAACATTCAAACAAATTGAAGGATATGTTTACAGACATACTGCGGCATGATCTTCTCAATCCAGCTGGTGTCGTCAAGGGTTTCACCCAGTTGTTAATCAGTATGGAAAATGATGATTATAAACTCGATGTTTTGAACAAAATCAAGGCGAGCAATGAAAAACTCATTGAATTAATTCAGAATGCATCTTATTTTGCAAAGCTGGATGCAATGGAGGATTTGGAATTTGAAAAGCAGGATATTTCAGCAATCTTGAAAAGTGTAGTCTCTGATTTTGAACAGCAGGCTAAGGATAAAAACATCGATATTGAATTTTTGGCTGAAGGTGAATATCCAGCAATAATTAATCCTGTTATGGAACAGGTGTTTGCAAATTTGTTATCCAATGCAGTAAAATACAGTCCTGAAAACAGCAGGGTTATTATTGATATTGACGATATTGGGAAATTCTGGAAGGTTAGTTTCACAGATTTTGGTGAAGGAATTCCTGATGAAGATAAAGAAACAATATTTACACGTTTCCAGCGGCTTGAAAAAGACAGTGTTAAAGGAAGTGGTTTGGGCCTTGCCATTGTTAAACAAATAATTGAACTGCATGATGGTGAAGTAGGAGTAGATGATAATCCTGAAGGTCGAGGCAGTGTGTTCTGGGTAACTTTAAAAAAAGCATAAATATTAATATAAATCATTATTTATAATTACAATGTTTAGTAAATTAAGTTGCAACTTGTAAAGTACAGTGGTGGTTAACACTGACAATTACTTTTTAACTCAAAACCTCTTGATATAATGGTATATAATATGCAGGATGAAAACAAGACCAAAAAACAGCTAATCCGGGAACTGGAAACGTTGCGTAATCAGGTAAAACAACCCAAATCTCCTGATTCTGAATCATTCATTCCTTTTGATACTATTTTTGATGCAATACCTGACGTCATTGGAATCCAGAATACAGACCATGAAATTATCTGTTATAATAAAGCAGGATATAAGTTCCTGAACGTTTCACCTGAAGAGGTAAAGGGCAAAAAATGTTTTGAGATTATTGGAAGGCAGTCACCATGTGATATTTGTGCAACCAAAAACGTTTACAAAACAAAACAACCGTCACAGGTTCAAAAATATATCGAAAGTATGGGAGTGTGGCTTGATGTACGAGCCTATCCGGTTCAGGATGAAAACGGTGAATTAACACAGATTATAGAACACCTCCGGGATATTACTACTGAAAAAGAGATGGAAAAAGAGCTTGAAAAGTCTCACATAGAACTGGAAAAACGTATAGAAGAAAGGACTGAACAACTCAAACAGGAAAAAGACCTGATGAAAAAATACCTTGATGTTTCTGGAACTATTATACTGGCACTTGACTGCAACCAAAACATAACCCTTGTCAACAACAAGGGTTGTGAAATCCTTGGTTATAACAAAGACAAAATTGTAGGAAGCAATATTTTTGATATTATTCCTGAACGATATAAAAATGACATAAAATCTGTTTCAGGAAAATTGTTAAATGAAGGTATTCAGACAGCACAGCGCTTTGAAAATCCGATTTTGACCGGTACAGGTGAAGAGAGAATTATATCATGGCATAATACTGTTCTAAAGGATCAAAACGGAAACATTACAGGTACTCTCAGTTCGGGTATAGATATTACAGAACGAAAACTGGCAGAGGAGAAGCAAGATTATCTGAATCAGGTATTAAGAGCAATAAGAAACGTAAACCAGCTCATAACCCATGAAAATGACCGCTTCCAATTAATACAAAAATCCTGCGAATTACTTGTTGAAACCCGGGGTTATCACAATGCATGGATAGCACTGATGGATGAAAACGGTGGAGGTGGATTCAACAATATTGTACAGGCTGGCATGGGAGCTGAGTTTGCTTATATAAAAGATAAGCTTAAAGACGGTGGATTAATTGATTGTGTGCAAAAAGCATTGAATCAATCCGATACAATAGTGGTAAAAAATCCTGTTTCTGCCTGTGTCAATTGTCCGCTTCCTGATGTGCATAAAGGTAACAACCTGACCAGAAAACTGGAATACAATAACAGAACTTATGGAATACTTTCTGTCACCGTTCCGTCTGAATACGGGAAAGATAATGATGAACTGGATTTGTTTGATGAACTTACAAATGACCTGTCGTATGCTTTGTACAATCTGGAAATTGAAGATGAAAAAATTAAAGCTTATAACAAAGTTCAGCAGTCTTTAAAACAGTATCAGGATATTTTCAATGGAATGAATGATGCTGCTTTTGTTCATGACCTTGAAGGTAATTTTCTGGATGTAAATGATGTCGCAGTTCAAAGACTTGGATATTCCAGAGAAGAATTGCTTGCTATGGGACCCAAAGGTATTGATGATGAGACAAGCAAAATAAAAATTAAAAACCGAATTAATAGCATCCTTGATGATGGTTATTTTGCGTTTGAAGCGTCACATGTAACAAAAACCGGTAAAAAAATACCGGTAGCTATAAACTCCAGTCTGGTAGAGTATGAAGGTAAACCCGCTATATTAAGCATTGCAAGGGATATCACAGAAAGAAAGAAGATTGAAAAAGCATTAAAGGAAAATGAAAAATTATACCGAAGGATTACCAACAACATGCTTGATCTTGTCAGCCAGACAGATGAAAAAGGAGTGTTTGAATATGTAAGCCCGTCACATGAATATATTCTTGGGTACAAACCGCATTACCTTGTCGGTAAAAATGTATTTGATTTTGTTCACCCAGAAGACCGAAACAAGTTGAAGCATCTTTTTTACAAATGTATCAACAACCAGAAATCTGCAACTGTAGAACATCGGTACCAGCACGCTGATGGTTACTATCTGTGGCTGGAAACCGTCGGCAATGTTGTCTATGATGAGGACGAAAATGATGTCAAGGCAATTTTCGGCACCCGAAACGTTACAGAACGCAAGAAAACTGAAATCGCGTTAAAGGAAAGTGAGAAACGTTACAGAACTATTTTTGAAACAACAGGGTCAGCTACTGCAATTGCAGACGAAAATTCAACGTTTTTGCTCGTTAACAGGGAATTTGAAAAATTATCTGGATACTCCAAAGAAGAAATTGAAAAAAGGAAAAACTGGACTGATTTTATAGTTGAAGAAGATTTGCCGTATCTCAGGGAAAATTACTACAAACTGTTAGCCAATTCCACGTCAGTACCCAGAAAATACGAATTCAGGTTTATAGACAGAAACAACAACCAGAAATATATCAGTATGGCGGTAAATTCAATACCTGAAAGAAAAATCGCTATAGCTACACTTCTGGATATCACAGAACGCAAACAATCGGAAGAAACATTAAGAATTTATTCTGAAAAACTTTCAAAAACAAACGAAGAGCTCAGAGAACTGGATAAAATGAAAGATGAGTTCATATCTAACCTGAGTCATGAATTGAGAACTCCTATCACGTCCATTAAAGGTTTCAGCGAATTAATATACAACGAAAAACTTGGAACCCTTAATGAAAAGCAAAAAGAAGGGATGGATAGTATTGTAAAAAGCTGTGATAGACTCAGGTGGCTCATAGAATCATTGCTTTATGTAAACAAGTTACAGACAGAAAAAATTCAGTATAAATTCGAACCTGTTGATGTAGAAACCCTAATTGATGGAGTAGTTTCAAACCTCAGCCTGCAGATTAAAGAAAAGGAGATTTCGATTGAAAAATACGTAGATGAAAATCTTCCATATGTTAACGGAGATAAAGATTATCTGAGGCAGGTTCTGGTTCACCTTATGGATAATGCCCGCAAATTCACCTCTTCAGGTGGTAAAATACAGATACATGCTTTTAATGATGCTGATAAAAGTATGGACAATTTTGTTCATATAATTGTAAAAGATAACGGTATAGGAATCAAAAAAGAATCCATTCCTGATATTTTCAAACTGTTCTATCAAATCGATGGTTCCATGACCCGCAAATATGAAGGAACAGGTCTCGGGATGTATCTGTGTAACAAAATAATTGAAACCCATAACGGATACATCTGGGTGGATAGTGAGGAAAATGCAGGTACAGATGTTCATGTTAAATTACCTGCGATATACAACTATTAAATCACAAACGCAATAACGTATACATCCCTGCCAGAAGTATCCAGATGTGCATCTGGAATTATAACGTTATCAGTATCTTTAAATTTATCATGTATACGCTTTATGTTAAGGGCTTTAAACCTGTACAAGTTCTCGACGTAACATTTCCCTGTATTCTGAATATAACCTGTCAAAATCAAGAGTTTTTATATAGTATACTTTATAAGTAAAATATATAAGAATTGATAACAGAAAATATAATCAGTTAATCAATTATATTCATCATGGAGATTGTTATGGTAAAAAGAACCGAAACGATATATCTAAATTATGATAAAAACCTTAGCTGGTTGTGTCATATTTCCAAGAACTTATACAACCAGGCAAACTTCATAGTTAAACAATCTCTAAATGATGATGGTGATTGGGTAAGATACGAAGAACTAAATAAACAGTTAAAAGGTACTGAAAATTATTCTGTTTTACCCACACAAACAGCACAACAGACACTAAAACTGATGGATAAAAACTGGAAATCTTTCTTCCAATCAATTAAAGACTGGGAAAAGAACCCAGAAAATTACTATTCAAAACCCAACCCACCAAAATATAAAAAGAAAAATGGCGAAAATATTCTCACTTTCACAAACCAACAGTGTAAGATAAAAAACGGAGTCCTCAAGTTACCGAAGAAAACGAACCTGCAAGTAGAAACTCGTCTTACAGATGACACTAAACTAAATCAAGTTCGAATTATTCCTATGGGAGTTGGTTATAAGTGTGAAATTGTTTACGAGAAGGATTTAGAAACACCAGATCCAAACGAAGAAAACATCGCCAGTATCGACCTGGGAATTAATAATATCGTCACTATGGTGAATAACATCGGTGAAAAACCGATTGTTATTAAGGGCGGAGTCGCAAAATCAATAAACCAGTTCTACAACAAAAAATCTGGAAAACTAAAATCCATTTATGATAAATTAGGCATCAAAAACAGCAAAAAACTGAAAAAACTATACCATAAATATAAAATGAAAATCAATGACTTCTTCCATAAAGCAAGTAAAAGGATTGTTGATTTTTGTGTCAAACACAACATCGGCACACTAGTCATTGGATATAACGAAGGGTGGAAACAAGAAGTGTATATGGGTAAGCGCAATAACCAAAAGTTTACACAGATTCCATTTCATAGACTTCCTGAACAACTAAAATACAAAGCCGAAGATGTTGGATTGAAAGTGATTGAGCAAGAAGAATCCTATACATCGAAGTGTTCGTTCCTCGATGGAGAACCAGTTGAGAGAAGGACTTCTTATATTGGTAAAAGAATTAAAAGAGGGCTTTTCCGATCATCTAACGGCACTATAATCAATGCCGATGTAAATGGTGCCTATAATATTATGAAGAAAGCAATCCCTGATTTAGATGGGATAGAGGGTGTAGCGTTACACCCGGTGAGTATATCTCACGAATGTAACTGATAATAAAATTAGTTATCTAATGTTACTAAGTTTATCAATTACAATGACGTTGTAAGATACCTTTTCGTTTTTCCAAACATGGAATCTATGATAATTTTTTATCAAATAAAATATTGTTTATTTTTTATTATCATGACTCAACCGATGATTTAATACAATGAACACTGAAAATTAAGAGTGGTTTCTTGAAATGAGCGTAAAACAGCAGATTAATAAAATCAGGTCATCCAGAGGATATCAGAACCAGATAGTACATATTGAAGATATACCTGCAAAAAATCCAGAGTATAAAACCATTGAACTGAAACCACTGATAAATTATGGACTGGATAAAGCAGGGATAAATAACCTGTATAAACATCAAGTGGAAGCGATTGAGAATATAAGGAATGGAAAAAACATTGTACTTTCGACAGGAACCGCAAGTGGGAAAACGCTTTCTTATCTTATACCTGTTTTTGAACACCTTACGGATAACAATGATGCGACTGTAATATATGTCTCACCTTTGAATGCTCTTGTTAATGACCAGGTTAAAAAGTTCCAGAATTTCAGGGATGAAACTGGACTTGATATAGATATAAACAGGTTCATAGGTTCAATACCTGATGAAGAGAAAAAATCTGCAAAAAATAACTCGCGTATCATTTTCACAAACCCTGAAATGCTTCATATGAGCCTGCTTCAATGGAAGCATCAATGGTTTAGGGTTCTTTCCAACCTGAAATACATCATTCTTGATGAGAGCCACTATTACAGGGGAGTTCTTGGCAGTAATATGGCAAACCTTCTCAGAAGACTTGAGCGTGTATGCAACTATTACGGTTCAAATCCACAATACATCTGCTGTACAGCAACAATTGGTAATCCAGAAGAACATGCACACTGTCTTACCGGAAAAGATGTCACCGTTATTGATAGTGATGGATCAAGTAACGGTCCGCAGAAATTTGTTTTCTGGAACCCTCCTCTTTTTATAAATAAGAAAGGTTTCAATGTCAGGAAAGCCAGTTTCTATGAATCTGTAAGACTTTTTTCAACATTTGTACAGGACGGTTATCAATCTATAATTTTTACAAGGTCAAGACAAAAAGCTGAAAGAATGGCGTTATCTGCTAAAAAAGAACTTGAAACCCGCGATTCTTCTGAAAAAGTATGCTCATACAGAGGTGGATATCACAAAGATGACAGAGAAAATATAGAAAAACAATTGTCTGAGGGTACACTTAGAGGCGTAATCTCAACCAATGCGCTTGAACTTGGTATTGACATCGGAGGTCTTGATGTATGTGTTCTTGACGGTTATCCCGGGACAGTGATGAATACTAAACAGCAGGCAGGAAGAGCCGGTCGTGGAGATAATGAAAGTGCGGTTTTCATGGTAGCAGGACCTGATGCCCTTGATCAGTATTATATGAGGAATCCTGATAAGTTTTTCAGGAAAAACATCGAAAAAGCTGTTATTAATGTATCAAATCCGTATATACAGGAAGGTCATATCCTCTGTGCTGCCAAGGAAATACCACTAAGAGAAAAAGACGAAATGTATTTTGGACCTAAATTCCACAGTATTGTGCAGTCACTTGATAACCAGAAAATGGTTACAGAAAAAGAACCTAAATCATCACTGATTCCCCAGCCTCATATGGATGTTTCCATCCGCAATATAAGCAAGCATGGATATACTATAGTACTGGTAAGTGGTAATAAAAGAAAAACCCTTGAAAAAGATATGGAAAGTTCTCAGGCATTCAGGGAAGGTTTTGAAGGGTCAATATATCTGAGCCAAGGAATTCCATATATTGTCACTGAAATGAATCACGAGAAAGGTGAAATTTATGTTCAGGAGACCCGGGCTGACTACTATACCAAACCATTAATTGATTCAGAAATATCTGTAAAGGAAATTTATGAAAACAGCTCTCTTAATACCTCAAATGATATAACAATCGGATACGGCAGTGTTGAAGTAGAAGAACAGGTAACGGGTTACAAAAAGTTCCAGCAGTTTAGTGAAGAAGAACTGGGCGAATATTCACTTGACATGCCAAGGACAACCCTTGAAACCGAATCTTTATGGATGGAATTGCCTGAAAGGTTTAAAGAACTTGTAAACAATTGCGACCTTGATTTTGACGGGGGTATTCATGCTGTAGAGCACGGTATGATTGCAATGTATCCTATTCATCTTCTGGCGGACAGGAATGATGTCGGAGGTCTTTCAAAATCCAACCATTCTGATATCGGAGATAAAAGTGGTATATTCATTTATGACGGGCATAATGGAGGAGTAGGTTATGCCGAAAACGGATACCATAAGCTCATTGAGATGCTGGATGTCACCTTAAATGCTATCGAAAATTGTCCCTGCAACGATGGATGTCCAAGCTGTATACAGTCTCCAAAATGTGGCAACAATAACAGTCCTCTTGATAAACATGCAGCTATAATGATTCTGCGTGAAATGCTTGCAAAACCCAGATACACTCCACCCAAAAAATCAAAATCTGGAACAAAACCTCTGGATAAATTCGGCAACAGTAAATTAATCTCTGCGGATGAATGGATTAAAAAAGGTAGGGTTTTTGGAAAAGAGAAAAAACACAAAAATGCGTGTGAATGCTTTGACAATGCTTTACAACTCGAACCAGATAACGCCAATGCCCTCTATGATAAGGCGAAAGCCTGTTTCCATTTAAGAATGTATGAACAATCCTCAGAATGTATTAATAAAGTTCTGGAAATGGGTTATAACACTGCAAATCTTAGAAAATTAAAGGGTATCAATCTTGTCAATCTCGGAAAATATCAAGCAGCCCTTGATGAATTTAATAAAGCGCTAAAACTTGAACCTGATAATCCCAAAATTCAAAAACTCAAATCCGACACTGAAAAACAACTGAGTGGATAAAGTCTTTACAAGAATATATTTAAATCGAAACCCGTTATCTTCAATTATGAACAGTTATAAAAGGTCGATTTTTATTTTCAGAAGAGATTTAAGAGTCGATGATAATACAGGACTTGATTATGCTCTTGAAAATTCAGAATATGTTATTCCGTGTTTTATTTTTGACCCAAGGCTTATAGAAAAAAATGATAATTTCAATCCAAACTCTTTCCAGTTTCTTATAGAATCATTAGAGGATCTAAAACATCAGCTGAATGACAAAGGTGCCAAACTCTATCTTTTTCACGGTATCGCGGAAAATGTTGTAACCAACCTTATAAATAAAAATTTGATAGATGCAGTTTTTGTAAACAGGGATTATACACCATTTAGCAAAAAAAGAGATGAAGCTTTCAAAAAAGCATGTGAAATGTACAACGTAGATTTTATCTCATGCAACGACCTACTTTTGAATAATCCTGACAAAATCAAGACTCAAAAAGGAACACCTTATACAGTGTTTACACCTTTTTTCAAAAAAGCATCTAAATTTGATGTCAATTTACCTGAAATGTCCAGCAAACAAAACTTCTACACCGGCAAAATTGAAAATGAATTAAATGATACAGACCATTTCTTAAAAGCTAAAAGAAACAAACCATTATATGTAAAAGGTGGACGGTCTAACGCTTTAAAGATACTTGAAAACCTGGATGAATTTAAAAATTATGAGAATGAAAGAGATTATCCTTTCCTGGATGCAACTACTGGGTTGTCAGCACATAACAAGTTTGGTACTATATCCATCAGAGAGTTCTATTACACGGTAATCGATAAGCTTGGTATATCCCATCCTCTGATTACACAGTTATATTGGAGGGATTTTTATACCTACCTTGCGCATCATTATCCATATATATTCAAACAGTCATTCAAGAAAAAATTCGATTCCATAGAATGGGATAACGATTCAGATAAATTCAAAAAATGGTGTGCAGGAGAAACTGGATTTCCGATAGTAGATGCGGGTATCAGAGAAATGAATTATACAGGATACATGCATAACAGAGTAAGAATGATAACTGCATCATTCCTTGTAAAAGATTTGCATATAGACTGGAAATGGGGAGAACAATACTTTGCCAGAAAACTTGTGGATTATGATAAATCGGTCAATATTGGAAACTGGCAGTGGTCTGCATCCACAGGACCCGATGCACAGCCTTTTTTCAGAATATTTAATCCGTGGTCTCAGCAGAAAAAATTCGATTCTGAATGTATTTATATTAAAAAATGGATAGAAGAACTAAGAAATGTATCCTGCAAAAGTATTCATAATCTGGAAAATAAAAATACATTTATACCGGGTTACCCTGAACCGATAATTAACCACAAAACAGAACGGGAAAAATCCTTGGCAGTGTTTAGGTTAGCAAACCAAAAGTAAAATAATCCGTAACGTTAATATGTAGGGATACATTGTATGTATATCCTCAGGCGCGGGAGTTGCCGAGCCAGGTCAAAGGCGCTGGATTTAGGGTCCAGTCTCGAAGGAGTACGTGCGTTCGAATCGCACCTCCCGCACTAAAATACATCACGATAAATGGGGGAAGTGGGAAATGAAACAAATTAAAATAATTGCTGTTATTGCAATTGTTATCGTCATTGGTCTGATAGCTGTAGGCAGTGCTTTCCTTAATAATGAACCAGAAAGCAGGAATCCTGAATTAAGCCTAAATATCAATGCATCACATGCTATAAGCGTAGTAACCAACAATACAAGTGCTTCAGATTATCTGACAAAAAATTTTGATAACCCTGACTGGAGAGTAGTTACAGCCAAACTCGAGAGAGGGACAGTTTACAACTTGGATGGTACACCTGTCCAGAACGAAACAAATGTCTGGAAAGTTGAAGCCATGGAGAGAACCTGTGCATGTTCTGGTATTGATGACCTTTATGTTGTAGAGGGGTATGTATCGGCAGATACCGGTGAACTGCTGGAAATATCCACAAAGACAGTTTCAGAGCAAAATTATGACAAAAAGACCTGCGCTACAACAAGCTGTCACTAAAACACCATTGATTACATTTGTAATACTTATTATCCTGCTTTTTTTAGTTCCTACTGTATCAGCCCAAGATGATACCAGAGTTGAATATTTTTATGAAAATGGTTGCTCCAAATGCCAGAAAATAGCACCTGTAATTGAAAATGTTGTTGACAATTCAGAAAATATCAATTATTCCAGTTATGAAATTTCAACATCCTACAACCAGATGAAAGAATATGGTGTTTATACTGTACCTGTACTGGTTATCAATGAGAGTACAAAAATAACTTATCAGGATTATAAGGGTAATATAACACTATTCAAAGAGTTATTGATAGAATCTATTAAAAACGCTCCACCTTTACAAACATCAGATGACACTGATAACAATTCAACAATAACCAAACCACCCTTAAAAATCTCTCCTGTAATGGTCCTTATTGCAGGTATACTTGCAGGATTTAATCCATGTCTGCTTGCAGTAATGGCTTTTATGGCATCTGTTACGCTTACATCTGAAGGGAATCGTCGGGATATGCTAACAATTGTAGCGGGTTTTTGTGCAGGTATATTTATCACATACACGGTTGTAGGAATGGGGATATTAAAAACCATCAATTCCATGCCTGAAATACATGAAACTATTACTTTGTTCATGGTAACACTGATAGGTGGGCTTGGAGCGTGGCATATCTATGATGCCTATTATATGAAAACCCGTGATAAATCCACGTTCAAAACCCCAAAATCATTGATATCGTTTATGGGTAATATAAAGGGTAAAAACATTCTGATGCTCTCACTTTTTGCTGGCGGGTTGTTTTCACTTGTCAAAGCACCCTGTGTCGGTGCAGTCTATTTATCCATACTGGATATGATGATGACAAGGGTTGAAGTTGTGGAAGGAACGTTATATCTTGCAGTCTATAATTTCGGGGTTGTATTTCCCGTTTTTATACTCGGGGGTTTGCTTGCATTTGGTCTAAATCCGGATACAGTGACAGAATTCAGGGAAAAAAGGCGCTCAGAAATAAGGCTTATTACAGGGGTCGTATTAATTATACTGGCTATACTGCTGAATTTTAATGTTATTTGATTGTATTTTCAATTTTGTACACCCGGTCATTTTTGCGGACTTTATCCCTGACACTCATGCCCACGAGCTGTCCTTTTTCAGCGGTTGATAGGTGTTTGCGGTTTGTGACAAGGGATTCAACTTTCTGTTCAATGTATGTAGTAGCACCTTCTATAACAATATCATCCCCAACCTGGAGTCCCTGTTCCCGCAAATCTACACTTGCAGCACTCTGTTTCGGGTAATAATTTGTAATAATCCCAACCGCTTCTCTCTTTACAGATGATATGTTCATATCAGAATCAGGGTTCAATCCTTCAGGTCCCGGAGTTCCAAAGTAAAATCCTGTAGAAAATCCCCGATTGTATTCCTGTATCAGTTTTGTTTTCCAAAATTGGGCTTTCTGGTTTGTGTATGTTCCGTTTAAGTAATTATCCAGCGCCTCTCGGTAGCATTTTGAGACTGTATTTATATAACTGGTGTTTCTTAATCTCCCTTCCACCTTGAAAGCATCTACACCAGAGTTCACAAGTTCTGGTATATGCTCTATCATACACAGGT
The DNA here is from genome assembly GCF_000196655.1 of Methanohalobium evestigatum Z-7303. GTDB lineage: Archaea > Halobacteriota > Methanosarcinia > Methanosarcinales > Methanosarcinaceae > Methanohalobium > Methanohalobium evestigatum. The sequence continues at coordinate 1,088,413 of NC_014253.1, read as the reverse complement.
CTTTTGTACTCAGTAGATATTTACCCTCAAGTTCAATCTGTTCCCCATTTTCACCATGTAGTGTCCACTGCCACCGGCATGGTTGGGAACATTCTCCACAATTGGCTGATTTCCCAACGATATAGGCAGAAAGATAACACCGACCTGATACCGCCTGACACATTGCTCCATGTACAAAAACTTCAAGCTCTATATCGGTGTTTTTCCGAATATCTTTTATTTGTTCCAATGTCAGCTCACGGGAAAGTATCACCCTGCTTGCACCCAGTGTTTTATAGAATTCGGCAGTTGCCCAGTTGGATACATTAGCCTGAGTGGATATATGTATATCAAGTCCTTTATCTACCGCTTTTTTAATAACCGCAGGATCCCATGCAATCACTGCATCTATATTAACTTTGGATACATCATCCAAAACCTTGTCCAGTTCCTGCAAATCCTCTGGATATATCACAGAATTCAAAGTCAGGTAACATTTTAATCCATAACTTTTAGCTTGCTTTACAAAAGAACCCAGATTATCGGAAGTTATATCCCTTGCTCTTGCTCTTAAATTGAACCTGTCCAGTGAAAAATAGACAGCATCAGTATATTTACTGCATGCTTTTAGAGTAGCTTGGTTTCTAACACCCGTTACAAGTTCAGGTAACTGTCTGGATGGATAGTTCATGGTATCCAGTTTGCATTAGGATATATCAAACCTTTGTTAGAATCATATGAGAGCGGGTTGAGGAGTGGGGGTATAGTAAAAAATTAGTCTAACCCGCTCTTAATCTAAACTATTTTTAGTTTTTATATATATAATTATCCCTCATGTATTGACCACCTAAAAACTAAACAATTTTAAAAATAATATGCTTAAATATTAATTGACAAAATTATTCACCCTGAATTTATATTAATTATACACACAAAATTAATATACTCAGTATGGAATTATTTGTTTTTATGAAGGGGTTTAATTCCGAAAATGTAATTGTTATAGTATTAGCTGTACTGCTAATTGTTGTATTGGGACTATATATTGCAGGTATGGAAAATATATTCGGGCTGCCACTGGTTTCAGCAGGTGAATTTTCAATAGGTTATTTATCAGCAGGTAATTTTAGTACAGGTATATTTTCTGCTGGAATATTCTCTGCCGGATTATTTGCTGTAGGAGTATTTTCAATAGGTGTGTTTTCTTTTGGGATTTTTTCTATAGGAATATTTTCCATGGGTATATATGCAATCGGGCTGTATAAATTAAAAAAACATCTACGAAAATAAACATAATTTTTCTATTCCTACCTCAATTTTTCAAATTTTTAGTTACAACTGACCCGTTTAACCAATCGTAAAATATACATGAAAAAACCACTTTATTGATATGAAAGGGGTGTTAATAGAAACCAGTAAGTGATTTATTTCAAATTTAACGGTTATTTTCCCTACATAAAAAAACAGATTATTGATACTCTAAACTGATGTCGGTGAATAATATATGAAAGAAAATGAAAATACTCAGGAAGAATCGAACTATCATTCCATGCCGCTGATAGGGGATAATGCACCAGCATTCAAAGCAGATTCCACTGTTGGAGAAATTAATTTTCCAAATGATTATAAAGGTAAATGGGTTATATTTTTTAGCCATCCCGGTGATTTTACACCTGTGTGTACAACCGAGTTCCTAAAATTTGCACATATGCAGGAAGAATTCAAGGAATTAAACACTGAACTACTGGGTTTATCCATTGATAGTATTTATTCCCATATTACATGGCTCAAATCCATAAGAGACAATATTAAATACAAGGGGTATGGAAATATAGACATTACTTTTCCGATTATAGACGACCTCAACATGAAAGTTGCCCAAAAATACGGAATGATTCATCCAAAAGCTAAGTGGTCACAGGAAGAAGTAATGGAGCAATTACGTACTACTGGGAAAAGTAAATCAAAAGATTCCTTCAGTACACACACTGTAAGAGCTGTTTTTATAATCGATCCTCATGCAATTATTAGAGCAACCATTTATTATCCTTTATCCAATGGACGAAATCTTGATGAAATCAAACGTTTAATATTGGCCATGCAAAAAAGCGATGAAGAAAATGTTCAAACACCAGAGGGCTGGTATCCCGGAGATGACCTTATTATAAATCCTCCAAAAACCTATGAAAGTGCAATAGAAAGAATTAAAGAAGAAGGGTCATACTGTCCTGAATGGTATTTCTGCCTGAAAAAGGACAAAACAGAAAGGAATAAACATTCTGAAAGATATGAAGACTAAAGTTAAAGTTTCCATGCATGAATTAGCATATTATTACAGGCATTTTTTTTCTTTCTGACAATAAAATCATTTGATTCCAGCATTTTTACAAAATCATTCATATTTTCACCATTAAAACTGTGAACCTCGGCTTCAATTCTCCTGATACCTTTAAGCTCGCGAGGTTTTATACTCCATTCTCCCCCTTCACAATCCATTTTCAAAAAATCTACATGTCCGCCGCATAGTTCTTTAAGCTCTGAAAGGGTTTTACCCTCTACATTTGCTTTCCTATCCTCATATTCTATGGATAGATCATCACTGCTTAATGCATAGGGCAGAATAGTCACATTGTCAGCACCTGATAATTCACAGTTTTTGGACAATTCATTTTTCCATAAAGGTTCTACCGCGTATATGTGGTCTACTTTCTGGTGAACTTTAAGAGAAAACGCACCGATGCCTGCACCTATATCCAGAACAATATCATCAGGATTCAAATCATCAAAGATGTAGTCACTTTCTACCTGCATAAGGGTGTAAAGCAGAGGGCTGTTCTCAAATACTGCATCGTTTGTACAGATATATTTTATATTGTTTTTCGGTAGAAAGAGGATGGATTCATCTTTTAATCGGTTGTTTATAAAGTTTTGAATCTTTCTTGTCCTGATTAAATCTTTAAATAGGTATTTTATGTCCAGCATGGTTGCATTCCGATACTTTTAAACTGCTGTTATTATAAAATTTTCACTCGAATAACCATATAACTATTTAAATATTTAGTCGTAATGGTGTAAAGGTTAGGATTATAATCTAAATTAGGATAGACTGAACAAATTGATTACGAAAGTGGGGCAACAGGGGTACGTGAAAGCCAACGGTTTCTAACCGTTTTCTTTAAATCAAAACACTCTAAATTAAAAAATTTAGAGTTAAACTTAAACTTGGTAAATTGAAAATTTACCAATATCTTTAAACGAAGTTTAAAGAATGATGAAACAACCCCGTTGGTTATTGCTTTTTGAATCAATATTTTTTTTTATTTTAGTATTGTATATACAGTATTATAGATGTAGCAATGCTTTCAGTGTACAATTGCTTTAAGCAAGTTGCCTGATGTAAGACATTGTTTAATCAGTTGTTTGTGTATCATCAGGTTCCATCAAATACTGCCTGGTGTCGAGCACAAACGATGCGGTGCAGACAGTGATGCATAGTAGCTGTGAACTACCACTTGGCTAAAGACCAAGTGGCTTCCTGTTTTAGTTTATATGTGTATAACATATTTTGGGATAACATGCTTCTAACTCTGAAAGTTAAACTGAATCCCGATAGAACAACGCAATATGGGAGCTGTCAGCCTTCCTAATGTCCTCCGCTTAGCTTCTGCTAGTAGTCGAAGTTAAGAGATGGAAGGACAAGCTAACCGGTTTAGCGGTTAGTAGTTGACCCTACTTTGATAATGCAAATTAGAAAGAGATTTAAACTTTTTCCCTTTGAAATCCCATTAACTATAAAACATTAGTAAACAATGTGGATAACCAATGTCTAACAAAATTCTTCTTACTAATGATGATGGAGTATATTCGGCGGGTATCAGTGCTGCATACAACAGTATAAAAGACCTCGGAGATGTCACCATTGCAGCACCTGCAGTACAGCAAAGCGGTGTAGGACGTTCAATATCTCTTTTTGAACCTTTAAGGATTACAAAAGCCAATATAGATGGTGTCAAAGCGTATTCTATCGGAGGGACTCCAACTGATTCAGTAATTCTTGGGATTTTTAAACTCATGGATGAAAAACCAGACCTTTTGCTTTCAGGTTTTAATATTGGTGAAAATATCAGTACAGATACTGTAACAACTTCCGGTACTATAGGTGCTGCTCTTGAAGGTGCAAGTTATGGTATACCTGCAATCGCGGCATCCATACAGGTAACTGATGAAGGACTAAAATTTGATGATTTAAGGGATTACCAGCATGATTTTGAAGTTGGGAAAAACATCATCAACAGAATAGCGAAAAAAGTAATCCATCACGGTCTTCCGGATAATGTAGACCTGTTGAATGTAAATATTCCACATATGGCAGAAGATGATACAGAGATTGAAATCACACAGCTTGCCCGTAAATTTTTCACTATGTCAATAGAAGAGCGATACGACCCGCGCGGCAGAGCCTATTACTGGATAGCGGGAGACCATATTAATGATGATAAAGAAGGGTCAGATGTACATGCTGTTGTACATAACGGGCACATTTCTGTAACACCCATATCACTGGATTCTACATCACCTGTACATCCTTCTGAAATTGAACATCTTATCTAAATTAAATCAATCTTTTTCAATATTTATCGATATATTGTTCCAGTTTTCATCCACGCCTTTCAATGATTCTACACCGCCAACAACCATGTTACCGATGATTTGTTCCACGAATTCATTGAGTGGTATTTCTTCTCCATCAACTGTTATTTTAACGTCCATTCTATACCTCCATTCTTTATTTATTACCTGTAATACGGAACTCTGCGGCTTACTGCAAGTTTCAATAATTCATCCATCTTTTCTGATGATGCCTCTGACACATCAACAAGGTTGTTATCCACCAGCAGACAGGGTTTGAGTTTCCCGTCTGCTGTTACTCTTAAACGATTGCAGTTGGCACAGAATTGAGTATTGTCTATCGGGCGTACAAGCTCAATTTCTGCAGAATCAATTATGTATTTTTTCCTTCTGTGCATACTGCGAACTCTGATCTCGTCAGCACGGCTTTCAAGTTCATTTTCGATAGCCTGAATATCTACACGGTACTGATGATATACTTCAAATTCAAAATCCATTAATTCAATCAATTGCAGTATCACATTACCATCGAAACTGCGGATGAACTCAATCATTTCGTCAATTTTTGTATCATTAATACCCTTTAGAAGTATCACATTGAGCTTGACTGGTGTCAGCCCTGCATCAACTGATGCTTTTATACCTTCAATCACCTGTTCCAACGTACCCTGCTTTCCGCCAGTAATAAACTGATAGCATTCAGGATCAAGAGTGTCGAGACTGATGTTTATTCTATCAAGACCGGCTGCCTTTAATTCATGGGCACGGTCTTTAAGTAATACTCCGTTGGTGGTGGCAGAAATTTCTTTAAGTGGGGGCAAAGACTGCAGTATTTGTTCAAAATCATCCCTGACAAGCGGTTCACCACCAGAGAACTTTATTTTATTAACCCCATAACATGATGCAGTATGAACTATTTTAGATATGTCATCTACAGACATCTCTTTTTTGCTACTGGAATTTCCCTCATGATGACAGTAGATGCAGTTCAGGTTGCAGCGATTAGTGATAGATATCCTTAAACTGGTGACCCTGCGTCCATAACTGTCCACCAGAACTTCCTGGTTATTGCATTGTGAGTGTGAAAACATCATGGTTTCCATATTTTCTAATAGGGATTGAATTTATAATATTAAAAACCAGTGAATGATAATTGTTATATATAAAATAAACTCAATCAGCAACCATGACAAATTCCGTACTTATCGCTGGAACACATAGTGGAGTAGGAAAGACCACTGTTTCAATGGGCATAATGGCTGCCCTTTCAAAACGAAATCTAAAGGTTCAGCCCTATAAAGTAGGTCCTGATTATATAGACCCCACTCATCATACCGCCATCTGTAAGAAACCCTCAAGAAACCTTGACACCTACATGATGGATGAAGAATACATCAGAAGGAGCATTGAATATTCCTCAAATGATGCCGATATATCGGTGATAGAAGGTGTCATGGGACTATATGACGGTGTGGATTCTACTGAAATATCCAGTTCCGCTCATGTAGCTAAAGTTATTGGCGCACCCGTAATCCTTGTTGTAAACGTTCATGGAATGTCAAGAAGTGTCGGTGCAATTCTTAAAGGGTATTCAGAATATGACAAGGATGTTAATGTTGCAGGTGTGGTTCTTAATAAAGTAGGAAGTCAGCGTCATGCTCAAATGATAAAGGACGCTCTACCTTCTGATATTCCAGTTGTAGGAGCACTGCCCAAAAACCAGAATGTTTCCGTACCGTCAAGGCATCTCGGGCTTCATATGGCATCAGAAGAAGACCATAATCTGGACGAACTGGCAGAATTTATAGAGGAAAACATCGACCTTGATGCTGTAATGTCACTTGCAAGAGAACCTGTAAAACCAGTGACCAGCGTAGGAACAATTGAAAACAAAAAACCCGATGTCACCATAGGAGTGGGTATGGATGGTGCTTTCTGTTTCTACTATCAGGATATGCTGGATTCATTCAGACAGTGCGGTGCTGATATCGAATTCTTCAGCCCGGTACAGGGAGAACTCCCGGATGTCGATGGTATATATCTGGGCGGAGGTTATCCGGAACTTTACATAGAAGACCTTGAAAAATCAAAAACAACCAGTGAATTGAAAAATCTTGCCGCAGACGGGATGCCAATCTATGGAGAATGCGGTGGTATGCAGTATCTTTGCAGTTCCTATGAAATTGATGATGTTGAATATAAAATGGCTGACGTATTCCCTGCAAATACCCGGATGACCAACAAACTCAAAGCACTCGGACATACAAAAGCAGAAGCCAGTGGAGAATTTATCAACGGAACTCTTCTTGGACATGAATTTCATTATTCTACAACAGAATGTTCCAGAGACGCTAAACTGGAATACGAAATGATACGTGGAAAAGGTATAGAAGACGGAAAAGATGGCCTTTCAGAACACAACTCAATAGCCAGTTATATGCACGCTCATCCTGCAACATTCCCCGTAGATAGATTCGTGGATATGTGCAGAAAATACAGCAAACGTTAACTGTCATGTTGTTGAGATTTTTCTTTTTCCTTTTTTGCCTTTTTATATAATTTTTTACGGTAATAATTCAGTGGATGGTTTATTTTTTGGCAGAACTCATCACCACCATAACAGTTTCCGTAGGTTTTCATCGTCTGACAGGATGGGGGGGTGTAGGGTGAACCAGATGAACCGGCAATATGTTCTATCTGGTAACGGGTTTTTTCCTCATCAAAATCGGGTGAGACATTGAACATATCCACTATCTCATCAACACTCATCCCCACATTCAACAGGAACGAGGTTAACGCAAACCTCATGGAATGTCCAAGATTTGCTCCTGTACTGACACCTGAAATAGCATTTGATATGCAGGGCGGAAACGATTCAGTATCCACTTCTCCCATTTCATCGATATTGACATCACTCTTGCGGTTTTGTAAAACCTCTTTTATCTCGTCAATATAAGAATTACAGTTATTACAGGCTTCAGAGGATACATCCAGCGGAAGTGCATTCTGAATGCGGTCTCTTATGGCTTCCTGTAAAAGGCGGGCTACTTCCTCGTGGGTAATATGGACATATCCCTGTTTTAATCTTCGGTTAACAAGTTTCCATTTTAAATCTTTCATGGTGTTTGCAAGTTTTATATAATCTGTAAAATGCATTGCAAAATGAGAATCAAAAGGAGTTATAGAAACATTAAAATCGTTTGCTATCTCTACCAGAAAATCTTTGTTTTCTGTTTTAAGCAGTTTTGACGCGGATTCTGCTTCTGCAAGAGCATAGCGTCTGATAAGATAGGAATCATTAATACAGGACACAAGAATTCTGGAAAAGGGATAGGAGAGTAATTCCAGAACTATTTTTTCCTCTCCTGAACCACTAAGTCCCGGTTTTTGTATCTCTCCATCTTCAATTGACTGGATTACACGCTCTTTTCCACGAAAACGTGCTGAATCCAGTGCACGTGAATTCAGCAACCTTTCAAGTGAAAATCCAAGAGTTTCCACATAACTGAAAGCTTCAGTAACAAATGGATATAAAGCAAGGGATTTGCTGTCCATATGCATTACAGATTTTATTCGGATTCAATTCTTGGTGCAAGAAGATAACCAACTTTCCCTATACCATTTGCAATTTCAAAGTTTATTTTTATCGGGAAATCCTGACCAAGTTCAAGGACAACTTCATTTGATTTGGATGCTGGTTTTACAATGTCCGACAGATAATCCAGCGAAAACAATGACCGTACATCATCCGGTTTTAAGTCTATTAACTGGTCGCGTGGTAGGTCAAGCCTTACTTTGTCCGTATCGCCTTCTGCTTCCATGTAGAATACATCATCATTTACACCAAGAAGCATGTGGTCGCTGATTTTTTCAGCCGCTTTTACAGCTCTGCGCAGGTCAGTTCCGTTTAAAATGATTTCAGCAGGCAACTCGAGTTGTGGTATTTTGGGTTCAGAGCGTATTGTAGAGGGATCCAGTAAGGACAATGTATAGGAAAACGAGCCTATGTTTATCGACATATTCTGGGAATTTTCATTAAGTTCCATGTAAACTTTATCGTTTTTATCTGCTACTCCCAGAATATCGCTGATTTTTGTAAGGTCCAGTCCGATTTCACCTTCATCTGCTTCAAAATCATCAAATGCACTGGAATCCAGATTAAACGTTACCATTGCCACATTAGCCGGGTCAACTGCCTTCACAGATATTCCATCGGATGAAGTTCTGAGTCTGATTTCATCCACAAGTACTGACAATATTTCTACCGAATCTCTTAAAAGATACGCATCTATCGTTGCCCTGAACATTTTGGGTCTCCATCAAGATATTTTAAAAACTACAATTTCTTTATAAATCAACTGTTATATAAATTTCCTTATTTTGTCCGACACCTACGTTACTCCAGTCAATTATACTTTAAAAAGGTTTATAAAAATTAATCGTAATCTCTCCATGTTGCTCCACATTTGGTACATTTGAAAAACCTTGTTTCTGACTCATCTGCTGACCTCAGCTGCCTCAGCCACCAGTAAGCGACGGTATGACCACATTCCTGACATTTTGCTTCTGTTGTGGGAAGCCCCTGGTCAACCTCGCCTTCCAGTACAGTCACCTCACGGTTTTCCTTTTCAGTTCTTGAAACAAACGTATCACTGCTTCCGCTTCCTTTTATATGACCGCATTTCCTGCATTTCATTGAATTATCTACTGGGAACATTAAACTTTTACATTTTGGACAGAATTCCATATATATCCTCCGTTGCCTGATTTATTATTTTATTGTGATCAAACGCCAGTTCTGGTATCTTTGTAATATCAAAAACTTCTATATCTTTAGCATCTGTATCTGCTACAGGTACACCTTTTCCTATTAAAAGGTAACATACCGATACAGTATGACCCCGAGGGTCTCGGTCAGGGTCTGAATACACCCCAAGCAATTTAACAATTTCTCCTGATAGCCCGGTTTCTTCTTTTAATTCGCGCTTGACCGCATTTTCAGTGGTTTCACCTATTTCTACAAAACCACCCGGCAGTGCAAATTTTCCCTGATATGGCGGGTTTTTTCTTTTGACCAGTACAATCTTACCATTTAAGATTGTTACGGCATCAACTGTTAATTTAGGTGTCTCTGGTACCATTTTGTAAATTACTGATAGTTTGAAAATATGAAAATCTATTTGTAGTGTAATTTCAATTCAATATTCAATTCCAATAATTACCAGAAAAGGTATGATGTTTGATACATCAATCATATATATTGGATACTTTTTATAATCTACGGTAAAAATTAATACTATACAGTTTGTATATAAAATAAAATACTGTTATTTATTGGTGCCTGATAATGATAGAAAACATACTCTGGATTGCAGTTTCACTGATGGTTGCATCTTCAATCATCACCGGAAAATACAAAATACATAAAGCGATAGGTGGTGCAGGATGGTTGCTGTTTTCTGTTCACTGGTTTTTACAGCCACTGCACTATATAAAAATTAACGACTATTTTAATGTCACATTAACAATCGGTATTGGTGCCTTTTGTATTCTACTATCCTATACAATGATAAAAGAATACAGAATGTCACCGGGTGAATCAACCTTTACCTCGGGTTCTACAGATGTTACTACAATGGCTACAATCGCAACAGCTCTCGGGTCGGTTTTTTACTTCCCGTTTTCCCAAATTCCTGCTCTAAATGAATGGTTAATTACGGTTGTTACACAGCAGGTAGTATGGATTCTTCATGGACTGGGATACCCTGCCGAGATGATATCATGGAACCTTATAACTCTTAACGGTTATACAGTAAAAATCATACTTGCATGTACTGCAATTGAAAGTATAGCTCTGTTTACAGGTTTAATTGTTGCTGTAACAGCTCCGATAAAAAAATTGTTTACAGCCTTTATGGTATCAGTTCCTGTTATATACGGATTGAACCTGTTTAGAGACGTTTTTGTTGTGGTTGCCTATGCATATCAATGGTTTGGTCCCAACAGTTTTGATATAGCCCATCATTTCATTGCTAAATCAGGTGCAGGCGTAGTTTTGCTGGTGATTGCTTTTATCGTACTTAGAATTCTGCCTGAACTTCTGGAATTAATAGAAGGGTTATGGCAGATTATAAATAAACATGCACAGGATATTTTGAATAAAATTGTAGGAAACCAATAAATGCTTGCAAAAGGGTCAATATCAAAGATAATACCGATAGCCCTGTTTACCATCTTTACAGGTACAGCAGCCTATTTATTGAACCTTTTTTACCTGCAAGTTGTATCCTACGCGGGAATTGCAGTAACAGTATTTTCTATCTGGTTTTTCAGAGACCCTGTAAGGCATCCAAAAAAGTGCAATAAATGTATGGTTTCTCCTGCAGACGGCAAGGTAATAGATATTCGCAACCGTACAATCTGTATATTTATGAATTTTAATGATGTCCATGTAAACCGTACACCTCTGGAAGGAGAAATTATCAAAACCAGTTATACAAATGGTAGTTTTTTACCTGCATTTTATAAGGATTCAGAGAAAAATGAGCGCAACGAAATAACGATAAAAACCGAATATGGCAACACCAAAGTAACCCAGATTGCAGGATTAATAGCACGCCGGATCATCACATATGTTGATGAAGGGGATTTGATTTCCCAAGGTCAAAGGATAGGTATGATTTGTTTCGGATCAAGGGTAGATGTCACTGTTCCAGATAATTTTGATATAGTATGCGATATCAAAGATAAGGTTACTGCAGGTGAATCAATAATAGCAAAGTTTAATTCAAAAACAAATACAGCACCGATAACCGAGGATTCAGATGAATATATTCCAGACACTTAAAATTCCAGACCTTATTTCAATATCAAATGCATTATTCGGTATATCAGCCATGCTTGCTGTGTTAGACAATAACCATCACCTTGCAGCTGTTTTAATACTTACTGCAGCAATTGCCGATGGACTGGATGGGTTTATTGCAAGATATATAGAGAGTGGAGAACTGGGAGAACATCTGGATTCTCTGGCAGACATCATCTCTTTCGGTGCAGCTCCTGTGGTTATTATCTACGCCATCTACGGTTCCCAGTTTCCATACGTTATGATGGGTGCAGTGTTTGTATATTTTATATGCGGGATATTAAGGCTTGCAAGGTTTAATACTAAAACAAACAATATCAAGGATTTTGAGGGGTTGCCCATTACAGCCTCAGGTGTTGTACTTGCATCGTATTTGCTGGTTTATCAAAAATATATATTCTCATCAGCCATAATCATTCTAACATTAATTCTTTCAATTCTTATGATAAGCACTTACACCTATCCAAAAATCAGAGGAATGAAAACGCTTGCTTTTGGATTTGTATTTTTTATAATAATCGTTGGGTCATATTTTATAAATATTGAAATCACACATATTTTATCAACTATTTTAATACTGCTGATGCTTTTGTATCTTGAATCACCGATAATGAAAATTCCCAGAGAATATTATGATAAGTAAAGGACAAATGTGGTAAAATGAACGATTCTAATAAATCAATTAGCGACAGTGAACAGGCAGTATTTGAAGCGGGAATAAAACTCGGAGCGTTGTATCATCAATTTACAGGGTCACCTCTGACTCTTGAAACTGTTGATAGTCTTGAAAAAGCAATATCTCAAAGCATATCAGTCCAGCCGTATGTTAAAAATATAAAAGTAACCATCAACAGAGACATGGTTCGTTCAAGGTTAAACGGTGAATTTGGATACTGTGAACTTGAGGGATGTATGCTGGATGTTGTTCTGGATATATCATACAAAGAAAAAGAAGCAAAGGTATCACTCAAATATGATGAAAAACTGAACTATCCATTGATGAAGATAAACAGGATTGAGAACAGTCCTGAATAAATTCAGTTTTTTATTTCCATTTTCCTTATACCTGCATACAGCATCACGGTAGATATGGCAAAACCTGAAATTGCACCTAATTGAGAAATTGAACCCAAATAAACTATGCTTATCATGAATGTAACAAATCCTGCTATTATAAAACCTGAATATCTTAAAAAATCTGTCACATAAGTACAGATGTTAATCGTCCTCCAATATAAACTCTTTTATTAGGTTAGAAGTTTTATCCTGATATTTAAGTTTTGTCTAATTGTTCCAGTTTCCTGTAAAATACTCTCTTTTTTGCAAACCCTTTGTATCCACAAATTATAAAGAGATAGTCCACTCTTGTGAAATATTTACATTTCCTACATTCTGAAAACCTGACGCCTTTGTCTATTTTTGGACACAATTCAACCCAGCTTTCAAATATAATATCACCAGCTCATTAATTTATACCGAAATACAATTAAAACATTAACCTCTATATACCGAAAAAATGTAAGAATAATTAAGTATATACATTAAAAATTTAAATATTTTGTATATTCAATTAGCAACCAAATTAAAATATTAATCAAAATTACATAGAAGGCTAAACCATGACCAAAATTTCAGTAATAGGCGCAGGAAATGTTGGAGCTACAGCTGTCCAGCGTCTTGCAGAACTTGAATTAGGCGACATTGTGATGACAGACATTATCGAGGGACTGCCACAGGGTAAATCCCTTGACCTCATGCAATCAGCACCTGTTATGGGGTATGATACCGATATAACAGGTACAAACGATTACAAAGATATAGAAGGTTCTGATGTTGTTGTAGTTACTGCTGGTATGCCGAGAAAACCGGGAATGAGCAGAGATGACCTGCTTGATAAAAATGCAAATATCACCAAAGATGTATGTGAAAATATAAAGACACATGCACCTGATTCAACTATTATAACCGTTACAAATCCGCTTGACATAATGACTTATGCTGCTCTTGAGGTTACCGGTTTTGAACACAACCGGGTATTCGGAATGAGTGGAGTGCTTGATTCCAGCAGGTTTGAAACATTTATAGCAATGGAACTTGGTTGTTCTATACAGGATGTTAATGCAATGGTTCTTGGCGGACATGGCGACCTGATGGTACCATTGCCCCAATATTCGACAGTATCAGGAATACCTATAACAGAAATCATGTCAGAGGATACTATCAATCGGCTTGTTGAAAGAACCATTCACGGAGGAGCTGAAATAGTTGAACACTTAAAAGAAGGCAGTGCGTTTTATGCACCATCAGCATCAATTGTTAAAATGGTGGATTCAGTAGTAAACGATAAAAAGCGGATACTTCCTGCAGCCGCATATTTAAATGGTGAATACGGACTTAATGACATATACTTGGGAGTTCCGGTTAAACTTGGCAAAGGTGGAGTAGAAGATATTATAGAACTTGATTTGACGGACGATCAAAAACAAAAATTATCACAATCAGGTGCATCTGTAAAGGAAGAAATTGCTAAGTTAAACCTCTAATTTTTTAAAACAAAAATACAAATATTAATATACCTAAAAAATAAAAATAAAAGGAGATAATATGCGTGCGGAAATATCATCGTTATTCGGGTTGAATGTTTATACCAATGCAGGTACATATGTCGGAAAAATCAGTGATATGGTACTGGATGTTAACAACAGAAAAGTTACCGGTCTTGCAATATCTGATATAAACAGAGAAATTTTTGATGTCCCCACAAAAGGTGTTATCATTCCATATAGATGGGTTGTAACTTCAGGCGACATCGTAATAATACGTGACCTTATTAACAAGTTCAAAAAACTGGAAAAAGAAGCATATCAAGAGTAATAGCGTTTATGAAAAAGAGAGAAATCTATGCAGATTTACGCTGTGCACCACCATTAATCGTACGTATTGATGGAAGGAATTTTAAAAAAACGCTATCTCGCCAGAACCTTGAAAAACCATATGACAAAAAATTTGCATCCGCGATGACTGATGCCATAGAACTTTTTTTAAAAAAGAGTGGTATTAGTCCAGTATTTGCATATAGTTTTTCAGACGAAATTAATCTTTTTTTTGATGATATTACCTTTGACGGTAGAGTGGAAAAACTTGATTCCGTGATTCCAAGTTTTTTAAGTAGTGCTCTTACCATGCAAATGGATTCAGATGAACCATTGTCCTTTGATTCAAGAATTGTACCTCTTACATACAGACAAATTAGTGAATATATGGTCTGGCGTCAGAGTGAAGCATGGAGAAACTGCATCAATTCATATGGGTATTATACACTACTTTCTGAAGGCTGGAGTGAAAATGAAGCCGCCAGACATATGAAAGGTTTAAAATCCAGTGATATACATGAGATGTTGTTTAAAAGAGGTATAAACCTTGCAAAAGTTCCGCAATGGCACCGTCGGGGTATAATGGTTTATAAAACAAAATACGAAATCGAAGGATTTAACCCCCTACTAAACCAGAAAACCATTACAACCCGAAAAAAAATCATACAGGACTGGAACATCCCTTTATTCCAATCAGAAGAGGGGTCTGCATTCCTGCAAGAATTTATTGATTGAAATTTTATGATAATTATTATTGGCAATATTGTTTGGATATATCAAAATCATATAAACATAAGTGAGATACATGGAAACGTCGTTAATTGATATAATATTTCTCTCGGATAAAAGAAAGAACCTAATGCTTCTACTTAGCAAAGGACCACAAAACAGAGATGACATACGAAACAAGCTCAATGTCACATCAAGTTCGATAATGCCCCAGATAAAAATTCTTGAAGAAAATTATCTTATAGTTAAAGAAAACGAATACTACCATTTGACAGAAATAGGAAAAGCTATCGTTGATAAATTAATACCATTTCTTGAAACTCTTGATATCTTTGAAGAATATGAGGACTACTGGGAAAACCGTAATTTTGATCCGATTCCCAAAAATCTGTTGACAAGAATCAGAGAACTTGGAGACTATAAGATAATTGAACCCGATCTTGACAACCTGTTTGAAATCCCCCAGGAATTACTTGATGGTCTTAAAGAATCAAATTCTGTTACTGCCATTACATCAATCTTTCATCCCAATTACCCGTCAATATTCCTTGATCTTGCAAAAAATGGTGCAGATATAACAATGATTTTGCAAAAGGCGGTATTTTCCCGATTAAAAACTGACTACCAAGATATGAGTGATGCCTTTATAAATATGGAAAATACTGATACATTGTTATATAATGATGAAATGGGTGTAGCATCTATACTGGTATCTGATAAACTTACATATCTGAATCTGCTAGATAAAAACGGGAAGTTTAACCATAAAAAAATTATAAGTTATGATGATAGTGCTGTTAAATGGGGACAGGAACTGGTGCAATATTATACAAATATATCCACAAGGATTACTGATATGAGCGAGGTTTCAGATGGATGAAACGATAAAAATGAGACCTGTAGGATATGTTGACAATACGTTCCATGAACTCAAATATAATAAAGATATGTATCAATCTGTATCAAAAATAATTATTTACGATGAATTTAAAGATGGATTATATAGGGTTACAGATTTTGACAGGCTGGAAGTCATATTTTATTTTGATAAATTCAACAATTATGAACTGATTCAAAAAAGGCGTATTGATGGGATAAGGGCTGGAGTTTTTGCGTCACGCACACCAAAAAGACCAAATGGAATAGGCATCACGACAGTAAAACTTGAAAAAGTGGTTGATAATATATTGCATGTAAAAGGTCTGGATGCTTTGGATAAAACTCCCGTTCTGGATATAAAACCATACGTGGAAAGCTTTAAAAAAGGACCTGACTAATTAACTGACTACTCTCCCACGACTAAATCGTGGGGTTCTTTTGAGAGCCTCAACCTCTTAATAGGTTGAGCGTTTGCTGATTCATCGGCGGTACTTGCGAACCGATACCGAGACCAGTCGTAGAGGCACCATCTCCACAGCCGTTCATTCCCGCGAGCCCCACGGTATGCATTGGGTTATAGTACGATGATTTTGTCAGAATATTGACTGCAGCATTAAGATCCCTGTCGATTTCTAATCCACATTTACTGCAGTAGAATATTCTATCACCCAATCTCAGTTTCTCTTTTTTCTTGGTTCCGCAATGAGAACAGACCTGTGTAGTATTGTCGGGATTAATCTTGTCTACAATCTTACCTCTTTCAGCAGCTTTATAGGTCACATGCTGAACCAGTTTGTTCCAGCTTACATCGGAGATTGATTTAGCCAGTTTGTTATTTTTAACAAGATTTTTTATTTTTAGATCCTCGAATACAATCAGGTCGTATTTCTCAACCAACAATTTGCTCAAACAATGTGAGAAATGGTTTCTAGCAGATGCTACTTTCCTGTGAATCCTGTTCACTTTTTGCTTCTGCTTTTTATAGTTGTTTGATTTGAATTCCATTCTCGACAATTTTCGCTGTTCTTTAGCAAGCCTTTTCTCAGCTTTCCTGAGGAATCGTGGTGGTTCGACAAAATCATCGTTTGAAGTTGTTATGAAAGATTTCAGTCCTAAGTCTATGCCAACAGCGTTTTCTGGAGTAGATGGAACTGGGTTTTCTGGCAATTCTACTGTCAGATATGCGAACCATTGTTTGCCTTCCTTCTTGAGGGTACAGGTCTTCAGTTCACCATCTGGCAATCTGTCAATATCAATTTTGATGAGATTTGATTTACCGGTTATTTTGGATAGGTATAACTTGTTATCTTCAAGTTTCCACCCGTTTCCATGCTGTTTATATCTGAAACTACTGAAATCTTCTTTACTCTTGAACTTCGGGTGACCTTTCGGAAGAATTCCATCGTATTTGATAAATCCGGATGAATTGTTCCCACATGGTATGTCTTTTCTCTTGACGAACATCCCTTTTTTAGGTTTGGTGTTTTTCAGTCTCCCGTTCTTGATATCATCAAAAAACTTGTCATAAGCGGAACATAATCTCTGGAATACATCCAGTCTTACTGATGAATGTATAGGATAGTCCAGATTTTTCAGGTATTTTTCCAGAGATGATTTAGATACTGACAGATCAAACCTATCGTATAAATCTACTCTGATGGACAGAAGATGGTTCCAGGTCGACCTGCAGTACTCTAAAGTTTCATTCAGTTTCTTCTCCTGTTCAAGAGTAGGATGTATCTTGAATCTCAGATTCCTGCAGTTTTGACCTTCTTTACGAACTATCGACTCCACCCACTTACCTGATACTGATTATACGTGTTGAAACTATATAATTTTTACCTAATGTTAGCGATTATAATGTTTATCATAAAACTTATCAAACATCAACGGGGTTGTTTAATCACTCTTTAAACGGAGTTTAAAGATATCTTTAAATCCTTGATTTAAAGAGAACGACTAAAGTCGTTGGCTTTCACT
Organism: Methanohalobium evestigatum Z-7303; assembly: GCF_000196655.1. GTDB lineage: Archaea > Halobacteriota > Methanosarcinia > Methanosarcinales > Methanosarcinaceae > Methanohalobium > Methanohalobium evestigatum. The sequence goes on along the minus strand of NC_014253.1, from coordinate 1,070,479 downwards.
TACCCCTGTTGCCCCACTTTCGTAAAATAGAAACAATAATCAGTGGTGACTATTATGGCTAAAAAGTTTACATTTGATGATTTGGAAAATAAAGAAATAATGGATGAAAAACATGAAGATGAGAAGGATTTGTACGATTTAATAATACCGCCCGGAACTCCGTCATCTTTAATATACGATATGGTTGAAATGTTTGACCTTGAGCCAATAAATCGTAAAGTAAATGTTAATATTGTAAATGAAGCAGAAAGAGAAGTACTTGCACTTCGCGGCGACCTTGAAACCGTACAGGAAGCTGAAAAGTTCATGTATGAAGAACTGGATTCATGGGTAAGTAGCAAGGATTATTAACATACCTTATTTAAAAATCGGTTAATATTTCTACATCAGGAGATACGTTCTGTACACTGGATGCAAATTTATAGATGAGTTCAGGTTTATAATTTGTTACTATGGTACACATATCGTCCTGAAATGATGTTCTGTCCTCAATATCTGCTTTTGGTACAAAACTCAAATACCTCTGTTTAAGTTTACCGTTTTCTTTTACATGAATTTCTGATATATCACAAAGGGTTCAGCGTAAGGTACGGTGGTTGATTCTTGCCTTTTTTAATATCAACCCTGTTGTCATATAATTCTGCAATGCCGTTAAACCCTCTAAGCACAGAGATAGGTTCTTCCTCATTACCTCTGGGTAAGATCCTGTCAAAAAAACTCATGATTTTCACTACAGTTAAACTTCAATAATTATTAAAACTTATAGATATTATTTATTTTTAAATTTATTCTATAACGGCTTATTAGATATGCTTTATGGATTGTTAACTTGTCAACAAAACAATAATAACCGTTCTTTAAAAATTGAATAATGTACCTATCAAAGAATCAATCATTTTTACATGTTATACCGGTTATATCATCGGTATTAAAATCAAAAACAGTTTCCCGACCGTCCTTGTTGTAAATATCAAGTTTTAATGTGTCGTTTATCTCACCAATTACCGATGCTGTAATCCCTGCGTCATTGAACACTTGAATGCATTCATCGACATTTTCAGAGTTTACAGTAAGGATGTAACCTGTTGCAGTGTAAACCTTTAGCCACTGTTCAAGTTCTACACCATCAGGAAACGGGATTTTATCAATGTCAACAGATGCACCTACATTACTGGTTTCACAAAGCATTCCCAGTGTTCCGATTGTTCCCGGGTTGCTAATATCTTTTCCTGAGGTTGCTAATTTCTTTTCTCCTATGGTCTGCATCACAAGGTAACGATTTCTTACTGTTTCTGGATCTTTAAATGAAGTGGTATCCCAACTGTACGGAGAATTGGGACCCATTCTGCCATCCATGTCATAGGCTACAATAATAGAGTCACCAGGTTTTGCAGTATCACTCCGGATAATACAGTCCTTTTTTGCAATACCGATGATTGCAACTGCTATTGAACTGTATGGAGTGTCAGGGTGCAAATGGCCTCCTACCATAGGCACACCGAATTTTTTGATGCCATCGGTTATTCCCTTTAGGAGAGTATTACAGGAATCCTTATCACTGGATGATATGACATCCACCATTGCCAGTGGACGTGCCCCCATTGCTGCAATATCATTTACATTGGCAAGAACGGCTGTATAACCGGCCCACCAAGGGCTGGCTTTCATCAATTTTTCCCAGATGGAATCTGCAGCAAACAGGATAACATCATTTCCATCAATATCAATAACTGCAGCATCATCTCCAAAATCTACCAGTGTGCCCCCATATTCAGAACGTACTGATTCAAAGATTTCAACTATACCTTCAATAGGTTTTTTTCGAGTTACACCTTCAAAATTCCTGATGCCGTCTGCAACCTGTTTCAAATCCAATGAAAAGCTTCCTCTCTGTTTTTTGCTGATAAATTAATTTAATCGTCCTTATCCTTATCGGATTTGGTTTTTGATTTTCTCAGTGTCTCCATTTTGACCATGTTTCTTCTTTCTTCACTCATCTGAGAAAGGTCTTCACCAAGCAGTCCATAAGCATCAGACCTGCACTGGCGACAATGGCGCATCTGGGACACAAAAGGTTCACATGATGCCTGTGCAGCCTTACGTTCTTCCTCTGTAGGTACTCTCCATTCAGCATATTCTGCCTGTGGTATAAGAGGCATAATATTCATGATGAATACTCCAAGTTCATTCATCTTTTTTGCGATGTCTACTACATGGTCATCATTTACATCCGGAACAAGGACAGTGTTAATTTTTATGACAATTCCTGCTTCAATAGCCCTTTTTATACCTTCCAGTTGGTTGTTGATAAGCAATTCTGCTGCTTCTTTTCCTTTGTAAAGCTTTCCATTGTAAACCACACGATCACATATCTGTCTCTGGATTTCAGGGTCAACTGCATTAACTGTTACAGTTAATGTTTGCACACCTGCATCCAGCATATCATCAATCCTGTCAGGTAGTGCAAGACCATTAGTACTCATACAGATGATAACATTTGGGAATTCTTCTTTTATGAGCTTAAATGTTTCAAATGTTTCATCATTTGCCAGCGGGTCACCGGGACCTGCTATTGCTATCACCTTAATAAAAGGATGTTCTTCCAAAACCTGTCGAGTTTTTTCGAGCGCTTCCTGTGGAGTAAGAACTTTACTTGTTACACCCGGACGGCATTCATTTACACAGTCATTATCCCTTATACAATATTTACACTGGATATTACATTTTGGAGCTACTGCAAGGTGCATCCGTCCAAACTTATGCTGAGCTTTTGGGTCATAACACGGATGCTCTGAAATCATCCGTAGCTGTTCATTACTATAGTCAGGACATGATTGATTATCACTATTTTCAACTGGCATAATAGCTTACCTCTTAGATTGCATTATAATACATAACGAACATTCATATAGATGTTGGGACACCGTGTATTAACTTGTAGTTGAATCAATCTCACACCATTTACCTTCTCCTTCCCAGATTCTAACCTTTACAAGCATTTTTAGTTTTTCAGAAAGCTTGGAATATATATTTTCACAAAGGTTTTCAGAACTTGGATAGGACAGTATATTGTTTAATAATGTGTGGTCATAATCCTTCAGTATATCCTTTACTATCTTTTTCAGGTCTGCAAAATCCATGACCATGCCGCCGTTTTTTTCGCCTTCTATCACTACTTCTACTCTGTAGGTATGACCATGTACAATCCCACATGTCTCATGTCCCGGTAAATAGTGAGCAGTATCAATTGATTCTATGATTCCAAGTCGCATTTTTTCCATTATAGGCACCCCAGCATTTTGTGGGTTTGTGGTATTACTTTAGTATTTATTCCTTTATCCAGCAATTGTTTTTGAATTTGAAGCAGGTGTTGAACAGATGGGCGGTTGTAGCCCTGTGTTACAGGCTGTAATATAGCCCCGGATATATAGTCAGATATTTTGTCCATAATATCCAGAACATATTCAATTTTTGTGTTTTCCAGTACTACTATTTTACAAAAGCAATCTCTGGATTCTGTAGTTTTTAATATTTTGAAACTATCAATTGTTTTTTCGATATGTGTTTCAAAATCATCACATTCAAATTCATTTATAATTTTAACGTCTCCTGATACAAATGACACTTTATCTTTAACCTTTTTCGCCATCTCAGGTAGGGTCATATTGGATTCCAGATATAAAGGAGCAGAAATTTGCAGGTTCTTTATGAAATCTGCATGTATCAGGGGTTCTCCACCTGTCAGTGAAACCGAATGAACACTGCTAAATGATTCTATTGATTCAGCAACAGTATTGACATCCAGAGGGTTGGGTATCAATTCAAATTCATCCGATCCGGGATTTTCCTCAAACCTGCAAAAATCCACATATTCTCTCTGTGTGTCACAATATTGACATTGAAGGTTACATCCGATAAAACGTACAAAAACCTGCCTTACACCTACATAGGGTCCCTCGCCCTGAACAGAACAAAATATCTCACTTATCGGTGCGTTCATTAAATCACATCAAGTGGTCTGGATTTTCGTAAATCTTTTTCAATATCATCTAATTCATTAACATAACTTTCAGCAATTTCACACATCAACTGTTCGATTTTACTTTCTTCAAACCCTATACTTTTTAAATCCGCATAATAATCATGTATTACATTAATCCCGAAATGAATTTTTTGTGATACAGCTGAAGTACTGGCAATTGATACTGAAAGTTTCCTATTGTTTATAAAAAGGTCATCACCTTCGCGTTTAATATTAAATCCCTTATCCATCAATATTTCTGATACAATGGATGCAAATAAACGCTGTCTTGAATAAACGAGTTTCAGGTTGGTTGAATCAAAATGTTCGATTATAAAATGAATCATATCAGACGAATAAATTGCTTCGTTTTCTCTTTTGTCTTCCAGGTCTATCATATGGTCGATTTCCACATTGCATGTTCCTCTGAAATAGATTATCGAATCATCCTGAACTCCTGCAATATTATATGCCCATAGTGATGATATTTGGCTTCCGTCATAATTTCTGTTATTCAGATAAATACATTCCATGATATACACCGGAAAAGTCAATCATTATCAACCATACCTAACCTTACAAGTAGTGGGTCTTTAATACCCAGTTCATTAAAGGCGTGTTTCCGTCTAATACAGCTTTCACATACACCACATGGTAAATCTCTTCCATGATAACAGCTCCAGCTCCACTCCAGAGGAGTACCTGATTTTAGAGCCTGATTGATAATATCCTTTTTATTATAGTCTACTAAAGGTGCGAGTATTTTGACACCGTTTCTGGTAGAATACGACAAACATGTATTCATCGAATCTACAAATTCAGGGGAATTGTCAGGAAATGTTTGTCCCTCTTCACTGTTGAATCCAACTATCACATATTCACATTCCAGGCTTTCAGCAAAACCTGCTGAAATATTTAAAAATATACCATTCCTATTCGGTACCCACACATTCTTTGCTGATTCTTCTGTCTTTTCAGTTGCGTTTTTTCCCGAAACATCATCCAGTGTAAGCTCTGGTACATCTTCCTTTTTGTTTACCAATGATGTATTGGTAATTTTTTCGAGCCAATCAAGTTTAATAACTTCGTAATCGATACCAAAATGTGTGCATATTTTTTTGGAATATTCAATTTCCTTTTTTGCAGAACGCTGACCGTAATCAAAAATAATCGCAAGCTTTACATCGGTTATCTCTCTTGCAATTGTCAGAGCTGCTACCGAATCCAGTCCACTGCTAAGTAGTGATATTGCTCCCATTGTTAAATTTCCATATCTTTATCGTTTTGCAAGTAAATAGTTAGCAATTTAGATAAATGAATTACCGTATATCTAAAAAAGTAACCAATTTAAGCTTTTTGTATATATATTGAATAAATCAGAATATTCATACTTTATCTATGTTTTCCTGACATTTTAAATTCACTTTTAATATATTATCGGATAACGATTTAAACATAGATATAAATATCATGCTATCTTAATTTAAATAGGAGTATTTAGAGTTAATAAAGCCATATTAAAAATTATAATTTTGATTGTCAATGGCATTATAACATTTATTTAACAATAAAAACGGGTGTTAGTACACTTTATCTCCAAAAAAGGTGAAATTAAATGAATGAAGAAACTGGTGAAACTGGGAAACACCCCAATCATTTAATCAATGAGAAAAGTCCGTATCTGTTACAGCATGCTTATAATCCAGTAAACTGGTATCCATGGGGAGATGAGGCTTTTGAAAAAGCAAAGAATGAAGACAAACCCATATTCCTGTCTATAGGTTATTCCACATGTCACTGGTGCCATGTAATGGAAAATGAATCTTTTGAAGACCCTGAAATTGCTCAAATACTGAACGATAACTTTGTTTGTATTAAAGTTGACAGGGAAGAGCGCCCGGATATTGACAGTACTTATATGGATGTCTGTCAGGCTCTTACCGGAAGAGGTGGATGGCCGCTTACTATTATAATGACACCTGAAAAAAAACCGTTTTCTGCCGCCACATATCTTCCAAAAGAAAGCAGATTCGGATTAACTGGGCTGATTGATTTACTTCCCCGAATCAGTGATATGTGGTCAAAACAGAAACGAGAACTTGTAAGCCGTGCAGAACAAATTACATCATCAGTTGAGGAAGTATTTACAAAGTCACCCAAAACCAGAGAATTGAGCAATCAGGAACTTGATTCAGCATATGAATCACTTCTGGAAAATTATGACCCTGAATATGGAGGATTCGGTAACGCTCCAAAATTCCCTTCACCGCATAATTTAATGTTTTTAATGAGGTATTGGGAACGAACATCTAATAACAAAGCACTGGAAATGGTCGAGAAAACGCTCAAAAACATGCGTATAGGTGGTATTTATGACCACATAGGTTTTGGCTTCCACCGCTATTCTACAGACAGATACTGGATGATTCCACATTTTGAAAAGATGCTTTATGACCAAGCATTGCTATCAATGGCTTATATTGAAGTTTACCAAGCAACCGGAAAAATTGAGTATAAAAATACAGCCAGGGATGTTTTCACCTATGCCCTACGCGACCTTACCTCAAAAGAAGGGGGATTTTATTCTGCAGTAGATGCAGATAGTGAGGGAGTAGAAGGTAAATTCTATACTTGGACATATGATGAAATACATAAAATTCTATCGAAGTCAGAAGCCAATATTGTAACCAACCTTTTTAATATTAAAAAAGAAGGTAATTTCCGTGATGAGAAAACCGGTAACTTAACAGGTAAAAATATACCTCATTTAATAGAAACACCCTTATATATTGATGTAGAGCCTGATGAAGAACTTGATGAATTTCATGAAAAACTTAACGAAGCTCGTGAAAAACGCGGTGCATGGAAACGCAACCTTCTAAAAACCATTTATTCACAAAGACGCCTTGAGGTCGCAAGAAGAAAACTGTTTGAAGCTCGTGAAAATCGTGTACATCCAGCAAAAGACGATAAGATACTTACTGACTGGAACGGTCTGATGATTGCTGCACTTTCAAAAGGTGCACAGGTATTTAATGACAAGGAGTATGCCAACTCCGCCAGAAAAGCTGCTGATTTTATAATTAAAAACATGTCTGATTCATCTGGTCAGCTGATGCACAGGTATCGGGATGGTGATTCTGATATACACGGGTTCATTGATGACTATGCTTTTTTGACATGGGGACTAATTGAACTCTATGAGACAACCTTTGAAGTTAAATACCTAGAGAAAGCTCTCGAGTTCAATAACTACTTGATTAACCATTTCTGGGATGACAATAACGGAGGATTTTACTTTACACCAGATAATGCAGAAACACCTATAGTACGTAAAAAAGAAATTTATGATGGGGCTTCGCCTTCAGGAAACTCAGTAGCTCTTATGAACCTTATGCGTCTTGGAAGGATGACCGGCAATCCGGAACTTGAAAAGAAAGCTTCAGATTCCATAAAATCGTTTTCCAAATCGTTATCCAGAAACCCGATTGCATCTACTCATTCAATGCAGGCACTTGATTTTGTTCAGGGTCCATCCAGTGAAGTTGTAATAACAGGAGATTTTCAGTCAGAAGATACCCAGAATATGATAAACTCATTAAGAACAGAGTTTATACCCCGCAAAGTTGTGCTTTTTAAACCTGATAAAGTTCAATCACCAGATATTGTAAACATTGCTGGGTTTACCAGAGATATGGATTCACAGGAAGGAAAAGCAACCGCTTATATATGTCAAAACTATTCCTGCAGTTCTCCAAAAACGGATGCTGATGATATGGTAAGATCATTAAAAAACATATAAAAGACACATATAACCTAAAAAGATATTATGAGTAATATAGAATATACCAACCAGGAAATTGAAATGATGAGTCGGAATGAGTTGGATGAACTTGTGGATGAACGTATTAAATACACTGTTAACTATGCCTACAAGAATTCCCCATTTTACAGGAAATGGTTTGACAAAAACAGTATTAACCCTTCAGACATCCAGTCTCATGAAGACCTTTTACATCTGCCAATTATATCGGGAGATACTATCCGCCATAACCAGCCGCCTGAAACAAATTCTTTTGAGTTTAAAAGCGTGGGTTGGGAAGATGTTTTTACAGTACATGAAACAAGTGGAACAAGCGGTGTACCCAAATCCTTCTTTCTAACATGGAAAGACTGGGAGAGATTTGCTGAAAAATATAAAAGAACTTTTATATCACAGGGTTTTGGACCCGGTGACAGGGTTGTGGTGTGTGCATCCTATGGGATGAACGTGGGTGCAAACACAATGACTCTTGCAGCACGTGATATAGGCATGTCCATAATTCCAGAAGGTAAATGTACATTTCCAGTGCGTGTAATAACATCCTACGAACCTACAGGTATAGTGGGTAATGTCTTCAAATTATTAAGACTTGCCAACCGGATGAAAAAAGAAGGTTTGGAACCTTCTGAATCCAGTATAGAACGACTGGTAGTAGGTGGTGAAAGTTTTGCAGAAGAAGCAAGAGATTACCTTTCAGAAATATGGGGATGTAATGTGTTCAATACCTATGGCAGTACAGAAGGCACCATGTGTGGCGAATGCAGCGAAATAAACGGGCTTCATGTACCTGAAGACCTTGTTCATCTGGATGTATACGACCCCAATATGAAAGAGTTTGTAAATGATGGAGATTGTGGAAGGAGTGTGCTTACAACGCTGTTGCCAGTGGGTGCAAAATGCGGAACTTTGCTTATTAATTATGATACTGAAGATACGACTGTAGTACGCACAAGGCAAAAATGTTCATGCGGAAGAACTCATATGAAAATTGACAATCCACAGCGTGAAGCTGAAACATTCTGGGTTCGTGGAACTCCTTTCAATCGTGTAGATATTGAACGAGGGGTTTTCCAGAGAGAAAATATGGAATATCTTACTGGCGAATATGAATCCTTCCTGTACAGCGGAAATAATGAGGACGAAACAATTATGAGGGTTAGTCTTGAATGCATTGACCCAAAAAAATGCGATTATGAAGTAGTTAAGGAAAATTTCCTGAAATCATTTTTCCATCACAAACCCGCTCTGGAGCAGGCATATTTGGATGTATCATTCAGTATTATATTTAATTTTACAGGTCCCGGAAAACTGGAATTTTACCGTATGAAAGGCAGACCGAAACGTGTGGTGGATAGAAGGTAAAAAAGGAAAAGAAAAAGTTCAGTATCCTCCTGTACCATCATTGTTTGTATTCCCTGTGCCTGTATCAACATCACCTACGATAACTGTACCTGTCATGGACGGATGGATAGTACATTGATAATCATAGACTCCGGCTTCATTAAAAGTATGTGTGAATGTTTCCCCTTGCTCCAGGTTTCCGGAATCAAAATTATCAGATGTTACTGTATGTTCTGTAGAGTCTTCATTTGTCCATGTAACAGTGTCACCGACTGATATTTGTATAGTAGCTGGTTTGAACTGAATATCTTCCATGATTACATTGGTAGTTTCCACAGCTCCATCTTCACCATTATCCTCTGTGCCACCATTTTGTTGATTACCGGCACATCCTATAGCTAAGAATACACTGATTAGTATTGCTAAAATCATAAATAGTTTCTTCATATACAAACCCCCTTAAAAATAATAGTTAACTATCACGATTAATAAGTCTTTCCACAAATTCAGAGACAATGTTTCACCCAATTAAAAACTCTAAATTGTTGTATTAAAAAAATACTGTAAATCTAAAATAGATTGATATGCCCCATTAACTGAACAATAACAGTACCTATGTGCAAAGAAGAACAGGTACCCTATAACTTCTAAATAGGATATTATCCTTGCTATAAAATCATTATAACCCTTCTGCTATAACAATTACTCTAAGAAACACAGCAGAGATAATACCTATCCAGAAATATAGTTGGATAGTTTTCCATGCTAAATCTGGATGGAATTTTTAAGCGATTTCTTTCAGTATCCATAATACCACTTAATTAAGTTAGTTTTAGGAATCCAGAAAATCGTATCCCGTATTCAACACCATTGTATGATATTTTTTAGTGGAGGAAGTATGCATGGTATGGATTACATGGGGTTTCTAAGAATTATCCACATTACAGGGTATGTTTAATTTCTGGAATCCACCTGTGAATAAAAGGGAGATGGATTTATAGAGCATCTCCATCTCTTTCATTTGTCCTTATTCTCACTACGGATTCCACAGGAGAGACGAAAATCTTACCGTCTCCGATTTCACCTGTTGAAGCAGTTTTCTGAATAATATCTATTACAGTATTCACATCATCGTCAGAGACAACCATCTCGATTTTGGATTTTGGCAGCATATCTACACAGTATTTCCTGCCCCTCCACTGCTGTACAACACCTTTTTGTTTACCTCTGCCTTTAACATCATATTGTGTAAGACTTTCAAACCCTGCATCCTCAAGTTCTGTTTTTACATGGTCAACCTTGGTCGGTCTTACGATAGCTTCTATTTTTTTCATCTTCATCACTAACCTCACTCACTTTCAGTTGTAAAATGTTCAGGATATGCTTCAATTCCGTGTTCAACTGTATCCAGACCTGTGATTTCGTCCTCTTCAGAAACCCTTGTACCTATAATGACATCGATAATTTTGAAGATGAAAAATGATGCACCAAAAGCCCATATGATGTTTACAATGACACCGACCAGTTGAATCAGGAACTGACTGACACCTCCATAAATAAGTCCGGGGACACTGGCTGCATATACGGCATCTTCCAATATACCGTTACCAAGACCCACCGAAAATATACCTACCGAAAGAAGTCCCCAGCTGCCGCTGTATCCATGTACAGAAATCGCACCTACAGGATCGTCCACTTTCAGGACATTCTCATTGAACATAACACCTGCATATACAATAATTCCACCTATAGTCCCGATAATCAGTGCAGCCCAGTTTTCCACAGAACCGCATGGAGCGGTTATTGCAACCAGACCTGCCAGAAGACCGTTAGCAGTAAGTGATGGATCTGGTTTACCGGTTTTAACCCATGTAACCAGCATGGCGGATACAGCACCCGCAGCAGCCGCTATGAAAGTGTTTACTATAACCAGGTTCATATAGGCATCAGTAGCATCAAGTGTACTTCCGCCGTTGAATCCAATCCAACCAAAAGCAAGTATCAGGGTCCCAAGGAACGCATATGCAAGGTTGTGACCCGGTATAGCTACTGGCTCTCCATCTCTGAATTTTCCGATTCTTGGACCAAGTATAATCACAGCGGCAAGAGCCGCATAGCCACCGACTGCATGTACAACACTCGATCCCGCAAAATCATGCAAGCTTGTACCAATCGCATTCACGATAAAACTGTCAGCACCTGTCAACAGTGCAAGTTCCGACCCACTCCATACCCAGTGTCCATACACCGGATAAATAAGAGCAACCATCAGTATGGCATAGATTAAATATGCTTTAAATTCCATCCGTTCTGCTACAGCTCCTGAAACTATCGTGGCAGCAGTAGCAGCAAATACCATCTGGAACCACCAGCTGTTCCAGAGTGAATTATCGGCTCCACTAAGGAAGAATTGACTGGTTCCAACTAATCCTGCGGCATCAGTTCCATACATAATAGCCCAACCGACAGCCCAGTACACAAGCACACCAAGTGAAATTGTCATGAAGTTTTTCATCAGAATGTTGGCAGTATTTTTCGACCTTGTCAGTCCGGCTTCCACTAATGAAAAACCAGCATGCATCAGGAACACAATAGCACCGGAAAGTATAAGCCAGACAAAGGTAAGGGTTGTTTCCAAACTGGTTATTGATGCTGCATTTTCCTCGATAGATGTTGCATATGCGGAATTTGTAAGAGTTAATAGTACGAGAATTAGTGTTGCAATAACTAAAGTTATTCTTTTGCTCTTTATACTTATCCTATACATTGTACCTCCCCTTTTGCAGGAAAACGGAAACTTATTACCTTTTAATGTTATATAATATTTTTCATAAGAAAAATATTAAGATTATTCATATATAGATTTTTTATTTAATTGCAAAAGTTGAAGGTTTTCAAAAGATTTAATAGATTAATGTTTCCAGTAAGAAACAGGATATTGTTTAGTTAATGAATATCTCCCTTTGATAAGGAATTAATTCCTGATATTATAAGAGGTTGTGTACACACCATCTAAACTTCTGAACTCAGTAAAGCACTCATCTATAGCTTACCGGTTCAGCCATATAGGACAATAATTCTGAAGTTTTCCTCAAACTCAATCCCTGCTGGTGGGCTTTGCCTAAAAAGTTCCTCCACACAAAAAGTTAACGAGTTGCACAAAAAGTTGACAATTTTTGCAAAGTGTTTGCACAAAAAGTCCAATCAGTTTACTTTCAAAAATTTCAAAATGCATGATTAACCTATTAGAAAAGGCCAGCTAAAAACTACTTTGACAGGCTTTGATTATGAAATTAATAATTTTTTCAAAAGTATGACTAAATGTAAAACAATCAAAAAGTTGAGTTTTTAGAAAATTTTCAAGTTAAATTTTATAAAAATTGTTTTTTATTTGGGCAAAACCATGAATAATCGATTTAGACGGTATCCATATTCCTTACTATACCTGAACAAAAATATTCCTTTCTGAAAAGTTTCTGATTTATAATCATATCCTATAATCATTTCCGTTTGTTGCCTCTCTTATTTTTTGAAAAGACAAATGCAGTGGCAATCAAAATTAATAAAAATGTGGAATTTATAAAAGGTATTTCATGGCTATCACTATTAAGATTTTGGCTACTGTTATTATTCATGTAATTGTTTTTAATCTGGTTTATAGAATAATTTGCTCTGATATTAGCTCTATTTTTAGACAGACTGTTATAATGTACTGTATTATTACTGCTAAAATCCTCCATGATTATTCCTAAACCATTGGAATTTAGAGTATTATTACTTATTTTGTTATCAACAGAATATTGAAGAAGAATTCCTTTATGGATATTTTCATTTATAATATTGGCAATTATATCATTGCCATTACACTTGTACAAAAAGATTCCAACTTTGTTTTTTAATATACTATTATTAATTAATTCATTTTTGTTTGAAAGACCTCCTTGGATACCAATTTTATTGTTTGAGATATTATTAACTTTTAATTTATTGGATTGCGAAGAATGAATGTAAATACCATATTCATTATCAAAAAATTTGTTATCTCCTAGGAAATTGTTGTTTGAGTGGTCTACCATTATTCCATTATTACTATGATTTTGAATATGATTGGTAATTATATTGTTGTTTATAGACCTTTGTAAAAAAATACCATATCTGCTATTTGAACCTACAATATTGTTTATTACTCTATTATTTTTTGATTTTTTCAAATAAATACCATGGTTTTTGTTGGATTTCACAGTATTATTGACTAAGGTATTCCATTCTGATTTGAAAAAAGATACACCATTGAAGTTTTTTGAAAAAATACTGTTACTGATATTACATTTTTCTACTCTATCAAGATATACTCCTGATTGGTTCGTGTTTTTAACACCCATTATCTTAAATCCACTTATATTCACTTTGTTAGAATTAACCTGAATAACATTTTTTTCTGGTGTTTTGGATTGAATTACTGTATTTTCTGGGTTCTTGGATTTAGATTCTATGGATACCTCTTTATCAATAACTATATTTTCTATATATTTACCAGGATAAACAACAATATTATCCCCTGAATTAGCATCATTGACAGCTTTTTTTATGGAAGTATAGTTATTTCCTGTTTTGTCATCTACTATAATTGTATCAGTTGTTACAGAACCAGTTGAAATTAATACAAAAAATAAAACAAAGTAAGCAAGATGTTTCATTTTCATGTTTTTCAGCCTCTCATTACATTTTCGAACTACTTAATTCTTTGAAAAAATGCAATAAAAAAGTAGTTAAGGATTTACCCATGTCGCCATTGCTCCTCCCCAATTACCAAAGGCGATATGATGTGTATTTTCATCCCATGTATCATGTATGAATATATAATCTTCTGTATTATCTGAATAACCAACACATGTAACGCTATGTTCACCATAAGGTTGGGAATGACCACTACCTGTTCCACCGCTCAACATATTAATTACAAATGGTTCATCCGAGTTTACATTATTTATGACTTCATTCCATGATACATAATAATCGTTATTTGCATCAAAATTATTATAACCATGATTATCGCAAACTTCTTCGATTCCGTTGTCAATTTCAATTGGCCAAGTTGTGCCTTCAGGCCAATTTGATGTACCCATAGCATTAGCTAATTCTTCTATCAAAGTTATTTCTTCAGGAAAACCAGGATAACCATTATTTTTCCAATACCCTAAAACCATTGCAGATGCTGTAGGTGAACAACCTTTATACCATTCGTATGCAGGTACTCCATCAATCCACCCTAGCTCACTAGATGATACTTTAGCTTTTGATAAGCTTAATCCAGTACTCATTCTTTTCTCAATGGATTTCCACTGTCTGTGAGCTTCTTCTTTCTTCATTTTTTGCTGTCTTGAAGAATTAATTTCTATAACAGGTTTTTTAATCTTAGATTTATTAGATTTAACAATCGCTGGTGTTGTCAAGTCTACCGTTACATTATTGACAACTTTACCCTGTTTATTTTTTAAGGGATATTGAGCATAATAAAATGTTGCTCCTAAATAAAGTGGTTTTGCTTTTCCAATAGTTAGGTTATCTTTGTTAACGTGTTCTTTTACTAAAGATTCAGTTTTGTTTTTAATTTTTGGAATAGTACTGGGTATTTTACCTTTTGAAAATTCAAGAACAGGATAGTTGTCTTTTGTTGCTGAAATTAGGATATACCCTGAATATTCCCCGTTTACGGTGACATTAAATGCATAAGCAGATTTTTCACCTTTTAGATTATAAAATATCTCTGATTTCTTTACGGTTGCATCATTCCAGTCTTGGAATTTTTCAACTTTTTCGGTCACATTTGGAACATATTGTACATAATAAGAAGCGACTAGCCTAGCTTTTTCTAAACTAATGTTGTCCGTTTTGTCAGAATATTGTGTTTCATTGGATATATTGTTTTGTGCACTTGCAGTTGATACAAATGCCATACTTATCAGTACCATCACCATCAACAATGTACTAAACTTTGCTTTCATGTTTTCCCCCTTTTAATTCGGTTTTTGTTGACCATCTTTATTTGATGTTCACATACCCATCTAACAAGAACATCATATAAAATTTTTATATCCATGACGTCGAACAATTCATTTGCAAAAACCAGGTTGTTGAAAAATCACTGACAATGGACAACTTGTTCAATTTTAAGTACCAACTGATTTTTCATTGCTTAAGGGGCTGTGGATCAATCGTTTGTTCAAGAGTAACGTTAACAGGTATTTTTCCGGTGCTGTTTATGAGGTTTGTTCTGTGCTTGTTCTCTACATAACATTCATAGTAACCCTGATATTCATCAGGCCAGTTGGTAAGATCATTATAACATGTGATTCTGATATCTAAATCTACAGTTGTTTTGTTAAGATTGCCACTCAAATAAATACAGCTCTCATAAGTAGGATTTTGAGCATAAATTTTCTTATTTCCATATGATTTCATCGATATTTTGGACAGGTTTTTACAGGGATATAATATAAGGCTGCTATTGTATATGGGATTGAAAACATCGGTATGATTGATGACCATGGTTCTATCAAAATGTATGTCATGGAGCTGGGAATTATCAGTTTTAAAACCCATCATGATTTTGCCATCTTTTTTGCGATGAAGTTTTCCCAATAACCTCCAGAAGATAATTTATCGAGTAATACAATTTCATTTTTAAAAGAAGGTCCAGATATTTTACTTTCAGGCGTGTGGAGGATGTATCTTAAAATCTGTTCTTGCAGAAAATTAGGGTGTTCTTGCTTTGCAGCTGGAAGAAATTCTCCACTTTTTGTTGCAGGTATTGGTACAAGTATTGTAGTATTCCCTGTAACATTTTTACCTGAGAGACCAGTTATTTCAACACCGTAAGTACAACTATTCCTTTCGTCAACTGGTCTCCATATGTCAAGGTTTAAAATCGTTATATGTACAAATATACTGGAAAATAAGATGATGACTGTAATTCCAGAAATTAGTAATTTATTTCTCGATTTGAACATAATTATACACTCGCTTACTATTAATCAAAAGAAGATGGCCATTAATAATTATTCAATTGAATCGTTTAACCAAATATCTTAAAAAGAAACCTACAATGCCGATTATAACAAATATACCAAGAGCATAAAAAACACCGCCAATAAACTGACTAATATACCTAAAGAAAGAATATAATGCACCGGGATGTATGAAATCCTCTAAATAATATAATAAAGTTAAGAGTAGTAATATTACAAGTAATAAAGTAGCTATTAAGTTGCTGTTCAGTTTTTGTAACATTACAACCCTGTCCATTCAAAATCAAGAAAATGTCAGGATGCTGAAGAGTAGAATTGATCATCATCCCATGCTGGCCATCCAGACAATATTTCTTGATCATGGTCATATGCATATAGTTTAAAACTTCCATTATTGCTATATTTTACCTGCACTTTTATATGTTCATTGTAGCCAAATGTATGGAGGTCTTGCCAATATAAAACTGTTGCTGGTCCGTAAACTCGTCCCTTTTCGGGAATAAAAACGTAATCATTACTTGTTGGTAGATTATAAACATAGCTCGGCTCTTTTCCGTCATAAACGTTTATGTAATCAATCCCTTTTGGTATTCTCAGATAGTAGTTTGTACTTCCATCAGGGGCTGCATAATTATCAACAACGACATTTACTGTCCCGTACTCACCCACATTGTAAGAATATTTACCAGGGTATATGTCAATGTTTGCGTCTACAATTATATCTTGGATTATTATCGGCTCTTCATTTTCCGAAGAAAACAGTGGATTTGAGGAATAATACTTTTTGTTTATTAGTTTTCCGTCAGAATTGTATATTTTAGCAATATATTTACTTTCTGACTTTGACAAATTTACTCTATAGTTATATGTAGATTCATTAGATGTAACTTTTAATTTGGCACTGTTCATGTTTTCATTTTTATCTAATGTAATCTCCACATTTCCTTTAGTGTATGTTTTATTCATTTCGGAACTAGCCGCCATACTATTTTCGGCGCTTACGGTTGTTACGAAGACCATACAAACAAGCATTGTCGCTACTAGCAGACCTTCTATTTGTCTTTTTCTACCGATTTTCATTTTCATTACTCCTTTATTCGTGAGCCAAGGATTGTTTACCATATCAGTGTGTCTATACTCCTTCAAACATCCATAATTAGATGTGCTCAATTAACTCAAAATACTGATAAAATAAATATATTATGTCCATGATATCGAACTGTTTCGATTGATACTAGAAAAACAAATTATAAGACTAAAAAGTAAAAAATCAATTATGTTTTAGTAGTAAAGTTCGACGTCATGGACAGAAAAATTAAATGGTATATTTTCTTTTACACGATTGGTGAATAAATTATGCATGTGGTTAAAGTAGTCAAAAAGGTGGGTGTTGCGTTTCTTGTATTGTTGCTGACTATGTCGTTTGTTGGCGCGGCCGCAGATGGAAACGAGGAATATATTACTGAAAAAAGTGGTTATATCGTGACTCCAGGGGAAGATGAAGATACAAACATTGGAATTATGAAAATCTCAGATTTAATCTCTCAGGGCGAGACTGACTGGCACTATAAATATGTGAGCAGTGGAATTAATGTATTAAATGTAAATTTGGATTGGGGAGATACCAGTGACTCATTGAAACTTACCGTCCACACACCAGGTGGTTATGAACTGGGACCATTTTATGATACAGACGATGGTAGTGTCGATGGTCAGATAAATATTGATATTGAGAATTCAAACGGTCTTGCCACTGGTTATTGGGGATATGAAATCTACGGTGAACAAGTAGACGGTACTGAAGACTATACAATTTGATGTGGGTAACCAATGTGGACTGTGAAATTTTCTTTATTTATTATTTTGATTATTGTAACTGTTCCATTGACGGTCGCAGAAGATGGTGGTTACGAAATATCACCGCATGATAAATCTATCGAAGGTCGTGATGATGTAGATACAAGTGGAGCTGATGGAACATACAATTCATTCTGGGACTTGCCTCTAAGGATGCAGATTGCTTATGTATCTGGATTTGTTTTGTCATTTGTAGGTATTGTCAAATTTCTACCGTTTTTATTAAGCGTTGTTAAAGAATTATTTGATAATAATGAAAACAGGAACAAGGTCTACAACTACATAGTAAAACATCCTGGTTGTACTATAAAAGATCTTTCTGATGGGGTTGGTATAAACAGAGGAAGTACAAAGTATCATATAAAAACTCTTGAAAGAAATGATAAAATTGAAACTATAAAATCTGGCAAATACACTTTATTAATCCAAAATTCTGCTACGTTTAACGAAATCGATAGAAAAATTATTCCTCATTTAAAAAGTACTACAAGCAAAGATTTGTTGATATCTATTCTGAATTATCCAGGAATAACAAATACTGAGCTTTCTGAGATGCATTATCTAAGTAAAAGTACTGTTAATTGGTACATTACTAAGTTCCAAAATGATGATATCATAATAGCTAAACAAACAGGAAAGTACAAGAAGTATTACTTGAATCATTATATTAAGCAGATTGTTCCTGATAACCTTATAAAATCATTATAATCATTTAAAGTCAAATGATACCAGACTAAACTTTTATCAGGTCTAAAATTAGATTTGAAGGCTATGTGTTAGGGTTATTCATTTGACGATTTTTTGGCAAATAGTACCTTAAACGGAATCTTGGTTCCTTAAAGCAATTGCACAAAAAGCCATAAATCTGCACAAAAAATATAGGGGTTTTTGGGCAAAGCCCTGCTGGTGGAAAAGTATGGATAATGCTGAGCTTTAACACCTCATATTTTCCTTTCCAAACAATGGCTATTCATAGTAAAATAAAAAAGAAATAGAGAGATCTTTATTCAACTGTCACCGCCCCCTCCATATAGGGATGAATAGTGCATATATAATCATATGTTCCCTCTTCATCAAATGTATGACTGAATGAATCACCCTGCTGAAGGTTGGGTGAATAAAATTCTGGATTATCAATTGTCTGCCTTGCATTATGTGTTGCAATGTCCAGATTAGTCCATTTTACAGTATGTTTGTATCTGTTTCACCATTATCATCCGGCTGTTGAGCGCATCCAATAGCTAAAAATACTGATACTATAACTATCAGAATTATCAATTTATCTTTCATCACAAACCCCCATTATTTAGCATAGTACTTTCTGGTTAATCACTGTTATATTTCTTATTGTTGTTAAAGAGGCCATGTTCCTAACCAGAGCATCAGATAAAGATGCAGACCAATCAGGAAGGTTAAAATCCACATCCAGAATGTAGATTTCATCAATTTTGTGCGATTTACCACAAATTTAATTTTTTTTCTGAAACCAAGATATATATAACCCCCAAGAAGGATAACCACTAAACCAACAATATGATGCACCCACAGCTCAATATTAAACAATAAATTCGGTATTATACCTTCTACATATCTTGACATGGAAGGAGTCATTATAAAAACAACTGTTAAAATCTGCACCACAAGTGCTGCTGGCATGATTTTACAATGGTTGCGGATTTTTCCTTTTTTGAAAAGGTAAACACCCATTATAACTGTAAGAATGATTAAAAACTGTACAATAAGATGTAAAAGTGCAAATGTCCTGATATCAATTTCCATATAACTTCCCCTACAAAAAAATAATCCTGAAACTTGTTAAATTTTACCTTGGATTTATAGACGGTTTGATTTTACTGATTTCTCTCCCCGAAAAATTTTAAAAAGAGTATGAATTATTTTTACATCAATCATTTTTTTCTCTGTTAACATATGTTATTTATAGATTTTTAATAATTTTTTAATATAATTATAATTTAATTAAAAAATTGATTATATTAGTAGTAAACGTTTTTTGATTTCAACCAGATTATCTAAAACCACTGAGGAAATAACGATGAACGTAAAAAAGTTGAAAACGAATTAAAGAAAGTGAAGAAAGGTTCAGAACAGTTATAGAGCTTGCAGCTGATGCTATTATAGCCCATGATTTTGATGGTGACATTGTTTATGTAAATGAACTTGCATATGAAAATCTGGGTTATACAAAAAGTGAACTTCTTTCAATGAACATTATGGATATTGAGCCTTATAACGAAAATTATAATTCCAGAAAAAGGTACAGGAATAAGTTATCGATACATAATTCCTATCGTATAGAAACTTCTCATGAAAGAAAATACGGTTCTATTTATCCTGTAGAGGTAAAAATAACCCGAATTGATTTGGATAGTGAACCGGTTATACTTGGGTTCTGCCGTGACATTACTACACGAAAACAGGCTGAAGAGAACCTAATCATTGCAAAACTGGAAGCTGAAGCTACCAGTCAAGCAAAAAGTGAACTTCTTGCCAATGTGAGTCATGAGTTGCGCACACCTCTAACCTCAATTATAGGTTTTTCAGACATCATGCTTAAAGGAAAAGCAGGGAAATTAAACAACAACCAGATAAATTACCTGAATAAAATACACAAAAGCGGACAGAACCTGCTTGACCTTATCAACGATTTACTCGATTTATCAAAAATCGAATCCGGTAAAATGGAACTTCATTATGAAAAAATATCATTAACCGAAATCATTGAAGATTTAATGGCAAAATTGTCTCCACTTGCTTCTGAAAAAGGATTAACCCTTGATTCAAAAATTAACCCTGATATAGAGTATGTCTGTATGGATAATATAAAGCTTAGACAAATACTTTACAACCTCATATACAACGCTATAAAGTTTACAAATAATGGATCAATTACCACAGAAGTGGATTTTGTGGATAATAATTATCAATTTTCGGTTATTGATACAGGTATAGGTATACCAGAGGATAAACAGGACGAAATATTTGAATCATTTAAACAACTGGATTCAAGTACTAAAAGACGGCACGCGGGTACAGGTCTTGGATTAACACTGGTCAAAAGGCTTGTCGAAATTCATGGTGGGTATATAGAAGTTGAAAGTAAATACGGGGAAGGCAGCAGGTTTACTTTTACAATACCAATGCAGATAAAAATTGCAACTGAAAGTAAATAATTAAAATAATTTATACATTAATATATAAAGAATTCCTGAGATTAAAGCACCTGCAAAGGTTGCAACAAAATTAACGCCACTGTTTGAAAGGAAATGTTTTTCCTGTATTGTTGCCCCTATCAGGCTATCTATATTTGTCCCTATAAATCCTCCCGCAGTACCTATCACCAACGAAAGTAAAAGGTTATCAACCATCCCAAAAAGATAGGCCAACAACCCTATACATATAGAACCTAAGACTGCTGCTATCTCTCCAAGAACGGATATCGCACCATCTGTTCCAGGATTTGTGGGTTTTAATGTGGTAATAATCCTTGGTTTTGCTTTTGCTGTAGTGCCTATTTCACTTGCCAATGTGTCACCGGTGGCTGTTGCTACAGCCCCCAGATATGCAAAGATTATTAGAGAACTGTATTCAGGATAAATCCCATAGGCAATAGCAAGACATAATGCAGCTGTACTATTGCTGAACACATTTTCATAACTGCGAATACCTCCCTCAGATTGTGCAATACCAATGGATTCCTTGTATTTGTACTTGTATTTGGTAAAGATTCCTCCAAGTATGAAAAACATTAACAGCAATATAAACCAGAAGAAATCACCAAAACCAATTATCAAAACTCCAAGAAGCGCTGCACTGAGTAGTGCTGAAATGTCTGCTATTCCTGCTTTATAGGCCAAAATCCCCAAAAGTAGAGAAAATGCGAATGCAAAAGACATCTGAAGCGGTGGTACAAAGTAGCCAAAAGCAGCAAACATCCACATTACCATCCCACATCCAAGCGGAACAATGAAATTAGTATCAATATTTGAAGGTATAGATTCAAATAAAGCCCCTGTTATAGCTCCTATCACTGAAACAAAAAAAACCATGCCGTAGGTGATGGGTGTATTTTGCCAGAATATAATCCATGAACTTGACAGAAACGACGTGATTATGCCCACACCGAGCAGAACAATGATAGATGTCAATGTTAATGTATATTTTTTATATGCTATTTTACGATTTACATAATTTGCAGTACTTACACCGAAAGTGGAAATTGCAAATGCACCTGAAATTACATACAGCGGATATGAAAAAGAAGTAAAATCAAGAATAGCTCCTATTAACAGAAGAATAGTTATTGATACTACAAGATTATATGAACTTCTTATTTTCGGCTTTTTGGGTTGATTAGGATAATATGAGGGGTTATCATGAACAATACAGTAAAGAACCGATTCTTCTGGAATGTATCTCAAAAGGATTAGAACAAAGACAGAACCCGCCAATAAACTGTAAATACTCACAAAAGGAAACAACAGTAGTACAAACCCAAATACAATATGAATCAGCTGTTTGCAGTGTTCATAATCAAGGTCTTTGATATAACGTGATACATCCGCCATGTTTTGTCTTCGTTTTGTGTTTAATATTGGATAAAAATTGCTTTTTAATTATTTAAATAACCATTGTTGATTTACAAAGTTCATTAATATTAATGTATTTATAAAAACACAAATAAAATGAACTTATAATACATATTCGCCCAAAGTGATAAATATGAACTATAGACCTATAGACACTATAACAGAGCTTGCAGAATCACCAGATTTCTACAAAAACATGGAACAGATAAAAGAGATGAACATCCCGGATGAAATGTTATATTATATAGAAAAATATGAAGATATTTGTGGAGACAGAGACAGGTTTCTCTGGAACTGGGTACAGACCCTGACTACTTCCCGAAATCCAGGGTTCATGTTTTCAACTGTACCCGAGGAATACACACAACATATAGGAAGTCTAAAAACAATTCTTACGATTTTTGTAGCTACTCTGGATGATATAGCAGACAAGTACAAAGATAAAGAACTGCTTGAGAAATGTCTGGATATACCTTTCGAAAAAGAATGTATCGATACCAGAAACATAAATGACATTAACAAAATAAGACGAATAAAACTTGCAGAGGAAATATGGGACAATATAAACTTAGAACTTACGAGTTTACC
Source organism: Methanohalobium evestigatum Z-7303 (assembly GCF_000196655.1). GTDB lineage: Archaea > Halobacteriota > Methanosarcinia > Methanosarcinales > Methanosarcinaceae > Methanohalobium > Methanohalobium evestigatum. Next base: position 1,047,214 of record NC_014253.1, on the reverse strand, counting down.
AAGGTATGAAGAATTTAAAGATGTTTTTACTTTCGATATTAAACAACTGCTTAATTCCCTCCACCACTCATATGTTATTAATGTTAATCCCTATTTGATTAATTTAAAGGAAGCAGAAATCTATGCCAACCACAACATGACTTTTTACCTCTATTCTGATATTGATTTGATGGCATCGCCCAGCTTTGATATTAAAGACCTGCCCTATCTCAGGGAAGTTATCTGGAGAGCCCAGAAAATGGCAAGAATTGGTAATTGGTTGAGCACATGGGAAAGAGAAATTAAAGAAGGTGATTTCAGTTCTGGCATATTCGCCTATGCTATATCAAACAAAATACTGAATGTAGAAGACTTGGATGAGAAAAATAAAGAAGAAATGGTGGAATTGTTAAAAAAACACGATATAGAAAAACATTTCCTTGAAATATGGCAGGAAAATTACAACCAAATAAACAATATAACTTCAAATATCAGTTCAATAGATATCAGTCAATATCTGGAAGGGCTTGAACAGATATTATCATACCACCTTGCAAGTAAAGGTTTAAAATAAAATTATAAACAAACCATCAAACTGAGCCGGTTGATATTAGATAAAAAATCTATATGGGGTAATATTTCCTTTTCTTCTTTATAATATATCCCAAAGTTTTAGAATATATTTATATAATTTATATTATTATTTTGTATATACAATCTGGTTAAGGATAAGTGATAGATGCGGGATGAAAATAAAACTAAAAAAGAACTTATACAAGAAATTAATGCACTGCGTAATGAAGTCAATGAAATTAAAAAACTGGATGAACAAAGCATCAGAAAAGAATCTATCCATAATGAAGCTTAAAAGCTGACAAATATCGGGAGTTGGGTATGGGACATCAAGAACGATAACATAAATCCATCTTATCAATTAAAACGTATTTTAGGATTCATTGAAGATCCAGAGTCAATAGAAGACATTTTATCAGTTGCACTTCCTGATGATTTACCAGAAATTAAAAAATCACTAAATGATGCACTGGAAAACGCCTATAATAATTATCATATAGAGTATCGAATCCTGAGAAACAACGACAGACAACTACGATATGTTAAATCCATTGGAAAATTCGTTCTGGACGAGAACAAAGAGCCATATCTAATGTATGGTGCCACCCAGGACATTACCGACTATAAATTAATGGAATCCAAACTTCATGAATATTATAGCGAACTTGAAAAAGAAAAATTACTAAACAAAAAATATCTTGATGTGGCTGGTGTAGTTATTCTGGTGATCGATGCCTACCTGAATATCACATTTGTTAACAAAAAGGGTTGTGAGATACTCGGACACGATAAAGATGACATTTTGATGAGGAACATATACGAATTTATTCCTGAGAAATACCATAATTCCTTTAATAACACTGTCAAAAAACTACATTCTGGGCAACTGGAATCCGAATATCTTGAAATTCCAATATTAACAAAAAATGGTGAAGAACGAATTATATCCTGGAACAATACAGTGTTAAAAGATGATAACGGACACATTATCGGAGTTTTGAGTTCAGGTGATGACCGTACCAAATACAGAGAAATTGAAAAATCGTTCCGCCAAATAACAGAAAACATGCAGGACATGGTTACAAAAACCGATAAAAACGGAATTATCGAATATGCCACCCCATCCCATGAACATATACTTGGATACAAACCTGAAGAAATTGTCGGTGAAACAGTTTTTAACTTTGTTCATCCTGATGATGTAGAGAAAATAAAAAAGAAGTTCAATGAAGATTTAAAAAATGTAGACTCATCAACTGCTGAATTCCGATGTAGACATGCAAAGGGTTATTACATATGGGTGGAAACTATCGGAATACTTGTTCAGGATGATATTAAAAATGAATCAAAAATCATCTTTTCAACACGTAATATCAACAAACGCAAGGCTACGGAAGAACAATTAAAAGAGAATGAGGAAAAATATCGAACTATTTTTGAGACAACTGGCACAGCCACTGTAATTGCAGATGGCAACAATATATTTTCCCTTGTAAACAGAGAATTTGAAAGACTTTCAGGATACTCCAAAGAAGAGATAGAAGGAAAAAAGAACTGGATGGAATTTGTAGCAGAAGAAGACATAGAACGGTTGCACCAAAATTACAAAAAATTACTCCATGACCCATATTCTGCACCGAACAAATATGAATACCGTTTTTTAGACCGATATGGTAACCAGCATCACATTAATATGGTTGTCAGTATAGTTCCCGGAGAGTCCAGAGTAATAGGCTCACTTCTGGATGTTACCGAACTTAAAAACGCCAAAAAAGCCCTTGAAAAATATACTGAAGAACTCAAATCTCTGGATAAAATGAAAGATGAGTTCATAGCGAATTTGAGCCATGAATTAAGAACTCCACTAACCCATATCAAGGGCTATAGCGATTTGATAAACAACGAAACACTGGGAGAACTTAATGAAAAACAAAAAAAGGGTATGAATGTTATTGTCCAAAGCTGTGACCAGTTAACACATCTTATTGAATCACTTCTTTATTTAAACGTCCTACATACTGAAAAATCCAGTTATCAATTTCATTCATTTAAAATAAAAAGACTGATAGACAATATCGTATCAAATCTCAATCCCAAAATACAGAAAAAAAACCAATATGTTAAAACATCCGTAGAAGATGAACTGTTAATCTATGGAGATTGGGACTATTTAAAACAGGTGTTTACTCATTTAGTTGATAACGCAAATAAATTTACACCCTGTGAAGGAACAATAACAATATACGGATTTAGAGAAGATGACAACGCTCACATTACAATAGAGGATAATGGAATAGGTATCAAAAAAGAGTTGATACCAAATATTTTCGGACTTTTTTACCAGATTGACGGGTCAATGACAAGAAATCATGGCGGTACAGGTATCGGGATGTATATATGTAAAGAAATTATTGAGCTTCATAACGGCAGTATATGGGTTGAAAGTGAGGAAGATGTTGGAACTATAGTAAATGTAATGTTACCACTTACTGATACCTGTATTATGGAAATTGACAATGACAGAACTAATTACATCAACTGATTATAAATGTTAATTATCAAGCTTTTTTAAATATTCTACTACATCATCTACATCTTTATCAGACATGTGCCATCTTGGCATAGTAGAGTCAAGCAGGTTTCCAGAAGGGTCTATTCCTTTTCTAATCGCTCTTTTTATAGTTTCATCTGTATATACTGGATGCTCGTCATGCTCATCAGAAGTTAGTGCACTATAGGTTATATCAGGAGGTATTTTATAATTCATCCTTATCGGTCTATTTCCCTTTCCATCTGCACCATGACAATCAACACAACTTCCACCATGAACATAGACCCAATGAGGTCCAGAACTTATCTGGATTTTATCGCCCGATTTATTAAATCCGGTATAGTAAATCGTTTCACCATTTGATTCAAAACTGGTTTTTAAATTTTGGTCCTGATAAGACCTTCCCGGTCCTGTAGGACCATATGAGTTTTCATCGATGTTTGGAGGGTATAGTTGATATATCAATAAAGGAATTGAACCCGCAACAACAATTGCAAGGATAATTATCAAAATAATGGTGCTGGATTTCATTAAAACTCCCCAATTATTAATAAAAACTGTTCATATTTTAGTTTATCTTTTAAAACAATACATTTACAGAAGCAATAAAATAAAGTGACCAATAATTAATTTTATAAACTGGATGTTGTAGATTATAAAGGCGGATTAGATATGTTTTTTTACGATGTTATCTGCTTGATAGAAGATACAATTCCATCTTGGCTTTCTGTTATAGGTATAAGTATGATGCCGTTTCCTGAACTCAGAGGAGCTATACCTATTGCAATAACAGTATACAAAATGAATCCATTGGTCAGTTATTGTCTGGCGGTTATCGGCAATATCATCCCCATATATCCTGTTCTGGCATCACTTGATGTTTTAACCCGTAAATTGAGAAGGTTTAAAACTCTGGATTCATTAATCGAAAAGTTGTTTTCCAAAACTCACAGATGTCATTCAGCCAAATTTGAAAAATACGGGACGATTGCTCTTGTACCGATTGTGGCTCTACCACTTCCAATGACAGGTGGATGGTCTGGATGTGTGGCAGCCTTTATATTTGGAATTCAAAAAAAACATTCATTTCCTGCAATAGTTGCTGGAATATTGTTATCAGGTGTAATTATTACGGCTCTCACGCTTTCAGGAATTAATGTGTATCAAATTATCTGTCCGTGAACTACTCCGCCTTTTCAGGCGGAGCTTCCTGCGAATACCCGTATCATCCCGGTAATGATTGAGTAATCATCCCGATCAACAGGCCTGTCTGTCGCAGATTATCAGCGAACCGCTGATAGCCCGTCCACAGGGCATTCTGGCGTAAATATCTCTCCATTATCACTATAGCACTGTTTTTATCCCTATCCATTGATTGCCTACAATAGGGACAGTTGTAGTTCCTTTCATACAGAGGCATCTTCTGTCGGTAACCACAATTACAGCAGTCCTGAGAGGTATATGATTCATCAATTTCTATAATTCTTTTACCTATCTTTACATCCTTATAGGTTCTTTAAATCGCAGATTTAAAGATAACTCTAAATCTTTGATTTAGAGTGTTAGAAATTGAGCGAATCTTGAGATGTGAGCTGAATTATGGGTACCGCGGTGTGTGCTTTTATCGGATTTCTTATCTCCTTTCTTGCTCGATGCCATCTGTTTGGCTGACAAATCACCGATGATTATAACATTTGCATCTGTATTGTCAATGATGTTCCTCGTTTTCTTGTGCTGGAAATCCTTCAACTGGTTGGAAGATTTCTGTTTCATCCTGTTCAGGTTGCGCTTCAACCTGTACCATTTCTTACTGTATCTCTTGCAGTGATCCAATCTGGATTGTATCTGCTGGATTTTAGGCTCCCAGTATTTATCCGGTCTCTTATTAATCATCTCTCTAAGGTTACCGTCAGAATCAACCATGGTATGTTTACTGACACCAATATCCATAGCCAGGTATTTGTCATTGTGTTTGAAATCCAGACAGGGTACATTATATGTGATACTGAGATAATATCCTCCATCTTTCTTCTGATATATCCCGACCTGTGCAATCTCATCAGCTACTCTCAGTATCCTGTCATAAAGGATTTTAGCAGGCAAACCGAATTTCAACTCCAATCCAGATGGATGATTGTGTGAAAAACTGATAAAAACTTCATCATCTTCAGTATATTCAGGCTTATCTGCACCGTATAGATAATTAGTAGTATCGGTACTGTTATAGGCTATCTTATTACTTTTAGAATCAGTAATTTCAAATCCAGACTGATTGTAGGTCATGGTGAAGAAATAATCCACTCCGCGATATTTGGGTGGTCTTGCGTTTTCATCACCGTTTTTCTTCAATGAGAAGAACGATTTGTAGTTAGCATCAAGTCGTTTCAGTACAGACTGCAATACCTTGGAATACACCCACTTATATTCAGGATACTGTTTCTTGGTATTTGGTAAATCGTTCTGCTGTTTAATGTAGCTGATTTTTGTACCATTACTATAAGCATCTTTGCGTTCAGCAAGAGCAAAATTGTACAGCAACCTGCATTTCTCAGACAGTATCCACAATAATTCTTCCTGTTGTGATGTAGGTATAATCCGTACCAGTAAAGTCTGATACATAATTTATTATGAATATTGAAAATATTTATAAGTTATTATCCGTTAGCTTTTTTACAATAAAAACCATATTTATTGGACGCTCTCATCTTCCAGCTTTCGCAGGGAGACTTCCCGCTCTACGGTTAAAGCGCTCCACATCCACAACTTCGACCTGCAAGGGTTGATATTCTGTATTTGAGGTCTTTGATGTCATCCTCATCCAAATTATCAAGTGTTTCCTTGTGCTCTTTTTCTAAATGGTCAAATATTTTTTCTTCGACCTCTTCTACGGAGTTTCCCACTGCCATATAATCGCATTTAATCCCCAGTCCCAGATTATTGCCTTTGATGATTTTCATATTATCCACTCTACTAATATATTATATGCTATGGAATATAAAACTGATTATAAAAAATAAATTAAAGCTTGAAATAAATATCAAATCTCTATTTAATAAATAATCCCTAAAAACAACCCTGATCCAACTTAATTGAAAAATTAATTAAAAAAGATAAAATTGTCAAATGTATATGTTTGCTTATGGTTTTATTTTAATATATGAGAAAAATAATTTTCCCACATAAAAACATAGTTAGAAATAAAACAAATTATTGTGACGAATCCATGAATGAAATTCTCTCAATATAAATACAAACAAACCATGTGAAATCAAATGGTTTGTTGACGGAACAATTATAAAGACATCTGACAATGTAGATACTTCAACTTATGTTGTTAGTAAATCCTCACCAGAAACATACTGAGTAAAAGCGATGACTATTGATGGTGATTATACTGATACAAAAGAGTGGATATAGTATACTTTATAAGTAAAATATATAAGAATTGATAACAGAAAATATAATCAATTAATCAATTATATTCATCATGGAGATTGTTATGGTAAAAAGAACCGAAACGATATACCTAAATTATGATAAAAACCTTAGCTGGTTGTGTCATATTTCCAAGAACTTATACAACCAGGCAAACTTCATAGTTAAACAATCTCTAAATGATGATGGTGATTGGGTAAGATACGAAGAACTAAATAAACAGTTAAAAGGTACTGAAAATTATTCTGTTTTACCCACACAAACAGCACAACAGACACTAAAACTGATGGATAAAAACTGGATATCTTTCTTCCAATCAATTAAAGACTGGGAAAAGAACCCAGAAAATTACTATTCAAAACCCAACCCACCAAAATATAAAAAGAAAAATGGCGAAAATATTCTCACTTTCACGAACCAACAGTGTAAGATAAAAAACGGAGTCCTCAAGTTACCGAAGAAAACGAACCTGCAAGTAGAAACTCGTCTTACAGATGACACTAAACTAAATCAAGTTCGAATTATTCCTATGGGTGTTGGTTATAAGTGTGAAATTGTTTACGAGAAGGATTTAGAAACACCAGATCCAAACGAAGAAAACATCGCCAGTATCGACCTGGGGATTAATAATATCGTCACTATGGTGAATAACATCGGTGAAAAACCGATTGTTATTAAGGGCGGAGTCGCAAAATCAATAAACCAGTTCTACAACAAAAAATCTGGAAAACTAAAATCCATTTATGATAAATTAGGCATCAAAAACAGCAAAAAACTAAAAAAACTATACCATAAATATAAAATGAAAATCAATGACTTCTTCCATAAAGCAAGTAAAAGGGTTGTTGATTTTTGTGTCAAACACAACATCGGCACACTAGTCATTGGATATAACGAAGGGTGGAAACAAGAAGTGGATATGGGTAAGCGTAACAACCAAAAGTTCACGCAGATTCCATTTCATAGACTTCTTGAACAACTAAAATACAAAGCCGAAGATGTTGGATTGAAAGTGATTGAGCAAGAAGAATCCTATACATCGAAGTGTTCGTTCCTCGATGGTGAACCAGTTGAGAGAAGGACTTCTTATCTTGGTAAAAGAATTAAAAGAGGGCTTTTCCGATCATCTAACGGCACTATAATCAATGCCGATGTAAATGGTGCCTATAATATTATGAAAAAAGCAATCCCTGATTTAGATGGGATAGAGGGTGTAGCGTTACACCCGGTGAGTATATCTCACGAATGTAACTGATAATAAAATTAGTTATCTAATGTTACTAAGTTTATCAATTACAATGACGTGGACAGCCTCAAAGAATGAATCTGATATATCCAAATATCATTCATATGATTCTAACCAAGACTATGTAATAGACAGAAGTGAACTATCAAAAGCTATTAATGATTATTATGCCGGAAAATTGAGCTTTAAAGATATTTCACAGATAATAGATTACTGGCAACTTGGGTCTGAAGGATATTGCTAAAAATCCATTTCCTTTTTTTAATGCCAAAAGTAATATCCAACTGTTTAGATATATACACAATGTGAGTATGAATAAATGAGAGAAGAAATGACGTCAAAAGAGCGTTTTATTAACGCCCTTGAAATGAAAGATGTGGACAGGGTTCCATATGGCTATTTGTGGTTTGGAGCAGGAGATGCAGTTTTAAAACGTATGAATACCAGTATGAAAGATGTTTATTATTCTTCAGAGGGAATCGCTAAAGCTCAGATGCTTGCAAGAGAGATGTACCATCATGACAACGTGATGTCTCCTTGGGGTTGCCTGCTTGTGGAAGCAGAAGCTCTTGGAACTATAGTAAATATAAAAGAGGATAGATATCCTACTGTAGCTGAGTACGCCCTGAAATCCTCTAAGGAATACGATACTATTGAACCCCAAAATATTAAAAAATCCGAAAGAATAGAAACCGTTTCTAAATCCGTTAGTATACTCAAAAAAGAACTTAATGACGAGGTTTTCATCACAGGAAGCATAATGTCCCCTTTAATGCTTGCCACCCAGGTTCTTGAAATGGTAAAGCTCTGTGAGGAAATGATTATGGAAAAAGAAAATGTTCATTACCTTCTCGAAAGGCTTACCGATGGGTCTATATTATATGCTGATCGTATGCTGGAAGAAGGAGTGGATGGGTTTTTGGTTGAAAATGGAGAAAATACAGCTGACCTTTTCAGCCCACAAATGGCTGATGAATTCGCTCTGAAGTATACAAAAAAGCTCTATAATCATATTCATAAAAATGGCGGGTATGTTATTTCTCACAACTGCGCTGAGCATGCATTCCATGAAAAGGATGTATCTATGAAACCAGATGCAATGAACTTTGCATTTGGTGATGTTAGCAGTCTTGGGAACCGTTATGGGGTTGAATGTATCAAAAACCACAATCATAAAAACATTGGTTGTGGACCCAGATATTGTTTTAAAGACTTTGAAAAATACAGAACTTGTCTGATGGGCAACATCAACCCTAATGTGTTTGGTAATGGTTCATTAGATGATATTGAAAATGAAGTAGAAAGTTGCATTAAAGCAGCTCCAAATAAAGGATTTATTCTTTCCACAGGGTGCGAAATCCCACTTGGTACAAAACAGGAAAAAATGGATACTCTCTGGAACACTATGAAATCACACTTCTAACATTGAAATTTTATAATTCTATATATAATATTACCTAAAAATGTATTTTTAGATGTTTATCATTATCTTATATAAAATTCGAAACAGTATGCGAGGGGTGGGATTTGAACCCACGCAACCCTTCGGTACCAGATCTTAAGTCTGGCGCCTTTGACCAGCTCGGCAACCCTCGCAGGTTGTAATTTTATTTTTGATTTCAACCATTGAATACAACCATTGAATATACAAAGGGGTTTTTAAAACCTGCGGAATAAAGCCTGATATACAGTAGGGGTTTTATAGTTTTTATCGAACATCACCCATGATTAAAGTTAAGTTACTTAAGCCTTATTATAGTAGTAATATGAACATAACGTTTCTTGGAACAGGAGTAGCCATCCCACAGACTGATAGAGTACAGTCAGGGATTATAGCAGAAATCGAAGGAAAACCCATCCTTTTTGACTGCGGAAGTGGTATTTTAAATCGGATATTTGAGAGCAGATATAATCATACAGACATTGACACAGTGGTTCTTTCCCATCTACATCTTGACCATGTTGCAGATGTGTTATGTCTTATAAAAGCCAACTGGCTCTGTGATAAAACCAACATTACAATCTATGGTCCAGAAGGAACAAATGAATGGATGACAGGTTTACTGAAAATTTACGGATACCTTCAAGGCAAATCCGATACCAATATAATAGAGGTTTCTGCAGGAGATACCTTTACACCTGATGGGGTCAACTGTAAAATAACATGTTCAAAAGGGGTACATAGCGTTCCATCGCTTGGATATCGGATTGAATCTGGAGGGAGTACAATAGTATATTCAGGAGATACAGAACCCTGCAAATCGATAATGGATTTATCACAGGATGCAGACCTTTTGATACATGAATGCTCATTCCCCTGTGGTTTTGAAGTGACGTACCACACAACACCCGACATGCTTGATGGGTACATAAACTATTATAATACTAATGTCTCCTGTTTGTATCTGACACATCTTTATCCACAAATGCAGGGTCACGAACAGGAAAGTATAGAATATCTTAAAAATAACTTAAAAATTGTACAGGGCATAGAAATCGCTACTGATTTAATGAAAATTAAGGTATAAATAAAACAATCGTTCTATATACCAATAAATTGCAACTGTTAATTGAAGGGAGTGATTATGAAATACATACAATGGTTTGAAGAAATAACAATGGATGATGTACCTGTTGTAGGGGGTAAAAATGCATCTCTTGGTGAAATGTATCGTAAATTAGTATCTGAAGGTATAAACATACCTAACGGCTTTGCCGTCACAGCAGATGCTTACTGGCATGTTCTTGAATCAGGCGGAGTTCTGGATGAATTAAAAAAAACTATGGATGGACTGGATATAACCGATGTCTCAGACCTTTCTAAAAGAGGAAAGAAAGCCCGCAATTTGATACTTGATGCTGGTATTCCACAGGATTTGTGGGATGAAATTAAACAAGCCTATGACTATCTCTGTGAACAATATGGACCTAATACCGATGTTGCAGTCCGTAGTTCAGCCACAGCAGAAGACCTTCCCAATGCATCTTTTGCAGGACAGCAAGAAACCTACCTAAACATTCACGGATATCATTCCTTAAAAGATGCTTGCATCAGATGTTTTGCATCCCTGTTTACAGACAGGGCAATCACTTATAGAGAAAACAACAATTTTGACCATTTCAAGGTGGGACTGTCTATAGGCATCATGAAAATGGTTCGATCAGACCTTGCCTCAAGTGGAGTTATATTTACTCTTGATACTGAAACCGGTTTCAGAGATGTGGTTTTGATAACAGGATCTTATGGGCTGGGTGAAAATGTTGTTCAGGGACAGGTAAATCCTGATGAGTTTTATGTGTTTAAACCTACATTTAAAAAAGGATACAGCTCCATCATCAGCAAGTATCTTGGGAACAAAGAAATCAAGATGGTTTACGGTAGAGGCGAATCAAAGACACTGACCCGAAACGTAAACGTTCCTGATGCTGATAGGAAACGGTTCTGTATAAACAATGATGAAATATTAACACTTGCAGGTTATGCCATCAAAATCGAGGATTACTATTCCAGATATTACAAAAAATCACAACCTATGGATATTGAATGGGCAAAAGATGGCGAAACAGGACAGATTTTTATAGTACAGGCAAGACCCGAAACCGTTCAATCCCAGAAAGATCTCGATGTTCTGGAAACCTATACATTAAAAGAAAAATCAAGCCCGCTTATAAAGGGTAAAAGTATCGGAGATAAAATAGCTTCTGGTACAGCCCGTGTTATATCTGATGTATCAGAACTTTCCTCATTTAAACCCGGAGAAATACTAATTGCTGACACCACAACTCCCGACTGGGAACCCGTCATGAAAACTGCAGGTGCGATTGTGACAAATAAAGGAGGCAGGACATCCCATGCCGCAATCGTTAGCCGGGAATTAGGGGTTCCCGCAGTAGTCGGTGCAGTAGATGAAAATGGCCTTGAATCAACTGAAAAAATCCAAACCGGAAATAAAATAACGGTTAGTTGTGCAGAAGGAGACGTAGGCTATGTTTATGATGGTGAACTATCATATGATGTCGAAAAAACCAGCCTAAAAGAAATGGGAAGACCCGAAACAAAAATGATGATGAATATCGGGAATCCAGAAATAGCTTTTTCATATGCAAGAATTCCAAACGATGGTGTGGGACTTGCCAGACTTGAATTTATTATCTCCAGCTATATCAAAGTTCATCCTATGGCACTGATACACCCTGAAAAAATAGAAGATGAAAATGTCATGAAAAAAATTGATGGACTTACAGCCGGCTATAGCAGTAGAGAAGAATATTTTGTGGACAAACTATCACAGGGTGTTGGTATGCTTGCAGCCGCGTTCTATCCTAACCCTGTTGTAGTTAGGATGAGTGATTTCAAATCTAACGAGTATGCAAATCTTATCGGTGGCGAATATTTTGAAATTAAAGAAAATAACCCTATGCTTGGTTTTAGAGGCGCTTCTCGATACACCCATGATAATTACAGGGAAGGTTTTTCACTTGAATGCAAAGCTATGAAAAGGGTTAGAGATGAAATGGGACTTACCAACCTTGTTATAATGATTCCTTTCTGCAGAACAATTAAAGAAGGTGAAAATGTTATTAAAGAACTGGAAAACAATGGTTTAAAAAGAGGAGAAAACGGTCTTGAAGTCTATGTCATGTGTGAAATTCCAAACAACATCCTTTTAATCGATGAATTCAGCGAGTTTTTTGATGGTTTTTCAATAGGTTCCAACGACCTGACCCAGCTTACACTCGGTATTGACAGGGATTCAGATATACTCTCTAAAGAATTCGATGAAAGAGATTCAGGTGTCAAGAAGAGTTTATGTGCAGCCATTCAGGGGGCTAAAAGAAATAACCGCCATAGTGGTCTCTGTGGACAGGCACCAAGTGATTATCCCGAGTTTGCAGAATTTCTGGTTAAAGAAGGGATTGATTCTATATCATTAAATCCGGATGCATTGATGAAAACTACGCTTAAAGTCCTTGAAACTGAGGAAAAATTAAAAAAATAATATCAATTACAATGACGTAAACCATCTAAAAACTAAAATGAAACACTCTGATTAAATGCTCTGGTGATAAATGAATTAGAAAATAAAGGATACTGAAATAACATGGACCCTATAATCATATGGATACTTATCATTTTCTGTTTATCCCAATCGGCGATATTTTCTGGTCTTACCATAGGACTTTTTGGATTAAGCCGGTTGGGGCTGGAAATTGAAGCTGAAACAAGACACAAAAACGCTATCAAAATCCTACAATTGAGACGGGATGCTAACTTTCTACTGACAACCCTTCTCTGGGGAAATATGTCTGTTAATGTTCTGCTTACGCTACTTACAAATTCTATAATGGCGGGAGCCACAGCATTCCTGTTTTCCACATTTAGTATAACATTGTTTGGAGAGATAGCACCTCAGGCATATTTTACACGATATGCTTTAAAGGTAGGCGGACACCTTGTTCCAATTGTCAAAATCTATCAGGTAATCTTCTATCCGGTAGCCAAACCATCTGCAATTTTGCTGGACAAGTGGCTTGGTAAAGAAAGGATGCAGTTTTTCAAAGAAGAGTATCTCAGGATAATGCTTGAAAAACATATTGAATCCTCAAGAACAGAGATTAGTAAGATGGAGGGTCTTGGAGCGCTTAATTTCCTGCAGATTGATGATATATCTATATCCCAAGAAGGTTCAATTATTGATCCTGATAGTGTTATCACGTTACCCTTTAAAAATCATCGTCCGGTATTTCCTGATATCACCAGAGACCCATCAGATCCATTTCTGCAGAAACTGCAAAAGTCGGATAAAAAATGGGTTATAATTACCGATTCTGATGATGAGCCAGTTATGGTACTTGACTCTGATGCATTTTTGAGGGATGTCATATACAAAACCGGGTCTTTTAATCCTTTCAAATATGCACACAGACCCATTGTAGTAAGAAATCCTGATACAAAACTTGATAAAGTAATCAACCAGTTAATAGTATTCCCCGAACATGCCGAAGATGATGTTATAGATAAAGACCTTGTAATCTACTGGAATAAAGAGACAGAGGAGAAGCGAATAATTACCGGCAAGGATATTCTTGGCAGGCTGTTGAGAGGTATTGTAATACGTGTGCACTGACGTACTCCCACGGATAAATCCGTTGGGTTCTGTGGTCGGTGGGCGTCACACCGTTGCCACTTGCGGGGCGCCAGTACTCCCGTACGATGCATCTCTGTCTGCACCGCATTGATCACCGGAGCGCATAGCTATATTGAACGCCGCGTTTGCGTCCACATGATCAACGTGCCCGCAATGAGGACACTTGAACGCTTCACCGTACCTAATACCCAGATAACCACATCTACTGCAATCCTGTGATGTATATTCGGGTTCTACAAATTCAATTTTGACTCCAAGCAGCCTGGCTTTGTATTCCAACATAAATTGTAGTTGATAGAACGACCAGCTGTGCAGGGAGTATTTGAACGATTTTTTACATTTCGCAGAATCCCTTATACCTTTCAGGTTCTCCATCCTGATACCACAGTTATTGGCAGCAGCGGTTTCCACAATCTTGGAACTGATTTTATGGTTCAGATCCCTGACAATCCTTGATTCTCGATCTTTGACCTGTTTAACCTTCTTGTATTTTCCTTTGACCTGTAGTTTCCTACGGTCGTTTTTATATTTCAGATGTATATGCTGTGCTTTTTTACCCAGTTTCCAGATTTTACCGGTCTTCGGGTTCGACATCACAGCTATATGTCCGGTTGTATTCAAATCGACACCCAGATAATTCTCTGGTTCGATTTGCTCTCTTTCAGGTACGGTCACCGATACATAAACGTATTTTTCACCGACTTCAATCTGGTTGATTTTTTCAAAATTATCAGGGAAATGGTATTTCAGAGTTAAATTTAAAGGAGTTATCCTTATCTTTCTTTCATTTCTTCTAAGTTCGATTTTTTGGTTAGGTATTGTCAGTTTAACACTGGTTACCTTTTTAGCGGATTTGTCTTTAGCATATTTCTTGAGAATCTGATTAGAAATAGCCGAATTCAATCCGATATGCTTGACATCTTTAGACGAACGAGTACGATATTTGATACCATATTCAGCTACTTGCTTAGCTTTTGCAAGTTCTTCAGAGAAATCCCGATTATGTTTGATTTTATAAGTCAGTATCAAATATCATCGCCTCTATTAAAAGATACGGGCTGATATAATAAAATAATTATGATGAAAAATCAATAACCAACGGGGTTGTTTCATCCAACGGTTAGAAACCGTTGGCTTTCACGTACCCCTGTTACCCCATCTTCGTAATTTATATATAAAATCAGTTCAAGTTGATAGGACATGAGCGATATAACAGACAAACCAAATAAAAATCCGATTATATTGCTTGTTGCGATAGGTATAGCATTAAGTGCTGGGCTTTTTTATGGTATGATGTGGTTTGCAGAAGAACAAAATCTAATCATGGTAATACTGACTGCATCAGCCGTTGGTTTACTGGCTGTTGCCATTACAAAGCTTATAAGTTATTATTACCAAACTAGAAACTTATGATTAATTGGATTTGTCAGACAAAATATTTGCAACAAAGTGCAATATAGTATAAAATTATATGATTTCTAATTCTTAAAATTAAACTATATTTTGGCTGGTAAAAAAAAGAAAGGGATATTAGTTTATCCCTCCTGTTTTCTCTCTTTTGCATATGCAACGATGGCATCTTTTATACCATATTTGAACGCAATTATAACTGCAACACCCCAGGCAAGTGGCTGGAGTATAACATAGAATACCCCGATATTGACAAGCATTGTGTCCAATGCTATGAAAATCACCAGAAGGAGTAAAACCCCTCTTAGCATCGGAAGAAGAACATTTGCACTTTCAATACTCATTCCTTTCATGAAATTATCGAGATATTTTTCAAATACACCGATGGCAAGAAGTCCACCAATTAGTATTAATATACCTGCTGCAAGGTTTGGTAGGTATTCAACAATTCTTCCGACAAGGTCTGCAATTATACTCAGCTGAAGGACGTTTAGTGCCGCTGTTACAAATAACAGGTAACCAAACAGCTTTATAAGCCCAGATATTATTCCGGAAACACTTGTCCCACTTGCCTTTATTGCATTTCCTATAGGACTTTCTGCAACCTTATCATTCAATTCTGTCGTCTCAAGCACTTTCTTAACAAGGTCAGCCAGAAAGTCAACAACAAGGAATCCAACTACCAATATAATAGCTGCTGATGCTATTAGTGGTATGAAGGCTATAACATCTGTCAGGAAATCACTAACAATCTGGATCTGCAATAAATCGATAATGATTACAGCAAATACCAGATAGACAAACCAGCGTATGATGGTATCAAAAAATCCAGTCGTTGTTATATTAGATTTACTAATCATTTTGCCAATGGCGGTCTTGTCAAGTAAAATATCCAACCCTATTTTTTCCAGTATCCTGGAACCAAGTTTTCCAAGACCTTTACCAACAAATCTCCCCACTATTAACAGGACAATTATCGCAACTAAAAGTGGTATAAACTCTATCATCTGACTAACCATATTATATAAACTATCCATAATTGGTGTATTAACCAAAATTAACCCCCCACAATATTACTTTCAACGTAGCAATAAATTATAGAGAGTTATGATATTTAAAAAGTTAAGAAAAACAATTAATTAATTATTATTAGAAATATAATTGCTTAACAAAAAAGAGAATTATATTTAATCTAAAGTCCAAAATTAGTACACAGCCATATAAATTATCTTTATAATATCAGTTTTAATACAGGTTATAAATCCATATTGGATTCCAATAGGGTAATACCACCTGAAGTGATATCGTACAGCATAAGTTCGAGTGATATTTCGGTATCACGCATTTTTGGTATATACATATAACGTTCCATTTTTTCAGTATAAGGATTTTCTTTAATCATAAGTTTTATAGAACCAAATGTTGAGTATTCAGCAAGATTATAGGTAAGGTTATGCGCAGTTTCATCCATCACATAGAGCGCGGAATATCCATTTTCAGAAAGTTCATAAGTTAATGTATCAAAATTATTTCTAAATTCGTAGGTACTTAAACCGATGGAATATACACCTATATTATCAATAACAACTACTTCGGAATCGTTTGATACAAGGTTGGGGAGTTCTTCAAGGTCTATACGTTCGATTGTTAAACCTGCACCTCTAATATCTGATTCTTCTGTCTCAAAAGCACGTTTCCTGTATGTATCCACGATTTCCAGATATCCATTGTTGTAGAAATCCCTTAAACTTAAATTCAATACATCTGCATGGGTAAGTATATCTTCAGGAGTTTCCTCTGTTGCTACTATAGTACATTTTTTACCGTCATGACATGCTTTGTTCAAAAATTGCAATCCAAAAATAGTTTTCCCAGTTCCCGATGAACCTGTGATAACTATACCTTTACCTTTGGGAAAACCACCTGATATTTTTCCATCCAGTTCATCAATCCCAGTAGATAACCTTTCCATAGTTGATTAATTGAAATATAAATTCTTAAAGTTTGGCAATATAAGGTTATTTACTTGGTTGTAAAAATAAAAAATTAGTAATTAAAATGGTAGCCCGGCACGGATTCGAACCGAGGTCACGAGGTCCAGGGCCTCGTATGATTGACCACTACACTACCGGGCTGCATTCGCTATTGCTCACATAGATTGTAAATGTTAATTATAAATTTTTTGGTTTATTTATCCATATTCTCAGGATTATCACCCAAAACGGCTGTCCACCACCATTTAGCCATATCCATTAATTCTTTACTAAACTGACCTGATAAACGGTATTCTTGATTCCTTGTTGTTATAAGACCTGCTCCAAGAAGTTTGTTTCTCATTGAATAGAATGATGCTCGCCCTATATCCAGTTCTTTAATAATATCTTTCCATTCACTGGTTTTTAATGGGTTCCCATTTCTCTGGCGTTCTTCAATCATTAAAATAAACTCTTTACCGCGTTCTGCTGTAGCATCTTCCTGGAACAGTCTACGCATTAAGCTATAAAATGGGTCCCTTGTCTGCGTTATACGGCCGTGTGAATCTGAACGAACAACGATAGTTGTTGAAGTCTTTGGTGCATCTTTTACGTACGACATATTTAGTTACACTTTACAATTTAAAATTACGTATCCAAGTTAGCTGAACGATATTTTGAATACAATATTGACTTTATCAAATCGACATATTCATCTTTTAATGTATATACCATATGTGTTTTATATGATTCTTTGTAAGCTCTGAGTATACCCAGTTTAGAATGTATATATCCCACCATTGAAGCGACTGAACTTCTGGATATATTAAACTTTGTTTTAATAGCCTCATAGAGATCATCGACTGTAACATTTTTTTCTTTCAAAAAAAATGACAATACGCTACTCCTGAGACCACTTGTATCGAGCTCAACAAATTTTTGCAATCGCTGTTTTATTTTAGAGCGTATGGAATCCACTATAATCCCCTCCTGCAATTGCACTGGTTTATTATAGATTTATTGATTTATTGATTTATTAGTAAGTAAATGTTGTTATAATTACACATTACTAATTAATATATTATAAGTGTAAAATATTATTTAAATTTGGTGAAATATATGGAGAGCAAATATCACATTGAGACTGGGACACTCTACATAAATGGATATATTACACCTGCCTACAAGTTCGAAAAAAATGAAATCGGTACATGTAGTACCTGTAATTTTGAAATGGTAAGTATAAGCTACCACATATACAAAAACTGCTATCTGGTTGTTACCGAATGTGTATCATGTAAGAAGTTGTATCTTAATATTTTTAACAATAAATGGGACTGGCAGAATGAAATTCCATTGAAAATGCTAAATAGTAAATCCTTAAAACAATCAGAAGATGTTAAATCTCAAAAAAATAATACAAACGATATTGATGGATATAATGAACTGGAAATGTTAAACAATATACCTGTTAAACAAATGAGAACCATCTTTTCACCTACTGAAATCGAAGCAATGTTTGCAAAAGCACGTGGGGAAGAATATACCCGTCAATATCTATACCGTGCAAGGAAGAAATATCAAGATTTTGAGGATGTTTTTGGTATAAGGTTGACTATATAAACTTATTTTTATTTATACCTATCAAGTCTCACTTTGAATTATGTTCTGTTAACATCTTTTTTATAACATTTATTTTTATTAATTAAATTTTATATATAATTTATTATTATAATAAATAATAAATTTTTAACTGTAACAATTAAAAGTTACAAATAAATAAAAATTATAATGTAACAATTAATTATTACATTTAAATCATATTCATCAAGTCAAAAAATGATAACTATTTTTATATGTTAAAAACATATAATATTAATTTGTTTTTAATACTAATTAGTTCATTTTTAGTTCGGATAAAAACTGAGGATTACAAATTTCCGACCAATAGCCAATATATATAATATAAATAACCATTTTTAATTACTTTAAGTTATAAATGCTCCATGACAGAGTTATTATCACCATCTGTTCCTATACACTATAAGATTAAAAAATGATTAATACAAACGCATGTATTTTAGTTCACTCATTAATTACAAAGACTATATGAATATAGGATTTGATGCCGACAACCCCACCATTAAACAGCAAAAAATGCCCGAAAATGCACATTTAATACTATGTCCTAATCTCATTCTTAACTACATTATGAATGAATATAGACAATGTTTACCTCATATTATTAATTCACCCCTATGTTTTTTATGCATTTTTTAGTTTAATACCCCTACACTGTACAATACCTAAAGTATAATATAAAAATAGACATATAAAAATATAAAATCTAAATTTTTATCATATTTAATTAAAAAAACATTTATAATTATCACTTCTTAACAGTGCTTTTATTTTTTTGCTATATACATTATAAAGTATTTATTGAAAAAAATATATTATAATAATTATTTAATAACAATTTTACTAAAAAATAACTATTATATAATATATTTTTGATTGATGTTATTATTTTAATAAAAGTAATATTATAAAAATTACGATTAAATAAATGTTTATTAATGAGAGTAAATAACAATATAAGTAATAAAAACCTTACTGGTCGGAACTCTTATAAATTGTGTTACCTATTGATAGTTAAAATTGGTAAATATCCTGCATAGGCTGAATGATTAACTATGGACAAATATAGAATATTAATATATACAACAATTTTTGTTATGATGGGACTCTCTGATGCAGTAGTACCAATACTTCCCGAACTTGCAGCCGCAAATCACAGCAATAACCCCATGATTTCAAGTTTACTTTTCTCCACATATTTCATAGCAGCCCTTATCACAATGATACCTTTTGGAATTCTAACAGATATATATGGAAATGTACGTTTCATAATGCTTGGTATCCTGATGACTTTTGTTTCAGGATACCTTATATTGATAACAAACAACCTGTGGATACTACTGTTTGCTCGCATAATTGAAGGTTCAGCATGTGGAGCATTCTTTCCAGCAGCATTTTCAATGCTTTCCAGATATACAAAAAGGAACCAGTATTTTGGAGAATTTAGTTTTTTATTAAATGCTGGACTTGCTGTAGGAGTAGCAATATCTGGTGTTCTGACATCAACAGGACTTAAAAATGGTATCCTATTATTTACAGCAATATCAGGTATATTATTCATCGTAGCAATTCCAGTGTGGAACAAATCCAAAACAGAAATCAATAATCCAGGACTGGGCATAAATGATAAAATTGAGAATACATGGATAAAAATATATACACAACTTAAAGATACCTTCTATACACTGTTTAATGGTAATTATATCAATATATGGATACTTACTTTCTTTGTTTTTGGAGCTCCTACCGTCTTTGTAGCTCTATATCCAGATTATAGTGAAGATTTTTTATCAAAAACAATGCTTGGTATCACGATAGCCAGTTTATATGTTAGTGCTATGATTACATCATTCCTTATCGGAAGATCAGGATTTAAATATAATACCATGATAAAAGCAGGATTAATAATAATATCTGCTGGTGCCATCATTGCTATTAATTATCCCATATCAGGGTTTATTATAATGGGCATAGGTGGAGGATCAGGCATGGTAGGATTGCCTATTGCAGTATCACATTTAAATGTCAACCGCGGACTTTCCATGGGGCTTTTAAACACTTGTACTTATGCAGGTCTTGGACTTATGCCACTGTTTGCAGGAGTACTTACACCGTATCTCAGTTTTGAATGGATTTTCCTACTTGACGGAATCATAATCGGCATATCAGTTTTTATGCGAATTTGAATCCCTGATAAGATTAGAGTTCCGGTAATACAGATATTTATAATTGTTTGTATAATTTTTAAATAAAAAACTGTGAAAATAAAAATTGCGTTTTTCATTTTATTTTTAAAACTGGTATGTTGATAGCGAAATGTTTATTTATAACAACTCCATAATGTAATCAAAATAGTTACAAAATAACGAATAAATATAAAAATGCTTATATAGCATAATAATTCAATTAATTCTACTGCATTGTAATTACATGGGGTTATATACCTATTATTAACAATGAATAAATAAAGGTGAGATAATGGACAAAGAAGAACAATTTGAAAAACTTAAAAATGCTATAATAAACCAGGACATAGAAGGATGTAAAAACCTGACAAAAGAAGCACTTGATGCAGGTTTATCAGCCGTAGAAATTGTCAACAAGGGTCTGACACCTGGTATGAAGGTTGTCGGTGACAAATTCGAAAGCGGTGAAGCTTTCCTCCCACAGATTATGATGGCTGCCAAAGCAATGCAGGGTGCAATGGAATACATTGAACCTGAATTGCAAAAAGGAGAAGGCGAAGAAAGAATAGGAACTGCTGTTACATTCGTCCAAGAAGGAGACATTCATGATATCGGACACCGTCTGGTAACTACTATGCTGCAGGCTAATGGATTTGACATCGTTGACCTTGGTGTAGACGTGCCTGATGACAACGTTCTGGAAGAAATCGAAAAACAGAAAGATGACCAGATTTTACTCGTAGGCTCAGCACTCATGACCACTTCTATGCTCGGCCAAAAAGAGCTCATGAATCTGATTGGAGAAGCTGGTCTCAGAGACAAGGTTAAGGTCATGCTCGGAGGAGCTCCTGTAACTCAGAAATGGATTGATGAGATCGGTGCCGATGCAACTGCAGAAAACGCCGCTGAAGCTGCAAGAGTAGGGCTCGATTTAATGAAAAAATAAAAACTATAGGAGGTAAGTAAAACATGGCATTCAAAAAATCATTTACTGTATACGATTTCTACGACAGAGCAAAAACAGGTGAAAAAACCACACAGGACGACTGGGACCTGATGACCATACCGATGAAAGCAGGTGAACTCAAACAAAAATATGGCCTTGATTTCGGTGACGAATTCGTTCCTACCGATAAGGACATGATGGAAAACCTGTTCAACGCTGGTTTTGAGATGCTGCTTGAGTGTGGTATTTACTGTACCGACACTAAAAGAATTGTAAAATACACTGAAGACGAGATATGGGACGCTATCAACAACGTTGATAAAGAATTCACTCTCGGTACAGGCAGAGATGCTGTTACTGTACGTAAAAGGGAAGTTGGAGACAAAAGAAAACCACTTATTCAGGGCGGTCCTACCGGTGCACCTGTATCCGAAGATGTTTTTGTTCCCGTGCACATGAGCTATGCGATGGAAAGAGAATGTGACCTTATCGTAAACGGTGTCATGACATCTATCCGTGGCAAATCACCGGTACCAGGAAGCCCATACGAAGTACTGGCAGCCAAAAGTGAATCCAGGTTGATTAAAGAAGCATGCGCCATGTGCGGTAGACCCGGTATGGGTCTGTAGGGACCCGAGACCTCACTGTCTGCTCCAGGTAACATCTCTGCTGATGCTGTCGGCGGACTTAACCCTGCAGACAGCCATGAGGTCTCACAGCTTAATGAACTGAAAATCGATCTGGATGCTATCGCTGTTGTTGCACACTACCAGGCAAACAGCGATGTCATAATGGATGAACAGATGCCTATTTTCGGTGGATATGCTGGCGGTATCGAAGAAACTGCCATCGTAGATGTTGCTACTACAATCAATGCTTTCCTGATGAACAATGCTACATGGCATCTTGATGGTCCTGTACACATCAGATGGGGTTCAACTAACACAAGGGAAGCCCTCAAGATTGCAGGATGGACTTCTGCTACTATTAAAGAGCACACCGACATGATACTTGGTAACCAGTACTATCCATGTGCAGGCCCATGCACTGAGATGTGTCTGCTGGAAGCTGCTGCTCAATCCATGACTGATACCGCATCAGGCCGTGAAATACTGTCCGGTGTCGCTTCTGCAAAGGGTGTCGGTCAGGACAAGACTACCGGTATGGAAGCTCGAATGATGGGTGAAACTGCAAGAGCTACTGCTGGTATGGATATCAACGAGGTCAACAAGATACTTGACAAGCTTGTTGGTATGTACGAGAACGATTTCGGTAACCTGCCAGAAGACAAGACCTTCCAGGAGTGCTATGACATTTCCACCATCACACCTATTGATGAATACGTAAATGTCTACGATGGTGCTAAGAAGAAACTGGAAGACCTGGGACTGGTATTCTAAATTTATCCAGTGGTTATTATACCACTTTCTCTTTTTTACAATAATATTTGCTGCAAAACAAAAGCAGAAAATTAAAAAACATTTACCAAAGTATCATTACTGTCATACATTACTTATTCCTGCAAAGCCCCATTAATTATCATTTTTTGTGATATACCATCTATATTACAGCTTGTCCATGTTTAACTAATTGTATTAGTGCTAACCTTAAACCAAAGGTTTAAAAATCAATGAGTAAATAATTATTGTATTATTACTCTGCTATATATCAAGGTTATTGCATTTTTAATGTTTCAACCGTATATATTTAAAGAAGGGGAGATTCAATGGATAAAAGCTCTAATGTAAAATCTATCAAATTAAAAGTTGCTGAAGCTAACCAGAATGATGTGGGTAAAGGAGTGGTTCGCATTGACAAGGCTTCAAGAGATAAAATAGGTGTTAGAGAATATGACGTTGTAGAACTTAGAGGAAGACGTACTACCTCTGCAATAGTTCGACGTGAATTTCCAGCTGATAGTAGCAAGGATATAATCCGTATGGATGGGCTTATACGCACAAATTCCAAAACAAGTATAAGCGACAACATAACAGTAAAAAAAGCAGAGTGGAAAGAAGCAAAACATGTAACACTTGCCCCTGTTACAAAGGGCGTCCGTATCCACGCCCCTGCAGAAATACTACGGTCTATTTTTAAAAACCGAACTGTTTCAAAAGGAGATTTCATATCAACAACTAACGTTAGGAAACCAAAAGATACCTATGGCAAGGGTATGATGTATGAAGATTTCTTCCAGGATATGTTTTCATCATCTTTTGGTCTTGGTGAAGTTAAAATACAGATTGTATCCACCTCTCCTTCTGGAATTGTAAAAATCACTGATTCAACAGAAGTTGAATTACTACCAGAATCAGTAGAAGTACTTCCTGAGAAAGACATACCAAGTGTCATGTATGAAGACCTAGGTGGTATCAAACCAGCTATTGTGAAAATCAGAGAAATGATAGAACTTCCACTCAAACACCCCGAACTATTTGATAGTCTGGGTATTGAAGCTCCTAAAGGTGTACTGCTTCAAGGACCTCCAGGAACCGGGAAAACACTGCTTGCAAGAGCTGTTGCTAATGAATCCGATGCCTATTTTATATCTATAAATGGACCAGAAATAATGTCAAAATTCTATGGTGAATCAGAACAACGTATACGTGAAGTTTTTGATGAAGCCGAGAAAAACACCCCGGCTATCATATTCCTTGACGAACTTGATTCAATTGCTCCAAAACGAGCAGAAGTAACCGGTGAAGTGGAACGCCGGGTAGTTGCACAGTTACTCTCATTAATGGATGGGCTGAAAGAACGCAAAAATGTGATACTAATCGGAGCTACTAACAGACCTGAAGCTCTCGACATCGCTTTGAGAAGACCTGGACGATTTGATAGAGAAATAGAACTTCACGTTCCTGATACTGAAGGAAGGATGGAAATTCTGCAGATTCACACAAGAGGAATGCCACTTGCAGAAGATGTTGACCTTAATAAACTGGCAGAAATCACATATGGATTTGTCGGTGCTGATATTGCTTCATTGGCTCGTGAAGCTGCAATGGGTGTTCTTCGAAGGATATTGCCTGAAATAGACCTTGATGAACCGGTAATTCCAAAAGACGTACTTGACCAGCTTCAGGTCACCAAAATGGATTTTGATAACGCACTGAAAGATGTCAGTCCATCCGCCATGCGTGAAATCATGATTGAAATACCAAATGTTACATGGGATGATGTTGGCGGACTTGAGGAAGTTAAAGAATTACTTAGTGAAGCGGTAGAATGGCCTCTGAAAAATGCAGAAGCCTTCAGACGCCTAGGCGTTGAAGCGCCAAAAGGTGTTATGCTGTATGGACCACCCGGTACCGGTAAAACCATGCTTGCCAAAGCTGTTGCCAATGAATCCGATGCAAACTTTATCGCTGCTAAAGGTAGTGATTTATTGTCCAAATGGTATGGTGAATCAGAAAAACGTATCGCAGAAGTTTTTTCACGTGCAAGACAGGTAGCACCTACTGTAATATTCCTTGATGAACTGGATGCTATTGCACCTGTACGCGGGTCTACAGTAGGTGAACCACAGGTAACAGAACGTGTTGTAAACCAGCTCCTTTCAGAACTTGATGGGCTTGAGGAATTAAGAGGTGTTGTGGTTATAGGTGCAACCAATAGACCGGATATTGTAGACCCTGCTCTATTGCGACCAGGAAGATTTGATGAACTTATAATGGTACCTGTACCAGATAAAGAAGCACGTCTAAAAATTCTTGAAGTACATACAAGTGAAATGGAACTGGCAGATGATGTCAGTATTGATGAATTGGTTGCACGGACCGAAGGATACACTGGAGCGGATATTGCCGCAATATGTAAAAAAGCAGGAAGGTTTGCATTAAGAGAAAATATAATGGCAGAAAACGTTAAACAGAGTCACTTCCTGAAAGCCATAGAGGAAATAGGACCTTCTGTAACATCTGAAGTTGTAAAATACTATGAACGTATAAAGGGCAAACTGAGAACTAAAAAAGCAGAAGAAATAGAAAATGTATATGTCTAAACAACAATTTAAACATCCTCATTAAAAAGGATGTTTCATTTCCTTTTATCTGATTCCAAAAACCAATTACTTAAATACGGCTATTACCAAATGTAATCCATATGATATTCCCCACAGCAGAGAATCTTAAAAGAAAAAGAAATGAGCTTGGATTTACTCAGAATGAACTGGCTAAAATGACAGGTGTAAGTCAACCACTAATTGCACGTATTGAGGCAAATGATGTTGACCCTCGTTTGTCCACAGTCAAAAAAATCTATGATGCTTTCCAAAAAGCTGAAAACAAAGATCTGTTAGCTAAAAATATAATGCATACTGATGTAGTGTATATTTCACCTGACAAAACAATTAATGATGCAGTTAATATCATGGAAAAACATGGTTATTCACAGGTTCCTGTTTTAGAGGATTGGTCTTGTGTTGGAAGCGTATCTGAAGACATGATTTTAAAAGTTATGACTGATAACAAGATAAACGCTGTTCCAGATATGAGAATCCGTGATGTTATGATGAGTCCACTTCCAGTAATATCTCCTGAAACTTTTATAAACGCTGTTTTTAACATGTTTGAACAATTCTCGGCTGTTTTGATAATGGATAACGGTAAATATACTGGAATGATCACAAAACATGACCTGATGAAATTATTACATAGTTAAATTTTTTATTAAAACCGATAAATTTGGCTACAATTATATATTAGGTAAATCCATTATAGAGCCAATACATAACAGAAATTAAAAGGAGAATAACATGAATTTTGAAGACAAGTTAATAATGATGCCTGGTCCAGTACCAGTTGCACCAAGAATATTAAGAGCTATGTCAAAACCAATGATAAATCACAGAGGTGACGAATTCGCAGAAATTTATGATGATTGCTGTAATATTCTAAAAGATGTATTCAATACTCAAAATGATATTTCTGTTATAAGCGGCTCTGGCAGTGCGGGAATGGAAGCCGCCATCGGATGCACAACCAACAACAATGATAATGTCATTACAATCGAGAATGGTAAGTTCGGTGAAAGGTTCAAATTAATAGCAGATAGGTATGGGAACGCATTACCTGTTGAATCCGAATGGGGAGAACCCATAGATTTGGATAAAGTAGAAAATTTACTTGCTGAAGGTGCAAATTCTGTTGCAATGGTACATAACGAAACTTCTGCAGGTGTATTGAATCCGGCTAAAGAAGTCGGCAAACTTGCCAAAAAATATGATGCTCTATTTATAATGGATGGCATAACGTCCATCGGAGGAGACGAGGTCAAAGTTGATGACTGGGGAGTTGACATTGCAATTGCCGGTTCTCAGAAATGTATAGGTGCTCCTCCAGGTATGTCCATGGTTTCCATAAGCGATAGAGCATATGAAGCAATGGAGAATGTAGATAATAAACCGTATTATCTCGACCTTGAAGCCTATAAAGAAAGCCTTGATAAAGATAAAACACAGACACCTTACACACCTGCAGTACCGCTGTTCTATGGACTACAGGAATCTCTGCATATTGTGAATGAGGAAGGCATAGATAATAGAATCAACCGTCATAGAACGTACTCAAAAGCAGTTCGCAACGCTATGGATGCAATAGGTCTGGAAATGTATCCAACACTGGATGAAAATACTCAGTATTCAAATACTGTCTCTGCTATGAGCGCTCCTGAAGGTGTCAGTGGTGAAGACATTAAAAAAGATATGCTGAAGAGAGGTATTGTTATTGTTGGCGGACAGGAAAGACTTAAGGACAAAATATTCAGAATCGGTAATATGGGCAATCTGACACATAGAGATATACTTATTACAATTCAGGAACTTGAAACCATACTCCACAAAAGAGGTATAATATCTGAGGTAGGTGCAGGTATTAATGCTGCAAACGATATTTTGGACTCTTTATAATAAGATAATATGGCTACCATAGGGATTGTAGATACAACATTTGCACGCTTTGACATGGGAAGTGTTGCACTTGATGAAATCAATAAAAACGCATCCGCAAGAACTGTAAGAATTACTGTACCGGGAATTAAAGACCTACCAGTAGCATCCAAGAAACTCCTTGAGGAGCAGGGATGTGACATTGTTATAGCTCTTGGTATGCCTGGTTCTGCTGAAAAAGATAAAATGTGTGCCAACCAGGCATCCCAGGGTTTAATTCAGGCACAGCTTATGACAAACAAACACATAATTGAAGTGTTTGTACACGAGGATGAAGCGGCAAATGAAAAAGAACTGGCACAACTTATGGAAAACCGTGCACGTGAACATGCGGTAAACGTTGTCAAACTCCTGTATAAACCTAAAAAACTCATAAAAGAAGCAGGTACAGGACAACGACAGGGTTTTGAAGATGTAGGACCTTTAGGTATGTAATAAAATAAAAATGGAGATTATATATGAGTATTAATCTGGGATTTGTTATTGCTGAATTCAACAGAGACCTTACCTATCAGATGGAACTTTTGGGAAAAGAACACGCAGAATTTCTCGGGGCAGAGGTTAAAAATAAAATCCTTGTTCCCGGGGTTTATGATATGCCCCTTGCAATTAAAAAATTCTGTGAACAGGATGATATCGATGCTGTAGTAACAATCGGTGCAGTTATAGAAGGGTCTACTGAACATGACGAAATCGTTGTACAGCATGCTTCAAGAAAAATAACCGATTTGTCCCTGGAATACAATAAACCGGTAACTCTCGGGATAGCGGGTCCAGGTATGACCCGTATGGAAGCACACGAAAGGTTGGATTATTCTAAAAGAGCTGTAGAGTCTGCAGTAAAACTTGTACAGCGCCTATAAAATAATTAAAGTTAAATATAAGACTGCGTTTTGAGTTTTTGATGGCATCTTCAAGGGTAGAACGTGTAAAAGAGTCTGAAACGATAAGAATCGCAAACCTTGCAAATCAGTTACGCAAAAAAAATATCGATGTTATAAGTTTTAGTCTGGGAGAACCTGATTTTGATACTCCCAGACACATCTGCGATTCTGCAGCAAATGCTATGTATAATGGTGAAACTCATTATGCACCGTCTGCAGGAATCCCCCAGTTAAAATCTGCTATTGCTGAAAAATTACAAAATGAGAATAAACTGAATGCAGATGAATCCAATATTTTGGTTACTCCCGGAGCCAAACAGGCTATTTTTGAAATAATGATGTCTGTCCTCGACCAAGACGATGAGGCTATTTTGTTTGACCCTGCATGGGTTTCATATGAACCCTGTATAAAAATGGCAGGAGCACATCCTGTATGGGCTCCAACTAATCCAGACAATGATTTCAAACCCTATGACATTTCTGAATACGTAACCGACAAAACCAAAATGATTGTTGTAAACAGCCCATGTAATCCGACAGGAAGCGTATATGAAAAGGATGTGCTTGAAAATATTGCAGACATTGCAATCGACCATGATTTGTTTGTACTTTCAGATGAAATCTATGAAAAAATCATCTATGACAGAGAACATATCAGCATCGGTTCGATGGACGGCATGCAGGATCGTACCATAACAGTAAATGGTTTTTCCAAATCATATGCCATGACTGGCTGGAGGCTTGGATATGCCTGCGCACATCCTGATATATTCAATAATTTGCTCAAAATCCAATCCCATTCTGTAAGTAGTGCAACAACTTTTGTACAGCACGGGGGCTATGCCGCCCTTAATGGACCACAGGAGCCTGTTTATGAGATGGTAAACGAATTTAGAGCACGAAGAGATGTACTGGTTGATGGCCTGAATTCACTGGGAATTAAATGTAATCGACCACAAGGAGCTTTTTACGCGTTCGCTGATGTCAGTGAATTTGGTACCGGAGATGAAGTGGCTGAAGAATTATTAAAAGAAGCTCATGTTGCAGTAACACCTGGATCAGCATTTGGTCCAAGTGGTAAAAACTTTATAAGAATATCCTATGCAACATCTCAGGATAGAATACAGGAAGGTCTTGAGCGTATAAAATCTGTGCTTGAATAATTAGCAATAACGTTCAAGTATTCTATCGATAATTTTTCCGCTGCTACACAGCGAACAATCACTTAATTTATTAATGCGAACCACCTTCGCATTAATTCCCAGTTCTTCCAGATTTTTCTCGATTGAATCACTGCTGAATTTCTGGTCATAGCCGATTGTTATGACATCTGGTTTTATATTCTTTATCGGTTCATATATATTGGTTTCACTTCCAAGCACTGCTTTATCCACTACATCTAACGAATTTACCATTGTTACACGCTGATTTTCAGGAATAACAGGTTTAGGTTTATGTTTTATCATGGATTCTCTTGCAACGATTACATATAATTCATTACCGAGTTTACGGGCTTCACTTAAATAGTGCAGATGTCCCGGATGAAGAAGGTCAAATGTTCCAGTTGCCAGTACCCTTGTCAAAAGATCACCTTTACAGAGTTTCAATAAAGACATTCAAGAATTAATAAATTTATGGATTAACAAAACTACCACAGTAAAAAATTTAATCAAGATGTTATTAAAATCAGTTAAATATGGAGAATAGACCTGAGAAAGGTTACGAAAATGAATTTTCAGAATTAATCAAATACACAATACCCGGTTATCTTATAGGCATTGTAATGGCAAGTTTACTGGATTATTATGGTTACCAACAAAATCCACTGGGTCATTGGCTGGTTCGTACATTTTCCGGTGAAGGAGAAAGCATCTTTGAAGGTATATATTCAATTAAACAGAGGTTAAGCGGGGCTTTGGGTTCTATTTCAGAAGCGTATGGATGGGGTAAACTTTCAGGAATGAGTATTCCATGGATAATCGACCTTTTTAGTCACCTTGCAGGTGTTAATATCTATGGCGTAGAAGGTTTTTATATACCCTATTTTTACGCTTTAAGCGATCAGATAGGTGCAAACATTTCCGGATTATATTATCTGAAAAGGTCTGAATATTCATGGCTTAAAGGCATAAAAAGATACATACATCATCCAGTTATGGTATCAAGCCTTATTGTTATAATAATCGTTCCGTTAGGATTGCTATTAGCACGTATCATTGGATTCAGCCCTACCAACCAAATCTATACTGCGCTTGAAACTATCGCTGCAAATCTTTGCTGGGTCCCACCTGTTGTCGGTTGGGTGTGGATTAAATATAATAATAAAAAATTATAAAACCCTCGCTTGAGTTAATTAAAATACATAACTTTTAATTGGTTTGACTTTGTTTTTATAAGTAGTTCTATATAATTAACCATATCAGTTATTCTAAAAACACAGTGTCACGAATTATCGTATTATAACAGAGGTAGCTTCATGGTTGAAAAGTCAATTGAAGAAATCAACAATAAAATCAAAGACGGCAGTGTTAATGTTGTTACTGCCGAAGAAATGGTAGATATCGTATCAGAACTCGGTACAGAAGGTGCTGCACAAGAGGTGGATGTTGTTACTACTGGAACATTTGGAGCCATGTGCTCGTCTGGTGCGTTTTTAAATTTTGGTCATGCAGAACCACCCATCAAATTCCAGAAAATCTGGCTAAACGATGTAGAGGCTTATGCAGGGCTTGCAGCTGTTGATGCGTATATAGGCTCCACTCAATTGTCTGAAACTGCCGGCATGGAATATGGGGGGGCCCATGTTATTGAAGACCTCATAAGTGGAAAATCAATAGATGTGCATGCAAAATCCTATGGTACCGATTGTTATCCTTTAAAAATACTGGATACTACATTAAATATCAACGATCTAAATCAGACCACTATGGTCAACCCCCGAAATGGGTTCCAGAAATACAATGTAGCTACAAACAGCACAAACCGCACATTACATACCTATATGAGTACATTACTTCCAAACCATGGAAATATTACCTATTCAGGTTCTGGTGTCCTTTCTCCGTTATCGAATGACCCGAACTATGAAACAATTGGAACCGGTACACGGATTTTTATAGGCGGTGCACAGGGTTATGTTGTTGGAGAAGGGTCCCAGCACAACCCGGAAGTTAACTTCGGCACTCTGATGGTACAGGGCAATCTTAAGGATATGAACCCTGATTATGTTCGCGGTGCAAGTTTTTACGGTTATGGAACTTCATTGTACATGGGTATAGGAGTGCCTATACCGGTTCTGAACGAAAGAATTGCTGAAAATACAGCCGTCAGAGACGAAGATATCGTTACAAATATACTGGATTATGGAGTACAGAGTAGAGACCGTCCCAAACTGAGAGAAGTGACCTATGCAGAACTAAAATCCGGTTATGTAGACCTAAACGGTAGAGAAGTTCCTACATCACCGCTTTCAAGTTTTAAAACTGCAAGGCTGATTGCTGAAGATTGTAAAGACCAGATTAAAAACGGTGAGTTCTTTGTTACCGAACCTGTACATAGACTGCCCAACAAGGGTGTATTCAAACCAATGAAACAGACCATGAAAAAACCACTTGTTAGAGAAATAATGGCTCGAAATGTTGTTACCATCCAGCAGGACAGTTCTTTCCATGAGGCTGCAAAAAAGATAATGGAGAGTACTTTCGACCATCTTCCTGTGGTATCAGAAGATTCCAAACTGGTTGGTATTGTTACTGCATGGGATATATCAAAAGCGGTTGCACAGGAAAAATATCATATTGTAAAGGATTTCATGACAAGGGATGTGGTTACAGCTACAACAGAGGAAACCATAGATATTGCCGCTCACCATATTGACCAAAAAGAGGTATCCGCTTTACCTGTAGTAGATAATGAAAGACGTGTTGTGGGCATTATTACAAGCAATGATATAAGCAAATTACTTGCAAGTGAGTAAAGAGGTATTAAATGAAAATAAAAATCAATGTTTCAACCGACAGAATCGATAAACCAATTGTTGCAGAATCTATACTTGAAACTGGAACTTTATTAAATATCTCTCAGGCACATTTTGATTCAAGTCACGGAGAAATCGTGGCAGATGTCCCACAAAACGATTTTGAAAATTTTAGAGACTCCTTAATATCCAAAGGTGCAAAAGTTATACAGCTGGATTCTCCTGTAAACCGAGATGACGATGAATGTGTTGACTGCGGTGCCTGTGTGTCTATATGTCCCAAAAACGTATTCAAGATTGATGAAAATTGGAATGTGAACATGGAACCTGAAAACTGCATCCAGTGTGGTACATGTATTAAAACCTGTCCACATGGTGCTTTAAGTATTCAAAATTTAATGGAACAATAAAAATGCCGTATCGAGAGAAGTTTCAACTAAAAGAAACCATTGTAACCATTATTGCGGATTATTCTTCAAGTATAGAAATCGCAAAAGATACTATAAAACTACACCGTTCCAAACTGGAGCGATATATCGAATCAGACCCATATTTTAACACAACCCTTGAATCTTATGATCATAAAGAAAAAACTCCTGAAATTGTCCAGAGACTTATCAGTGCCAGTAAAACAATGGGTATTGGTCCCATGAGTGCAGTTGCCGGTACTATTGCATCCCTTGCCGTTGAAGCCATGAAAGATGCAGGAGAAAATTTTGCAATTGTAGATAATGGAGGGGATATTGCACTTATTAACAATAGACCTGCAACCATAGGAATATATGCTGGTTCATCTGCCTTCAAGAACCTTGCATTCAAAATGGAACCCAGAAATACAATTACCGGTGTATGTACTTCCTCTGGGACAGTTGGTCCATCTATAAGTTTTGGAATGGCTGATGCAGCAATTGTATTTTCTGACAATGTATCTCTTGCAGATTCTGCTGCTACTGAACTGGGCAACGCTGTTACTGATGTGGGGAGGGAATTTGTCGAAAATTCATTCGGTGTGGTTGAAAATATTCCCGGTATAAAAGGTGCAGTTGTCATTCAGGGAGAACATATGGGTTTCTGGGGTGAAGTTCCAGAAATGATACATGCAAATATAGACTACGACTGTATTACAAAAGGCTGATGCATTTAGTTTATGCTGTCATTGAAAAAGTATATAAAAATGTTTCTATAAATTGGTATATAACTTAAATCTTAATTTTAACTTGTATGTATACCAATCTTAAATCTAAAATTCTGCTGATAATATATAGTCAAAATTACAAAAGATTAATAACCATCACAAACAAAGTATAAATTGAGGTGGCTTTGAATGTCAAAATATAACAAAAGACATTATGAGCGTAAAGGTTCAAAAAAGGAAGAAGAGTTGGAAGAGAAACTAATTAATGAAAATATTGATTCCTTTGAAAAGGTAGAAGAAGAGGGTGGTGAGCCACTTACCGAATCTGAATACGAGTATGAGTATGGACATGAACAGGAAGAATGATATCACAGTTGATGTTAAAATCGTTCCTGATGATAATTCAGAACAATCTGTAAATATTGAAAAAGGAGCGACATATGAAGATTTACTCAAAAAACTTGACATTAATGAAGAATCAGTTATTGTTTTAAATGATGGAAACGCCACTCCAATTGATGGAGTGATCGAATCCGGAAAAATCCAAGTTTTAAAAATAACATCAGGTGGGTAAACCAAAAAATGGTATGTGAAGATGTTTTACATCTTTGAACACATACTTTTTAGTTTATTAGTTGCTGACAAAGCCTCCTGATTCTTTTTCAGTATTTTTTGTTCGTAATATTTGATAATGTCCTCAAGAGGGGTAGTCAGTTCATATATTTTGGTTGGTCTACCCTTACCTGCTGTCTTTTTATTATAGATATTTATCCAGTTGTTATCACGCATTGTCCGCATGGCAATACTTACTTCCGGCTGCCTTAAACCGGTGCACATTTCAATTTCCTGTGATGATGCGCGTTTAACATTGGACAAATATGTCAGTGCAGTTGCTACATTGCGTGACATTCCAAGGCTTTTCAAAGTATCTATAAACTTATAGTCGTTCTCATCTAATATATTCACTTCAAAATCTTTCATTTATAAATAAACCCCCATTGTATAGGTACAAATATATTTATTTAAGAGTTTTAGTAAACCCCCGTCTACAATATTTATGTTGATCATTATTATATTTAAACTTTTAGATTTTTATCTGTCTTAAAATTTGCAGAGTTAGTATTGAATAACAGATTCAATAATCTCTTTACCTAAATATATTATTTCCCTTTTAAAAGATTCCATTGTATCAAAATCAACTATTTTATCCCCCCTAAAGATTTCATTTTCTATTCGTTTACCCAATATATCGTCATATCCGGGTTTTAACTTTAATATACATGTGCCGGGATAAATACACATATTTTGATATTCCTCATCCCTGTCACCATCTACAATACCTATTACAGGAACTGCAAATCTATAAAATATATCTGCTGCTACTATTGTTGTATCATCACCTATTGTAACCGCCATATCTACCTTAAAATCTAAGTCAAAACAGTTATCAGCGTCATGATCAATTAAAACCACTCTAAAACCATTATTACTTCCAGTACTATTATATTTAACCTGTGGAGAATAATTACAGCTACGTCTTAACAAACCTGTTTTTATCCATGCATTTTCTATATCTACAGGCACTCTTTTATCATACTTATGAAGTTTTTCGACCCCATGTTGCTTTATAGTTCCGCCTTCAATTGATTTTATGAAACCATTGTCTGCAACGATGGTTACTTTATTTGATTCAGCTCTGCCTATTATGATTCCGTTTAAAAATACACACTCTCCGGGCGACACACCGGAAATCTCTCTTTTTATAGTTGAACCACATTTATAAATACCAGAAACAATATTCATCGGAGTTGAAATTTTTAAACCCAACAAATCAGATAGGGATTTTGCATGGTTTGTAGAATTTTTTGTCCATGGAATTATTACCCCGCTTCCCTGTGTTTCAATCTGTAAAACCGGTAATTTGGGATTATCCAATTTTTCTATCACCATGTTTCCAAATATGTGACCATTATCAACAGATTTAGATTGAGTTAATAGACATACTATATCACAATTTTCGATTTTTTCCAGATATCTAATACTTTGGCTTGGTTTCAAACACCCGGTTATATCAATCAGATTTTCAAGACCTGCATCAATGACTGCTGTTTTACCCATTGACCCTCCAAGTTGAGCGTTCAAACTATCATACAATGATGATAATATATCCAGTATTAATTTAGACTGCCCCGAATCTACAACCTCTGGACCATGAACAACTACTCCTATTTTCATAACTAACCATTTGGTGCATTTATGTGTATATAACCTCTGATGGATTATACTGGGTTAACAAGGTTGTTATAAACAAAATATAAACCAACAATAAAAATACTCCTTCAGGCCGCTTTAATTCCCATTGAGTCCAGACAAACAACAAAAGGATTGCGCTGAGAAATATCATAAAAGGCATAATGAAAAATAAATCAGTTCCTACAATACCAAGTGGTACCACCAGACCAGATAAACCCAGTATTAGAAAAGTGTTTGTAATGTTAGAACCAATAACATTTCCAAGTATCAGGTATCCATAACCTTTTTTAGCCGATGTTGCTGTGACCATAAGTTCCGGTAGAGATGTTCCCAGAGCTACCAGACTTATCCCTATAATTGTGTCAGAAATATTAAAAATATTGGCAAAATAAACAGCCTGCTGGATAAAATATCTTGCTCCAAGTATTACTGCAAAACCACTGATAGATAGTATCACAAAAGGTTTTAATAGTTTTTTGTTATTTCTATCATTTATATCAGTTGATGTTGTAGGTTTCATTCGCTTTTTGATGGTTTTAAGATATTTGAACTTGATAGAATATCGTAGAAATTCTTCAATATACGATTTTTTGTCTGAATCATTAGACCTGTAAGGGTCCCATGAATAGAATATATACGATAGGTATAAAAAAAGGAATATAATCGCTTCAAACCGGGAGATATAGTAATCCAAAGAAAATACAAAAAACAGTATCACTGCAAAAAGCATAATGTAGCCGTCTTTTTTCAGTATTTTTCTGTCGGTTTTTATATTTGCAAACAATACTGCAAATCCTACAACAAGTGCAATATTTGCAATATTTGACCCGATTATATTACCGATAACTATTTCCTCTGCTTGCTGGAACACAGCTGCCATGGATGAAGCAAGTTCTGGTATGGACGTTCCTATAGATACAAGAGTCAACCCTATAACAAATTCTGATACTCCAAGTAGTTTTGCTATTGTGGAAGCATATTCAACAAAATAATCTGAACCTTTAACAAGAGATAATAAAGCAGTAATAAGTATTATCAGATTTAAAATCATGGGTTCCATATAAAGTGGTTTATTGAAGTTAGAGTGTATAAATAATAAACGCAATTGATATCAATAAAAACCCATGAAAATACAGATTAGATAAGTATATGATAAAAAAAAGAAAAATCAGGCTTTTTGCCCGACGAGGAACTTTACAAAATCCGAACTCAAATTCGTTTCTTTTTCCATCTTTTCCACAATTTTCTCTTCATCTATTCCTTTTTCTTTTAATTCATCAATCTTTTTGTAAACGTTTCTGGAAACTTCAGAATATTCATTAATATCTTTTCTGTGTCCCCAGACATCTCCTTCAAGAAGGTCAACACCCTGCATTTCCAGAAACATTTTTGCAGATTCAGATAATGTTTTTTTATAGGAACTTGGAAGGTGCAATACTTTAAGGTTCGGACATTTTGATACAATAGTAAATATGTCGGTGTTGGATGGTCTGAACGCAAGATGCACTATTTCCTCACTTTCATCCAGATTTTCTATTTCATCTTTTGCACTAACTACTCGAATTTTCATAAATATCCCTTACTATATTGCTTTTTACCGTGGTTTAATTTTTTTTAAACACGGTAATTAAAGTTATAAATGTTTTAGTTTTCATCATATAAATATTATTTTGTTGTTAATACGGTACTGTTCAGTTAATGGAACATATTAATCTACTTTAGATTTTTATTATTTCTTAGAATAACGATTTAGAACTGTAAATCAGGTGAAAAATTGTCTTAACTGAACAGTGCCGTTAATACTGTGATAAAATAGTCAAATTCCAAATACAGTTGAAGCTCCGCCGCAGATGTTCATACATGTCTCGACTGATTCTTTTTGACCGGTGAGCATAGAATCAATATCAAATGAAAAATCATCAATATAGGTTTCATTCGGCAGCATGGCTAATATTATATCCTTGTTTACGTTGTTTATGTCATCATAAACAGTTTTTATGTAAATTGCATATTTATACAGTACTCTGAAAACATGAGGAGCATCCATTCCTATGAAATCGTATTTTTTATCAATATTGAACAATTTGCATTGAGAAAGGTCTGTATTTGTTATATTAAGCCAGTTTTTAATCAGGTTTCTGTTTTGCTGGGAGTTGTTTTCAAGTATGTCCAGTTCATCCTTATATTCACCCATGAGCTCCAGTCTGGCATCACATATTGCAAGCTGTTCAAATTCTGCTTCCATCCAGTACAATTTTTGTAGTTGATATATCAATATCTCTGAACTTTTTATAATCGGCAAATTATCTACCCGACAACAGATTAATATAATTATTAATAAATTACTTGGTAGAAGGGATACCGTTGGCTGAATGTAAAAAACTTAAAAATACAGGTGAATCCCGTAAAGATGTGAACTACCGCTGAGCTAAAGACTCAGCGGCTTCGGAAGAAGGTTACCAGGAAAGTTTTATTCTTCCAGGGGAGTTCACATCCCCACTATCAGCTATCCCTGCAAGGGAATCACCGAATACCTTTCTTAAGATGTTCAATGCTCCGTTGATATCGGCATTGATCAGCCTACCTGTTGATGACTGGAAGATGCCTCGTTTCGATCTCCTACCAAGATATTTCTTATGTTTTCTGATGGGTTCTAATGCCAGTGCATCAACTTTGCTGGTATAAGCCTCATCTACTTCATGGTATTTTATACCGTGATACTCACACTTAGAAGCCAGTTTCTGTTTAAATCTGGCAAACGGTATAGTCTGGAAATTCTGATTATTCTGCTTCCCGGTGTTCTGTTCCTGTTTGATTTCTTTCAGTTCTCCTATAACTATATTGCCAATCCGATTTTCCAGACAGTGTTTCACGATATAATTAACGCACTGGTTCATGAAATCATTGATTTTCCAGAATCTTTTCCTTGAGAATTGATTAATCTTTAGTCCATCATCAAGACCCTGTTTATCATAGACTGATTGTAACCTACTCTTCTCCTTGTTCCACCAGCGGTTATAAGATTTGATACCCCTGCCGTCTAATATGAAGGCAGTCCCGTTGGTCGTCACGCAGGTTGCAAAGTTGTCCACACCAAGGTCTATCGATAGATGACTGTTATAATCCAGTTCAGCAATCTCCCCGTCTTCATGGTAGACATACTCTATCTCGAACCATCTACCCTTGTATTTCGGGACAATCCTGACCATACTGATGTATTGACCTATTATATTGTCAGGAATCTTGAAATACAGAAATCTAGTTCCATAAGTTCTATAATAATCAGTACCCAATGATAGCCTGATTTTGTCGTCGATAACCTTCAGTTGATCCTTCTTGAAAGTACATATGAAGTTACCATCTTTAGCCAGATAGTTCGGGAGAGAAACGGGTTTTTCATATTCTCCTTTTCTCTTCTTATCCAGAAGTTTGAAGAACGATTTCATACTCCTATCCACAGTTTCCACAGTATTCTGGGCGACCTGTGATGGTAGTAATCTGTAATTCTCGTTCTCTTTGACCGTGTGATAAGCGGTATTCTTATTGAGATATTTGCCATAGTTGAAGAAGTACTGCCTGATATTGTACAATGTAAAATTGTACAGGTTCTTGGACAGTTTGGTCAACCTCTTCAAAGTTTCATAGGTCTGCTTATCAGCACGGAGATGATTCTTCTGGGTTAGATACATGCATTATACAATCATTTAGCAAAATACTTATCTTTTTTTGACTATTTATCATACCCCGATGCTAAATACATCAGGGTTTTTCTTTTTCTTTATAAAAAATTCTGTCTTTCTGGGATATGCTGAACCGGTAAATGGAGAAACAGAAGCCAGAAAATTTATTGAAAAAATTAAAAACCGTCATAAAGACGCAGCCCATAATGTTTCAGCTTATATAATAAAAAACAGTAACGAACTCACTGTTAAATATGACGATGACGGAGAACCTGCTGGAAGTTCAGGAAAACCTGTTTATAAAGTTATGGACCTTAAAAATATCCAGAATGCTGTAGTAGTTGTTTCACGTTATTTTGGAGGGATTAAGCTCGGATTTGGCGGTCTTACACGGGCTTATAGAGAGACTGCAATTGAAGCTATAGAGAATGCTGGAATTACTAATATATGCAACAGAACTCGATTAAAAATTCGTTTTGATTATTCATGCATAAAAGACGCAAAAACCTTGATTGAACAGTACGGAAAAATAGATGAAGAACATTATTTTGATGTAGTAGAATTTATTACTGATATAAACGAGGATTTAACAGATGATTTTGTTCAGAAGTTAAAAAGCATTACAAAAGATAAAGTAATCATCCAATATCTGTAAAAAAGGAAAATAGAACAGTTTAAATTTACATTTTTAGCTCAAAGCATCCAAGACCGCTTCTCCAAATTGTTCTGCATAATCCGGTCCTTTACCGGTAATGATGTTTTCACAATTAACTACTCCCTCGTTTTCATAACATGCTCCGCATTCTTTGACCTCGTTTATACTGTTGGGATCATCGAATACTGTTACATTTTTGCCCTCCAGTATTCCGGATTTTGCAAGTACTACTGGAGATACACAGATTGCAGATACGATTTTGTCATCTTTATAGGCTTTGTTTACAAGCTCATGAAGTTGTTCATTGTCCCACAGATATTCTTTTGATCCCGACCCTCCGGAAATAACAATAGCATCATAATCATCCATGTCTGCATCTGATATTTTTATATCGGGTTTTGCAGTTCCACCCAGCATTCCAGTCGCAGTTTTTGTATCAGTACTTGCAACTGTAACATCTACCCCGTTGTTTTCAAAAACCTTTTTAGGTTCAAAAAATTCCTCATCTCTAAAATTTTCCTGTGCTATAACCATCAGTACTTTTTTCCCAGCCATTATTATCACCTCAATCAGTTATTCCTATTAACATGTAACATGAAAAATTCCAAGTACTTTATTTTTTGTTTGTATCTTTTGATTGAAATCATTTATCGCTTCAGGTGTTTTCCTGTTTATGACCTCTACTCCTTTATCTTCAAGCATTTTCTCTGTTTCATCAAGAAGCTGGAGTACACCATTCTGACCGTTACCAACCACTACTGTATCAATGTTATCAAGATTTTTTAAATATTCCTGCATTTCTTCTTTACAGAGTTTATGTCCTGAACCATATTTATTTTTGGATATTTCTTTCATCCTTTTTTCAATTTTTTGAGGATAGATTACTACATCATGCCCGTATTTTTTACCATCAATTGTTATGCTTCCAAACTCAGTTCCATCGATTTTCATAAAACCCCAGAGTAAAATATTAATCATAATCTATATTTAAGAACTCTGCATACCAGCCCTCCAATATAGACTTCCCTGTACCATAGAGGACTGCAGGGCGCTTTGTTTTCAAATTCTTTGTTGCCAGATATAATTATAACAGAAACATTACCTAATTCTGATATTCTATTCCAGAATTTGACAGCTATATTACTGACCGAATCAGGGTCTTTTAACCTTAAACCAAATGGAGGATTGGATATAATAAACTCGGGTTTTTCTTCTGGTTCAATATCTCCTACATCTGAAAGACCAAATGTTGTTAAGTGGGATATTCCAGCTTTTCTGGAATTTTGTTTTGCTTCTGCTATTGAATTAGGAGAATTATCAAAACCCATCAACATGAGAGATTTATTTTGTTCATTTTCAAGGCATTCGTTTTTAACTGAAAGGTATTCATGACGATTAAAAAAACTCAGGTTTTTAAAAGCAAAATCATCTCTGTGTTTTGCCGGTGATATATTATTGTGCAAAAGTGCTGCTTCTATCAGAATTGTTCCTGTACCGCACATAGGGTCTAACAAAGATTCACGAAAAAATGAAGCAGGAAGCCAACAGTTTAAACTTCGTTTAAAGAGTGAGGAATGCGTCTAACTATTAAATAAACCATTAATGACCAGCAGTAACATCTCTGTTTCATAATTAGT
Organism: Methanohalobium evestigatum Z-7303; assembly: GCF_000196655.1. Taxonomy (GTDB): domain Archaea; phylum Halobacteriota; class Methanosarcinia; order Methanosarcinales; family Methanosarcinaceae; genus Methanohalobium; species Methanohalobium evestigatum. The sequence goes on along the minus strand of NC_014253.1, from coordinate 1,004,958 downwards.
TTATATGTGTATTACAAATTTATAGATATCATGCTCCTGACTCTGAAAGTCAAACTGAATCCCGATAGAGAACAACGCGCTAAACTATTGACAACCATGAAAAAGTTCAACGAGGCCTGCAACTATGCTTCTGAAGCTGCATGGCACAACAAAAAATTCGGTAAAACCGGGATTCAGAAATTGACTTATTATGACATCAGGCAGGAATTCGGTCTATCTGCTCAATTGACTGTCAGGGCAATCGGTAAAGTAGCTGAAAGCTACAGCAAAGACAGAAAAACCATATACAAATTCGATAGAAGAGGTGCTGTGGTCTACGACCAGAGGGGTACTGTCGTTCAAAAATAACAATAATGTGTCCATTCTTACTCTGGATGGTCGTGAGAAGATTAGTATTTCTTACGGTGATTTTCGACTATTTGACATAAATAAAATTCGAGGTCAGGCAGACCTGATTTATGAAGATGGTAACTTTTACTTGATGCTTGTGATGGAAGTGGGTGAAAACGAAGTTAGGTACAACGATGATGTCCTAGGTGTAGACCTTGGTGTAGTCAATATAGCAACCACTTCTGATAATGAAGTTTACAAAGGCACAAAAGCAGATGAGATACGAGAGCGATATACCAGTCTAAAATCGAGATTGCAGTCAGCTGGAATGTGGTCCGCCAAGAAACACCTCAAAAAATTATCCAAAAAGGAACGCCGGTTCAAACGTGACTTGAACCACCGGGTTGCAAAACAGTTGGTCAGAAGCGCTAAAGACACGTCCCGGGCTATTGCACTGGAAAACCTCAACGGTTTTCTTCCGGAGGCTACGGTTACTAAAGCGCAGAGAGGTAGGTTGGGTAAATGGGCGTTCTCTGAATTGACCGATTTTATATTATACAAAGCAAAACTGGAAGGAGTACCTGTTATAATCATTAACCCGATGTATACCTCGCAGCAGTGTTCTGAATGCGGGTACATCGATAAAAATAACCGTCAGAAACAGGCTAACCTCAAGTGTAAGAGATGCGGTCATAGAGAGAACGCTGACTACAATGCTTCGAAGAACATTGCGCACAGGGGAGCTGTCAGCCTTCCTGATGTCCTCTGCTTAGCTTCTGCTTGTCGAAGTTAAGAGATGGAAGGACAAGCTAACCACTTCAGTGGTTAGTAGCTGACACTGTCTATAACAGCCTGACCTATCTCACCAGCAACATCCATACTTGTAAATTCATGGTCACCGTGCCTTGCACCCGTAACACCAAAAGTTTTACCAGCAGGTATATACTGTGAATAATCTATTTCTTTTGATATGTTATAAATGTCGTCAAAATTATGAATTCTACCTCTTACACAAAATATCAAAAGTTTGAGGATACTCCTTGATAACAGATTGATTTTATAAACGTCAGAAGAATTTCCATCAAAGAATATCTTTTCACGACCCTAATTCACTTCTCTACCTATCAGGGTTTCTATTTCCTGTGCTGATACATCCTCAAAACCAGAATTGACCTTTGCTACAAACGAATAACAACAATCCAAATTTATTACCCTTTTACTTGATAAAGCAATACAAATAACAGTTATAAATGATATATATCAAAGTATAATCCACTAATATTTGATATTAAAAATTAAAGGTCTCTGGACTGAAAAAACAGCCCATTTTTTGACCTTTAATTGTTCAATTCATCCACTAATAGCTCTCTGACCTCTTTGGCATCTGCACGTCCACGGGTCTTTTTCATGACCTGACCTACAAGATAGTTCAGAGATTTTTCTTTACCGGCAAAATAGTCATTTACTGCCTGTTCATTTTCCTGTATAGTTTCAGTAACTGCTTTGCTGACAACATCTTCTTCTACTTTAAGAAGTCCATTTTCTCTGACAATCTCGTCAGGTTTTCCGCCATAGTCCAGTATTTGCCTGATTACCTCTACTGCACTTTTTTCTGTTATTTTATCCTGGGTTACCATCTGTATAATACTTATCATGTCCTCTACTTTGAAGGCATCCACTGTAAGTTCGCGGTAGTTCAATTCACCTTTTAAAACGTCAGCAACCCAAGAAGCGGAGGTTTTTGGGTCTACTTCTTTTGCAATCTCTTCAAAGAACTCAGAAACCCGTATATCAGATGTCAGTGCTTTTGCATGCATTTCTGTCATTCCATATTGGGATAAGAAGCGCTCTCTTTTTGCATCAGGAAGTTCGGGCAGTGTCTTGGTAACCTTAGGTACTCTATCTGCTACCCTAATAGGTGTTAAATCAGGCTCAGGGAAATACCGATAATCATGTTCCGCTTCTTTTGAACGAAGTCCAACTGTACATCCTTTTTCTTCATCAAAATGGCGGGTTTCCATTATAACTTCCCCGCCGCGACGCATGATGTTCTTCTGGCGCATTATTTCATACAATAATGCTCTTTCTGCACCTTTATGAGACGAGATGTTTTTTACCTCTGTCCGTGAGCCACCCTGAAGGGAGATATTTGCGTCCACTCTCATTGCACCCTCAAGATTGCTGTCAAAAACTTCCAGATATTCGATAATATTTCTCAGTTTGTCCAGAAACCTGCGTGCTTCTTTTGGGTTTCGTATATCCGGCTCGGTAACAATTTCAAGAAGTGCCATTCCTGAACGATTGTAATCAATAAGTGTGCCCTTTGATTTCTCAATATTGCCGATATGCATCATCCGACCCGGATCTTCTTCCATGTGTGCACGTTTTATTCTGACTACATGTTCGCCTTCATCACTTTCTATGGCGATTTTACCGTCGTTTGCTATCGGGTAATCATATTGGGTTATCTGGAATCCTTTCGGCAGGTCGGGATAAAAATAGTTCTTCCTGTGGAACTGGGTCTGCTCAACAATATCACAGTTTAAAGCTAACCCCACTTTCATGGCTGATTCCACTGCTTTTTCATTGATTACGGGAAGAGAACCTGGAAGCCCGAGACAGACAGGACATGTATTGCTGTTGGGTTCAGAATTGTGATAATCTGTTGAGCAGGCACAAAACATTTTGCTGTTTAGTTTATTCAACTGGACATGGATTTCCAGACCTATTACAACTCCGTCAGGATTTTCCTCAGCCATTATTCCACCTCCCCGGGTCGTCCGGCATTATAATCAGTATTCTGTTCGAAACTATACGCCGCTTGCAAAATTGTAGATTCATTGAAATGTTTACCTATTATTTGAAGTCCAATTGGTAATCCATCTGAAAATCCGCATGGGACTGAAATCGATGGTACACCTGCAAGATTTACAGGAACTGTATTAACATCTGCAAGATATAAAGATAAGGGGTCTTTTATCTTCTCACCCAGTTTAAAGGCTGTTGTGGGCATGGTTGGTGTCATAAGAACATCTACATTGGATAATGCATTTTCAAAATCCTGTTTTACAAGCGTGCGAACTTTGAGAGCTTTGAGATAATATTTGTCATAGTATCCTGCAGAGAGTGCATAGGTACCGAGCAGAATCCTGCGCTGGACTTCTGTTCCAAATCCTTGTGCACGGGTTCTGGACGCCATCACATGCCAGTTATCGCCATCCGCACGATATCCATATCGAGTACCGTCAAATCTTGCAAGGTTGGATGATGCTTCACTCATTGCTATAATATAGTAAGCTGAAAGTGCGTAGCTGGTATTGGGCATTGATACCTTTTCCCATGTAGCACCCATATCTTCGAATTTATGTATGGCGTTCCAGACCGATTCTTCAACTTCAGGGTATATACCTTCACCAAAATATTCCTCAGGGATACCGATTTTCAAACCATTTACATCATCTTTCAATGCATTCTGATAATTTGTTTTTTGGCTTACAGAGGTACTGTCACGGGTGTCATGTCCTCCGATGACATCCATCATTATTGCAACATCACTGACATTGTTTGCCAGTGGTCCTATTTGTTCAAGGGAATTGGCGTATGATATCAGTCCATACCTTGACACTGTACCATAGGTGGGTTTCAGTCCGACAACTCCACAATAGGAAGCAGGACATCTTACTGAACCTCCGGTGTCAGAACCCAGAGAAACAGGTGCTTCATCAGCAGCTATTACAGCAGCACTCCCACCTGATGAACCTCCTGGCACTTTTCCAGTATCCCAGGGGTTTAATGTGGGTCCGTAGCAACTGGTTTCAGTTGAAGTACCCATTGCAAATTCATCCATGTTTGTTTTTCCAATTACAATAGCACCTTCACTTTTTAAACGCTCAACAACATGTGCATCATAAGGTGGAGTGTAGCCTTCTAAAATCCTTGAACAGCAAGTTGTTGGTATTCCGTCAGTGGAGATATTATCTTTAACAGCAACAGGTACTCCAGCAAGGATGCCATTATGCCCATTTTTATCAATATCTCTTGCTTCCTCCACCGCTTCATCATAAACGGTTGAGTATCCGTTCATTTTGCTTTTATTGATTTTTTCAAGATAGGAGTTCAAAACCTCTTCAGAAGAAGTTTTAGCAATTTCATTCTTGATTTTTGATATACTCATCGGCTCGCCCATTCTGAGTACCTCGCATTAGATTATCCTGTAGGATTTGAAGTAACCCTCTTTTGAACTGGAAGTGTTTTCAAGTGCTTTATCCTGTGTCAGTGATTCTCTGGCAACATCTTCCCTGAATACATTAACCAGGTCTATTACATGATAGGTTGGAGGGACGTTTTCAGTATCAACTTCATCAAGCTGTTCAAAATGGTTTAAAACATCATTGAGCTGGGAAGCATATTCATCAGCATCTTTTTCATCGATTTCGATGCGTGCAAGCCATCCCACATGTTCTACATCTTCTTTTGTTATCATTATAATTCCTCGAAAACTGAATGAAATAACCAAATATTTCTTACTTGATTCATTTAAATGTGGATTAATAAAAACAAGTACCTTATATTAATTACTTATGGATTTTTAAACGAATATCGGGCATAAGCAAATCAAAAAATAAAAAATCAGGCATTCTGACGGCGTATAAGAGAATACATCTGTACCTTTTTAAGTTTTGCAAGATTCAAAACCGGCTGCATCTCCTTCTGGGTTAATTGTCTGGCTTTGATGTAACCCCTATCAACAGCTTCATTGAATATTTCATAACCCATACCTGAACGGGCAATAACTGTAGTACAGCCATCAGGAGAACCTATACCTCCAAATGATATATCTGCATTTTCTGATGCAAGGTCTGTACAGAACCGACATGAACTGCTTCTGTAACTGTCAAAATCACTAAGATTGTAACTTCTGACTTCATCCCCCATATAAAATTCGAATCTACCTTTGCGGATTTTCATTGAATCGATAGCTTCAAGTTTCATACCATGGTTTTCAACAAATTCTTTTATACCGTCATAGTAGAATGTATCCATACAGAAAAGTCCAAGTTTTAATATGTTGGCACGCATAAACATATGCAAAAACCCGTAAGGACTTTTTTGCATCTTGGTAACAGCATCTATATTACAGCTTGTACCCACAAAAGCAATACTACGCATTCCTTCCTGTATTGCCCCCATAAGAGCTTCCATAGTCATGCTGTGTATATATTTACTACCTCTGGCTTTTACAAGTTCTTCGTAACTTGTTGCAACAATTGGTATAGGCTTCCATGGTTCTTCATTTGAGGTGGTGGTAACAATAGCACAATCAATTAATCCTTCATCAAGTGCATATGCCAGCATAGAGGTAACAACTGCACCATCCTGACCTTCCAAACCTTTAATAGCAGTTTGAGCAGAATATGGATAACGTATATCACCTATAAGACCTTCTTCTGTGGTAATTGTCCTTGGACATTGATTATAACAAACTCCACATGCAGTGCATTTACCTCTCAATTTTGGCTGTTCACCTTCAATAACAATAGATTCACAGGTTGCCGCACATGCACCACAAAGAGTACATATTCCAGGTTTAATTATTTCCTTGTTTAGTTTACCAAATGATATTTTTTCCTTATCCTCAAGTGTACGTCTGAGACGTATTACACTGTTTTCAAGTTCATCGAATTTCTTCTTGCATTCAGGACAACAAAAATATTGGTTTTTACCACCGGATTCAGAAACATATTCTGATGATTCAGAAACTTCTTTTTTACATATGGGGTCGATAGGTATTTGGATACCTCCGGTTAATTGGTTAAAATGATAGTTTTACAATACAAAATACTGGATTTGTGGTTATGGGGTATAAAATAAATACCACCTTATACTACTATTGACCTATTATTATGATAGAATTTATTCCATTTATATCTGGTGAGTAAAATGAAACCAGAAACAAAAGCTGAGTTAATATCCATTGGTACGGTTGATGCAGATTCTTCTTTATTTGAAAAAATAACTGTTCCTACTGCTGGTCCTGGTGCTGGTAAAACTGCATTGTTCTTTAAATCAGGAAACAAAAGAGTTCGCCTTACGATTGATGAAAAGTCACCACTTAAAGCTACAATAAAAGACAGTAAAATGGTTATTTATAAAAACGGGAAAGAGTTTGTCAGAGGTGAATTTGAACAGGAACTAATTCACTGCCCTGAACAGGCATACATAACAATCAGTGAAAAATGTGTATATGACTGTAAATTCTGTCCTGTCCCCAAACTTAACGGGAAAATCAAAACATTTGATGAAGTACTTCAATATATACATGAAGCCCACTCAACAGGAGGTATGAAAGCTATATCTATTACATCAGGTGTAGCAGACACACCTGAAAAAGAAGTAGATAGAACAGTTGAGATAGTCAAAGAAGTAAAAAAATATAATGTTCCCATTGGTGTTTCAATTTATCCGACAAACGATTCATCAAAACGTTTAAAAGAAGCAGGAGCTTACGAGATTAAATACAACGTTGAAACAATGGACCGTGACGTCTATCAGAAAGCTTGTGGTGGACAGGAACTTGACGTAATACTAAAACATCTGAGTGAAGCAGTTAAAATATTTGGAAAAAATAAAGTCTTTTCCAATTTTATAATTGGTCTTGGTGAATCTGATGAAACCGTTGAAAAAGGAATTAAGGAACTCACATCAATAGGAGTTATCCCTATACTTAGAGCAGGTGCCATGCCATCCCTGAGAAAAGGTGAGATTAAAATTGAAAGACCATCAGCAAAAAGATTGCTTAAACTCACCCATATACTTCGCAGAGAACTTGATAGAAATGGTTTAAGAGCAGATGAATCGCGGACAATGTGTCTTCCATGTACCGGATGTGACCTCAATCCTCATATAGACCTTGATTACTGAATCATTTTGATACGTATTTTTCTATTATACTGGGCCATATAGAGGCAGAAACTATCATTGTAAGCAGGAATACAAAAAGTGCTCCACCTATAATATCAACCTGTGTATACATTGGTGATATATCTGTATTGTTTTTGATAATAGCAAGAAACATAAATAAAACAGTGATTACAACCGATGTTATAATGCTTGCAACCAGACTGTATTTTCCTTTTAAGTTATCCTTCACAATATAACCCCTGCACAATTATTCTTTAATACTGCCTCTTTTCATCAAAAGCGAGTTTGTAGTTACAGAAACTGAACTCATAGCCATTAACGCTGCTGCAAAAGCAGGGCTTATCAATATTTGATGAACAAAAGGATACAATATCCCTGCAGCAATGGGTATTCCGACACTGTTATAACCAAATGCCCAGAAAAGGTTCTGTTTTATCTTCCTCATGGTGAGTTTGCTTAAACGTATGGAAGCAATCACATCAATAAGGTCGTTTTTGATAAGGACGATTTTTGCAGATTCCATTGCCACATCTGTCCCTGCACCCATTGCAATCCCGATATCAGATTGTGTCAGTGCAGGTGCATCATTAATACCGTCACCTACCATTGCAACAACTCTGCCCTCGTTCTGAAGGTTTTTAATTTCTGAAGCTTTCTGTTCTGGAAGGACTTCTGAAAGTACTCTATCCATACCTACCTGTCTTCCAATAGCTTCAGCGGTTCTTTTATTATCACCTGTTATCATTATGGCTTCAATACCCATTTTATGAACTTTGTCAACAGCATGTTTTGAGTTTTCCTTCAGAGTATCTGCAACTGCAACTACTCCGATTGCTGTATTATCCGATGCTATTAGCATTGCAGTCTTGCCATCATTTTCAAATTCTTCCATTTTTTTATCAAGACCAGAGATATCAATATCGTTATCATCCATCAGTTTTCGTGTACCAAGAAGTATCCGTTTACCTTCAAGTGAAGCTTCAACCCCGTGACCGGGTATATTTTTGAAGTTTTCTGCTGTCTTGAGATTAATGTCACGTGCCTGAGCGCCTTTTACAATTGCCTCGCCAAGAGGATGTTCAGAACCCTTTTCTACAGTAGCAGCAATTCTTAAGACCTCATCGTCTGAATAATCATCCGTACCTACAACATCTGTCAATTCCGGTTCACCTACTGTAAGGGTCCCGGTTTTATCAAAAACAATTGTATCAAGTTTCTGGGCTCTTTCCAGTGCTTCTCCTGTTTTTATCAATATACCGTTTTCAGCACCTTTACCAGTGCCTACCATAATAGCAGCGGGTGTCGCAAGCCCTACTGCACAGGGGCAGGATATTACAAGCACGGTTATAGCTATAAGAAGGGAAAACAGAAATGGACTTGTTATATTGCTGAACAGGGATACATCAAATGCTTCATACCCTATCAAAAACCAGACCATAAATGTGACAAGGGCGATTATATGTACCGCCAGTATGAAATTACCGGCTACAACATCGGCTATCCTTTGTAACGGTGGTTTTGAGCTCTGAGCATTCTCCACAAGCTGGATAATCTGGGCAAGTGCAGTTTCAGAACCTACCTTACTGGCTCTGAATTTCAATGTACCTGATTTGTTGATGGTAGCTCCTATTACAGTATCACCTGGATCTTTATCAACAGGTATACTTTCTCCTGTTATCATGGATTCATCAACAGCAGATGAACCATCTGTCACTTCTCCATCCACAGGTATTTTTTCACCGGGTCGGACAACAACAATATTACCGATTTCCACATCCTCTACAGGTATTTCTTTCTCCTCACCATCTACAATAACTCTTGCAGTTTTGGCTTTCAGACCCATCAGTTTTCTGATAGCTTCAGAAGTCTTGCCCTTGGTTTTGGATTCCATGTATCTGCCAAATACAATAAATGTTATTAGCATTGCAGCCGTATGATAATAGGTCTCATCATAACCCGGACCAAGATTAAAGAATGTAGCAGCAACGCTTACTGCATATGCAGCCCCTGTACCTGTTGCTATGAGAAGATCCATATCGGTTACACCGTGTTTGAAATCCTCAAAAGTACCGGTAAAAAACTGCCTACCCGGAAATATCATTACAATAGTTGTCAGTAAAAACAGAAGAATCTCATTAGCAAGGAACGGAGGTACGAACCAGAGGATATTCGGAAAAGCAGTGCTCATATCTCCAAGAGATATTGGGAGAACCAGTGCTGCAGCAATAATAAGATTAGTACGCTGTTGTTTCATCTCGGTTTCTCTGGCTTCACGTTCACGGTCGGATTCTAATTCCTTTTTTTCAGATGTTGCAGAATATCCTATATCCTCAACTGCTGATTTCATATCAGTTACTGATACAAGGGATGAATCATAGACTAAATGTGCCTTTTCAAGAGGGAGGTTTACACTGACCGATTCCACACCTTCCAGTTTTTTGAGTACCTTTTCTACATTTTTGGCACAGGATGCACAGGTCATACCACCAATATTCAAGTCTATTGTATCCCGCTCTACACCATAACCGATTGATACAACAGCATCTTTCAATTCTTTTGAAGACACAACAGAAGGGTCATAGGTCACAGATGCTTTTTCAAGTGCTATATTTACTGTTGCTGACACTACACCGGATTGCTTTTTGAGTACTTTTTCTACATTTTTAGCACAAGATGCACAGGTCATCCCTGTAACTTTAAAATTGATGTCAAGCGTTGATGTTGCATAATGTCCGGGTTCTTCTGTTTCTTCTTCCTCAGTAACAATCGGACAGGTACCTGATTCTTGACTTTCCTCTCCTTCTACAGGACAGGTCTGTGTGTTTCCTGTTTCATCTACTTCTTCACCCGGTTGATAACCGGCATCTGTTACAGCCTGTCTGATATCATCAAGATTTACGGTTTCAGAATCAAAGGTAACAATAGCCCATTCATTTTCAAGGTCAACATCAACTGATTCCACACCTTCAAGTTCTGAGATGGCATCTGTTACACTTTTCACACAGTGTTTGCACGACATTCCATAGACTTTAATAGTGGTTTTAATTACCATCAGACACCATCACCTTTGTAAAATCAGAATTTTGCTTTTCACCTTTATAATTACAATGACGACATATATTTATTTCACGGTGTGAATGCATATATAAATTATACTGTTTTCACTGCACCGTTAATTGAATTCTGCCACTCCTGTACATTATCAACATCTATCTCATATTTATTTACTTTATCTGATGAAAACCACACAACAAGTTTCTGTTTTTTAAATAATCCTGTATTTGTCACCCCTGTACCCACTATATTTTTCAAATTAAATTCTCCTTCAACTTCATTATCAGAATTTAGGTCCATTAGCCTTTTACTGGTAAGAATTAGATAACCCTCTTTTTTAATTTCAAATTTTAAAAGATATTCTCCTTTTGTATATTCAGCTTTTAGATTGGAAAATGTTTCAAAAAGTTTTTCTGGTTTTTTTGGATGGATATTAAAAATTTCAATATCACCATTTTGTCCGGTCAAAAGGTAAATTTCTCTGTTATTAGTGTGTATACCCACTATATTATTAACATTTATCTGTCGATAGATATCGGTTTTTCTTGAAAATATACCCAATGTTTTTTTTATCAGATAGATATTTTTGTTAGTTACTGCAACCATTAATTTTTGTCCTTTGACCACAGCAGGTTCATTCGCCATTACGGATTCATCATTTTTTAAGATGACGTCATCTGCAATGGATAAATTTTCAGAATTTTCAGATATAATGTCCTCTGGTTCTTCCTGTCCATCGGGACAGTAGTAGTTTAGCATCTCAACCAGCAATCCACCTTCGATAAGTTTTAAATTATGCTTTTTCGCTTCAGTTTTTGCATCATCTGTAAACTCATCGGTGGTCACAACAATAATACCTTCCACATCATCTTGGTAGCGTAAACTGCTGTATTCCCGTATTTCTTTAACACCTACCGTTTTGGAATAACGTTTAGCCTGAACAAGCCATTTATGAGACAATCCAAACTTTTCCAGTTTTAGTACAACATCAACACCATCATCTCTTGACTGATTTGTTACCTCTGCCTTATAACCCATATTAGTGAAAAGGTAAGCTACAAGTTTTTCAAAATCATACGGGTCCATTTGAAGAAGATGTTCTATCGACCATTGAGACATAATAATCAATTTCTGTTTTTTATAAATTATTTTGTTTTCTAATTTAATATTTAACGGTTTTGCAAGAATGTTTAAAAACCATGCAAAACTTTAAGTGATTTCAGTTACCTATCCATATAGTTGACAACTCAATAATATAATTTATATAAATAACTACCTTATATTACACATTACCTTTAAAAAACAAACCGGATGGTATTATGGAAGATTTAGAGGAACTGGAAGAAATAAGGAAAAAAAAGATTAAAGAAATACAAAAATCAATGGAAAGGCGTTCTTACCCGTCAAAACCATTTGATGTTACAGACTCTAACGTGGACGAAACGGTTTCAAAATATCCATTAGTAGTAATCGATTGCTGGGCTGAATGGTGTGGACCATGTAAAAAAATAGCCCCAGCAATAGAGGAACTTGCTTCTGAATATCAGGGTAAAGCGGTTTTTGCAAAACTTGATGTTGATAATAACCAGGAATCAGCCAAAAAATTTGGAATATCCAGTATACCAACATTACTTATTTTCAAAAACAAAGTTCTTATAGATTATATAATAGGTGCAGTATCAAAACAGGATATTATAAAGAGATTGCAACCTCATATGTGAGTTGAGTTAAATGGGATACAAACCAAAAATTGCTGATAGCCCCAGTGTCAGTGTACTTGATATTAGAACCAAACCCTATTTTGTCGTAGCATCGGTCGAGGTCGGAAATACCACCACCAAATGTATTCTGATGGCGACAAACCTTGAAGATGGTAAAACCAGACATATTACAAAAAATGTCAGAATGACAAGAGATGTAAGAAAACCTAAATCAGGAGAAACTGTATTTGGAAAAACATTAAGCGGTGTGGAATTTACAAGAGAATCAGTTGCAGAACTTGTACGGGACACATTACTTGATGCTGTGAAAAAGGCAAAACTTGATGTTAAAACCGACCTAAATTTTGTAGTACGCTCAACTGGTGTTGTAGCCGGGTTTGATGTTCCGGATGATGTAGGAGAGTTTATCAAAGCAATGGCTGATGGCTGTCTTATGGCAGATATTCCTCCCAATAAAATGACACCACCTATGTCGCTTGACAATATTCCTAAAGAATACCGCAAATACAGCAAATTGAATCAGGTCATTTTTGACGGTGCTGTAGCAAGTGTTAACCCCCCAACAGGTGCGACAGGTGTTGAAGTCGTAGCAAATGAAATGGAAGGTGAACTGGTAACAGCAGGTATTAAAGAAGGGGCTAAATGGGCAGATATTGATTATAGAAACCCCTGTATATCCATAGATTTTGGAACTACTCTTGCCGGACGTATAATCAGCCCAGACGAACCTTATGCCAACACAATCGGTAACCTATGTGGTTATGCAGGTGCAATACCTGATGCAATTATCAGAGGTACAGGCAGAGTTGATGAAAACCTGGGTACTGCACTGGAAATTTTTGACCAGAAGGTCATGAATTTCATCAAATTGAAAATGAAGGACAAAGCCATCCAAAACTATGCTGAAAAAATCCATGAACATATCAATATTGAAAGAGTTCCAGTAGATAGAAACAAATACGGTAGTGTTCCAGTTAACCCTTCTGCTGCAAAAGATAGCGGAGTAACTCTTATAGGATGTGATGTAGGAGAAAACGGTAGTGATCTTGATAAATTAATGGAACTTGGGAATGAGATATATAAAAAAGAAGGGCTTCAGGTAGTTTATGCCGTAATTGATGTAGTAATGGCAAAAGTAGTCTATCGGCTTATTAAAGTTGCCAAAGAAGAAGGTTTAGTGTTTGATGATACAGCCATAGGTCTAAGTGGAAGAGCCGCTCTTACCGGTAATAAACCCAAATTGGTACTGGAATACCTTGATGAACTCCAAATCCATGACAAAATAGACGAACATGTAGTTTTTGTAGATGATGGACTTGCCAGAGGTGCTGCAGTCATGGCAAGATGTATGAATTCCCTTGGCACCCCTTCCAACCCACTGGGCGGTCATAGAGGTGGTAAATGTATACTCGGTGAACGGATTAAACTGCAAAATAAATAAAACAGAAACTATCAATCGATACCCATAAAACTACAAAAATCATCTAGGTTTTGGGTATTTACCACATCTTTTGGTTCAAGCCATCCACGCCTTGCAACATTTACCCCGGTTTTCATATTTCTGGACATATCATGAGTCCAGTGAGCATCGGTGTTTATGACCAGCGGTATGCCCATTTCCTTTGCCGTCTTTGCATTTATATCATTTAAATCAAGGCGTGAAGGTGAGCCATTAATTTCCAATATCTTATTATTCCTTTTTGCAGTTTCCATTAACTTATCCATATCCACATCATATTCCGCCCTTTCACCCAGTCTTCTACCTGTAGGATGTGCCAGAACATTAACATACTCATTTTCCAGTGCTCTGACAATCCGCTTTGTTATTGTTTTTTTATCTTCATCAAAACCTGTATGTATCGCTGCAATTACAATGTCCATTTTTTCCAAAATATTGCTGTTATAATCAAGAGATGCATTTGCCTTAATATCGCATTCAGTTCCTGCAAGAATACGGAAATCATCATATCTGCTGTTTATTTTTTCAATTTCGTCCATACGTCTTAGAAGCTGACCTTCTGATAAACCACTGGCATTTGCCCTTGATTTTGAATGGTCGCAGATAGCTACATATTCATATCCCAGACTGCGAGCATTATCTGCAATTTGCTGTATAGTACTTTTACCATCACTCCAGTTTGAATGAATATGAAGATCACCTTTTATATCATCAGCAGTAACAAGTTCAGGAAGTGCACCGTTAAAAGCTGATTCTATTTCTCCCCTATCTTCTCTTAGTTCCGGTGGTATATAATCCAGCCCCATTTTCTGATATATATCATTTTCAGTTTTAGAGGTTAATTTGTTCCCATCTTCGAGATTGATGAGACCAAATTTACTTAGATGCAGATTCATGGATGATGCTATTTGCTGAAGATGGATATTATGTTTCTTTGAACCCGTTAAATGAATTTGTGTTGGTCCAAAATAATCATCATCAACTATCTGCAAATCTACAGGTATACCACCGTTGTAGATTATACTGACCCATTTGTCTGCTTTATTCAGTATTGTCTGTACACCTTTTATTCGAGTAAAACAATTAATCACATCTTTTGGATAATCCGTGGTTACAATAAGATTAATATTGTTAACTGTTTCCTTCTGCCTTCGGACACTTCCCACAACAGAAACTTTAGTGTATGGAATGGTTTCCAGAATTGATTTGATATCATCAGCAACTTGTCGGGCTGTTTCAAGCAGGATTCTATCAGCTCCTCTTTTTTCATAACGTTTAATAGCATTTAAAATGCGTTCTTCCTTTATGGCACCCATATTAGGAAGTCGTCGGATTCTATGGGTTCTTGCTGCTTCTTTTAAATCATCAATAGTTCTTATACCGAGTCGTTTATAAAGAAACTGAGTGATTCTAGGACCCATTCCCGGGATAGCCATTAGTTCCTCTATATTCACAGGTATTTCCTGCCTGATTTTCTCATATTCAGAAAATGTACCAGTATTTAATATATCAACAATTTTGTTTTTGAATGATTTCCCGACACCCGGTATACTGTCCAACCTATCGTCTTCATGTAAGTTGTTGATATCCTCTTTGAGGTTTTTTATCCGATAGGATGCCCTATTGTATGCTTTTATCTTATATGAACTCGCATTCTGGAATTCAAGCATTTTGGCAGTTTTGGAAAATATCCGGGCAATATCATGATTGTCCATATCAATTCCACAACCAGAATAGATTAATTTTATAAATGCATTATATTATTTTTCAAGTGCTTTTTCTATTGCTTTTTCTATTGCTTTTTTATGAAGTTCGGCAGATTCGTGAATTCCCCCTTTTCCCCCCCTTACTGCACGGCATGGATATTGTTGAATCAGCAATCCCCCGTAAGATGCAGCATCTTTAATATCAGTACCAATAAGGTTTTCTGCCATATACCATGTGCTTCCACAAGGAGCTCCACGAATTACATCAACATCTGTTATTTTCCTTTCGTCAGTTTTTATTTTAAGAGCAGGACGACCAAATATAGATGTAAATTCTGATGTTTCAGGACATGAATCGAGTGCACAACAAATATCATCTACTTCTATATGTATACCATATTCTTTTGAATATCTTTCCAGTTCGTTAATGGGTGCTCTTGATGTACCCCCCGGAACAATCAGCGCCCTGACACCTGATCTACCTGCAATACGTGCGATTTCTGATGTAAGGTCGGGATGTAGTGAATAGGTTATTAAAATGTCAGCTTTAAATACCTTGTTATCAAGGTCAAGGTTGTTGAAATAAACATCTGGTTCATCAATAAATTCAGGGAGTTTTGTCGGAAGTTCTGCAGTTACAATATTAAAATCGCTTTTTGACCTGAGAGTATCGATTAACCGTTTCCCGTATTTACCTCTTGTAATTACACCGATTGTAGTCATAAATATCTTTTTGATAAAATGGTAAAATTAATATTATTTGGCTGTTAAAATTCTGTATAGGTGAATAAAATGGGAGACATAGACAATATTAACCAGTCAATGGTATTTTTCAGATGCAATATATGTAGTTTTGAATTCCAGGAAGACCCGAATTTTATGCCTATTAAATGCCCCCAGTGTGGTAGTGAAGACACACAACGTGCATAAATAAAAATATAATGATTGAAATGGTATCTGGCAATGAAAGGCAAATTGATCACACTTGAAGGTATTGATGGTTCAGGTAAATCCACCATTACAGAACGGCTAATGAATCATCCGTCACTTTCTAATGTAGTATTTACAAGAGAACCAACAAAAAACTGGATTGGAAAAGCCGTAGAACAGGCTATACGTTCGGATACCGACCAGATTGCAGAATTTTTCCTGTTCACCTCCGACCATGCCGAACACATATCAAAGACAATATATCCTGCTATTGAGAACGGTAAAAATGTTATTTCTGACAGGTATCTGGACAGCAGATGTGCCTATCAGGGTGTCACTCTTTCGGAAAAATTTGAAGACCCGATAAAATGGGTTCAAAAAATCCATGACGGCTGGACTATTATACCAGACCTTACAATTTTCCTTGATATTGACCCCGAATTTGCTATTGAGCGGTGCGGCAATAGGGGAGAACAGACCAAATTCGAGAAGATGGAGTTTTTACAACAGGTATATGATAACTATCAAAGACTTATGAAAGATAACCCTGAGAGGTTTGTTGTTGTGGATTCAAGCCAGCCAATAGAAGAAGTGGAAAAAGATGTGGTGGATATAATCACATCTTATATATGAGATTATAAGTCGTTATCATCGGCAAACTTGGTTAGAGCTTCTCCAAGTTCTCTAACATATCTTGGATTCAAATTGAAACGACCTTTTTTCTGTCCGCTTCTTTCTTTTGCTATCTCTACGTATTCTTTATCGTATTTTTCACTCGTTGCAAGGGCAATGGTCAGATACCATCCACCACCCATTTTGATTTCTGTAAACCCTTCTCCTTCGTCTATTTCATCTATTGCATCATCATTTTCCATTTTTTCACCTTACCATCTCTACTGGGATTGACCTGTTATGTAATGCTGTGGCTACAAGTGCACCCTTTACACCAGCATTTTTAAGGGTTTCGATGTCATCTACATCCCTGACACCGCCGCCAAGAAGAATATCATGTTTTGAACAGGATACAACATTACTTAAAAATTCTGAATCCACACCACTTGAAGTGCCTACACTGTCCATATCAAGAACAATAACATCCTGTATATTAACATCATTTAAAATTTTAATAATCTCAAAAGGATTATCGGGTATATCAGGGTCAGTTTTTAGAATTTTATTATCCTTTTTATCAATGCTGACATTTATACGACCTGGGTAATAGTATGCGGCTTTAGATATAACATCTATTGATGCGGTTTCAGTTCCCAGAACAATTTTATCTGCGATGGATAATGCATCTGATATATCATTAAATGATGTTATACCCATATCAACCATTGTACTGGTTTTTTCTGATATTGAACTGATCACCTCATAATTTGTATTACAACTACCAGTTCCTTGCAATATATTTAAATCCGCTGCATAAACTTCTTTGGGTCTTACGGTTTCTATTATTTCAATCGGGTTGGAACTGTTACAAATCTTACTGGTCTGATTTATTGGATGGTAATGTTTGCGGTCTCCACCTTTTGCATGTACTACATTACGATTATATATATCCAGTACTAATACCATTCGAAACATATTTAATTAATACATTTGTTCCTAATATAAAAAAGAGGGTCAATTATGAAATTATTAGTTAGTCCAATCAATACAGAAGAAGCGGTTTCTGCCTGTAACGGTGGTGCTGATATAATCGATGTTAAAAATCCAAAAGAGGGTTCACTTGGAGCTAACTTCCCCTGGGTTATAAAAGAAGTGAAGGATTCCATCGATTCAAAAAAACCTATCAGTGCAACTATAGGTGATTTCAATTATAAACCCGGAACTGCGTCCCTTGCTGCCTATGGTGCTGCATCATCAGGTGCTGAATATATAAAAGTAGGACTTTATGACATCCAGACAGAAGAACAGGCATATGATATGCTGGAAAACATAACAAATTCAGTAAAAAGTTATGACAGTAATAAAAAGGTCGTAGCCTGTGGATACTCTGATTATCAGCGTATAAATTCCATATCTCCGATGAAACTTCCAGAAATCGGTGCAAATGCAGGAGTAGACCTTGTTATGATGGATACAGGTCATAAAGATGGTAAATCTACTTTTTATTTCATGTCGGAAAATACATTATCAGAATTTGTGGATTTGGCACACAGTTATGGTCTTGAGACTGCTCTTGCTGGTTCTATAAAATTTGATGACCTTGAACCGCTTAAAAGGATAAAACCGGATATTATAGGTGTTAGAGGTATTGTGTGTGGCGGTGACCGGAACACTATTGTACAGGAAGAACTTGTGACAAAAGTCAAAGCTCAACTCTAATATTTTTACTTGTCCTTTTTGTAATTATTTTTAAAAATAATCTGTTCAGTCTGGTTTATCTGAAAAGGCCTAAAAAGATGAAAAATGTTTATAATAATGGAAGGTAGAAAACCCTGATGTCTTCAGCATCAGGGCTGAATACCGTCCAAAATATAACTTAACATATAAATAATGACAAATAATATTTACTGTAATATGTTAAAAGCCTACAAGTACCGTATGTATCCAAATCAAACACAATAGGAGTTAATAGCAAAACATATAGGAGCTTGTAGGTTCATATACAACTGGGCATTGGAGAACAAAATCAAATCTTATGAGCAGGATGGTAAAGCAATATCAAGATTTGAATTGAACAAACGAATAAGGGCATTAAAAGGTGACTATGAATGGTTGAAAGAGATTAACTCACAATCATTACAGGGAGCCACTCTTAATCTGGAAAATGCTTTCACCAAGTTTTTCAGAGAAAAATCAGGTTTCCCAAAGTTTAAATCCAAGAAAAACCCTGTTCAATCTTTCCCTATTCCTCAATGGTATAAAGTCGATTTTGGTAATAATAAAGTATACATACCTAAAATCGGCTGGATAAAAACCAGGCTTCATAGAAGGTTTAAAGGTAAACAAAGGACTGCAACTATAAAAAGAACACCGACAGGAAAATATTATATCAGTATTTTAGTCGATGACGGAAAACAATTACCACAAAAATACAAATTCGACCAAAATAATACAGTAGGAGTCGATGTAGGAATCAAGGATTTCGCTGTTACATCCGACGGTGAAAAAATCGATAATCCAAGGTACCTGAAAAATTCGATTGAAAGATTGAAGGTATTACAGAAAAGGCTCAGCAGAAAAAAGAAAGGTTCTAACAATTACAAGAAACTGAAACATCAAATAGCAAAATATCATGAGAAAATTGCTAATCAGAGAGAAGATTTCCAGCATAAATTAAGTTCCAGGTTGATAAGCGAGAACCAAGCTGTAGCACTGGAATGTTTGAATGTTAAAGGATTGCTGAGAAATCATAATCTGGCACAGCATATAACTGATGCTTCATGGAGTAGTTTCGTTCAGAAATTGGAATATAAAGCAGCATGGTATGGTAAAAATATCATCAAGATAGGACGATTCGATCCATCAAGCAAAATCTGTCATGTATGTGGATATTATAATAAGGATTTAGAACTTAAATAAGGGAAAAGGATGAAACAGGAAGCACTTTAAATCATAGATTTAAAGTTATCCTTAAATTTTTTATTTAAGGAGCCACTTGGTCTTTAGCCAATTGGTAGTTCACTATATAGATGGTTACACCACCCAATAATGCAGAATGCATAAACAGGTAGTCAAAAAATGAACGAAAATATAACAGTTCATGTTTCCAGAGCTTATCATAAAGATGTGGGGAAGGGTATCGCCAGGGTGGACAGAGAGTCAATGCAGAAACTCGGCGCAGTCAGTGGGGACATTATAGAAATCAGAAGCAAAAAACAGGGATATGCAGTTATCCAGCCATTTTATGAAAACGATACAGCAAAAGATGTCATCAGAATAGATGGCAATACAAGAAGCAATACAGGTGTAGGTATTGACGACATAGTTGTAGTCAGTAAAATACAGGCTAAAACCGCAGATAAAGTTACACTTGCACCTGCAAAACCTGTTCATTTTGTCAAAGGGGCGCAGTATCTTTCACGTATGCTTGAGGGCAGACCTGTCACACGTGGTGAATGGGTCAGAGTGGAAACTGTTAATGAACCACTATATTTTGTAGTAGTTTCCATCAAACCTGCCGGTCCTGCAGTCGTTACTAATGACACATCTATCAGATTAAAAGATGAATCCGTTGACAGTGAAGGTGAAACTACCGAAAGGATAACCTATGAAGATATCGGTGGTCTCAAACGCGAAATCGGTCTTGTAAGGGAAATGATAGAACTTCCGCTAAGACACCCTGAATTATTCCAAAAACTTGGGATTGAACCTCCAAAAGGTGTAATGGTTTATGGTCCATCAGGAACTGGTAAAACTCTGATTGCAAAAGCTGTCGCCTATGAAACAGATGCGAATTTTATATCTCTCAGCGGACCTGAAATAATGTCCAAATACTATGGAGAAAGCGAGGAAAAATTGCGTGAGATATTTGAAGAGGCAGAAAATGATGCTCCATCTATAATCTTTATCGATGAAATTGATTCCATTGCACCAAAACGTGGTGAGGTTTCCGGGGAAGTAGAACAAAGGATTGTAGCACAACTTCTCTCACTAATGGACGGACTCAAATCCAGAGGAGAAGTAATAGTTATTGCAGCAACTAATCGCCCGAGTTCAGTGGATGAAGCTCTAAGACGTGGCGGTAGGTTTGACCGGGAAATAGAGATAGAAATACCTGACAGAGATGCAAGGCTGGAAATTTTAAAAGTACATACCAGAGGAATGCCGTTTGATAATGATATTGTCCTTGATGAACTGGCAGATATTACACATGGTTTTGTTGGAGCAGACCTTGCATCACTCTGTAAAGAAGCGGCAATGAGAGCTTTGAGAAAAATAATGCCGCATATTAAAATTGAGGAAGAAATACCACCGGATATACTGGATAGCCTGAAAGTTACAAAAAACGATTTTTATGAAGCCCTTAAAAACATTGAACCCTCTGCCATGAGGGAAGTGGTTGTAGAGGTAGCACATATCAACTGGGATGATATAGGGGGTCTGGATAATGCTAAACAGGAACTTTCAGAAGCTGTTGAATGGCCTCTTAAATATCCTGATTTGTTTAAAGCGGTGAATACAACTCCTCCAAGAGGGGTTATACTCTATGGTCCCCCTGGCACAGGAAAAACCATGCTTGCAAAAGCCGTTTCCGGTGAAAGTGAGGCTAATTTTATAAGTATAAAAGGTCCGGAACTGTTGAGTAAGTATGTAGGAGAGTCAGAACGTGCTATAAGAGAGACGTTTAGAAAAGCTAAACAGGCAGCACCTACAGTGATTTTTATTGATGAAATCGATTCTATTGCACCTCGTCGCGGAAAAAGTAACGATTCCAATGTTACAGAGCGTGTAGTAAGCCAGATACTTACAGAAATGGATGGTATAGAAGAACTCAAAGATGTGGTTGTTATAGCCGCCACAAACCGGTTGGATATAGTTGACCCCGCCCTTCTGCGTCCAGGACGTTTCGACAGGATGGTGTATGTGAGTATTCCTGAAAAAGAGAGTAGAAAAATGATATTTAACATACATCTTGAAGGCAAACCACTTGCAGATAACGTGGACATTGAAAAACTTGCAAATATAACAGAAGGTTATTCAGGAGCGGATATAGAAGCTATCTGTAGAGAAGCAGCTTTGCTTGCACTTCGTGAAGTTATAAAACCAGGACTCAGCAAATCCGAAGCAAAGGATATTGCAAATAGAATAAAAATTAACTGGTCACATTTTGAAAAAGCCATTGCAAGAACAAAACCTACTACATCCAAAAAAGACATGCAGTTCTATGACCAGAATGCGAGGATGTATATCCAGTCTGATTCAGATTCAAACAATGGCTGATACAATGTTCTAAAAAAGTTAAACTGTACACAAGTTCATACTTTTTTTATAATAACGGAAGGTAGAAAACCCCGATGTCTTCAGCATCGCATCAAATCGCAGATTTAATGCGAGTTTCATTTCTTCAAAATGAAACACGGGGATAAATACCGTCTAATACATAACGTAACGTTTAAATAAAATATTTACAAAATATATAATATAATGTATCTCACCCAGAAAAACCATGTTAAAGCGGATAAACAGAAGTATGAAGTCCTGAAAAGGATTACTAAATTGTCTAAAAACCTGTACAATTTTACTCTGTACACTACAAGACAATACTATTTTGAAAATGGAAAGTACATTAATCACGAATCCGCTTACCACTTGGTAAAAGATAATGAGAATTACAAAATGCTGCCTTCACAGGTCGCACAGCAGACCATGAAAGTGGTAGACAGAAACATGAAATCGTTTTTCAGGGTTCTGGGCGAGAGAAAAAGAGGTAACTACAACCGACCTGTAAAGATGCCTGAATACTTACCTAAAGACTCTAAATTTGTATGTATATTCCCAAAAGATATGTTCAAAATCAACGATGGATTCATCAGATTGTCTATGGGTAGAGATTTCTACAAAAACTATGGTGTGAGATACCTGTACTTCAAGTTACCTGAAAACATAATCGGTAAACACATAAAAGAAGTAAGGATAATCCCGAAGTATAACGGACAATGGTTTGAGATAGAGTATGTTTACAGGGATATCGGTGAAAAAGTCGATTTAGACTACAATAAACATCTATCTATTGATTTGGGAGTGAACAATTTTGCAACCTGTGTAGATACCAATGGGACTGCTTTCATCATAGAAGGCAGGGGTTTGAAATCTTATAACCGTTGGTGGAACAAAGTCAAAAGTGGGTTGCAGTCTGTATATGATAAACAGGGTATTAAATCAGGTCAGAAACTGAACTGGTTGTTCGAGAAAAGGAAGAACAAACTCAACGATTTCATGAATCAGAGTGTTAACTATATCGTCAAACACTGTATAGATAATAACATCGGCAACATCATAATCGGAGAACTGAAAGACATAAAGCAGAACTTCAATATGGGTAAAAAGAATAACCAGACTTTTCAAACTATACCCTTTGGTAAATTCAAACAGAAACTTCGGTCTAAATGTGAGTACTACGGTATCAATTGTATAGAAGTTGATGAGGCATATACCAGTAAAACCGATGCTCTTGCATTAGAACCCATTGAAAAACACCAAAAATACATGGGTAAAAGAGTCAAGAGGGGATTGTTCCAGTCTTCTACTGGTAAATTGCTCAATGCCGATGTTAATGGAGCATTGAACATATTAAGAAAAGTAGTCGGTGATTCTCTTACAGGGATAACCGATAGTGGATGTGTGAACCATCCAAGAAGGATAAGGCTCTTTGGAGTAAACTCCTTTTGAAGCCACTTGGTCTTTAGCCAAGTGGTAGTTCACTTATTCCACCTATAAGTATATATATTGTATAGCTAAATATAAATATATAGGTCATTTTGGGGGGTTTGTTAAAATTGACCGATAAAAATGATATATTGAACGGATTAGCCAATGCTGTTGTCAATGGTGATAAAGACAAAGCTATAAAATTTGCTCAGAAAGTACTGGAAGAGAATATAGATCCATATGAAGCAATAACAGATGGTTGTACACGCGGTATGCATGTTGTCAGTGAAAAATATGACAACGGTGAGATGTTTATTCCTCATATCATGTTATCCTCTGAAGCCATGAATGAAGCTATAACAGTACTTCAGCCGCATGTTGATGTAGAACGGACAAAAGAATCCGGTGTGGCTGTAGTGGGTGTAATTCTTGGTGATATCCACGACATTGGCATAAATCTTGTAAGTTCACTTCTTAAGTCTGCTGGAATAACTGTATATGATCTTGGGAAGGATGTTCCCTATGAAGATTTTATAGAAATCGCCAAAGATGTAAATGCTGATGTCATCGGATTATCTGCCATGATGACCACCAGCATGATGGGAATGAAAGATGTAGTAAAAATGGCAAGAAGAGAAATACCCGATGTTAAAATTATGATAGGAGGGGGACCTGTCTCAAGGGATTTCTGTGGTGAAATTGGTGCAGATGCCTATGCTGATGATGCCCGTGATGCAATAGAAATCGTAAAAGAAATAATTAAAGAGGACAGAAGAAGAAAAGCTTCAGTTTAAAAATTAATAACTTATCGCCAAAAAGGACAATCTCAAAAAAACAAAACTGATATAGTATAAAATAAAATCCATCAAATAATAATCTAAATCAAATTATGAGTTTAAAAAATGCTGCGACAGAGATTTGTTCTGGATACCACCGCACTTACCGATCTGCAGGTCAGATCACAGATGGAAATTGACGAACTATGTGACGGAATGCAGAGCATCCTTGAGCTTATAGCAAATGCCAGACTTCAACTTGATATAAGTTGTTACATTCCGTTTCCGTCAGTATACAATGAATTGCAAGAATTCGCCAAGAACAACAACTGTGAAGACGAAGTTATTGCTAAAATTGATACATGGCTTGTCAAAAAAACACCTGACAGATATAATGTAACAATACCATCACGCATATTCCATGAATATGTCACTTACATGCGCGACAGAATAAACAAGGGTATGAATGTTGCAGAAGACGCTATTCTAAATACTGCTTCTCAGTGTATGTCCTTAAAGGAAGAGGACAGAGATAATTTCGGTGAAGAAATTGAAAGAGAGGTAATAGGTGGTATAATAGGAAAATTCAGAAACAAATACCGATCAGCTCTTCGCTATGGGATTCTTGACAGCGCACCAGATATTGATGTATTACTGCTTGCAAAAGAACTTGATGCTGCTGTTGTAGCAAGCGATTACGGGATACAAAAATGGGCAGAACAACTGGCTGTAAGGTACGTCCCAGCATCCACATTCCCGAGAATGCTTCAGGAATATCTCAAACATTCCTCCTCATTTATTGAAGACACAGAAGGTTAAATTTATTTAGGAAACTACTAATGTTATTGATGGGTTTAATTCTTCGTTTTATACATGAGGGGGAATAATAATTGAGCAATATTGTTATTGAGAATTTAAATACCCAACCACTTCAAGAGCAGAAACTTGAAATTGTTGAAAGAAAAGGTTTGGGACATCCTGATTATATCTGTGATTCGTTGATGGATAGAGTATCTGTAAACCTTTGTAGTGAATATTTAAAAAAACTGGGTTACATACTACATCATAATACTGACAAGGGAATGCTTGTATCAGGGAAAGTTGAAGGGGAACTTGGAGGAGGAGAAATTGTAGACCCGATGCTTCTTGTTTTTGGTGACCGTGCAACCTTTGAAGCCGATGGCATAGAATTTGATATTGAAAATATTGTAACCAGTACTGCAAAGGAGTGGTTTTCTGAGAATTTACGGTTTGTAGACCCATCCCAGATACAATATCAAATTGAGCTTAAAAGTGGTTCTTCAGAACTTACTGATATATTCAGACGAAAGAAAAAAAATGAAGTTCTTGGTGCAAATGATACATCTGCTGCGGTTGGTTTTGCTCCGTCTACGTTTACAGAGTGGATAGTTCATGAAACAGAAAAACATCTAAACTCTTCTACATTTAAAAAAGAATATCCTGAATCGGGTGAAGATGTTAAGGTCATGGGTGTAAGAAACAACAACGATATTCACCTCACAGTGGCAATGCCATTGATTGACAGTTATATAAAATCAGAAGATGAATATTTCAAAAGAAAAAATGAAATCATAAATGAAATTGATGAATTCGTGTCAAAGTACGCTGAAACTGAAAATAATCTGCCTTCTACTTCAATTTCATTTAACACCCTTGATGAACCCGGAAAAGGTTTGAACGGTATCTATACTACTGTAACAGGTACATCAGCAGAAGATGCTGATTGCGGTCAAGTAGGGCGTGGAAACCGTGTTAACGGAATTATCCCATTAAACAGACCTTCCAGTGCGGAGGCTGCAGCCGGTAAAAATCCTGTAAGTCATGTAGGAAAAATCTACAACGCTTTAAGCCATAGAATTGCTTATAGAATTTATAATGAAATACCTGATGTTTCTGAAGCCTATGTATGGTTATTGAGTGATATAGGAAAACCTATTGATGCACCTCGTATGGCAACTACACAAATTTCAATGGAAGCAGGCACCCTTGATTCAGTCAAAACGGAAGTTCATGAGGTTATCAATTCAGAACTTGAAAATATCCAGCAATTTTGTATGGAACTTGCAAAAGGAAAGATTCCCCTGTACTAAATAATTATAGTGAACCTGCAATAAACGAAATAAGAGCAAACATCATTGCTATTTTAAAAAGTTTGGAAGACATTGAGGCGTTTTTATAGAAAACAATCTCAGTAATAGCTACTATAAAGAATATATCCGCCAGTGCTACTATATATAGATAATTAATACCCAACAAAGACAGGATATAAGGAAGTGGGCTGGAGACTATTGCTATAAAGCCAATAAACGAAGCAATGTAGGCAGATTTTTTTACACCTATATGAATCGGGAGTGTGTTTGCTTTTTCTTTTTCATCTCCCTTTATATCTTCAATGTCTTTTACAATCTCTCTGGATGTAGTTGCAAGTGTGGCAAGAATAAATAGAATCATCAATGCATAAAGACCAGATATTCCATATACAGCTCCACCAAAAAGAAAAGTAGAACCTGTCAGATATCCTATGCTTAAGTTTCCGGAAAATGCTTTTCGTTTTAAGGTTTTTGCGTAGTAAATAAGCACCAGTGAGTTAAATAGAGCTATAATTCCTGTTATCCAGTTTAGGGTAAAAGCAATTACCACACCGATTATAAAAAGTGTTATTGAAAAATAAAAAGCCTTAGACAAACCGATTTTTCCAGAGGGAATGGGTCTTGATGGTTTATTCACCGCATCAATTTCGTAATCAAAATAATCATTAATGGCGTTACCCGCACCAGTCACAAAAAACACTACAAAAAATACACTCAGAGTTCTGTAAACAAAAGAATAACCCAATAATGCGGGGTTAAGTATGTTGAAAGCTATAAACACCCCGATGACAGCAGCAACCGCTGCCATTACACAATTACCATACCGAATTAACTGGATATAGGCACGCATAAAATACACTTGTCAGTTAATATAATATTATTTACTGCGCTTTACCTCCAGCATCTTATCAAGCGCACGTTTAGCTTTTTTCCTTATATCCTCAGGAACTTCTATTTTATATTCCATTTTTTCAAGTGATTTCTGAACACTGTCAAGGGTAATCATTTTCATATTCGGACAAATGGCGTACTGGGACGCGTGATAGAATGTTTTATCTGGATTCTCTTTATCCAATCTGTGTAAGATTCCGTTTTCAGTTCCGATAATAAATTCTTTAGAATCTGACTGCTGCACATAATTTACCATTCCAGTGGTGCTCAAAATTTTATCAGCAATCTCCAGTACATCTTTGCGGCATTCAGGATGAGCCAGAAACTCTGCGTTTGGATGTTGCTCTTTCATCAGGAGCACATCACCTGCAAGAATCTGGTGGTGTGTAGGACAGTAACCCTCCCATGGTATTATAGTCTTGTCAGTTTGAGAAGCAACAAAATTTGCAAGGTTTTTATCAGGTACAAATATTATCGTATCTTCATCCAAAGAGTTTATAACATTAACAGCGTTAGCGGATGTGCAACAGATATCACATTCTGCTTTAACCGCAGCTGATGTATTTACATAACAAACTACTGCAGCATCCGGATATTCTTCCCTTTTTTCACGAAGTGATTTCGGGGTCACCATTGCAGCCATCGGACAACCAGCATCAATTTCTGGCATTATAACCGTCTTTTCAGGGCTGAGTATTGCAGCACTTTCAGCCATGAAATCGACACCACAAAAAACAATTATATCGGCATCTTGCTTCACTGCTTCCCGACTGAGTCCCAGTGAATCTCCAACAAAATCTGCAATATCCTGTATTTCATCTCTTTGATAGTTATGGGCAAGTATTACTGCATTTTTTTCATTTTTCAGTTTATTTATATTATCAGTAATGGATTGTTTATCCTGCATGAAACCACTTGATGAACTGATTTAGTTGATTATTAAAAGCCTATTATTTAAAATTACAATAATCATGCCCACATAAAAACTTATCCATTATCATGTCCCCACCTGAAGGGGATTTACTATATTTTTCAGAGTGGCGATAGCAGATAAACTTGCCAGATAACTTGTTTTTGGATTTGTAGGTGATGGAAGATTTTCTACTCTTGTAGTAAATTCACCAAAATTACCTTTTACTGTTACATTGTGTATATTTTTCTCAGCACCGGGATCTGCTATAATTTTTACACTTGTTTCATCAAATCCTATTCCTGAAAGACTTAATGTTGCTGCCACATTAACATTTGCAGGAAACATTTTTACAGCTTCTGCTGCAGACCCTTCAAAAACAACCGTTTCGTTTTTAAGGTTCTCAAGGTCGATATTGTTTTCAACTATATAAGGAGCTCCTTCAAGGCTTTCGGGTGGTTTTCTGGATGTAAGTGACACCGAATATATATTATTGCATGAAGCTGTCTTAACTCCATCAAGACCCACAAGTGCACCAGATGGCAAATATATTTTACATCCTTTCTGTTTTGCAATGTCTGTTACTTTTTCCCGAAAGTTTTTATCAACAAATGCCCCTACACTCATGACCATTACGTCACAACTGGATTCAAGAGCAGTTGTTACTATCTCATAAGCTGCATTTTGTGATGCACTCTCTACAACAAGGTCTACATGTTTTACCATTTCCTGTAATTCATATACCACTGGCTCTGTATTTAAAAGAGATGACTGTAAACTGGAAAGGTGTTCTTTATTTCTATCATATACAGCTACAAGTTCACTCTCGATGGAGCCTTCATCAACTGCCTTACATATTTCAGTACCAATCGCTCCACACCCTACTATACCTAACTTTAGCATTTCTGGACTCCTTTAATTGTTGTTAAATTATTGTTATTATAGACTAATACTTAAATTATATTATTGAAAAACCATAATATACTGCAACCATATAAATCCCTTAAGATATAGAGTAACAGGGTGGAATAATGTTAATCAAGGAAATAGAACAATTTATTGATGAAGATATCGGTTACAACGATATTTCCTGCAAAATGGTACCGGATAAACCTCATGAGGCAACAGTATTTACAAATCAGGAATGTACTCTTGCTGGTATTGATGTAGCCAAATCTTTTTTTGATTATTTTGGAATTGATGCAGCAACCAGTTTTATAGATGGTGATAAGGCTCATCCAGATGATGTGATTTTTACAATTTTTGGTGGTGCTGTATCTTTACTCCGCGCAGAACGTCTTGTTCTTAATTTCCTGGGCCATATGAGTGGTATCGCTACCCAGACCCGTAAATGTGTCGACACTGTCAGGTGCTATTCAGACAAGACAGATATAGCATGTACGCGTAAAACCACCCCGGGTATAAGAAAATTTGAAAAAATGGCTGTTATAGCAGGTGGCGGTGACCCACACCGATACAACCTCTCAGATACTGTTATGATAAAAGACAACCACATAAAAATCATGGGTTTTGAGAATGCAGTTGACATTGCTGTCGAACTTGCAAGTTTCACACAAAAAATAGAAGTTGAAGTTGAATCAGTAAATGATGCAATTAAAGCTGCTCAAAAAGGTGTTGATATTATCATGCTTGATAATATGAAACCTGCTGAGATAATCCGTACAATTGAAATTCTTAAAAATAAGAACCTAAAAAATAATGTTATAATCGAAATTTCAGGCGGTATAAATCCCGAAAACCTTGAGGATTATGCAAAAACAGGTGCAGATATTATATCAATGAGTTCATTAATTCATATGTCTCGATGGATAGATATAAGTATGGAAATATCAACAATTACTTGAAATGATATTATCATAATCATGAGATACATACTTAAATTTACATTTCATATCAATTACACTAAAAACAAATCCACAAATATAAAATTTTTGTAGGTTTTTAAGATGATGAAAACGGGAAAAAATCTTCTACGTATTTTGGGTATAGTACTATTATTATTGGCAACAGTTGAGGGCGCATCCGCAGATTTTGCGGACAATGAAGAAATTAAAAGAGGCGATGGATATCAAATCAACAATTATGTGATTGAAGTCACGGATGTTTTTCTAGAGGCAGATTCAGCCACATTTAGAGTATATGATGAAGATGAAGAGATAGACGATCCTATGTTAGATATTAACGATTCGTTTTCTTTCGATTTTGAGGATGAGGGCGAAGTAGAAGTTACATTGAATTCTGTTTTCGGTGGGAATCTCAACAGGGCTAATATATCAATATCATTATCAGATTACGATAAAGACCTGCATACTAAAAAAGTTATCAATGGAGGACATGATGAAGCAGACTTTGCAGGCACGCCGATAATTAACATAACTAAAACAGTTGATAATGATACTGTAAAAGTTGGGGATAATATCCGGATCAGAGTAGAAGCTCAGAACACAGGAGATGACAAAGCTATAGATGTAGAATTTTCAAATTCGATGCAGGAAAACTTTGTTCTGGAAGAAACAATTATAGAAAAATCTGGCCCAATGTCAATAGATGAAGGTGAAACTGAAACAGTATATATCTATGAATTAAGCCCAGCTAAATCTGGTGAATTTGATTTAAAACCTACAACTGCGACTTTTTCGAATGAAGCAGACCAGGATTTTCCAAAGGCATCATCAAACACACCTACTATAACTGTAGAACAAGCTGAAAAAAATAAAGCTGAATTAAATATTAATACAGAAGCTGACAGTTTCACACTTCCCAGAGGAGAAACTGTAACATCCACAATCAATATTAAAAACACTGGTAAAGCTTCTGCAGAAGCGGTACAGATTGATATAGATATTCCCGATGGAATGGAATATTTGGGAGGAGACGATGAAATAGAAATCATCGATGGTGCTCCGACAGTTTATATGGAGAACCTTGGACAAGAGCAGGAAAAAGAAATCTCATTTAAGGTTAAAGCAAATGAGATTGGAACATATAATCTTGCCACTCAGTTATCCTATAACAATGGTGCAGATGATGAGAAGATAACCAGTGAATCAACAACAAAAGACATCCGTGTTAAAGAAGGAAAATTTGATTTTTTGCTAAATCAGCCGATTTATGTATACGTCCTACCCATTTTAGTCATTATAGGTGTTGGTGGATGGGTGTATTATAAACACAGAGAATATAAATTTTAAATTTGTAGGAAAAAATAAGTATTTAAAAACAGATTAAAAATATTAAAACAACTGGAGGAATAATTTGCTAAATGTATTAATTATAGGAAACGGGCAATGTGGTAACCGTGTTCTGGACGCCATAAACAAAGAAGCGTTCGGAAAAAAAAGCAAATTTGCCAAATTCTATTCAAAACAAAAATACAAAAGCAATGTTGAAACCATTGCGATAAATACTGCTATAAACGATCTCAAAGAATTAGAATTTACCAAAGCAAAAGACCGTATCCATATACCACACCTGCATGGAGTAGGTGCAAACCGTAATGTAGGTAAACAGGTTTTTGAAGAGAACAAAGAACATATAACCCGCAAAGTAGAGGACAGAGGTCCCTTTGATGTTGCTTTTGTAATCACATCATCCTCAGGCGGAACTGGGTCATCATTTACACCTCTGCTTGTAAAAGAGTTAAAAGAGCGGTATGATTTTCCTGTATACTCACTTGTTGTACTTCCGTTTAGAGAAGAAGGTACACTGTATTTACAGAATACAGCGTTCAGCCTGAAGGAAATACGTGAAAGCGGTACTGATGGTATTATACTTGCAGACAACCAGTTCCTCAAAGACCTTGGAGGAAATGTCCAGTCTGCATATGATGGTATTAATGGTATGATTGCAGAACGTATGATGTTCCTTTTGGATTCCATGGACAGTGAAATGATGATGGTCACCGACCTTGGAGATTTCCAGACCGTCATGGCAGGTGGTGCCGGACTTGCTACTATTGGATATTATAGAGCCGATAAAGACCTGCCTGTAAAAACTGCTATTCAAAACGCTCTTGCACCTTCTGGTCTGCTGTTTTCCACCAATATTTATGAAGAAGCAAGCAGAGCAATGGTCATTATAAAAGGTGATAATGAATATTTGAGCATTGATGATATATCCAATGAAATAGAAAAATTGTCTGCAAATGTAGGGCATGTATTTAAAGGTATTATTGTGAGAAAAGGTGAATATCCACAGGTTCTTGTAGTATCTACAATGGAATCTGCAAGTGAAATTGAAAATCTATACAATGTTGCTATTGATGCAATCGGCCAGGAACGTGAAAAGAAAAACCGGATTGAGAATGAAAAAGAAGTGGACAAGGCTTTTTCTAAAATTGATGGGCTTGAACCCCATTATTAAATTCCATTGCCCGTTTCCTTATTTATAAAAAACCTAATTACTTTAATCCCCATACAATAATACCAAGTGGGGATTTTGTGGCTAATAATAAACCAGCACTCAAAAAAGAACTCGGGTTGTTAGAGCTTACCGTTAGTGGAGTGGGGAATATTCTTGGTGCTGGTATATATGTACTAATTGGAAAAGCTGCTGGATTAGCAGGTAACGCTTTATGGATGTCTTTTCTGTTTGCCGGCATAGCAATTTCATTTACCGGTCTCAGTTATATGGAATTATCATCCATGTTCCCAAAAGCCGGTGCAGAATACGTATATGTTAAACAGGCTTTTGGAGACAAAATGGCATTCCTTGTTGGATGGTTTGTATTAGTGGGTGAAACTATTGCAATTTCAACCGTAGCACTTGGTTTTGGTGGTTATTTTGGTACTCTTTTTGGCACAGCGGTTTTACCGGTAGCCATTATATTGATTTTGGTGTTTACATTAATACTGTTTACAGGTGTAAAACTGTCTGTAAGATTTGCCATTATAATGACGGCTACAGGTGTCATGGGACTTCTGGTTGTTATTGTTATAGGTCTACCATATATGGGATCTATCAATTATCTGGATGTTACAAGTTTGAGTGGTCTGTTTGAAGCCTCAGCTCTTGTTTTTTTTGCTTTTCTTGGGTTTGAGGAAATAGTCAGGCTGTCACAAGAAACCAAAAATCCAGAAAAAACAACAACAAAAGCGCTGGTACTTGCGATTGTTGTCACTGTGTCGTTATATATACTTATAGCATTGACCGCTGTAAGTGTCTACAACTGGCAAGAATTGGCAAAATCTTCAGCCCCTCTTGCAGATGTTGCATCAGTTGCTTTTGGAAAAAATGCTTTTGAATTGATTATAGTTATTGCACTGTTTTCTACAGCCAACGCTGTCCTTTTTATGCTCCTTGGAAGTTCAAGAATACTCTATGGAATGGCTGAACATGGAGCTATACCAAATATAATTGCATGGGTCCACCCATCAAGGAGAACCCCCTGGATTGCCATTTCAACTATTGCATTGGTTTCGATATCACTTACGTTTATCGGGGATATTGCAACCGTAGCCAATATATCCAATTTTATGGTGTTTCTTATCTTTATAACAGTAAATATTACACTGATTAGATTACGCTTTTGTGATTCCTTTAAATATCGGCCGTTTAGAGTACCACTAAATATTGGTAATTTTCCGATTATTCCGTTATTGGGTACTGTATCTACAATGATTTTATTTCTACATCTAAATTTGACAGTAATTATTTATGGATTCCTTTTTGTAGGCATAGGTGTATTAATAATAGGTATAAAATCCAGAAATCAAACAACATTAATCAGATAAAAATCAAATGACTACATAAAAAATATTAGGATGACTGGTATAAATATCAATAACAGAGGTTTACAAAAATGGAATATACAAAAGGAAATATCGGTAGGGTTTTCACAGTAAGAATCGATAATAAAGAAAACCTTATAGAAGAACTTGAAAACCTTGCAACATATGAAGATATCCGTTCAGCGGTATTTGTTCTTCTGGGTGCAGTAGGCGAAGCGAATCTTGTAACCGGTCCTCTGGAAAAAATAATACCTCCTGAACCTGTATGGTCAAAACTGGAAAAACCAAGTGAAATTATGGGTATAGGTAACATATTTTTTGAAAACGAAAAACCCAAGATACATCTTCACACATCCACAGGAAACCAAGAAGGTGTTAAAGTAGGGTGTCTGAGAGGAGAAAATGAAACCTTTATGGTAATTGAAGTTTTTATCATGGAACTTAGCGGTATTTCTGCAGCCAGGATGTTTAACAGCAATAAAGGATTTGCTCCTATACAATTTAACAACAATCAATAACCTTTAACCAATTTCATCAATTCTCTTCCAAATGCATGAAGATCCTGAAAACCTCTTGAGGTAAGGAGATTACCATCTTTTACCACTTCTTCATCAACAACCTCTGCTCCTGCAGATGCAAGCTCCTTTCTTATGCTACTGTAAGATGTGGCTCTGCGACCGTTTAAAACGTCCGCTGATACAAGAATCTGTGGACCATGACAGATAGCTGCAACCGGTTTATCGTTGTCAATAAAATATTTTGTTATCACAAGCACTTTCTCATTTTGCCGGATTTTTTGAGGTGCTTTTCCACCGGGCAAAAACAAAACATCAAACCCTTCGGGGTTTATTTCATCAAAAGCACAATCAACATCTATGGAATATCCATGAATGCCATTGATTGTTCCTTTATTATTGGATGCAATCTTGACTTCAATCCCTTCTTCTTTTAACCGTGTGTATGGATACAGCAGTTCTCTATCTTCAAAACCTTCTGCAGTAAGTATCAGTACTTTCAAACATTATACCCCCAGATTAATAATTGATATAATCAGCAATTAAATTAATGCCACTTAACGGTCAAAACATGTTGGTTTGACATATCTTAATTTTTTCTCAGGATAACGGTAACACTATATACGGTTATAACACTCATAAGATTTAGATTATAAATATTATAGAGGTGATTTTATGTCATACATCAGAGAGGATCTGAGATATAAAATAGAAAATATACATGCAAGAGAAATTATAGATTCAAGAGGTAATCCCACTGTAGAAGTGGATGTATTCACAGGTAACGGGTTTGGCAGATCCAGTGTACCATCAGGTGCATCCACCGGAACAAATGAAGCTTTAGAACTTAGAGATAAAGATGAACGTTATAGAGGTAAAGGTGTCATCAGTGCTGTAGATAACGTAAATAATACCATAAAAAATGAACTTTTAGGTATGGATGTACGTTATCAGAGACAGATTGATGGGTTGCTTATAGACCTTGATGGTACTGATAACAAGATGAATCTCGGTGCCAATGCAATTCTTGGTGTTTCAATGGCGATTGCCAAAGCCGCTGCAGATTCGCTCAATATTCCGCTATATACACATCTTGGTGGTACAAACTCTTTCAACTTACCAGTCCCAACCATGAACGTATTAAATGGTGGAGAGCATGCTGGCAATAAACTTGCTATACAGGAGTTTATGATTCAGCCAAAGGAAGCTGGTAGTTTTACAGAGTCCATGCAAATGGGAGTAGAAACATATCATGCCCTTGGAAAAATACTTGAATCAAAATATGGACCTGCTGCCACAAATGTAGGTGATGAAGGAGGATATGCACCACCAATCGATGTGACATCAGATGCTTTAGACTGTCTTGTCAATGCCGTTGAAGAAGCAGGATATTCAGAAACTGATATTACCATCGGTTTAGATGCTGCAGCTTCAGAGTTTTTTGACGGCAACAGTTACTCTATAGACGGGAAAGTAATGGACTCTTCCGAACTTATGGATTACTATCTGGAACTTCTGGATACCTATCCCATACTCTCAATTGAAGACCCGTTCCATGAAGAAGCATTTGAGGATTTTGCTGAACTTACAAGAGAAGCATGGAACACAATTATTGTCGGGGATGACCTTTTTGTCACCAATGTAAATCGTCTTTCCCGGGGCATAGAAATGGATGCTGCAAACGGACTGCTTCTCAAAGTCAATCAGATAGGTACTATATCAGAGTCCTTTGATGCTGCCAGCATGGCAAACAGAAACGGATACAATGTCATTGTAAGCCACCGCTCAGGTGAAACCGAAGACTCCATAATATCCGATATATCGGTAGCTCTGGGCGCTGATATGATTAAAACAGGTGCACCTGCAAGAAGTGAACGAACCTCAAAATACAACCAGTTGTTAAGAATTGAGGAAAATCTTGGAGATGTTTCCCGTTTCATGCAGTTGTAATAAAAACAACTCCAATTTTTATTTTTTATAAACCAGCCTGTATCAGGCTTAAAAAGGGATAAAAAAGTATAAACTCACCGATTATGAAATTGAAAAATCTGGCATAACCGGTAGGATATTATTGGATATGGTATTAGTTACTATTGGTAATGTATTTATTGTAGAGGGCTATTTCTATATTTGAACGCAAATCCTTATCCTGGAAGGGTTTTAATA
Source organism: Methanohalobium evestigatum Z-7303 (assembly GCF_000196655.1). GTDB lineage: Archaea > Halobacteriota > Methanosarcinia > Methanosarcinales > Methanosarcinaceae > Methanohalobium > Methanohalobium evestigatum. The sequence continues at coordinate 968,398 of NC_014253.1, read as the reverse complement.
TATATCCATAGGGTTCTGTATGTTTTGCACGTTCAATTAGCTCATCATCTGCATAGGCTGTTAGATAGACTACTGGTATGTCAAGATTGTTATGTATGTATCTGGCAACTTCTATACCGTCAATTTCTCCTTTTAAAACAATATCAACAAGTACAAGGTCGGGATGGTCTTTCTTTGCTTTTTTAATGGCGTTTTCACCGGTAGAGGCTGTGCCTGCAACAGTATATCCAAGTTTTTTCAGCCGATTCTTAATATCCAGAGCAACTGAATTTTCATCTTCAACAACCATGATTTTTGGGTTTTCCATTATTTACACCAGATTTTATTTAGAATTTAATCCTAAATTCAGTTCCACAACTTTTGTCAAGCTCAATCATTCCGTCAACCTGTTCCACCAGTGTGTTTACAAGTTCCAGTCCAAGTGATTCAGGTTCTTTAAAATCCATGTCTTCAGGGATTCCTTTACCATTGTCGTTGATTAGCAATTCATAGTTTGTATCATAGCCTTGACTAAATTTTATGTTTACAACACCTGATTCATTTTCTGAAAAAGCATGTTTAAGAGAATTTGAAAGCAGTTCATTAACAATAATACCAAGAGGTATAGATTTATCCATGTAAAGATAAATATCCTCTACATCAAGATTGAGCCTGATGCTTTCTGTATCCACCAGATATGACTGGAAAAGGTGCATAGCCAGATTCTTTAGGTATTCACCGAAATTTATAGTTTTTAAATCTTTTGACTGGTATAATTTTTCATGCGCCAGTGCCATTGACCTTACACGGTTCTGGCTGTTTTTAAAAGCTTCAACTACATCATCACTTTCAAAATTACTCGCTTCAAGATTGAGCAAACTTGAGATAACCTGCAGATTATTCTTGACCCGATGATGGATTTCCTTTTCACGTGTTACTTCTGCATGTTTGCGCTTTGTAAGGTTTCTGGTAACAACAATAAAAGCAGGAAGTCCCTGATAATCTATGTATTGTACACTTAACTCAATCGGGATTATCGCACCATCTCTGTTAACATGTGTTGTTTCAAAAATAGAGTAACCTTTTTTAACCAGTTCGTTCATTTCACCCGAATCAATTGTGGTATCAGATGGATGTATATCATTGATTTTCATCTGCAACAATTCGTCTCTGCTGTAGTTTAAATAATTACATGCCGACTGGTTAACTTCAATGAAATTACCATCCATATCGCATATAAATATCGCATCATTGGTGTTATTAAACAGTGTTCTGAACTTTTTTTCGGATTCCTGAAGGGCTTTTTCAGTTTCTTTACGTTCGGTTATATCAATAATGATTCCCTGATAATGAGTAACCTTACCCATTGAATTATTTCTTATAAAGGTTCTCTCAGTAACCCAGCGTATATCACCTGTTTTAGTGTAGATTCGATACTCATGTACAAACTGTTTGTATCCCTGTTCTACATGTCTAGAGATACGTGAGCGTACTTTTTCCAGGTCTTCCGGATGTATAATATCCCCGTAAGAATAACAGCCTGATGTAAAATCATCAGGTGTGTAGCCAAACTGGGTTATGCTGTCCGATACAAATTCGACCGGCCAGTTATCTACAGCCTTCCAGAGAAAAACAATAATGGGACTGTTGTGTATGATGGATTCAAGGTCAATTTTTTCAAATTGTTGCATTTTACATCTAACAACTTTTTATTTTTATAAGTTAACATATGTGTATTATATACATTTTCTATAAAAATTCCCTTTATTTATTTTTTTCTTCAGTATATTTCATCTCCATTTTATGTTTGTGCAGAGCCATTTCTATATTGGTTCGCAGGTCTTTTTCCTTGAATGGTTTTGAAATATACCCATACGGCTGGGTTAATTTTGCTCGCTCCAGAATTTTTTCATCTGCGTAGGCTGTAAGATAGATCACAGGTATATCATAGAGTTCACGTATTCTTTCTGCTGCCTCTATACCATCCACATCCCCTTTTAACATGATGTCCATCAATACAAGGTCAGCAGAAGTTATTTCTGCTTTTCTTATAGCTTCCTCCCCAGTTGAAGCAATACTTGGAACAGAATATCCCAGTTTTTTCAACCGATTTTTGATGTCCAGAGCCACTATGTTCTCGTCCTCTACAACAAGGATTTTCGGTTCATTCATTTTTACACCTTGACTTTATATTTCAATTCTTTAAACGTAATTATAAACTCTGTCCCTTGTGATTTATCAAGTTCTATCGTTCCATCTATTTGTTCTACAAGTGTATTTACAAGCTGCAATCCCAGTGATTCGGATTCTCTGAAATCTATATCATCGGATATACCTTTGCCGTTATCACTGACAATTAGTTTGTGATTATTGTCCCCTTCAACATACATATTTATGTTGATTTCACCGGTAGCATCATCTGAAAATGCATGCTTGAGTGAATTGGATATCAGTTCATTGATGATAATCCCAAGTGGAATTGCTGTATCCATATTTAAAGATATTTTGTCGACATTGTTGTTTATTATTATATTATTAGTTTTGCCTCTGTAGGTCTGGATAAGGTAATTGGTCAAATTATCCACATATTCTGAAAAATCTATATCTGCTACATGTTTTGACTGATAAAGTTCCTCATGGGCAAGTGCCATCGAACGAACACGGTTCTGACTATCTCTAAATGCTTCAACTACATCAGGGTCGTCAAAATTACCAGATTCAAGGCTTAATAGACTTGAGATAACCTGCAGGTTGTTCTTTACCCGATGATGTATCTCTTTTTTACGAATCTCTTCAGCCTGTTTACGCTCGGTCGTAAACTCATACATGGCTTTACGTGCGTTTTCAACTCCATTTGTCAGTATCGCAAAATCACCATTACCGTGTACCTGTACTTTGCGTGTAAAATCTTCTTTCTGGATAGCAGTAAGTACAGCATTTGAATCATCGATTACATTGTTCAATGATTCTGAAAAATGATCCAAAGTGTCTCCAAGTTCTTTGAAATCTCCTTTAACATTTAATCTGAAACGGGTACTTAATCGTCCTTTTGAAAGCGAATTTGCAACACGCATGGTTTCCTGAATTGGACTCTGGAAAGTATCAAGTATTTTGTTGAGACCTTGTGGAATTTCTCTAAAATCTTTCTGGATAATTGTATTGGCTCTTGTACCCAGTTTACCGTCAATAACATCATTGGTTATTCTCTTAAAATCGCCAACTATACCATTAATAGTTCGGGATATAGATAATGATATTAGATAAGCCACACCACCCATAAAAATGAGGGATACCACAGATATTATAATCAGTTCATCTCTTAATTCTGTAACACCTGCAAGCATTTCATCCTTTGGAACAACAAGAATAAAAGAATATTCACCGGTTTCAATCGGTTGATAGAACATTACAACATTTTTACCAGTACTTGGGTCAATTGTTTCTATATGCCCTTCTTTGCCCGATTGGATTTCATCCGCCATCTGGGATATTTTAGGGTCATCAAAATCGTACAATGTTTTGTTACCAATCCATTGTTTTTTTTCAGGATGGGATAACAAAATTCCAGTGTTGCTTGACATAAATGCATATCCGGTGTCAAAAATTTCAACATCACTTACAATATTATCAATGTTTTCCAGTGATACATCCACTCCGCCTATACCCACAAAAGTACCGTTTTTCATTATCGGAGATACATAACTTACTATTAGTTTTCCTTGATATAGGTAGGGTTCAGTAACCACTGTTTTTTCCAGTTTTTTGGGTAATTGATAATAGTTTGATGTTTCATAATCCACCAAAGGTTCACAATGTACATCTCCGCCTATTCTGTTCCAGTATGGGATTAACCTTCCAGTGGAATCATGATATGTGGTGTTAACATAATCCTCATCTCTGTTATCAAAAGCATCCGGTTCATAGGCAACATATGTCCCAATCAAATCCTTATTTTGTACAAGTAATCGTTTTAACATATTTAGTACTTCACTTCTATTGGAAGATTCGTACTCAGAAAGCATTGTGGCAATGTTTTCTCCTTTTGCCTTGTCTTCATTCATATCCGTATTGAAATCATTTGCATAACTTGTTGCCTTTTCAATTGATTGTTGGTAGGCTAAATCTTCCTGTTGAGAAGTTGTACTATTTATGATAAATGCAGTAGAAGCGGAGAGTATTATTGATACACCTAAAAGTATGTATACAAGTAATTTTACTTTAAGAGATATATTGCTCCATTTCATTATGTTAACACCGGATTACATGTCTTTCAGACCGGATGACTTTATTTAAAGAAAAGGAACAATATAATTGTTTCTATACAACTGGTAAATTTGTTACTTATAAAAAAAGATATGTTCATACAATCAACGTTTTTTGATATTTTCTGCCAAATCCTTGCCAAGACGTTCACATTCAGAAATGTCTTTGTCATTTGGTATGTGCTGTATTCTTAATACCGGGTCTACAACATTCATACCAGCTTTACGCATTTTGTCTGCAATCATATGCGGTGCTTCTCCGCTCCACCCATAAGAACCGAAAGCTGCTCCGATTTTTCCATCTACATCTTTTTGAACAAGTTCATCCACAAACTTTTCAATGGGTGCAAGCATTCCATAGTAAAAGGTTGATGAGCCTATTGCAATCGCATCTGCTGCTGCAACTTCATCAACTGTGGTATCATAAAAACTGCTGACATCCACATCTACATGCCTCGACTTTGCACCGTTTGCTATTGATTCCGCCATAGTTTTGGTGTTTCCCTGTGTACTTAAATAAACAACCGCAAGTTTTGCCATTTTATCCCCACTATTAATATTGAAGTCTTACTAATATTTTGAGTTTAAATTATTTAATATTAATTCCCGTGGTTATAGTCCAGTAATTATATAAAAAATAAAATTTAATTGGTAGAATTAGATTGTATTTGGTGATAACATGCAGTTGTATAAATTAAAACGTGGATATAAACCAGACAGTGACCGTATCTATTCAATACTTGATGAGTGCTTTCCGACCGAAATAAAGTGTGAAGATGACAAATTTATAACTTCATACGGTGCTCTGGATAAAGTAGAAGTATGGCTGGAAGGCAAAAAAATGGCTGTTGAAACCGAGTCAGCCGATGAAACAGAACTTGATGATGAACTGATACTTGATACCAACAAAAGGTTCAGGGATTTCTTGTATCAGGCAACCGGGTACACTGCCAAAGAACGTGTAAAAATGGCTAAAAAAGAAGTACAAGATTAAACTGCTGGTGTGATTTTTGATAACCGGATTCCTTGATAAACTCAAAAATCTTGACATTCCGACCTGTCTGCGGGTATGTGCAGGTACTGATGGATCTATTACCTTCCTGCTTGAAATAATGACAAAAGAGGACGTATCTGTTATAACCAAGAATCAGTACTTAATACCTGCAGACAAAGATACCGCTTCCCTTTTTAATATCGATATCGGAGATGAAATAAACTATCGTACAGTCGCTCTGGTTGCGGGGAACAAACCCTATGTTTATGCAAGGTCACTATCACCCATTAAAAGAATGCCTCCTGAAGTAAAACAGGACATGATGCGCGCTGACATACCGATTGGTAAAATTCTTAGAAACCATGATATAGAAACCCGTAGGGATTTTGAAAATCTTGAAGTTGAAGAGAATCATGAGTATTTTGAATGCAACCAGGTGCTTTCAAGGTCTTACAAAATTATACACCACAATCATGTACTCATGTGGATTAATGAACTCTTTCCGGTTGATGACAGATGGTATTTATAAATACGGCTGTTTTCAACCAAAAATTTAATAAAAGATACCTGATATTTAGGAGGAATACGTCAGCACAATAAAAGAGCCTCGGTGGCTTAGTGGTGTAGCGCGTCCTTGGTAAGGACGAGGTCGCGGGTTCGATCCCCGCCCGAGGCTTACAATAAACATCCAACTTTTTCTTGAAAAATCCCAGACAGGACAATTTATAATAATGGAAGGTAGAAAACCCTGATGTCTTCAGCATCAGGGCTGAATACCGTCCAATATATAACTTAACATATAAATAATGTTAAATCATAATAATTATGGTATGTTAAAAGCTTACAAGTATCGTATGTATCCAAACCAAATCCAACAGGAGTTAATCGCAAAACATATAGGAGCTTGTAGGTTCATATACAACTGGGCATTGGAGAACAAAATCAAATCTTATGAGCAGGATGGTAAAGCAATATCAAGATTTGAATTGAACAAACAGATAAGGGTATTAAAAGAAGATCATGAATGGTTGAATGAAATTAACTCTCAATCATTACAGGGAGCTACTCTTAACCTGGAAAATGCTTTTACCAAATTTTTCAGAGAAAAATCAGGTTTTCCAAAGTTTAAATCCAAGAAAAACCCAGTACAATCGTTTTCTGTTCCTCAGTATTATAAAGTCGATTTTGGTAATAATAAAGTATACATACCTAAAATCGGCTGGATAAAAACAAGGCTTCATAGAAGGTTTGATGGTAAACAAAGGACTGCAACTATAACAAGAACACCGACAGGAAAATATTATATCAGTATTTTAGTCGATGACGACAAACAATTACCACAAAAACAGACATTCTACGAAGTTAATACTATAGGAGTCGATGTAGGAATCAAGGATTTCGCTGTAACATCCGATGGTGAAAAAATCGGCAACCCCAGATACCTGAAAAATTCAATTGAAAGATTGAAGGTATTACAGAAAAGGCTCAGCAGAAAAAAGAAGGGTTCTAACAATTACAGGAAACTGAAACATCAGATAGCAAAATATCATGAGAAAATTGCTAATCAGAGAGAAGATTTCCAGCATAAATTAAGTAATAAACTGATAAGCGAGAACCAAGCTGTAGCACTGGAATGTTTGAATGTAAAAGGACTGCTGAAAAATCATAATCTGGCACAGCATATAACCGATGCTTCATGGAGTAGTTTCGTTCAGAAATTAGAGTATAAAGCAGAATGGTACGGTAAAAATATTATCAAGATAGGACGATTCGACCCATCAAGCAAAATCTGTCATGTATGTGGATATTATTATCAGGATTTAGAACTTAAAGACAGAGAATGGGAATGTCCTGACTGTAAAACGATACATGATAGGGACATCAACGCATCAGTTAACATTAAAAAATTCGCACTGGATAGACAGAATCTAATAGGCATCAATTCACCTTCGGGATGAGGGGTAGAGCCTGTGGACTTGTTCCCATAAGGGAAAAGGATGAAACAGGAAGCCACTTGGTCTTTAGCCAAGTGGTAGTTCACAAAACCAAATCTTTCTACTGACTGATTTTTATGAACCTGACTACAAGAGTGATTCTGCTTGTTTTATGTCTGGTTGCTTTTTTCGGTATGACTGGAAGTGCCCTTATGGGACCGGTTTTGCCGGACATGGTAGACCCACTTAATTCTACCCCTGAAGCTGTTGGTTGGGTCATGGGAGTTTACACCCTATCCAATGCATTGTTCATGCTGTTACTGGGAACCAGAATCGATAATCTGGCTCGAAAAAAGGTTCTGATAACCTGCCTTATTATTAACGGTTTATCCGGCTTCGCCGGTTTTTTTGCACCAAACCTGCCTGTATTGCTCGTTTTCAGATTCATTCAGGGTATAGGAACCGCCGGCATGATGCCACTGGTTATGACTATGATAGGTGAATTGTATAAAAACATTGAACGCATTCATGCAATGGGTAGAGTTAGTCTGACCACATCTATAGGCGAAGTTACTGCTCCACTTATTGGCGGAAGTCTTGCTATATTTGGCTGGAACTACCCATTTCTGTTTTATGGTTTAACCATACCTCTGGCTATTGTTTCTGTGTTTGTATTGCCCGAAACAAATGTAGTGTTGCCAAAACAAAAAACTGGAATTTATGAAATTGTTACCGCTCTTAAAAATTTCAATGTAGCATACACCATGTTTCTGGTTTCTGCATTGTTCTTTTTCCTGTTTACAATTATAATCTATGTTCCTTTTCTTTTGAAAGATAATTTTGGGTTTACAGCACAGGGTGCAGGTATCGCTCTTGGAATTCAGGGTGCATCGATGGCTGTTGTTGCATCACAGACCAAAAGACTGTCATTGATATTCTCAAATCAGACTATAACAATAGCCGGATTCGTGATTGTAGGAATCGCTATTACAGGTATGTCTTATGCTTACAATTTGACATCTGTATTTTTATTATTGCTCATCTTTGGTGCAGGTTTTGGTATATTGATACCGTTTCTTAATACATTGATAACCCAAGTAGCTCCTACCAGAGTCATGGGAGGTATTATTTCTATATTTAATACCATGAAATTTGTCGGTATGACTTTGGCATCCGGTATACTGGGTTTTATTTTATTAAAATCCGGTCTTGAATATGTATTTATTGTATCGGGTCTGATAGCATTTGGAGTGGTTATAATAAACTCATTTGTTTACAGGAAATTCCAAAATAAAACCTAATGGTGATGTTACTTTTATCAGGTTCAACTACACTTGATTCGGGAAATTAATTATAAGAATCATTTTTCTGATAAACGGGGTTTGATTACTTTCTTCCATGCTTTTTTTATTTTGTTATCCATTTCACCATTTTCTCTTAATACATCAAGTATTTCCTGTGCTACTTCAGGGTCATGAACAATATAGCATTTCATACAGCTCCATACTTTACCGCCTGAAGAACGTTCGATACATTTACCACCCGTCCGCTCATCCTCACATGGATAAAACGGACAAAAGCAAAAGGTACAGTCCTGTCCTTCATAATGACAGGGATAATAAGGACATGCAGTATTACTACCTACAAGAGACCTTCCCTTAGAGGAATTAATTCTGTGTTCCAGTTTTTCTTTGGCGCTGTCTCTACTCCTGTCAGTCATGGCTCTACCGATATTTTTGGCCAGTTTATTGGTATCTTCTGAATTTCTGACAGCAACTCTGATAAACTCGTCACCAAGTGAACAGAACGAACTGCAGTCTCTTACAAGTATGCCTCTTGCAGCCAGTCTCTGTGTGAGTTCTTTAGAATCCATCACAGATTCACTCACATCCACAAGTATATAGTTCACACTGCTGTCCAGTAGAGTAAACCCGTGAATCCGTGAAATTCTGTCGATGAGATACTTGCGTTCCCTGTCAATCATTTTCCTTGAATCCCTGAAATATGAACTGTAAACACCGCCTTTCATCTTCAGTAATTCAGTACCTACAACATCGGATACAAAACCCATGTTCCATGACAATCTGGCATTGTCAAGCACATTTGCCAGTTTTTGTGATGCAACACCGAACCCTACACGTATGCCCGGTATAGCAAACGATTTTGTTAGTGAGCGCATGACAAACACAAAATTGTTGTCCTTTACGAGTTCAGCAACGCTTTGCTCAGGGTCTGAAAGTTCGATAAACGCCTCATCCACAAACAGAAGGGTACTGGTTTCTGCACACCGGTCAGCCAAATCCTTTAGTGTAGACCTTGACAGCAGTTCACCTGTAGGATTGTTGGGGTTGCAGACAAAAAGAATCTTTGAGCTGTTAAGGAGTTCGTCTGAAATCTGGGGAATCTCACTATAATTGATATATACGGGTCTGGCACCGAAAATCCTGCACTGGAGTTCATACTCATCAAAAGTTGGCTGGGGTATTATCACCTGGTCGCCCTTTTCGACCACGCATTCTGCCACCAGTCTAATAAGTTCACACGAACCGTTTCCGGGTATAATGTTTTCCCTATCCAGATTACCGATAAACCCTGCTGCAGCATCCCTGAATTCAAGATAACGGTTGTCAGGATAACGGGTAAGCTTTTCCGTATTGTTGCTTACAAGTTCCTCGAGACTGCAGTTGTAGTACTGGAAGGGTGTGCCAAGCGGATTCAGACTTGCACTGAAATCAAGTAAATCTGATTCATTTAGGTTGTATTTCTGGGCGGTTTCGCGAACCAATCCTCCATGTACGCATGGTTGCAGTTGCAGGATTTCTGACCTTACAGGTAGACCGGTGTTTTCAGATGACAAATTAATCAAACCCTCTTTTATCTGATAATATCTGTTTTCTAATATACTTATTTCGATTTAAAAAGGTCTAAAAAACCTTTTTTATTTATAAACCATCCTATATATCTATATGCACAACAGTGAAAAATCAGAAAACATCATAATTGATAAACTAACACCGATAACCGATATTAACATCAAATCCATTTCTGAAAAATCAGATGATAACGATATATATCTATCTATTTATTTTCCCATAGGAAACAAAAACGATAATAAAGTAAATAACAAATTTTTAACATCCAGAATCAAAAATATAAGAAAAGCCCTACCAGAAAAATTCAAAGACCAGTTCGAAGACCTAATTAACACCTATAAAAAATACTGCAGTCTTCCTCAACTGAAAGGTGAAAAAGGAAGAATACTATTTGTTTCACAATCGACTATATATGTTTTCAGAATTCCACTGGAACCTGAAAGGTATTTGATACTTGATAATTCACCTTTTCTTCTTCCACTTGCCAGACTTAGAGATGATTACAGTGATTATGGAATAGTACTTTTAGATTCTCATGAATCCAGATTGTTCAATATCCGTTCTGATGCTGTTAAACAGACATCACATCTGTCCACCGACCTAATGAATAAGCATAAAAAGGGTGGATGGAGCCAGATGCGGTTCAACCGTCTGAGAAAAGAAGCTATAAAATCATTTCTTTCCAGTGTGGCGGAATCTATAGAAGAATATTGCAAAAACCATCAGGTCAAAGGGTTAATAATAGCTGGACCAGGGGATGCAAAAAAAGAATTAAGGGATATATTACCTGAATGGATTAGAAATAAAGTAATGGATATAGTAGATACACCAATTGATGTTTCAGAAAAAGAGCTTGTTAATACTGGTGACATTATCTTAAAGACTAATGAGAAATCATATTCAAGAGAAAAAGCTAATAATTTTAGAGCTGCTGTATTGAGTGGTGGTCTGGCTGAGTATGGTATCGATGCTATTAAAAATGATCTTTATCAGGGGAGGGTTAGTGTTCTTTTAATTTTGAACAATATTGCTGTTCCGGGGAGTAAATGCGAAAAGTGTCAGGAACTTCATGTTACCGGTAACTCCTATCCAGCCTGTCCAATCTGTGGTGGAACTACTTCAAAAACTGAAATTATTGAAAAACTTTACGAGATGGCACAATATACAGATGCAGAGGTAGAATTTGTAGATGATGACAAATTTCTGGAATCAATTGGTGGAGTAGGTGCTATTTTAAGATATTAAAGGAGCTGTAAAATATGGATGAAACTGACAAACGTATTGATGAAATGGAAACCAAGATGTTGAATGAACTGAAAGATTGTTTTAGCAGAATACGTCATATTAAAAACAACTATACAAATGTTGATAACCTGCTGGATGAATTGGAAAATGAATTTGGAATCAAATTATCCAGTAAAAAAAGGGAAAATAAATACAGCAAAAATGAACTGGTAAAATCAATCTATCTGGATATTTATAGAGAAACCGGTGAAGATTTTGTCCCGATAGAAGATATAATTGAAAGAGCTCAAGTAGAAGGTGCAGACAGAGAAGATATCCTTGAATTAATCGATGATTTACGTTTGCAGGATTATTTAATCCAGTTAAATGATACCATAAAGTACAAACATATATGATTAATTTTTGATACTTCTATTTTTTATCAGTTTTTATCAGCACATAATACCTTTTAAATATGACAAAACTCCATATATACATTTAAAGCATATTGTAACTGAATTTATTGTATAGGGAGTAAACATGACAGAAAATGTATTGATACTGGGTGCCGGCTATGCTGGTACTGTAGTTGCAAACAAACTGGCAAGAGAATTCAGAAGAGAAATCGCCAGAGGCGATTTGAATGTAACTATACTGGATAAAGATGATATGAATATAAATCAGGGTGGGTTTACATTTTTACCCTTTGGGCTTTATACACCTGAAGACCTTGAAAGACCGAGGAAAGAAGTACTTAGCCCGAGGATTAATTGTGTTTTCGGGGAAAAAGGTGAAATCACTGGAGTAGATTTGGAGAATAGAAAAGTACAGGTTAAAAGCGGTGATACATTCAACTATGATTATCTTGTAATCGCTACTGGAAGCACTACAGATATTAGTAATATACCGGGTCTATCAGAGGATTACAACACATTCTATACTTCAATGGATGACGCTTTTAAACTGAAAGAAAAAATCGACAACTTTGAACAGGGTCGTATTGCTATATCAGTTGCACAGATGCCTGTTTCATGTCCCGGTGCTACTGTTAAATTTGCGGTAATGCTGAATGATTATATAAAATTCATGAAAACTGAAGAGATGTGTAAAAACATACAGATTAGTTTCTTCTGGCCTATGGAGCCGATTGGACCACCTGAGTTTAATAAGGTTGCTACAAAGGTTTTTGAGGACGATAATATTGAAGTTAATAGGAATTTCAAACTTGCTGAAGTTGATTCCAAAAACAGGGAAATTGTATCACAAAACGGTGACAGAGAGAAATACGACCTGTTGATAACAACACCCCCTCATAAATCACCACAACCAATAATTGATTCCGGATTGACTGATGAAACTGGATGGATACCTGTAGATAAATTTACTCTACAATATCGAGGTCCAGCAGGTAACCATAACGAGGTTTATGTTGCTGGAGATGCAGGACCTGCAAGTGTTATAAAATCAGGAATAGGAGCTCATTATCAATCACTTGTTGTAAGTCACAATTTGGTAAATGATATACATGGTCACGGAACAAAAGTGTCCTACATGGGAGAGGTAGGATGTCCGTATATCGGAGCTATGCCCACACCATTTACAAAAGGACAGGCATACATTCCGTCATGGTCTTATGGTGCACCTCCTGAATCATTTGAACCCACAAAGCTCGGATGGTACATATACAGGATGTACTATTACATCCACTGGGATGCAGGCCTAAAAGCATTGTTCTAAAACTGGAGGGAGTAATAATGTCAGAAGAAGAAAGAAAAGATGTTCAGGGATTAGAGCTTGATCCAAATGACCTTGACACACTGGTTGATATGCTCAAAACCTATAGACTCTTACAAAATTACATGAATGATGAAACATTGAAAGGTATTGCAGATGTAGAATCCAGCATGTTTAAACTATTAAACGCCATGGTTAGTACTGATTTTGTCGATGTGCTTGAAAGGGGTTTGCAGGAACCTGAATTTGACAAAGCTCTGCTTGATCCTCCACAGCTTGGAATGATGGGAATAATCCGTGAGCTTAAAGATGAAGACGTTCAAAAAGGTGTAGGAGTAATGATGGAATTGCTTAAAGCTATCGGAAAAGCGTCAACTGAAAACAATGAATTCAAAAGCAGATATTGAATATCAAAATAGAGCTTGGCATTTTGAACAGAGTCTGTAACTTTTGGTATCGGTATCTTCCAATGAATTTGAAAAATGCATTACACATTCTTTTTTTGGGCAGTGTTTGAAACCAAACATATGTCCAATCTCATGTATAGCTTCTTTTATTATTCTATTTTTAAACAATTCATAATCTTTTGGCAACCCGTAATATTCATTCCTCAACCGAGTTATGGAAATCACGGCTACCTTGTTGCTGGCTTCACCAAACACAAAATTAAGCTGTGGAACATAAAGGTCTACATCCGTAATACCCAGTACATGGGATGCGTCTTCTGGTATTGTTTCAGACATTTCTTCAAGAATCTTTGATGAATGATACTGACCCCTGCCTGGGTCATATGCATTTTCCGGAACATCCATAGGCAGGTCAACTTTTACAAGAACACCAAAAGCCTCATTTACGGGGTCTATTAGTTCTGAAAGGATTGTATTTTCGATGTGTCCGATAGGTCTTAAATATAAAAACATTGTTCTACACCTGATAATAAACAGTATGTTACATGTTTGTTATTTTCTGATAAATAATTGTTGCAAATATTACCAATTATCAATTTCTTTTGATTATCTAAAAATTTGCTATAAGAAAACATATAAAAGAACTGGTTTAAATATATAGCGTCTGGATTGTCAAAACAAGGAAGTAGAATTTATAATATTTTTTACACACAAAAGTTGGGGAATAGTAGGTGTGATTATGAGTAAAATCAGAGGATTATTTCACAAAGGTGACATCAGCCCAAAAATTATTTTAACTGCTGATGAAACCCTTATGAGCCAATATCGTTGGGGGATGTTTGTAGGGTTTTCTACCTGTATACCTAAAGGTTTAATACCCGATTGGATGTTTTTTAGTATATGGTCACCTTCTGTAAAAAGCAAGAATGGTAGAGTTTTAAACGCTGATTGTGGTTTACGAATTATAGAAGCATCACTTGCAGATAAATTCGGGACTGATGAAGTTGCGGTTGTCCATCCAAATGATATCGATAAAGTAGCAGGTGACAGGACAGAGATCATAGCTATTACTGGTCATGATTATCTGGGTATCAATCCACCCACATCAGAATTTGTCGATATTGTGGACATAGGACCACCACTTAACAGAGTTAAATTTTTTGACCTTATGAAAAAACCAATTATGAAAGAAAAAACCGTTATTGCTGGAGGAAAATCAGCATGGCAACTTGCTGATGAATCATTAATGGATAAATTAAACATAGATTATGTTCATCTTGGCAGAGGAGAAATAACTGTTCCTGAAATAGTTGAATCAATATTTAACGGAGAAAAACCTTCAAGGATTATAGAAGGGAAAGAACCAAATGTAGATAATATCCCTAATATCAAAGGTGCTACAATCCATGGGCTGGTAGAGGTTTTTAGAGGTTGTGGCAGGGGATGCTCATTCTGTACTCCCACTATGCAAAAACTTCATTTTAAACCTATTGAACATATTTTACAAGATGTACAGACCAATGTAAATTTTGGACAACATTCTATAATCCTGCATTCTGAAGATATCCTCAGATATGGTGCCAAAGGTATAAAACCTAATTCAGAACAGGTGCTTGACCTTTTCAAACAGGTTGTTTCTACTGAAGGTGTTGATAAAATAGGTACAAGCCATCTGGCTCTTGCAACTGTGTATTCCAACCCGGAACTTGTTGAATCGGTCACAGATACCTGCTATTCAGAACTGGAACAGAATTCACTTGGTGCTCAAACAGGTATAGAAACCGGAAGCACACGATTGATAGCAAGATATATGGAAGGAAAGAGTTTGCCAGAATCGCCTGAAAAATGGCAGGAAGTAGTAAAACAGGCATATGGAATACTTGATGATAACAACTGGATTACTGCAGCCACACTTATAAACGGTCTTCCGAGTGAAACCACCGATGATATTAATACAAGTATTGAGCTTGTCAAAGATTTAAAAGGCACTTCATCGCTAATTGTTCCTATGAATTTTGTATCTATGAAGGGTTCAGCACTGGACAATGAAGAATCATTTACTATGGACAAAATGAAACCAGAACACTGGCAGCTTATGGGTGAATGTATAGAACATGATTTAGAAATTGTTCCTCATTTGTTGAAAAACTATAAAAACGATACAAGTATAAAAAGCTGGATCCTTGAACATTCACTGAAAAAAACCGGAAAAAGAATTAATAAATATGTAAATCGGATGAAAAGAGGAGAGCCACCTACTGACAATACAGAACCAAGTAAATGGTTAAATCCTGACCTTTCAGATTTTTGATTTATAACCAATATACAATATTTCAGGCAGGATAATGGTATCAGAACATTTGCTGAGTATTATCACGTTATTTGTTGTTATTTTTTTGTCAATTATAGGGTACTATGTATTCATCCCTTCAGAATTTAAAAATGAACACAATAAACCTCAAAAACAAAAACTTGTTATTGATACTTTAATATATTTTATACCTATAATTTTGGTATATGTTTTTATAAATTTTGAGAATAATATAACAAACCATTTGGGTATTGTTCCACGTGACAGTTATACCAAGTATTTGATAATGATTGAAGGGGATATTGTAAATTATGTCCAGTACATAGCCAATCCGCTTTTAACATACATTAGCAGTGCTGTATACCTTTTTGCGTTTCCATTTTTGCTTGTGTTTACATTTTTCATTCTGGTGTATACTCAAAAACTTAAACTTTTAAAACAATTCACAATAGCGTTTATTTTAATTTATCTGATTGCCTATCCATTTTATGTCCTATTACCTGTAGAGGTGACTGGTTACACACTTAAAAATGTTGAACCCCTGCTTTATGAGTTAAATCCTATAATATCACAGGGTATCAGGATGAGTGACCCAAATCTTGATAATTGTCTGCCAAGCCTTCATACAGCACTCTCTGTAATGTCTATACTGATTGTTTTTAAATCTGGACTAAGGCGATACAAAATGTTTGCTACCAGTGTTACTGCCGCAATACTTTTTACTACATTGTATCTTGGAATACACTGGATTATTGACCTTATTACAGGATTCATTCTTGCTTTAGGTGTTTTTTATATTACAGATAGACACCTTCATCTGTTTAAAATACCTGATAGATTCAAAATTAACCATAGAATGTAATACATCTGTTCTTACTGGTTTGTTTCATAAAACCTTGCCTTTGTTAAATAGACTGATAGTGCAATGATGAATCCGAAAATACTGGATACAATAAAAATCATATCCATATTAAAATAAAACAGGATTATACCCAGAACTGAGGGTGCAGCAGTTTGACCGATATATTTCATTGTATTAAAAATCGAAACAATTCCTCCCATTATGTTACTCGGTGATACCTGAATTATTAATGTTGTTAAAAATGGCTGTATCATTCCAAATCCTGCTCCAAAAAGGAGTAACAATAAAAATGTTGATGACACAGTATTTACAAATGGGAAGCCTGCAATAGCGGCACTTAGCAGACCAAAACCTGCTGACATCACTATATGTTCGGAATATATTTCAGACAATTTTCTTGCCTGTGAAGCCACCACTATAACCGATGCACCGCGTAAACTGAGAGCTATACCCGCCCCTTGTGATGTAAAATCAAAACTGTCTTCCAGTATAAAAGGTACATAGATAATTACAGAGTAAAGCAGAAAAGCTATTGCAAAACTTAAAAAAATCGTGTAGGAAACCCTGAAATCTTTTAAGGCTTCTTTTATATCTGTAAGTTCAATCGTTGCTTTGCCTGTAAATTCTTCAGGATTTGTTTCAGGAAGTGCAAATACTGCTACTATAGCTATCGGAATGGTCAGGCAGTAAAAAAGAAATGGGAAATTCCATCCAAAAATACCCATACTTCCCCCGATAAATGGTAAAGATACCGCACCTATTGCTATGGACATACTTCTTCTACCCATAGCATGAATACGTTGTTTACCGCTGTACAGTCCTCCAATGATAGTCATAGCAAGAGGAGTCATTCCTGCAACTGCTGAACCCTGGATAAACCGTATAAAAAGAAGCAGGGTTAAATCTGTTGCAAAAAAGGCCGCCATCCCAGATAAACCATTTACTATCAGGCAGGGTATCAGTATTTTTTTATGATTAATTCTATCTGTAATGCTTCCTATCGCCAATGTAAACAATGCAGTAGATAGTGTATATACAGCCAGAATCAGACCTACTGCTTCACGGCTGGTGTTTAAAGGTTCAACTATGGTCGGTAAAACAGGCCCCAGCAATGTACTGCCCGACATCCCGAAAAAGGTGATCAGGCACAATATAAACAGTGTTATTCTATCAGAATTCATATTTTGAATACAAAATTTGCTCGATTATGAAGTTGTAACCTATGTAAAGAACCACAACGGATTTATTAAAAAGATAAAGCCTTAAAATAATTTATCGTCCAGATTAACAGTACTTCTATTTTTATCATGTTTTTATCAGTACTTGAAACTCTTTATATAATACTGATATTATATAGCAGTACTGATGATAATTAGAAGTACCAAAGAGGTATACAAATGATAGACTTTGCATGTAAGGAATTTGAATTGGATGATGTCCTTAAATGTGCACTGAATTTAACAAAATCCGAACTTGATATTATGAATTATTTCCTGAGAGACACTGATAGGTGGGTAACTACAGAAAATATTGCTACTGAATTGAAACTTGACCTGTCAACAGTTCAGAAAGCTGTTAAAAAACTGCATTCAAATGAAGTTCTCAAGAGGTCACAGAACAACCTCGACAATGGTGGATATGTATACATATACAGAATATACAGCCGCAGGGAGATAAAGAATCTGATAATGGATATTGTCTACACTTGGGTTAATAGAGTTGATAATGAACTCGACCAATGGATAATGGGAGAACAGGATAAACAGTATTCAAAATCAGAAAAAGCCCCAATATAAAATAATAATCAAAAACTATCAGGAGGTGAATATTATGCTTAAAATTACTCCGTATCTTGGAATACTGGTACTGATTGTATCCATTGCAGGACTATGGTTCCCGATTCTTGGATATTTCATGCTGGTTGTGTTTGCTGCATTGCTTTTGATAAGTCCATTCAGAGGACGATGGTTTTGTGGAAACCTGTGCCCGAGAGGAAGCCTTAATGATTTCGTAGTAGGTAAAATTACAAAGAATAAAAAGATTCCAGAAACCCTTAAGACCCTCTGGCTAAGAGTTCCTGTATTTGCAGCCCTTATGGGATTTATGGGATTTAGAATTATGCAGACACAGGGACTTATTAACCAGATTGGAATGGTCTTTGTAGTGATGTGTCTTGTTACTACATCAATTGCAGTTGTACTTGGAATATCCATAAGCCCCAGAACATGGTGTTCGTTCTGTCCGATGGGAACTGCCCAGAGGATACTTGGTGGAAACAAATATCAACTGGATATTGATGAAGACAGATGTATTTCATGTAAAAAGTGTGACAAATCATGCCCCATGCATCTTAAAGTCCACAAAAATGAAACTAAACCAGACTGCATTAAATGTGAACGATGCGTTAATGCGTGCCCAAAAGGAGCTATAGATTTTCAAGACTAAACCGGTGTGACTTTTAGATATGACCACTGGACAGGAGTTCCAACCGCAAACCCTGTTCTTCTGGTTGGTGTGCTTGGTATTGCAATACTGCTCTTTTTAAGAAAAGAACAAAAGAAATGATTAAACGGATAGTTCACCACTATCCTTACTATTTTTTATTCATGAACTCAAATTGAAATGTTTAAATAGTTTCCATTTTCTGCTATATAATTCATGAGCTCATTGTAGGTTCTATCGGTTCCGAGTGTATCTCCATCACCGATTATTATCAACTTCTTTCTGGCTCTTGTAAGGGATACATTCAATCTTCTCAAATCCGTTAAAAACCCGATATCCCCGTTTTGGTTTGACCTTACCAGTGACAGAATAATAGCATCTTTTTCTCTTCCCTGGAAACCATCAACTGTTTTAATCTCAAGTCCGCTAAAATCAATTTTGTTTTTAAGAAGGTCAATCTGGGCATCGTAGGGTGATATTATCCCTATGTTTTCAGGATTTATTCCTTTGTTTAGTATTCTGTCAACTATATTTTTCACAATTTTTGCTTCTTCTGGGTTTTCTTTTGAGGTAGAACCTTTAGGTGCATTTTCTCTGAAATTGCCATTAGTATCTACAAAAGTAATGCCATTTTTAAAATCACAGATTTTTTCTATCAACTCATCGGGTGATTCCTTTAAAACAGATGGTTCAAGCTTATGGTTTTTAACTTCGTCTGCAGCTTTCAACTCTCCTCCATAAAAATGTGTATTTGGAAAACTCATAATTTCAGTATTCATCCGGTACTGGATATTCAGCATTTGTTTTATCTGTGTGCCGTGAACCTCAAGCATCCGTTCAAAAAGTGTCTCTTCCAGACCTTCCTTTTTTGCTTCCTGATTTAATATTGTTGGAGGGAGCTGTTTATGGTCCCCTGCAAGTATCACTTTATTTCCATGTTTCATGGGTATCAAACAGGATGGTTCTGTGGATTGGGTCGCTTCATCTATAACCACATCATCGAAATATTCATTTTCCAGTAAATCACTCCCTGCAGTGGAATTGGTTGTACAAACTACATCAGTTTCCTGAATCAATTCATCCACTGCTTCATCTTCAAATTTTTTCGCCTTTTCAATAATTGAATTTATCTGTTCCTGTAATTCAATCCATTTGGCGATTTGTTTCATTTTTTTGGGAGGAATACCCCTTGAACCCTTGCCTTTTCTTGCAAGGTCTTTTATCGCATCATTTGAAAGACCTCTTCTCCATCTACCGGTTGAGCAGGGATAATCTTTCTGTTTTTCATTAAGTTCATTAGCTTTTGTCCTCAATTCCTGAGCCTTCTGGTATTTTTCCTTATCTTCAACAAGGAAATCCAATGTATGCTGTCTCAATGTTTCTGTAACACGTGCAGGATGTCCCACTCTTACCACTTTCCTGTTTTTACTGGTCAAAAAATCTACCAGATTATCCACTGCCACATTTGAATCAGCTGTCGCAAGAACCTTATGACCCCTATCGATATGCTGTTCAATAACCTCTATTAGTGTGGTGGTCTTACCGGTTCCTGGTGGACCATGTACTAAAAAAAGGTCTTTTGACTCAAGCGATTTCTTTACAGCATTGATTTGGGATGAATTTAAATTGTCATTATGGATTTGTGGCTCTGACATTTCATTAAATATGGGACTTGCATTTCCAATCAATATGTTATGAATACGGGATTTGTCATTTTCAGGATTTTCAAAGTATTCTATGGATTCCAGCATCCTTTGGAATGTTATATCATTAACATAAAGGTCGATTCTTAAACCCTTACCATAAATCATCCCCGGAGGTTTACTATTAAATGATACAGAAATGGAATAATTGGTTTTTTCTATTACCGTGGCTTCCGGATTATTGGGATCAAGAGGTTTGTTTTTGCTTATCATTACCTAGTCGCCAATAGAAATCTCTGTGTCAGGCAATTGACCGCCTTTTACCCTTACAAATTTTATAATGTATCTACCACCAAGTCCTTTTCCTTGGTTTCTACCCTTCATATTAAGAATAGCTCTTCCACGGGATTCTCTTTCTTTTGGATGCAAGTTTTTTATTTCATCAAGATGTCTCCTCATTTCCTCTTCTCTTTCAAGCCCTACCAATCTCGTATACTTATTTTTGTAATCCCTATAACTTGAAAAACTCTTATCAGCCACTGTATCACCAAACCAGTTACTTCATCAAACATCATTTTCTAAAAAATCAAATAATGTCTAAAATATAAGCAATCTATAATGTAATATTAAAGTGAAACAGTATGAATTGGTGAAATTGTGATACTTCAATTTATCCGTAATATCAAAAATGGAAAAAGTAGAAAAAGTGAAATATTTTATTGAAAATTGCGGTATTGCTATATCATTCAAAAATAAAATAAATTTAACTTTAAATTATTGTAAAAATTCTTTAATTTCATCATCTGAAGGTACTTTGCCTTTGAATTTAACTTCACCATCTGCTACTACTACCGGTGTTTTCATAATACCTCTTTTAGCAATTTCTACAGGGTCTTCAATTTTTACAATTTCAACTTCACTCGATTTTCCCATTTCAGATACAATCTTTTCAATGTTTTCTTTTAATTTAGAACAGGTTGAACATCCGCTTGCTCCCAGTACTTCAATCTTCATCAATTATCACCTCATTATTGTTTCAATATTTATTGAAACAAATGTAAAAGAATTACATAAATTTATCTCCTACTAAATAATACTGCTAAATCTCATAAATTATAAATTTATCAATAGCGTAATTAAAACTTAATGGTGGATAATAAAGAGCATAATGTAAGAAGCCGGATACTTATTGTGGCAACTGTTTTTTTCATAGCAGGTTTACTGGTTGGTGGTGTTTCACTGGCACTTTCATTGAATCCGGATGAAAACCAGAATCAAAACCAAACACAAAAAAATGTTCATATAAATATCAATAAAACAATTAATTACTCAGAAACCTATAAGGAATTATACAATCAGGTTTCAGATTCAGTAGTATCCATAAATATAAGAGAAAGCGGTCTTGGTAGCCGAATATCAGGTCAAGGTTCAGGATTTATTTATGATTCTAACAGGCATATATTAACAAATCAGCATGTAATCGATGGAGCAGAAAATGTAGAAGTTGTTTTTTCAAACGGAGCAACACAGAGAGCAAATATAGTGGGCTCAGATAAATACTCGGATATCGCTGTTTTGAGAGTGGATAATATCCCTGAAGAAGAGAATTATTCACCGTCTCCACTAAAACTTGGGAACTCATCCAATATCGAATCCGGAGAATTTGTCATGGCGATTGGTAATCCGTTTGGTCTTGAAGGCAGTATAACCCACGGTATAGTAAGTGCTACCGGAAGAGTACTGCCAACTGAAGAAGGGTTTTCTATACCTAACGTAATCCAGACTGATGCCCCACTAAATCCCGGAAATTCCGGAGGTCCTCTACTTGACCTTTCTGGTCAGATTATAGGTGTAAACCGGGCGAAAAGTGGTGATAATGTCGGTTTTGCCATTCCTGCTAACAAAGCCAGAAAAGTTGCAGATTCCATTATAGAAAAAGGAGAATATGAACACGCATGGATAGGCATCAGTATGGTACCGGTAAGTTACAATGCTGCCAATTATATGGACCTGAACGATACTGTATCAGAAGGTGTTATGATTGTAAGAGTGATTGATGGTGGTCCAGCCGAAAAAGCCGGATTGGAACCGGGTAAACAAATTGTTGTTAACGGTGAACCTACATGGGTCAATGGTGATATAATACTGGGAATGGACAACAGAGAAATTAGAAATAGCGACCAGTTGATAACATATCTGGATACAAAATTACCCGGTGACAGAATAAAACTTAAAATCTACAGAAATGAAAATATAAAAACAGTCAACGTTACACTCCAGGACAGACCTGATAACCTGTTACGGTAAAACAGGTCTAACTTTTTTTATTATATCGGGGTGCAATAAGTGGATAATACACCAGTTCTACAGATATCATGGGATTCAAAAGGAATTTTTGTATCCAGAGAAAACAGGTTTCTTGGTATAGTTGACATAAAAAGCCCAGAGCCAATCAAAAATGAAAAAGTACACATAAAAGACCCAGGAAGACTGGAAGATATACTATATCCCGGGAATAGAGTTCTACTAAGAAAAGCAGAAGGTCAGAAACGAAAGACCGGCTGGGAAATGGTTGCAGGAAAAGCGGATAAAAAATGGATTCTGATAAATTCTGTATATCACAGACAAATAGCAGAACTGGTTATTGAAAATGAAAAAATCAGCCCACTTGGAAATGTGGATAGTATAACACCTGAACAAAAATTTGGAGACAGCCGGCTGGATTTTCTTGTAAAACAAAATGATTCATTGACATGGATAGAAGTTAAAGGATGCACCCTTCAGAATAACGGTAAAGCATTATTTCCAGATGCCCCTACATCCCGTGGGAAAGCATGTAAATGAGTTGATAAAAGCGGTTGAACAGGGATATTCCGGTGCAATTATAATACTTGTATTCAGACCCGATGCTGAATGCTTTACAGCAAATATGAGAATCGATCCAGAATTTTACAAAATTTATAAACATGCTATTGAAAAAGGGGTTAAAGTATACCCACTGCTTTTTAGTTATGAAAATGGTTTTATCAATTACAAAAAACAGTTACCCCTATGTGATTGAATGGTTAAAAGGAGAGTTATAATGAATGATATCAGAAAATGAGCAAAATCTCTACAGCCGGCAGATTATGATGTTCGGTGAGGAGGGGCAAGAGAAATTAAAAAATTCGTCTGTTACCATAACTGGTTCTGGAGGTCTTGGTTCTCCAATAGCTATATACCTTGCTGCTGCAGGAGTAGGTAAAATCAGGATTATAGACCATGACACTGTAGCATTGAGTAACCTGAACCGCCAGATACTTCATCATCATAAAGATATTGGTGTTTTAAAGGTGGATTCTGCAAAAGGAAAACTAAATGACCTTAATCCAAACATCGATATAGAAACATTTAATGAGACGCTTTCTCCTGACAACATAAAAAATCTGATTGGTAAATCCCATATTGTTGTGGATGCACTGGATAATTATCACACACGTTTTTCACTCAATGAAGCTGCAGTACAAGAACAAATTCCACTGGTACATGGTGCGGTGGAAGGTTTTCATGGACAGGTAACAACTATTATTCCCGGAGAAACACCCTGCATGCGATGTTTCATCTCAAAAACTCCCCCGAAAAAAACATTTCCTATTCTTGGAACAACTGCAGGAATAATTGGTACTATGCAGGCAAATGAAGTTATAAAATATCTAACGGGAAGCGGTAAATTATTAACTGGTCGCCTTTTGTTATGGGATGGATTCAACAGCAAAACAGAGGAAGTACCGGTAAACAAAAACCAATATTGTGAAATATGTGCTACTGAGTAAATATTGAATGTTTTCCAAAATATACCATCTGTGAACATAGAATAATGATTGTTGATATAATATCTAAATGATTTCAGCTACATTATTTCCATGTTCCGGGTTTTACCATTTACTGATTTTGATTTATTAAAAAACTTTACCAAATTCAAATTATTTGTTTTGTTATTCATTTTTATATTTTCTGCAGTGAACAAAATTTTTAAATAGTTGACCATACTATTTTAAAATTTAGTTGAAAAGTTTTGTCAATTAACTAAATTAAAACCACAGAGTGATTTACATGAAGTTCAGAGTTATAAGTACAAAAAGCGATATTGAAAATATTGATAAAAACGATGAATATATCCATTTTGCTTTTAGACCATCAAATACTGACATATTTAATGCTATTTCCAATAATCCAGATATTAAAGCTATCCAAATACCCAGCTCATACATGAAAACGCTCTCAAAATCCATGAAAATGTTTTTTGACATACACAATGTTTCACTCATAGAAGGAGATATATGGGGACACAGAAAAGATATAAACGAATATTATGAAGTGCCTGATAGTGTATATAAAAAGTTAAGAGAAATGGTTAATGAAGGTTTATCAGAAGATAACATTATTGAAAAAATGAGCAAAGAAACAAGATTAGACCCTGATTTTATCAGATTTCTCCTCAATCATGGAAATTACTGATTTTGTGCATTTACCAAAATTACAGAAATATCCCACTATACATAACTTTTTTACCAAAGTCAAACTATTGGGTGGTTAATACTGGTTAAGGATGAATATAATGTGGGATAGCACTGAAAAAGCATCATCAGATGAGCTACAGAGGTATATTGAAAAACTTGAAAACGAGAACAAGGAATTACAAAAATATAAAACACTTTTCAAAGAAGCCGAATATCTGTCAAGTGTAGGCAGCTGGGAGTGGGATTAGAAAATGATAAAATCATTGTCTCAAATGAATGGCGTAAAATTCATGGATGCAATAACAAAGTTTTGACATACAATAAATTACTCCAGATTGTACACCCTGAAGACATCCCGTACATGGAAAATAAATTGCAGGATTGCCTGAATAATTCATCATCCTATGAAATTGAACTTCGTATAATCAGAAAGGATACTGGTGAAATAAGGAATGTCAAAACACATGGAAGAATAATAAGTGACAATGATAACAATCCTATAAAAATGTACGGAGCCACACAGGATATCACTGAATGGAAAAAGGTACATGATGAACTCAGAAAAACAGCAGACGAATTCAATTACCTTTTTAACAATATGAACGATGCTATTTTTGTTCAAAACCTTCAAGGAAATTTTTTGAATGTTAACGAGACTGCTGTTAAAAGACTGGGATATTCCAGAGATGAATTACTTTCAATGGCTGCACAGGATGTTGATTACAAATATCCCAGCAGTGGCGTTAAAGAAAAGATAGATGAGATACTTGAAACTGGGCTATTAAAATTTGAATCTGTACATATAACAAATAATGGCACAAAAATTCCTGTAGAAGTTAATTCTACCTTAATCCATTACAGGGACAAACCTGCTGTTCTCAGTATAGCCAGAGATATTACAGAAAGAAAAAAAGCAGAAGAAGAAAAAAGTGTAATCCTTAATTCTACATCCGAAATGATTGTATTTCACAATACTGAAGGAAAGATAAAGTGGTGTAATAAAGCTTTTTCAAAGTTTACAGGGTTCAAACAGGATGAACTGATTGGTGCTTATTGTTATAAACTGCTTCATAATAAATCAGATATCTGTGATTGTTGCCCTATAAGTTATATTGTAAAAACCGGTAAACATCATGAAAAAATCACAACATTTCCAAACAATGTATTTAACATTAAAAGAGACCCGGTAAGAGATATTAATGGCAATATAATCGGTATAATAAGTGTTTCAAGTGATATCACCGATAAAGTCCGGGCTGAAGAAAAAATAAAAGAATATACAAATAAACTGGAAGAAATTAACACCGAACTTGAAAACCGTGTAGAAGAACAGACAGAACAAATTAGAAATGCTGAAAGAATGAGGGAGCTGGAGCTGCATCACCGAATCAAAAATAACCTTCAGGTTATATCAAGTCTTATTAATCTCCAATCTGAAAAATTCGATGATGAAGAGGTGTATGAAGCGTTCATAGATACACAAAACCGTATTGTTTCAATGTCACTTGTCCATCAAAAACTATACCAAACCAGCAACCTGAACAGTATCAATTTTAAAGATTATATCCAGGATCTTTTAACCCATCTTACCAGATTATACGGCGATAACAACATTACACTGGATGTAGATAATATAGATAATGTATATTTTGATATTGATACTATAATACCGCTTGCCATGCTTATCAACGAGCTTGTGTCCAATTCGTTAAAATATGCGTTTTCTGAAAATGAATCAGGTGAAATAAAAATTATGCTCCACCAAATTGACAATGAAAATTATACATTGATTGTAGCTGATAACGGTAGAGGAATTCCTGAAGACATAGATATACATGATACCGATTCATTGGGTCTCAGGCTTGTAAACACCCTCGTCGACCAGATAGGGGGCTGCTTAGAACTGGAGAGAAGAAAAGGAAGCAAATTCATTATCGAATTTGGTACTTAATATCTTAAAACGCGATTCCAAACACGTGCAAGACTATAATAAGTAATGCACCCAATGCCCCACCTATTGCACTAATCAAAATTACAAGCCATGTATATGCAATACCAAGCCCAAATAACATATTTGCACCAAATAAAATAACCAGTCCTACAATGGCGTTTACTATCAATGATTTAAACGTCTTGAAAAAGAAATAAATCACTGCTAATGCTATCAATGCAATAATTATAGTTGATAATTCTGGCACTACCATAAAATCCACTCCTTACTTATTTTTCTCGCGGAGATGATATTTAAACGTTCCTGTATTTTTAATACATATCTTGAGATGTCTGCTTAGGATAACGCGTTTATATTAAAAATAGTATTATTTAATTGGAGGGGTTTAAACGACTAAACTGAATTTAATAATGATATTAATGATGCTTATATTAATGTTATTAGTTTCAGGTTGTACTAGTCAGAGGAGTGAATTAACAGCTGACCAAATAAAACAAACCACTATTGAAAAATTTGAAACAATCGATGATTATACTTATACTATGAACATAACATTACCCAATAATAGCACGAATTATATAGTATCCGAAGTCTCATATAAAGAACCGGGAAAAGAAAAAATGACCTTACATAGATATCCCGAAAACACTGATTTCACAGCAGTTAATAACGGGTCTACAATATGGATATACAATTCTGAAGATAATATAGCAACCAGAAACCCTTCCGGTGTAACAAGTCTTCTGGAATTGAATCCCCTTAACTATCGAAGTTTTATAAAATTGATAAACAACAGTAGTCCTGAACTACTTGGTTCTGAAACTTTGAACGGAAAACAATCCTATATAATGCAATTTAAGCTGAACACTCAACAAAGTATCATCCCACTAAGTAAAACAAAAACATGGATTGGTAAGGAGAACTATCTACCAGTAAAATCCGAATTATATATAAATGATACTCTTATTATTACAGCATTTTTCAGAGATTTTAAAATTAATGAAAACGTTTCAGATAGTGTATTTGAGTATACCCCACCTGAAAATGCAATAATCATGGAACCGGATAATACACTCCCACAAACTATAAACCTTGATGAAGCTAAAAGCAAAGTTGATTTTAATATAAAAATACCAACTTATTTACCAAAAAATTATGAAATGGACTATATCCAGTATGTTCCTGAAGATTCATCTGTAGTGATTTATTATGAAAATGATAGATACAGAGATATCCTTGTAGTGTTACAAAGACCATACATGAAACCTGAAAAAGAACCACGTATTTTTGGCCAAGAAAACGTTACAATTGGTGATGACGAGGGTATATATTCAAACCGTACCAGAACATTGGAATGGAATAACAAAAGTGTGGAATACATATTACAATCTGAAAAACTGGACAAGGATGAACTGATAAAAATTGCAGAATCCATGGAAATTACCCAATAATTCTGCATTTACTATTTTTATTACCCTTATATAAATATCTGAAAATATCCTTATATTAACCGTATTAGATAACAGATTTTTAACTATTCAAATCTTTTTTAAGGTAAACAAGTGTAATAATGCATCCTGCAAATAAAACCACTAAACCTATTCCCGGTCCTATATTTTGGGTTGGTGTAAATACAGGAATCAGTCCTCCAATAACAAAAAGTCCAGTAATTACAGATGTAAGAAAAAACTCCGCTGAAAGTAGTCTTTTATGATATAATGCAGGTTTTGGAAGGAAAATCAATACAACAAGTATCAATGATAATGCAAAAATCACCTTGCCTGCTATAAGATCATAACCTGCAACGGTCCCTGTAACTCTTTGGCTTACTTCACCAATACCAGATGGACCATAAGCCCTGTAATATTCCATGAAATCATGCCATTTAAGAAATGTCCCCATAATTATCAAAAATAATCCAACAATTACCCTGTTTTCATATTTATTCAATCTCTTCACCCACAACCATAATTTTCAATATTTTTATTATATATTGAATATAATGAAAGTTTTATTTGTATTAAAGATTTCTACATGGGCATAATATAGTTGATATATCACAACAGACTTTGTTGAATTAATCATGAAATCCGAGAACTGGCAATTTTGGATAGACCGAGGCGGTACGTTTACAGATATTGTTGCAAAAAAACCTAATGGGAAACTGGTAACTCACAAATTACTTTCAACAAATCCTGAACAATATCATGATGCAGCTATACAGGGAATAAAAGATATTCTTAATTCTTCCAATGATGCACCAGTACCCGCAGATAAAATTGATGTTATCAAAATGGGTACAACTGTAGGAACCAATGCACTTTTAGAAAGAAAAGGTGAGAAAACTGTTCTTGTAATTACTAAAGGGTTTAAAGATGCATTACGTATCGGTTATCAGAACCGACCTGACATATTTGCACTTGAAATTATAAAACCTCAACAACTTTATGATTGTGTAATAGAAGTTTCTGGAAGATATAATGCAGATGGACAGGTGATTAATCCACTTGAATTTGAATCAGTACGTGAAAAATTAAAATCCGCTTATGATTCTGGATTAAACTCTATTGCCATTGCTTTCATGCATGCCTACCGATACCCTTCACATGAAATTAAAATTGCAGAAATTGCAAAAGAAATCGGATTTTCTCAGATATCAATGTCCCATGAAACAAGCCCACTTATAAAACTGATAAGCCGTGCCGAAACGACAATAGTGGATGCCTATCTGTCACCTGTGCTTGGAAGATATATAAACGATATAATATCTATGCTTAAAAACAATCAGACTCATGAAAAAGATGATGAAACCGAAAAAACCAGATTGATGTTCATGCAGTCCAATGGCGGACTTGTAAATGCAGATTCATTTCAGGGCAAAGACTGTATCCTTTCCGGTCCTGCAGGTGGTGTTGTAGGTGCTGTAACTACATCCAGTATGGCTGGTTTTGATAAGGTCATTAGTTTTGATATGGGTGGTACTTCTACTGATGTGGCTCATTATAGAGGGGAATATGAGCGAAGTTTTGAAAATATAATTGGTGGTATTCATCTGCGTTCACCCATGATGCAGATACATACTATTGCATCAGGCGGTGGCTCTATCCTGCACTTTGATGGTGAACGTTTTAGAGTTGGTCCTGACTCTGCAGGTTCCGACCCCGGTCCCGCATGTTATCGGCGCGGCGGTCCCCTTACGGTTACCGATTGCAATCTAATGCTGAACAAAATAAACCCTGAATATTTCCCCCACGTCTTCGGACCTGATGCAAATCTTCCACTGGATAATCAGCTGGTTTTCGAGAAGTTCGATGAACTGGTTGATAAAATCACGTCTTACACAGGTAAGAATCATACAATTGAAGAGGTAGCAGAAGGATTTCTGGATGTAGCTGTAGAAAACATGGCAAACGCTATCAAAAAAATCACAACCCAACGCGGATATGATATTAAAGAATATGCTTTATGCTGTTTTGGTGGTGCAGGTGGTCAACATGCCTGCAAAGTAGCAGATAAACTGGGTATCAATAAAATCTTTATCCATCCATATGCAGGTGTATTGTCTGCCTATGGTATAGGGCTTGCAGACCAGAAAGAAATACTGGAACATGCTGTAGAACAACAATTCGATAATAAAGTATTAAACAACATTAAAGAAATCTTTCTAAAACTTGAAAAAAAAGGTAAAAATCGACTTTTAAGACAGGGTATTACATCGGATAAAATAAGTTCAGTTCCAAAAATACATTTGAGATATAAAGGTTCAGATACCACACTCATGGTTGATTTTGTTGAAGGGATGGATAAAGAATCCATAATCTCAAATTTTAATAAAAAACACAAACAACGTTTTGGATTCATGTCTCCTGAAAAAACAGTTGTTGTAGAAGCTGTTTCAATGGAGGTTATCGGTGCTTCCGATATGAAATCAGAACCGGTACAAAAAATTAGCAAAAACAATGAATGTGTACTCACTGGGAACATAGAAATGTTTACCGATAATAAATATCATGATACCCCGGTATTTAGACGTGAGGATATAAAACCGGGATGTAGAATTAACGGACCTGCGGTAATTATCGAAAACACGTCAACCATTGTAATAGAACCGTTATGGAGAGCCGAAATTACTGAACAAAACCATATAATTCTTACAAGTACCCATCAGGGTTTTGATGGTGATTTTATTGGTACAGAAGTTGATCCGGTAATACTTGAAATTTTCAACAACCGCTTTATGTCTGTTGCTGAACAGATGGGATACACTTTACAAAATACTGCGCATTCTGTTAACATAAAAGAACGCCGAGATTTTTCCTGCGCCCTTTTTGATAAAAAAGGGAATCTTGTAGCAAATGCTCCCCATATACCTGTACATATTGGTTCAATGAGTGAATGCGTAAAATCTCTCATAAACAATAAAGGAACAGACATGAAGAAGGGAGATGTATATATGCTCAATTCTCCTTATCACGGGGGAACACATCTGCCAGATATTACCGTTGTTACACCTGTATTTGATAATGACAACAACATATATTCTTATATTGCCTCAAGAGGTCATCATGCAGACATTGGAGGTATAACTCCCGGATCAATGCCACCTGATAGTAAAAATATCCATGAAGAAGGTGTTTTTACCGATGGTATAAAATTGGTTGATAGCGGACATTTCCAAGAAAATGAACTGTTTAAATGGCTCAATTCGGGTGATTATCCCGCAAGAAACCCAGAACAAAACGTCTCAGACCTTCATGCCCAAATAGCAGCAAATGAAAAAGGTTCTCAGGAACTGAAAAACTTAAAAGACCAGTATTCACTTGAGACCATTAAAGCTTACATGGAATATGTTCAGGACAATGCTGAATCAGAAGTGTGTAAAGTCATTGGTAAGTTAAATAATGGGATTTTTTCCTATCAAATGGATGATGGCAGTATTATAAAAGTCCAGATAAAAATTGACAATGAGAATAAAAGTGCCTGTATTGATTTTACAGGTACATCAGCACAATTGTTCAACAACTTCAATGCACCCGTTTCTGTGTGTAAAGCAGCTATACTTTATGTCTTTAGAACAATGATTGAATCAGATATTCCGTTAAATGATGGATGCCTCAGACCAATCGATATCATTGTTCCTAAAGGTTCGATGTTAAATCCTGTATATCCAGCAGCTGTAGTTGCGGGTAATGTAGAGACCTCCCAATATATAGTGGATACTCTTTTTGGAGCTCTGGGAGTTATGGCTGCTTCACAGGGAACAATGAACAATTTTACTTTCGGAAACAAGTTCCACCAATATTATGAAACGATTTGTGGTGGTTCGGGAGCAGGAGCAGGATTTCACGGAACTGATGCAGTTCATACCCATATGACAAATTCAAAAATCACCGACCCTGAAGTACTGGAATCACGATACCCGGTAATACTGGAAGAATTTTCAATAAGGAAAAACAGCGGTGGGTGTGGTATGTACAAAGGTGGAAATGGAATAATCCGAAAAATACGTTTTCTTGAAGAAATGGATGCCGCCATATTGTCAAGCCACAGAAAATACCCACCATTTGGGCTGTATGGCGGTATTCCCGGTAAATGCGGATCCAACAGGGTTATTCGCAAAGATGGCTCAGTTATAGAAATGGGTGGAAAAGCAAAATTCAGAGTGTATAAAGATGATGTTTTTACAATAGAGACACCCGGTGGAGGAGGGTACGGTTATGAAAACACATATATATCAAAACAATAATTTGGATAGCAGATAAGTTTTTAAAATTGTTTGGAACGGAGCTTAAAAATATGGGACTTAAAGATAAACTACTTGGATTTTTAAGCGAAAAAAATGTTGAAGAGCCGAGAAACAAAAGAGAACACGATATGATGAAAAGAGAAAAGATGAGGAACCAGAAACAGGGTTAATTAATATGAACCCTTTCTTGGTTCATCCCATATACGATATTTTGTCAAACAACGCTGGGTTTATAAAGGCACCGTTTTCCAGGAATTCATAATCCCATTTGATTAACTCGTTTTCTATCACATTCTCATTGTACTGGTCTGATGCCACCCTATATGCTTCATCTATCAGACTGCCAGCAGTCTCAAGGGATTTTTGGTGTATAAATCTTGAAAGTGACGCAAGTTCACTGTGGTATTTATTGCCATCAATTTCAGAATTGAGCAAATCGTACTTGACTGTCATATTGTTCTGGTTTTCACAAAATACACAGGATACAGGCTCTATCTGGAAAACCGCATTTTGTTCCATATCATCAAGTTTATTCAGTTCTGGATAATCTTCCAGAGACTGATTGAATGTATCTATAAATTGTTTAATTGCTACAGGTCCGTAAAAATGCACAAAATCTTCATTTCGTGTACCAACTGAGAAATTAATATCTTTGGTTGGAAGACCTTTCCTTTTTAATGATTGTTTTAACCTGTTCTGTATTATTCCATCTACAATCCCATTTTTATGGATTTTTTCTTTATACTCGTGTATAGCGTTTCTTCTGGCGTTCCCGGGGAGATCTTTATATCTATAGGTTTTTACTATAAAGTTTTGCATGGGGGTTCCTCATATACGGCGGGTCAATATAGGAGTATCAAAGAGGTTTAGCTGAAGTAATCAGTAGAAAACGAGTATTAATAGTTTAACGGTTGACAATAAATTACTTTCTGATTTGTAACCGGTTTTGTAAAAAGCTAACTAATAAATTATATCTATAGTCAATTACTATAATATTACATATTAAAGCTCTTAACTTTGAGTGGGGGGAGATTAATGGTAATAATAAAAGAAATCGACATCTCAGGGTTAGCAAAAATACTTGCTATAGCCAACGGTACTGCTGGATTCATTTATGGCATGTTTACAACTATGGCCGCATTTAGTGGTTATTTACCCGGAGAAGGTATATTTTCAATTTTATTGGGACAGTGGTCTATTGTAATGCTGCCTGTTTTTTATGGTGTTTCAGGGTATCTAATAGGTTTGATTGCAGGATATATCTACAACAAAACTGTTGGGTCTAAAGGATTTGAAGTTAAAACAAAGTAAAAATAAGAAAGGGAAATACCCTTTCTGAAAATTATTTTTTAGATAGCGGAATTTTACATGCTTTAATTAGGGTATTAAAACCTCATCAATTACATGAATAACTCCGTTACTGCATTTTATATCGGTTTGCACAACGGTAGCATTACCAATATTCACTTCACTATCTGTTGTAGTTATTTCAAGCGTACTGCCCTGAAGAGTCTCTATTGATTCCATTTCCACAACTTCATTTGCCATGTATTCCCCAGAAACCACGTGGTAGGTTAATACATTTGTTAATTGTTCTTCATCTGCAAGCAAATTTTCAATCGTTCCTTCAGGAAGTTTTTCAAATGCTTCATCTGTTGGTGCAAATACTGTGTATGGTCCATCACCTCTCAGAGTATTTTCTAAACCTGCAGCTTGCACCGCCTGTACCAGTGTATTAAAAGAACCTTCTGAGATTGCGGTTTCTACAATATTCATCTCTTCAGTTTCGGTCATTGATGGCGGCAATATAACTTTATCTATGGCATGGATAACTCCATTACTACTTTCTATATCAGTCTGTGTAACATTTGCATCATTTACCATTACACCCCCATTAGCAGTAATAGATAGATTTTCACCTTGAACTGTTTTTATGCTATCCATTTCCACAACTTCATTTGCCATGTATTTCCCAGAAACCACATGATATGTCAGCACTTTCCTCAGTTTTTCTTTATCATTGAGTAATTCTTCCAGAGTGCCTTCTGGTAATTTATCAAATGCTTCATCTGTTGGTGCAAAAACTGTGAAAGGACCTTCACCACTTAAAGTTTCAACCAACTCAGCTTCCTGAACAGCCTGAACAAGTGTATTAAATGAATCTGAATCCTGAGCAGTTTCAACTATATTCTTTTCTGTTTGTTGTTCTGTTTGAACACATCCTGAAACTAAAACCATTGAAATAGTTAATAATACAACCAAATATCTTATTTTCATTATATTTCACCCCCCTATGGCAAACATAATTTCGTATAGAATATATAGGGACTATATAATATATAGATTTTCCAAATAAATAAAATAGTTAATATATAATGCTACAAATTTTTAAAAAGAATTATCTATACTTAATAAAGTTCAGAAATTGTGTTTCAATATTTTTAAGTTGCTTACAAGTTAATATAAATATATATGAATTCATAATTTTATAATTTTAATTTTTAAAAATATCTAAATTTAATATTTGTTGGTGGTAATTATGGACGGATTTCCAAGGCCAAAGGTACTTGTTAGTAGATGTCTGGAATTTGAAAATGTTAGATATGATGGTCATGTAATAAGCTCCCAAATAGTAAAAGACCTCGAACCCTACGTAGACTACATTAAAGTTTGCCCAGAGGTTGAAATTGGTCTTGGTGTCCCCAGAGACCCGATAAGAATTGTGAAAATAAACGGAAGATACAGGTTGATCCAGCACAGAACAAATAGAGATATAACAGAAGAAATGGACAAATTCACAGATGATTTTTTGGATAAGTTACAAGATGTTGATGGTTTTATATTCAAATCAGGTTCGCCAACAATCGGATACCGCAATATAAAAGTTTATTCTGGTATGGAATCCGCAACTGTTATAGAAAAGGGAAGTGGATTTTTTGCAGCTAAAATTCTTGAAAAATATAATGGCTATCCTGTAGAGGAAAATGACAGGTTGAGAAATAGCAGAATAAGACATCATTTCCTCACCAACCTTTTTGCATTTACCGAGTTTAGAAGAATAAAATCAAAAAAATCTATAGATGAACTTATTAAATATCATAAGAAACATCATTATTTATTCCTCACATACAACATAAAAATTTATAATGAAATGGAATCACTAATTAAAAATTGTTTTGACATACCAATAAAAACATTGTTTGATAACTACGAATATCATCTTAAGGAACTGTTTTCAAAACCACCAGTATCTGAATATTATCTGCAAACAGCAAATACTGTTTTTTCGCAATTTTCATCAAAAGTACCCCAAAATGAAATAGAGTATTTCAATCAAGTGCTTGAAAAATATAAACAGAATTTAATAACATTACACGGTCTACTTGAAATTCTTAAATTATACGTTCTCAGATTTGATAATACAGGGATTAAAGACGACCGGTTATTCCAGCCATATCCGATAAAACTTCAACCGTCTGTAGATGAGGATAGGGATAAAGATTATTGGAAATGATGTAAAACATTTACTTGAAGGGAGTGTTTATGAGAAAAATCATCCTTATTATAGTAGCCTTTCTTCTAATAATAACAATATCCACAGCCCACCAACCACGGATTGTTTCTGATGATTCCACATTAATAAAAAACCCTGAAATATCTCAGGCTTTCTATGGAGAACTTGGCGGAGAACCTCATTATTACAATATTAATTCAGAAGAACCCTATAAATTGTATGTCAGTCTGTCAGTTCCTGATATAAAGGATATTGACAAAGATGTTTCTGCAAAAATTACAAGAAAACACGAAGGCGAACATAACGATTTCCATGTCCTTCTTAATGGTACTGAACATAACTGGACACGATATTACGAAGAATTTGGAGGAGATTACTATTTTAGGGGACCTACACTTGAAAAAGGCAATAATGACGGCTATCCTCAGGGAGTTAACGTTAGCAACGGAACCTATAACATCAAAGTGTTCAGTCCCGACAATGAAGGGAAGTATGTTCTTGTTGTAGGTTATAAAGAAACATGGAGCATCGGTGAATTCATAAACGCTATATTGACAATGCCTGAACTAAAATCAGAATTTTTTGAAAAATCTCCATTAACAGCATATTTTAACCTTATTGGATTGTTCTTTTTTGCTACAGTTGGTGTTGTTGTAGCTTTATTGGCATATGTCGGTTTTAAACTTAACAAATACCTGAACAAAAGAAAAAGTTGATGATGATTATAGACCGGTTTGTTAACTTTTATTCTTTAAATCAATCCTTTTGGATGTATTTTCCACACCTATAAGAAATTTGCCTTCAGGAAGTGAGGATGTATCATAATCGTATCTGAAATTACCCTGATTGTCTGCTTTTAACGATTGGAGGACTTTTATATTTATATTGACTTTGGATACATTATCTTTTGCTTTGCCATATATTTTGATATCATATGAACCAGAAGGTATATGCTTATCATAAAAAACAGCAGTACCGTGTGAAGCTTCTTTTTTTCGGGTAAACCAGAAAAGCAATTTAACACCCAGTTTGAGATATTTGACACCTACTGCAGTTATTGTATAATAAATGATGCCTTCTGGTACGTTCATCTTTTCTAAGTAATATTCATAATCACCTTCAGATGACACTGGTACATTTTTATCAAATGAAGTTAAAAGTTCTATAGATTCATTGGGCAGGGTTTTACCATAGATGGTTAATGTATCACCAATCTCGGGTTTGGGGGGAGATATATCCCAGTATTCACATTTGTTTACCATCTACGACACTCTCCTATTGAATTATCATATTTATACAACTCATCTACTTGGCGGTTCAAGAAATTCCGGACCAACTGGGTCGTTGACATATTCGTTCACTATTTTTTCGATTCTGTACCGTGTTTCCTTATCTACACTCCAGTTGGAGAGTAAATTAACATCATCTATATGTTCTGGTTTCCAAGCCCCCCACAATGCTACTGTGTTGGCTTTATCCAGTATCCATTGGATTGCCAGATCTATCATGGATTTATTGTGTTCATTCTGTACAAAGTTAGCCAGATTTTTCACTGCATCTAAATACTGCTCATATCTTGGCGATTTGAATTTTGGGTCGTCTTTTTTAACCGGATGTTTACTGTAATCAGTGTTATATTCAAGTGCTCCGGTAAGAATACCCTGACAGAGAGAACGATAGGTCAACAGAGTTATATTGTTTCTTATACAGTAGGGTATAACCCCTCCCTCAATTAGTCTTTCAAATATATTATAGGGTGACTGACAGGTATTAATGTCCACATACTCAGAAAAACATTTCATCTGTTCTACACTAAAATTGCTTACTCCTATCGCTTTTATCCTATCTTCTTCCCTGAGACTTTCCATAACTTCTGCTGTTTCATGAAACGGTTGAACCGGGTCTGGCCAATGTATCTGATAAATATCAATATAATCAGTTCCCAGTCTTTGAAGCGATCCTTCTATATCTTTGAGTATAAATTCTGGACTACTGTTCCTTACAGCCCCTCTACCTGTTTTTTCCAGACCTGTCTTGCTTGCAATTACAACATCATCCCTATCATAATTCCTCAAGGCTTTGCCAACAATTTGCTCAGCACGACCATTTCCGTAAACCGGTGACGTATCGATAAGGTTAACCCCATGTTCAAAAGCTGTATGTATTGCCTGTAAACCATAACTTTCATCATGGTAACCTGTTGGCTGGCTACCAAATCCAATTCTGGAGCTTTTGATTTTTGTTCCGGGGATTTTTAAATAATCCATATTCATGCTCCAGGAGCGTCGCCCCAGATTTTGGCATATCTATTTTCTTTATCTTTAAATTCTTTAAGCTTTTCAACGTCAGGGACTACTTTATAGAGATTTCCTCTACCTTGCTTTTCTCCGTGAAGGTCTGTAAAATACAAACCATCAGGACCAAAAGCCAGTCCGCAGGTGCTTGCAGGTCCTTCGCCCTTATAGACTACAAAATCATCATAGGATTTGACTGCTGTACCTTCATCATTTAGCTGCAATTTGGCGATTCTTTTACCTTTTACACCAGTGCCCTCACGATAAGACTCCCCGAACAAAGCCACAAATAAATGGTCATGGTATAGAGGAGGAAATTGTCCATCCTGCATAAAATCCAGAGCTGTCGGAGCCTGAGTATAGTGCCACCAGAATATGGTATTTTTCCGCATGGTATTGGGCCAGCCATAATTTTCGTATGGTTTTACTCTGACTATCCGGTCATCCTGGTCAGGACCATTTCCGGCTATGTAAAGATGCTGGTCACTTTTTCTCCATG
The DNA here is from genome assembly GCF_000196655.1 of Methanohalobium evestigatum Z-7303. Classification (GTDB taxonomy): domain Archaea; phylum Halobacteriota; class Methanosarcinia; order Methanosarcinales; family Methanosarcinaceae; genus Methanohalobium; species Methanohalobium evestigatum. Next base: position 929,230 of record NC_014253.1, on the reverse strand, counting down.
CAGCTCCAAATGGATTTCTGAAACCTTTTGCATATACAGGGTTTTCTGAAATCGGATTGTCCCATGGAATAGTACCATCATGGTTTAAACGTACAACTTTACCTCTAAAATCATTTTCATCCTGTGATTTATACCATGCTCCACCATCACCAAAATTAACATAGATTTTATTATCAAAACCTATTGAAACTGCCTGTATCTGATGTGCTCTTCTGGTGGAAGGAATGTCGTCCAGTACAATTTTCTGGTCTTTCATTGAAAGCCCATTATCACTTCTGGTTCTGACCAGTTTTGATTTTACCTCACCTTTTTCTTCATAAATCATGCTCAGATAAAGGTCTCCGGATTCAGGTTCAACACATATTCCTGTAAGCCCAGATTCACCATTCCCAGGGAACTGATGGCTCGGTTCATAATTTAACAAATTTTTTGCATATGTATAAACGGAATAATCATTTGTTACTACTTTAACCTGACCATATAATTCTGTTATATACAAAAGAGGACTTTTGGGATTATCTCCATGTTTTGGTACAAATGCTATATTTACCGGTAAATCAAGACCTGTAACCAAATGTTTTATTCTAAATCCTGGAAATATCCACCAGTTATTTGTATAATCGCTATTATCCAATATTTTCCCCCACGTTCCATATTAAAATTATAATTCCAGATTAATAGCTTTTACCATTTTTTAGATTAAATAGTAAAAATAAAAAGACCTAATCGTAACTTATAAACCATTTATTGACATAGTTTTGATTGATTTAATACAATATTTACGTCTTTTATAGTCAGTAACATAACTTTCGTTGTATAAATTTATCCACAATAAACTCCTTTATCCAACCTTTTGCAAAACTGATATTTGCTGATAATTGCATGAACGCTTCATAAATCAGCTGTTTCATGTGATCTGTATCGATGGCGAAGAATCCGGATATTACTCTCCTGATACTTTTCCATATAAACTCGATAGGATTTAGTTCTGGAGAGTATGGAGGCAGATATACCAGTTCGATACCGTTATTGGCTGCGCATTCAACAACAGTTTTTGCATGATGCGATCTGAAGTTATCAAGGATTATGACAATCCTTTTATCAGGATTGTTTTTCCTGATATTCATCAGGAACTCACATACATCCTCTTTCTTTGAATGTGGGCTGAACTCGATTACAGATTTGCCGTTTAGCGCATAGAACCCTAAAGTGTTTACTTTAATCCAAGTATTCCTGTATATCTGGGGTTTGTTGAATGACCAGAATCTCAGGGTATTAGCATTATTCTGTGGAGAAGTTTCATCGAGGAATCCGATAATGGTGTTCTCATCCAATTCAGGAATGTTTTTTTAAAATTTCGTCGGCATCATCAGGTTTTCGGTAGTCGTGTGGATAAGGCTTAGCGTATTTCATACCAAATTCTTTGAGAATCCTTCGTATCTGCATAAGACAATATTCCACACCGAACTCATTGATTATGAGTTCTCTAACCTGATTTGTAGTCCAACCATTCCTGGATTTAAGTATCTGTTTAAGCTGGTCTTTCTGCTGCTGTGTGAGTTTTGGTGGTCTTCCTCCGGTGTATCGCGGAATCAATCCCTCATATCCAGATTCATTCCATCTCTTCTGCCATCGATGACCTACTGGACTCGAGATCCCCACTCGTTCAGAAGAAATTATTACGCTGTTACCCTCATAGCGGTACTTGATAAAATATAATCTCGTCAGTACCCTTGCGTATTTCTCGTGTCTTATAAGGTATAAAAGTTCATCGTATGTAATATGCTTTTGAATGGGTATTTGTTCAGGTTTTGTCATAATAAGATATATGATGTAATAGTTCATATATTATGTGTTAGACTATAATATAAAGGACAATTATCCTTAAACAGTGTTAATATTTCGGCAATAACTTCTAATGAAGTCTTTAAAACACAACTTCAAAATTTATACTGGCTGGAATATCAATTTTCAAGGATATCAAGTTTTGTTTCAAGAATAGAATACCTTGACGAAAATAAAAAAGATGAAACATATGGACTTTATCAGGCATCATAGACTACTTTACCCATAATTGAAAAATGGTTGGACTTTCTTGAGTTTGGCATTCCAGAATATATTAATGAATGGGGCCACAGAAAAGATATAAACAAGTACTCTGAAATTCCAAATGACGTTTATAAAAAGATTAATGATTTGATGGATGAAGGTTTCTCTGAAGATAAAATCATTGATAAAATGGATAAAGAAACAAACTTAGAACCAGAATTTATCAGATTTATAATCAAACAAAAATACCAGTAAAGTTATATACTATATGTTATATAGATACAATTTGAGTGTGGAACTTTTATTTACTTGATAAAGATTTACCTGCCCGACCGTGACAACCCCAAATCACACTGATCGGACAGATATCTTTAGACTACTTTAAACCACATCTCCCGATGGTTGAACCCCACTCAACCATAAAATCCGCTCGTCCACTGCTTTCAGACAGATGTAGAGTTTTCCCTCATCCTCTACGTCTGCTGTCTATCCCTTACTATGGAATTATAAATATTTATAATAAACGATGCTTTTATTTTTTAAGTGTTAAATATTATAAAGGCATTAAAATTTTCAACGCTGTTATTTTATAACTAAATTCTAAAGAAAATAATGCCTTCACGAAAAGGAACAATGTACCAACTTTTAAATAACTTACTTTCTATATTATTAATTGAACTATAGAGATATCCAAGAAGGGATTATTATTGAAACATCTGGTTATAAGAGAATTAATCTCATAAATACATCTGAAATTGACTCTATAAGGATACCTGTCTGGTATTTGAGAGATAACAGAATATTACTCCCTGAAAGAACTCATTTACTTCATGAAACAAGTGACTCTTTTTTGCTACTTGATTCCTTTAATAACAGCACCTGGATACCGAAAGATGTTGTAGAGGTAGTACTTGAATTTTAATAAAAACCTTAATATATTATATATATTAATTGTAGTTTAATTAAAAAGTATAGGATATATGTAATATACCCTTTATTTTATTAGGGGAGGGGATGATAATTGCAAAAACTACAGATTACATTATGGTGTTGATTGAAAAGACACCTAAATATGAATTACGTTTTAGGATAAACAAAGATTATCTGGAACAAAACAACATTGAATTCAATCATATATCCAAGGTCCTTAATGAAATCAATGATGAATATTTGATGCTGGACTCATATCGACAGGGTGTTTGGATACCAAAATGGGTAGTCGAATCTGAAAAAGTGATGATTAATAATGATTTAGATGCAGACGATGATACACTCAAATAATTAATCAATTATCTGATTTAACGATATCATATTAACGTGCTCTTTATCCTAAAAATTATAGCGGTATAGAGGTAGGTATAACCTACCTCCCACGGAGTTATCCAATTTGTTCAATCTATTGGACAACCATGACAATTCCATCTACTTATTTAAGTTTTAATATCTATACAAATAAGGTCAAAATTCCTTAGGAGTATGTCAGAGAACCAAAATTAAAATATTGATTCAATCACACCTTTGATAATATCAAAATTATTGATATAGAACTACAGATTATTCTATATATCTTGTTAGTGTATATACATTTTGTCAGATAGGAAATAGACTTTGTTTAAAAATTACTGGGCCGTTCCAACGGATCAGCCTGTCTGACAACTTTCAATTCAATAAAATAATCTTCTAAGCAAATGTGCCAAGTGTAATGAGTATTAATTACGAAGATGGGGCAACAGGGGTACGTGAAAGCCAACGGTATCTAACCGTTGGATGAAACAACCCCGTTGGTTATTGATTTATTAACCATAATTATTTTATTCTATCAGCCCGTATCTTTTAACAGAGGCGATGATATTTGATACTAACTTATAAAATCAAACATAATCGGGATTTCTCTGAAGAACTTGCAAAAGCTAAGCAAGTAGCCGAATATGGTGTCAAATATCGTACCCGTTCATCTAAAGATGTCAAGCATATCGGATTGAATTCGGCTATTTCAAACCAGATTCTCAAGAAATATGCTAAAGACAAATCCGCTAAAAAGGTAACCAGTGTTAAACTGACAATACCTAACCAGAGTGTAAAGTTAAACAGGAATGAGAGAAAAATAAGGATAACTCCTCTTAAACTTGATTTGAGGTATTATTTTCCTGATGATTTTGAAAAAATCAACCAGATTGAAATCGGTGAGAAATACGTTTATGTGTCGGTGACCGTGCCTGAGAAAGAACAAATCGAACCGGAGGATTATCTGGGTGTCGATTTGAATACAACCGGACATATAGCTGTGATGTCTAACCCGAAGACCGGTAAAATCTGGAAACTGGGTAAAAAAGCACAGCATATACATCTGAAATATAAAAACGACCGTAGGAAACTACAGGTCAAAGGGAAATACAAGAAGGTTAAACAGGTCAATGACAGAGAGTCAAGGATTGTCAGGGATCTGAACCATAAAATCAGTTCCAGGATAGTGGATACCGCTGCTGCCAATAACTGTGGTATCAGGATGGAGAACCTGAAAGGTATAAGGGATTCCGCGAAATGTAAAAAATCGTTCAAATACTCCCTGCACAGCTGGTCGTTCTATCAACTACAATTTATGTTGGAATACAAAGCCAGGCTGCTTGGAGTCAAAATTGAATTTGTAGAACCCGAATATACTTCGCAGGACTGCAGTAGATGTGGTTATCTGGGTATTAGAAATGGAGATTCATTCAAGTGTCCTCATTGTGGACACGTTGATCATGCGGACGCAAACGCGGCGTTCAATATAGCTATGCGCTCCGGTGATCAATGCGGTGCAGACAGAGATGCATCGTACGGGAGTACTGGCGCCCCGCAAGTGGCAACGGTGTGACGCCCACCGACCACAGAACCCCACGGATTTATCCGTGGATGTACGTCAGTGAAACAGAAACTAAATATTTAGTGCAAACTAGTGGAATACATCCTTTTATAAGTTTATGCTCCTATTAAAAGTAGAGGATTGGTTTTCTACAAATCCCATAATAGGAGAATCAACATGAAAATAACTGTTTTTAATGGTAGTCCCAAAGGGAAAAAAAGTAATACCCATCGAATTGTTAATCCTTTACTTGAAGGGGCCATACAAGCGGGTGCTCAGACAGAAGAGATATTTTTGGCAGAGTATAATATCAATCATTGTTATGGTTGTTTCAGTTGCTGGACTAAAACTCCCGGAAAATGTGTGATTAATGACGACATGTCCAATCTCATAAATCTTTTTTTTGAATCGGATTATGTAGGAATGGCTACTCCTGTCTATGGATTGTTCATGACCTCAATACTAAAGAAATTCAATGAAAGACTGCTACCTACCGCAACTCCACATATTCACAAAAATGAAGATGGAAGCTGTTATCATGAGGAAAGAATGCATTATCCCCGTTTTTTTATGATTGCAAATGCAGGATTCCCCGGAGAACATAATTTTGACTTATTCAAAGCATATATGGCTTCTCAGAACCCCGTACTTGAAGTCTACCAAAACAGTGGGGGAGTATTAGAGGAAGAGGATTGGCCTGATGAGAATGTCAAAAAAAGAATCAACGAATTTTATGATGCGCTACGAAAGGCCGGTAAAGAAATGGTCACCAACGGTCAGGTTTCGGAAAATATCATTAAAACTATTCATGCCGAACTGATTAGTGACGATGAGTTTATGGCAGGCGTTAATCAGCACTGGGATGAAGAAATCGCAAAAGGTGTATAATAAGCAAATAAGAGGAAATGCCAGTTTCAACCTATGGATTATGGTTCTGATAGGTTTTCTACAGAATCCTATTTTGACTATTTTTAAAAAATACGATAATTTATAAAACATGGATATGTATACATATACAATCACCCATGTTAATTATAAGGGGGAGTGAAAAAAATTGTCTATAAGTCTTGAAACAGTACTAAATCGTGGTTTTATAACCTGGACGAAAAATTTGAAAATCTCGTTACCTTTCATACTGTCTACTATCATAATAGGTATTGCGTGGGTAGCCTATGCTGTCATAATAGCAGTATCTATGATTCCTGCTCTTTCACAGACCTCTCAACTATCATTTGGTCCTCAGATGAATCAGGAAGAATTTATGGAATTATTATCGATGATTAGTCCCTACATTGTACCGCTTGTTATAAGTTTAATAATAATGTGGATTATCACGTTGTTGATACAAGCATTTTTCACCACCGGTGCAATTGGAATGTCTAAAGATGCTGCTATAAACGGCAGAACAAGTTTTGAAGAGATGATAAATTCTGGTAAAAAACATTTTTTCAATTATTTCCTGTTGCAGATAATTTATTATTTGATTACCTTGGCAGGAGTAGTTTTTGTCCTACCTGGTATTTTGCAGATAAATAATTTTACTGACCCCGAATCAATACTTCCAGCATTACCTGCACTATTAGTAGGTATTGGATTATGGATAATTTATAGTATTATAGTCACACTAGTACTTTCGCTAACATATTATGCGCTTGTTGTAGATACCTTGGGTCCTGTGAATGCTCTAAAAACCGGTTACAGATTCTTTTTCAATAATAAAGGTTCTGTAGTTGTATTGTGGTTGGTTATTATTGCAATTGTTGTTGCACTTAATGTCATGGGAGGAATTTTCACACCATTTGAAACACTTTCAGTATTATGGAGCTTCATAAGCACTATTATAAGTGTTGTTGTAGTACCTGCAGTAATTACGATATGGTGGACAATCCTTTACATGGGGAACACTGGATGGGAAATCCATGATTCAGAATCAGGTGATACCTTAGATGAGTGAACAGAAATATACTGAATAACTCATCATTTCTTTTTTTTAAAAATCAAATTAAAAAAGTGGGAAGATTAAACTCATTAAATCAATCTCGTTCAAATTTCAATTATAATAACTGGAACTATGCCTAATATGAAATAAAAAAGTTGATAACTACATTATACTTATCCTTCATTAGATTGCTGATTACAAGGATTTTCTTGATGTATTGTCTAAACAGGCCTTGCAATTGAAAAAGTTTGTTTGGTGCTATATCCGTTTCAGTGATGAACCAGATAACTGGGATAATTATGACACAGCCTAAAGGATGAAAGAGGATTTATTAAAAAGGAAAAAGTTCTTACAGTAGGCCTTGATGATATAGAAGATAAAAAGGTACAACATTGGATATTATTAATTTATTTTCTTACATGGCTTGACCATAACCCCTCCTCCTGATTTTATAGTCTTAAGAGTTACTTTATGGTCAAAGCCTATCAAAGCACATTGATATTTTCATCGTTACATGAAACATTGAAAAATTGGCTTAAGTCAACTACTCTTACCTTTTGGAAGGCGAATCCTGCTTCATAGGTTGAATAGCTCCAAGTAAATGAGAGAAAATGGCATATATCTACATCTGAACTAAGAAAACTTTTATTACCTTTGATTTCAGAGTTTGTATATATTATGATGGGGGTACTATATGGAAAAAATGACCACATTGATCAAGGTTATTGTGGTAGTGACCTTTTTGACAATGTTAATTGTAAATGTGTTGGCCAATATTCTGCCAATCAATGAAGTAACCACTGGACAAGTTTCGGATTCTTTTCCTAATCTCTTTGCTCCCGCAGGGCTGACCTTCTCAATATGGGGGCTTATATACCTATTGCTTGCAGGATATACACTTTACCATATTGGACTTTTTCGAGGCGACACAAAAATATTCAAAACTGAACTATTCAATAAGATTGGAATATTATTCTCGGTTTCTTCCATTGCCAATGCAGCTTGGGTTTTCTCATGGCATTATTATAAAATCCCATTATCCATGCTGTTAATTGTTGTAATACTTGTTTGCTTGATACTGATAAATAAATTGACAATTAATAAAAGATTCTCTGCAAAAGAGTATTTTTTCATTAGGCTTCCATTCAGTATATATTTTGGGTGGATTACGATAGCGACCATTGCTAACGCAACAGTACTTTTAGTAAGCATCGGATGGGAGGGGTTCGGTTTGTCTGAGGTTACTTGGACTGTTGTAATACTTGCTGTCGGGTTTACCATTGCAACCGTGACAATGATTAAAAATAGAGATGTAGCTTACGGACTTGTTATTATTTGGGCATATGCAGGAATTTTGCTAAGGCACATATCATCTGAAGGCTTTGATACCCAATATCCTACGGTCATCGCTACAGCAGTAACCAGTATTATCTTATTGCTTTTTGCTGAAGCATATATTTTGACCTCAAAAAAGAAAGAAATAGTGTATAATAGATGATTTGCAATAAGCGATAGAACAAAGGTTCATGACAAAGTATTTACAGTAAAATCAAATCCTGTAAAATCACAGTACCCAAGTTGTGTTATCCAATATATGATAAAGAAAGATGTGCTCTGTAGAAATCCTCAATTTTCTGATAAATAATAATTGGATTCTTTATTTTTTTAAGCTCAATGATGCCGATTTATATAATTTTTCTACAAAGCCTTAATGCTGAATATTTAATAAACCGAAATTCAGCAAGTATATAATAAAAATTTTTGTATTATTTGAAGGTTAAGGTTCATTGGAGTTAATTCCTTCTGAAGCCCCTTGATCTTTAGCCAGGTAATAGTTTACAACTCGATTGCAGTTTATATTTTTGAATTGTTCATTAATCCAGCGTACAGATTAAGTATATATACTATCCTATCTATTTGAGTAAAATGATAAGTATAGGATGAAGTGGAAGTATTAGCAATAATTGGAAGCCCTAGAGGAAAAAGCAATACGTACAAAGCTGTCAGGCTTGTAGAGAAAGAGATGAAAAACTTTGGTGATGTCAACTTAGAATATATCCTCTTAAATGAAATAGACCTAAAGACCTGTAAGGGATGTTTCAATTGTCTTCGCATAGGGGAGGAAAGGTGTCCATTGAAAGATGCACAGATAGAAATAGAAGAGAAAATGATATCATCTGATGGCATTATATTTGCATCTCCTACATATGTTATGAACGTATCATGGCTTTTTAAAAATTTCCTGGACCGGTTCGCTTATATCTGTCATAGGCCCAGGTTGTTTAACCAATCTGCTTTGGTTTTAACAACTGTTGGAAGCTATGGAGCAAAAACCACATTAGAATATATGGCTAATGCTGTAACAACATGGGGATGCAGGTCGATAATAAAACTTCCACTAACAGTACCACCTGTTGGAGGTAAGGAAGAAATTGTGGATCAGGATATAGAAACTCTTGAGAAAACTTCAAAACAGTTTTACAATGACCTGGTCAATAAAGATATCCTTTCACCGAAATTTTCCAGCTTGGTCCAATTCAGGTTACAAAAAGCAATTTTTACAGAGGCTGGAGCAAAAATAGATTTTCCTAAAGATTACGAATATTACACAACAAAAATTTCCAGCAACTATTATGTGAATGCAAATGTAAACCCTATTAAGAATGCAGTTGCTTGGATTGTAGAAAAATTTCTGATGAGAAAAATTAGTAGTTAATTTTAAAGATAGCACTTAAAAATTCACTCCAAATCCGCCTCTTCAAAAATGAATAGGTCTTCTATAGAGCATTCAAAAAACCTTGACAGTTTGAAGGCCAGCTGTATACTGGGGTCGTATTTACCTCGTTCTATAGCATTGATTGTCTGCCTTGTCACACCCATTTCTTTTGCCAAGTATTCTTGAGTGATGTCTTTCTTTGCTCTCCAAACTTTCAGATTGTTCTTCATTTTGATTCCTCTTCAGAACTCACATCTGCCTCTTGTACCAGTAATAAAACCCGACATATGTTAGCATTGTAACAGCAAACAGAAGTGATACCACAGGTTGTGCCTGAATATTTGATTCAGTGACACCGATGCCGGCCAACAGTACACCTTCCAGGATAATTATAATGGTCAAAGCTTTATGACTGGCTTTCTCAGCGATACGATAATCTCTTTCATCTTCTATAACTCCTCTCTTCTTTCTTATTTGGAGACTGCGCAAGATTATTGCAATCATTGCGACACCCGCACCTATAAACGCTCCCCCAGCTCCAACAGAACTTGCAATCCATGCGGGTTCAAAAACATAGAACCCAATACCTATCAGAGATAATACAATACCTATAATTAACATACCCATTTCTTTAGTTTGCAATTATATCACCATGTAAACTATACTTTACTTTAAGTATATATAACTTTCCATAATGACAACTAAAACTTACATAAGATCACTGTATAAAGCAAAAAATGGTTATAAGAAATATGCTTTAAAGTTCAATAGATTTTGTCACTTATGTGCAAGCCCATTATCCCGATAACAACAACTAAAAGAGACACCATTTTCAATAGGTTCATTGGTTCTTTAAACCAGAAAATTCCTATAATTGTAATTAATGCAGTACCAAAACCTGCCCAGATTGCATAAGCTACACTGACATCTATTTTTTTGAGAGCAAAGGTTACAAATGTAAAACTTATAGCATAAAATACGAAAATCAAAATTGAAGGGATTGTTCTTGCAAACCCTTCTGATAATTTCATGCATGTAGTTCCAAACACTTCAAATATAATCCCTAACAAAAGCATTATATAACTCATATCTAAAATGTCTCCATTAATTCGGTTTTGTTCAAAAAGTTAGTTTTCAATAATGTATTGTTTGATATATTTAGTTTATATCTTTTAGATAAAAAACAGTGGAAAGTATCAACCACCTCTCCCTAACTGAAGCGAATACTTCAGTTTGACAGGCTGTCCGATAATTCGATACTATAAATTTATTTTATCTACAAGGCAAATAAATATAAATGATTGGTTAATTTATTTAATGGTGGCATTTATCCAATCATCAAAAAACATACATATCTGCTGTCATATGATATAAGAGAAATTATTAGAACTAATCATATCGCTACCTGACAAGTCCTTTTGTAGAAGATGTATCCATTAATACTAATTGTCGTACAGCCTGTTCATTCGTAAGAAAGCAGTCAATGAACTGGATAACTATGATTTCTCTATGGATACTAATAATCTTGTTTTTTAGTTCACAGATTTGTGGTAATGTACGGTATTCTATGAATGAAAACAATCAGAGAAAATCAATTATAGAAGAATGTCAGCAAAAAAGGATTGAACATGTACCCTGTCACACGTGAAATGGTAGTTACTAGAATATTGCATGCAATCGGGGTAAACAAGAAGTTTATACAAACTGCAAGAAATGTTTGCTTGAAAACTAAACCATATTCATCTATGTATGTATTTGAAAAATCTAAAGTAGATATAAAAAATAAATTGATAGAATCACGAAAAAAGTATCTTCAGGGAGAATTCGAAAAATCTGTAGAGCTTTTTGCGTATGCAGCATGCCATATTTGCAATGGTATGAATACGGTTTATAATTACTATCCACAAAATGATGAGGGTTACATTCTAGAATATTTAAACAATTTAGATGATTTTTCTCGCAAGATTTTCATTTTCTCTCCACATGAGAACGGTTACATCTTGGAGTACTTAAACAGCATTCATTCATTAGAGCAGGACGCTGGATACGCAATATTTGTAGCTGCAATAAAAGATGAATCATTTTTAGTGGAGGGAGAAATAGATATAGATAAAGTAGTATCTGCAATGGAAACTCGTAGACATGTAGATGTAGAATCTAACCGATTTGGCGCAGAATTATTTGAAGGGTATTTACATGTTGCCCAAGACCCTGCAGACGACCTTTTCATGGCTTATTATTATATATATAATTTGGCAAGGAGCGTTTTTGCAAATATCAACTTGCCTGAACCTGTTAAAACCAACCTCCATAGTGGATATAAGATGAAAATCTACGGTTTTCGAGATATAATATTTACCACTTTAACATTAGGATTAGCCGGTTATGGTGGATATCTTGTAATTAACCATTATTCTGTTGCACCTTTCATCGTATGGGGGATATGCATAGCTTTAATCATTTCATATGTTAAATTTAAAAGTAATGTTGAGAAGAGAAATGAATTATATGTTGTAGCAGGTCCAGATAAAAATTATAAAATCACAACAAGGATTGATAAAGCTTGGTATAAGCTTTTTGAGGCTGATCGATAAGGTGTGTTAGACGTGTATGAAAATATGGAAATAGACCCCTATGAAGTTCTTGGTGTTACTGATGATGCATCACATGAAGAAATAAAAAGAGCCTACAGAAAACAGATTTTATTTTGGCACCCTGATAAAAATAGTACTCAAGAAGCTATTAATAAGGCTCAGAATGTAAATAAAGCTTTTGAAGTTCTTGGAGATGAAAAAAAACGTGAAATATACGATATGGAAATGAGTCTAGGAAAATATAGAGATAATAAAGCATCTTATGACCGGGCTAAAAAACCATCAAGTGCTCGTAAAAATAGCAGAAGAACAGTATACAGATACTCTTATTCTCCAAAGAGGAAAAATACATTCTCTCGACATTATAATGCTTCTAAAAAGGCAAAAACTAATAATAAAACACCTTGGATTTGGGTTAAATGGATTGCATTATTAATAGTTTTGATTATTTCTTACTCTTTCATCACAAGTGATATTCTATTTTATAGTTTTTTATTAATTTGTAGTTGATTGGATTTGTAGAAATTACATTTAAAGATATTGTAGATTTAAATGAACATTCGAATATCAAGCATATCTACAAAGTCACATAATCAGTAATTTCTCAATTGAAAAACAGATGGACGAAGATTGGGCTACATGAGGGTGTCCGAAAAATAAAAAAAACGTTCTAATATCATAGGATAATTTCTTACATATTCTATCATTGTTAATTTTGGTTGCAGGACTTATTATCCTCTTTACTCTCCAGTTCAAAAAATTTTCTTGCCCTGCAACTAAAATTAATTTTATGTTTAGAAATTAAGTATTAAAAAATAGTAAAAGGGAAAAATTGAAACGTGGATATTTGTTGGGAGTATAGAAAAGGGGATAGAAACCAATAACAAAGTTATTGGTTGAAACTAAATAATGGATATGGAGGCAAGCTAATGTGGGGGTAACCATATGGGAGTTACACAATCACCTATAGGTTGTTCTATTACTTCGCAAAATATCCATTGATTTAGATATACTAAACTTACGTTGTGAAACGATATATATACATAGGAAAATTAGATGCTGAAATCAATTAAGAAACATTTAACCATAAAGTGGGAAATTTCCCTGTGTAAACAGGGGGATGAAAGTGTCTAATGAATATAGATGGATGGCGACCATAGAACCCTAAGGATTTATCCGTTGGAGTACGTCAGCAGTTGAGATATTTCCGATTTTAGTGGGTCCTCTATGGAATCATGTGGTTCTGACACGTCAACACCAGAATCCACTGCATCTGCCGGTAAACTCGTGCAGATGAAAAATATCGATATTGAAAGAGTTATAATCAAAAGTTTTCGTTTATCCAATTTTATCTCCTAAATTTTATTTTTAAATAGGATTACAGATGGTAAAAATGTTTGTATCGGTTCTTAAAAGGTAATTATTTTTCCAAAAACAAATGGAAAAATTTAGTAATTTTTTGTGCAGAAGGACTTTTTAGGCAAAGCCTAGTGAACCATAAGTTATATCACGAGAAATGGAGCAGGAAGTTAACAGTTTAAACTGTTCTCTTTAAATCAATGATTTAAAGATATCTTTAAACTTCGTTTAAAGAGTGAGGAATGCGTCTAATTATTAAATAAACCATTAATGAATCAACAACAGCATCTCTGATTCATAATTAGTTTATATATGTATAACATATTTGTAGATAGCATGTACCTGACATTGAAAGTCAAACTGAATCCCGATAGAGAACAAAGCGATAAACTATTGACAACTATGGAGAAATTCAATGAGGCCTGCAACTATGTTTCTGAGGCTGCATGGTACAACAAGAAGTTTGGTAAAACCGGGATTCAGAAACTGACTTATTATGATATCAGGCAGAACTTCAGCCTATCTGCCCAGTTGACTGTCAGGGCAATCGGTAAAGTAGTTGAAAGCTACAGCAGCGACAGAAAAACCATGCACAAATTCGATAGAAGAGGTGCAGTGGTCTACGACCAGAGGGTACTGTCGTTCAAGGGAAATGATACTGTGTCCATACTTACACTGGATGGTCGTGAGAAGATCAGTATTTCTTACGGTGATTTTCGACCTCTGGATAAAAACAGAATCAGAGGTCAAACAGACCTGATTTACGAAGATAATAATTTTTACCTGATGCTTGTGATGGAAGTGGGTGAAAACGAAGTTAGGTTCGACGATGATGTCATGGGAGTAGACCTTGGTGTGGTCAATATAGCAACCACTTCTGATAACGAAATTTACAAAGGCACAAAAGCTGATGAGATACGAGAGCGATATACCAGTCTAAAATCAAGGTTGCAGTCAGCTGGAACGTGGTCCGCCAAGAAACATCTCAAGAAATTATCCAAAAAGGAACGTCGGTTCAAACGTGACTTGAACCACCGAGTTGCCAAACAACTGGTTAAACGCGCTAAAGACACATCCCGGGCTATTGCACTGGAAAACCTCAACGGTTTTCGTCCGGAAGCTACGGTTACTAAAGCGCAGAGAGACAGGTTGGGTAAATGGGCGTTCTCTGAATTGACCGATTTCATATTATATAAAGCAAAACTGGAAGGAGTACCAGTAGTCATTATCAACCCGATGTATACCTCGCAGCAGTGTTCTGAGTGCGGGCATATCAATAAGAGCAACCGCCAGAAACAGGCTAACTTCAGGTGTAAGACATGCGGTCATAGAGAGAACGCCGACTACAATGCTTCAAAGAATATTGCACACAGGGGAGATGTCAGCCTTCCTAATGTCCTCCGCTTAGCTTCTGTTAGTTAAGAGATGGAAGGACAAGCTAACCGCTTTAGCGGTTAGTAGCTGACATTTGGATATCATATTGTACAATTGCTAATAAATGAGCTGTTCGGATTATGGGGAT
Source organism: Methanohalobium evestigatum Z-7303 (assembly GCF_000196655.1). Taxonomy (GTDB): domain Archaea; phylum Halobacteriota; class Methanosarcinia; order Methanosarcinales; family Methanosarcinaceae; genus Methanohalobium; species Methanohalobium evestigatum. The sequence goes on along the minus strand of NC_014253.1, from coordinate 914,206 downwards.
TTGGATATAGTAAAAAACACTCCCCTGCGGCTTAAGTATGTGAATCCTGTTTAATTATTGATATATTGGAATGATTTAGCTTGAAGAACAAGTAGGTAAATCTCTTCCTTAATTTTTAAAAGCTATCAACAAGTAATTTTATAATACAATAGAAAAAATATTAAATTCTATATAAACAGGTATCTGGCACTATTAAACACAAATATAGCTGCCGAAATTGCTATTGTTACAGCTTTCTTTGGTTTAGCAATAGCCAGTACTAATTTAGCTAAAAATTACTGGTCATCTCCTGACCAGTCTCCTTTTCATCTGTTTTTAATCTCTATTAGGTCAGATTTACGTACTATCTAACAAGCACGATTATAGAGACGACAAAATCCAGATATCAAAATTTTCTTTTAATGCTTGAACTATAATTTTCTTTCATGGATTTAAATATTTAGTGGTTATTTAACATTAATTTGTATTGTTAGTTTGGAGTTTTAGATGCTCCAGTTTTCGAAACATTCATTTTGTACTACATCAATGTAGGCATCAAATATACAAATTTATGAAATAAAATGGAGGTATATTTAATGATAAATGACCACTGGAAAGATTTACCTACAGGGCCAGATGTACCTGAAATAGTATATGCAGTAATAGAAATACCTAAAGGAAGCAGAAATAAATTCGAATATTCAAAGGAGTTTGGAACCTATATCCTTGACCGTGTATTGCATAGTCCACAATATTATCCCGGAGAATACGGTTTTATTCCTAAAACTATGTATGATGATGGAGACCCAATGGATATCATAGTTCTAATGGATGAAAGGACATTTCCGGGATGTATGCTTGAAGCCAGGCCAGTAGGACTTATGTTGATGACTGATTCCGGTGAAACAGATGATAAAATACTGGCAGTTCCTAATAAAGACCCCCGATACAGTCACATAAAGGATATATCTGATGTGACACCACATGTAATGGCTGAAATTAGTCAATTTTTCAACACTTATAAGGATTTGGAATATGAAAAAGATGTAGCTGTACATGGATGGGATAATAAGGAGGCTGCAATAAAAGCAATAAACCATTCAGTTCAACTCTACAAAGAAGAATATGGAGAATAAATAAAAGACTAAAACAATTTATTTATAAGAGTTTTTAGCTTTTTGAAATGTGTTATTATCAGAGCTCAACCATCAAATACTGTATTATCTTAACTCATTTCCTGCTTTGGACCCACTGATGATATTTTTAACATGGATTGGTTATTATCCGTTATGGATAATTCTAATCTTGTTTCTGTATTATCAGTGGGGTAAAACAACGGCAATAAGATATATACTGGTTCTTTTATCAGTATCGTTTATTGTATTTTCACTTAAAGCATATTTGATGGTTCCAAGACCTCAAGATGTGAGAATAGTGTTAGAAGCGTATGGTTACTCCATGCCGAGTGCTCATGCATCCCTTTCATTTGCATCAGCAGTTTTTTTGCATCCAATTGCTGGTAGACTTAAATATGGTCTGTGGTTACTGGCTATCCTTATAAGTATCAGTCGTATATCACTTGGTGTGCACTATCCAGTAGATATAGTAGTAGGTGCTTTTATTGGAGGTTTTATTGGATATCTTGGTTATCACCTGAGACCACTTTCTAAATCCAATTTTTGATAATAGTTTAGTTTGTCTCTCAATTAGGGTTCATTTAACTTTATTCTCTATTTTATCAGTAGTATCCGTATTTTTTGGTATGGTAAAAGTAAATCTGCATCCTCTCCCTTCTACACTTTCAACTTGCATTTGTCCACCATGCATTTCAACCATTCTTTTTGCCAAAGTCAATCCAAGACTCGTTCCAGAATAGCGGTGATTTGCACCAGAATCCAGTTGTTTAAATGATTCAAATATTTCTGCCTGTTTGTTCCGGTATTCAGGTACCTGTATCAACAACAGAGAACAGGTATTCATCACCTGTTTGATTTACCTCTACAGTAACAGACCCCTTATTTGTAAACTTTATAGCATTGTATAATAGACTGTAAAGGAATTGTCTAATTTTTATTTTATCTCCGCATAGATGAACTTTATATCATGGTCAATTACTGTGATACAGGCTGATATTTTTTTCAAAAGCAATGAGGTGAATTTTTGTTTTAAGGTCATCAATGAATTCATGGATGGGTATCTTTTCACAATGAATTGCAAAATCACTGGATTCTACTTTTGACAAATCGAGCAGATTGTCTATAAGGTCAAACAGGTTTTGCCCACCTTTATTTATTATTTTAGATAATTTTATATGTAATAATCTTTTAGAAGCAAACCTTATATAAAACAAAATTAGATATTTCAATATCTAATTATAATAATAGTCTATGATAAACATGGTCTATAGTTACGTGTATATTTAAAAGTAAGATGTAGGGTTAATATGAAAACAGGAGTAGCTTTTGATTTGGGGACTAGCGGCTTTAGAGCCCATAAGATGGATCTTGAAACCGGTGAGATTAAAAGAACAGTTATAACATTGAGGAATCCTATTCCTGGAACAAATGTGATGGATCATATGGATTTTGCCATCCATTATGGTCAGGATTTGACCCATTATCTGGTTATTGATGCTGTTAAAAATATCATTTCAAAACTTGAAGTTGATATAGATAACCTTGAACGAATTTCAGTGTGCGGGAACCCTATCCAGCTTTCATTGTTCCAGGGTATGACCATAGAAGACCTTGCATATGCAGGGGAACGGAAAAAAGAAAAATACAATATTAAAGACCAGGAAAGGAAAGCCAATATACTTGACAGCAGTGAAATCAATGGCCTTGAAGATTTTAAAGACTGCAAAGTGGTTATACCTCCTGCAATCAGACATGAAGTGGGAGCTGATGCACTGGCGTTGATGGTGGTTTCCGGGATGCTTGACAGTGATGAAGTAGCGATAGCCACCGATTATGGAACCAATGCAGAGATGGCTCTGAAAGTAGATGATGTGATATATACAGGGTCTGCAGCAGCGGGTCCGGCTCTTGAAGGACAGCAGATAAAACACGGTGTCCTGGCATCGCCATATACGATTTCTGATATTGAATTTGAGGATGGATATCTGAGAAATTACGTATTAAATGAGGAGATGATACCGGTAAAAGGTGACCTTGTAGACCCGAAAACTGGTGAAGTTAAAGAAGAAGGGAATATTCGTGCAAAAGGTATCACAGGAACAGGTGTAATAGCCCTGATAGATGAATGTATTGAAAACGGATTGATAAAACTTCCAAAAATCCAGACCTCTGATGGGATACTAAGGCTCCAGGACAATGTCCTGTTCAGTGACAAGGATTTATCTGAAGCAGGAAAGGCTCTTGGAGCATTAAGAGCGGGACATATAACTCTCTGTAATGCAGCCGGTATAGAGATGGGTGATGTGACAAGAGCCTATATGTCAGGTGCATCAGGTACATATGTAGATGCATTGAAATCTTATAGAATAGGGATGAGCCCTTATAACGTTGACCATATTTCACAAATTGGTAATACTTCACTTGTGGTTGCAAGAGAGATACTTCTTTCAGAAGACAGATTATGGGAACTTCAGGATATCGCTAACAAAATAGTTGGTCACCATACCATGTTTGCAACCGAACCTGCGTTCAGGGATACCTATGTGCTTGAAATTGCATACTGGGATGAAGGTATGCCTTTCAAGATGCTTAAAAAATACCTCAAAAAGAAAAATCTCCCACAGATTGATGTACCATCCAAAACACCTGAAGTTGAAAAACGTGTGGTAAAGGATATACCTGTGTTAGGGGAAGAAGGATTGTTCGTCCTTGAAAATGTAGGTACACATCTTACAATGACACTGGAAGATCCGGTTAGCTGTGAAAAAAGCGTTGAGGTCTGTCCTACCAGTGCTATAAGTATAGATGATAACGGCAAGGTTCTTATCAGAACAGACCTTTGTGAAGGTATTCACTGCCAGAAATGCGTTAGAGCATGCCCTACAGGTGAATTGAACTGGGATGAACTGGAAGTTATGGGAGTCTAAAACTGGAAGGTTGTATTATGAAAGTCCTTGTTATTGGTGGTTTTCTCGGCAGTGGTAAGACCACTGCTATACTAAACCTTGGTAAATATTTGAGTGAAAATAACTACCGTGTAGCTATTATTGTAAATGAAATCGGTGAGATAGGTCTTGATGGTGATGTCATTTCAAAATACGGGTTTGATACTACAGAACTGACCAGTGGATGTATTTGTTGTAGTTTGAAAACAGATTTGCGTTACACTGTAACCACTCTGTATAACAACTATAATCCTGATATTCTTATAATCGAGCCTACAGGTATTGCATTTCCTAATGTGATTCGTAATGAAGTAAATCTTATGAATCTGGATGATATTGAATTTGCACCTCTTGTAACGTTTATTGATGGTAGCCGATTTAAACAGTTGATGAAGGAAATCAGGCATTTCTCCCAGAGGCAGATTATCGATGCTGAAATACTGGTAATTAACAAGACTGACCTGATAGAATCCCGTCAACTTCCGATAATAGAGGATGCGGTACATCAGCTCAACCCTGATGCTGATATTATCCGGTTATCTGCTAAAATGGACGATAATAAATTCAGAAAATTTGCTAAACTTATAATTGAAAAACCAGGATTAACACCTGAAATAATCCAGGATTTGTCTGAAGAGGAAATAGATTCTATCCAATGTTCCAATGTAGCCACATATTCCAAAGAGTTCGTTGTGTCCCGGAAGAATCTGGAATCTGATGTTGCCAGTTCTATAGCAAGGGATATAGTCTACACCCTTAAAGATGAGGTTATAAAGTTGAATCCAGAATTTCTGGGTCATATAAAACTGTATTTTGAATACAACTCAAACATGGTCAGGATAAGTATGACTTCTTATTATGATACACCTGAAGTAGAAGTAGTTGAAACATCCAGAAGTGCCCATTATCCAAGGTTAAAAATCCTTACAGCAGTATCAAATGTTGAAAAAAGCGAACTCGTAAATACCGTAGATAGATGTGTAGAAAACATATTCTATGAATATGATATAGAAATAGAAAAATCAGATACTCATAGTCATGAATCGCATAATCATTAATAGGGTTCCCATCTGAAATGATATATAGATAGGATCGAAAGAAGTAATCAATTTAGATGGGAACCTATGTTCCTGAAATAATTTCATGGTTATTTATGTTTTCGGTAAAATACCTGTTTTTAAATATTTATGAGTCTATTTTGAAATTTAAGTTAAAAATGGTAGTGTAGGTAATAAAACACCGATAATGTATTTATTTAATGTAATCCAAATATTAACATATACATGAGACGGGGTCTTAATATCCAAAAATCAGAAAGTTCCATAAATCAAACAGAAGCATCAACAATACAAAATGTTTTGATGGATTTCATAAACAACGAAGTTTTTTTTGTATTTTTGTTTGATGGAACAAAAGATCGATCTGTTCAATCTGTTTCTGGAAATATTACACTTCTGGGGTATAAACCAGAACAATTCAAACCCGGAAAATTGTACTACAATGATATAATACATTCTGTTGATCGGGAATATGTTGAGTCTGAAATATCAAATTGTTTTGAAAAAAGATGCAGTGGCTATAATCTGCAATATCGGGTATTAACCGGTGAAGGAAATATCAGATGGGTGGACGAGAGAACAGTGGTTTTATATGGTGGAGATGGTAGTGTAGACCGTCAGGAAAGTGTTGTTTTTGATATAACTAATAACAAATTATCTGAAATAGATTTAAAAGCATCTGAGAAAAAATACTCGACTTTGATAGAGTGTGGAATAGATGGAATTCTCATTGTTCAGGATGGATATATAAAATTTGCAAACAGGGCTTTTGAGAATATAACGGGTTATAAAAGAGATGAAATTATTGAAACCACTTTTCTGGATTATATTCCTGTGGAATATCAGAGAATGGTTAATAAAAAATATGAGAAATTATTGAAAACAGAACCTAAATACCCATACACCTACGAAGTTTATATACAATCAAAATCTGAAGGATTAATACCTGTAGAAATAAATTTATCAGCAATCAATTTCGAGGCAAATCCTGCTGTAATGTTTAATATACGTGATATTACAGAACGTAAAGAAGCAGAGATGAAATTAAACCTTGATGAATCATGCCTTGAATCACTTTTAAAAATTAACCAGATGTCTGATTTTTCCGATGAGGAAATTACAAATCTGGTTCTGGATGAAATGATAAGATTGACCCAAAGCGACAGTGGTTATATTGTATTTTTCAATAATGAGGATGAATCATCTTCTATATATGTTCTGTCAAAGGATGAGACAAATAGTGTCAGTGATAAACAATTCAAAAATAGTCTGAAAAATACGGGTCTCTGGAACCGTGTTATCAAACAGAAGCATCCGGTTATTTCAAACAATATCTCTGTTGATTTTTATGATGAAGATTTTTATGGCAATCTTAACATAAAACGACTGTTGAATATTCCTATATTTGATGATGATAGCGTTGTGGCAGTTGGTGGAGTTTTTAATAAGAATAAGGATTATGATAAGTCCAATATACGGCAATTGACACTGTTGCTTAACATAATGCTTGATATTATCCAAAAAAGGAACACTGAGGCGGCTTTAAAGTCATCCGAGAAAAAATATTCAACACTTGTAGAAAAGGGGATTGATGGTACTCTTATAGTTCAGGATGAAGCTATAAAATTTGCAAACAAGGCTTTTGAAAACATAACGGGTTATAAAAGGGATGAAATCACTGAAACCTCTTTTCTGGCTTATATTCCTGTGGAATACCAGAGAATGGTTCTTAAAAAATACAATAAAACTTTGAAAGCAAATCAGGACAATTCACGAATTTATGAAGTAAACTTTTTGTCCAGTACAAAAAATACTGTTCCGACAGAAATCAATTTTTCACCTATCCATTATGAGGGAAAACCTGCTGTAATGCTTAATGTCAGGGATATCACCAAACAAAGACAAAAAGAAAACGAGCTAATAGATACAACAAGGATGCAGGGTTTACTTGAGGATATAATAAATAACAGCCCTGCTATTGTTTTTATATGGAGGGCAGAAAAAGATTGGCCTGTGGAATTTGTTTCTGAAAATATAATGCAATTTGGGTACATCCCCGAGGATTTTACATCCGAACGTATTATTTATGGAGATATAATACATCCTGATGATTTGCAAAAAGTCCGCAACAAAATGGCAGGACGCTATGAAGATAAATCCGGTGAATTTAATCTGGAGTACCGTATATTAACCAGTAATGATGAAGTTAGGTGGGTAGATGAGAGAACTACAATCCATTATGATGAAAACGGAAACGTGAATTACCTGCAGGGTATAATTATTGACATTACCAAGAAAAAACAGGCTGATAATTTCCTGCGCATTCAATCTGATACAGGTAGCTTCGTGTCTCCAAAAGGGAATAATCTTCAGGAGATTTTTGAACAATATCTGGATTTTTGTATCAGCATGGATCCTATTGATTGTGGTGGTTTGTACCTTATCGATGAGGTTACAAATGATTTAAACCTTGTATCCTCTGAAGGTTTAAGCTCTGAATTAATGCAGAAAATGTCCCATTTTACACCCAATTCTATCCAGCACCGATTATTTACAACAGGTCACCCCATTTATAAACTCTATTCTGAAATAATATCTATAACTGGTAATGACCTACCCTATGAAAGTCTACGGGCTACCGCTATTATTCCTGTTAGATATCAGGATGATGTTGTAGCGGTTATGTTCCTTGCCTCAAAAAATAACTATGAAATTTCACAGGATGTGCGTATATCTTTGGAAACAGTTGCAGACCAAATAGGTGAAACAATCGGTTATATAAAATATGAAAACGATTTTGAATATAATAAAGATAATACAAGTAAATTACTGGATAATGTAGATGATTTCATTTTCGTAATTGACTCTGAAGGTCATATTCTTTATGCCAATAAAGCAACTCAAGACCGTCTGGGTTATACCGAGCAGGAATTGCAGGAAATGAACATAATAAATCTCCATTACAGTAAACAGGCTCTAAAAGCGGCATCAAATATTTCTGATGTGGTATCTGGCAATCGCTTTTCATGTGACATACCATTAATTGCCAAAGACGGAACAATTATCTACAAGGATACAAAATTTTCAAAGGGGGAATGGTACGGTCAGGAAGCAATTATAGGTGTATCCAGAGAAATCGATGAAAATCACAAGTCATCTGGTGATTAAGTTTTGGAAATGGTGACGGTTTTTAATTGATACTATAACAGAAAATGCAAAGATGGTGATTATGTTAAGCATTAACCCAAAAAAAACCAATGTTTTTGTAAGGTACAATGTCAATGTAGAAAATGATATGACACCTGATGAACTGGCAGAAGTACTTTACCCAAAGGACGAACTGGTGTATCCAATTGCTAAATCCATTTTTGAAGGGGACGAAGATGATGTTGTAGCGCATCTACAGAATGCAATCGATGCAGGCAGACATCCTATAGACCTTATTAATAATGCACTTATTAAAGGTATGTCTATTGTCTCCAAACTCTATGATGATGGGGACTTGTATTTGCCGGATGTCATTATTTCTGCACAGGCAATGGTAGTGGGTGTCAATTATTGTAAATCAATAAGTACTGAAGAAATAAGTTCAAAAGGTAAGATAGTCTGTTTTGTAGCAGAAGGGGACATCCATGACATAGGTAAAAATATCGTTTCAGTTCTCCTTAAGGCTAAAGGATTTGATGTTGTAGACCTTGGCAGAGATGTACCGGTTGAAGAAGTCGTAGAATCAGTACTGGACGAGAAACCTATAATGGTTTCTGGAACTGCTTTGATGACAACTACAATGTATTCTTTTAAAAAAATTAAAGAAGAACTGACAAGGTTTGATATGGAAACACCTCTTGTATGTGGTGGGGGTGCAGTTACTCAGGACTTTGTGACAAAATATAAACTGGGCATATATGGTGAAGAAGCTGCAGATGTTCCAAAAATAGCTGAATCAATTTTGAAAGGTGAAGAAATCGAAAAATTACAGAACCTTTACCATAAACACTGATACGGAGATAATAACAATGCCAGTTAATAGATGCAAAAAAATGGCATATGATAAAGCAGACGACATGGTGTTTGGTAAATCTAAACATCCAGTAAAAGCAGGATTAGATCTTGAAATAGGTGGGGGTTACACCACAGGAGAAGTGAACTACGCACCGCGACCAGAAGCCGGTACATCCAAAGAAAAACTTGTGAAAGAATACCAGAAGATAACCCGTGACATCATGGGAAGGATGGTAGCAGTCGGAGCACCTTCGGTAGTGCTTGAGACCGAACACGTCCAGCAGATGACCAACAATCCCGAATGGGGTGGAGAAGTAGCCAATGCCCAGAAAGCTATCATGGAAGAATATCATGATGAGTACGGAATCAAATGTGCCTTAAGACATACCCCAGGAGACATCCGTGAAGAACGTGACTACCTGCAGCTTAGAGGAGAAAAATACAACACCCTGATGGAATCCTTTGAAGAGGTGGCATCCAATGGGGCAGACTTGCTGTCCATTGAAACCATGGGTGGTAAAGAGATTCTTGACTATGCACTGATACGTGACGACACACCCGGAGTACTGTATGCTATCGGATGTCTGGGTGCCATAGACATGGAATACATCTGGCAGGATATTGCCAAGATAGCAGACAAACACAACGTAGTACCAGCCGGTGATACCGATTGTGCCCAGGCAAACACTGCCATGTTCATTGCAGGCGGACTGCTTGACAAGAACCTCGCTCACACCGATGCAACTATAGCACGCGCCATCTCAGCCTCCAGAACACTTGTAGGCTATGAAGCAGGTGCAAAAGGACCCGGTAAAGACTGTGGTTACGAGAACACCATAGTTAAATCCGTTGCAGGAGTCCCAATATCACAGGAAGGTAAAACATCAACATGTGCTCACTCAGATGTACTTGGTAACCTTGTTATGCAGTGCTGTGACCTATGGTCCAATGAATCAGTTGAATACCATGGTGAATTTGGTGGTACTACCGTTGAATGCTGGTCAGAGACTCTCATGTATGACTGTGCCTTAATGAATGTGGCACTACAGTCAGGCAACGAAAAAGTGCTCAGGGATATGTTTGCCGCATCTGATAAATACAGAGACCCACAGGGTTACATGCTTTCCTATGACAATGCATGGAAGGTTGGTAAGGCAATCGCAGACAATGGAGATGACCTCTACCTGCGTGCCAAGAAAGCTGCACTTACAGCATGCGACCTGATGGATGAAGGTGCAAAAGGTAAACTTCAGCTTTCAAGGTTTGAGACCAACGCACTCAAGAGAGCAAAAGAATCCCTTGAGAACCTCACCGATGATAAAGACAAGTTCATGGAAGATTGTCAGAAGAAATACGAGAAAGAGGTCAAGGTGTTCCGTCCTGAGAACTACGGACTCTAAAACCTCTTTCTTTATTTCTTTTTTGTATTTGTTGTCTTGACATGGGCTTATATATAAAAAATGTAATAATTAATTATGTGATAACCATGGGGGGTTTCATATGGAACAAACAGAAGAATCTGCATCAGAGGGTGAGAGTTGTAAGACCGATACTTCAGCATTTGGTATCGAACATCTTGCAAAACACCTCGACATCTCAGAGTGTACAGCCAATCCTGCACCGCTTGGTTTTACAGGATATGGTATTGCAGCGTTTTTATTGAGTTTGACCTTTATTGGGGTATATCCTGTAGGGTCGATGATAGTATCACTTGCAATATTTATCGGAGGAATAGCCGAGATATTAGCCGGGCTTCAAGCATGGCGTAGAGGCGATGTATTTGCTGGGACAGCATTTGCAGCCTATGGACTGTTCTGGCCAACGTTTGCATTCTTAGTTATCTTCGAATCGACAGCAATGGTGGCGGGTCCCACACCGATGGCTATGGTGGCATTCCTCGGCATCTTTGGTATCTATACACTGGGTCTGTTTATAGCCACATTAGGTATTGGCAGTAGAGCAATCCAGTTTGTAATCGGAACATTGTTCCTGCTGTTCATCACTCTTGCCATAGGCAATGCAGGAGTTGCTATGATGACAACGATAGGTGGATACATTGGAGCAATCTCCGGGCTTGCAGGTATTTATACAGCGCTGGCGATGATATTGAATGAGGTATATGGAAGGACAATTGCTCCAATCTAATCTTAACCTCATTCAATTTTTACTTTTTAATCTGAACAGAGGAGGCGATGAAAATGAAAAACATGAATGAACGATTAATTAATGCTCTTAAGGGAGAGGAAGTAGATAAAAAACCAGCTGTATCTGTAACACAAACAGCAATTGTAGAGCTAATGGATATTACAGGAGCAGAATGGCCGGATGCACACAGTGATCCAGAAAAAATGGCAACCCTTTCAATGGCATCACATGAACAGGGGAATTTAGAAGCAATAAGGAATCCATTCTGTCTTACAGTGCTTGCTGAAGCACTTGGCTGCGGGGTTAATATGGGTACAAAGAACAGACAGCCCTCTATAACCGATCATCCTTACCCCAAAGACATCAGTGACCTCAAAATGCCTGATGACCTTTATAATACTGGAAGGATACCTGCAGTTTTTGAATCCTCTAAAATTATTAAGGATAAATATGGAGATGAAGTACCGTTAATATCGGGTCTTGAAGGACCTGCAACCCTTGCTTCAGACCTTGTAAGTCCCAAGAGCTTTATGAAATGGTCGATAAAAAAACCGGATAATTTTGATGCTATAATGGATTTTGCAACTGATGCTTGTATAGAATATGCCAACGGTATGGTAAATAATGGAGCAGATGTAGTCTGTGTAGCCGATCCGGTTGCCTCGCCAGACCTTTTAAGTCCCAATGATTTTGACAACCGTATAAAACCAAGATTGCAGCGTTTTGCAGAAGAAGTAAAAGCTCCAACAGTTTTGCATATCTGCGGCAATGTGACACCTATAATAGATATGATGGCTGATACAGGTTTTGACGGTTTAAGTCTGGAAGAAAAAGTAAAAGACCTAAAGGGAGCAAAAGAAACAGTAGGAGACAGAGCAAGTATAGTAGGCAATGTCTCAAGTCCATTTACTATCCTTGGCGGAACACCTGATAAGGTTAAGGAAGATGCCAAGAAAGCCATGGACGATGGTGTGGACGTCCTGGCACCTGGCTGTGGAATAGCTCCAAATTCACCGCTTGCAAATGTTCAGGCGCTGGTAGATGCAAGAAACGAATACTATTCCTGATATCTATCATCCATTTCTGCCATATATGATTCTAAATATGAAATCCACAACCGAAAACAGTTCAAATTTGAAGAAACTGGTTGCACACACACCAGTTTATGTTTTTTTATGGAAACCTGAATACAACTGGCCAGTGGAATATGTGTCAGAAAACATTCTACAATTTGGTTACACAAAAGAGGATTTTATATCCGGCAGGATGAATTACATTGATATAATACATCCGGAAGATGCAGGCAAGGTAAGGAAAAAATTCAGTAGGAATTATAACTATGGATATAAAAATATTTCTCTGCAATACCGGATATTGACCAAATCAAAAAATATCCGATGGGTGAATGGAAAAACGTTAGTTCAATTTGATGAAAAGGGAAAACCCAGCCATTTTCTAGGTATAATTGTAGATATCACAGACCAGAAAATGAAAGAAGAAAAACTCCAGGAAACACTTGCAATAAAAGATGAACTTGAATCGATAATCAACAATAGTCCTGCAATAGTTTTTCAGTGGAAGTCGGAATGTAAACTTGAAGAGAAATGGCCTGTTGAATTTGTATCGGACAACATAAACCGTTTTGGTTATACACCAGATGAATTTGTTACAGGAAAGCTTCAGTATGGGGATATCATATATCCTGATGACCTTGAACATGTTCAATATGAACTCTGCAAACGTAGGGAAAAAGGACATAATGATTTTTCGCAGGAATACAGGATAGTTACTAAATCGGGTGAAATAAGATGGGTGGATGAGAGAACTTTTATCCAGAGGGATAAAGATGGTAATCCAGTTTCCTATCAGGGGATAATTGTTGATATTACCGACAGGAAACATACTGAAAATATTCTGCATACAGAACACGATATCGCGCTTTTACTGAATACATTTGATGAACCAGAGGTAATTTTAAATCAGGTACTGGAGCTAATACTTGATATAGGAGTTGTAGATTGTGGATGCATTCATCTGGCAGACGAAAACAACGACCTCAACTTGATAATATCTGTGGGTCTCTCAAACGATTTTGTAACCAGCATTTCTTATCTGGGTTCAAATTCCATTCTCAACAGAATAATAATGACCGGTCAGCCGGTTTACAAGGACTATTCTGAAATACCATTCAAATCAGATGAATCAGCAAAAAATAGTGAAAAACTGCGTGCAGTTGCACTTATACCGTTGGTTTTTAATGGAGAAGTTCTGGGTGCATTAAATTTATACTCACATTTGTATGATGAAATTCCCTCTGATGTCCGTACAGCCATTGAGACAATTGCTGCGCAATTGGGCGGTTTTATCGCACGGATGAAAACTGAAGCGGATATCAATGATTATCTATCTTTCAATAAGTTAATAGAGCCCAATATCCGATATACTGAATTTAATAAAAGAGTTTAATTTGTTTAATTGAAGGTCTTTTAAATGAAATACAAACTGGTTCCATATTCAAATGATGATTATTCCATGGGTAATAAACTGGCTATATGCTATGTAGTAAATTCACTGGATTTTGTATCCGATTGTTATAAAGTAAATATAACCGAATCTTTGGAGGGTGTTAGCATTGAACTTGGCGTTAAAATCAAATCCGATTTGCTCATAGAAGACAGGAATTTTATAGCCAACAGTATAAAACAGTACCTGATGAATTATTTTGACGGTATATCAAATGTAACTACTCATATCACAGAGGATTAAAATGTGATAATTATTTTTAATCATTAAACCAGTCGGCTTCAAGTTTTTGTAATTGATTGGTAACGTTTGTTTTCAAGTCCAGTGCTGATGGGTAATCATCCAGAATCTTACCGTTTTCCATGAATTTCTGCAGCATGGGTACCATTTTATTTCCGCATTTACAGACCGGTATATCCTCTTTGTTCCATAACTTTGTTTTGTATGTCATACATTCAGGACAGCGGTATGCCTGTTTTTTCTCGCTGAACTTCCCTCTTTTTGCAGAAGGTTTTCCATCCATTTCAACAATATCCATTGAAAAATCGATGGTATCAGCATTTGATATAGTGGTGCCAACTCCAAAACCATCAACACCAGCTTTTCTTAATTCTGGGATTGTGTATTCATTAATTCCACCTGATGCAATAATTCTTGCATCCACTCCTCTACATTTCAGTTCCCATTTTATTTCCTGTGCAATCTTTTTCAGATTTCCTCTTCTTGATGTAGGAGTGTCAAGTCGGATTCCGTAAAGGTTTTCTCCCATTGCTTCGGCTGCCATAAAAGATTCTATAGTCTCATCATAATATGTATCAACAAGTGCTATTCTGGCGATGTCTTTTGATAATACATCATCAAATGCTTTGTATGCCTTTTTTGGATCTCCAAATATAATACTAAGGGCATGAGGCATTGTTCCCTTGGGTTCAATACCTACTTCCTCAGCACCGGCTATGCAGGAAACGGAATCACATCCTCCGATATAGGCGGCACGGTCTATAACTGGGGCTATACCGGGATGCATCCTCCGTATTCCAAAAGACATCACATCACAACTTTTAGCTGCCTTTTTAACCCTTGCTGATTTTGTAGCAACGCCTGATGGGTGGCAGATTAATCCAAGTATGGGGGTTTCGTAAATGCAGAATTTTTTGTATGACCCTTCAATAAACATGACGGGTGTATTTACACCTTCTGTATCCTGATGCCTAAAAACAGTACCTTCGGGTAAGGCATAAATATCAACGTTTTTACCTTCGAGCAGACACAAGACTTCATCCAGTCCTGCAAATACTCCCCATCTCCATTCATCCGGTAATGAGGAAGCAGTAAATTCAGCAACTACATTCTCATTGCCAACACCTTTCTTGTTAAAAATCTCCATTATATTCTCAAAATAAATATCAGTTGTTTTCCCACTGCGAATGTCTTCTTCACTTACTAGATGAAACTCTGGCATCATATCCTTCTCTATTGATGTATATTGTTATAAAACTTGAAACGTTAATAAATCAAATAATTATTTAAAATTGATTATTATAAACCCATACAACCGATGTTTGATTGCTGGTCATTGTTCACGTTTCCAGATTGTTCCTTCTGGAGTATCAATAAGGTGGATGCCGCGTTTTTTTAGATTATCACGTATTTTGTCAGCAGTAGCAAAATCTTTTGAATCCCTTGCTCTATCTCTTTGTTCTATAAGTTCCTGTATTTCTTTTTCAAGGGGTGCCTGTTCACTAAAATCCAGTACTCCCAGCACTTTATCTACATCTTTGAGCATATCCAATAATATATCTGCTTCCTGTTGTCCGATATTTGTAAGGGATTTATTAATGGTTTTTACTGCTTCAAAAAGAACACCGATTGCTCCTGCTATATTCAGGTCGTTTTCCAGTTCTTTGATAAAGTCGTCTTTAACCTTTTCTGCAAATTTTTCAGCTTCAAAATCACCTGATTCATTTCCTATATGTTTCAGGTTAAATATTAATTCCTGCAGTCTGTCAATGGCATTCTGTGATGCCTGTAGATTTTTAAAAGTAAAATTGAGTTTTTGTCGGTAATGGGTAGTAAGCAGAACATAACGTACCGCTTCTGGTTTATATCCCTGATTGAGGATGTCTGGGAGAGTATAAATATTGTTTAAAGATTTTGACATTTTGTCTCCTTCTACCAGAAGATGGGTTACATGCATCCAGTAATTGACAAATTTCTGTCCTGTAGCACCTTCACTCTGGGCTATTTCACATTCATGGTGTGGAAATTTGTTATCTTCTCCGCCTGTATGAATGTCAATTGTAGTGGATTTTTCAGAATCAAAATGTTTATTGAATGCATCTGTGAGATATTTCAACGCCATTGCTGAACATTCAATATGCCATCCGGGGTATCCCTCGCCCCATGGAGAATCCCAGTTCATGATGTGGTTTTTGTATTTGGAATGCGAAAACCAGAGAACAAAATCCTGAGGGTTGCGTTTGTAGGGGTCGTATACAGCACGTTCTTGGGATTGTAATTTTTCCAGAACATTTCCTGAGAGTTTTCCATATTCAGGAAATTTGGTTATATCAAAATAGACATTTCCACCTGAAACATATGCATATCCATTATCTATGAGTTTTTTAATTACCTCTATCATTTCATTAATATGCTGGGTTGCACGAGGATAAACATCTGCATCATCTATATTCAGTTTATTCAGGTCATCTATAAACAATTGCTTATATTTGTCTGCAATTTTCCAAGGGTCAAGTTTTTCTTTATCGGCAGCAACCTGTAGTTTGTCTTCACCTTCATCAGAATCAGATGTCATATGACCGACATCTGTAATATTCATAGCCTGTCTAACCTGATAACCTTCAAGATTTAAAAAACGTTTGAGCAGGTCTGCCATCAAAAAACTTCGTATATTTCCTATATGTACCCTGCCATATACGGTAGGACCGCAGTTATACATCCTTACAAACTTGTCATCTACCGGGATAAAGGATTCAACTTTATTGGTGAGCGAGTTGTAAAGCTTGATGCTCATAATAAAAAAATGTCTTCCAAGTTGTTATATAAGATTTGTGCTTTATCAATATACTATCACTATATTTATTCGTATAGCAGAATTAAAATATAATGATGAATATGTCAGAAAGTTGTATATAATTCATGTGAAAATAAATCGTATGAAATCATTATAACTATATCATTGCTTAAGCGATACTATGGATTAAGGTACAAGGTGAACCTTTTGTTTGAAAATATGGATAATTATGACCTTAATGAATTTGTGCAGGATATAATAAACGGCAGAGGTTTATCGGATTCTGAAATAAAACATCTGTTATCTACTGAAAACCATAAAGAACTTGATAAATTATATCAGGTGTCAAGAATTGTCAGGGACAAATTCACTGGTAATAAGGTGTTTTTGTATAGTTTCATCTATTTTTCAACATACTGCAAAAATGAATGCTCATTTTGCTATTATAATAAATTAAACAACATTTCCAGGTATCGTTTAAGTACTGATGAAATTCTTAGAATTTGTTCATCTTTTAAAGGTAAACAGATTCATATGGTAGACCTGACAATGGGCGAAGATCCGTATTATCATAACAACCCTCATCTACTTGTTGATATTGTGAAAAATGTTAAAAATGAACTGGATTTGCCCATTATGGTATCACCCGGTGTAGTGGACAATGATACTCTGGAAAATCTTTATAATTCTGGCGCTGATTTTCTTGCACTTTATCAGGAAACGTATGATAAAGACCTATATGAGAGAATAAGAGTGGGTCAGTCATTTAGAGACCGTATTAATGCCAGAAAATTTGCCAAAAAAATAGGTTTTTGTGTAGAGGATGGAATTCTATCAGGAATAGAGCCGGACATTGAATCTCTTATAAAATCATTAAGGGGTATGGAAAATAATAACCCTGATATGGTCCGAGCAATGACTTTTACCCCTCAGGAAGGAACACCACTTGAAAATCAGAGACAGTCTTCCAGTGAGCAGGAATTAAAGATTATATCAATACTGAGATTAATGTTTCCCGACAAGTTGATACCTGCATCTCTTGATATAGAAGGAATCGATGGCATGGTTAAAAGACTTAATTCAGGAGCCAATGTTGTAACTTCAATAATACCATCCAATACAACTCTTGAAGGAGTTGTAAACTACGATAGAGATTTGGAAAAGAGAAACAGAAATGTGGAAAATGTTGTGTCCCGTTTAAAGACTATGGGAATGGAACCTGCAAAACAATCCGAATTCAATCAAATAATCGGTTTATAAAAAAATGAATACTATTGCTATAATAGGCGGTAAACTTCAGGGATTTGAAGTAACCTATCTTGCCAAAAAATCGGGAATGAAGGTTTTATTGATAGACAGGCATGAAAAACCTCTTATAAGAGATTTGGTGGATGAATTTTATAATTTTGACATCATAGAAAACCCTGAAAAACTTGTCGATATATCCCACAATGTTGATGCAATACTTCCGGTAAATGAAAATCAATCAACAATTAACTTTTTGGAAAATATCGTAAATAACCTGTACTGTCCTCTACTTTTTGATTTTAATGCCTATCGTATAAGCAGTGATAAACAGAAGTCCAAACAATATTTCAAGTCAATTAATATACCGACACCAAAGGATTATCCATGTAAATTACCGTGTATTATAAAACCACTTTCTGAGAGTAGCAGTATAGGAGTATCCATAATCCATGATAATAAATATCTGGACTCTAAAACAGATGAACTGAAAATTATCGAGGAATTTATTGAAGGTGATGTAGTATCTCTTGAAGTAGTAGGAGACGGGACAAATTTTGCGGTTGTAAAGGAAACCATAGTCCATATTGATGAAAAATACGACTGCCACATGGTCACACCCCTGGAACATGATATTGAATTTAGGAAAATAGCCTACAAACTTGCTTCAAACCTTGGACTGAAAGGTATAATGGATGTGGAAGCTATAAAAAATCCTGATGATTTAAGAGTTATTGAAATTGATGCCCGTTTCCCGAGTCAAACGCCTATAGTGGTTTATCATTCAACAGGAATCAATCTTTTGAATCTTTTAATGCAGGCTTTTTATGGCGATATCTGGGAAATTAATGGTAAAATCCAAGAAAATTATTGTACGCTTGAACACGTAATGCTAAGCGGTGGGGATTTGGTTCCTGTAGATGAACAAATATTGTCCAATGCTACAGAATATTCACAGTTTTATTGTTCCAATGGGTTGGAAATATTCAAATGTAGTGGAAGTAATCCGGCTTTTACACTGGTAATGTGGGGCGGTGATGAATCAACTGTAAAAGATTTAAGAGATATGGGATATTCGATTATAAAAGAAACCCATCAGGTTTTAAAATGTAATTATATAATGGGGCAGTAAATATGACGTTATTAACACCAGATGATTTGTACAATGTATCCAGACAATTTGAAAAAAATAATGACATTATCAAAAGGGCTACTGGTCAAGGGATAAGGGATATCTGTGAATCGGTATATAATACAAGGCTTGGAAATGAAAAAATCGGAATTATACCCATAACAGCAGGCAATGGAATTATTGATAATTTTGCAGAATCTCTCTTTACAATAACAAATTATCTGAAACTGGATGGATTTATTACAAATCACACTGATGTTGCCGGATATTATGAGGCTGTCAACCAAAATGCAGATATTTTATTGATGGCGGATGATTATGTTTTCATTGCTCACAATCTCCGAAACGGTAAAATTGCAACTAATCATGTCTGTACAGGAGTGATTTATGCAGAAATAGCATCCAGATGTAAATATGCAGATACCAAGGATATTCTTGTTATAGGTCTTGGTAAGGTGGGGTATGCAGGAGCATCGCATCTGATAAGAAAAGGTTTTAATGTTTATGCATATGACCCGGATAATGAGGCTCTTAATAGTGCTGTACAGGAATTGGGGGTACATCCGTACGATATCCACAGGGATGGTAAAAAGTTCTGTATGGTTTTTGAAGCCACTCCCAATGAAAATACCATTACAAAAGATATGATATCAGAAAGATGCCTTGTGTCAACTCCCGGAATTCCATGTGGACTCAGTCCAGAGTTGGGAAATGATTATGATGTTGATTTGGTTATGGAACCACTTCTTATAGGTGTTGCTTCAATGCTTTATTCGGTAATTTAAATCGGATTGTAAATTTTTTACAGGGTTAATAGTAACACTTATTTGTGATAACTAACATATATGATATATAACTTAATATTATTTGATTTAATTTGGTATCTAAAAAAGCTATTAGAATCCCTTATTTTTGAAATTAAGCCTTTGTAAACTTTTATTTTGGACATGAGGAATTCTAAATGCCTGTATTTTCAGTAACACTTATATATTATGAACTCGTATTGGAGAATGTTATAATTAATTAAATGGTATGTATAAAAAATCAATATACAAAATTATAATAAACATTTCAACTATGGTGGAATAACTATTTTGATGACGGAAAATGAATCTTCATTCGTAAGGGACTTTTCTTATAAACATAGTTTTAAGGATGGAGATACCAGTTCGTAATAATCATTGATAATATAATTGATAAGTATACGTTCTAACGTTTTATTTTTTCCGTTCACTCGGAACTATGAATCAAAAAATAGGAGTGTAAAATATGAGCAAACTCAAATATGACCACGTATTCACCTCAGAAGCAGTCGGCTCTGGACATCCAGATAAAGTGTGTGACCAGGTATCAGATGCAGTTTTGGATGCATGTCTGGCAGCCGATAAGGACAGCCGTGTAGCATGTGAAACACTTGTTGCACATGACCTTTTGATAAATGCAGGTGAAATAACCTGTAAAGGAATGGACCAGATAAACACAGAAAATATAGCACGTGATATAGTAAGGGATATCGGATATGACTGTGAAGACCTTCTTTTCTGGGACCAGTCCTTTGAATATATGTCAAAGATTCATGAACAATCCCCTGATATATCAATGGGTGTAACTGAAGGTATGGGATTGTATGAAGATCAGGGTGCAGGTGACCAAGGAATGATGTTTGGTTACGCCACCAATGAAACCCCTGAATTTATGCCTGCTCCAATTGCATATAGTCACAGATTACTGCAGTATCTTGATACTGTCCGTAAAGAAGGTAAGCTGTCTTATCTAAGACCGGATTCTAAATCACAGGTGTCAATAAAATATGTAAACGGGAAACCAGATCATATAACAACGGTAGTCGTATCTCAGCAGACAGATGATGTACCGCTTGAAAAAGTACGTAACGACATAGTAGACCTTGTTAATGATGTTCTTGAACCTACAGGATTGCTGAGGTCTGATACAGAATATTTCATCAATCCAACAGGTTCATTTGTTCTTGGCGGTCCTTATGCAGATGCAGGGCTTACCGGCCGTAAAATAATTGTTGATACCTATGGTGGAGTAGGCAGTCATGGAGGAGGTGCTTTCTCTGGTAAAGATCCATCCAAGGTCGACCGTTCAGCAGCATACTATGCAAGACATGCAGCCAAAAATATTGTAGCAGCAGGTCTTGCTGATAAATGTGAAATCCAGGTTGCATATGCAATAGGTGTTGCCAAACCGCTCAGTATAAACGTTGATACCTATGGTACAGGAGTGGTAGAAGATCAGGAAATCCAGGATGTACTGGAATCTGGTGAAATATTTGATTTCAGACCAGCAGCCCTGATAGATGACCTTGAATTGTTGAATCCAAAAGGTTGGTCATACAGGGAAGCATCTACATACGGTCATTTTGGCAGGGACATATTCCCATGGGAACAGCTTGACAAAGTGGATAGTCTGAGAGAAAAATTCAATCTCAACGTTGTAAAATGATTATAATTTAAATAACAATCATCACCGGTTCAAACCGGACAAGATTTGGACAAAAATTAAGAAAAATAGGATTAACTACGGTGAAAAAATGACAAATAATGATTACAAGATTAAAGATATAGGTCTGGCTGAATTAGGCCGTAAGCAAATAAATATGGCTGAAAAGGAAATGCCAGGGCTTATAGCTACACGTGAAAAATATGGTCCTCAAAAACCACTTAAAGGAGCACGTGTTAGCGGCAGTCTTCATATGACTGTTCAGACTGCTGTCCTTATTGAAACACTGGTTGAACTCGGTGCTGATGTACGCTGGGCATCATGTAATATATTCTCAACCCAGGATGAAGCTGCAGCTGCGATAGCAGCGGAAGGTATCCCTGTTTTTGCCTGGAAAGGTGAAACCGTTGATGAATACTGGTGGTGCACCAAACAGGCATTAACATGGTCAGATGGCAAAGGTCCACATCTTATAGTGGATGATGGTGGAGATGCAACCCTGATGATGCATCGTGGATATGAAGCAGAAGACAATCCATCTATCCTTGATGAACCAACAGAAAACAAAGACCT
Source organism: Methanohalobium evestigatum Z-7303 (assembly GCF_000196655.1). Lineage (GTDB taxonomy): Archaea > Halobacteriota > Methanosarcinia > Methanosarcinales > Methanosarcinaceae > Methanohalobium > Methanohalobium evestigatum. Next base: position 891,968 of record NC_014253.1, on the reverse strand, counting down.
GATGGCTCAAAACAAAATACTGAAAGATTCACAGGCTGAAGACCCACAATTTTGGCATAAAGCAGTTGCTGAATGGAAGGGTGTTTCAGAAGAGACAACCACCGGTGTTCACAGGTTATATCACTGGGAAAAAGACGGAGAACTTCTTGTTCCTGCTATAAATGTCAACGACTCTGTTACAAAAAGCAAGTTTGACAACATCTATGGATGCAGAGAATCACTTGTAGATGCCATAAAACGTGGTACTGATGTAATGGTTGCAGGTAAGGTTGCTGTAGTCTGTGGATATGGAGATGTAGGTAAAGGTTCCGCTGAAGCACTTGCCAACCATAAGGCAAGAGTAATTGTTACTGAAAGTGACCCAATATGTGCACTTCAGGCATTAATGGAAGGATATTCTGTTATGACTGTAGAGGATGCACTCCCATACGGAGATATTTATGTAACAACTACAGGAAATCGTGATGTTATTACAACCGACCACATGTCAAAGATGAAAGATCAGGCAATTGTCTGTAACATAGGCCACTTTGACAACGAAATCCAGGTTGATGAATTAAACAAAATGAATAATGTAGAAAAAGTTGAAATCAAGCCGCAGGTAGATAAATATGAATTCCCAGACGGTCATTCAATTTATATGCTTGCAGAAGGTAGACTTGTCAACCTCGGACTTGCAACAGGTCATCCAAGCTTTGTGATGTCAAACAGTTTCACAAATCAGACACTTGCACAGATAGACCTCTGGGAGAATCCAAAGGATATCGGAGTCTATCGATTACCAAAAGTACTGGATGAAGAAGTTGCAAGGTTGCATCTTGACAAACTTGGAGCAAAACTAACCAAGATGACACAGGAACAGGCTGAATATATCGGTTTCCCTGTTGATGGACCGCATAAACCGGATCATTATCGGTACTAAACTATAGATTTGTGGATGTTTTTGTAAGGAGGGTTGCAATGAGGGGTAGGACCCTCCCTATTTCTACTTAAAACATTCTGCATTATGGCAAATTAATGTGGTATTAATAAATCAATTATTATCAAAACTTATAAAATTAGTTAATTAAAAAAATAAATAAACAAAGGAGGATATATATGGATAAATCTACAGAACAGGAATCTAAAGAGCAGGATTTTGGAGAAAAACCAACTTCAGTAAGGGAATCAGACCATTATCAGGATGAATATGTTCCCGGATTCGTCGATAAATGGGATGAACTCATTGACTGGGAGAGCCGGGCTAAAGGCGAAGGCAACACCATAATAAACATATTGAAAGAAAGAGGAGTCAAAAAGGTTCTTGATGTTGCTACAGGGACAGGTTTCAACTCCGTGCGGTTGTTACAGGCAGGTTTTGAAGTTGTAAGTGCAGACGGTAGCCCTGAAATGCTTGTCAAAGCCTTTGAAAACGCCAGGCAATACGGTTACCTGATGCGTACTGTACAGGCTGACTGGAGATGGATGAATAAAGATATACATGAAGAGTTTGATGCCATACTATGTCTTGGTAATTCATTCACACATCTTTTTAATGAACGCGACAGAAGGAAGGCACTGGCTGAATTCTATGCACTGTTAAAACACGACGGTGTACTGTTACTTGACCAGCGTAATTATGACTCTATACTCGACCAGGGATACTCAAGCAAACACGCTCATTATTACTGTGGAGACAGTGTTTCAGTGTATCCCGAACACGTCGATGAAGGGCTTGCAAGGTTTAGATACGAGTTCTTGGACAACTCAGTCTACTATCTCAACATGTTTCCATTGAGAAAAGATTACACAAGAAGACTTCTGCATGAGGTCGGATTCCAAGAAATAAAAACTCTTGGGGATTTTAAAGAGACGTACAAGGAAAATGAACCCGATTTCTTCCTTCATGTTGCTGAAAAAGAATACAAAGAAGATGAGGAGATGTAATAACTATGTCAGAAAGTGGAAAAACAGCAGTAGATAAAGCACAGGAATATTATAACAGTAATGATGCCGATAACTTCTATTTCACCATCTGGGGTGGTGAAGACATTCATGTCGGTCTTTATCAATCAGAAGATGAGCCAATATTTGATGCCAGTCGTCGTACAGTTGAGAGGATGGCATCTAAAATAAACAACTTGAACAAAAATAGTAAAATTTTGGATATAGGTGCAGGCTATGGTGGAGCTGCCAGATATCTTGCCAGAAACAATGGATGTCAGGTAGTTGCTCTAAATCTTAGTGAAGTGGAAAACGAACGTGACCGCAAAATGAATGAGGAACAGGCACTTGACCATCTGATAACAGTGGTTGACGGTAGTTTTGAAAATCTACCTTATCCAGATGATTCATTTGATGTAGTGTGGTCTCAGGATTCAATACTGCACAGCGGTGAACGTGAACAGGTTATAAAAGAAGTTGCCCGTGTTCTGAAAAGTGGTGGCGACTTCATATTCACAGACCCAATGCAAACTGATGACTGTCCAGAAGGAGTATTACAGCCAATTCTTGACCGTATACATCTGGAATCACTCGGATCTCCGGGATTCTATCGGGAATCTGCCAAAAAATACGGTATGAAAGAGATAGAATTTGAAGAACATACATCTCAGCTGCCAACCCATTACGGTAGAGTATTAAAAGAGACTAAAAGAAGAGAAGACGAACTATCTAATGTAGTCAGTCAGGAATACATCAATAATATGAAACAAGGACTCCAGCACTGGGTAAACGGTGGTAACAGCGGATACCTAACATGGGGAATATTCCATTTCCGTAAGGAATAATGATAATACCCTGTTTTATTTATTTTTTATATAAAATACATCTATAAATCTAAATATAAAGCATAAATAGGAGTAAAAACAATGGATAAAGCTTTAATTTGCGGTTCATTTGCCTTTGATAACATCATGGTATTTAATGACCAGTTCAAAAACCATATATTACCGGATAAAGTGCATATATTAAATGTATCTTTCCTTGTACCGGAATTACGTCGTGAATTCGGAGGATGTGCAGGAAATATAGCCTATAACCTCAAACTACTTGGCGGAGACCCACTTCCAATGGGTACTGTAGGTGCGGATTTTGACCCTTATTCTCAGTGGATGGATGACCAAAACATCAGTCGGGAACATGTCACAGTATTAAATGAAACATTTACTGCACAGGCGTTTATAACAACAGATATGGATGACAATCAGATAACAGCTTTCCATCCCGGGGCTATGAATTATTCACATCATAATTCGGTGCTTGATGCTAACGACCCTACCGTAGGAATTGTAGCACCTGATGGCAGAGACGGGATGGTTCAGCACGCATCAGAGTTTGTTCATGCAGGGATACCTTTCATATTTGACCCCGGGCAGGGTCTTCCAATGTTTAACGGAGAAGAACTCATGGACTTTATCGATAAGGCAACATGGTTGACAGTTAATGATTATGAATGGCAACTGATAAGTGACCGTACTGGTAAAAACAAAGAGGAAATTGCCACATATCTTGATGCACTGATTATTACAAAGGGTCCTGAAGGTTCATTAATCTATACCGATGATGAAGTAATTCATGTTCCTGCAGCCGAGCCAAAAGAATTAAAAGACCCAACTGGCTGTGGTGATGCGTACCGGGCAGGATTGCTCTATGGTCTGACAAACGACCTTGACTGGGAAACCACCGGAAGAATCGCGTCTTTGATGGGTGCTATAAAAATTGAACATCAGGGAACCCAGAACCATTATTTTGAAATAGAAGATTTCAAAAAACGTTTTGAAGAATCCTTTGATATGAGCTTTTAAGTCAGACAGTTTCCATACCAGAAACTTCTGATTTTTATCTATTTACAAACATTTACTAAACTGGAAATCAATACCATAAATTTGATGCTTGGGAGAAGGGGTTCAGGTATATCTTTATTACCGCTTCTAATGGTCAATTTTATTGGTACACTTGGGTTTAGCATAGTTTTGCCTTTTCTGGTTTTTCTGGTTGACAGGTTTGGTGGTAACTCTATAATTTATGGTATAATAGGGGCAACGTATCCTGTATTCCAGTTGGTTGGGGCTCCGGTACTCGGGCGCTGGTCTGACATTTATGGGAGAAAAAAAATACTATTTTTGAGCCAGCTTGGAACACTGCTTTCGTGGTTTATATTTTTAATAGCGTTGTTGATACCCATAACTACCCTGATGGAAATAGATAACAATATTCTGGGAAGTTTTAACCTGACTGTACCTCTTTTAATACTTTTTGTTGCAAGGGCTCTTGACGGCATAACCGGGGGAAATGTTTCTGTTGCAAATGCATACCTTGCAGATATAACCAGTGAAGAAGATAGAAGTAAAAACTATGGGTGGATGTCGGTAACTACCAATCTTGGTCTTATTGTGGGTCCGGCTCTTGCGAGTATATTAAGTGCTATATCCTATCAGTACCTTTCGCCGGTTTTTGCAGCGATAATTATCTCTTTCATTGGTACGTTAGTGATACTATTTATAGTACCAGAATCCAGAAAATGTGTTTACCAGTTTGAAGACAAAACAAACCTTAAAGATGTATTTGGTTATGAGCAAAGGGAATGCGGTGTTTATTCATCTGGCGGAGAGAAAGTTGAAAAGATAGGTTTTAAGCGTATTTTAAAAATTAATCATATACCCTATGTACTTTTGCTCTATTTTCTCATATTTTTGGGGTTTAACATATTTTATACAGCATTCCCGTTACATGCGCTCAATTTGCTCGAATGGCAGGTTTCTGATATGGGTTTATATTTTACAGTCCTAAGTTCTATGATGATGTTTGTAGAGGGTCCGGTGTTTAGTAATGCGGCTAAGGTTTACTCTGATAGTTTTCTTGTGGTTATAGGCAGTTTTGTGCTTGGGATTAATTTCCTTTTACTGGTAACAGGAAGTGAAATATTAACATACATTGCTGCTATTTTCTTTGCTGTAGGTAATGGGTTGATGTGGCCATCGGTGCTTTCCATTCTTTCAAAATTTGCGGGGCCAAAATATCAGGGAGCTGTTCAGGGATTTGCTGGAAGTTTTATGAGTCTAGCAAGTATTGCAGGCTTAATATTTGGTGGGTTTTTATATGGTTACTTGAGTACTGGAACATTTTTTATTTCAGCAGTTATAATTTATATTGTGTTTGTATTATCGTTCAGACTCCTTGGATTTAAAAAATCGTGATATTCAAACGTTTCCAAGTATTGATACTACCATAGCCACTGATATTAGTACAAGAATAATTGTTGCGGGTATAACTACATATATAAATGTTTCATCTCTTGAAATAGTTCGAATTTTTCTTCACCTCATCATTTACATATTCAGGACTTTGCACCAGAGTATGAGTTGTTTTTTACAAAATTTGAAAAGGTTCTAAGCTATAAAAATATTTGTATATAGCCTTCATTTTCTTACTGTACTGAATCCGATAAATGAATATGGTGTGCAGTGTCGGGTCATTGCAGTAAACAAACCGGCAAGAGCTATAAGAGCTGTTACCCAGTTCCATGGGTATGTTTCGACAAGATCCATGGCAAGTGCGATTGTGGCTATACTACCTATTAAAGCACGAGCATAGAGGTCAACTCCTCCAACATTTTCCTGTAAAAGAGCTTCTTTTAGATTTATCTTCATGTGCAGAATTTGGGCATCTATGAAGGAGAATGAAAGAGGAAACATAGATGCCCTTGTATTAGTTCACCCCTACTTTATAATCTTCACAATTCATCATTATGGTTTTCCTGATATAAAATACAAACGTGTGCAATATTTGTTCAGTTCTAAAATTTATAACGTGGTTGTATATTATAACAGTATTGTGTAATTTTTAAATTTAGTTGATACGAGCCATGTATGTACCGCATTCAGGACATGATGTACGTTTACATGGTGACCCTACTCGGTGAGGATGTTCGTACCCACATTTTGGGCATTCACACATACCTTTTGTTTTACTGGAAACTACGTCATTGTAATTGATAAACTTAGTAACATTAGATAACTAATTTTATTATCAGTTACATTCGTGAGATATACTCACCGGGTGTAACGCTACACCCTCTATCCCATCTAAATCAGGGATTGCTTTTTTCATAATATTATAGGCACCATTTACATCGGCATTGATTATAGTGCCGTTAGATGATTGGAAAAGCCCTTTTTTAATTCTTTTACCAATATAAGAAGTCCTTCTCACAACTGGTTCACCATCGAGGAACGAACACTTCGATGTATAGGATTCTTCTTGCTCAATCACTTTCAATCCAACATCTTCGGCTTTGTATTTTAGTTGTTCAAGAAGTCTATGAAATGGAATCTGTGTAAACTTTTGGTTATTGCGCTTACCCATATACACTTCTTGTTTCCACCCTTCGTTATATCCAATGACTAGTGTGCCGATGTTGTGTTTGACACAAAAATCAACAATCCTTTTACTTGCTTTATGGAAGAAGTCATTGATTTTCATTTTATATTTATGGTATAGTTTTTTTAGTTTTTTGCTATTTTTGATGCCTAATTTATCATAAATGGATTTTAGTTTTCCAGTATTTTTTGTTGTAGAACTGGTTTATTGATTTTGCGACTCCGCCCTTAATAACAATCGGTTTTTCACCGATATTATTCACCATAGTGACGATATTATTAATCCCCAAATCGATACTGGCGATGTTTTCTTCGTTTGGATCTGGTGTTTCTAAATCCTTCTCGTAAACAATTTCACACTTATAACCAACACCCATAGGAATAATTCGAACTTGATTTAGTTTAGTGTCATCTGTAAGACGAGTTTCTACTTGCAGGTTCGTTTTCTTCGGTAACTTGAGGACTCCGTTTTTTATCTTACACTGTTGGTTCGTGAAAGTGAGAATATTTTCGCCATTTTTCTTTTTATATTTTGGTGGGTTGGGTTTTGAATAGTAATTTTCTGGGTTCTTTTCCCAGTCTTTAATTGATTGGAAGAAAGATTTCCAGTTTTTATCCATCAGTTTTAGTGTCTGTTGTGCTGTTTGTGTGGGTAAAACAGAATAATTTTCAGTACCTTTTAACTGTTTATTTAGTTCTTCGTATCTTACCCAATCACCTTCATCATTTAGAGATTGTTTAACTATGAAGTTTGCCTGGTTGTATAAGTTCTTGGAAATATGACACAACCAGCTAAGGTTTTTATCATAATTTAGGTATATCGTTTCGGTTCTTTTTACCATAACAATCTCCATGATGAATATAATTGATTAATTGATTATATTTTCTGTTATCAATTCTTATATATTTTACTTATAAAGTATACTATATTTTTTTCACTTGGTTTTTTTACACTCCCTTGACCTTTTGAATGAAACATTTGATTGCTGTCGATTTTATCTTCTTGAATCTCAAAACCTCCTCCTATATTTGTTCCTGTTTGTTATAAGTAGTTTTTAGCTGGTTTTGTATAATTCTCTTCTCCTATATTGATATTTTTATAATAGCGTTAGTTATTTGGTCTATCTATTAATGTAATTTTCTTTGATTTGTTTTACAGGGGGAAAATTGAAATAAGAACAAATAGCATTTTTATTAAAGATTTAAACAACTGTTGTACTAAATCTTGAATGTTTTTGTAAGGGGAATATTATATAAAGGAGTAAAATCTTAGAAATATAATATAGGTTTTGTATAAACCAAAGAATTAATATCAACTATAATACAATCACTTTGTATATTATAGAACTAAACCACATGAGTGTTACTCTATGACAGATAAAAGACGAAGGCGAAATTGGTTTGAAGAGTTCTTTGGGTCAGAATCATTTGAAAACATAGAAGATATGATCGAGCATATGATTGATAAACTGGGTGTAAACATGGATGACCCATCAGAACAGCCATATGTCTATGGATTCTCTATCACTCGAAAACCAGGTGAAGACCCGGAAATCCGCAGTTTTGGTAATTTCTCTACTGAAGATTTTAATGAAGATTACACTGAATATGAAAATGAAACCACTGACGTAAAACCGGTAAGCATTGATGAAAGAAAACCACTTATTGATGTCATGGAATCTGATGACCATGTATACGTGGTTGCGGAAATGCCAGGGGTTGAAAAAGAGGACATTAACCTTCACTCAACTGAATGGACAGTTGAAATCACAGCAACAAAAGGTGAATCCAATTATTCAGAAATAGTTGAATTTCCTGTAAAGGTTGACCCAAATAGTGCCAGTGCTACATTCAAAAATGGTGTCCTTGAGATTATATTTGATAAAACAGACACCGATCAGAAGGTAGCCATTGATATTAGCTGATTAATATGCAGTGGGTGTGGTTATCTATCGCCCACCTATCTTTTAGATAAATATATTATTGATATTTCGTTTTAAATAATCTATTTTTAGCTATTTTTTAAACTTTTTAATGATAGGATTATCGTGTATATCTATATATTAATTCTTAATTAAAAACAGTTATATATTTGAAAATGTATCTGGATGTGCATGAATTCATTTACGGTAATCGCGCTTGCAATCTTTTTACCATTTTTATCCGCAGCAACAGTCCCTTTAGCACAAAAAATCCTGAGACATAGGGTGGGATGGTTCGCATCAGCAATGGCGTTTGTAAGCTTTTTGCTGATTGCATATGTTGCTCCTGTTGTAATTCATGGTGATACTTTCACAGGCGCGGTTTCCTGGCTGCCTTCTGTAGGAGTAGAATTCAGTGTCTATATAGATGGATTAAGTCTTTTGATTGGATTGATAGCATCAGGAATAGGCATAATCATAATGTCATATTCCAATGGGTATATGTCTCATAAAGAAGACCTTTCAAGATACTATCAATACCTTCTTTTGTTTATGGGTTCCATGATAGGAATGGTTTTTTCAGCCAATACCATCCAGCTTTTTATTTTCTGGGAACTTACAAGTATTACATCTTTTTTGTTGATAGGATTCTGGAGGCACAGACCTCTATCTATATATGGTGCAACAAAGTCACTGATTATTACTGCTGCCGGTGGACTTATAATGTTTATCGGTTTTTTAATATTACATTCAATAACCGGTACTTTTGACATCCCAACTATTCTTCATGATTCATCAATGATAGAAAACATAAAAAACCATGATTTATTCCTTGTAACTCTAATTTTTATATTTATAGGAGCTGCTGCCAAATCGGCACAGGGTCCTTTTTATATCTGGCTGCCAAACGCAATGGAAGCACCTACGCCGGTAAGTGCTTTTCTTCACTCGGCTACAATGGTTAAGGCGGGCGTATTCCTCATTGCTCGTATCCATCCGATATTTTCAGGAACTGAAGCATGGTTTTTACTGGTTTCAGGTACTGGTATGGCTACTATGGTACTTGCAGGTTTTCTGGCATTTCGACAAAACGACATTAAAGGGATACTTGCATTTTCTACTATCAGCCAGCTCGCTTACCTTGTAACCATGTATGGTTATACGACCTATCATGAACCTGGCATAGGAGTTGCTGCAGCGACATTTCATCTGTTAAATCATGCTACATTTAAAGCCTGTCTGTTTCTTGTAGCAGGTATAGTAGCACATGAAGCTGCAACAAGAGACATCCGAAAACTGGGAGGTTTAAGACATGAAATGCCGTTAACCTTTATTGTTGCCTCTATCGGAGCACTGGCAATGGCGGGTATTCCTCCATTGAACGGGTTTTTGAGCAAGGAAATGTTTTATAAATCTTCTGTAGAAATGGGTGCAGCACTTGGATTCCCATTCAGCATAATCGTTCCCGCAATTGCTGTTGTAGGTGGGGTGTTGACATTTGCCTATTCTATAAAACTGATAGATGGGATATTTCTTGGAAAACGTAAGGATGAATTCCTTCCTCATCATATCCATGAAGCACCCTATGTAATGTTGATACCGGCAGGTTTGCTTTCAGTTCTTGTTATCTTGTTCGGACTGGTTCCTTCAATACCGGTGCATAATATAATAGAACCGGCAACCTCAGGAATACTCCTTGAAACAGCGCATCTACATGTAACCCACTGGCATGGATTTACCCCTGCTTTTATGATGACAATAATCACTTTTGTACTCGGTTTGCTTATATATACAAAATACGAATCACTTGCATCATGGCAAGATAGGTTAAATGCATCCTATCCCTGGATAAGTGTCAATTATTACTATGATGCGATAGTAAATAATGCAAGGACAAACGCTTACAAGGTATCCTCATTTGTACAACCGGGTTTTGTCAAAACATACATCAATGCGCTTTTAATTTTAACGATAGCCCTGATAATGATTCCTTTGATAGTTCTTTCAGGAGACCTGATACCTCAGACCCTGAATTTTGATGTAAATCCTTATGAAGCATTGCTGATGTTGTTAATGGTGGTTGCAGCAATAGCAGCTACGGTTTTGCCAAAATATATCCCTGCAATTATAGCACTATCTTCTCTGGGATATATGGTAAGCCTTCTATTTATCTATTTAAAGGCACCAGACTTGGCATTAACCCAGATACTTGTAGAAACACTGACTACTATTATATTCCTGCTTGTTATTGTAAGGATACCGCAAACATTCAGGGAAAAGCTCTCTAAAGCAAACCTGACAAGAGATGTTTTTATTTCCGGATTAGTATCAGTAGGGGTGTTTATTGTACTGATAAATGCTACACAGGGAATAGTACCTCCATTTGAATCACTGTCACATTATTTCATTGAAAAAAGCGTTTCACTTACCGGAGGACACAACCTGGTTAATGTGATACTGGTTGATTTCAGGGGCTATGATACACTGGGTGAAATATCGGTACTTTGCTTGGCAGCACTTGGTGTTTATAATTTGATTCATAGCAGAGGTGAAAGATGAATGACAACACTGATTACTAAAACCGTATCTAAAGCCAGTGTACCCTTGATTATATTGTTCTCGATATCCCTTCTTATTGCAGGACATAACAGTCCGGGTGGAGGTTTTATCGGGGGCGTTATGTTTGCAGCATCTCTATCTCTGCTTTATGTTGTTTTTGGACTTGATCACATCAAATCCGTTTTAAATCCAGATTGGGGAAAATGGTTTGGATTTGGATTGTTGCTTTCGGTATTAACAGCTTTTGGAGCAATATTTTTTGGATATAACTTTTTCAGGAGTTCTATAAAGTTTATACATCTTCCTTTGGTTGGTGAAATCGAACTTGTTTCATCCATTCTGTTTGATATAGGTGTATATTTTGTTGTAATCGGGTCACTGCTGTATATTTTCAGAAAAGTAGGTGATGATAAATGAGTAATGTTTTTCTTTCACTCACCATTGCTATACTTTTTGGGCTGGGCACTTTTTTAATCTTAAGAAAGGATGTCATAAAAGTAATAATTGGTCTTAGTATAATCTCTCATGCAGTTAACGTTTTTATTGTATCCTCTGGGGTGTTTAATGGAGATAATGCACCTATAATAAATGGACATGGGTCTGATAGTTCATCAAACATTATCTTTAACGATGTACTGGATAATGATGTGCTGGCACCAGTTGTTGCAAATACAAAAGAGGTTGTATATGTAGACCCACTGGTACAGGCGCTTGTATTAACAGCTATTGTTATTGGATTTTCAATAACGGCATTTATACTAATACTTGCTTATCGGATATATGAAGAATACGGTACCACTGATATAACAGAACTCAAGAGGTTATGGGGATGAATATAGCGTCAATTACAGACCATCTACCAATTTTGATGGTAGCAATACCGATACTGTTTTCAGCACTCATGATGTTTCTGCGGTCAGCACCATCTGTACAAAAAGTAATTAATCTGACAGTATCATTTGGGTTGCTTATTTTAAGTATTCTGCTTTTAATTAATGTGTTAAACAACGGTATAGTTGTATACGAAATCGGTGAATGGGGTAAATATGGTATTGTACTTGTGGCTGACCTTTTAAGTGCTGGTATGGTGTTTTTAAGCAGTGGTATATCATTCCTGGCTTTGTTATATTCAATGGACTATATGGAAGAAAAGTCGCTGGGTTCTACCTATCATTCACTCTTTAATTTACTTGTTGCAGGTATTAACGGGACATTCCTTACAGGAGACATATTCAATCTTTTTGTGTTCTTTGAAATACTTCTCCTCTCGTCTTGTGGTCTTGTTGTAGCATATGGTAAAGGAGGATTTACCAAAAGTGACCACAAAATGGAAGCGACTTTCAAATACCTTGTTTTGAATATGATCAGTTCTTTCATCATGTTAGTAGCCATAGCTTCATTGTATGCAACAGTGGGTACGCTGAACATGGCAGATATGGCTGCAAAAATAAATGTAATGAGTGAAACCGGTAATCTTCCATGGCATATATTCCCTGCAGCTTTACTTTTTATAGTTGTATTCGGTAATAAAGCGGCTATATTCCCTCTACACTACTGGCTTCCAGATGTACATCCCTCGGCACCTTCGCCCATAAGTGCAATGCTTAGTGGTGTGCTTATAAAAGTTGGTGCTTATGGAATACTCCGGATGTTTTTCCTTATATTTGACGGAACGCTTTATATGTTCCAGCCGATAATCATTTTCTTGGCGCTTGTTACGATAATCCTTGGGTCAATTTCTGCTGTAGGTCAGAATGATATCAAACGTTTGCTTGCTTATTCCAGTATTAGTCAAATTGGATATGTATTCCTTGGAATCGGAATGGGAACTGTAACTACAATAGCAGCTTCTCTGGTGTATCTTGTAAACCATGCAGTTGCAAAATCAATGCTTTTTATGGCTTCTGGGAGCATTATCCATGAAGCTGGTACAAGGGATATGAGAAAAATGGGTGGTATGGTGAATAGTGCGCCGTTTTTGAGTGGAATGTTTCTAATAGGAGCAATGTCGGTCGCAGGAATCCCTCCGATGGGTGGATTTATTGCCAAATTTGTACTGTTTGATTCTGGTATAACCAGTAAGTATTATATTCCAATACTAATCGCACTGGTATTTGCAGTATTTACAGTATTTTATATGATAAGAGCATGGCAGAGAATTTTCTGGGGAGAGGTGAGAAGTGAAAAATATGATGAATATCACTCTCATGGATTATCATGGAAGATGTCTGTACCTATACTGGTTTTATCAGTTTTAGTAGTTGTTTTCGGGTTATATGCAGAGCCCCTTTTATCACTCGCACAATCAACTGCCAGTCAGATAATAGACCCACAGGCATATATTGATGCAGTCTTGACGAGGGAAGTACGATGAAGCAATATATTGTTTATTCCATTCCTCTTGCGATTTTATGGTGTTTTGTAAACGGAGATATAAGTATAGTAAATTTTATGCTCGGACTGGTACTGAGTCCTGTTGTTATAAAACCCTTCAAATCCCTTTATAATTTTGAAGCAGAGGTAAGTATTAGAGATAATATTCGACGAATCCCCAAACAATTGAAATATCTGGCAGTACTTGCTATCGAAATAACCAAAGCCAATATCATGGTGGCAAAAATAGTCCTCAGACCAAGAATCAATATAAATCCGGGGATTATAACAGTACCAATAAGAGCAAAAACCGATGCTGGAATTACTGCAATCGCAAATACTATTTCCCTGACACCGGGAACGCTTACAATTGATGTGGCGGATGATAAATCGGTATTGTATGTACACTTGATTGATATACATGACCGAGAAGAAATACGTGCATCCATAAGAGATGATCTGGAAGAATATGTACTGGAGGCATTAGAATAAATACAATACTATTTGATTTTGTACTTACATTTCTGGTATTTTCGATAATACCCTGTGTTTACAGAATTATAAAAGGACCTACTATACCCGACCGAGTAGTGGCACTTGATGCAATGACACTGGTTATAGTAGCTACACTGGGTGTTTATTCCTTTATACAGGAATCGGTGTTTTTTATGGACGTAGCACTTGTACTGTCAATAATTGCTTTTGTGGGTACTGTGACAATATCCAAATATCTTGATGAAGGGGTGGTATTTTGATAGGAATCGATTTTATTCTTGACATTTTAAGTAATATATTCCTCATTGTCGGTTTGTTTTTTGTATTTCTTGGTATGCTTGGACTTATACGTTTACCTGATGTCTATAACCGGCTACACACTACTACAAAAATAGGTACACTTGGTGCTTTTGGTGTTATGTTGAGTATATTACTAAAAGTTGGATTCAGTGCCATGGGTCTTAAGGCGGTAACGATTGGTTTGTTCCTGCTGTTAACCGCACCAGTTGCAGCACACATGATAGCCCGTGCAGCTCACAGGCATGGCGTAGATCTTTGTGATGAATCTATTATTGATGAGTATTGTGATTCCTATGATAAATAAAAATTACATCGATAATCGAAAGTTATAAGTAACAATTTTTAATACTTTTCCCTGATACAGATTATTGATTGTAGTAAGGTGACAGTTGGTATGCTGGATACCCAGTATATTTTGAGTATGGCAATGTTTCCTCTGCTGGCATTGATGATATGGGCAGGTTACTATGTGTTTGTTCCTGATAATTTTAGAGGGTCGCATGTAAGCTCGAGGATGCATGAACTTCTTATAGTTACTCTCATGTATATCCTTCCATTAGGCTTTATATACGTGCTGGTTGATATACAGGATGCAATTGCCAATATGTTTGGTATGGGTTCTTACCTTAATTACGCCGAGTACCTGATAATGGTAGAGGGTAACATAGTTAGCTATTTTCAAAATATTACTACACCGTTGCTGACCTATGTTAATAGTGCAATCTATTTGTTCGGATTTCCTTTTCTACTGGTATTTACTTTTTTTATACTGGTTTATACCCGTAAATTCAGGGCTCTTCAGGAATATACAATCGCTTTCGTCCTTGTTTATGTAATAGCATATCCTTTTTTCGTGTTTTTTCCAGTAGAAGTAACAGGATATACACTTCACAGTGTAGATCCTCTTTTGTATAATTTAAGTCCCATAATAGTTGAGGGTATTAAACTCAGTGATCCGGGGCTTGATAATTGTCTACCCAGTTTACATACAGCATTGTCTATAACAGCAATGTTAATCGTGGTATTTAGAACAAATTTTATACGTTTTAAGATGTTTTCCATAGGAATTACTACCTCGATATTATTTACCATATTATATCTTGGAATACACTGGATGACGGATATGATTGCAGGTATTGTACTTGCACTTGCTGCTTACTTTATTACTACCAAATACCGTGAAACCATAACTAAATTGTCTGCAGGGATACTGTTATCTATTAAAAACAGGATTGGTATGGTGGATAAATCAATTACAGTTTTGTGTATAAACTGTGCATGTGAAATCTCTGTCAACCCGTCAACATCCAGTTCTGTAGGTTCTGTCCAGTGTCCTTATTGTGATACAGTCCAGGAATATCATCTGCTTACTCATCTACTGGAACAACAGGTAAAAGCAAAATTCAATACAAAATCCCGATTGTAAAACTCGTAAAAAACAATTAAATACAGTGTATAAGAATGAAATCCAGAGAATTAAGTATAATACCTGTTAGGATGGGTAATTCAAACGCCTATTTAGTAATTGGGGCTGATATAACGTTTCTTGTTGATGCCGGTGTTTATGGTCATATTCATAATCTGGAAACAATACTTTTTAACAATGGACTTGACTTTCAGGATATCGACCTTATTATTATAACACATTCACATTATGACCATGTGGGAAATCTTTGTGAGATAAAAGAGAAAAGTTTTGCAAGAGTTCTTGCACATGTAAATGAATCAGGGTTCTTAAAAGAAGGATATATGCCGATACCTAAAGGGACGTCTCCATTTTCAAATGTTATATCATGGATGTCGAACAGCTTTTCATCCAGCAAAATACGGTATAATCCAGTGACACCGGATATCCTTGTAGATGGTGATTGCGAGCTTTTAACAGGAGGAGAAGTAATAATACTTACTGCACCGGGGCATACATCAGGTTCGATATGTGTTATTGTAAATAATAAATACGCTATTGTCGGAGATACACTTTTTAATGTATTTGAAAATTGTTTCTATCCTCTATTTGCTGATGATGAAAAAACATTGATAAAAACATGGGACAAACTACTGAGTACAGGATGTAAAATATTTTATCCGGGACATGGGAAACCGGTTTTATTAGAAAACTTCAATGAATGCTTTTATAAAATAAGTAAACTTTATTATAGGTATTAGTCTTTAAATTAAATATCGGAACTTTTATATCATCTTAATTTTTATTTTTTGTACCATGTTGGACAAGATTATTGATTATATGGGTAATGTGCTGGAAATCGCTTTATATGGAGTTGTACTGGTGTTTGTTTTGATTATTATTTACACGGCTGTTGTTGCAATGGGTTTTATTTAATTTACTGGTTATAAGACCTGCAACCTGTACCGTAGATCTTTTCTTTAAGTTAGGAGGATTGGATACATTATTTGATATCTGATTTATCGATGCAACTGTACAAGCATATATTTTTGAATTTAAACTTTCATATACAATTGTGTATTAAGATTGTGGACTCATCCAATTATCTGTAAATGAAGCTATAAAATGGTTGTATATTATGCGGGAAGATTATATAGAAACTGAATACAAACCAAAGCCCGATGAGCTGGTTTGTGAATATTATATGGAACCAGCAGATGGTGTAAGTTTTGAAAAGGCATGTAACCACATGGCTGGTGAAAGTTCAATAGATACATGGAGTGATATATCTACATTAAGTCCTGAAAAAGCACAGGAATTAAAACCTCATGTTTTTTCTATTGATAAAGAAAGAGGAGTTGTAAAGGTAGCGTACAAGCAGGACCTTTTTGAAATAGATTCAGTCCCCCAGATACTTAGTGCCATTGCCGGCAACATAATGAGTATGAAACTTGTGAAAAACCTGCGTCTTGAGGATATAGCATTTCCAAAAGATGTTCTTAACAGTTTTAGAGGTCCCAAATACGGTCTTAATGGAGTACGTGATTTGTTCGGTGTTTATGATAGACCGCTTGTTGGAACAATTGTAAAACCAAAAGTAGGATTATCTTCTGAAAAGCATGCAGATGTAGCCTACAAATCCTTTGTAGGCGGATGTGATATTGTAAAGGATGATGAGAATCTTACAAACCAGAAATTCAATGCTTTTGATAAAAGAGTAAAAATAACACTGGATGCTAAAGAAAAAGCAGAAAAGGAAACAGGGGAGCGAAAAATGTATCTTTGCAATATAACCGCTCCCACATGTGAAGAAATGCTTCGAAGAGCAGAGGTTATCAACGACCTTGGTGGTAAATATGTCATGATTGATATAATTACAGCAGGATGGAGTGCCCTGCAGTCTCTTCGAGAAGCAACCGAAGATATGGATATTGCCATCCATGCCCATCGATGTATGCATTCTGTAATGACAAGAAACCCCAGACATGGAGTGAATATGGTTGCACTTGCAAAGCTCACACGCCTTATTGGACATGACCAACTGCATATCGGTACAGTGGTTGGTAAAATGCATGGAGATAAGGATGAGGTACTGTCTTTAAGAGATGAGTGTGCACTTGATTATATGCCTGCAAATGACCAGCTCCACATACTGGAACAGGATTGGGGTAATATAAAACCGATGATGCCGGTAGCATCAGGTGGTCTTGAACCGGGAATGATTCCTGACCTGTATAACATGTTTGGCAAAGATGTAATCATGCAGTTTGGAGCAGGTATCCATGCTCATCCAATGGGTACTGAAGCGGGAGCGACAGCCTGCCGACAGTCTGTAGAGGCAGCTCTTGAAAATATTACACTGGAGGAATATGCCAGCAATCATAAAGAACTGCAATCCGCTCTTGAAAAATGGGGATAAAATAGTTTATAATAATTGTATAATATATGTTCTGTAATCATATGGTTAGAAAAACAGAAATATTAAGAATAAACAGCAGTAATTTCAGTGAATCCATTTCCAAAGCGGCTGAAATCCTCAAAAACAGAGGAACAGTCGCTTTTCCCACTGAAACAGTGTATGGTCTCGGTGCCAATGCACTGGATTCTGTTTCAGTTCGCAAAATATTCAGTGCAAAGGGTAGACCTCCAGATAATCCTCTAATTGTCCATATAGCATCAAAAGAACAGGCCATAGATATTTCAGAGGACATACCTGATAATGCTTTTTTGCTGATGGATGCTTTTTGGCCAGGTCCTCTGACATTAATCCTGAAACGGAAAAACTTTGTTCCTGATGTTACAACTGGAGGGCTGAATACTGTAGCAATACGTATGCCTGATAATGAAACAGCTATAGAACTGATAAAAAAAGCAGGTGTTCCTATTGCTGCACCAAGTGCCAATATTTCTGGAAAACCGAGCCCTACAACTGCAGAACATGTGATTTCTGATTTATACGGTAAAATCGATGCAATTGTTGATAACGGAGCAGTAGATATTGGAGTGGAATCCACAGTGGTGGATATGACATCTGATAAACCACTCCTGCTTCGACCGGGTGGCATTGGAATTGAGGATTTAAAGGAATATATACCTGATATAGAAATCGGCTACAACAGTGAAAATCTGATAGATAAAAAAGTAAAATCACCGGGTATGAAATATATCCATTATTCACCATCCTCGAAAGTTGTTCTGGTCGAGGGTTTCTACAGGGTATCAGAAAAAATCAATCAGGTTATATCTGATTATCATAAAAATGATTTAAATGTTGGGCTACTGGTGACCAATGAAACTGGTAACCAAATTACTGATAAAAATATTAATATATTTCTGCTTGGAAACAGAGATAATATAAAAAAAGTTGCAAATAATTTGTTTAAAGGATTGAGAACACTGGATGACATGAATCTGGATGTGATTATTGTAGATGGGTCAATAAAGCATGAAGGTATAGGGTCAGCGGTAATCAACAGATTACAGAAAGCGGCTAACGAGATAATAGTTCTGGAAGAAGGTGAGTATATTGAAACCTGAAAAAAAAGAGCAAATGGTTAAAAAACAAAAAAGTTCAGAAATTATAAGAAGGAACAAAAAAATAAATCTGATAAATATAGCTGTAATAAGCATCGGTTTAATCCTTATGTTACTGGATTACAGAAACATAGCCGAACATTTCATATGGCTTGGATTTATAATATTTTTGTATACTGCCGGAACTACTTTTATAGCAAGGAGAGAGGCCAGAAAATAAAATAAAATACTCATTTTTATTTTTCTGTTTCATAACCTGCATTATTCCATGCAGTCATACTGCCCATAACGTTGTAGACGTCATCAAATCCATTCTTTTTAAGAATGCTTGTTGCCAGGCTGGCTCTTTTACCTACATTACATACTACAGCAATAGGTTTGCTATCAGGAACTTCATCAATTCGGTTTTCAAGTTCTCCGACATATATGTGAACGGCACTTTTTATATGTCCACTATTCCATTCATCATTACGCCTTACATCAAGCACATTTAGATTATTGTTTTTTATCTCTTCTCTAAGTTTGTGGACATCCATTAATCCTGATTTTTCAATTTCAAAACTTTCGTTGTACCATGATTCTATTCCACCTCTTAGATAACCAGCGATGTTATCAAATCCCAGTCTCAAAAGATAGCGCAAAACAGTGTCAAGGTGTTTTTTTTCTTCCATAACCAGTAATACAGGTTTTTTATACGACAAAATCCATCCTGCATAGGAGGGGACTCCGTCAAGCCAGATGTTATACGAATCTTTTATATGACATCCAGCAAATGACACTGGTTCTCTGGTGTCCAGTATCAGAGCACCGTTATGTATTTGTTTTCTAAATTCATGTGGTGGAAGGGAAGGCGGATATTTTGAATTCAAAAGTGGTGCTCCTTTGAGGTTGTATTCTTCCATTTTTTTAAAATACGGTGGAATAAAATGCTTTTCAGATGTCTTTAATTTCACAAATTCATCCCTGTTTTTCACCTGCAGAGAAGGATTCTGTAACCTTTCTACGCCCACAGTACTTTCTTCCCTTTCACTGATAAATCCACCACATACAGATCCAGACCCGTGAGCAGGACAGAGGATTACATGGTCGCCCAGTGGAACAATCTTTTCAAAAATACTTTCATACATATTATCCGCTAACCGAGGAGCATCATCAGGTCCATACAGATCGGTTCTTCCAGTATCTCCCACGAATAAGGTATCGCCAGTAAAGACCATTATTTTTTCTTTTCCAGTATCAGTATCAGATAAAAGATATGACACACTTTCATCGGTATGTCCTGGTGTGTGGATGGCGGTTATTTTAAGTGACCCAAAATAAAATTCACTCCCATCTTCGACAGAATTTCCGTATTTAAAATCCAGATATTTACCGTGATAGATTTCTGCACCAGTTAGGTTTGCCAGTTCAACAGAACCGATAACATAATCTTCATTCCTATGAGTTTCAAAAATATACCTGATATTCATATTCTGTTCAAACGCAATCTCGGTATATATCCGACAGTCTCTTCTGGGGTCTATAACAATTGCTTCATTCTCTGAACCTATAAAATAGGAAAGATGCGCCAAACCTTCTGATTTTATTTTTTTGAAATACATTTACACTCCCCCTGAGTGGAATTAGATGATTTTTTTGAGGTTGTTTGTAAGGTATGTGATATGGTTTTTTTCTTCAGATGCCAGTTCATGGAGCAATTTCCTTGTATTTTTATCACTCATGATTTCAGCCATTCTTTTGTAGAAATCAAATGATAGATATTCTTTTTCAATAGCAGTTTCCAATACATCAATCTCATCTTTGAATTTTTCATCACTTTTTAACAGTTCTTTACTTAATTTTATTCCACCTTCCATGTATTCAAAATCAAGTTCTTTTTTCAAAACTTCCAGTTCTGGAATATCCTCTTCAACAGTATTTGCATACCGTCTGTACAATCTGTTCATGTGTGCGTCTTCAAACTGTGAAAGTTTATCCAGTGTTTGCCTAATGTTGCTGGATATTTCATTATTTTTGGCTCTTAAATAGAAATCCTGTGCTCCTTTTTCCAGTTTAAGGGCTGTAAGTAGTATATCTTTAATTTGTTCGTTACCGGTTATAAACTCTGGTTTTTCTTCAGGGTACCCAGATAGTGTTTCATAATTCCATTCAAGGATTCCACCATCCATTGTATAGACGTTTTGAAAACCAAGGTTACATAGATATGTAGCAGCTCCCAGACTCCTACGACCGGCACGACAATAGGTAATGATGTTTTTATTTTTATCGAGTTCATCATACCTTGCATCCAGTTCATCAAGTGGAACGAGTTTCGACCCTGGAATATGGCTCTGTTCATATTCTTCAGGCTGTCTTACATCAACCAGTATATTGATCCCTTCTCTGTCATTGTCAAGCATCTGTTTCAATTTTTCAGGTGATATCTTTGTTACATCCTCAGTACTGCAGCTTATATTCATAGTTTTACCTTCTGACAGCAGAAATCATATTATCCATAATTGGATTTTATCCCCGCAATTCCCCATAAACTCCCATTAAAATGACGGTTTTATAACTCATATTTTTTGTGTTTTAAAAACTTGGATTTATTAGATAATTATATAAAAGTCTGATACATATATTTAATATGACTAATCCGATATTTGCCAGATAATCAAAACATTTCTACAGATTCCTTTTTTAAATAAAAAAGTTAATTGGATGTATTTAAATAGCTGAATACATGCTAAATAATGATGCCAAACAATAAAATACTGAAAACATAAATCCAATTCTAAAAAATGGTATAAAAAACCAGTTAAAGTTTGATGTTTGGTAAAAGCTATCAATATATGGGTCATTTGTTTTTTATACTAATGTGGATTGTTATCAGTATATAATCTGTAAAAACTGGTTTTATATGTAATAAGGTGAGTTCAAGATGGCAGATGTAGACAAATTAAAACATTGCAAGAAACCCATGGGTTATGAAGGTAGAGAAGTTGCCAGAGAGATGAATGAACGCCATTTTGACCTCTGGAAATGGGGACTTGAACATATATCTATCAACCCTGATTATCTCGTACTTGATGTGGGGTGTGGTGGAGGAAAAGCTATACAGATACTGGCTGACTTTTGTCCTTATGGTAAAGTACATGGTATTGATTATTCTGAAGAAATGGTCAGTATGGCACAGGAAGTGAATAATGAACTTGTGAAAAATAATCATGTTGAAATAAAATATGGTACAGTATCATCTATACCTTATTCTGATAACACGTTTGACCTTGTAACAGCATTTGAAACATATTATTTCTGGCCTGATCTGGAAAATGATTTAAAGGAAATTTATCGAGTTCTGAAACCTGAAGGTGTTCTTCTTATAGTTAATGAGGTCTATAAAAACGGAAATTTTGATGAGCGTAATATGGAATATGTCAATACATTGGATATGCATTATCATAATCCAAAAGAACATAAAGAGATACTTGTAAAAACAGGTTTTACATCTGTAGAAACATATACTAAGCCTGAGAACAATTGGATAACTATAATTGCAAAAAAGCAATAATACAAATTTGATAGATTTAGACTCTATTATTTAATCATATCAATCCGGGACAAAGGTTCAACATGACAGAATTTGTGGCAAGTGAATCAATGATGGAATATTTCAACAACCTTGAAAATAAATTGAATTATGAAATACAAATAGCTGGTAAAGCACGCTCACATGGTAAAGACCCAAGCTCTAACGTTGAAATACCAGTCGCCAAAGACCTTGCTGACAGAGTTGAAAATCTTATTGGGGTGTCCGGAGTAGCAGAACGCATACGTGAGCTTGAGAATGATAAATCAAGGGAAGAAGCTGCACTGTCTCTTGGTAAAGAAGTGGCAGAAGGTTATGTTGGCAATTTTGAATCAAAAAAGGATTCAGTAGAATCTGCAATCCGTGTAGCGGTTGCCATGCTTACAGAAGGAGTGGTTGCTGCACCTATTGAAGGTATTGATAGTGTCAATCTGGCAAAAAATGACGATGGAACTGAATACATAAGCATTTTTTATGCAGGTCCTGTTCGGAGTGCAGGTGGAACAGCACAGGCTCTTTCTGTTCTTGTGGGGGATTATGTTCGCAGAGGACTGAATATCGACCGATATAAACCCCGTAAAGAAGAGGTTGAGAGATATGTTGAAGAAATCACACTCTATCGCCGGGTTGCTGGGCTTCAATATATGCCTTCAGAAGAAGAGATACGTTTAATTGTGGAAAACTGTCCCATATGTCTTGACGGAGAACCGACTGAGCAGGCGGAAGTAGAGGGCTATAGAGACCTTGAGAGAGTAGGAACCAACCGTATTCGTGGAGGGGTAGGGCTTGTACTTGCAGAAGGAATTGCACTTAAAGCTCCCAAGATACAAAAATATGTGAAAAAGTATGATATCGATGGGTGGGAATGGCTTGATACTCTGATGTCGGGTGAAAAAAGTGAAAAAAAAGATGATGGCGGCGGTACAGAAGAAAGTGGTGATAATAAAAAAAGTGAAAAAAAGCCCAAACCCAAAGATAAATATCTCCGAGACCTAATAGCTGGGAGACCTGTTTTTTCACATCCATCCCGTCCGGGAGGGTTCCGTTTAAGGTATGGAAGGTCGCGGAATACCTCATTCGCTTCTGCGGGAATTAACCCTGCAAGTATGGTAATCATGGATAAATTCATTGTGGCTGGTACCCAGTTAAAGGTGGAAATACCCGGAAAAGCAATGGGTATGGCACCGGTGGATTTTATCGAAGGACCTACTGTCCGGCTAAAATCGGGAGATGTCCTCCGGATTGATGATGTAAATGATGCCTATGAATTATATCCACAGGTTGAACATATCATAGATATCGGTGAAATGTTGATAAATTACGGAGATTTTTTGGAAAACAATCATCCGCTTGTTCCTTCTCCCTATTGTTTTGAATGGTGGATTCAGGAATACAGGAACACGGTTTCTGATACATGTACAGATGAAGAACTTGAAGACCTTACACAGGATGATGCCTTAAGGGTATGTGACCAGTATAATGTACCACTGCATCCGAAATTCACCTATTTATGGCATGATATAACACCACAGGAATTTGAAAATCTTGCCAGATTTGTATCAGAACATGGAAATCTATCCGATGATAATAGTGTGCTGCAAATTCCTTACAATAATGCGGATGATAATGGAATCAAATTAATACTTGAAAAACTGCTTTTGTTCCACAAAGTAAGAGATGGTATGATTTTAATATCAGAACCCCTCCCATTTATCCGTTGTCTGGGTCTGAATTCAAATTTGGAGTTAAAATGGGATGATATAGACTTTGATGATGAGGATGCACAGTATGCTGTAAATAATGTAAGCGGTGTGGTCGTAAGGGATCGTTCACTTACACGGGTGGGTGCAAGGATGGGACGACCAGAGAAGTCAAACCGAAGAAAAATGTCACCTGTTCCTAATGTATTATTTCCTATAGGCGATTCAGGTGGGAATACCCGTCAACTCGATGATGCCAGTAATTATAAAGCTACAATGAATAGTAAAGTAGGTGAGATTAAAGTTGAAATCGGAATACGGGAATGTCAATCCTGTGGGATAGAAACCTATGAATGCAGATGTGACTGCGGTGAATTTACTTTTCCTAAAATGTCCTGCCCTTGGTGTGATATAAAAGCAAATGATGGAGTTTGTCCTAAATGTGGGGCAAAAGCAAGTTCTGTAAAAACAAAAAATATAGATTTTAAAAGTATTTACCAGAAAGCCTTTGAAAATCTTGGAGAACGTGATAATTTTGAATCATTCAAGGGTGTCAAAAGGCTGATGTCCAAAAATATGACCCCAGAACCCATTGAAAAGGGTGTTCTTCGAGCTAAATATAACCTCTATACCTTCAAGGATGCAACAGTAAGGTATGATATGTCTGATATTCCTTTAACCCATATACGTCCAGATGAATTGGGAGTTACAGCGTATCAGTTACGTGAACTTGGATATACTGAGGATATATATGGAAAACCTTTTACTAAAGATGACCAGATTGTATGTTTGAAGGTACAGGATTTGGTTGTTCCCTATGATGCTGCTGATTATCTCCTAAAAACCGCCCAGTATATAGATGATTTACTTGTAAAATATTATGGGCTTGAACCCTATTATAATGCAAAAACAATCGATGATATTGTAGGGGTGCTTTTGATGGGGCTTGCTCCTCATACATCTGCAGGTGTTCTTGGAAGACTTGTAGGGTTTACCAAAGCATCAGTGGGATTTGCTCATCCATTCTTCCATGCAGCTAAGCGACGGAACTGTGATGGTGATGAAGACTGTGTTATGCTTCTTATGGATGGACTTATTAACTTCTCACCAGAGTACCTTCCAGATAAACGGGGAGGTAAAATGGACGCACCCCTTGTTTTAACAACACGAATAGACCCAAATGAAGTAGATAAAGAAGCTCATAATATTGATGTATGCCCCAGATATCCGTTAGAATTCTATGAATCAACATTGAATTTCACCAATCCCAAAGATTTTGAAGACACTATGGATATTGTTAACAACAGATTGGGTACTCCTCAGCAGTATGATAATTTCCTTTATACTCATGATACAACAGATATTGCAGCAGGTCCCAAGATAAGTGCCTACAAAACTTTTGGAAGTATGCTTGAAAAAGTAGAGTCTCAACTGGAGCTTGCTGATAAGATACGTGCAGTGGATGCATCGGATGTTGCCGAAAGAGTACTCATGTCACATTTTTTGCCAGACCTGATTGGAAACCTTAGAGCTTTCTCTCGTCAGGGAACCAGATGTGTGAAATGCGGTGAAAAGTTCAGGCGTCCGCCATTGTCCGGTAACTGTACAAGGTGCGGAGGTAAAGTTATCCTAACAGTTCATGAAGGAGCGGTCAAAAAATACCTTGATATATCCAGCAAGGTAGCCAATGATTACAATGTTTCAGAATATACAAAACAGCGAATTGAAATTATAGGATATGAAATTAAGTCATTGTTTGAAAATGATAAATCAAAACAGATAGGATTATCGGATTTCATGTAATTATAATCCGATAGCATTAATATGATTAACCAGTTCTGTAAGATTTTCCAGTTCTAATTCCAGCACTTCATCAGGAGTCATGCTGATAGACATTTCACCATCGACAGTCAGGCAATCAGGTCCTCTTCTTACAAGTCTATCCACCCCATCATTTGATAAAACCTTTTTAACTTCGGGGTCATGCATAAAAGCTCTTCCGGGTATTAATACTGTTTCTTTTATCTGGGAAAGGTCAAGGTTTTGCAGGTCATTTATCGTCATAAGGCATCCAATGTCCTTATCAACATTGACAACATTAACTTTCCCTCCCAAATTATCAAATATTTCCTGCAAACGTGGGGCAGCAGCACTGCTTGTAATAACAGTGGCTTCTTTTTTAACTTCTGGAAGATTTGACATAAATTTTTCACTGTTTCTGATTGCAAACGGTGAGCCGATATAAGGGTCTTCAAGCGGAGTTCCTGTAATTTTTAGATTGTGTTTTGATGCAGCATCTCTGACAATCTCTTTAAACTCATCGATACTATGGGTGGTAATACCATCCAGTATGGGATGATTTTCAAGGATTAATCCTTCTTTGCTACTGTTTGCAAACCTCATGATTATTGCGCCATCTGCACCCATATCTTCAAGATCATTTAATGTTTTATCAAGTACATCACCGTCATTAATTCCCGGTATAAGTACGAGTGCAGCATAAACTTCACAGTCTTTACAGAATTTTTCAAGTACTTCCAGTGATACTTCTGGTTCTGGGTCTCTCATGTATTCGTTTCTTAGTTTTGGGTCTGTTGCAAAAACAGTAAATGTGACTTCATTTACGCCTTTATCAATTAAAAAGTCTGCATCATCTTTATTGTTGAACCCCTTTCCGCTGGTATATCCAAGATGAATGGGTTTTTCAAATTTAGAAAGTGAATTAACAAGCTCTTTAAGTTCAGGATAACAGCTAACATCTCCACCGCCGCTGATTGTAATCTTATCGGTGTAGGGATTGAAGTATAGGTTCTGGGATACTTCCTGTAGTACAATTTGTACTGGTTTAAAGCCGGGATAAGATTCTTTAACACTGCGTATACAGTAATCACATCCTTTCTTAAAAGGAAAGCAATGTTTACATCCAAAAACCGGGATATTTTCGTCTTTAACCTTGTTAAAATAACAATATTTACAAAAACCATTACAATCAATGCCTGGGTTTCCACCAATATCAGCAACAATTCCCATATTATCAGTGGTTACTCAATTAGAAGTTTTATTTAAGCTTTGTTAGTATTATTTAATATATTTTTGTATTATCCAAATATTATTTAAAAATCCGGTTTTTGTTAGCTTTGTGACCCTTTGGTTATAAAAATCATTAAAAATCAATATAATTGTTCAATTTTAAATTTTTGATTTTCTTTTATAATGGTGTAATATATAAATATGAGGATTATAGTCATGATTAATGGGTTGTTGTTAATTAAAAATCGGGAGTTTATAATTATCAATAGTGTTAATATGTATGAAATCGTCCCGATAAATGCAAAAGCTTTAAACCTAATTGGTTTATAGACAAGTAGTGAAATAACTTCGGGATTATGTACAACATAATCAATAATTCCATGTGATTATTCAACAACCGATGTTGTGCATTCAAATCCCGAAATAGTTATTTCCAAAAACCAAAATGGAGGTAGAATCGTGGCTGATAATATAGATCTCTACAATGACAGAGGAAAATTGTTAGAAAGCAATGTTGACTTAATGGACATTGCACCAACAAAGAACGATGCAATCAAGAAAATCATCGACGATACCAAGAAATCAGTAGCAATCAATCTTAATGGTATTCAAAAAGCACTTTCAACAGGTAAAATGGGCGGAAAAGGCCGACATATACCTGGATATGAACTCGATTATGACCTTGTCGGAAACGCAGACAGCATCCGTGATTCCGTTGAGGAACTTGTAAGAGTAGACCCAAATGACGATACCAATGTTGAATCACTTTATGGTGGTAAACAGCTACTTATCCAAGTACCAGATGAAAGGCTTCAGGCAGGAGCTGACTATGCATCAGCAACTACAGTAGGTGCAGCAGCAACTGTACAGTCCATTATAGACAAATTCAACACTGATATGTTCGTAGCACCTATCGTAAAAGCAGCTGTATGGGGTAGTTATCCACAAACAGTAGACCTCTCAGGAGGAAACATAGCATCTATTCTCAAGATACCTCAGCAGAATGAAGGTCTTGGCTACTCCTTGAGAAACATCATGACAAACCACATAGTAGCAATTACCAACAAGAAAGCAATGAATGCTGCATGTCTTTCATCCATCTACGAACAGGTAGCCATGTATGAAATGGGTAACGCAGTAGGAGAATTTGAAAGGCAGCAGTTACTTGGACTTGCTTATCAGGGACTTAATGCAAACAACCTTGTCTATGATATTATAAAAGATAACGGTAAAGACGGTACTATAGGTACTGTTATTGATTCAACCGTCAACAGAGCACTTGAAGACAATGTAATATCTGTTGATAAAACAGCACCATCAGGATATTCATTCTACAAAGCAAACGACGTACCAATGTGGAATGCATATGCAGCTGCAGGTCAACTCGCTGCTTCAATGGTAAACTGTGGTGCAGGTAGAAGCCCACAGAACGTATCTTCAACCTTGCTCTACTTCAACGACATAATTGAAAAAGAAACAGGACTACCCGGATGTGACTATGGTAGAGTACAGGGTACTTCAGTAGGTTTCTCGTTCTTTAGTCACTCCATCTATGGAGGAGGTGGACCTGGTATCTTCAATGGTAACCACATTGTAACCAGACACTCAAGAGGATTTGCAATTCCATGTGTTGCAGCATCAGCATCACTTGATGCAGGTACTCAGATGTTCACACCTGAAGCAACTTCCTCACTTATAGGAGATGTCTTTGGTTCAATAGAAACTTTCAGAGAACCAATTGATGCAGTAGCAAAAGCACTTTAAGTAAATCTTTAGGTTTATACAGGAAGTAATATAATGGTTGAAACCGCTTCAGAGCCAGATGAAGAATATTTGCAGATAGAATTATTCCCTACAAGATTGTTAAAACCAGAAACGACTCAAAATCTCTTGGAAGAATTGAGTGAAGTGGATGGAATTATAAGAGCGTTTATTCATGGACCACGTCTTCCCCTGACGGTACCTTCAGGACCAGCAACAGGTCAGGATGTAGAGCATCCTCACAGAAAGGTTATACAGATAGGCGATACAGCGATTGAATTATCTATAAGTGTAGGACGGATACGTCTGGAAATCACAGATGAGGATGTTGAAGAAGAGATAGAGACTATAGCTGAAAAGGTATTGCCCTGTAAATACGAACTTAGAGAAGGGTATTTCATACCCAAAGAATCGACAGTAACCGATTATGCCAAACGGGGACCCAATGCTGATCCAAAAAGGCGCGGCTTGTCTGATCCCAAAGCGAGTGAAGAAAGCCAGGTTTTTGTGTTGAACAAACCTGAAAACGAAGATGAGGAATGATTGATATGCCAATATTCGGTCGGGAAACACAAGTAGTAGATTGCAGACACGGGATGGGGCAATGTAGAGGTGGAGGTCTTGCCCAAGAAGGAACACTTTCTGAAGCTGCCCGTCCTGATGTAATAGCAGTTGCAATGGGCCCCGGCAGAAGGCATATCACAAAACCCGTCTGTGAACTTACCTACGGGATGCGTCAGGCTGGCATACAGGTCAGTGTGCTGGTGCTGAGCGGGGGTACCGGTCAGCCGGAATCTGGTCTGATATCTGGCAGTTTTGGAATTGAGCCCGAAGAAACAGACCAAATTGCAAGGCATAAACTTGCAGTTATCCATGTAGGTAATGTGGCTCAACATATAATAAAAAAAATAAGGAAAATCCTTGAAAATGTGGAAATACCTGCAATTGTTGTCAGTCAGGCACTGGTAGATTTTGAAGACTTGGCAGAAGCGGGAATAAAAACCAGATATGTTAAACCTAAAGATGAAGATATTCTCACAAAAGGGACGGTTATGGAAATTGTAACAGGAGTTACACGAGGAGAAGCCTGTTCCAGAGATAAATTAAATGAACTTGTTAAAGATGTTAAAAATACATTAAAATCCATTGAATAAAAGGAGTGATAATATGGCAGAAATTGAGAAACAGTATCATCCTGGTAAAACATCTGTTGCAAAAAACAGATCTAAACACATGTCAAATGATCTCGAAAAACTTCGAGAAATATCAGATGAAGACTTGACCCTAATATTAGGACATCGTTCACCTGGAAGTGATTACCCAAGTACCCATCCACCACTGGAAGAAATGGGAGAACCAGAGTGTTCAATCAGGGAAATCGTAGAACCAACAGAAGGTGCAAAAGCAGGAGACCGTATAAGATATGCTCAGTGGGTAGATTCAATGTACAATGCACCTGCTACACCATACTTCAGAACCTACCATGCAGCAATTAATTTCAGAGCGGTAGATCCAGGTACACTTTCCGGTCGTCAGCTGGTTGAAGCCCGTGAAAGGGATATGGAAAAAATGACAAAAGTACAGCTTGAAACCGAAATGACCTGCCCAGGTCTTGCAGGACTTAGAGGAGCAACTGTACACGGGCACTCACTACGTCTCCAGGAAGATGGTGTAATGTTCGATATGCTTGACAGACGCAGACTCGAAAACGGCACCATTGTTATGGACAAAGACCAGCAGGCAAGACCGATTGACAAGAAGGTCGACCTTGGTAAACCAATGTCTGAAGATGAGGCAGCCAAAAGGACTACCATATACAGAGCAGACAATGTACCATTCAGAGATGATGATGAAGTAGTTGAATGGGTACACAGAATATGGGAACAGAGAACTGAATATGGATTCCAGCCAAAATAAACGAGGTGATATAAATGGTGGATAAAGACAAAGAAAGAAGGTTTAAGAAAGAATTAGAAAGAAAATTCACCCAGGAATTCGGAGATAACAAGCAGAGCGGCGGTGAAATAACAGATAAAAAGACAGAGTACCAAAGAATGGGTGTTGCTCAGAGCCCCAGAAAGATGGAAATGCTGAAAGCTGGTCAGGAGTTATCCAAAAAGAGAGGTCTTGTAGGATACAACCCTGATCTTCATGCAGGAGGAGTTCAGCTTGGTCAGAGGGCACTGACACCATCCTATCTGTCCGGTACAGATATGCTCACCGAAATGGATGACCTTCACTATGTCAACAACGCTGCAATGCAACAGATGTGGGACGACATCAGAAGAACCTGTATTGTAGGTATGGACAGTGCTCACGAAACACTGGAAAAAAGGCTCGGTATTGAAGTAACACCTGAAACTATCAACCACTACCTCGAAGTCTTAAACCATGCAATTCCTGGTGGTGCAGTCGTTCAGGAACATATGGTTGAAACTCATCCAGGGCTCACTGAAGATTGTTATGTAAAAATCTTCACCGGTGACGACGACCTTGCTGATGAAATTGATGACCAGTTCCTCATTGACATAGATAAAGAATTCCCAGAAGACCAGGCACAACAGCTCAAAGAATCTATCGGTAAGACCACTTGGCAGGTTGCACACATTCCAACAGTTGTAAGCAGGACAACAGACGGTGGTCAGACACGTAGATGGATGGCAATGCAGCTTGGTATGTCTTTCATTAATGCATACCACATGTGTGCAGGTGAAGCAGCAGTAGCTGACCTTTCATACGCTGCAAAACATGCATCTGTTATCAACATGGGAGAAATGCTCCCGGCAAGAAGAGCCCGTGCTGAAAATGAACCAGGTGGTATTCCATTCGGACACATGGCTGATATCATCCAGACCAGCCGTGCATATCCAGATGATCCGGCAAAGACAGCACTGGAAGTTGTCGGTGCAGGATGTATGCTCTATGACCAGATCTGGCTTGGATCATACATGTCTGGTGGTGTAGGTTTCACCCAGTATGCAACAGCAGCATACACCAACAACATTCTGGATGACAACCTCTATTACGATATTGAATACATAAACGACAAATACAACAATGCTGGAAAACCAGGAGCTGACAACAAAGCACCAGCAACTATGGATGTTGTTAAAGATATCGCAACAGAATCCACCCTCTACGGACTTGAGAACTACGAGAAATACCCAACTGCACTTGAAGACCACTTCGGTGGTTCACAGAGAGCAACAGTACTCTCAGCAGCAGCAGGTTCAGCAACTTCCATTGCAACCGGTAACTCCAATGCAGGTCTTTCCGCATGGTATCTTAGCATGTATCTGCATAAAGAGGCACACGGACGTCTCGGGTTCTTTGGATTCGATCTCCAGGATCAGTGTGGAGCAGCAAACGTATTCTCCTACCAGTCCGATGAAGGTCTGCCACTTGAACTCCGTGGTCCAAACTATCCAAACTACGCAATGAACGTAGGACATCAGGGCGGATATGCAGCAATCACATCCGGTGCACATGCAGGACGTGGTGACGCATTTGCAACAAACCCACTAATTAAGATTGCATTTGCCGATGACCTTCTCCCATTCGACTTCAAAGAACCAAGAAGAGAATTCGGTAGAGGTGCACTCAGAGAGTTCAAACCTGCTGGTGAAAGGTCACTCATCATACCGGCAGAATAAACAAAAACTTTAAGGTAGACGTTTGAAAACGTCTATCTCTTTCTTTTTTTTAACTCAAAAATAAAATGGCTGATTAATCAGCACAATTGGGAACAGAGCTTTCTTATTACTCATTAACAATTTTTATATTTGCCCCGATTTTTCGCATGTCTTCAAAGAAATTAGGATACGATATAAATACTGACTCAGCAGTGTCAACAGTAGTATCACCTGCAATCAATCCTGCAATTGTTAATGCCATAACAATTCTATGGTCGTGCCAACCATAAACATTGGCTTTTTTGAGGTTACCTCCATTAACTGTAAGTCTGTCTTTTTCTTCTTTGACTTTAATGCCCATTTTCTGGAGTTCATTTGCCATAGCATGTATTCTATCAGTTTCTTTGTAGCGGACATGTTCTGCATTTCTTATAACCGTGGTTCCTTTGGCAACAGTACCAAGAACAGCAATTGTTGGAAACAGGTCAGGAGATGCTCCCAAGTCAACAGTTATTCCATTCAGGTCGCCTCCATTCACACTAACATCACCTTTATCTTTGTCCCAGTGAATATTTGCTCCCATTTGTTCCAATATATCGATAATTTTCACATCACCCTGTTTGGATGGGAACAGGTTTTTAACTGTAACTTTGGAACCTGTCATAGCAGCTGCTGCCAGCAGATAAGATGCGGATGAAAAGTCGCCCGGAACAGTGTACTCCTTGAGGTCATATTTTTGTTTTGCAGGAATTATAAATTTGGTATTGTGGTTTTTGTCAACAAAAATTTCGCATCCAGCTTTTT
The DNA here is from genome assembly GCF_000196655.1 of Methanohalobium evestigatum Z-7303. Lineage (GTDB taxonomy): Archaea > Halobacteriota > Methanosarcinia > Methanosarcinales > Methanosarcinaceae > Methanohalobium > Methanohalobium evestigatum. The sequence goes on along the minus strand of NC_014253.1, from coordinate 858,526 downwards.
CTATAATTTCAGTGGTTATATCAACATATGGTTTTGATTTTAGTTCTCCTTTTATTGAAAGGGTAGTACTATTGTTTGTAAGAGGACAGGCGATTAAAAGAGCAGATACAAACTGGGAACTAATAGAACCGTCAATTTTTGTGATGGCGCCTTTGAGTCCACCTTTGACAACAAGAGGTGCACGTCCGTTATTCCGTGTTGAGAATACATCTACCCCAAGATTTTGCAGCACTTCAAGCAATGGACCATTTGGTCTTGTACGTACCGAACGGTCACCTGTTAAAACAGTAACTCCATCTGTGAGTGTAGCTAATGCTGTCATGAAACGAAGTGTTGTACCAGAATTTTCAACATCAATCACATCCTCAGGAACATGCGGTGCACCATCAATACCATTAATCTCCAGTTTATTGTTCTTTTTTTCGATATTGGCACCAAACATTTCACATGCTCTTATAGTTGCTTCTGTATCTGCAGAAAGTAGAGGTCTATGGATTGTTGATTGATGTGACAGTGACCCTATAGTTATTGCTCTATGAGTGTAACTTTTGGATGGTGGTGCATACAGTTCACCATGCAATTTAGAATTATCGACTCCTACTTTCATTAATAAACCCCTTTTATGATATCTTCTATTTTATCCCAGTCATGCTCATATATATGTGCAGAAACACTAATAGTGGTTATTTTTCCAGTGGATACTCCGGATTTCTCAGCTACATATCTGAGTAAACCTGATAATCCGTAAAGGTTTGCTGGATATGCTCCCGCAAAATCATGGCTTCGAAATAATGTGGTTAAATGTAGTTTTCCATTCCGGATTTTAAAATCATCTATTATCATACAGGGAACTTCATCTACTTTGGTATCTATAGGAGGCACCCATGTTACAGCAGTCGCTCTTCTTGTGGACGAACTTTCTGTCAATTTGTCAATAACATAGGATATCTGGTCAATTTCATCATTCCAGTTTCTAAGACGCTGTCCATAGGTATATTCAAAGTTCTGGGTATTATCCCCGCTAATAAGCTGTTTTGAATATTCATCCAGACGTTCTCTGTTCCAGGAAAAATCTTCAGGGATTTGTTTGGTATACGGGTCATCGATAGTTATCATCAGATTCATGTATTCCAAAATCTGACTATCCCTTTCATCAGTTATCACACTGCCCTGATTCCAGATAGTATTAATACCCCTGTACCATGCATCACTTATTGTGCGAGCCTTTATGACCCTCCCTATAGATGTATCTACAGTCATTGTTGTCTCCTTGAATCCAGCTGGACTATGAACCCATTTTTCTGTCTTTATATAAAAAACCCTCATCTTTTTTCAGTATTTCTGTTATAGATAATTATTTAATCTAAACTTTTTATATATCCAGAAAGGGTAGAACATAGATTTTATTTTTATTTGTGTTGTACTATAGAATATTGGAGGTATAATTATCGCAGATATGATCGATTATAATATAATAGGCGACGATATGCAAATTGTTGAGGTAGAATTGGACCCAGAAGAATCGGTGAGGGCGGAAGTAGGAGCGATGGCATATATGGGACCTGGCATTAAAATGCAAACCTCAACAGGAGGAGGACTGTTCAGCGGTTTAAAACGTATGCTTACAGGTGAAAGTTTCTTTATAACAAGTTTTGTTTATGAGGGTAAGGATAAAGGCTTTGTTGCTTTTGGAGCACCTTATCCTGGGAAAATCATACCTATCGACCTTGCAAAATTTGATGGCAATATTCTGTGCCAGAAAGATGCTTTCCTTTGTGCGGCGAAGGGTATCGACATAGATGTAGCATTAACAAAAAGATTAGGTTCTGGTTTTTTTGGTGGAGAAGGTTTTATTTTGCAAAAACTTTCTGGTGACGGTATGGCATTTGTACATGCTGGAGGTACAATAATTAAAAAGGAGCTTGCTGATGGGGAGCATTTAAGAGTAGATACTGGATGTCTTGCTGCTTTTACTGATAGTATAGACTACAATATCCAGTTTATAGGTGGATTTAAAAATGCACTCTTTGGAGGTGAAGGGGTTTTTCTGGCATCGTTAAAAGGTCCAGGTACAGTATATCTTCAGAGTCTCCCGTTATCTCGACTTGCAGACAGAATACTGGCAGCATCTACGTTCCAGCAACAAGGTGAAAGATAATTTCTCCTTTTTAACTTTATATAGAGTACTCTTTCGTTTATACTTTTTGTAAGCATATTTATAATAATGCCAATCGTAATTACAACGAGTAATGCTGTTTCATGGACTGATGAAGTTCCGGTTTACAATATGCTTGCTATGTAGAATAAGTTCTGGATGCAGGGTGAAAAATAAGTAATATGATTTTTAATTGGACTACATATAAACTATTTTTTAAATTCTATTATTCAAAATCAAAAAACCAGAACAACTATATAATATATAGATAATTTAGATTTGAGAGTGTAGATTTGTAATACATCAGACATATGAAATGGTGATTAGCCACCCAACCTGTATAACTTCCCCCAAATTACACAGATTGGGTAGATAAGGCCACTTTGACTACTTTAACCACATCTCCCCGATGGTTGAACCCCACTCAATCATTGAAATGCTCGTCCACTACTTTCAGACAAGCGTAGATTTTCCCTCGTTATCTACGTCTACTGTCTATCCCTTACTATGAAATTGTAAATATATATAATAAATGATGCTTTTATTTTTCCAGTGTTAAATACTATAATGGCGTTAAAATTTTCAACGGCTTTATAACCATTATTGATTATCCATTATTAATTAAATTCATTCAATTGTTCCACAGTCCTCTTTTATTTTCAACAGCTTCCTTTTCAAGATTTTGAAATCTATCCATGTATTCGATTTCAGCTTCGTCATACACTCAAGCATATCCTATTTTTCAGAAGCATTTCGTTGTACATGGTTCTGTTTTGCAGGTATATATAAGCCAAAAAAGGGCCATAATATCCTCTTTTACCTGAAATTTTATCGTATTTCAGTCTGATGTTTTACCATTACAACGGATTAAAAAATCCTAATTGGAGTTATTTTTACGAAAGTGGGGCAACAGGGGTACGTGAAAGCCAACGGTTTCTAACCGTTGGATGAAACAACCCCGTTGATTATTGATTTGTCAACCATAACTTTTTTATTTTATATAGTATATATAGTATTATAGATACAGCAATGCTTTCAGTGTACAGTTGCTTTGAGCAAGCTGCCTGATGTAAGACATTGTTAAGTCGGTTGTTTGTGTATCATCAGGTTCCATCAAACAATGCCTTGTGTCAAGCACAAACGATGCGGTGCAGACAGAGATGCATCGTACGGGAGTACTGGCGCCCCGCAAGTGGCAACGTCAAGATGGATGGCGACCACAGAACCCAACGGATTTATCCGTTGGAGTACGTCAGGTATGTAATTTCAGGGCTATAAGAGATATTTTTGTGTGTTGTAGTTAAGATGAAAAATCAAAACTAAATATTTAAATGAAGCTATTAAAGAGTCCAAAATTCCACCCCAAATAATAAAAATTGTCGAAAATATCCGTGCTGAAAGATCTCTGGTTTTAATTAAAAAAGATGAAGATTATTATTCTGATTTTGATAAGTTCAAAGATGAAAAATTAACTATAATAAAAGAAAACAAAAACTGTTCATTTGACCAGCATATGTATCTCCTCTAACTGAAAACGAAAACAAATCCCTTTTTAATTTTAAAAACAGATAAAAAATTATCTGGACATATTTGACCAGATGAGTAACAATGTTTTAATACATTGATTTAAGGCGTTTGATTCTTTCTTCTGTAACTGGATGGGTTCTGAACAGACTGGCTAAAGTTTTACCTTTAAGCGGGTTGACGATAAACATATGTGCAGTGTTCTCTGAAGCTTTTACTTCATCTTTTCTTGGTTTATAGTTTGCAGCACCCTGTTCCAATTTTGATAATGCATTTGCAAGTGCCCATGGTTTATTGGTGATTTTTGCACCTTCGGCATCCGCTGCAAATTCACGGGAACGGGATATTGCCAGTTGGATTATAGTGGCTGCAATTGGAGCAAGGATAGCAAGTGCAAGGTAGCCTATAATATTGTTGCCGCCTTCATCATCTCTGCCTAAGCCACCGAATATCGCAGCCCATTGAGCCATATAGGCAAGCATTGTGATGGCACCGGCAATTGTGGCTGCTATAGTACTTACAAGTGTATCACGGTGTTTTACATGTGCCATCTCATGGGCAAATACACCTTCAAGTTCTTCAGGTGTCAACAGGTTCATTATACCGGTAGTTGCAGCAACTGCTGAATTTTCTGGGTTTCTCCCGGTTGCAAATGCATTGGGCATGGAAGTTTCTACAACGTATACTTTTGGCATCGGAAGGTTAGCTTTTGTTGCAAGATTTCTTACGATACTGTACAGTTGAGGATATTCGGATTCGTTTACTTCCTTTGCACGGTACATTTTAAGAACAATTTTGTCGCTGTACCAGTAACTTGCAAAATTCATTATAACGGCTATAAAAAATGCAAATATGAGGCCACCACGTCCACCGATTGCTCCTCCAATTACTATAAGGAGTCCGGTTAGGGATGCCAGTAGCAGTGTGGTTTTAAATGTTTCTTTTCTCATGTTTACCCCATAGGTTTTAAGTTTACATGTTAATATTTTGATTAAAATTTATTATTGAAAAGTTGTGTCTGTGTCAAGTAGTAAACACTTTCAATATGTTAAACTATCGTATTCTTATTAAAAGTTGTGCTACATGATGTTATTCATTTAAGTTTAATTAGAATTAAAAATAATGGTTTAACTGTAATATAAATTGTTTTTCAAATATATATACCTTATGTGCCAATCAGTTTATTGTTTTTTGTAAAAAAATATGAGTTTAGATTTGTTGTATTAGCGGTTCGTGATGACATCACCTCTATTATTCTGACTTTTATTACCGGTGTTTCCGGAAGGTTGTTTTTTAGCTGTTGTTTTTGTCCATATCAGGACTGGTTTTGTTACTTGTGTTTTCAGTGGTGTTTTTGCTTTTTGCAAAATCTGGTATGTTCTTTTTAATCATTTCAGCTTTTTCAGGATTTTTGTCCTGCAGATTTTCAAGAGCTTTTTTATGCCCTCTTACAGATACATTCATGGCATGTTTTATGGCGTCTTTTGCAGGTTCGGGTACTTTGTCATGGACATTTTTTAGGACGGTTAGGTGTTTTGAAGTAGCGTTTGCAACTTTTTCTTCAAGTGCTGTTACATTCATATTTTCAGTATTTGATTTTTTTATCAATTCTTGCGTATTATTCATTTCATTTGCATATTCCCTAACTCGTTCATTTACCAGTTTTTCTTTACTGGCATTTCCTTTTATTGAATTTATTCTGTTATTTGCAAATTCAAATCTTATTTTTGCAGCTTTTGCAGGATTGGTATCGCCCAGTGATTTCAAAGATTTTTCTCTACCCCTTGAAGACGCTTTCAGTGAATTGTTTATTGCTTCCTGTGCAGTCTTTGGCAAATCATTTCTTACTTTCTCAAGTATTAGTTGATGTCTTGTTGTTGCATTTGCAATTATCCCCTGAATATCTCCTCTTTGAGCTGAATCGGAAATAGAGTTTCCAGTTTCGATTGTATTTTCTATCTGTTTTTCATATTCATTTGACATTTCCTCGGAAAGCTGGTAGTTTCCTTTCTCAGCCATTGCTTTTGCTTCTGCAATTCTTTCTTCAGCAATGTTCAATCCATATCTTGATTTTTGTTCGTTCCCTGAGTTAAATACACCCTGTATGGATTCCATTGCTTTATCGATTCCGTAAAAAGGACTATCAGGTGTAATTCCCGGATCTGGTAAATCTTCATCCTGTGCAGTTGCACTCATGGTAAACATTAGTATCATTATACTGGCTATAGTCAGTGCTTTTGCATATTTTACTTTCATCTGTATCACCTTAAAGATTTTTAAATACCTTCAAATGTTATGTTTTCATCTGTGTCCATGCTTTCTATCAATCTGTCAAGTTCTTTTGTTTCATTTTCCAGTGATTCTATTTCTGTATCTGTCAGGATGGCATTGTTTTTGGCAAGTATTGAACTCGTATTGTCAGTAGTTGTTTGTTGATTATCGCTGTCTGGAGATGAATCTGAATTGATGCATCCTGAAAGCATAATGCCTGGAATGAGCAATATTAATACAATGAGATGGTTTGTCCTGCTCATGTTTATTCATCCCCCACTGTACTTACACTGGTATTGTCAGTAGTATTATTGTACTGTGAACTGGTGTTGCTACTGGTGGTATTTTTGATGTCCTCGTCCAAACCAACTTTCAAATTGTTTGAACTGTTCTCAATGCCAAAATCACCTTCTGAAAAAACTATACTTCCCACACCATCAGCATTAAGTTCAATATTTTCGCCGTTGACCATCACGGTAAGGCTTGAACCTGATACGTTTATATTACCGATCAAACCGTGATATACCAAAGCTCGGTTGTCTTTCAGACCTTCAGGCTTATTTTTGTTCCTGTTAACTTTAGAATAATTACCGGTAATGTTTACTTTTGCATCACCTGAAAAGTCTTTAATTACCATTTTTGCATCTGCGGTGGATATATTGATGTCAAGATTTCCTGATAAAACTGCAGTACCATCACCTGAAGCATTAACATCTTTTTGACCATCAAGCTTTATGGAATCGTTTCTGTAATCCTTTATTTGTTTAAAAATTTCTTTTAATATGATATTTGCTTCTTTAAGCTCACTGATTGCTTTTTGAAGCTTTAATTTTGCATCTTTTATGCTTTTTTCATCAGTCGCGTTACTGTATATCTTTTCAGCATTACTCTGATGTTCTTTTATATTACTGATTTTTTCTTTGTATCCGTTAAGCAGTTTTTCTACGTCGCTAACGTTTTTACCTTCTGCTTCCAGTTGTTTGATTTCTTTTTCAATCCGTAATGATATGGACTTTGATTTTTCAAGGTGTTCATTAATACGCTCATTGACTGTTTTTATTGCTATAGAATTTGAATTTGTCTGAGCATCTCTCCATATTTCGCGAATCTCATCGGATATTTCTGAAATTTCTTCTCTGGTTTCTGCGGATTTTAATTCAACCCTTTTTTGTTTTAACTCGTTTATATATTCATTTAAATCTTCAATACTTTTATCTGTAAAATTTGCATTTGATGCATTAATATTGGTCTTTTTATTTTCAAGATGTTCTATCATATAATCCAGAGTGCTGTTCAGGTAGTTTTTAGTGGCATTTATCACTTTTTCAGAATTTGGATTCAATTTATTGCCGGAAACTTTTTTGTTTATAGAATGAAAATTAGATTTTGCTTTTGCATAATTGTTTCTTGCATTTTCAAGCTGTTCTTTCCTTTTTTTAATCCTTTCTTCAACCCTTTCATGCTTTCTTTCAATTTTTTCTTTACGTTCTTCTAATTTCTCTTCCAGTTTTTCGTTTTTGTTTTCAATTCTTTCCCGCTTTTTTTCCAACTTTTCTTCACGTTTTTCGGTTTTATTTTCAATTTTTTCTTCTATTCTTTCCTGTTTTCTTTCGATTTTTTCTTCACGTTCTTCTAATTCCTCTTCCTGATTTTCTTTTTCACTTTCATTTAGTGATTTGTTTTTTGCTATTTCTGGTCTTTTGTCATCTGTATCTCTTCCTCTATCTTCTGAAGCGGATACAGTTATAGGTATAGTACTTATAATTAGTAGTATAACTGTTAAGCATGTAAGGATTTTCTTTGTATTCAATTTCATCTTTTACACCTCCATTATTACAATACAACCATTGCTTTTTTCGAAAATTTAAATATACTTTAGTTTATGAAATATATAGGTCAGTTTAAATCTTAATCAAAGCTTTATAAACACTTCATTACCTTTACAAAACTTTATGAACCTTTGGATAATTTTATGATAAAATATATATGAAAAAATGTTAAACATACTGATGTGTGCCTTAAAAATATATTTAAACTAACATTCTGCATAATATTGGTGCTGATTTTAATCATTCCAGTTAATGCAGAAACCACTGCAACGGTACATGGTGAAATTTACAACTGGGAAACGTTTGAACCTGTTGAAAATGCAATTGTTACTGTAAACTCTACTCCTAAGCAGTCGATTGTGGCAGAGTATGGCGTATATACATTTAGTTTATCCCCTGGTGATTATCAAATAACAGCAAAATCCTATCAAAACGGCACAATTTCTTATAGGACACAGGAAAATATAACCATTAAAAGTGGAGGCAATTATTCACTGGATTTGTTGCTCACACCGGTATATGATACAAATCTTCTTAATGATACTGAATCATCACAGATTTCAGAAAGTTTTGAAAATGATTCAAAGCTTATTGATGGTAAAGAAGATGATAACCATCTGATAATATATCTGATACCAGTAATTGTTTTCTCACTGGCTGCTTTATCTTTTATAGTCTTTAAAAGGTTTTATAGTGGACAAAATGGTACTGTAAATGAACTACCACCATCTGCAGATTTTCAAGAGTCAGAACAATTATTAATGGATGAGGATTCATTGCCTGATGATTTACAAAAAGTATTTGATGTTGTAAAAAAAAGTGGAGGTCGAATTACTCAAAAAGACCTCCGGAATAGATTGAAATACTCAGAAGCAAAAATAAGTCTTATGATATCTGATCTTGAAGAAAGGGGATATGTTGAAAAATTTAAAAAGGGTCGTGGTAATGTAGTACGAATTGTTGATGAATTGAATGACAACAATGAATGAAAAGCGAAAAAATATTAGTTATGAAATTATCTTTATCATAGTTAAAACCAAGAGGGTATAAATGAGAGTTTCAATGGATATTGAATTACAGGATAGACCTGGTCAATTGCTCCAGGCACTGCAGCCCATATCGGACTTAAAGGGAAATCTCATATCTGTGGTTCATCATCATGAAAAAGAAAAAAATCGCCGCAGTAAGATTCCTGTACAATGTGTAATTGATATCGACCCAGAAAAACTTGATGAACTAAAATCACAACTTAAAGAGCGAGGAATAGGTGTAGCAAAAGTTGGAGAACAGCGTTTTGTTGAGCGTGGTGCAGTAGTTCTGATAGGGCATATTGTACACAATGACATTCAAGATACCATAGATACAGTAGACAGAACAGGCTATGCTGAAGTAGTGGATTTAACATTATCCATGCCCAAAATAGACCAGACATCTTCGGCTTTTTTAAAAATTGATGCAGTAGGTAAAGAAGAATTGAATGATTCAATTTCCCTGCTGAAAGAGGTCGCTAAAGAAAAAGACCTGCTTGTAGTAGAGCCTATTGAAACTTAATTTACATAAAGGTTAGTGATGCAATGAAAACGATACGTGCATCTATCAGCGGATTTGGAGCAGTCGGACAGGGAGTAGCAGAAGTATTGTTGAAAAAACAAGATTATCTAAAAAACGTCGGTCTTGATATCAAAATTATAGCAATTTCTGATTCCAAGGGTTCTGAAATTAATACTGATGGTATTGATTTATCTTCTGCTTTAGCTCGCAAACGTGAAAAGGGTACAGTTGCACTGGAAGATAAGTCCAGTCTTGAAATTATAGAATCAGTTGACCATGACCTTGTAATTGAGACTACTTCTACAGATATTAATACAGGTGGCATTGGTCTTAAAAATATGTTGTCAGCTTTCAACAGTGGCAAAGATGTTGTAACATCAAATAAAGGACCACTGGCATTGAAATACAATGAGCTAATGGAAGCGTCCAGAAATTCAGGTTCAAATTTCAGATTCGAGGCAACTGTCGGAGGTGCGATGCCAATAATCAATCTTATAAAAGATGTACTTGCAGGTAATGATGTAATCAGTGTAGAAGGCATCCTGAATGGAACCTGTAACTATATTCTGACACGTATGATGGAGGAAAATGCACCTTATGAACAGATGCTTGCAGAATCTCAGGAACTCGGGATTGCGGAAACTGACCCCAGTTATGATGTAGATGGTATAGATTCTGCATGCAAACTGGTAATACTGGCAAACTCAGTATTTGGTATGTGTCTCTCTTATAAAGACGTAGATGTTACAGGCATTACAAAGATAACACCAGAATCCCTTTTACTTGCACAGAATAACGGTTATGTAATCAAACTTATTGGTGAAGTTAAGGACAACCTGATAAGAGTAGCTCCAAGGCTGGTGCCTGAAGACAGTCCACTGGCAGTAGGAGGTACTTTGAATGTAGCATCCATCCAGACCGACCTTTCAGGTACGGTTACTGTAACAGGCAGAGGAGCAGGTTCTATCGAGACAGCCAGTGCGGTTTTAAGTGACATAGTTTCCATTTACAGGGATTAAATATTAATCAGCCAAAAATTTATATCACCAAACCCATGAAAAATTTAGTATCAATATGACAAGTTTCAAACAATTCGCAGATGCCTGCAAGAATATAGAAAAAATTACCAGTTCCCTTGAGATGACAGACCAGGTAGCAGATTTACTGGCTAAAGTAGATACGGATGAGTTACCAGTGGTGACACATTTTATAATGGGTCAGATATTTCCTTCATGGAGTTCTCAGGAACTTGGTATCGGTGAAAGTCTTCTCTATACAGCACTTTCCAAAGCATCTGGTTTATCAGTTGATGATATTGAAAACATAATCCGTGATACAGGTGATATAGGAGAAACCGCAGTAAGGGCACTGTCAAAATTGTCCAGGAACCAGGTTACTTTTTCGTCTTTTGTTGAAGAACCAACGCCTCAGATTACAATACTTGAAGTTTCAGACCGGCTCAAACGTATAGCCAATGTATCAGGTAAAGGTTCACAGAACCAGAAAGTAAAAAACCTTCAATATCTGTTCAATGCATCTTCTCCTGAAGAGGCAAGGTATCTTTCAAGACTCGCAGTCGAAGAGTTAAGGATAGGAGTTGGAGAGGGTATAGTTCGTGATGCAATATCGAAGGCTTTCAATGTTCCAGTAGAAAAGCTGGAACGCAGTTTTATGCTGACAAATGATTTGGGTGCAGTGGCAGTAGCTGCTCAGCAGGGAGGTGAAGAGGAAGTTTCAAAACTTGATATACAGGTAAACCGTCCTGTCAGGATGATGCTTGCACAGGTTACGCCAAGCATTGAAACTGCGTTTAATGAGATGGGTACTGCAGCAATCGAGTGGAAATTCGATGGAGCAAGAGTTCAGATACACAAGGACAAGGAAGAGGTAAACATATTCTCAAGGAAACTTGAAAACGTTACCAATTCTCTTCCCGATATTGTTGAATCTGTCAAGAACCAGTTGAATGCCGATACTGCAATTATTGATGGTGAAGCGGTGGCAATAGACGAAGATGGACGTCCACGTGCTTTTCAGGATATTTTGAGGCGTTTTAGACGAAAATATGACGTATTGTCTACATCCAAAGAAATTCCTATTATTTTGAATATGTTTGATCTTATGTATCTTGATGGTGAAAGTTATATCGACCTGCCGCTTAAATACAGAAGAGAGATACTTGGAAACATTGTTGAAAACACTAAATCAATTAAAGTGGATAAACAAATCCTAACCAGTGATGTTGAAGAGGCTAACAGGGTATACAATAATGCACTATCAGCAGGTCATGAAGGTATCATGATTAAAAACCCTGAATCACCGTATTCACCCGGTAAACGTGGGAAAAACTGGCTAAAGAAAAAACCCATAATGGAGACACTTGACCTTGTTGTTATAGGGGGAGAATGGGGTTATGGAAGAAGAGCCAATCTCATCGGTTCATATGCTATCGCTTGCTATGACAGGGATAGGGGTCAATATTTGCCTATAGGGAAAGTGGCAACAGGTATCACCGATGAAAAACTGGAAGAACTTACCAGTCTTTTCTCAGATTTGATAGTTAGTGAAAAAGGGCGAAAAATAGAATTCAAACCTGAAATCGTTTTTGAAATTGGATTTGAAGAAATCCAGAAAAGCAACAATTACGAATCAGGTTATGCGCTCCGATTTCCAAGACTTGTAAATGTCAGGGATGATAAATCACCTGAAGAGTCAGACACAATAGAACGTATAGAAGATATTTACCTGAAACAAAGAAGCAGGAATCATAATAATTCTTCTTGAATTATTTTCATCTGGTTTTTCATGTTATATCTATTTTTAAAATCAAACCAGTAAATCCTCTATTCCGTAATTCTTGGCTATTTCTATGGCTTTTTCTTGTTCATCCAATCCAAGCTTACGGTTAATCTCTGGATATTCACAAGATTTGTAAAAGGGTGTATACTGGAACATAAGATTAAATCTAACATGTGTTATGTTCTCAACTGTCCATTCGATTACGGGTTTTGTACAGCATTCAATATGTCCAGGTAATACAAGATGCCGGATTATTATATCAGAATGCTGATATGCTTTTTTAAAGTTTCTTTTAACGATTTCTGTGTAATTGTTTATGTTTGAATATTTCTTTGCACATCTGTTATTACCGTATCGAAAATCTGCAAGAAACATATCTATAATACCTTCCAGCAATTCACTGGCTTCTTCAGAATGGTACATGTTGGAGTTCCATATAACAGGGAGATTTTCTGATATGTTGTTGATGGTTTTTAAAACAGTATGAAGATGAGGTGTAGGAGTTACAAAATTTACATTCTTTGAACCTTCTCTGCGTCTTGCATCGATGATTTTTGCAAGGTGGAGAGGGTTGATTTCAATTCCACTCTCGGGTCTGGTTGAGATATCGCAGTTCTGACAGTATACACAGGAAAACACACATCCTGTGAAAAAGATAGTATGAGAGGGTACAATTTCTGGTTCTTCTCCCCGATGTAAAAATTCGGATGCACATCTTGAGACAGAACCAATTCGGCAATATCCAAGCTCCTTGTTTTTACGGTTTACTCTGCATATCCATCCGCAAAAGATACATTTTTCAATAATCCTGTATGCAATTTCGACTTTAAGGTCCATAAGTGATGGATGAACCGATGGATAATCTGTAAAATTTTGGATGTCCTGTAATGTTTTGTTATACAGTTGCCAGTAATTATCCATCGCCTTTGAATGTATAGCCCATAAATTATCAATGGATGTATCAGAATCAAATTTAACTGGAACTTTTTGTGCAATCCTGAAACCTGCTGGAAAATTGTTATTTTCTATTTTGAAGTAATGATTCAAAAATTTCGGAATTTCCATATTGTAATTTATCCGATGACATTCATATCAGTAATTCTTATTGATGGAGTTACTAACCCACCAACACTGCGGACATCATATCCTGCACCAGTAATGTTTTTCAACAATTCAAAAACGTTGCCTGATATCATAAGTGAATTTATGGGTTTATCAAGTTCTCCATTTTTGATTGTAAACGCGTTTCTGGCTTCAACTGAAAAGTCACCTGAAATTGAATTGGCAGTATGTGCTCCAATCACGGTGTTGATATATACACCCTCATCAGTTTCAGAAATCACATCACTTTGTGGATAATTTATAATAAAATTCCTTAGACCTATACCGGGCGTATCTGTGTAGGATTGCCTTATGGCATTACCAGTGCTTTCTACATTATCCTTACCTGCACGGTAACTATCATAGAGATATGATTTAAAAACACCTTTGTCAATAACAGTGTTTTTCTGGGACGGCATACCTTCATCATCTGTCAGAGCGGTTTCAATACCTCCATCAAGGGTGCCATCATCAACAATAGAAAGGTCAGGTGTGGCGATATCTTCATTTAGTTTTCCTTTAAGGCTTGAACGACCTTTATGTACATTATCGGCATCGATTGCAGATGCTAAAGTACTTTCCAGAATATCTGCAAATGCGAACGGGTGCAGGATTACATCTGTTTTGTGTGGTTCAATAGTGATACCATTTCGAGATTTTTGAGCAAGCTCTGCTGCATTTTTACCTATTTCATAAAAATCTATGTCAAGGTTGCGTGATATCTTGAAATCATATGCAGTGGCTTTATTATCGGTTGTTGTAATGACATCTATAAATCCTGATACACCGGTTCCTTCCTCTTCGGTTTCAATGCCATTGCTGTTCATTATCAATCTTTTATCGTGAAAACGTGAAAAAGATCCCGAAGTAGCCATAACATCAGATATTGATGTGACACCTTCAATCATCTGAGTTGTCAGGTCTATACAGTCTTCAAGTTCCAGTAGCATCAGTTTATCATCGAAGGTGTTACGGATTGTGGGATATTGTGTGTTTGACGGCAATGAAACCCATTCAGGGTCTTTTTCTCTTACTCTTGCAGATGAAATAGCTATATTAACTGTATCTTCAAGACGATTATACAAATTTGTACTTGCAAATCCAACAGCACCATTTATTATGGTGCGAATACCGATACCTTTTGTATAATTCTCATTTGAACTATCTACTATATTTTTACGAACATCAGCAGATGTTGAATGATTGTCCAGAACGTAGACTTCAACTTCTTCGGCACCCTTATCTTCTGCAAGTTTAAGAGCTTTATTTGCCATTTCATACATTTGGTTGTTTATGTTAGGCTCCTCCTACCAGTGCATTAGAAACTAATATATGAGGTGAACCATCACTTACCGGCATCAATTGTCCTTTCTTTCCGCATCTTCCAGAATTCATTTCGAGGTCGTTTCCAACCATTGTAACGTTTTTCAGTATTTCAAGAGTATTACCAGAAAGCGAAACATCACGAAGCAAAGAACTTATTTCACCGTTCTCAACAAGGTATCCTTTTTCAGCGTTGAACTGGAATATGCCTTCACCGGGGTTTACCTGTCCGCCCCTGGACCCGATAAGATATATACCGTTGCCTATCTCTTCAAGCATTTCTTCAAATTTCGATTCACCGTTGTCGATATAGGTATTGCTCATCCTGACAACCGGTTCTGAATATCCCTGGGCTCTACTATTCCCAGGTGTACCTCCGAGTTTTGCGGCGGTTTCTCTGGAGTGGAGATAGGAATTGAGTACTCCATCTTTTATAATTTCTGTTTTTGAAGATTGGACTCCTTCAGCATCAAAGGGGTAATATCCGTATTTATGAAGTGTAGGGTCATCTATAACATCGACGAGTGAGGATGCAATTTGTTCACCAATATGGTTTTCAAAGACAGAATTACCTTCAAGTACAAGGTCTGCCTCTGAAGCATGACCTACCGCCTCATGAACAAATACACCTGCCAGTTCAGGATTTAGTATGACTGGCATATTACCACCTTTTGGTTTTTTTGCACTGAGAAGGTCAACAGCAGTATGTCCTGCTGATTCACCAAGTGCCAATGCATCATTTTCATCGAATAATTCAAACCCGCTAACATCAAATCTGCTTTCTCTTCCAACCTGATATTCTCCGTTTCCAGATGCAACAGCACTGACGGCAAAACCAGTTCTTGTCAGTTCATGTTCACAATCCAGACCTTCAGAATTGGTATATTCGAATTTAACAATGGATTCGGTATATATTGCTGTAGTATTACTGACACCTTCTATATTTGCACTTTCATCAATATCTTTTAGGATTTGTACTTTTTCTTCAATGGGTATATCCCTTGGGTCTTTTTTGACATTTGGTGTGTTTTTAACCTCTGGTTCTGGTGAAGACTTTAGGTTAATTTTTTCTTTCGGAGTTTTATTGTCCATCGTCTTTGCAAGTTTTGCAGCAGAATCAATGGTTTTATCAAGGTCAAAATTTCCGTCAACGGATGTAAAACCCCAAGAACCACCGCAGAGGGCTCTTACACCTGCACCTCTTGAGAAATCAACAGAAATGTCTTCAACTTTACCATTATCAAGGAAAATAGAAGTGGTAGTACCTTCTACCACTCTTGCATCATAAAAATCCACATCACGCATTTTTACTTCCTGTTCCGGATTTTTTCATATTCTCAATAGATGCTGGAACTACTTCAGGCATATCAAAGTTCCATTTTACATTGCTTACCTTTTTGAGTTTGTCAACGATGTTTTTCTTTTCATTTCCAACCAGACTGTGTTCGATAACTTCGGTAATTGTTGATACAGGGATTATTTCTACCTGATCCTTATACTGGTCTTCGATAAGAACATCAGCTTCATTGGCTTTTGGAATAATGATTTTTTGTATTCCTGCTTGAGCAGCGGCTTCAATCTTGTAGGTAACACCTCCGACAGGCAGAACATCTCCTCTTACAGAGAGTGAACCTGTCATTGCAACTGTCTGGTTAACAGGTACCTGTTCGATTGCAGATATTACAGCGGTTGCCACTGAAATAGATGCACTGTCACCTTCAACACCTTCGTAAGTACCCACAAATTGGATGTGTATATCTCTGTTTGCAATATCTTTTCCGGTAATGTTTTTGATAACTGCGGATACGTTTTGTACAGCTTCTTTGGCTATATCTTTGAGCATACCGGTGGCTATGACACTTCCTTCTGAATTCGAGAGCGAAGGTGTAACTTCAGCAATGATTGGAAGTACGACTCCTGAGTCACCTCCCATGACAGCAAGTCCGTTGACTCTTCCGACCTGTTCGCCCTCTTTGGAAAACAGCTGGTATTGTTTCTTTTGTTCAAGGTAATTATCTGCTACCTGCTGTTCAATAGAACGAGCCATTCGTTTGGCAGATATTACATGTTCCTCTGTTGCGTATTCAGAGCCTTCGGCTTTTGCAATGTCTCCTGCCACTCTAATAAGACCGCCAAGATCTCTAAGTTTTAGAGTAAGGTGTCCTTTTCGACCTGCTCTCCTTCTGGATTCTCGAATGATTTCATCTACAGCAGATTTATTGAAGTGCGGGATATGTCCATCACGCTTGACTTCTTGGGCTACAAACCTCACAAGGTCTTTTCTGTTCTCAGGTGTATCCTCCATTGTGTCACGCATGTAGAGTTCATATCCATATCCTTTCAGACGTGACCTTAGTGCAGGATGCATATTTTCAACAGCATCGAGGTTACCGGCGGCAACCATTATAAAATCACATGGTACAGGGTCGGATTTTACAAGTGCTCCTGAACTGCGTTCGGATTGACCGGTAATCGGATATTCTTTCTCCTGTAATGCGGTAAGCATATTCTGCTGGGTTTCGATATTTAGTGTATTGATTTCATCAATAAACAATACTCCTTTGTGGGATTTATGAATGTCTCCACTTTCAACCCTGTCGTGTGCAGGTGTTTCCATTCCACCTGACTGGAACGGGTCGTGCCTCACATCTCCAAGGAGTGCACCTGCGTGTGTTCCTGTGGCGTCAATGTATGGTGCATGTTCCTTTTCATAGTTTGAAACTATAAGTTTTGGAACCATGAGGTCGTCTTTTGGCATGAACTGGCGAGTCAAAACCAGAAGCAAGATAGCAGCAATAATACCCCACAGTAGTTGTCCTACATAGAAGGAATACATGACAATACCAAAGATAAGAAGCAACATCAGCATATTGCGTGACTGGCTTCTTTTGCGGGCTTCCATTTTATGTGCCTGTACGATTTCCCTCCCTTTTCCGGCAGGGACCTCTCGCACTTTAGGATTATTTGGGTCTTCGGTATTGGGATATACCAGTACATCTTTTAGTTCTTCTTTTGGCAGAAGTTCAGCCATTGCTTTTGCAAGCAATGATTTACCAGTACCGGGACTACCAATCATCATGACATGGCGTCGCTGTTCAGCAGCTTTTTTCACCACCTCTACAGCATGGTCCTGCCCGATAACCTGGTCTATTAGTTGTTCTGGTACATTAACGGATTCAGTTGTATCAAAATCAGCATCATAAACTTTGGTATTTTCGTTGGCAGTATTTTCGTTCTCGTTATCCATGGTTAACTCACATAGTTGATAATGTTAAATTATGATTGACTGATTAACTTTATACCTGCTACGTTTATATTATTTATGCACAGGTTTATGTAATCTTTGTCTTTTACTTTTTATCTTAAAAAGGAAATTATTCTTACCTTATATTAAATCTATAAAACTGGTTTTTAGGTAATTATTTATACAATATACTATACGTAATATTGATAAAGATTTTGGTAACTGGTTTAATAGATAGTATTGAAAAAGAGATATTAAACTGTAATGCATTCAATAAGATGGTTATGAAATCTATAATACTGGCAATATTTATAATTCTGCTGTCATGTACAACTCTTGGATATCCAGCATTTGCCCAGACCGTTGATAATAAACATCAGTATATTGACATAGAGCAGATGGTAATTGAATTTGATGATAATGATGCACAAGCCAGAATAAACTATGAACTGGATTTATTTGCACAGATGTATGTTTTTGTCCTTGGTAGCCGCAACCTTGAACCTACATTTAATGATATGTTCAGTGAATTTGAAGATTTTAGGGTTGTTGAAATCGGTAAAAATCATGCACGTTTAATATTGAGCAATGTTTCAAGACAAAGTAGTGAATATTATCTCCATGATTCCCGTAATCTTGGTACCAATGTTGACAGGTTAGTTATTATCTATCCAGAAGGTACAAGTAAAATCCTTGAAAATACAAACAGCACTCCTAATACTTTCTATACCGGAAAATAAATCTACTAAAAACGTAAAATTATAATAGAATGAATAACTCCCAAAGCTTGGAATATCTTTTTAAATAAAACAATATATTGGTTTTTTCAATGGGAAACTATAACTTAAAATGTTTACAGTGCGGACGAAATTATCTTGGAGATTATAGACTGAAATGTGATGATGACGATTCTTTTGTTCGGGCTGAGTACCAATCAAAGGAACTGGATTTAAAAAATGCACCTGGAATTGGGAAATACAACGAATGGTTGCCAGTACAGAATCTGTTAATGACGGAAGCTGCACCAATAACCTACAAAAGTGAAGAACTGGCAAATGAATTAGAATTATCCAATCTATATATTAGTTTTAGTGGATATTGGCCTGAACGCAATGCACTGATAAAAACATGCAGTTTCAAAGAACTGGAGGCACACCCAACAATACAACGTTTGATTGAATCAGACCATTCATCACTTGTACTTGCGTCAGCTGGCAACACGGGTCGTGCTTTTGCACATGTATCGGCTTTGACTGGTGTTGATGTCTATATAGTAGTACCACCAAATGGTATGTCACGGATGTGGATTCCGGAAGAACCATCTGATTCTATTCATTTGATAAAAATGGAAGAAGGAAATGATTATACTGATGCAATCCATCTGGCAGACAGAATAGCCAAAACCCCGGGAATAATGCCAGAGGGGGAGCAAGAAATATAGCCAGACGTGATGGTATGGGTACTGTCATGCTGGACGCAGCAGTAACCATCAAACAGATTCCTGACCATTACTTCCAGGCAATAGGAAGCGGAACTGGGGCAATAGCAGCATGGGAAGCAGCGCTTCGCCTGCGTGAAGATGGTCGTTTTGGTGACCACATTTCAAAACTCCATCTAAGTCAGAATCTTCCGTTTGCACCAATGGTTAATGCATGGAATGCATGTCAGCGTAAAATCATACCGGAAATCGATATGCCGGAACCCAAAAAAAGTATCAGTGACATTTTTGCTGATGTACTTTCAAACAGGGCGCCTCCATATTCTGTAAATGGTGGAGTGTTTGATGCACTTGAAGATACTGACGGTCTAATGTATGGAATTACCAATAATGAAGCAAAAGAAGCAAAAGCACTGTTTGAGTCTTTTGAAGGTATAGATATACTCCCGCCTTCAGCAGTAGCAGTGGCGTCGCTTATTAAATCAATAGATACTGAAAATGTGGATAAGGATGATGTAATACTCCTTAATATAGCAGGAGGCGGTGTTGAACGGCTAAAAGAGGATTATACACTTTCAAACATTGAGCCAGTAGCCAGTGCAAAGAGTCCGGAAATACCTCTGGAGGATGTTCTTGGTAAATAAAAGGTGGTATGTTTGTCTACATCGAACAAATCCGATGACCCTGAAAATATTGTTGTCCAGATGATGCTGGATAATGGAATTGATTATCTGGCTACTCTGCCATGTGATCGAATAAAAAATCTATTGCCGCTTATATCCAAAAATTTTGTAGAAATCCCGCTTACAAGAGAAGAGAATGGAGTGGGTATTTGTGCCGGGCTGTACATGGCGGGTGCAAAACCCATGATGGCAATCCAGAGTAGTGGTCTTGGAAATATGATTAATGCACTGGAATCGCTCAATATTGCCTGTGACATACCACTTCCTGTGCTTGCCAGTTGGAGAGGTGTTTATAAAGAAGGTATTGAATCCCAAAAACCGCTTGGCAAATCATTACCTTCAATTCTGGAAGGTGCAGGAATCGAATATACTATAATAGATGAGGTTGAAAAATTATATTTGGTTGACCGGGCTATTTCTGATTCATTTAAAAACCGCCGTCCTCATATAATTTTGATGTCACCCAGAGTATGGGAACCCTCCACATGCTCGGCACGGGTTGAACAGGATTCGGAAAACCTTAAAGAACGTTCCTATGAAATAAATTTTAAAACCAATATATCTAAGCCCGAAATGGTACGATATGATGCTATTTCCGTTATTTCCCCACTGCTTGATGATGAAGCACTGGTAGCTAATATTGGAGTGCCCTGCAAAGAACTGTATTCTGTTAATGACAGAGAACTCAATTATTATATGCTTGGTTCTCTGGGTCTTGCATCATCAATAGGTATGGGCATTGCGTTAAAATCGGAAAGAGATGTGGTAGTTCTTGATGGAGATGGAAGTATCCTTATGAATCCAAATGCATTAATTGAAATAGCTCGTGCGAAACCATCAAACCTAATAGTTGTAGCTCTTGATAACGGAGCTTATGGTTCTACCGGTTCACAGGAAACTTTAACTGCAAAATTTTTTGACCTTGAACTGTTTGCACGAGCATCAGGGTTTATTAATACCACCAAAGTACATACAAAGGATGAGCTTGAGGATGCATTTGTAAAAGCCAAAAATTCAGGAGAACTGGCGTTTATACATGTGATTTTGAAATCTGGAAATGTATCATGTGAAACGGTACCATTAAGCCCAGTAGAAGTTACTGATAGGTTTATGAAAGCGTTAAAATAAAAAATTAGAGGTTTATATATTCAACCGGTTCTGAAATTTTGAATTTTCCAGATATGATTTTTGTCTTAAGTTCATCTGCAGCTTTTAATGCACGCAACCGATCTGACTGACGGACAACAACAGGAATCCCTTTTTCAGTTTCGGCAGTACAGTAATCGATGTTTCCAAGTGCAGCACTGAAAGCATTTCCTGCACAGTTTGTGGTACACAGTCCGCAATTAAAGCATAATATTGGATTGTGAGCTGCTGATTCACCTCTTTTATGGGTCACTGCACCCATTGGACAGGTTCTTTCAACTTCACAGACCCTACAATCGATGCATTCACTTGGTTGATAGGTGACCTCCTCATCAACATTGCTCCATACATCTGCATAGTTTGTCTTGCATAATGGTAGACGTCCGCTAACATCTACGACTTTAAGTTCAATGTCACTATTGATTTTTACAATATTGTCCAGAATATCCTGATTTATAACAGGTATTGGTACAGCCCATGTATTTATTATTTCAGGACCAGCAGATGTAACAAATCCTCCCATATATTCAGGAATCATCTCATGCATATCTGAAAATCCGCCAAGGTTTGGTTTTCCTGGACTGCTGCGGGTACCGAGCCCAGAAACATATCCATAATTCCCATTTATCATAACCCTTGTTCCAATTCCTATGGTCTGCAAATCTGGGTCGTTTTCTATTGGGTTTAGTTCTCCACAGCCGCAGAATGTAGCTTCACTTAAATTTCCTCTAAATTCAGCGGCGTGGAAAATGGATGGAAGTGACTCGTTTACAGGATTGACAAAAGCTAGATAATTCCTAAACGCGTGCCTGGTTCCGAACAATTTGGCGTACTGCATATCTTTTATGTTGGTATGGGTGCTGAACCAGTGACCTTCAACTGTTTCAATTTCTACAGTTATAGGTTTACCTTCTACAATTTCTCTGAAAAGATGTCCTCCCCCGTAATTGGGGTTGGTTTTACTGTGGGCAGTTCCATGTACAATCAAATCCAGTACACCAAGCCTTTCATTGGGACACGGACCTACTTGTGCAGGCACATTATTCAACCAAACTCGTGATGCTTTGATAAATGAATTCGGTTCAGCAACTTTAAATGAAAAAACAGCGTATGTTCCGCTCATTATACCTCTGGTTGCGGTGGTAACAACATCTACATCTTCAAAATTGATTTTTTCACCTGAGCGGACACGGTTACATATTTCATCAGCAGTTAATACAACGGCTTTTCCATTGTCGATTTTTCTTTGTATTTCCTGATAGGTTCTTTCTTTATCTGACATATTTTTCAACCGTATATATTATTATGTGGTGTGAGTTTTATATAATATTAATTACAGTTTCACAATTGTGAAACAAGTATTAAAGTGTTTGGTTGTTAACGAATGACTTAAATTTTGAATTGTTCCATCATGGTTACAAATATATAGTGATACAATATTTTGATATTTTTAACAAATCAAAATCTGAATATAAAAAACAAGATATGTTAACAGGGACTATAACTATGTCACAAAGTTTGGTAAACGAATCAGAACAACTTGATGCTGAAACCCCTCAAACAATCATTTCTCATGCACTTGATAAATACACACCCAACATTTCAATATCATTTAGCGGAGCGGAAGACGTAGTTCTTATAGACATGGCTAAAAAAATAAGGGATGATATAAGTGTATTTACTCTTGATACAGGACGACTGTATCCAGAGACCTACCGGTTTATAGAAGAGATACGCGACTATTACAATATTGATATAGATGTATATATGCCCGACCGTGAATCCACAGAGAAACTCGTGAAAGAAAAAGGGTTGTTCTCTTTTTACAATGATGGGCATAATGAATGCTGCAGCGTCAGAAAAATAGCACCCCTAAAACGAGCACTCGATGGTCTGGATGCATGGGTCACAGGCCAGAGAAAAGACCAGAGTCCAAGCCGGTCTGACCTTCCTGTGGTGCAAATCGACCCCGCTTTTGGTGGCGGTGAACTTGTGAAATTCAACCCTCTGGCTAACTGGACTCTGAAACAGGTATGGCAGTACATATTCGAGAATGACGTCCCCTACAACAAACTCCATGAAAAGGGCTACATTAGTATCGGATGTGAACCGTGTACAAGACCCGTTACTCCGGGACAGCATGAACGTGAAGGTCGGTGGTGGTGGGGAGAAGCCACAAAAAAAGAGTGCGGTCTCCATTCAGGAAATCTAAAATAGTTACACGAAGTTTATCATAAACAGGTGATTTAAGGATGGTTGAACAACAAAAACCTCATGGTGGAAAACTTATAGATAGAACTCTATCCAATGGAGAAGCAGAAGATATTATCAATCGTGCTAATGATTTCCAGAGTATTGAAATAGGTCCAGAACTTGTAAAAGATGTGGAAAATATTGCAAGCGGTTTATTCAGTCCACTTGAAGGTTTTTTAACCTCTGATGATTATGAACGCGTGCTTTATGACAAAAGGTTATCCAGCGGAATACCTTGGACGATACCTATAGTACTTGATTTATCCAAAGAGAAAGCAAGTAATTTGAACCCTGGTGATGAAGTTTTACTCAGACACAATAACCAGCCGGTAGCCCTGTTGAATGTGGATGATGTTTATAAATTCAACAAAAGGGTGCATTGTGAACAAGTCTTTGGGACAACAGATGATGCACACCCGGGAGTTGCAAAAATCTATCAATTAAACGACAGGCTGGTTGGAGGAAAAATTAACCTTCTCAATGAAACATCAACACCATTTTATGAGTATGCATTAAAACCGGCAGAAACAAGGTCGATGTTCAAAGAAAAAGACTGGGAAAAGGTTGTAGGTTTCCAGACCCGAAATGTTCCACATCTTGGTCATGAATTTATACAAAAAACCGCACTAAGTCTTGTTGATGGTTTGTTTATAAACCCGGTTATAGGAAGAAAGAAAAGCGGGGATTTTAAAGATAATGTTATCCTTGATTCTTATGAATCTCTTATTGAGAATTATTTCCCACAGGATAGAGCAACGCTTGGAATCTTTCAGACTGAAATGCGGTATGCAGGACCAAGAGAGGCAATTTTTCATGCTATTGTGAGAAAGAATTTCGGATGCACACATTTCATTGTAGGCAGAGACCATGCAGGCGTAGGGTCTTTCTACCATCCATTTGCCGCTCATGAAATATTTTCAGAATTTGATGAGGAGGAACTTGGAATTACACCTATCTTTTTCAAGTCGTTCTTCTACTGTAAAAAGTGCAGAGGTATCGCAAATGATAAGACATGTCCTCATTCTGAAGAACAGATTGTAAACTTCAGTGGAACAAGAATGCGTGAAATGCTAACAAATGGTGAACGTCCGCCAGCCGATTCAATGAGACCTGAAGTAGCGGATTCAATTCTCAAGTACGAGAATCCATTTGTAGAATAATCCCTATAAGGGTGAATTCTCTTCACCCTTTAAACCATTATAAAAAAAAGTAGATGCGGGAGGTGCGATTCGAACGCACGTACTCCTTCGAGACTGGACCCTGAATCCAGCGCCTTTGACCTAGCTCGGCAACTCCCGCGCCTGAGGATACTCATAGTAGTGTTTTTCCTTATTAAACTTTGCCATCCATTAAAAAATTGATGGTATTTAAAAACCTTTTGTTTATTTTTGACCCATCAATTTCAGAATGAGAGCTTTCTGGGCATGGAGCCGGTTTTCTGCCTGATCAAAAATCACCGAGTGTGAGCCATTGAGCACATCTTCGGTAATTTCTTCACCTCTGTGTGCAGGGAGGCAGTGCATAACAATAACATCACGTTTTGCAAGGTTTACAAGGTTTGAATTAATCTGGTAACCACCAAGGTCGTTCAGGCGTTTTTCACGTTCTTCTTCATCACCCATAGATATCCATACATCGGTGTATAATATGTCAGCATTTTCTGCGGCTTCAGCAGGGTCATGGGTGATAGTAACGTTTCCTCCTATTTTCTTACCCTGCTCTACAATGTAGCTGTTTGGTTCATAACCTTCAGGACATGCAACAACAATGTCCATACCTACAATAGCACATCCAAGAATTGCAGAGTTGCATACATTGTTTCCGTCACCAACCCATGCGAATTTCAGGTTTTTAGTCCTATTTTTGTACTCTTGGATAGTGAGCAAATCAGCAAGTATCTGGCACGGATGTTCCATGTCTGATAGAGCATTTATAACGGGTACAGTGGAATATTTTGCCATTTGCTTGATTGTATCATGACTGTTAACCCTTCCTGCAATCCCATGTACATATCTGGAAAGTACAGCAGCGGTGTCAGATATTGGTTCACCGCGGTCAAGCTGGATGTCTTTATAATTAAGATACAGCCCATGCCCACCAAGGTCGCTCATAGCTACTTCAAAGGATACCCGGGTGCGAGTTGACGGTTTTTCAAATATCATAGCAAGGCTTTTGTTTTTCAAAAGCTCGGTTACTTTATCTCTTGCACGTTTTTCTTTCAAATCCTGAGCAGAATCAAGTAATTCATGGATGACTTCATCGGAAAGGTCAGCCATTGATATTAAATGTTTCATTTATACCAACCCTGTAAATCATGCAGTTTTGAGCTGTTTCATGTGGTCTATTTTTTTCTGGATAAACTCCTCTGTACCAATATCACGCCTTGCTTGAATTTTTCCCTTTACATTATCCAGAGATGTCTGAGCGATATTTTCGGCTTCCGATATTGTATTGGCAACTCCTACAAAAGCAAGGGCTCTTGAACCGGATGTATAAATTTTACCGTTTTCTTCGTATACACTTGCATAATATAGCAGTGCATCTCCAATATCATCGATAATTATTTCACTGTCTTTGACCGGTTCATAGGGATATCCTTCTGGAACGGCATATTTGCATACAGTCGCTTTTTTACTGAATCCAAGTTTCATTTCAGACAGACTGCCGTTAACAACAGCTGATAATACATCCACAAAATCGTTTTCAAGAAGTGGTAGTACATTCATTGCTTCAGGGTCTCCAAAACGGGCATTATACTCTATGACTTTGGGACCATCTTTTGTGAGCATGAATTGTCCATAAATAATACCTTTGTAGTGTATTCCAGTTTCTTTATACAAAGAGTCCACAGTATCTTTGAGAATCTTTTGGGCTTTTTCAAGGTCTTCCTTGTTCATGAAAGGTAAAACATCATCTGCACTGCTATATGAACCCATTCCTCCTGTATTTGGACCTCTATCATTTTCAAACGCTCGTTTATGGTCCTGTATAGGAGGTGTAAATGCAAGATTGTTCCCATCAACAAACGCTTGAACTGTAAACTCTTCTCCTACCAGATTTTCTTCTATTACCACTTTACCGTCTTTTAAAAGGGTTCTTGCATATTCTTTTGCAGAATCGATATCTGGAAGCTGGTCGCCCATCACTTTGACACCCTTGCCACCGGTCAATCCAATGGGCTTTACTGCTACATTTCCCAGTTTTTCAATAAATTCGTTAACATCTTTTTCATTGTCAAATATGTTAAATTCGGGACATCCTTCTATATTGTATTTCTTCATAAAATTTCGGGCCCATGCTTTATTAAATTCAATTTTACCGGCATCCTTTTTTGGACCTACAACACCTATTTTTGCCCTTTCAAGTGCATCAGCAAGACCGGATGCAAGAGGTTTCTCAGGTCCTATTACAACAATGTCTACTTTTTTGGATTTAGCATAAGCTACAATTCTGTCGATATTATTTTCATCATCTATCAGATAATCATTGCACAAAGATGCAATTCCTGGATTTTTCTTTGACATTACAGCATAAAGTGACGGGTTATGTTTGCTGTTTGCTATTGTCTGTGCAATAACATGTTCTCTTCCGCCACCACCAACAACTAATATATTCATCTATAAAACCCCTTTAAAATTAAATTTAATAATCTGGATTTATGTATTAATATCTAATTCTGATTTATTGATTGATAATTTTTATAGGTATATTTCCTGCAACATTTTAAAATTCCTGCAATAAATACGTTACTGTATTAAACAAGGTCACTGGCTTTAATCAATGTTATAAGTTTGATTCCAGCAGATTTTAAATTTTCCTCTGCACCCTCTTCTCTATCAACAACCGTTATAACAGTATCTATATATCCTCCTTCATTCTGTATATTAGAGACTGCTTCTTTAACAGACCCTCCACTTGTAGTAACATCTTCAAGTAGTATCACACGCTCTCCTTTTTCCAGTTGACCTACAAGTCTCCCACCTGTACCGTATTCTTTGGAAGATTTGCGTATGATAATCATTGGAAGCCCTGATTCAAGTGATACCGCAGTTGCTATGGGTACACCACCAAGTTCAACACCGCCAACATTATCCACATCTATAGATTTTATTATCTCTGCTGCCTTTTTTCCAATTAGTTTAAGTGTATCCGGTCGAGTGCTTGCTTTTTTAATATCTACATAATAATTGCTTTTTTTACCAGATGAGAGTATAAATTCACCAATCTGAATTGCTCCACAATCTTTGAGTGCTTTAATTAGGTCTTTATTATTGCTCATATTACCTGACCTTCATTTTATTCTATATTACCAGGGTTCTTTTTTTACACCTATCAGATATCCTATTACGTTTGTTACTATATGAAGTAGCGGAGTAAGTATCAGTATAATAAGAATTATTTTGTATGTAAAATTTGAAATGAACCAGACAGGAGATGCCAGATATACCAGTAACCATGCACCAAGTACAAAATCGAGCTGATCTATGACAGGAAGCGGAGCACCTCTTTTAAGTTTTAGTCTTCGTTTTAAAAAGCTCATGAAAAGATCACCCAATAGTGAACCAAATGAAAGTGAAAAAATTACCAGGATTGAGCCAATAAAAGAGCTTCCAAATTTGGGCAGTTGTATATCAAATGGAGAGTATCCTCCTGAAACCAGTACCATTTGTGCTATCCCTATAAATAGTCCAATAATAGTACCTGCAAATAGACCTCTGAAGGTCTTACCATCACCAAAAACTCTTTCTCCGTCTTTAAGAGTAACGTTAAAATCAAGTGGTTTCCCACCGCCGAATAAACTTGCAGCAGGGCTTGGTATATAAGCAGGTAGCATTAACCATACAGCAGTAATTATTAAATCAATCGTATTATCAACTCAAATCGTTTTATTTGTTGTAGTAATTACTTATTTGACCAAAACTTTATTTTACATATGTGTATAGTTCCATCAACATCAGGTAAATGTAAATTTTTATTTTTATAATTAACTAAAAGCAAGTAAACAGGGTACATATATACATGACCGGAATTAATCAGATATTAACAAAAAGCAATGTCATGCTTGCAGCATTGCTTGTTTTTGTATTGCTTGCGGCTTTGATAACCGTTGGTATGTTAACACCACTTCTGGTGGATTTTTTAACAGGAAACAGCATGAATCTGGATGCCTATTATTTTAACATAAGGGCTGCTCTACCTACAGGAGTGCTTATAATTCTGCTTTCAATTTATCTGTTACTTGGAAAACTGAGCGAGAAAAAATTATTTGTCACTGTTTCTGTTGTAGTAGTTTTATCCGCTATTTTTGCGGTCATTTTACCATTTAACAGTTTGCCTGTTGATTTTATAATTCCGTTTTCTGTTCTTGCGATTATTGCTATCTTATATAACATATTACATTCTGTTACAGGATGGAAATATAATCCGTATAAAAACGCCCGAAGTATCAGTGCACATATTATTCATCTGGGACTTGTTCTGATTATTTTGGGGGTGGTTTTAAGCACTGGTTTGACCGTTGAGGATTCCACAGTTGTATCGACCGAATCCAGAGGTTTTTTTGAAGGTCAGGATTACAGTGTAAGTGTTACAAAAATATCCTCCCAATTTGAAGGAGAACCCTTCAAATCACATCCGGGTTCATCCTATGTAACTAATGTATCATTTGATGTCTATAAAAACGGAGAGTATTTTGATAGTGGAAATGTAAAATCTATTAGGGATTTAAAATGGGACCAATCCTACACCACTACCTATATACATCGAAATTTGCTGGAAGAGTATTTTATTGCTCCTAAAGGTGTGGATATGGAGACAGGTAAAGTAAACCTCTATTCAAGAACAGTACCTTTCATAACTTTTGTATGGGGTGGATTGTGTTTAATGGCATTTGGTGTTTTATCACTTCTGGCAGTAAGTTATCTGAAGAATAAAGAAAAAATTAACAAATCTGAGTAATGGACAAATCTGGATGTTTTGAATTATGAATATAGGAATGATATTAATCTGGGCAGCATTTACACTTTGTCTTGGAGCAGGACTCACATCTATTCTGTATTATTTTAAAGGTTCAGGCTACTTAAAGACCCTGTCCTGTAGACTTGAGATTGGTGCTGCGGGTGCGGTTACAGTTGCAGTATTCCTGCTCAGCTACTACCTTTTCCATGTTCAAACCGCCTACAGTTATGTTTATCAGCACTCGAGTGCAGACCTTACCTGGTATTACCGGTTATCTGCCCTCTGGGCAGGTCAGGAGGGGTCTTTCCTTCTGTGGGGATGGCTTATACTGGTAATACTTTTGGTTTTAAAATATACAATGCACAAGAAGCAATTTTCAGGTACCAGACTGTACGAGCTTACAGTAACTATCTCGATTTTTATTGCATCGGTTTTTTTACTGCTTCTTGTTCTCAAAAACCCGTTTTCGATGTATTATGCCGTACCTTCAGGAACAATAGAACTTACAAACTGGAATCCGTTTGTCACAGCATTCCAGGCTCCTTACGGACAGGGTATGAACCCTCTTCTTCGCAACCCCTGGATGGCGATACACCCTCCTGTTCTGTTTATTGGTTATGCAGCAATTACAATTCCTTTTGCATCGGCGTTTGCCAGTCTCATACTGGATGATAATCGATGGACAGAAATAGCTACCCACTGGATGAGGGTTTCGTGGCTGTTTTTAACGCTTGGTATTGGGCTCGGAGGATTCTGGGCTTATGAAGTTCTGGGATGGGGGGCATGGTACTGGTCATGGGACCCTGTGGAAACGTCTTCCCTTATACCCTGGATAACTTCGACTGCCTATCTGCACACCCAGATTCACAATGGTAATAAATTCAGAAAATTAGCTCCTGCACTGGCTATTTTTTCGTTTGTGTTGGTGGTATTTGCAACATTTGTTACAAGAAGTGGTATATGGGCTTCGGTACATTCATGGCAGGATTTCACACCTACAAGCTTTATAGTTGCTATCTTTTTGCTCGGTTTGCTCGGGTCGAGTATTGTTATGCTGGTTAACAAGTATATGGAGTAATAAATGAAAACAGAATAAGGAAATGACATTTTCCTTTTATTCATCTATATAGAGAGCAAAAAGGCATGCGTTCTCACGCATTTCCATAAATCCCTGTGTTTCAGAAATGCCTGCTTTTTCCAGCAGTACTTTTTTCCATGATTCAGGTGGTGTGACCACATTTCCAGCATACGCTTTTGAAGCAATCTGGGCGTAATTTAGTGGTTTGCCTCCGATTTTAATACGTTTAGCAACTTCCTGACGGTATGTCTGGTGCATCATGCATCCGCTATGAGCTGCAGATGGCTGAATTGTATGGTTATAATGGTCTTTTGCCTCATCATGCACCGAATTCATTATTCCAAGACGTTTAATATATTCGCTGATAGCTTTGGAGAACGGACATTCTTCAGTTACAAATCCGTATTTGCTGATTTGTTTTATGTTTTCAAATGATGAGAATACGGATTCTCCTGCAACCACAGCATTTGCAAAATCTTCCCATGTATCATATTCTTCTTCAGGGACAGACATAGCAAGGGATTCTGCCTGGCTTACCATATAATTTGTAAAACCCTCTACACCCTGTTTATCGGCAATGTCTTCAAAAAACAGGAACACTGAAACATCTACAAATGGATTGGATTCTATATCTTCAGACATTAATATCACCTTTTATTTAATCTTCTTCGTCTCCTGCACTTTTTCCTTTAACAATCAATGCAAACACGCATGATGCACTGCGAAGTATACTTTTAATATGTCTTTCATCAACATTGATTCTGTCCAGATTTTCTTTCACCATTTTGACATCACCAAGACGTCCTTTGTTTGCAAGGTGGAGACATTCCAAACCCTGTTTGGATACCGTAATGTTGTTTGCAGCAACCTCTCTGAATTTCTGATGAGTTATGCAGTAATTGGAAACTGCCGAATCCCTGATACGAGAGTTGTAGTTTTCAGCCACATCATTATCAGAATCGTGTATTGGTCCAATTTTTTTAATAAATCTGGACATTGTAGGTGCTACAGGACAGGTTTTTAATGCGTATACATATCCAATCACATCTCCATCCTTGTCTGTAATCGCCAAATCTGTCAGAACATTAACAGCACCTTCAACTGTAAGAGATGTTCTTCCTTCTTTCATCGCAACGTTGAAAGCTGGCCATCCGACATATGCTTCTTTTCCCATTCTTTCTGCATAACTTTCACCGACACGTAGCCAGTATTCAACAACACCTTCTGTCCCTGATTTGCTGACCATATCGTCAACAAGGGAATAGAGAGCTATATCCATCATTACTTTAAATTCCTCCGTAGATTATTTATTTACCTTTTATAAAATTTCTCTTAAACTATATTAATTTATATATAATTCATTATCTTTTTTATTTTTTACCATTACGTCTTCATATTGGTGTCGAATATCTTTGATTTTGTTCCATTTGAGTTCAGGGTTGTCTGGATACACTTCTTCTGTTGTGTTATTGTCCTCTTCAATTATTGACACTGCTTCCTTTACAGACTCAACAGGTACATCATCGACTTCTTCTGAAACAATAGAATATTTCAGATAAAGACAACCATTCTGTGTTTTTACAAGTCTTACAACATCATCTGGATATGTCTCATCCTGAAGTTCATGTCCGTAGTGGCTTTTTGAACTCCATTTTATAATTTCAATATCCTCATTAGGTTCTTGACCGTATCCATCTTCTGAATAGTTTTCATTTTTTTCCAATTCGGAGAATTCATCCTCTTTTTTGAAATTATGATTGTGATTTGTACTGTTGCCGATAAAACGTTCCAGTTCATCAAGGAATGAGTTATCTTTGTTTTTATCATCTGTATCTTTTTTGTGTATAAACTTGGTCCAGATGTTTGACATTAAATTTCTACCCTGAACAGTTTTGCTAATATCATGTCATCATATTATCAACAGTTTCAATCAATTTGTCCAGTGATTCAGGTTCGATAAGGAAAAATACATCACCGTAGAGGGTATTCAATCCGCTCTCATGACCTACTGACTGTATCATAAACATGGTCTCCAGATTCGGCATGTTTTCAATATCATGCCCCATTTCTCTGGATGCAGTATCAAGAATGTCTTCCATAGAACCTGTAACAGTCTGTGGTACAGAATGCAAACCATTAACCTGTAAAAAACTGGATATCGAGGTCAAATATGAACCCGTTAGGATATTACTTATCTCATTTAATGCAGATTCATTCATCTCCGGGTCATATTCATATTCTGTTTCTGAAAGTAACAGATTTGTTAGAACCATTGCATTACTAATCTCAAACAGATTTAATATAACACCCTGAATATCACCTTTTATAGTATGCATAATACAGGTCATTGTTATTGATTCGGGAAGGTTCTGGATAATTGCTGAAGGATTAAGTTTTTGTATACTGGACAGGTTCAATTGAACCCTCTTACCGGTAAGTTCTGAAAGTGAGGTGGTGGCATTTCCCATACCAATGTTTCCAATTTCTTTCATGGCATCTATTTGAAGATTCGATAATTCATTTATATTCATATTATCAACACTCTCGGACCTGTCCTAATTTTTATTCACTTGGATGTATTTTTAAACATCATTTGTAATAAATACGCTCTCTGGAGTTGTATGGTTTGAACAAATTCTGAGATTCACCTACAAGCGTTTCTGTTTTACCCATTACAAAGTACCCACCTTGATTCAAGGCATTGTAAAAATTCATGTACAATTTTTCCTGGAGGTCTTTTTCAAAATAAATGGTAACATTTCTACAAAATATGAGGTCAAAACCGCTCATTTTTTTACCGGCAATTAAATCATGCCATTTAAAATTTGCAACCTTTTTTAGTTCATCTGATATGAAATACCAGCCATCTTTTTTTTCAAAGTATTTGTCAATTATTTTGTCATCTACACCTTTAAGTTCTGTTTCGGTGTATTTTCCTTCTTTTGCTCTGGATAAAGCCTCGTTGTCAATATCAGTTCCTATAATATTAATCCGGTATTTTTTGAATTCATTCTTCAATAACTGGTGAAGGATTATGGCTAAAGAATACGCTTCTACACCGATAGAGCATCCTGCACTCCATATACGGATGGATTTGTTGGAAGAATTCGATTTGGATTTGATTATATCTGGTAATACGTCATTTTCCACAATCTGATATGAATCAGGATTTCTGAAAAAATTGGTTACATTGACAGTAAGGGTTTTCATAAGGTTTCTATATTCATCAGGATTGTCTTTTAGTACCTTAATGTACTCAGAATAATCCCGAGAGTTGGTCGCCCTCATCCTTACAGCAATTCTTCGTTTAAAATGGGTATCTTTATACTGGTCACAATGAAACCCAAGATTTTTGTTTATAAGGCTCTTTAATGAAGAATAATTTTCATCTTCAACTTCAGTTTCGTTCATGGCTAAATCCTTCTTTGGTTTTAATCGTGAATATCAATCGTTATCCTGTCATCTTTTTCATAACAGCAGCCATTATGACGTCTGAAGCTTCTGGTTCAAAGAGCATGTTAAAATGTTTTTTAGAATTCGTGGTGGGAATAGTACATTCTCCCCTGATAATTATAAAATCATCAGCAAGGCTTTGTAACTGTTCTTTTACAGATGAACCCACACCATCCATATTAACTACTATCTCGGGTTTACTAACTTCCAGATTAGTACCCAGGAATTCGTTAACTGAACTCATATAGGTACTACACATGCGAAGCCCCATTTCTTTCAGTTTCATGGTTTCTTTGTTTGTGATTTTGTTTGTTTTACCTACCGGTTTTTTAAGCAGCAGGTCGGAAAAAGAAAATGCTGAATATTTTGGAAGTAATATTACTGTTCCACCTGTGACATCACCGGTAATTTTTAAATGGATACCAACTACACTTTTTTGGCTACCTTCTGAAGCCTCTTTTACAACCTGGTCGAGTGATACCATTTCTACAGTGGGTATATTGATTTTCACTTCACGTGAAACCATTTTTGAAAGAGCAGTAGCAAGGTTTCCCATTCCAATATTTCCTGCTTCCTGTAAAGCGCTCTTTGTCATTTCGTCGATTTCTTCCATATTTAAACCTCATTAATGTTTCAGATAAGTGTTGATATATCAAGTATAAGAGCCACGTTTCCATCACCAAGAATAGTAGCACCGGCAAATCCTTTGGTATTCTTGAGCAGTTTATTGTCCAGTGTTTTTATCATGACTTCCTGTTTTCCTATCAGGTCATCAACAATAAGCCCGACTTTCTTTCCCATTCTTTCTACAATAACTACAATAAGTTCTCCATCGTCATCCTGTTGCTGGTTGTTTTTAGAAGTGTTCAGTACATCATGTAACCGCACAATAGGTAGTACTTCCCCTCTTAACAGGATGGCTTCCTCGCCTTTTATGGTCTTGATATCGCTTTCTTTGATGCTGACATTCCTGACAACGTTTGTAAGTGGTATTACATAGGTTTCATCTGACACTTTTGCTAGAATGGACTGTATAATTGCAATTGTAAGTGGGAGCTGGAGCTGGATTTTTGTTCCTTCACCTTCAAAGGATTCGGTTTTGACACTGCCTCCAAGTTCTTCTATTTTGGCTTTGACTGCATCCATTCCTACACCGCGTCCAGAAACATCAGTGACTTTTTCCGCTCCGCTGAATCCGGGTGTAAAAATAAGATTCATTGCCTCTTCATCAGACATTCTGTCAACTTCGGATTGGCTCATTAACCCTTTTTTCACAGCGGTTTCTCTGAGTTTATCAGGGTTCATCCCTTTTCCATCATCTTCGACTTCTATCAGGATACTGTTTCTTTGCCTTGATGCTGAAAGTCGGATGTGACCGGTTTCACTTTTTCCTGTTTCTCTTCGTTTTTCCGGCTCCTCTATACCATGGTCAACTGAATTTCTTAAAAGATGCACCAGCGGATCTCCGATTTCATCAAGTATTGTCCGGTCAAGTTCAATATCTTTACCTTCAATATTAAGGTCGATTTTTTTACCTTCAGATTTTGAAAGGTCCCTGACCATTCTGGGGAATCTGCTGAATATATGGTCCATTGGGACCATTCTGGATTCCATTACTTCTGTCTGGATGTCATTTGTAAGCCTGTCAAGGTCAGCCAGTGTATCGTCAAGGTCTTTGATATCGTAATCAGATGTCAACTGGTTAATCCGGATTTTGTTAATAATAAGTTCTCCAACAAGGTTCATCATATTGTCAAGTCTGTCAATATCTATACGTACACTTTGAACGCTTTTCATCTCGTTTGAGCGTTTGCTTGTGTCTTGTCCGGATTGTGTCTGTTCCTGTGTATTGCTGGGTTGAGTTTCGGTTTCTAGCTCGTTTTTATTATCTGTTTCACTGGACGGTTCAGATGGTTCTTTATTTTCCAGACTTATCTCTGAAAGTGTGACATTTTGTATTTCTGAGATTTTTTGTACTTCTTCTTTTATAATGTCCTGATTATTTTCGGTAGAGAAAACAACATTGAATTCAGTTTCAAAATTCTCTTCATCCAAATCATCCATGGAAGGAACTGTTTTTATGATAGTTCCATATTCAGAAATTTTTTTGAGTACAATTGATGACCGTGCAGATTTTAACATGCATGAATCATCAAGTGTAATTTTTGCACCTATTACACTGAGACCGTTTTGATTTGCATCCTGGATTTGTTGTATTTCTTCATCTGAAAAATCAATATTTAACTCAAAATCAGTCTCGCTGGTAGTTTCTTCGTCTTCGCTTTCATTTTCTACCTGTTCAGATTCTTCCTGAGTTTCCTGACCTGAACCACCGTTTTCTATTATACTATTAAGGTTATTCTTTAAGTGAGAAATATCAACATCATCTTCACTGTCAATGGTTTCTACCAGTGATTCGATGGTGTCCAGACATTCAAAAAGGATATCTATTATAGAATCATCCAGTTTTATCTGTTTGTTGCGTATGCCATCCATTAGATTTTCCATTTCATGGGTTAATTCTGCAATGGAACTAAACCCCATTGTAGATGCCATACCTTTAAGGGTATGAGCGGAGCGAAACATTATATTGATTTGTTCCAGGTCTTCATGATTTTGTTCCAGTTTCAACAGCGAATCATTCAACTGTTGAAGATGTTCATCGGATTCTGCCTGAAAAACCTGTTTATATTCAGACATGTCCATATTTTATAACTCCTGTAAATTTGTAACACGTTTTTATTATATACATATCCTAAACCCCACACTTTTATGCGATCATGTCAACAACCTTTTTTGCTATGTTGTCTATTGTTGCTACAGTATCAGCCAGTCCACTGTTTACAATTGCTTTTGGCATTCCGTAGATTATGCAGGAGGATTCAGCTTCTGCAATACATTGGGCGCCTTGTTTATTTAGTTCAGCAACACCCTCTGAACCGTCACTACCCATACCGGTTAATATCACAGACAAGACACCTGAACCATAAACAGGCTTTAGCGACCTTAACAATACATTGACAGAAGGTCTCACACCATGTTCTCTGGGTTTTTGGTTAAGTGAAATGACTTCTTTTGAAATACCTCTTATATTCTTCTTTGTAATTTCCATGTGATAATCACCAGGGGCTAAATACACAATCCCTTTTTCTATCACATCTCCTTCTTTTGCTTCCCGGACTTCCAGACTTGATTTCTGGTTCAGTCTTTTTGCAAAAGAATCTGTGAACCCTGCAGGCATATGCTGAACAACCAGCACAGGAACAGGGAGATTACCTGGTAGTTTTGGGATTAATTTTTCAAGTGCACGCGGTCCTCCTGTAGAAGAACCGATAGCAACTACTTTTTTTGATGCAGTTTTTTCAGTTTTTGATTTCAGTTTGACTTTTAGATCGTCTTTTTCACTTTTTTCAGTCTCAAGCGTCTTTTTAACATGTTCTTCCATGAATCCGAGGTTGCCCAGATCAACTTTTGTAGCTGATTTAACCTTATGGCGTATTTCCTCTGCCATTGAATCGATATCAAGACTGATTGACCCGGATGGTTTCTGTATGAAATCAACTGCACCATATTCAAATGCAGTAAGTGTAGTTTCTGCTGCTTTTTCATCAACAGCACTTAACATTACAACAGGTGTAGGGCATTCACTCATGATATATCCAAGAGCATGCAGCCCATCGAGAACCGGCATGTGATTATCTAGAGTAATGACATCGGGTTTTAGTTTCTCTGTTTTTTCTATAGCTTCCTGGCCGTTTCTGGAAGTTGCTATTACTGTGATTTCTGGGTCATTGTTTAGTATATCTGTAATGACCTTACGCATGAATGCAGAATCATCAACTACCAGTGCTCTAATTGTCATGTTTATACTACTCTGTTTACAACTTCCATTACTTTATCAGCATCAAAGGGTTTTACAATAAAGTCCTGTGCACCTATATCTATAGCTTCTTTAACTACTGATTGCTGACCAATAGATGAGCACATAATGACTTTTGCTTCAGGATCCATATCCATTATCTTTTTGAGAGCTTCAGTACCCTCCATTGTTGGCATGACTACATCCATGAATACAAGGTCGGGCTTCAAATCTGGATATTTCTCAACTGATTCTGTACCATCAGATGCTTCAGCAACTACTTCATGACCATTTTTTGTCAGGATATCCTTTATTACCATGCGCATAAATGCGGCATCGTCTACAATCATTACTTTAGCCATATATGATTCACCTTCTTTAACTTTTGTTAACTTAATTAAAATAATAATCAATGTTTATTCCTGTTGTTCACTCAACTGTGAAATCTGGTTGACCTGCTCTTCAGTCAGTATTTTCTCAAGGTCGAGCAGAATAAGCAGGCGGTTTTCCAGTTTACCGACGCCTTTCAGGTAATCGGCATTGATTTTGGAAGCGATAATATCAGGAGCTGGTTCTATACTGGATTCCTGAATGCTCAGGATTTCACTAACAGAATCCACGACCATGCCGACAACACTTCCACCGACCTCCACAACGATAATCCTTGAATGTTCATCAGTTTCTTTTGATTCCAGTCCGAGACACTTGTCCAGACTGACAACAACAATAATTTTTCCGCGTATATTGATAACACCTTTAACAAAATCAGGAGCTTGAGGTATACGTGTAACTTCCTGCATTCTGATAATTTCCTGAACCTGCATTATGTCTACACCAAATTCCTCGTCACCGAGGTTGAAAGCAACAAGCTGCAGGTTCTTATCCTCTGTACCAGCACCGTTTTCCTGTTCGTATTCCATCCGTTTTCACCTCAAAAATTGAAAAAAGGGAGGTCGGGTTAGTTGACCCCCTCACCGCTTTCGGAATCCTGGATTTGTGAAGAATCCAGTTTGAAAAACTCCACTGATTTTTTAAGGTTGTCTGCGGTTTCAGTAAGTTCCTGTGCGGCTTTCGAGAGTTCCTGCATGGAAGAGGTCTGTTCTTCAACAGATGCGGAAGCTTCTTCTGTGCTGGATGCGGATTCCTCAGCAATCGATGACACTTCTTCCACAGATGAAGTTACCTCTTCGATAGAAGCGGATTGTTCCTGTGCAGAAGCAGCGATGTCCTGCACCATCTTTGCGACACCATTGACGTTCTCGACCACAGTTGATATTGATTCAACGGTCTCGTTCAGAGTCTCGGTACCGGTTTCAACTTCCTGTGTGCCGTTTTGTATGGAGGTGACTGCCTGACCGGTGCTGTCCTGGATTTCCTGAATCAGGTCTTCAATCTGCTGTGCAGAATTGCTTGACTCTTCGGCAAGTTTCCTGACCTCATCAGCAACGACGGCAAATCCGCGCCCGTGCTCACCTGCTCTTGCAGCTTCTATGGCTGCGTTGAGTGCGAGGAGGTTTGTCTGGTCTGCGATGTTTGTAATCATGCTCACAATCTCGCCGATCTTCTTGGATTTTTCGTCAAGGTCCTGTATGACCTGTGAGGAATCGTTCATGGCGGACTGGACTTCATTCATCTTGACAGACAGCTCATGTGATTTTTCACCGACGTTCTGTGATTTTTCACTGACATCAGTGACATCCTCGGAAGCCTTCTGTGCATTGCTTGCGACATCCTGTACGCTCTGGTTCATGTCGTTCATTGCACGTGATACTTCCTGTATCTTTGTGGACTGGTTTTGTGCACCGTTTGAGATTTCTGTTACAGTGTCTGCTATCTGGTTGGATGTGGATGTCATCTGTTCAGACGAGGCAGATAACTCCTGTGCCTTTGATGCTGTATTATCGGCGGCAATAGTAATCCTATTTACCAGATCTGCAAGGTTACTGGACATCTTATCAAAGGATTTGGCTAAACTGCCTATTTCGTCATCGTTCTGGGTCAAACTGTCATCGATTTTTGCAGTAAGGTCACCGTTTGAGATTTTATCGGCTACACCCTCAATTTTTTCAATTGGGTTTGCTATTGAACGTGCAATAAGAAATGCAACACCACCAAGAATTGCTATGGATGCTGCAAAAATCATTATTATTTCATTTTTCACTGTTATTGCGCTTGATAGCATTTCATCTTCTGGTGCAGAAACAACTACGGCTAAATTACCGGTTTCGACAGGTCTATAGAAAAGTGTTGAACGTTCATCATTAGTGGGGTCTACAGTTTCTATCCTGCCTTCGTTACCATTACTGATGTCTTTTGCCATCTGGTCAAAACCATCGGCATCAATGTCTTTAATGTTTTTTTCACCAATCCAATCTTTGTTTTCCGGATGAGTCATAACGACTCCTTCCTGACTGACCAGAAATGCATAACCAGAATCAAAGACCTTTATATCGCTTATAACACCGTCAAGATAATTTAGTGATACATCTACACCAGATATGCCTACAAAATCCCCATTTTTCATAATAGGAGATGCAAAACTAACCATTAATTTGCCGTTATACATCAATGGTTCAGAAACAAATGTAGATTCTGTGTTTTTTGGTACAGTATACCAGTTAGATGAGTCGATATTTTGCAGAGGTTCAACTGAAACAGATCCTCCAAATCGGTTCCAATAAGGTGCAAACCTGCCATTATCTGTAGTACCTTTTGCATCGAGATTTCCATTATTATCAAAAGCATTGTTCTCATATGCTACATAAGTACCTAAAAGTTTGGAATTATCATTTAGAGTATTTTCAAGCATGTTGTTTACTTCTTCTCTGTTTCCTGATTCGTATTCAGAAAGGACGTTTGAGAGTTGTTTGCTGGTTGTTAAATATTCTCTCATATCAGCTTCAACTTCATTAGCATGGTCTGCAGCCATTTCACTGGATTCTTTGTATGCCATATGTTCTTGCTGTGAATATACTTCAGAAACTATAAAAGCTCCAGATGCAACCAATACCAAAAGCAATGGAAGTATTATATACACTGTTCCTTTAAATTTCAATGATTTATCGTTCAATCCCATATTATACCTCATTTTTAAGTTTGAAACTTCAAACAGACATTGTTAAAAAAAAAACAGCATCCAATGTACTACATTGTACTGCTGCTTCTTTTTTCAGTTTTTCTTATCATTCTCATAATGATGATTATAATTTACACTTTTCAACATATAAATTATAATTAGATATATATTTTTTGATTTAGCCATAAAAATTGGTATAGTCTGGCTAACTTTTTAAAAAATAATAAAAAGGGATGTTTACAGTAATATACTATTAGAAAAGACCAATGTTTTCTTTTTTGATTACATGGTCGTAGTTTTTGTACCCAAGAATATCTGCAATCATGTCTGTATGTTTGCCTTTAATCTGTTTTAGTTCATCTGATGTGTAGTCTGTTATGCCCTTTGCGAATACTTCTCCATCGCATTTAAGTTCTACAATATCTCCTCTGTCAAATTCTCCAGTAATATCTACAACTCCTGAAGGCAGAAGGCTCATGTGATTTTCAATCGCTTTTTTTGCACCGGAATCAATATCAATCGTTCCTGAGGATTTAGCTAGAATTATCCATCTAATCCTGTTTTTATGCACATCCTGATTGGCAAGAAACAGTGTTCCAATCTCTTCACCATTAAATACTCTTGATACAACATAATCGATATTGCTATTTGCGATAACCATATAGCAACCGGACATACTGCAGATTTTAGCGGCTTCGATTTTGGTCCGCATGCCACCTACACCCTTCAAACTGGTAGGGTCTCCGCCATAACTTTCAATTTCAGGTGTAATCGCTTCCACAGTTTTCATCAATCTGGCGTTATGATTTCTTTTCGGATTTTTATCATATAAGCCGTCGATGTCTGAAAGCATAATCAATAAATCGGCTTCCATTTTACTGGCAACCATGGCAGATAATTTGTCGTTGTCTCCAAAGGTAGCCTCAATTTCATGTACAGAAGTGCTGTCGTTTTCGTTGATGATGGGTATAACACCATAATTCAGCAATGTAGAGATGCTGTTTCTCAAGTTCAGATATGTAAGACGGTTAGAAAAGGATTCATAGGTTATTAAAATCTGGGCAACATTCAGATTGTATTTTTGAAAAGTTTTTATCCACTCCTGCATAAGGACACTCTGTCCTACAGCAGCAGCAGCCTGGCGAACAGGGATTTCCCGCGGTTTGGAACCAAGATTAAGCTGGCCTACACCTACCCCTATAGACCCTGAACTAACAATTATAACCTCTTTTCCCATATTGTGTAGTTCAGAAACCTGATAGCTAATTCTGTCCATGAGGTCATGGTTTAGCGTACCGTCATCATTACTTATGGATGATGTACCAATTTTTACTACAACCTTCTCAACATCACTGAATAATTTTTTTCTGTTAACCAACAAGCATCCCCTTCTACAAAATCATTTAAGGTTATAGGACATCGCGATACCTTTTGTCCAGGTTATTATGGGTAAATTTTCTGGCATTTTGTCCTGTATAATCATCTACTTTTTGTCCGTTGCCAATAAGGATATACTTATAGATGACAAGTCCTTCCATGCCTACCGGACCGCGGGCATGTATTTTATTGGTGCTTATTCCTACTTCTGCACCTTTTCCATACCTAAACCCGTCAGCAAACCGCGTTGATGCATCAATCATTACGCTTGATGAATCTACCAGACTTGAAAACAGTTTTTTGTTATCCTTATCGTTTGTAATTATTACATCGGTGTGATGAGAACCGTAATTGTTAATGTGGTCAACAGCATTATCGATTGAATCAACAACTTTTATAGAAAGTATAAGGTCGTTATATTCGGTTCTCCAGTCCTCTTCTGTTGCTCTGTAAATTTCATTTATAGTGTCCAGATTTTCCAGTATTTCATAGGATTCTTCATCACAGCAAAGCTTTACACCTGCTTTGTTGTACATATCCGCCATATAAGGCAGGAAATCGTCAGCAATATCGGTGTGGACAAGTAATGTTTCAATGGCGTTGCATACTGCAGGATATTGTACTTTTGAATCATAACAAACATCATATGCGGTATCAAGGTTGGCTTTTGAATCCACAAATGCATGGCATATCCCGTCAGAGTGGCCAAGCACAGGTATTCTTGTATTGTCCTGTATGAATTTTACAAAGGTATTAGAACCTCTGGGTATCAGAAGGTCGATATACTGGTCTTGTTTGAGCACATCCATTACTTCTTCTCTGGTTTCCATAAGCTGGAAAGCATCTTCTGGTACTGTTTCAGTATGTTTTATAGCATCTGTTAATACATCAAATATAGCTCTGTTGGAATGTGATGCTTCACTTCCACCTTTAAAGATTGTAGCATTTCCACTTTTAAGGCACAGTGACATAACCTGTGGAACAACATCGGGACGTGATTCAAATATAACACCGATAACTCCTATCGGACAACTTACCTGATAAAGTTCGAGCCCCTCGTCGAGTTCGATAGAGTTTAATGTATCGCCCACCGGGTCGTTAAGTTGTATGACGTCCTTGATACCTTCTATCATCCCATCGATTTTATTGTTGTCAACTTTTAATCTTTCAACAAGCGCTTTTGACAGTTTTCCCTCTTCCATTAATTTTTTCGCATCTTCCTGGTCTTTGGAATTTTCCTGAATTATGAAACTGCGATGGATATCAAGAGCTTCAGCCATTGCTTCAAGCGCCCTGTTTTTAGTATCTGTATCTATGCTGGCAAGTTTAACTGACGATTTTTTGGCAGACCTCACTTTATTTTCAATTTCTGAGACCATGATTGATAATCTCCTGATGTAATTAATATGCTTACTTGATTATTGAACTCTTTTTGTATGTTCAAGAATATTCTTTGCTCATATACTTATCGATAATAAGGTAAAATGAGAATATGCAGAATATTTTGTTAATATAGTCCTAATAAACTTTTCATAATATAGCCACATCATCCCAAAACCTAAATATAAAATATTGCCGCTTTAGGTAAATTAATTAATTTAATAATTATATAATAAAAGCAGGAGATTAATTTAAATGAGCATGCGCGAATATATGCTTGGTAATGTAGCAATTGCCAGGGGTATTATAGAAGGAGGAGGACAGGTTATAACAGGTTATCCCGGAACACCTTCTTCTGAAATAGTAGATACTCTTTCT
This sequence comes from Methanohalobium evestigatum Z-7303, assembly GCF_000196655.1. Classification (GTDB taxonomy): domain Archaea; phylum Halobacteriota; class Methanosarcinia; order Methanosarcinales; family Methanosarcinaceae; genus Methanohalobium; species Methanohalobium evestigatum. Next base: position 814,650 of record NC_014253.1, on the reverse strand, counting down.
TCTATGGATGATAGAGATTTTTATGTTGAATGGTCAGTTAATGAAAAAGTAGCAATGGAAGTAGCTGCAGGAGCATCCATGTCGGGTGTAAATTCAGTGGTAACCATGAAACATGTGGGGTTAAATGTTGCCGCAGATCCTTTAATGACACTTGCATACATGGGTGTAAAGGGTGGTATGATTGTAATTGTGGCAGATGATCCGGCATGTCATTCGTCCCAAAATGAACAGGATACAAGACGGTATTCTCAGTTTTCTCTTATACCATGTCTTGACCCTTCAACTCCTCAGGAAGCAAAAGACATGATACCTTATGCATTTGAATTTTCATCCAAACACGGGATTCCTGTAATTTTCAGATCGACTACAAGAATATCACACGGCAAATCGGATATAGAACTTCTACCTGTCAATAAAGAAAAACCTCAGCCGGAATTTGAAAAATCTGTTGAAAGGTGGGTAATGATACCCAAACACGCCAGAATGCGTCATCCACGTTTGCTGGAAATCCAGAAAGATATCAAACAGGAGTTACAAGATTCAGAGTGGAATAACCTGATGATTAATGAAAAATCAAGTTTCGGTGTAATAGCGTCCGGTATTTCTTATGTATATGCCAGAGAAGCACTCGACAGATTGGGTGTTAATGCATCGGTTTTAAAAATCGGTACCTACCCATTACCTGATGATTTAATCCTTGAATTGTTTGATAATGTAGATACTTTACTGGTAGTAGAGGAACTGGAGCCTTTTGTAGAAGAACATGTCAGAGCACTTGCAGAAGACAATGGGATAAATGTTAGAATTCTTGGTAAAACCGGTAAAAACGGAGAGTATGTACCCAGAGAAGGAGAACTTAATATTGATAAATGTGAAAAGGCAATTTCTAAGGCGTTTGGTTTAACATATTCTGAACCATCCCCAATCTTGGAAAGTAACCTCAAACTACCCTCCCGTCCACCTGCAATGTGTCCGGGCTGTTCACATAGGGCATCCTACTATGCCATGAAAAAAGCCTTTGGTTCTGATGCGATATATCCAAATGACATCGGTTGTTATACCTTGGGTGTCCAGGGAGGAACAGTTGATACAACTCTGTGCATGGGTGCAAGTATAAGCGTTGCATCAGGTATATATCAATCAGGAGAAAAAAGACCTGTTTGCTGTGCCATAGGTGATTCAACATTTTTGCATACCGGTATAAATTCCCTGTTAAATGCTGTTTATAACAAGGCGGATATTACAGTTACAATACTTGATAACCGTGTAACAGCGATGACAGGTCACCAGCCCAATCCGGGAATGGGAAAAACTGCAACCTATGAAGATACACTGGAAGTCTCGTTTGACCAACTCTGCAGAGGTCTTGGTGCTGAGTTTGTGGAAGTTGTTGACCCTTATGATTATGATAGTGCTGTAGATGTATTTAAACGGGCAAAAGAATTTGATGGTACATCAGTTGTCATATCACAGCAACAGTGTGTTATAGATGCCAGACGTGCAGGAATTAAACGCAACCCTTACACTATAGATGAAGAAAAATGTACAGGGTGCAAACAGTGTGTATATTTCGGCTGTCCTGCAATAGAGTTTGATGCATCACTTAAAAAAGCAAGAATTAATTCAATGTGTACTGGGTGTGGAGTATGTGCACAGCTTTGTAAATTCGATGCCATAGTGGAGGTTGAAAAATGAATAAAAATAATAAACTGGATTTGGTGATAGCAGGTGTAGGAGGTCAGGGAACAATACTGGCATCTGATATTATCGGTAAATCTTCTGTACTTGAAGGTTTGCCTGTACGTGCTGCTGAAACTCATGGAATGGCACAGAGAGGGGGTTCAGTAATAAACCATGTTAGAATAGGCACAGACCTTGGCTCAATGATACCTGATCAGGGTGCGGATGTTCTACTTGCTCTTGAACCTGTGGAAGCAATTCGATATATAAATCATCTATCTGAAAACGGTATAGTAGTTCTAAATACAAAACCGGTATATCCGGTGACAGTGACATCATCTGACCAGTATCCTGATGTCTCAGAGATTATAAATACACTAAAAAAGAAATATGAAGTGTATCCACTGGATGCTTCTGAACTTGCAATTAAAGCCGGTCATCCACAATCGATGAATGTTGTAATGGTGGGGGCTGTTTCCAGTTATCTCCCAATTAGTAAAAACAGATTGGAAGAATGTATAAAAGAACTGGTGCCGCCAAAAACAGTGGATATAAATTTAAAGGCATTTGAACTGGGAAGGGAAAATATATCCCAATTAATTGAAACCAGTGCTAAAAAACCGTAAATCATTGTTTTTGGCAAACGCAAATTTTTTATTTATGCGTAGGTTTTAAATATGACATCGTCTTTTAACAAACGACGTTAGATATCAGTATCGACTTCCCATCAAATAAAACATTTGTATGAAGTTGAAGATATAAGTGTAGAAAAGTCGGTTTACATATGGTGTTCATCAGGCCAATCATAGATGCCTGCTTTTACGCGTAATAGCGTGTAAAAGAACACATGAATGTTCAAACCTTTTGGTGATGAACGCAATTCATTGGGATAGATGACCCAATAATACCAGTGAAGACCATATTCGGTAGAGTGTCATAGAGGATAGTCGCCGGTTTGGATTTAATACCACTGGATGCTGGGTTGATTCTATTCTACATTTACCGTTAAACGGCTTTTCTATTAAGATATTGAATGGTAAATGCATATTAAATCTATGATTTAAAAGATAATTAGAGGTTAAAAAATGCCAGATGTAGGACGACCAAATAGAGGTTCGCTCGCGTACAGTCCACGTAAAAGAGCGAAGAGTCACATCCCAAAATTTAGATCATGGCCAAACCTTGATGGCAACCCTAAATTACAGGATTTTGCAGGCTACAAGGTAGGAATGACCCATGTAATAATGATTGACGATACTAAAAACAGTGTTACAGAGGGTGCAGAAATATCAGTTCCTGCAACAGTAGTGGAAACTCCTGATATAGGTGTTGCATCCATCAGGGCTTACAAGGATTCTGAATATGGTAAAAAACCTGTAGCAGAAGCTTGGGCAACTGACCTTGATGCAGATGTCCTGCGAAAGGTTAAGTCACCTGACAACCATGACACAGAAAAATCACTGGAAAAAATGGAATCCTTGATTGACGATGGCACTGTAAAAGATTTGAGAGTGGTTACTTACACACTTCCATCTAATCTAACAGGAGTCCCTAAAAAGAAATCAGACATCATGGAAACCGGTGTTAGTGGCAGTGATATGAAAGAAAAATTCGAATACGCAAAATCAATACTTGGTACAAAAATAAGTATTACAGATGTTTTCAATCCTGGTGGAATTGTAGATATAGCAGCCATTACAACCGGAAAAGGTACTCAGGGACCAGTTAAAAGATGGGGCATCCAGATAGCTAAACATAAACACAATCGTGCAGGAAGTGCAAGGCAGGTTGGTACACTCGGTCCATGGCATCCAGCACATATTAGCTGGAGAGTACCCCAGATGGGGCAGATGGGATATCATCAGCGAACTGAATACAATAAGAGGATTATTAAAGTATCAAATGAAGGTTCAGAAATAAATCCTGATGGTGGTTTCCTGAATTACGGACTTGTTAGAGGCAACTATGTACTTATAAAAGGCAGTGTTCCGGGACCATCAAAAAGGCTTGTGAGATTCAGAGACCCTATAAGGTCAAAAGTATCCAGTACCAAAGAACCGCAAATTGTTCATTTGAATACTCAATCCAAACAGGGGTGAAATAATTGAGTAAAGTAAATGTTATTGACTTATCAGGTAATGTTAAAAGTGAAATAGACCTGCCTCAAGTCTTCAATGAATCCCTCAGACCAGATCTTATTAAAAAAGCGGTATTGTCATCACAGGCAAACAGATTGCAGCCATATGGTCCATATGCACGTGCAGGATTGAATACTTCTGCAGTTTCTTGGGGTTCAGGAAGAGGAGTTGCAATGGTTCCAAGGCTTGCTAACAGCAGTAGAGCAGCTCGAGTACCTCAGTCAGTAGGAGGTAGACGTGCACACCCTCCAAAACCGGAAACTGACAGAACTGAAAAGATTAATAAAAAAGAGAAAAAACTTGCAATCCGTTCAGCCATAGCAGCAACAACTAACCCTGAACTGGCGAAAAAGCGGGGGCATGTTTTTGATGTAGAACTTCCAGTTGTTGCAGATGATGAACTGGAAAACCTGACAAAAACCAAGGATGTTGTTAATTTCTTTAAAACGGCAGGACTGTATAAAGATGTTCTCCGTGCAAAAGAAGGCAAGCACGTAAGAGCTGGTAAAGGAAAATCCAGAGGTAGAAAGTACAGACAAAAAAAGAGTGTTCTTATTGTTGTAAGTGATAATAATTCAGTCATAAAAGCTGCAAGGAATTTACCAGGCGTTGAAGTGGCAACCATCGGTTCATTAAACGCCGAATTACTGGCACCTGGTACACATGCAGGACGTTTGACAGTCTGGACAGAATCAGCAATATCCAGTCTGGAGGGTATGTACAGATGAGTGTAATAGAAAATCCGTTTGTCACTGAAAAAGCAATGATGCTGATGGAAGACAATAAGTTACAATTCATTGTCGATACCAGAGCTAATAAGCATCAGATTAAGAAAGAACTGGAAGAAATGTATGGGTTTTCAGTGAACAAAGTTCATACAATGACTACTATGAAAGGAACAAAAAAAGCGGTAGTGAAATTTGAAGGTGAAGATGCCGCTCACGAGATCGCAACCAGAATAGGTTTGGTATGAGGCGATATTATGGCAAAAAGGATAATATCTCAAAACAGAGGACGTGGTGGACCGAATTATCGAGCACCATCTCATAAATATAAAGCATCATTAAAACACCCAAATATCGGTGAAAATGAAACTTTGTATGGAACAGTTACAGAAATCACTCATGACCCTTCACGTTCAGCACCTATTGCAAAAGTAGAATTTGAAAATGGAGACGAACGTCTGGTTCTGGTACCTGAAGGTATTTCAGTAGGTGAAAAATTAGCCTGCGGGAATTCTGCAGAAATAAAGCCAGGTAACACATTACCATTATCCGATATACCTGAAGGGGTTCCAATCTGCAATGTTGAATCCAAACCAAATGATGGTGGCTGTTTTGGACGCTCATCAGGAACATATGCAACACTTGTATCCCATGAAAGAGGAAAAGCAATTGTAGAAATGCCTTCTGGAGAATTGAAGTGGTTTAATCCAAAGTGCAAAGCAACAATAGGCATTGTAGCAGGTGGAGGCAGAGTTGATAAACCGTTCCTGAAGGCTGGTAAGAAGTATAATAAACTAAAATCCAGTGCTCAAAAATATCCAAGAGTTTCCGGAGTTGCCATGAACTCGGTAGACCATCCATTTGGTGGAGGTAACAGGAAACATCCCGGAAAACCAACCACAGTTGGCAGGAATAGGCCAGCAGGACGTAAAGTAGGTCATATTGCATCACGCAGGACAGGTAAACGTTAATCTATTTTTGAGGAGGCGTATGTATGTCTAAAAAATCATCAACAAGAGTTCCAAAACGAAAAGGCGAATTTAAGTTTCGTGGAAAAACTCTTGAGGAATTAAAAGAGCTGACAATAGAGGAATTTGCTGAATTATTGCCATCAAGTCAGCGTCGTAGTATCAGAAGAGGATTTACAGAAAACCAGAAAAAGGTACTCCAGCAGTTTAGAGATGGTGAAGAATCCGTTAGAACGCATGACAGAGCTATGGTAATCCTTCCGGAAATGGTTGGAAAAAGCATAGAAGTTTATAACGGTACCAGATTTGTAAAAATAGATGTAGCACCTGAAATGCTGGGTCATAGAGTAGGAGAATATGCAATGTCAAGAGGTGTCGTTAAACACGGTAGTGCAGGTGTAGGTGCAACCCGTTCAAGTAAATTTGTACCTCTCAAGTAAGGTGATATAAATGGCACGAACAAATTACTCCAAAGAATTAGACCCTGAAACAAGTGCAAAAGCAATGGGTTCTGAACTTCATATATCACCCAAAACCTCACGCGAATTATCCAGAGAAATTAAAGGAATGAAAGCCAGTGCTGCAAAACAGTATCTTGAAAATGTGATACAATTTAAACAGGCAGTACCTATGAAAAGTCACAATGACAGTTGTGGACATAGAAAAGGTTCTATGGCTGAAGGGCGTTTTCCTGTAAAAGTAGCACAAGAATTTCTCAAAGTAATCCAAAACGCGGAGAATAATGCAGAATACAAAGGGCTTGAACCAGAAAATATGAAAATAGCACACATCTCCGCCAAAAAGGGCAGAGTAATTCAGGGGATGCGTCCGAGAGCAAGGGGACGTGCAACACCTGAAAACACCGAGACGGTGAACCTTGAAATGATTTTGAGTGAGGTGTAATTAAAGAATGGCAATTGAGAATAAATTCGTCACTGATGGATATGTAAAAGCATCTCTTGATGAATATTTTGCAAAACAGCTTAACAGAGCGGGTTACGGCGGTATGGAAATCAACCGTACACCCATGGGCACCCAGATTACAATATATGCTGAAAAACCCGGTATGGTAATTGGTAAGGGTGGAAAAGTCATCCGGAAATTAACCCGTGATGTGGATAAACTGTATAACATGGACAATCCGCAGATTGATGCTCAGGAAGTAAAAACACCTGAATTAAACGCTCAGATGATGGCAACCCGGCTCGCAGCATCAATTGAACGCGGATGGTACTTTAGAAAAGCTGGACATAACGCAATCAGAGCTATAATGGGTGCTGGTGCTCTTGGCTGTGAAATTATAATGTCTGGTAAACTAACAGGTCCAAGAGCCAGAGTTGAAAAGCTGGTCAGAGGTTACATCAAACATGCAGGCAAACCTGTAGATGATATTGTGGATGAAGGTTTTGCGACTGCTGTTAAAAAGCTTGGTACTATCGGATGTAAGGTAAGGATTATACATCCTGATGCAGTGTTACCTGATACATTCAAACTGGAAGAAGTTGAACCAGAAGAAATGGAAGAAGAATTTGAAGTTGTAGAGGAAGAAAGTGAAGAATCAGGTATCCAAGAACTGGTTGAAGAAGAATCAACTGGTGAAGTTGCTGAAGCCGAGTCTGAAACAGAAGAAGTTGCAGAACCCTCAGAAGAAACAAGTGTTGAATCAGAACCAGGGGCTGAAACAGAAGAAATATCAGAATCAGAAGTATCAGAAGTAGAAAATTCTCAGTATGAATGGGAAGAACGAAGAGAAGTCAATGGTGTCTGGCAACATAAACACGAGGGTCACAATTACTGGCATCCAATGGCAAGAATTCACAGGGAGGACAAATAATGGCAATTCTTCGTAATAATGAAATCAGGAATATGAGCCCTCAGGAAAGGAAAGATGAAATAGAAAAATTTCAGACTGAACTTTCCAATGAAAAAGCTCTAACATCTGCAGGAGGATCGCCAGAAAACCCTGGAAGAATTGGTGAACTTAAAAGAACCGTTGCACGGATTAAAACAATTCAGCGTGAATTCAAGGAGATCTAAATTGGAGAGAACCCCTTCAAATTTGATATACCATGAATTGATAGGACTGCCCGTTGATGTGGTGGAATCTACAAATCCATTACTGGATAACATAAACGGTGTAGTTCGGGATGAAACAAAAAACACGTTGATAATAGTAACAGATAATAACAATAAAATGGTTCCAAAGGCAAACGCAAATTTTGTCTTCAAAGTTCCGGTGGAATTTGGAGACAAATATTTGGTAAAACATGTGAAAGTTAATGGGAAATTATTACTCTCACAGCCTGAAAGTAGAACCAAGAACATAAAAAAAATACATTGAGGTAATATTCATGACCAAGGATATTGGATTGGATGTACAATCACCATCTAAAGAATGTGATGATACGAACTGTCCTTTTCATGGTAATTTATCCGTACGAGGACAGGTCCTTGTAGGAACTGTGATAAGTGATGACAGAGATAAAACAGTCACTATTCAGCGAAACTATGAAAGGCTGATTAAAAAATACCAAAGATATGAAAAACGACACTCAAAGATTTCTGCACATAATCCACCCTGCATTGATGCAAAGGAGGGTGATGTAGTAAAAATCGCGGAATGTCGTCCACTGAGTAAAACCAAATCTTTTGTAGTAGTTGAAGCGGGTGAACAACAATGAGAGCCAGAAGATCAAAAATTCCAAGATCTTTGAATACTGGTGCAAACTTAAATTGTGTGGATAATACTGGTGCGAAAGTAGTGGAAATCATTTCTGTGAAAAATTACAGAGGTGTAAAAAGCAGACATCCTAAAGCAGGAATCGGAGATATGTGTGTAGTATCTGTAAAAAAGGGTACTCCTGAAATGAGAAAGCAGATATTGTATGCAGTAATTGTTCGACAAAAGAAGGAATATAAACGGCCAGATGGTCTTCATGTATCTTTTGAGGACAATGCAGTAGTAATCACAGATATATCAGGATTTCCAAAAGGAACCGATATTAAAGGACCGATTGCAAGAGAAGCGGCAGAACGATTCCCAAAAGTTGGAACAACTGCATCTATGATAGTCTGAGGTGTAATCAATGTCATCAAAACAACCAAGGAAACAAATAAAATCTCGCTATAATGCACCCTTGCATAAGAAGCAAAAATTCATGGCAGCACCGCTTTCAAAAGAATTGCGTGAAAAATATGGAACCAGAAGTGTAAGTGTGATTGTAGGAGATACTGTAAAGGTCCTTAGAGGTGACCACGCTACTACTACAGGTAAAGTGGAAAATGTCTCGTTAAAAGATGGAGTAATTTATATTGAAGGTGTTACAGTTCCAAAAGCAGATGGAACAGAAATGGCAAGACCTGTAGACCCTTCAAATGTTATGATTACATCTCTTAACATGGAAGACGAACATAGAAAGACAGTTATCAGTAAAAAATAAAATAAGGTGGTTATGTGGGAAAACATCAAAAAAGGATTTCTATCCCGAATAGTTGGCGGGTAGCAAAGAAATCTAACAAATGGGTAACAACTACAAGCCCTGGACCCCACCATAAAGAACAGAGCATGCCAATTTCGGTAATACTCAGGGACATGCTGGGTCTTGTAGATAATCGCTCAGAAGCAAAGAGAGTACTATCACAGGGTAAGGTTTTGGTAGATGGAAAACCAAGAAAGGATTTAAAATTCCCTGTAGGGCTTTTCGATATTATTACCATCCCTGAAATGAATGAATCATATCGGTTGTTAATTAATCAGAAAAGTAAATTAATCCTTCAAAAACTGGAAGAAAGCGACACAAATAAGCTGTGTAAAATTAATGATAAAACGACGGTAAAATCTGGAGCTATACAGCTTAACCTTAGTGATGGTACAAACTTGATAGGCTCAAATGATTATAAAGCTAAGGATTCAATCATTATAACAGTACCTGATAAAAACATTGTAAATCATCTGGAATACAAAGAAGGAAACCTTGCGATGATTGTCGGTGGTAAACATACCGGAGAAATAGGTACCATCAAAACCATTACAAAGACAAGGGGTTCTGAAGCTAATACAGTTGAAATATCAGGACAAAATTATGATTTTGAGACTATTGAAGATTACGTAGTGGTTATTGGTGAAGACAAGCCCGAGATAAATCTGGGCGAATTAGGTGGTGAAACAAATGAGTGATTCTGACAATCCGATGAGGACTCCTAAAATTGATAAAGTAGTTGTTCATATGGGTGTTGGAGAAAGTGGCCAGACACTGGTAAACGCCGAGCAAATTTTACAAACAATTACTGGTCAAAGCGGTGTAAGGACATACGCAAAAAGAACTCAACCAGCGTTTGGTATAAGAAAACGTGAGCCAATCGGATGCAAGGTAACTCTCCGTGGAAAACGTGCACAGGAATTTTTGGAAACATCCCTCAGCATCGTTGAAAATAGATTAGATGAATCACAATTTGATGAATCAGGAAATGTTGCGTTCGGAATTGACGAGCACACTGATTTTCCGGGTATGAAGTATGATCCAAACATAGGTATCTTTGGCATGGATATAATGGTCGTTGTGACACGTCCCGGTTACAGGATAAAAGACAGAAAAGTCGAGAGTCGAAAAATTCCGGGTTCACATAAAATAGTAAAAGAAGATTCAATAGAATTCTTTAAAGATAAATACTCGGTGGAGGTGGTATAACGGTCAAGACTACGAAAAGTTTTGGAAGAGGAGCCAGCCAGTGTAAAAGATGTGGCAGAAAACAGTCTCTGGTACGTAAATATGGAATATACATGTGCAGGCATTGTTTCAGAGAAATGGCACATGAAATGGGATTTGAAAAATATACCTGAGGAGGAGAAATATGGTATTATTGGATCCACTTGCTAATGCATTATCAACCATAAAAAACGCAGAAAATGTAGGTAAAGAATCCTGTACAATTCAACCTGCGTCTAAATTGATAGGTAATGTTTTGAGTGTAATGAAAGATTATGGATACATAGGTGAATTTGAACTGGTCGAAGATGGTAAAGCTGGAATATATAACGTAAAATTAGCAGGAAGAATCAATAATTGCGGGGCTATTAAACCACGTTATTCTGTAAGTACAGCTAATTTTGAAGGTTGGGAAAAACAGTTTTTACCCGGTAAAAATTTTGGAACATTGATTCTTACAACTTCAATGGGTGTTAAGTCCCAATATGAAGCACGTGATGAAAATGTTGGTGGCCAGCTCCTTGCTTATGTATATTAATTTGATGACATGGAGTGATGAATATGGCAAAAGAACTCAGGACGACGGTATCAATACCTGAAGATATCACAGTATCATTAGATGGGAAATATCTAACTGTAACAGGTCCAAAGGGCACGAATAAAAAATTTATGTGGTATCCGGGTGTGGCTATAACTCCTACAGATTCTGAAGTAACCATTGAAGCATTGTCTACAAGAAGGGACAAAAAAGCAATAATTGGTACTTTCGCTGCTCATCTACGCAATATGATGACAGGAGTAACTGAAGGTTTTGAATATAAAATGAAAGTAGTTTATTCTCACTTTCCAATGCAGCTTAAAGTTGATGGAAATAAGTTTATGATTTCCAATTTCTTGGGTGAGAAAAAGCCACGTGTAGCAGATATTATTGGAGATACTTCTGTTGAGATAAATGGTGATGAGATAATAATTACCGGTATTAACAAGGAAGATGTAGGTCAAACTGCAGCAAATATTGAACAGACAACCAAAATCAACAGGTTTGACCCGCGTATATTCCAAGATGGAATCTACATTGTGGAGAAGGCATAACGTTGGTGGTCTGAATGGCAAAAGATAACAAATCTAATGTATCTGAACTTGAAATGGATGAAGAATCCAAACGATTGTTTAATATTAGGAAGGTACAAAAAAACAAAAAACCCTCTTTTAACCGGGTGGATTCCCATCGGCTTAAACGGGTACCATCCAGTTGGAGAAGGCCTAAAGGAGTTAACAGTAAACTCCGTAAAGGAATAAAAGCAAAAGGTTCTCTTGTAAAAGTGGGATATGGAAGTCCAGAAGCAGTAAAGGGACTTCATCCATCAGGTTATACTGAAATTCTTGTATACAATGTTAAAGATGTAGAAAACATATCTAATCCGTCTTCTGAAGCTATAAGGATTGGAAGAACAGTGGGCGCTAAAAAGAGAACCATGATTGAAGAAAAAGCAGCAGAACTTGGTATCAAAGTTCTTAACCCATCAAGAGGTGAAGAATAATGAGTGATGTATCCAACCAGAAAAAACTTGCTGCCAAGATTCTGGGTTGTGGTGTTAACAGGGTATGGGTAAACCCTGAAGCTTCCGATGATGTAGCAGCTGCTATCACAAGAGAAGATATCAGGGAGCAAATAGAAAACGGTAATATTAAGGCACAACCTATCAAAGGTGTAAGCAGGAGCCGTGCAAGAGAAAGAGATGCTAAACGAAAATACGGGCATCGTAAAGGCCACGGTTCAAGAAAAGGTAAGAAGGGAGCACGAAACCCTGAAAAGGAACAATGGATGAAAAAGATCAGGGCACTTCGAAAACGCCTCAAAGAATTACGTGATGATGGAACTTTGGATAGGCCTACATACTGCAAACTGTATCGTCAGGCAAAGGGTGGACAATTCCGTAGTACTGCACATCTTGAAGCTCATTTAGGGGTCGAAAGAACTCGTTAATTGTTAAATCATCTGTAAATTATTAGTAAAGGAGGTATATAATGGCAACAGGACCCCGATATAATGTCCCATTCAGAAGAAGAAGAGAAGGACGCACAGATTATCATCAACGACTAAGGTTACTTTTATCCGATGAAGACCGAGTTGTTGTCCGAAAAAGTTTAAACAACATACAGATACAGCTTATAACACCTGAATCTGATGGCGATGATGTACTATTATCCGCAACTTCTACCGAATTGAAAAAATACGGTTACGAAGAATCAACTGGTAATATTACAGCAGCATACCTGACAGGGCTATTGTTTGGTCTTAAAGCCCTTGATGAAGGGTATGAAACAGGTGTACTGGATATAGGACTTCATTCATCATCTGCAGGATCTCGTATATATGCGAGTTTGAATGGAATTGTTGATGCAGGAATGGATGTACCGCATAACCCCTCTATATTCCCGTCTGAAGAACGTATAAGAGGAGAACATGTGGCAGAATACATGGATAAATCCAGTCTCCCTGAACAGTTCGATGCAACACAAGAAAAAATTTATTCTGAATTCAGTTAAGGTGATTAAATGGATAATGAAAATGATGAGTGGGTTCCACAGACTAAACTTGGAAAAATGGTCCAGGACGGGCAGATATCAACCATGGATGAAGCAATTGATTCAGGTTTGCCCATTAGGGAAGCAAAAATTGTAGATACCCTTTTGACTGACCTTGATGATGAAGTTCTGGACATTAATATGGTACAAAGGATGACCGACTCAGGTCGTCGTGTGAAATTCAGAGCCACTGTTATAGTTGGTAATGGTAATGGTTATGTTGGATTTGGTCAGGCTAAAGATGGTCAGGTAGGTCCAGCTATCAGAAAAGCCATTGATACTGCAAAAATCAATGTCACCCGTATAAACCGTGGTTGCGGTTCATGGGAATGTGGTTGTGGACTTTCACATACAGTACCCACAGAAGTAGAAGGAAAAGCAGGCAGTGTAAAAGTTGTTCTCAAACCAGCTCCAAGAGGACTTGGATTGGCTGCAGGAGACACTGCTGTAAAAGTACTGGAAAAGGCAGGCATTAAAGATGTTTGGACCAGAACAGAGGGTAAGACCCGTACAACTTTAAATTTTGCAAAAGCAACATACAATGCACTTACCCGGACGAGTACTATTAAGTATCCCTTAAATTATGAAGAATCGGAGGTTTTAGATGTACGCAGTGGTCAGATTGAGGGGTAATGTGAATGTAATGTACACCATCGAAGATACCCTGAAAATGCTTCGTTTAAACAAAGTAAACCATTGTGTAGTTCTGGATGAGAATCCGAGTAATCTTGGAATGGTTCAGAAAGTTAAAGACTATGTTGCTTATGGAACCATTAATTCAGATACACTAACAGAATTGCTGGAAAAACGCGGAACACTTGAAGGTGGAGCACAGCTTACTGATGAGTATATTGCAGAAAATACAGAGTATGATTCAATTTCCTCTTTTGCAGAAGCAGTATGCAACAATGAGGCAACATTAAATGATGTACCCAAGCTTAAACCTGTACTTAGGTTGCATCCACCAAGAAAAGGACATAGTGGTATCAAAAAGACCGTACAGCAAAGAGGCGAACTTGGAAACCATGGAGAAAATATCAATGCATTATTGCATAAAATGAGGTAAGTGATACTATGGTCAAAACAAAAACAAAAAAGTACAGGGGTACACGTACCTGTGGAGGAGGCACCAGTAAAAACCGACGTGGTGCTGGAAATCGCGGTGGACGCGGTAATTCAGGTACACGTAAACATAATGTCACAAGGTCAATGAAACGTGGTCAGACATTTGGTAAATATGGGTTTGAAGTACCTAAAAAGAATATTTACAAAGAATCAATTGTAAATGTTGGGGAACTGGATGAATTAATAGAGCAACTTGTTGATGATGGGATTGCAGAAGAAAAAGATGGTGCATACCATATAGACCTTAATAGTCTTGACATTAACAAAGTGCTTGGTGCAGGAAAAGTTACAAAAAGTCTGGTAGTGACTGCACGTAACTTTTCCAACGCTGCAAAAGATAAAATTGAAAAATCCAATGGTACCTGTATAGAATCTGAATAACCATATAAGTGGAACAAACTAAGTTGTATAACTTACCAATAATTTTAAAGGGTGTAATTAAATGAGTCTCAGGGAGAGTTTGGAGCCAATTTTCAGCAGGTTACCGGCGGTATCAAGTCCAGAAGGGCACGTCCACTTTAAAACTAAATTAATGTGGACATTGGGTATATTGATGCTATATTTCATTTTGACAAATGTGCCCTTGTTTGGTCTGTCAGCAGAATCAATTGATCTGTTCGAATCATATAGAGCGTTCTTTGCCGGTGCATCTGGTTCGTTAATGATGCTTGGAATAGGACCTATTGTAACAGCATCTATTGTACTTCAATTACTTGTGGGTGCGGATGTAGTCAAACTTGATCTTTCCGATCCAAATGATCAGGCACTTTTTCAGGGTGCACAGAAGTTCCTGGTAATTATAATGATAATTCTTCAAACATTGCCTCAAATGTTTGGGGGATTCATTCAGCCAAGTGGTTCAGTAGCTGCCGCACTTGGAGTAAGTACAGGAGTAATGAGTGCAATCCTGTTTGTTCAGATATTTATCGGCGGTATATTGATTCTTTTCATGGATGAAATCATATCCAAATGGGGTATAGGTTCAGGTGTCGGATTATTTATTGTTGCAGGTGTGTCACAGCAGATAGTTACAGGAATTGTTAATTGGGTTCCTGGTGAAGATGGATTACCTGTAGGAATAATTCCAAAATGGATTTACATTATTCAGAATTTTGGTTCGGAAGCAATATCTACAGACCCGATGTTTCTATTACTGAATGCAGGTATACTGGCACTTATAACCACTGTTATAATCTTCCTGCTTGTAGTGTATGTGGAAAGTACCCGAATTGAAATTCCACTGGCTCACAGTTCAGTAAGAGGAGCCAGAGGACGTTACCCTGTAAAACTTATTTACGCATCAGTCCTTCCAATGATTCTTGTTAGAGCATTACAGGCAAACCTTCAACTGATAGGTCTGGTGTTACACAGAAGTGGGCTTGGATTTCTGGGTGAATACAGTGGTTCTACTCCAATAAGTGGTTTCATGTATTATCTGTCCCCCATAAGAAGTCCACAGGATTGGATACCATCGCTTGTAAGAGAAGCCTATACACAATATCCAGTAGCTCCACCTGCAACTTGGCAGATAGGGCTGCATGTCCTTGTGGATGCTATTATGCTGATTGGTGGAGGAATTATCTTTGCAATATTCTGGATTGAAACAACAGGTATGGGTCCAAAACCAACTGCTAAAAAGATATTCAATTCAGGTATGCAGATACCTGGTTTCAGAAGAAACATCGGAAGTATTGAAAAAGTAATGGAGCGGTATATACCAAAAGTTACGGTTATTGGTGGTGCATTTATTGGTTTCCTTACACTGGTTGCAAGTCTTCTTGGGACAATCGGTGGAGCATCAGGTACAGGACTGTTGCTAGCTGTAAGTATTGTTTATAGATTGTATGAAGATATTGCATCTGAACAGATGATGGAGATGCATCCGATGATGAGATCGTTCTTTGGTAAAGAATGATAAAATAAAGGGGTGATTGGTTTATGAATATAGTACTCTTTGGACCGCCTGGTGCCGGTAAAGGCACCCAGGCTAAAGAACTTTCTGAATTTTATACTATACCCCATATATCAACCGGTGATATATTAAGGGAAAACGTTAAAAATGAAACAGAGCTTGGTAGTAAAGCAAAGGAATACATGGATAAAGGTGAACTGGTTCCTGATGAAGTTTTGATAGGTATTATCAAGAATCGTCTGGTAGAACCTGATTGTGAAAACGGATATATTCTTGATGGTTATCCACGAACTGTTAATCAGGCAGATGCACTTGAAGACATACTCAATAAACTGGAAAAACCCCTGGAAGTTGTTTTAAATATAGAGGTGCCAGAAGAAGAGCTGATAACCCGGCTTAGTGGACGCCGGATTTGCAGTAATTGTGGTGCTAATTATCACCTTAAGTTCAGTCCACCTGAAAAAGATGGAATCTGTGATGTATGTGGTGGTAAGCTTTACCAGCGTGATGATGACAAAGAAGAGGTCATAAAACAAAGACTTGATACCTATAATAATCAGACAGCACCTTTAATCGACTACTATAAAAGGAAAGATATATTGGTAAATATTGATGGTACTGGTAATGTTGAAGATGTTTTTGAAGAAATACGTGGTGTACTTGACAACCTGTAAATATTCTATAAACAAAATTTTAGGTGAGGATTGCTTTGGCACAGGAGTCGTCTAATTTAAAAAAGAACCTTGATTATTTCCTGCTGGCTATAGGTATTTCACTTATGGTAGGAGTCATTGCTATAGGCAGTGACTTTAGACAGACATTGGGTGAAATAGTGGGTATTTTGATGAACCCCTTAGTAATGCTTGTGGGGCAGGAAAATTTCCATATAGTGCTGTTTGTGATGGCTGCAATAACCGCACTCTACGCTTCACTTATACAGAAATATACTATTGACTGGGAACTGATGAGGAAAACTCAGGAGCGTATGAAAGCTTTCCAAAAGGAGTTTAGAGAAGCACAGTTGTCCCAGAACAACTATAAGATTAAACAGCTCGAAGAACAGCGTTCTGAAATGATGGGCGACCAGATGGAGATGTCAAAGCAACAGTTCAAACCAATGGCTTACATTAGTATCATTTCTCTTCCGCTGTTTATGTGGGCTTATTACTATATTAGTGGCCATACAGGTGCTTCAATGGTATTCCCTTTTATAGGTGAAATGGAACTTGTAAGTACTATAATAGGTCCGATTCAGTTCTGGATATTGTGGTATTTCATTACATCCCTTGCAATCAGTCAGTTAATAAGAAAAGCTTTAAACATTGGTGGAGCTTAAATGTTGCTGACAATCAGTGGTTTGCCTGGTAGCGGAACAACTACTGTGTCAAATCTACTGTCAAAACATTATAATGTTGATTTAATTTCTGCAGGTGAAGTATTTCGAAAACTGGCAGATGAATATGGGATGACGCTTGAGGAGTTCGGTAATTTTGCAGAATCCGAGCCCTCAATTGATCTCGAAATAGACCGACGCCAACAAGAGATAGCCAGTGAGAAAAACAATTGCATACTTGAAGGCAGACTTGCAGGATATATGGCTGAAACTGATAATGTACTTAAAATCTGGTTAAAAGCTCCACTTGATGTACGTGTTGAAAGGTTGATAGAACGTGAAGGCGGAAGTTTTGACGAAGTTTTTGAATCAACCAAAAAGCGTGAAACATCAGAAAATGCCAGATACTGGGATATACATGGTATTGACCTTACAGACATGTCCATTTACGATTTAGTGATTGACACCAGTAGATGGAATCAAATCCAGATAAAGGATATACTCAGGCTCTCGATTGATACTCTCGGCGGTTTTTCCTAAAAAGTTTCTTATTAAATCACTCCAAACAGTTGTCAGATTTAACATGGATTTGCATATAGATACAAAACCTGAAATTAGGTATGAAATTGAACGCGGGCATGTTCAAAAATCCAAATTCAAACCATTTACAAATCCAAACTATGGTTGTCCGCCTGAAAACCGTCCTATATATGATCACATCAACATGGGGGTTGTAAACCTTGACAAACCCAAGGGTCCAACAAGCCATGAAATTACTTCTTGGGTCAAGGATATTTTAAATATAAACAAGGCCGGTCATTCCGGTTCACTTGACCCTAAAGTAACTGGAGTATTGCCTATAATGTTGCAGAAAGCAACAAAAGCAATAGGTTCTCTCAGGCTTTCAAATAAGGAATATGTATGTTTGATGCAATTACATGATACTGTAACAGCAGATGAAATCATTCGGGTATGTAAGGAATTTGAAGGTCCAATATTTCAAAAGCCTCCAATAAAGTCTGCAGTCAAACGTAAATTACGGATACGAACTATAGATTATCTGAATATACTGGAAATAAAAGGTTCTTCTGTGTTATTAAAAGTTGGATGTGAAGCAGGAACTTATCTTCGTAAATTATGTACAGATATAGGTGAAGCAATTGGTTGCGGTGCTCATATGCAGGAACTTAAAAGAACAAAGACAGGTCCTTTCTGTGAAGATAATATGACCACTTTGCACGATTTAAAAGATGCCTATGTCTTCTGGAAAGAATATGGTACCGAGTCAGAATTAAGAAAATTTGTACAGCCTGTGGAATTAGCTCTTACTCATCTTCCAAGTATCGTTATAAGAGATAGTGCAGTGGATGCAATTTGTAGAGGAGCTTCACTCGCAATACCGGGTATTGTGAGTCTGAATGCGAATATATTTAATGGGAACACTGTATGCCTGTTTACACAAAAAGGTGAAATTGTGGCTCTTTGTAAAGCCAGTATGGATGCTGATGAAATTCTGGAAACTGAAAATGGGTTAGCAGCTATTACCGAAAATGTAATAATGAATGCAGGTACTTATCCCAAGGCTTGGAATTCTGGAACAAGTTAAAAAACAAAAACATTATATATGGTAATACAAATCACATTTAACCCGAAAATGCCGAGGTAGTCTAGTGGAAAGGCGCGAGCCTGGAAAGCTCGTGGGGCGTTAGCCCCTCGGGAGTTCGAATCTCCCCCTCGGCGCTTTAATTTCCAACGGGAATTAATTTTATATACTAATAATTCTATCTTACGCTGCTATAGTGCAGTTTCAAACTATACTTGATAGAAAAGCCTTATTGGCTGTGTCGAAACTTTTTTAAAAGTTTCGGGGCTACGGGATGTATTATTGATTTTGCATCCTTAAGGAGGATATTAAATGGCAAATGAAGAAATGAAACATCTTGTCCGTGTAATGAATACTGATTTACCTGGTGATCAGCCAGTTAGATTGGCATTGACCGGAATAAAGGGTATAGGTAGGCGAACAGCAAACATTGTTGTTGAAGGATCAGGTATTGACCCTGATACAAAAATAGGTTATCTTTCTGATGAAGAAATTGATACACTTAATTCTACAATCAACAATTTTGAATCCCACCTACCGTCATGGATGCTTAACAGGCAGAATGATCCATATTCTGGAGAAAATAAACATCTATTAGGCCAGGACATCTTCATGTCACTCAGAGAAGATGTTAACACACTCAAAAAGACCCGTGCATATCGAGGTGTAAGGCACGAAAGAGGATTGAAGGTAAGAGGTCAGAGAACCAAATCAACAGGAAGAGGCGGTTCAACAATCGGTGTTAGCAAAAAGAAGAGCTGATTTTTAAATCAATATGACTGAAGGTGATTATTTATGGCATATCCTGGTAAAAAGCGGAAAAGTTTCGACACTCCCAAGCATCCATGGCAGTCAGCCAGAATGGTGAGTGAAGTTGAATTAATCAAAAAATACGGGCTTAGGAATAAGAAAGAAGTCTGGAAAGCACAAAGCACTCTGAGAAAATACAGAGAAGAAGCTCAGGAACTTCTTGCAGAATCAGCAGAATCTGAACTAACAGGTCATTTAAGAAAAGAAGCAGACCAGATTCTTGGGAAACTTAAAAGATATGGAATACTTAAAGAAGATGCTGACATTGATGATATTCTTGCCCTTTCAACAGATGCAATTTTGGAAAGAAGACTACAGACACAGGTTCACAAACTTGGGCTTGCGAGAACACTTCTACAGGCACGACAATTTATAACTCATGGCCATATTGCGGTAAATGGAAGAAAAGTAACAGTACCCAGTAAAATGATTACAAAAGATGAGGAAATGACAATAGATTATTATGGTGGGTCTCCAATATCAACAGAATCTCATCCTGAAAGGCCTGACCAAATTGCATCATCTATTGCAGAAGAATAAGGAGGATAAGATATGGCACAAGAGATATGGGGTGTTGCACACATAAAATCATCTTTCAATAATACCATTATAACTGTAACTGACCTTACTGGTGCAGAAACACTTGCCAAGTCTTCTGGTGGGATGGTTACAAAAGCAGCAAGAGATGAAAGTTCACCCTACACCGCCATGCAGATGGCACGTCAGGTAGCAGATATGTTAAAAGACAAAGGTGTACAGGGTGTTCATATAAAAGTAAGAGCACCGGGTGGTAATAAACACCGAAGCCCTGGACCAGGAGCACAGGCTGCAATCAGAGCGTTTGCAAGAGCAGGTATAAGAATTGGTAGGATTGAGGATGTCACACCAGTGCCGCATGATGGAACACGTCCGGAAGGCGGTAGAAGGGTATAAAGTAATACTTAATTGAAAAAAGGGATATCAACTTATGACTATGAAAGTGGACATGCTTGAATTATCCGAGAGGTCAGCAAGGTTTGTACTTTCCAATACAACACCTGCCTTTGCAAACAGTATCCGTCGAGCGATGTTGGCGGATGTACCTACTTTTGCAATAGATGACTTAAACATCTATAACAACACATCAGTTCTTTATGATGAACAACTTGGTCTTCGCTTGGCGTTAATACCGCTTGCAACTGAAAATATAGATGATTATACAACCCAGGATGAATGTACCTGTGAAGAGGGCTGTCCCTCCTGTGAAGTATCCATAACGTTGAGTGCAGAAGGTCCAAAAATGGTTTATTCTGGGGACCTCATTTCATCAGACCCGGGTATACAGCCAGCGGATACTAACATACCCATTATAGAGCTAAAGGAAGACCAGAGAGTAGTACTTGAAGCACTTGCTCATAAAGGACTGGGTAAGGACAATGCAAAATGGCAAGCAGGTGTAGCATGTGGCTATAAGAACCTGCCATTAATCCGGGTCAATAATTGTGACAAATGCGGATTATGTGTAAGTGAATGTCCTAAAGGAATAATTTATCTCGATGAAGAAGGTGCAAAAGTAGCTGATGAAAACCTGATGGATTGTATTCTGTGTAAATTGTGTGAAGAAGCCTGTGAAATAGATGCGATTTCAGTAAAAGAGGATGAATCATCCTTTTTATTCACAGTTGAATCAGATGGTTCATACTCTTCACAGCAGTTAATTATAAATGCAGGGAATACAATCAAGGCAAAAGCTACTGAAATGCAAGAGATATTGAATAATTTATAAACATTTAAATATAAATAGGAGAATGTCATTCTCCTATACCATACATCCCATGTGCGGGGGTTGCCGAGCCCGGCCAAAGGCGCTAGGTTGAGGGCCTAGTTCCGTAGGGATACGCGAGTTCGAATCTCGTCCCCCGCACCAACTCTTAATTTTAACAATCAATATGCATGAGTTTATCTGCATAGGATTCTATTAACTCTTTTTGGACAAGTTTATCGAGCCATGATGCTGGTATATCCTTTTTACCATAATATGCACCTGCAATCTGTCCATATACCGCTCCAACTGTATCAGCATCATCTCCAAGGTTTACAGCTTTAAGGCATCCTTCTTTGAATGATGAACTCTTATAAAATGCCCAGAGTGCGGCTTCCAGAGTTTTTGGAGTGTATAATTCAGATTTGATTTCAGGGGGCTCTTTATTTTTGAACGACTCTTTTGCAATTTCTTTAATGGGATCACAGAGCGGTTTTTTGTCCCAGTAACCTCTAATTGGTGTAAATAAATTAGAAAGTAAATCCTCTTTTGGAAAATTATTTACAGCGCCCACAATCAATGCACCCATATATCTACAAGCATCTACTGCAATTGTTGAATTATGGGTGGTTTTGGAGCTTTCACCTGACCAATCAATCGCGGTTTCTGGCTTGTCAGCAAATGCAAGAGGTACGGGAGCAATTCTCATCAATGAACCGTTGGTGACAGAATTTTCATTTCTTTCTCTTATAGGCTCAAGCGAGATTTCAAATTCTTGTAGGCTTTTTGTTGTAGTAGGACCGATGTTAAAACTCTGATTTCTACTACTTAAGTATCCTGTTTTAAACCATTTAAGATAGCGTTCAAGTTGGTCTGTAGGGTCAAACCTTTTCCTCATTATAAGACTTTCTGCAAGGCACAAAGCCTGTGATGTATCATCAGTCCATTCACCAGGTTCTACCATATCGTTGATGGGTTCAAAACTGTGAGGAGGTTTAGATTCCAATGGTGCTCCGAGTGCATCTCCAACCGCAAGTCCCAGTAAAGAGCCCCTATATTTTTCAATCAAATCCATGTTTTATTCTGGATTATTTAATGGTATCAGTGATATTAAGGGTATTGGATTTTAGATTTTGTATTGGTAATTAAAAACCTTAAAAAATGCATGGTTTTATGTATAAACCTGTGCTGATTTTTTTTCGTAAGCCTTGACTGGTAAAGTCTAATGGAACGTAAAAAATCAATTTTTCTAAATGAGGGCCAGAATGGAGCACAGAAGTATGTGGCGCATTCATTCCCGTTAGTTTGCCAAGGTAAGAAATTGGATATTCTTTCATTACCGCCGGTTCTTATTATCAAATCAACATTTGAAACTGAGGGGCCGCAGGCTGGATACAGATATTCAGAAATGGTTGATTCGTTTATGTCATCCAACTCAAGGTAGCCGTTTGATATTTTTCTTGCCATTTCCTGGACAGCCTGAACAATATCCTGTCTCCCTCCATAGGTAAGAGCAACATTTAATTTAAAATTCTCGTAATTGCATGTAGCGGTTTCAGCTTTTTCTATAGATTCTTGAAGGTGTATGGGTAACCGTTCAATATCGCCTATTGCTCTTATTTTCATTCTGCGCTCATGAGTTCGTTCATCATCTGTGATTTCGTTGAATTTGAGACTTATCAATTCAAACAGTTTTTCAGTTTCATGCTTTGGTCTGTTGAAATTTTCAGTAGAAAAGGCATAGATTGTTAATTCTTTTACACCGATTTCACATGACCATTCAATAACCTTTTCTGTAATATCTGAACCTTTCCTATGCCCGTAATAGCTGTGTTTTCCTATATGCTGGGCAAATCTTCTGTTTCCATCCATTATAATAGCTATGTGTTCAGGTACAGGAAGGTTTTTTATTTCCTGTGTGAGAAGCTTTTCATAACTTTTGTAAATATAATCCAGCATATTATCAGGTGTGACGTCTTTTTTGGGTTACAAATTATATTTGAGCAGGATATAACGAGGTAAACGTAAAGATGAACGTGTATGGTGAATTCAATAATTTTCAATAACCGACCTGACAATTTGTCTGTAGTCTTCTTTGAGCATGTATACGTTATGGTCACCGGTAACGTCAATACTTAGAATACCAAGTCTTGTATTCATGAGTCCAACCATGGCGGAAACTCCTCGATAACTCACATCAAAATTATGGTTGCGGAGGTATTCATATACGTCACTTGTGGTGTATGCATCATCTTCTAAAAATAGTTTAAGTACTGCTTTACGTATTCCGGTACTATCGCGACTAAGATACTTGGTTAATCTTGATCTTACTCGCTCTTCTATCGTTTCCAGTACAAACACCTCTGAACCAATTATAGATTTTTTTACCTTATAAAACTATGGTAACTCAACCTGAGACTATTGAAACCATTAGGAATGCGAACAGTCTAACATCATCTTTATTTATAAATTTTGGTATTTAAATTGGTATGGTTTCAACAATAAATCCATTTTTTAATGGATACCTCTCAATTATTGTTGTGTTGCATCCTGTATTTTTCAATTCATCTGCAGTATCTTCAAGAATCCACCATGCAATCTCGATATTTGTGTTATTTATTTCATACATATCTTCAGGGACTTCAAATTCTTTCAACATATTTATGGTATTTTCCAATTTAGTGGTTTCAATTAAACCATATACAACAGTACCATCTTCTGTTATTTCATCAAATGGACGTGCTGTTTTTTCAGCAGTACGAATTAACCGTCTTTTAAACTGCACAGCATCTTTGTAGCTGGATGAACAAAAATGGATACTGGCATTCTGATAATTTTCAGCCAGATTTTCAGCCAGTTCTCTGGAGTTGGATGCGGCGTTTGATGTATCATTACGAAGGCTATATGATTGTTTTTTCAATTCATTTGAATTGGTGTCTGTAAATTCAAGCTCGTTAAGGTTAAGGAATCCATCTGTATTCTGGATGAACTCCGCTATGTATTCAGCATTTTCTATTGCAGGTATTTCAATTCCTGCATCCAGCCCTATATTTATAGCAGTCTTGAAAGAATCTGGAAACTGTGAACTATCCAATGTATCCCATATCTCCTGTGGAGGATGGAATCTGATTTCATCAAGTCCGACATTTTTGAGTATCGTCAATGTATCCTTGTCCAAAGCGATAGAGGTGTATAGATGAATATGGTGACTTTCTCCGAACTCGGATTTTAAAAGAGATATGTAGTATATCGTACGTTCGGGTTTATAAAAAGGTTCACCACCTGTGATGCCTGTACCAAGTGCATTCATCTGTAAAACTTCATTGATAACGTCCATGTCGGAATACACTATTGTTTCGTTTGCATAGACAGTATCTTCTTTGCGTTCTTCTGAAAGAGGGCAATAATAACAATTTCTTCCACATACACCAGTGACAAAAAGAACCATCTTGGCTCCCATTTGACAAATTCGGCACCCTTCAGATATATAGTTATAAAAGGAGTCTGCATCTCCTGATATTATATTTTTCATACTGGTTTTAATGTATTTATCAGATTTATATATAGTTTGACATTCATTAGTATATTATTGGTTATAAAAGATTCATAGAAATAGACAATAAAAAGATGTAACCTGTGCAGAAATTGTAACGGTCTTGTTAGTCAATCTATATTGAATAAAAAAAGAAAAATGGAGTTAAAACTCCATTTATTGTTCGCCATTTACCCAGTAATCAACTTTTTCTGGATTGTTTTCAATCCATTTGGAAGCTGCTTCTTCAGCAGGTGTTCCGCTCTGAATATCAGCCATTACAGATTCCACATCTTCCATAGACCATTCGAATCTGTTAAGGATTTCATAGGCTTCTGGTTTGTCCTCACTCATACCCTGACGGGCAAGATTAACAATCTGGTCTTCACCGTAAACACCTTTTGGATCGTCCAGATATTTCAAATCCCAGCGTGCGAATGCCCAGTGCGGGTTCCAGAGTGTTACAACAATTGGTTCTTTTTTATCATAAGCAGCCTTAAGAGCTGATGCCATTCCAGCGCTACTGCTTGACATCAGTTCATAGTCAAGGTTGTATTCTTGAATAGCAGTATCTGTCTGTGACATGATGCCTGCTCCGGGGTCTATACCGGTAATTTTTCCATCAAGTTTTTCTTTGTTCTCATTGAGTTCTTCGATGGAATCAATGTCCATGTATGTTGGAACTACAAGACCAGTGGATGCTCCTTCAAGGTTTGGTCCTACCTTGTCAATCTGGTCTCCATATTCTTCCCAGTAATTTGCTTGGGTGTTAGGTAACCAGCCACAGGCTGAGAAATCAACATCTCCACTGGCAATAGCTTGGTACATGGCTCCAGCAGCCACAGAGTTCATTTTCACATCATATCCGGCTTTTTCATATACCTGTTTAACTACATTTGTAGTAGCAATTGCATCGTCCCACTGGACATATGCAATGGAAACTTCTTTTGTATTATCAGTGGTTTCTGTACCGCTATTGTTGTCATCGGTATTATCCTGTTTACCTTCACTCTGGTCTGTTGCACAACCTGCACCAGCGATGGCAAGGATTAATACCATACCAATTACCAATAGTGGTTTTATTTTACTATTTGTTTTCAACAAATAAGTCCTCCTTATATATTTTATTTTTTGGTAAATATTTTTTCTATGATATAACGGTATGAACCGCTGAATTTGGATGATAATTAGTAAAAATAATTAGAATAAATAAAAAAAGAAGTCAAGGGGTAATTATTCCCCTTCTCCAAGCCAGGCATTGACTTTTTCAGGATTCTCTTCAACCCATTTCTCGGCAGCTTCTTCGCCGCTCATACCCTGGTCAATATATGCCATGACCTGTTCATTGTCGGCGACGGTCCAGTTTAAATTTTCAAGAATAGTATAGGCATTGGGTTTGTCTTCCTCAAGACCCTGTCTTGCTATAGTTACAATGTCATCTGAACCATAGACGTCCTGTGGGTCGTCCAGATATTTCAGATCCCAGCGTGCGAATGCCCAGTGTGGGTTCCAGAGTGTCACAACAATAGAATCTTCATTAGATATAACACTTCTGAGTGCTGATGTCATTGCGGGACCACTACTGGATTCCAGTTCGTATCCATCAAGTTCATACTCTTCAAGTGCGGTTTCAGTCTGTGACATTATACCTGCACCAGGGTCGATACCGGTAATTGTTCCATCAAATTGTGATTCATTTCCTTTAAG
Source organism: Methanohalobium evestigatum Z-7303 (assembly GCF_000196655.1). Lineage (GTDB taxonomy): Archaea > Halobacteriota > Methanosarcinia > Methanosarcinales > Methanosarcinaceae > Methanohalobium > Methanohalobium evestigatum. The sequence continues at coordinate 788,081 of NC_014253.1, read as the reverse complement.
TTCTGGAATTGTATCAACATCAACATATTCAGGTACTACAAGACCAGTTTTTACTTCTGGTGTGTTTACTCTAACCCTGTCTATCTGGTCACCATACTGGTCCCAGTAGTTTGCCTGTGTGTCAGGTAGCCATGAACATACTGAGAAATCAGCGTCACCGTTTGCGATTCCCTGATACATTATACCGGCAGCGGTATTCTGGAGGTTTACTTCATACCCTGCCTGTTCATATACTTCTTTTACTACATTGGTAGTAGCTTCAGCGCTTGCCCACTGTACATAGGCTATTGTTACGCTTTTTTCTTCGCTTGGTGTCTGGTTGCCGTTATCGGCACCGTTCTCTGTATCGCCATCCTGTGATGCACATCCTGCACCAGCAATAGCTAACATGAGTACCAGACCAATCATTAATATTGATTTGGATTTTTTACCGTTTAGCATATTATGCAACCTCTCTCAAGATTTGTTAATTAATTTAAAGATTTATATTTCTCTCATATATCCATTGGAAAATAGATATTTGTAGATTTTCAACTTATGTTTATAAGGGCTAATCTTAAATACTTTTCCGTAACATAGAAAAAATATTTTTACTCAGGTGTAAGTCCCTGAGTAAGTCTGTCAAGAATTATGGCAATTATGACAATACCAAGTCCAGCTTCGAACCCGAGTCCGATGTCAACTCTCTGGATGCCTATTAGAACCTGATATCCAAGTCCACGGGCACCAATCATTGCTGCGATAACAACCATTGACAGTGACAGCATAATAACCTGATTAATACCTGTCATAATCGTCTGCAGTGCAACTGGTAATTGAACTTTAACCAATTTCTGCATCGGAGTTGAACCAAAAGCATCTGCAACTTCTACAAGTTCAGTAGGTACCTGACGAATACCAAGGTCTGTAAGGCGGATGCCTGGTGGCATTGCAAATACAATGGTAGCAATTAGACCCGGTACGTTACCAAGACCAAAGAAAATAACCGCTGGAATCAGATATACAAATGGCGGCATTGTCTGCATAAGGTCAAGTAGCGGCTTAATGGCAGCTTTGAAATTATCGTTTTTGGAACTTAATATACCAACAGGGATTCCTATAATCAGTGCAATAACTGCAGATGATATAACAAGGGCTATAGTCTGCATGCCAAGAGACCATAACTGAAGATTATCAAGCACAAAAAATCCTATACCTCCAATAGCTGCAATATGCCAGTTGCGTCCGGTCAGGAAATAAGCTGCAACAATAAACAATACAATAAACAGCCAGTGAGGAAGGAATAATAGAATATCGAGGAATAAATCCAGGAGAAAACTTAATATCGCACTGATTCCATCGAGTATGAATCCGAAAGTAGCATCAATCCAGTTTACTGCATCTTCTACATAATTACCTAATGGTACTTTTGGAAGTAATGGGCTCATTGTTCTTCTTCCTCCATTGCAATTGCTCCAAGGATACCGCCACGGACAAGAACACCATGAAGTTTGTTGTTATCATCTACTACAGCAACAGGATAGGAACTTTCCGCTATCATCGGTATGATGTCTTTTAGTTGTGTATCTTTTGTTGTTGTTGGATACTCTCTTATAATAACATCTTCAAGATTCTTCTTGTTTCGTCTGGCTTCAGCAGCATCTTCTACAGTAACAACACCTTCAAGACCTTTATGTTTGTTAACAACAAATATTGAAGAAATTCCGTGTTCTCTCATTAACTGCAGTGCTACACTTGGACCTGAATTTATGGATACAACAGGCTCAGGGTCCATCATTACTGATTCTGCTGTAAGAACCTTTGATTTATCTACACCTGCAATAAACTGGGATACATACTGGTTTGCAGGCTTTGTAAGGATTTCTTCTGCCGTACCCACCTGAACAATCTGTCCGTCTTTCATGAGCGCGATTCTGTCACCAATTTTTAGCGCTTCATCAAGGTCATGGGTGACGAAAATAATTGTCTTGTGAACCTGTTCCTGTAGTGCAAGCAATTCATCCTGCATTTCACTGCGTATCAGTGGGTCAAGGGCACTAAACGCTTCATCCATCAGCAGGAAATGTGGGTCAGTAGCCAGAGCTCTGGCGAGTCCGACTCGTTGCTGCATACCACCACTAAGTTGTGTTATTCTACTTTCTTCATAACCTTTTAGACCCACAGTTTCAATAGCTTCTCTGGATGCTTTATAACGTTCTTCCTTTTCCACTCCATATACTTCCAGACCATAGGCTACATTGTCAAGCACTGTCCTATGGGGCAGTAAAGCAAAGTTCTGGAATACCATACTCAGTTTTTCTCTGCGTATTTTTCTGAGTTGTTCCATGTCCATTTTTGCTATGTCTTCGCCTTCAATGTATACTTCACCATATGTAGGGGGGATAAGGCGGTTTATACATCTTAATAATGTGGATTTTCCAGAACCTGAAAGCCCCATCAAAACGAATATTTCACCTTTTTGGACTTTAAAATTAATGTCGTGAAGACCTACCGTTTGACCGGTTTTTTCATGGATTTCGTTCTTGGTGTATCCTTCATTTAATAGAGATATTGCTTGATCTGGATTTTCTCCAAATATCTTAGAAAGATTATTTACCTCTATTAATACTTCTTCTTCTTCTGTCAAGTTAAAAAACTCCATTAAAATTATATTGATATATTTTTACATATGTAACACAATATATAGTTAGTTGTGTTAGCATAGCAAATTTACTATAACTCCTTTTATTATTTCATTAACCAGACATTATTTAATAACTAAACTTGGTTTTGTTATATATGTCCTTTAGATATATAACTCCCATCTATACTTTTATAACAACTTTGGTGGCAATAAACAGCTAATAAGTCGTTCAATCTTATCATGTATTAATCCCTATATAAGTTTTCCCAATTTTCTTTTACTCAATATATTTATAAGTAGACGACATTTATCAAATTTACAAACCCTTTATCATGACCGTTTTAATAAACATTGTCGATATAAGAATTATAACCAATAATACTTCAAGTGTTTAACAATGAATGAAAATATGTCAAATATACCTAAAAATATTAAAAAAGATGTACTTACAAGAGTAAAACCAACATCTGATGAACAAAAACATTTGTTTGATGTTGTTGATTACCTGATAAAAAAAATCAATTCTAATGTTTCTGAAATGGATTTGTCGGGGGTGTCAGCCCAGTTAGTAGGGTCAGCAGCAAGGGGAACATGGTTGTCCGGTACACATGACCTGGACATATTTATACTATTTCCGGAAAATACTGATGTTAAATATCTTGAGTATTATGGTTTAAAAATTGCCAGAAAAGTGGCGGAAGAGGCTGAAAATTGGCAGGAGCAGTATGCAGAACATCCCTATATAAGCCTAAAATTTAGAGGCTATGATGTAGATATTGTTCCATGTTTTCGTGTACAATCAGCATCAAACATCAGGTCTGCAGTTGACCGTACACCCTTTCATAATAAGTTTGTAAAAGAAAATATAAAAGGACTTGAAGATGAGGTTCTTATTCTAAAACAGTTCATGCACGGAATCGGTGTATATGGGTCTGAACTTAAAACAAGAGGTTTTTCAGGATACTTTGCGGAATTACTGATTATACACTTTGGTTCATTTGACAACCTATTAAAATCAGCATGTAACTGGAGTCCCGGTATGGTCATTGATATGATGAATCACGGACAGTCAGAACATGATGAACCATTTGTTATGATAGACCCAACCGACCCGGGAAGAAATGTAGCCGCAGCTTTATCAATTAATAAACTGGCAGAATTTGTGGATAAATCCCGCAGTTTTTTTGAATCACCATCATTGGATTTCTTTTTCCCAGAACCAATAACTCCTTTAAATGACAGTGAAATAAATAACCGGTTATATTTGAGAAACAGTTCAGTGGTTGCAATTGTGTTTAAAACACCCGATGTTGTGGAAGATGTATTTTATCCTCAATTATATAAGTTAGAAAGTTCAGTTCCGACCTTGCTTGAAAACCATGAATTTACAGTGTTCAGCACTGGTTCATGGGCAGGTGATTACTCAGTAATTTTGCTGGAGCTTTTAACTTCAACACTTCCCAACGTCAAAAAGCATCAGGGTCCGCCGGTATGGATACACAAACATGCGGACAATTTTAAATCTAAATACAAAAATTCGGATTATATATTCTCCATGTATATTGAAAATGGAGCATATGTGGTTGAAAAAATTAGAAAATATACAGATGTTAAAACACTAATCGAATCAAACCTGTTAACATGCTCTCTCGGGAAACATATTAAAAAAACTGTGGAAAAAGGGTTTTTTATACTGGAAAATGATGAAATCTGTAGGATTAAAGACCCAGAATTTCGCAAATATCTTAGAAGATGGTTATAATCATTCAGGATTTTTAACCAATTCAAGTTGTTTCAAGTATGTTCCAGCACAGAAGGTATCTCCCAATCCTACAGTGGATATAGGGTTTTTTGAAATAAGGGTCGGAATTATACCCACACTTAAACCTGAACGACTCCCATAAGTTCCATTATTGTACGATTTACCGTTTATAAATTCCTTGATTTTTTCTACTTCATTTAATCCAAAATCACTTTCTTCCAGTTTTGATGCTGTTTTTTCAACATAGTTTCTATTTTTAAGTATCCCTGTGTCTGCAAATACGGCTGCACATTTCACTCCGAATTTCATAGATTCGAGTTCACAGACAGCATCAAAAACGTCTGGTTTACAGACACAAAGCGTAAATTCCCTTGTGTGAATTATAAACTTTTGTAATCCGGATTTTAAAACACATTGTAAGGATGCTTCAAGTATAGATATAGCATTCATCTGTAAAATATCATTTACAGGGATGTTGTGTATCCCGTGCAGCATTGCAAGTTCATCCTCATTCATACCCATTCCATCTACGTGGTCTGTAAGGCTAGTGAATACATATTGGGCAATTTCAACATTGGAAAAATGTCCAAGTTCTGCATGAAGCAACAGTTGTTTATTTAACTGTTTCCAGTTTTTTATCTGGTCAAGGGATTTCTGGAATTTGTCAACATAGCTGGAACCATCTGGATAATATTCCTGAAGCATATGGTAACCTGATATCAGTGCACCATCCATTTCATCTATGTGTTCATCGGCATAGTGTTTAAAATCGGGGTTAATTGTAAGTTCTATGTTCAAACAGTCATATGTAGCTATGAAACGATTTTCTCTTGGTGCCACCATGGAATAACCGTTTAAGGTAACTTTTTCACCTTTTTTAAAGTCGAATACAAAATGTATTAATTCTTTGTCTTCATTAATATCATTCTGATTATTGTAACCTGGAATAATGATAGATTCGTTGTCTGTAAATGCATCAAGCTGGGTTTTTGATGGTTTTGCAATATTTGGTACTACTTCACCAGCACCCATTAGTGACAACACATTTGACATTATGCCACAATTCCCACCCATACGGATAATGGAATTGTCAAAAAAATAGTTTTTTAAAAACTCAAAAACCGAATCATCATGAACAAGCCATTCTGCACCTGAACCATTACGTATACAGATAATCAGACCGGCAATAAAATCATCAATAGAATCAATACGGTTGGGTGGATTTTCTATTTTTTTTATGATGTTATCTTGGTTTTGATGTTCAAGCAACCGGTTAATCTCATCCCCTGTAATCCTGTAAACTGAATCGATGTTTGCGTTGTATCCACAGAGTATATTCATCGAAAAGCTCCTGTTTTTTTAGACTCTCATTTCATCTTAGCCAGTACGGCTGCAAAGGCTGATGCAGATATTATATCACCTATTCCAACCGTAGCAACTGGTTTTTCCACCACTTTAGTAGGTATGATTATAACATCATGGTATGGGGTGCGGATGTATCCCTTTTCAAACTCCTCTGTAAGGCATATGCCTTCTTTTTCAAGGTATTTTGCCAATTCTTGGAGGTGGTTATATCCCTTCTCTGAAACAGGAGTTCCAAGACCTTTTTTGATATCATCAATTGATTTGATATTTCCTATTTTAGCTTTGGCGGCAGAAGCTGTTGATGCGAACAGGAGGGCATTCCTATGGTCTTCTATGTCTACTGGATGTGTATTTTTAACGACACAGATAAAATACCCAAGTGAATGTACATGTACTCTTTCAAGTTCAAGTTCATATAATAAACGGACTGCTCCTTCATACAGTGCAGAAATACCTTTCTCAGTTTTATTGATAACTGCATAAGCAAGTTCCTCATAATCAAGGACGTTAAGAGCGTTTGCAACTTCTATTGTATCAAGTCCCAGTGAATGGACATGCTGGCTAACAATATCTTTTAATATCCTTTCACGGATAAACTTATCCTGTATAGATGTAAATTCTACATGAATGCGAATATCTGGATTTCCATTCTTTAATCTCTTTATAGCATCGACTGATTTTTTAACATAATTATGGTATGTAGAACCATCCTCATAATTTTCTTTTATCATCTGGTAGCCTGAAAGTATAGCACCATCGACATTTTTTCCAAGTTCCGGTAGTTGCTCATAAAGCTCTTTACTCATGTCTATGCGAAGCCATGTAGGTCTTGAGGAAAGTATAAGTCGGTTATCTCTTGGAACTACAAATTCTTCTTCTCCGCATTGTACTTCAAGTCCTTTTGAAAATTCCATTATCCAGTTAACTTTTGGCTCATATTCCGGGTTATAGGCGTTTATTGGATGTTTGAAACTCAGTTTACTGTTTTCTACAACCGGATACAGAAGATTTTTAGAATTTGTGAAGTATTCAGCCTGTTCCTTGGAAAGCCAGGGAACGTAGGTTACTACATTTTTTATATCAATATTTGCCAGGAAATTAGATATAATACCAGCCTGTCCACCCATATAAGCATTATCAAAATCAATATGGTTTGTTAGCCATTCATGAACATCGGTAGAATATGTAGGAACTTCTGCGGCTTTACCATCGCGCATGGCAATTACCAATCTTGCCATAAGATCATCAGGGTCTTTAATCACTCTCGGAAATGACATCGACCTGTGTTTAACGTTTTTCAGGTTCACATGTTTTAAAAGTTTGTCAAAATCGTCTTTTTCAATGTGTTTTATTGCATCAATATTGCTGTTATATGCAACAAAAATGCCTTTAATGTTTTCCAATGATTTGCTGATGTCAGAGTATGCTTCAGAATGATTTTTTTCCCAGTGTTCAAGTTCCATTATTAGATGTTCACCTTCATGTTGTATATTCCGCATTGATTTTTATATAGTCATATGTCAGGTCACAACCCCACGCTGTAGCGCTTTTATTGTCCATTCCAAGATTTATCAGTATTTTGATATCTTTTTTTTCCATTATGTTTTTTAGTGCGTCCTGTGAATTTCTATCATTTGTGACTATACGACCGTTTTTAACAAGTTCTACAGTGTTCTTACCGTCGGAAAAAGCAAGCGATATTTTATCCTGCCTTATATTCGCACCAGAATAACCGATTGCTGCAATTATGCGGCCCCAGTTAGGGTCATGTCCAAATATTGCGGTTTTTACAAGAGGTGAACGTACAATGGATTTTGCAACAAGGCGGGCATCGTCATATGTAAAAGCACCATCTACATTAACTTCAATTAATTTGGTAGCACCTTCACCATCTCTTGCAATCATTTTTGCAAGGTCTGTAAGAACAAAATCAAGACCTTCTTGAAAATCATTAATATCAGTTTCAACTCCAGATTCACCAGTTGCTGTTAGCAGCACCATGTCGTTGGTACTGGTGTCTCCATCCACCACTATCATGTTAAAGCTTTTATCAACACCTGCTTTTAAAGATTTATTTAATGATTTTGAATCAAGTACTGCATCAGTATATATAAAGGCAAGCATAGTACCCATGTTCGGTTCTATCATTCCAGAGCCTTTTGCAATTCCGCCAATACGGATACCGTTATTAAGTTCAATTGCAGACTCTTTGGCAAATGTATCGGTGGTCATTATTGAGCGGGCAGCAGATTGGCTGCCATCAGGACTGTTGGATAGGGAATTTAAAACCTCATCGATGTTTTCATCTAACCAGTCAGTATCGAGTTTCTTCCCGATAACTCCAGTGGATGCAACACCTACCTGCTTATCTGGAATATCTAATTTATCAGCAAGCAGTTTTGCCATGTATACTGAATCATCAATCCCTTCTTCTCCTGTGAATGCATTAGCATTGCCGCTATTCATGATTACAGCAGAAAGATGACCTTTTTCAGTGATTCTTTCCCTGGTGACTATTAAAGGAGCGGCTATCACTTTATTACGGGTAAAAACTCCTGCAGAGTTGCCACTGGCAGTGATAACACCAAGTCCATTTTTACCGGGTTTAATACCACCAGCATGCACTCCCCTAACCGCACAGATTCCACCGTCAATGGGTTTCATTTTATAAACTCCTTCAGGACCTTGAAAGACCCTCGATTATGTCTCCTCTGGTAACGATACCGATAAGTTTTCCATCTTCAATTACTGGTAACCGGTTAATTTTATGTTTTGTCATTAATTGGGATGCATATTCTATCGTATCTTCTGGAGTAATGGTTAATACATCGGTTTTCATTACCTGTTGAACTTTTTTATCTCCAAAATCACTGAGCATGTGTTTTGTTTCTTCCCAGCTTACGAATTCTCTTATAGGAATTTCAATCACTTCAAACGGGCTGGGGAGCCATAAACCTCTATGGTCAGGGATTTCAAGGAATCTCAAAAGGTCTTCTTCGGATATAACACCTACAATGTTATTTTTATCATCTACAACAGGAACACCGCTTATACCATTTTTCTTGAGTATCTGTGCAGTACTCCTTATGCTGTCACTGGATTTGGAATATATCACATCAGAGTTCATTACATCTTTTACTTTCATACATTCACCATGTTTCTATATTGTTAGATTCTTATTAAAAAGATTATATTCAAGGTGTAATACCTGAAAACCAGATGCCTTCAGTTTCATTAAATCCACACATAAGATTCATATTCTGAATCGCTTGTCCTGCTGCACCTTTGACCAGATTATCTATTGCTGATACAACGACAACCCTGTTATTGTTTACATCGATTTCAAACCCGATATCACAGAAGTTAGACCCTCTAACTGTGCTCAGGGAAGGGATGCCGTCAATTATACGTACAAACGGATTATCCTTATAATATTCTGCATATATGGACTTTACTTCCTCGGTTGAAACCTGTCTGTTGGTGAATATATGAGCAGTTGTGAGGATGCCCCTTATCGATGGTATAACATGCGGTGTAAAGTTAATATTAATCAGTGATTCATCCATCATGCTTAGTTCCTGGAACATTTCTGCATAATGCCTATGAGATGTTAATTTATAGGGCTGGACGTTTTCAGCCATATTTGGATAATGTGATGTTTGGGTTGGGTTAACACCTGCACCTGTGATGCCAGACTTAGAATCAAAAATTATAGAATCTATTAAGCCGGAGTTAGCAAGCGGAGAGGCTGAAAGTATAGCCCCTGTAGAATAACAACCCGGATTTGCAACCAGATTTTTTTCTGAGACTTCCGGATGGATTTCAGGAAGTCCATATACAACTTTCCTTTTATCAGAATGCTCTATTCCATACAAATTTTCAAAGGTCTGGCTGTTAATCCTGTAATCGGCGCTTAAATCAATCACTTTTGTATATTCATCCAGTAAATCTGGAACAATGTTCATGGATGTTCCGTGTGGTACGGCAAGGAATATAACGTCACATCTGTTTTTAAGGTCTCTGGGGCTTATATCTTCAAATTCAAGATTTATAAAACCTTTCAGATGTTTATGTACATCGCTTACCTTTTGACCGGCAAATTTTCTTGAAGTACAGATTTCGATATTAGTGTATTTATGGTTGACTAACAACCGTATCAATTCTCCGCCAGTGTAACCAGAACTGCCAATAATTCCGACATCTATCATTGAGTTTATATCTCCTCTTTATAATCTATCATTTTTTACTGAAAATTTTTATTTGGATCTGCTATATATAAATTATTATACGTTAATTATACTTATGGTTATGAATTAAACTATCAGTATTAATTTTTCTGGTCATTTTTAAAAAGTAGATAAATCCTATCTGTTGTAATATACACAGATGGACTTTGTCAAAAAGGTTATTTAATTTCAACCAAGTTTATCAAGGATTTCGCTTATGTCGGGGACTTCACCCATTGGATAAACTTTTACAAAACTGACTTTCCAGTTTTCATCAATTAGTATGTTGGCTCTTTCTGATATGCCATAATCTTCATCAAATATACCATAGGCTTTTGCAACTTCACAAGAAATGAATCAAGAAGCCAACAGTTTTAACAGTTCTCTTTAAATCAGAACAATCTAAATTAAAAATTAAGAGTTAAACTTAAACTTGGTATATTGAAAATTTATCAATATCTTTAAATCTCGTTAAAAGAGTGAGGAATGCGTCTATTATTAAAATTAACCATTATTGACCAGCAGTAGCATCTCTGTTTCATAATTAGTTTATATGTGTATGACATATTGGGGATATCATGCTCTTGACCCTGAAAGTTAAACTGAATCCCGATAGAGAACAACGCAATAAACTATTGACAACTATGGAGAAGTTCAATGAGGCCTGCAACTATGCTTCTGAGATTGCATGGCACAACAAGAAATTTGGTAAAACCGGGATTCAGAAACTGACTTATTATGACATCAGGCAAAAATTCGCTCTGTCTGCTCAATTGGCTGTCAGGGCAATCGGTAAAGTAGCTGAAAGCTACAGCAACGACAGAAAAACCATGCACAAATTCGAGAAAAGGGGAGCTGTGGTCTACGACCAGAGAGTTCTGTCGTTCAAAGGAAACGATATGGTTTCTATACTTACACTGGATGGTCGTGAGAAGATAGGAATATCTTATGGTGATTTTCGACCTCTGGATAAAAACAGAATCCGAGGTCAAACAGACCTGATTTACGAAGAAGGTAACTTTTACCTGATGCTTGTGATGGAAGTGGGTGAAAACGAAGTTAGGTACAACGATGATGTTCTGGGTGTAGACCTTGGTGTAGTCAATATAGCAACCACTTCTGATAATGAAGTTTACAAAGGCACAAAAGCAGATGAGATACGAGAGCGATATACCAGTCTAAAATCGAGATTGCAGTCAGCTGGAACATGGTCTGCCAAGAAACATCTCAGGAAATTATCCAAAAAGGAACGCCGGTTCAAACGTGATCTGAACCACCGGGTTGCAAAACAGTTGGTTGAACGCGCTAAAGACACGTTTCGGGCTATTGCACTGGAGAACCTTAACGGTTTCCGTCCGGAGGCTACGGTTACTAAAGCGCAGAGAGACAGGTTGGGTAAATGGGCGTTCTCTGAACTGACCAGATTCATATTATACAAAGCAAAACTTGAAGGTGTACCTGTCGTGATTATCAACCCGATGTATACTTCGCAGCAGTGTTCTGAATGCGGGTACATCGATAAAAACAACCGTCAGAAACAGTCTAACTTCAAGTGTAAGAGATGCGGTCATAGAGAGAACGCCGATTACAATGCTTCAAAGAATATTGCGCACAGGGGAGCTGTCAGCCTTCCTAATGTCCTCCGCTTAGCATCTATTAGTTAAGAGATGGAAGGACAAGTTAACCGCTTTAGCGGTTAGTAGCTGACCGTGTGGCCAGAAATCCGAAAGTAGCCTTGTGGATTCGATACCCAGTTCCATAGCTCAGGCATTCTTAGAGGGTACAGGGTCTACACTTATACCCAGAGGTGTGGTATTTAAATCTTTAAACTGTTTGTAGTTGTTTTCCAGTAATTGCATGTGTTTGGCACATACAACTGTCCATGCAAGAGGATGGAATGACAGCAGTATTTTCTGATTTTTAAAATCAGAAAGAGTATATTTTTCATCATTTTGGTCTTTTAAAGTAAAATCAGCAGCATATTCATCCAATTGGTCGCAGGAGACTCCCTGCGCGAGCTGGAAGAGGAATGCGACCTGTCTTTTAGATTTGTATTTGTTGAGTCAGAGTTGTACATCTAGCCGAGATTCTCCTGCAGTTCTCCTTAACGTTAGGGTTTTTCTTAAAAGTATTTCCGAATATATCCATGATGCTGAAATTTCCTGATGTTCTTTTGCCTTTTACGAACCCGGAAACATCTGGAGTTTTTATAAAGTCGAATTTTCTCAATCCGTGAAGTTTTCCTGTCGGTATTTTCTTGTCGGATCTGATACCTTTAGTCTGTTGGTAATCTCCACTGCTTACATGTTTCTTGTAATATACAACGTTGGATAACTGTAAATTTGGGTTATTCTCATCACAACAGATTGCTACAGCATCATTGTAATGAGTCTTTTCCAGACCAAGGATCTGTTCTCTCTTGTATTTGGTTATGTATCCGAATGTTTCCTGGAACTTCCAGTTCAGTTTTCTTATCTGCGACCTGACTATACCTATTTCTGTTGGGTGTTTCGTGTTAGACGGTTTTTTGTTTATAGTAAATTTACCGTTGTGTAACTTGCCATGACAGGTTTCACAGAGAGTAATCAGATTGTCAGGTCTGTTGGTCCCACCTTTACTTCTGAACACGATGTGGTGACATTCAAGTTTTGGGTCTTTCGACCTGTTCTTGCATTTTTGACATGTATAGTTGTCTCTATGGAGTACGTAGGTTCGGATATTATAGTATCCTTTCAGGTCACCGTTCTAGTAATCTGTACCTGATACATTCGGATTTGTGATTTTGTGTATATCAAATGAGGTAGTTTCTACTATCCATTTCTTAACAGGTAGGATGGATTCAACGAATCTTCTTTCTCTTTCGTGGGACTGCACTTTGCTCTTGATGGATGGAGCTATTCTTCCGTCTTTCTTGGAATTTCCCCTGTTGTTGAATCTCGGTTTTCTGTACCTTGTCTTTCTTGACCTCCTGTTTCTCCTGTAACTGGCTCTTTGTTGTACTTTCTTTGACACGTCATCTCTCAATTCGACTTCAGACTGATACAGTACTTCGTCGTTAGCAACAGCAGCACACCCGATGTGTTTTGAGCCGGAATCCATCCCGGCAATTACAGGCTGGGTGTACTCTGCTGTATCGTATAACAATTTGATAGTAAACGGAGACCTTCTGACGACCTTTGCTTTACCGGATTCCAGCAATCTTCTGGCTTTAGCTGGTCTCGTAGGCATTAACGGTTTCTTATTTTTGCTTAAAACAAATACACGCATTTGTAATTCCTCCTCAAGGGAGTTGTGCGTAGGTCAGGACTTGCCGGGGTTCAGTCCTGACTTCCGACTTCCTCTCGACCGGATTACCGGAGGTTTAAAAGTACAGTCACTGTTCCTACCCCGCCGGAACTCTTTAAACTGCACTCTCAGAGCAAGGGACTGAGGCGGCATCCCAGGGTGACTACTGTTGTATTCTCCGGTATCGTTTACTGGACTTTTCTTTGACATGTTCAACCGGTATCCAGTGGTCTGGTCAACCAGGAACTTGCTTTATGGAAACAAGCTCCTTCCTCAACTGAAGCATTTGCTTCAGTTAGGGAGGGGTAGTTGACTTTCTTTAATAATCTTTGGCATGAATTAACCCCCTTACTGTTATTTTAGGATTATATTATATCAATATTAGGTTAAAGATACTCAACAACATTTGCAAATGCAAAACTGGGTTTTACATCCTCTATTTTTATTTTAACCCTGTCACCAATGTCAACGTCTTTAACAAATATTACAAAACCGTTGATTGTAACGGCTCCATCTCCACCTGAACCAATACTGGTAATTTCCACGTCATATTCCTCATTCTTTTTAACAGGTGTATTTAGGAAATCCATACCTATTACATAGATTTCAGCGCTCTGAGACCTTGAGGCTTTGGGTTCATGAGCCTTGACATATGCAAAATTATTTTTTACTTTTTCAAGAAAGTCGTTAAACATATCTCCCTGAAAGACTTTTACAACAAAATTTCCACTGGGTTTTAGAACCTGTTTAGCAAACTCAAGTGCTGATTCTACAAGGTCTATTGAACGGGCATGATCAAGGTTCCAGTTTCCGGAAAGGTTTGGTGCGGCATCAGATATTACAACATCTACACCTTCGTCCTCAATAGTTTTTAATATTTTTCTAACTGTTCTGTCAGAAGTCATATCGCCTTTAACTGTTTCTACTCCTTCTATTGATTTAATTCTTTGTAAATCGATACCTACAACTTTATTATTTGAAATTTTTCTTGCAACCTGAAGCCATCCGCCCGGTGCTGCACCGAGGTCTACAATGGTATCGTTTTTCTCAATCACATTGAATCTATTATTAATCTGTAAAAGCTTGTATGCTGCTCTTGACCTATATCCTTCATCTTTTGCAAGCCGGTAGAATGAGTCCTTTTTTTTAGCCATGATAATCTCAACGGGTTTTAAAATATTTATTTTAATTTAGGTAATACTATAATTTATAAGGCTTTGGTTTATATTTCAATGAGGCAATATACGCACAAGAGTGGGGTATAGGAATCTAAAAAATAGATTGCGTATATTGCCAGAACTTATCCTACTAAAATTATTTTATAAAAAATTTTCCTGACTGGAATACTTATTTTGGTGTGACAGCAACAAGTGACATACCAAGTTTATCTTCCAGGTCTTTAACCTTTTTTAAATCGTCTTCGCTGAGGTCGGCTACTTTTATATTGTCAGAAAATGCAAGCAAGGTTACTCCCAATTTCTTTTCCAAGTCGTTGATAGCTTTAATACTATCATCGTCAAGCTTTGAAAAACTCCATACCATAAAACTCACCCGTTATAATTTAGGGCTGTCAGGTATTTAATATTTGCGAAGAACAAAACAAACAGATGCTTTTTTAATTATATCTGGTATCTTCGGTAGCTCAATGCATTTTTCAGAATATTGTTGAGATTATATTTTTCAATTTTGCTGTCCATTGATTTTTCAATTACTGGTGAATTTGTGTTTATATTTTTTAGGACATGCTGTGTTAATCCCCTGTCTCCGCCAGTGATAATATAGTCTATATCGTTTTCTATGCCATCCATCATTCTGTCAAATTCTGATTGGACTTTTTCTATATGGTGGTCTATGTCTTCATTACGTAATTCTTCAAATCGTTTTTGACTGAAACCTCCCTTTTTATGTTTTGCTTTGACACTGCTTTTTATGACACTGTAATTTTCAAATTCATCTGGATTTGCGATACCTACAAAAGACTCTCCTGCATGGATTTGAAGTACGCAAATTTTGAAGTTTTGTTCCAGTATTGCATTTAATTGTCCAGTCTGGAATTCATTCTTTATTTCCCATCTGGATTCTGTAACCGGTAGAGGTGGTACTATTGTTTCACGTATTAAATGGTTTGTGTCATAAAATAATATACATCCTGTGGATGATTCAATTTTTGAGAGCAAATTCTTTGTATTATCATCAATGGAATCCAGTAATTTGTTTGGGTTTTTAAGGTTGGATAAGGTGTCATCCGGTTTTATATAAGCTGTTATCAGTGTATCAGTGTTTGACCTTAGTGACTGTATTTTTGAAATCAAATCATGGAATTTTGATGGGTGGAGAACTTCAATATTTCTAAATTTGATGTCCTGCAAATCATCTCTTTCTTCTTTTATTGATTTTATCTCGTTTTGTAAAGTTTCAATCTTTACATTGGCTGCGTTGAGCTTTTCTTCTGCTTCCTGTTTTTCGGAAATGGCACGTTTTGCATTTTTTTCTTTTTTCTCAAGTCTTCTTTGAAGTTTTTGTGATTCAATCTCCAGTTCCATTATATATGATTGCAACTCATCAATCCTTTTTTCAAGTTTTTGTTTGCCCGATAATTTTCCAAATAAGGAGTTTAGATGGATGGTTTTTTTCTGGTTGTCCATATATAGTATAGTTCTTTTTCTTTCTTAAATAAAAATTATGGCTACTATATTTAGGTAAAAATATTAATAAATCAGTTCAGGATTGATATGGCAACCTACTTATTATTATAAAACCTGAGATTAGTATATGAAGAACACAGCACATCAGATACATCCTACAAAATGGATAAAGAACCAGAAAAGTGAGTCACTTGCAGGTAAAACGATTGTACTCGGTGTAACTGGAAGTATCGCAGCCGTGCGTGTTGTAGATGTTGCAAGGGATTTAATAAGAAATGGTGCTGATGTCTATGCAGTAACAACAGAAGCATCGGAATGGATAATCAATCCCTGTGCCCTTAATTATGCCACAGGAAATAATGTGATAACAGAACTCACTGGCGATGTGGAACATGTCAAATTCTGCGGTCTTAATGGATGTGCAGACCTTCTGGTTATAGTTCCAGCAACTGCCAATACTATTGGTAAAATAGCAGGAGGTATTGATGACACTCCTGTAACAACATTTGCAACAACTGCTCTTGGTTCAAATATGCCTATTATAATAGTACCTGCAATGCATGAGTCCATGTATAATCACCCGGGAGTAGTAGAAAATATAGATAAATTAAAATCATGGGGTGTATCATTTGTAGGGCCATATTTTGAGGAAGGAGTAGCAAAAATCGCTCCAAACGATACAGTGGTATTAAATGTAGAACGTGCAGCAAGAGATGGTGATCTTACAGGTAAAAGGGTTCTTATAACAGGTGGCGCCACAGCAGAATCTATAGACCCTATACGAATTCTTACTAACCGTTCATCAGGAAAAACCGGTATGGAACTTGCTCTGGAAGCTTATAGAAGAGGAGCGTATGTTACAATAGTTCATAGAAACTATCTTGATGTTCAAGGGATAAACGAAATCTATGTAGAAAGTGCTGACCAGATGATTGATTCTGTAATGGATGAACTTGAAAACGGATACGATGCATTTATTAGTTCTGCAGCAATCTCGGATTATACATTGGATTACTCGTCTCATAAAATAAAATCTGGTAATGACCAATTGTCTCTTGTATTAAGACCTACAAGGAAATTGTTAAATGAGGTCAGGAAAGCTTATTCTGAACTTGTGATAACTGGTTTCAAGGTAGAGACCGGAATAACAGAAGATGAGCTTATATCAAGGTCTCAAAAACTTCAGCAAGAACATGGACTTGACCTTATAGTTGCAAATAATGTTGGATATAAGGGTATGGGAGACGATACCAATGAAGTATATATAATAGATTCGGATTCTGGAAAACCTGTCCATGTAAGCGGTTCTAAACGGGTTATTGCCAGTAAAGTTTTTGATAACCTGGCTGAAAAATTAAAGTGAGGAGCTTTTTGATGTCGGAAATACATACAGGAACAGGTTTCGCTCCTGCTCATATAACAGGTTTTTTTGAAATCCATAACCATAAAGACCTACAATATAAAGGTTCTACTGGTTGCGGACTGGTGCTTGATCAGGGGGTTAAAACTGAAATACGTGCAGATGATACGCTCAAAAGAACTCGGGTTCTTTTAAATGGTTCACCAGTTCAGGTGGATGCTATTAACACAGCAATAGATATGCTTACAGATTTACCTGTTGCTGTAAATATCAGGACAAATATACCATTAGGTTGTGGATTGGGATTATCAGGTGCAGGAGCATTGAGCGTAGCTTATGCGCTCAACCAAGCACTTTCTCTGAGTTATACATCCAAGCATCTCGCTGATATTGTACATCTGGCAGAAGTAAACACGGGAAGTGGTCTGGGGGATGCTACGGCACAGTTGTATAGAGGTGCAGTTATCAGAACAAAACCCGGTAAACCATCAAAAGGAGAAGTGGATTTTATACCTTCAGAAAAATTTACTGTGTATGTTGTAGTATTGGGTAATGTATCTACAAAATCGGTTATTGAAAACAGAGAAATGGTTGATAGGATAAATTCAGCGGGTGGAAAAGCTCACTCTTTAATCCTGAAACGCCCTACAATCGATAATTTTATGGAGCAATCTAAAAACTTCGCGATGGAAACCGGTCTCTTGAAGGACAGAGCAAAGGATTTAATTGAAGCTATAGAATTGTCTGGCGGCAAAGCTTCCCAGGCAATGATTGGTGATACTGTATTTGCAATAACTGATAAAAAGACAAAAAACGAAGTGTACGACTCTATGTCAGAATTTGGTGAAGTTTTGGAATTAGATTCAGGTACAGGTTGTAACACAATTTAATCGTTTAAATTGAAAGGTAAATATATATGACACAAATTCCGCATGACCACCCAAGATATAAATCACTCATAACACGTGAAATGGCTGTAGAGGGAGTGAAAAAAGGCATAACAAGCACACAGGGTTTAATTGCACAGGGTCGAGGTGAAGCATTCGATTACCTTATAGGAGAATACAGTACTGAATCTGCAAAGGAAGCGGAAAGAGCAGCAACAGCACATTTATTATTGGCTAAAAAACCTGTAATATCTATCAATGGTAATACTGCAGCACTTGTTCCTGATGAAATGGTAGAATTGTCCAATATTATCAAAGCATCACTTGAGGTAAACCTTTTCCACAGGAGCAGGGACAGAATCGACAGGATAATAGAACATATGGAATCACACGGTGCTGAAAATGTACTGGGGAGAAAAGGGGATTCAGTTCTTGATTTATCACATGATAGAAGAATGGTAGACCATGAAGGCATATACAGCGCAGATGTAGTATTGGTACCACTGGAAGATGGAGACAGATGTGAAAAATTATCAGAAATGGATAAAGTGGTAATAGCGATTGACTTGAATCCTTTATCCCGTACATCCCAATGCGCGGATGTAACGATAGTGGATAACATAACCCGCGCTTTTGAAAATATGCTGCAATATGCCGATGAAATGAAAAATTTAAATTATGATAAATTAAGAGAAATTGTAGATAGTTATGACAACAATCGAATTATCACTTTAGCGATTGATGAAATAACAACATGGCTTAGCAAGTTTTCAAAAGAATCTGGCACTAAACGATTATAAAATAAATTAGTTCTATTTCAATTTGTAGTAGGGGGAGTAAATATGGCAGATATAATAATCAAAAACGTCTACGTCCTGACAATGGATTCTTATGAGTTAACACAGGGAGTAGTTGTAATAGAAAACGGTACCATAACAGAGGTAGCAGAATCCACTGAACAGGATGCAGACCAAATCATCGATGCAAAAGGCTCAGTTGTGATGCCGGGTTTTGTCAATACCCATACACATGCAGCGATGACGTTATTCAGAGGTTATGCAGATGACATTCCTCTTGATGAATGGCTCAAGAATTACATCTGGCCTGCTGAGGAGCATTTAACAGATGAAGATGCGTATATAGGAACAAAACTTGCATGTCTGGAGATGATAAAATCAGGCACAACTTCATTTGCTGATATGTACATCCATATGAATGATGTTGCACAGGCTGTTAAAGATTCTGGCATGAGGGCTGCTCTTTCCTATGGATTAATTGATTTGGGTGAAAATAGGTCTGCTGATGTAGAGTTATCCAAGGGAAAACAGTTTGTCCTTGACTGGAAAGGAGAGGCAGAAGGTCGGATAATAACAATGTATGGACCACATGCTCCTTATACCTGTTCTGAAGGTTTTTTGTCAAAAGTAAAAAAAGAGGCAAATCACGACAGAGTCGGCATCCATATCCATGTACTTGAGACCGAGAGTGAATTAAATCAAATGAAACAGCAGTACGGGATGTGTTCAATCAACCTTTTGGACAGGCTTGGATTTTTAGGTCCGGACGTACTTGCAGCACATTGTGTCTGGTTGTCGGATGATGACATAGAAATACTCCGAGGACGAGGAGTTCATGTATCCCATAATCCAGTAAGCAACATGAAACTTGCATCCGGGGTAGCACCAGTACCCAGGATGTTGGACAGGGGCGTAAATGTCTCGCTGGGAACAGACGGCTGCGCATCTAACAATAATAACCTGGATATGTTTGAAGAGATGAAAACGGCGGCACTACTTCATAAGGTGGAGAGCCTTGACCCGACAGTACTACCGGCTCGTCAGGTGCTTGAGATGGCAACAACCAGCGGAGCGAGGGCACTTGGTATAAAAAGTGGTGTATTGAGAGAGGGTTATAATGCAGATGTAATCATAGTAGATATGAACAAACCTCATCTCACACCAGTGTATGATATACATTCACACCTTGTATATTCCGCATCAGGTAGTGATGTTAGTACGACCATAGTTGACGGTCGGATACTTATGCAGGATTATGAAGTAGTTTGTATGGATGAGCAGGATGTACTGGACAGAGCCAGAACTGCCGCATCCGGTCTTGTAGAGCGAGCTAAATTCTGATGTATAAAGGAGTTTTTAAAAATGGTGGATGATACATTACTCGAGTCCGGTAACCAGAAAATAGAGTGGGCAAGGAACCACATGCCTGTACTGTCGATAATAAGGGATGGTTTCGCATCTGAAAAACCACTTAAAGGCTGCAGGATAGCCATGGCACTGCATGTGGAAGCCAAAACCGCCGTTCTTGTGGAGACACTTGCGTCAGGAGGTGCTGAAATCGCTATAACCGGTTGTAATCCCTTGAGTACGCAGGACGATGTTGCTGCAGCATTGGATACAAGGGACAATGTTTCATGTTACGCAAAGTATAATGCTTCCAGAAGTGAGTATTATGAATCCATTAATAAAGTACTGGATATTAATCCGGATATAACCGTAGATGACGGTGGAGACCTTATATTTACACTCCATAAAACCCGTCAGGAATTACTCTCTGGTATTAAAGGAGGCACAGAAGAAACCACCACTGGTGTTTACAGGCTCGATTCCATGAGTAAAGACAATGCTTTAAAAATGCCAGTGATAGCTGTAAACAACGCATTTACCAAATACCTTTTTGATAACCGGTATGGTACAGGTCAGTCAACATGGGATGCTATAAATAGAACCACCAATCTGTTGGTTGCGGGCAAAGACGTCGTTGTTGCTGGTTATGGTTGGTGTGGTCGCGGCTGTTCCATGCGTGCAAAGGGTCTTGGCGCCAATGTCATAGTAACAGAAGTAAATCCTGTAAGAGCACTCGAGGCGCGTATGGATGGATATCGCGTGATGACAATGGATGAAGCTGCAAAAATAGGTGAGATTTTTATAACAACCACCGGTAATGTTTCAGTCCTTACCAGAGACCATTTTAAATTAATGAAGGATGGAGTAATTCTTGCTAATTCCGGTCATTTTAATGTGGAAATGAATCTGGAAGAACTTGAATCAATGTCAAAAACAGTGCGTACAGTACGCGAAAACATCAAGGAATACCATCTTGGTGACCGCAGAATATATTTACTTGCAGATGGCCGTCTTGTAAATCTGGCAGCAGGGGATGGTCATCCTGCAGAAGTAATGGATATGAGTTTTTCAAATCAGGCGCTTTGTATTCGCCATCTTGTAGATAATGACCTTGATATTGATGTGCATGCAGTACCACCAGAAATCGATACCTATATCGCTGAACTGAAACTAAAGGCACTCGGAATTGAAATAGATGAATTGACCACAGAGCAGGAAAAATATATGCGTGAATGGGAACACGGAACATAATCTAATTAAAACATTTAATCCCAATTCTTTTATATCCAGTATAACTACTTGACAAAGTTATGAAATACGATGTAGTTGTTGTAGGAGCAGGTCCTGCAGGTTCAATAGCATCTCGTTACGCTGCGCTCAATGGTGCAAGTGTGTTGCTGATTGAAGAACATCAATCCATTGGTTCTCCTGTAGGATGTACTGGACTACTCAGCACCAGAGCGGTTTCTGAATGTGACCTTGAACCTTCAGATGATTTTGTATTAAATAATGTGAAAGGTGCATTTATATACTCAACTGATGGAATCCCCCTTCAAATCGATGGCGGACAGACCAAAGCGTATGTGGTTTCCAGAAAGACATTCGATAGAAAACTTGCACAAACGGCAGTGGAGTCAGGTGTGGATATACTTTTAAGGACAAAAGCTGTAGGAATTGAGAACAGTTCAAGCATCCAGAAACTTCATGTTTTAAAAGAAGGTGTAAAGCAAACAATTAAAGCACATGTTGTAATTGGTGCTGACGGGATTCGTAGTAACATTTCAAAGATGGTAGGTCTTGGAAATGTAGAAAAAATTGTTTCAGGTATACAGGTTGACGGAGTATATGAATCCAAAAATAGTGAATTTGTAGAACTCTTTCCTGGTTCATACGCACCGGGTTTTTTTGCATGGACAGTGCCTCTTTCAAAAAGTATATCCAGGATAGGTCTTGGAACAACCGAACCAGATGCTGTTAAATACTTGAACCATTTAATAAAATCAAATCCAGAAATATCCGAAAGATATCAGGGCAGTATGATGGATTTTGTTGTGGGTGCTATACCTCTTGGTACATTGGATAAAACCTTTACAGATGGTGTTATCGTTGTAGGTGATGCAGCAGGACAAGTTAAACCTACTTCAGGAGGAGGGATATATCCTGGAGCGGTGTGTGCAAAAATTGCTGGTGAAGTTGCAGCAAAATCAGCTTTAAAAGCAGACCCATCAAAAAACAGTCTGGTAGAATATGAAAAACGATGGAAGTCAAATATAGGAAAAGAACTTGATACAGGTATGAAAATCCATGAGTTTATTACTAACCTGAAGGATGAACAACTCAATGACCTTCTACATTCTATGAACAATCCCAAAATACTGGACACAATAACAAAATACGGAGATATGGACCACCCATCGATATTGGTAAAAAAGATGATGCACCCATCTAATTTGAAACCTGGTCTTAAAATATGCTGGTCACTTGCAAAAACTGTTATTTAATTAATATATACTTACTCCTTTAACTGTACACAGTTTCAAAATTTCATCAACAAGGTATCCCGGTACTTTTGAATCTGTTATAATGGTAAGTTTTGGCTCATCCTTAAAATAAGGGTCATCTGAAACTGCTTGCCTTATACTTATATCATGGTTTGCAATCACAGTAGCAACTTCAGCAAGTATACCGGTACTTGCAGCGTCCTCGGGTGTGATTATGATTACGCCCAGTTCCAGTGAAGGAGCAACGTCCCTTAAAAATGGAATAGATGTAATATTTTGAAAAATCTCTTTAAGCATTTCGTCTTTTAATATTGTATCAGTTGTAGCATCGATTACCCGTCTGTCAACATTGGCTTCTCTTGCAAGCTGGGTATGAGGTATTTCTATTTTTCCGGATTTGACCTTTTTCTCATTATCTACCTGGAATCCCCTTTCAAAAAGAATTCTTAAAACTTTTTCTTGTGCAGGATGATTTTTGAATTTTTCAATTATGGGTCTCCACATGGAATCACATCTATTTTGGGTTGTATGTTGCCTATAAACACTGTTATAAATTAAAATATTGTCGTGTTGCAGATGTTTTATATATTTTAAAATCAGTGTAAAACTGGTTTGCAACAATCTTTTATTAATGAATTGGTTATAACGTAGTATTAGTTTAATTATAAACCACAGGTTTAAATGAGATTGACCTTAAAACAGAGATTACATATCGTAGTGTTCATATAATAGCAAAACCGATAATAACACCTACATGAATAAATGTCATTAATATTAATTAAAGATGACAATAATTGCTCATAACGTTCCGAGGAGGAATTTAGTGAAAGTCTACAGTGATTATGATGACTTGCCCAAAATAAAGCTTCCACATAATCAGGAAGTTTTTATCAGTGACAGTACCATCCGTGATGGTTCTCAGATGCCTGGAATTGTAATGAAACCAAGCCATAAACTACAGATTTATGAATACCTTCATGAAATTGGAATTGAAAAGCTGGAAACCTTTGTTTTCAATGAAAGAGACCGTAAAGCTGTATATGAAATGTTTGACAGGGGATATGAAAAACCCGAAATCACAGGGTGGGCAAGGTCATCAGAAAAAGATATAGATATGGTTCTGGATGTTGACGGTATTGAAGAAACTGGTTTGTTGATGTCTGTTTCAGATTCTCACATATTTGATAAAATGGGGTTGCCCAGCAGAGAAGCTGCAGAAGAAAAATATCTTAATGCAATCCAGTATGCAGTTGATCATGGATTACGTACAAGGGTCCATATTGAAGATATGACGCGTGCTGATAATTATAATTTTGTCTACCCCATGATAGAAAAGATTCTGGAAATAGACCCTGAAACTACTGTAAGAGTATGTGATACACTTGGTTATGGAGTACCGTTTCCTGATGTGGATGAGCCGTACGGACTACCTTCTATGATAAACCATCTGAAAAATGAACTGGGTGCAATTAATATAGAGACACATATACATGATGATTTTGGGCTTTCACTTGCCAATTCACTGGCAGGATATTGGTATGGAGCTAACTGGTCCAGTCTTACATTTCTGGGTGTAGGAGAACGTGCAGGTAATGCTGAAATGGAAAAACTACTTTTGTTCCTATCCCAGCGTGTAGAAGGTTTTGAAAAATACAATCTTGAACCTATAGCAGATATCGCCAACTTCATAGAAAAAGAGTTGGATATAAGAATCCCCAAGAACAAGGCGGTTGTTGGTAAAAATATATTTGCTCATGAATCAGGAATTCATTCTTCAGGTGTAATCAAAAACCCGTTTACCTATGAGCCCTTTAAACCTGAAACTGTAGGCAGGGAGAGGGAAATCCTTGTAGGTGAGTCGTCAGGTGTCGGTGTTCTCAGGCACAAGGTGCAGGAAGTTTTGAACGAACTGATGGATGTTAATACTGAGATTGATAAAAATGACCCACGTTTGAAAAAGATTCAATCTGAAATCCAGTCACTTTATGATAATGAACAGAGACAGTCGTGTATTTCAGATGAAGAAATACGGTCTTATGTCCAGAAGTATTTTCTGTACGAACCACTGGTGAAAAACAAGCCCTCTAAAAAAGAATATTATAAGGAAAACGATGAAAATCGCGGTTATTAAACAAAAAGGGTATAAGTATAGTCTGGCTTATACCCACTATATTTGATTTTAAAGTTTTTCCAGCTCTTTTTCTGTAAATTCAGCGATTCTGTTTGCCATTTCACTGAGTTTTGCACTGCCTCCAAGGTCGTAGGTTATATATTTTCCTTCTTCAATTACATTTTCAACAGCATTGAAAATTGCTTGTGCCTGTTTTTTCTCGTCGAGATAATCAAGCATCCATGCTCCTGCAAGTATGGTTGCTACAGGGTCGACTTTATCCTGTCCCTTGTATTTTGGAGATGACCCATGAGCGGGTTCAAACATGGCGAAATTGTCTCCGATATTGGCAGAATAAATAAGACCTATACTTCCTATAAGGGCTGAACATTCCTCACTTATTACGTCCATAAACAGGTTGGTGGAAAGCAGTATCTTGTTGTTGAAGTTCTGGGGGTTCTTTATCAACTGCTGGGCGATGTTGTCGATGTGATATTCCCATATATCAATGTCTGGATAATTTTCACCTACTTTGTGGACTTCCTCTAAGAATACACCATCTGTTTGTTTCAGGATGTTGCTTTTATGAATAGCTACGACTGTATCGTAGTTACGTCTTTTTGCTTCTTCAAAAGAGTATTCTGCAATTTTTCTGCATGCAGTCCTTGTGACTTTTCTTATTGCTATGTGCGCATCTTCGGTAATTTTTGCTTCTTCACCAAAATAAAGACCTTCTGTGGCTTCTCTTACACAGACAAAATCCACATCTCCAAGAGGTGCATTGGTGTTTGGAAATGTCTTGGTCGGGCGTACATTTGCATAGAGGTTGTATCTTTGTCTAATGGACACAGCTACACTTTTAGGAGTTCCTATACCACCGGGTGTTGTGGTTGGACCTTTGAAACAGGCATCAGCGTTCTCAAGAACATTCCATGTTTCATCAGGAATCAGCGTGTTGCCGCCATTTTCTTCCCACCATCTTGCTCCTGCTTCACAGGGTACAAATTCTACATTGGTTTTTGCTGCGTTTACTACTTTCATCATCGCTTCTACAAGTTCAGGACCTACTCCATCACCTTTTATTACTGCTGCTTTTTTACTCATTTTTTAATCACCGAGTCCTCTTAATACGTGTTTTAGTATAAAATCCCGCTCTATTTAATCATTGATATTTGAAAACGTTACTTAAATTTATCATGGATTATGGTTCAGTTATTATAGGTTTGAAAAATTTTAGTAAACTAATGTCAAATATAATGTAAGTAATATAGGATTGATAAGATGGAATACAATGTATTAATATTAATTATTTTGTTGATTGCTGTGATTATTTGGTACTGGTGGAAAAATAATAGTAAATAATAACTAATTGTAATCTGTGTTTAAACAATTATAAGGGTTCAAGTTATTTACTAATTATACAGTTTTAAATTATAATGTGGTGGAATAATATGAATACAAATATTTTCCATCCAAATATTTTATTTCAGATAAACCCATTCTTGGATAATAAGATGTGATGAACATGTCTGTAAAATCCATTTTTCCAATAACCGATAATCATATGCATATCGACCCGAGAGGACGGGGATTGTCTGCAGTAAAGGATTTTAAAAATGCAGGTGGAACTCATATATTCCTTGTTACAAAACCGAGCTGGACACTGGGTGTCAAGATTTCAAAACCTCAGGATTATACTGCTGTTTTTGATGAAACCATTGATATTACACGACAGACAGAAGATATAGGTGTCAAATCGTTTCCAGTTCTGGGTGTTCATCCGGCAGAAATCAACAACCTTACCGATAATCTCGGCATGAAACTGGATGATGCTGTAGAGGTGATGAAAGGCGGACTTGACCTTGCGGCTCAATATGTCAGAGATGGATATGCTGTAGGAATAAAGACGGGTAGACCTCATTATCCCGTATCAGATGAAGTATGGAGGGCATCCAACGAAGTCATGGAACATGGTTTTTCACTGGGTGCAGAAATTGACTGTGCAGTACAGCTTCATACCGAAAGCGTCGGAGAACCCGAACTCAATGACATTACAAAAAAAGCAAAGCGCAGTGGTATCAACCTGCACCGTGTTGTTAAGCATTATTCTCCACCGATGGTAAATATATGTGAAAATCTGGGAATTTTTCCCGGAGTCCTTTCAGGTAAAGAATCGGTTGAAACTGCATTTAAAGAAGGTAGCAGGTTCATGATGGAGACTGATTATATCGATGACCCACAGCGACCCGGTGCAGTAATGGGTCCAAAAACAGTTCCCAAACGTACCTTGAAAATGGCAGAAAAATATGATGAAGATGTATTTTGGAAAGTTCATAAAGAAAACCCTGAAAAAGTTTATGATGTTGAAATTAAAATTTAACCCGAAACCTTTAATTTAGCAATCCTCATTTAAAACTTCAACTCCATGCAGACGAATTCAAAAATACAGTTACCTGTTACCGTGCATGAAGAGAACAATGGATACCTTGTAAAATGCCCCTTTTTTAAAGATTGTGAAGTAAGAGCAGAAACTCTTGATAAAGCACTGGAAAATATCAGGGATGCAATAAAGACATGCATCAGAGATGGTAACGATTACAGGATACAAAAATTTTGTACAATTAAAAAGTTTCACTTTCGTACAGTAACAATAGATGAAATATAAGATGTTTGACCGACCGGTTTTACACATTTTTGAAAACAAAATTAAAAATAACGGATTATAACCATGTCATTAAACAGTATAATTATCAGGGGAGCAAAAGAACACAACCTGAACAACATCGATGTCACACTTCCAAGAGACAAATTCATTGTTATAACAGGTCTTAGCGGTTCTGGCAAGTCGTCTCTTGCATTTGATACTATATATGCGGAAGGTCAGAGGCGCTATGTTGAATCACTGTCAGCCTACGCTCGCCAGTTTCTTGGATTGATGGAAAAACCTGATGTAGAATATATTGAGGGGCTCTCTCCTGCCATTTCAATTGAACAAAATACCACAAACAAAAACCCGCGGTCAACAGTAGGAACTGTCACAGAAATATATGATTATTTCAGACTGTTGTTTGCCAGAATCGGTAAAAGACACTGTCCTTATTGCGGCAGAAGAATCGAGCCACAGAGTATAGACCAGATAGTGGACAACATAATGAATCTCCCTCATAAAAGCAAGATATACATATTAAGTCCCATCATTAGAGAACGAAAGGGTGAATACAAAAAGTTGTTTACTGATTTGCAGTCAGAAGGATATTCCAGAGTAAGAGTTGATGGGGATGTTGTATCACTGGATGAAACCGATGAACTGGAGCTTGGGCGTTACCAGAAACACAATATAGAAATAGTGGTTGACAGATTGGTTATAAAAGAGGGAATTGAAGACCGTCTTTCTGAAGCTGTAGAAACAGCAATTGAGAAAAGTGGCGGCACAGTGATGATAAATGTTGTAGATGGCGAAGAGCAGATATTTAGTGAAAAACTTGCCTGTTCTGAATGCGGAATCGGATTTGAAGAACTGGAGCCTCCGGCGTTTTCATTTAATAGCCCTCAGGGAGCATGTCCCGAATGTCATGGACTGGGTACAACAATGGAATTCGACCCTGAACTTATAGTTCCAAATCCGAATCTCACTCTACATCAGGGAGCGGTTGAACCCTGGAGCAAACGAGACGGATACCATATGCAGTCTCTTGAGTCACTTGCAGACCATTATGGATTTTCTATGGATGTGCCGTACAAAGACTTGGATTCCAATATCAAAAAAATAATCATGTATGGTACAAATGAAAAAATACCTCTTGAGCATGTCGGAAAACGTGGTGGTGTATGGAAACGGAGAGGACGTTTTCGCGGAGTTGTTTCTTATCTGTCCCGTGTTTATAATAAAACAGAATCTGAAAATACAAAGGATAAACTAAACAAGTATATAAGCAATAAGCCATGCCCTGAATGTAATGGTAAACGTTTAAAGCCTGAAGTTCTTGCAGTAACCATTGATGATAACAATATAATAGATATAACTGAAAAATCTGTTGAGAATTCACACCACTTTTTTGAAAAACTTGAAACAAAACTGGATTCGCGTGAATATGCCATAGCTCGCATGATATTAAAAGAAATAACATCCAGACTTGGTTTCCTCATGGATGTAGGTTTGGATTATCTGACACTTAGCAGATCTGCATCTACCCTTTCAGGGGGAGAAGCCCAGAGGATAAGGCTTGCTACCCAGATTGGTTCAAGTCTTATGGGTGTGCTCTATATCCTTGATGAACCAAGTATAGGTCTGCATCAAAGGGACAATATACGCCTTATTAATACACTTAAACACCTCAGGGATCTTGGAAATACGGTATTGGTTGTAGAACATGATGAAGAAACAATTCTAAATTCTGACCATGTTGTTGATATGGGTCCCGGTGCGGGGATACATGGTGGTAATGTAATATCTGAAGGAACACCTGAAGAAATCAGAGAAGATGAAACCTCACTTACAGGACAGTACTTGAGCAAAAAGAAGGATATAGAAGTACCAGAAAAAAGACGAGAATCCATGTACAGCTTATCACTTGTTGGAGCAGGAGAAAACAATCTAAAAAATGTAGATGTAGATATACCACTGGGGGTCATGTTGTGTGTGACCGGTGTATCGGGCTCAGGAAAGAGCACACTTATAAACGATACTCTTCATAAGGTACTTGCCCAGAAACTCCATCGTGCAAAAGAAAAACCCGGAACATATAAAGATATAAAGGGTCTGGAAAATGTAGATAAAGTTATAACCATCGATCAGTCGCCCATTGGACGCACTCCAAGGTCTAATCCTGCAACATATACCAATGTATTCACACCAATAAGAGAATTGTTTGCACAAACACCACTTGCCCGTGCAAGAGGTTATAAACCGGGAAGGTTTAGTTTTAATATTCGTGGTGGAAGATGTGAAACCTGTTCAGGTGACGGTATAATAACTATTGAAATGCATTTCCTGCCTGATGTCCATGTACAGTGTGAGGTGTGTAATGGTAAACGGTACAACAGAGAAACACTGGATATATTATACAAGGGTAAAACAATATCAGATGTCCTTGAAATGACCGTTGAAGAGGCACTGGAATTTTTTGAAAATATACCCAAGATTAAAAAACGATTGCAGACCCTTTATGATGTAGGTCTTGGTTATATCAAACTTGGTCAGTCATCAACTACACTCTCAGGTGGAGAAGCCCAAAGGGTTAAACTTGCATCTGAACTTAGCAGACGTTCAACAGGGAATACCTTATATATTCTTGATGAACCAACTACTGGTCTGCATTTTGAGGATGTAAAAAGATTGCTTTCAGTCCTCCAGAGACTGGTTGATGCAGGAAACACGGTTATTGTAATTGAACATAACTTGGATGTAATCAAAACAGCAGACTGGTTAATTGATCTTGGTCCGGAAGGCGGTGAACATGGAGGTAGAGTAATTGCAGAGGGGACACCTGAAACAGTGGCAAAGACCAATGGGTCATATACAGGTGAATTTTTAAACCGCATGCTTGAATAATGTACTCCCTTATAAAAATGAAAATCTTTTTATGTGTTATTACACAAATATATAATTGCAGTATTATTCGGGGGATTATAAATGAGTACAAGAATGACTCCGCCCGAACGCATGGCAGCCGTCATGTCCGGGCAAAAACCTGACCGTGTACCTGTGGTTCCTTTTATTCTTGGGTATGCGGCAAATATAACAGGAATCTCACTTGGAGATTTCTATGCAGACGGAGACAAGTGTTTTGATGCACAGTTTGCATCCATGCGCCTTCATGGTTATGAACAGACACCAATGTATGGGTATGCTTCATGTGGAGCATGGGAATTAGGTGGTAAAATTGGTTTTCCATATCGAAAGGGTCAGGGGGCTCCCTATGTAGAGGAACATCCAGTAAATACAGTTGAAGATGTAGAAAACCTAAAAGTGCCTGATTTTAGAAATGAATTACCTGGCGCTTATAAAGAAGCTGATAAAGTTGCATCCAAATGTGCAGAACGCGGAATGCCTGTAACAGTACAGATAGGTAGTGTATTTACTGCTGCATCGGTGGTTGCTGAAACATCTAAATTTTTTAATTGGATAGTGACAAAACCCGATGTTGTGCACCAGATTCTCGATAAGGTAAGTGATATGTTTATCAATGCTATTGATTATTTTGCAGATAAATATGGTCCAAAAACTCTACTACCATTTGACGGGGGTCCATCTGAATCAAATACCATGATATCATCAAAAATGTTTGAAGAATTTGCCTACCCCTACGTGAAAAAAATACATGACCATGTAAATGAACGTGGGATTCCAGCGGTTCTGATGCATCCATGTGCAGACCAGAACGCCAACATTCCCTATTATGTCAAAATGAGGGAAGAAAATGATTGGTCAAGTAAATATGTCTGGTTATTTGGACCAGAAACATCTATAAAAACACAAATAGATGCATTCGGTGACCACGATATAATCTGTGGCAACATAAATCCACCGCTATTTCAAAGTAGCACCTACGAAGAAACTCTGGAAATTTGCCGCGAAAACATCGAAGAGGGTATGAATGCTCCAAACGGTTATATATTGTCAGCTGGTTGTGAATTCCCACCAAACGCTGCCCCGATTAAAGTAATGGCAATGGTTGATGCAGCAGAGATGTATGGAAAATACAGCTAAATTT
The DNA here is from genome assembly GCF_000196655.1 of Methanohalobium evestigatum Z-7303. GTDB lineage: Archaea > Halobacteriota > Methanosarcinia > Methanosarcinales > Methanosarcinaceae > Methanohalobium > Methanohalobium evestigatum. The sequence goes on along the minus strand of NC_014253.1, from coordinate 756,460 downwards.
TAGAAGAAGTTTGCTACCCAGCCTGTGATAACCCCCATCATACAGGCAGGGTAGCCAGAACTACATCAAACCACATCTCCCTGATGGTTGAACCCCCACTCAACCATAAAATCCGCTCGTCTCTACTTTTAAGCAGATGTAGAATTATTCCTTATCCTCTACGTCTGCTGTCAATCACATTATTATGAATTATAGATATATATAATAAATGATGCTGTTGATTTTTCTGCCTTAAATATTATAAAAGCGTTGAAATTTTTGGCGACTTTAAACCTTTAAAAGTTTTGTTTTAATATTTATATATGTATGTATATATCTAGACAATCCTTTTAAATACCTCTACGAACATATCATTAAGTGTATATGGCTAATATATTCATGATTTAGTGGTTTAATTATGCAGAAAAAAATAAATGATGATGCTATGGAAAATGACTTGCGTTATCTTGATAACATAATCAAAAAACAGAAATCAAAAAGGAAAAAACCATCTTCTGATGTTGCAAGATGGAAAAGGCAAGTGCTGTTTAGAAAACAGCTTAAAGAACAGGGGATTATTAAATAAACCTCCTTTCAATCAAGCAGTATCAGTGTATACTGTGATGGAATGTCATTTTCCATAGGGAATTTTTGAAGTGGAGTACCCAGTTGTTCAAGAGTTTTATCCAGTCTTACTCCAAGTCCCATAAGACAGGGTCTGCGGACTGTAGGGTGATGGCAATTTCCTTCAAATCCTGCGCAGCAGACATTTGAGTAGTCACTATTGGCGCACCATGTACACATTCCAGGGAACGTAGCAAGGGCGGTGTTATATCCGAGATTCCATGCAAGTTTTTCAAGTTCAAGGCTTCCTGGCTGTATCCTTTCTTTCCTTTCTTTCATAACGGTTTTAAGGTTTTGATGATGTTGTTTTTTTATGTCCTCGTTGTCAGGAGGAGATACACTGTATTTTACAAAGTTTTCACTGATTTCTCTTGAAAACCTATTTTCAGATATCCAGTCCACAAGGAGTGTCCAGTCATATTCATCCAGCATTTTTCTGAATTCATCGACTGTTGGTATAAAAGGGGGACAGACGTGACTGCCGTACCCGTTACATCCGAATATACATTTCAAAGTGGTACGGTTCTCAACAATAATATTTTCTGCAGGAATTAATCTGACACTTTTTGCTCCCTGTTCTTTTGCCTTTTCTTCCAGGAGTTTGTAATTTTTATCTGATATCATCTTAAATATTAATACAGGTTTAACAGAATTTAGGGTTTATGCAACCCAAAAAATGATTGGGGAATGTTAAATTTGGATTATTCTTTTTTCAGTTTTTCTACAACAGCATCTACCTGTTCTACAGCAGTACCTATATACTTGTAAGGGTCTACAAGCTGTACAATTTCTTCGTCGTCAAGATATTGTGAAACTTCTGAATCTTCCAGCAGAACGTCTTTTAAATGTCTGCCGCTTTCATGTGCTTCCATTGCATTTCTTCGCACAATTTCGTGGGCGTTTTGTCTGCCGGCACCCTTTTTGGCAAGTTCTATCATTACTGCTTCTCCCATATTGAGACCTTTAAGTAGTTCAAGGTTGTGGTGGATGTTTTCTGGATAAAATCTGAGGTTTTCAACAATACCAGTACCAAGTTTTATTATATGGTCTGTAAGCACGCAGGATTCAGGAAATACAATCCTTTCAGATGATGAATTGGTAAGGTCTCTTTCATCCCAAAGGGTGTTGTTTCTGAGTTCTGGCTCTATCATAGATCTTATGATACGGGCAAGTCCGCATATCTGTTCGGATTTTATGGGGTTTCGTTTATGCGGCATGGTTGATGAACCAACCTGTTTTTTACCAAAACTTTCCTCTACTTCTGCTATTTCACTCCTTTGAAGGGTACGTATTTCTATACCGATTTTATCCAGAGTTGTAGCAACATTAGCCATCCACATAACAAATTCTGCGTGTCTGTCTCTCTGGATAATCTGGTTTGAGACATCTACTGACCTTAGACCAAGATATTCCATTGCTTTTTTCTGTAATTCAATGCCTTTTTTACCAAAAGCAGCCTGAGTACCGACGGCGCCGGTCATCTGTCCTACAAGTACCCGGGGTTTCATCTGTGTCAGACGCTCAAGATGGCGTGAAATTTCAGAAGCCCAGATTGCAAATCTTAATCCATAAGTTGTGGGAACTCCTATCTGTCCGTGGGTGCGACCTGCACAAACTTTATCTTTATGTTTTTCTGCCTGATTTACAAGAGCTTGCATCAAATTGTTAAGTTTACTCTCAAGTATTTCCACTGCATCTTTTATCTGCAAACCTGTTGCAGTATCCAGCATGTCATTGGATGTTGCTCCAAAATGAACCCATTTACCGGAATCATCTGGACATTGTTCTGAAATACCAAGCACAACTGCCATCATATCATGATTAATTTCATCTTCGATTTCCTTGACACGTTCAAGTTTAACAGAATCAATGCTTTTTGCTATTTTATCTGCAGCATCTTGTGGTATGAGCCCTACATCAGCCTCGGCTCTGGCAAGGGCGACTTCTACATTCATGATTTTGTAGAGGCGGTTTTCTTCACTCCAAACGTATTTCATCTCTTCTGTTCCATAGCGGTATTCAATTGGATGGATTGCCATTCTAATATTCACCTATTATATTTTGTATAGAATAAATCTAACAATGGTGAAAGTTTATTTAAAATAAATAGGCTTTGAATTTGATTAAAAAGTATTAATTAAACCTCTGCAAAAGAAAAAATTAAAAGAAGAAAAATATTCAGGAAACCATTTATTTGGATTTTTCCTGTTCTTCTGCAAGAACGAATTTTTTGCCGCAAAGGTCACAGTTTCCATCCTCTGTAACACTTGGCTGTCTTGGTGCATCGCCACCACAAACTCCGCATTTTACCATTTAACTCACCTCCCCCGAGTTATCTAATGTATCATTTCTAATATTGTCAGTTAAACATATATATTTAATTGTTATTTTTTTATTCGTTGATTATTATTTAATTTATGTGGCATTAATCATTTTTCTTTTTGAAAAATAACCAGCTGTTTTTATCCTTTCCGTATTTTGTTTTTATGAGCACATAATCACCTTCCAGTTTATTGCCTTTTAACCTGAATATAATTTCTTCATCCTCGGTTTTAACAGGTTCAAAAGTTCCTTTATCCCAAATTTCAACTGTTCCTGCACCGTATTGTCCTTCGGGAATTTCGCCTTCAAAATCTGCATATTCAAGCGGATGGTCTTCAGTCTGTATAGCAAGACGTTTTACGTCAGGGTTTTTCGATGGTTCTTTTGGAATCGCCCAGCTTTTTAATACTCCGTTCATTTCAAGGCGAAGGTCATAGTGTAATTTACTTGCATTATGTTTCTGGATTACATATACAGGATTTTCTGGGTCCGGTTTTCTGCTACTTGGTGAAGGTTCTGGAGTTTTTTCAAAATCTCTTTTTTTGCTGTACTCCTCAATCATGTATAAAGTAATGGTTGCTATAGTATAATAGATTTTTTAAAGTATTTAAAAAGCAGTTATGAGTTGGAGTAGGAAATTGTACGGGCCTGCTGGGACTCGAACCCAGGATATAAGCTCCGGAGGCTTATGTGCTATCCGCTACACTACAGGCCCTTTAGAAGTATTATTAATATTACCAAGAAAGTTATAAATTTAATGCATTTGTATATGTTATCAGATACTGAATTTATTAAATTATATTCGTGATGTTAAATGTTTAAGACTACTGTAACTCCAAGATTTGGTGATATGGATGGGTTGGGGCATATAAATAATACGGTACTTCCAGTCTGGTTTGAGCAGTCAAGGAACCCGATTTTTCGTATATTTACACCGGATTTAAATCCTGCTAAATGGAAACTGATAATGGTTAGAACAGAATTTGATTTTGTAGATGAGCTTTTCTATGGGATAGATGTAGAGATAAAGACTTATGTGTTAAATATCGGTAATACATCATTTACAGTGGGTCATGAAGCTTGGCAATATGGGAAGTTGAGAGCAAAAGGGAAAGCAATAATGGTTCATTATGATTTTGGTCTAAAAAAATCTATACAAATCCCTGATTCTATACGGGAATCTTTAAAAGAACATCTTTATCCAGAAGAATAAAAATTATTTTTACTGATACAACATGATTTAATAGTGGTCAATTATAATATACATATGATTAAAGATTTGTAATCAGAGGTATTCTGTAATGGATGATTTGAAAGGAGTTTTTAACGAGCATAAAATTGCTTATTTTTCCATGGAAATAGGTCTTTCCAATGATATACCCACCTATGCAGGCGGGCTCGGTGTGCTGGCAGGCGATACTATAAGATCAAGTGCAGATTTAAACCTTCCTATAATTGCCTTAACACTTGTCAGCAAAAAGGGTTTCTTTAATCAGCATTTTGATGAAAACGGCTGGCAAATCGAGTCATATGAAGAGTGGGACCCTTCAAAATATGCTGAGTTACTGGAACCTGAAATTAATTTAAAAATTGAAAACAGGAACGTGAAAGTTAAAGCATGGCTTTATAAGTATTACAGCTTTACAAAAGAAATGATACCTATACTATTCCTTGATACTGATTTTGAAGAGAATGAACCTAAAGACAGAGAGATAACACATTATCTTTACGGAGGAGATGAAAAGTACCGGTTAAAGCAGGAGATTGTTCTTGGTATGGGTGGAGCCAGAATGATTGATGCACTGGAACTGGATATCAGGAAATACCACATGAACGAGGGTCATTCAAGTCTTCTCACTCTTGAGTTACTGCATAATTATAATATGGATGGTGAAAAAGTAAGAAATTTATGTGTTTTTACCACACATACACCGGTTAAAGCAGGGCACGATACATTCCCTTATACTCTTGTAGAAGAGTTGTTTGGAGATAATGAGGATATAGAACTGCTAAAAAAATACAGTGATTCTGATAAACTTGATATGACCCGTCTTGCCCTTAACTTATCTGATTATGTAAATGGAGTTGCCAAAAGGCACAGAGAAATATCAAAGCAAATGTTTCCGGGATATGAAATAAATACAATTACAAATGGGGTTCATACATATAACTGGACATGTTCACATTTTAAACAACTTTATGATGAATTTGTACCGGGATGGGCAGCTGAGCCTGAATTACTGGTAAGAGCCAGTAATATACCCTATGGTCGGGTATGGGAAGCACACAATAAAGCCAAGAAGGATTTAATAGACTATGTCAATGAAAAAACAGGTAAAGATATGGATTATGAAACATTGACAATAGGTTTTTCCAGACGTGCTGCTGAATATAAAAGACATTCATTTATTTTTACAGACCTTGAAAGGCTTAAAAAGGTAAATTATAAAGGAAATTTACAGTTTATTTTTGCGGGGAAAGCTCATCCAAGGGATGAAGCAGGTAAAAAGATTATACAAAATATATTTGGATATATAAAAGAGCTGGAAGGACAAATCAAAATAGCGTATCTGGAAGATTATGACATGGAACTTGCATCTAAAATGGTGTCAGGAGTGGACATATGGCTTAATACACCCATGAGACCATATGAAGCTTCAGGTACAAGCGGAATGAAAGCGGCTCATAACGGTGTGATTAATTTCAGTGTGCTTGATGGATGGTGGATAGAAGGTTGGATAGAAGGTGTGACAGGCTGGAGTATAGGTCCAAAAAGTTATGAATACAGTTCAGAAGATAAAATTGCAAAACAAGAAATTGATGATTTTTACAATAAACTGGAATATATCATAATACCGACCTATTATGAAAGAAGAAATGACTGGATAAAAATGATGAGCAATTCAATCAGCATGATTGCATACTATTTTAACACACATCGAATGATGCGCAGATATGTAACAGAAGCATATCTATAATTTAAGTTGTCCAGTGCGTTTTTTTTGAGGGTAAATATGGCAGATATAATAATCAAAAACGGCTACATTTTGACAATGGATTCTTATGAGTTAACACAGGGAGTAGTTGTAATAGAAAACGGTACCATAACAGAGGTAGCAGAATCCACTGAACAGGATGCAGACCAAATCATCGATGCAAAAGGCTCAGTTGTGATGCCGGGTTTTGTCAATACCCATACTCATACAGGTATGACATTGCTTAGAGGATATGCAGATGACTTTCCGCTTGATGAATGGCTAAAGAATTACATCTGGCCTGTTGAAGACCGGTTAACAGATGAAGATGCATATATAGGAACAAAACTTGCATGTCTGGAAATGATAAAATCAGGTACGACCTCGTTTGCTGATATGTTCATCCATATAGATAAAGTAGCCCAAGCAGTAAAGGATTCTGGCATGAGGGCTGCTCTTTCATATCGGATGATAGAAGCAGGGAATGAAGAAAAAGGTAAATCTGAACTTGATACGAATAAAAGATTTATAAATAACTGGAAAGGAGAGGCAGAAGGTCGGATAATAACAATGTATGGACCACATGCTCCTTATACCTGTTCTGAAGGTTTTTTGTCAAAAGTAAAAAAAGAGGCAAATCACGACAGAGTCGGCATCCATATCCATGTACTTGAGACCGAGAGTGAATTAAATCAAATGAAACAGCATTATGGGATGTGTTCAATCAACCTTTTGGACAGACTTGGATTTTTAGGTCCGGACGTACTTGCAGCACATTGTGTCTGGTTGTCGGATGATGACATAGAAATACTCCGAGGACGAGGAGTTCATGTATCCCATAATCCAGTAAGCAACATGAAACTTGCATCCGGGGTAGCACCAGTACCCGGGATGTTGGACAGGGGCGTAAATGTCTCGCTGGGAACAGACGGCTGCGCATCTAACAATAACCTGGATATGTTTGAAGAGATGAAAACGGCGGCACTTCTTCATAAGGTGGAGAGCCTTGACCCGACAGTACTACCGGCTCGTCAGGTGCTTGAGATGGCAACAACCAGCGGAGCGAGGGCACTTGGTATAAAAAGTGGTGTATTGAGAGAGGGTTATAATGCAGATGTAATCATAGTAGATATGAACAAACCTCATCTCACACCAGTGTATGATATACATTCACACCTTGTATATTCCGCATCAGGTAGTGATGTTAGTACAACCATAGTTGACGGTCGGATACTTATGCAGGATTATGAAGTAGTTTGTATGGATGAGCAGGATGTACTGGACAGAGCCAGAACTGCCGCAGCCGGTCTTGTAGAGCGAGCTAAATTCTGATGTATAAAGGAGTTTTTAAAAATGGTGGATGATACATTACTCGAGTCCGGTAACCAGAAAATAGAGTGGGCAAGGAACCACATGCCTGTACTGTCGATAATAAGGGATGGTTTCGCATCTGAAAAACCACTTAAAGGTTGCAGGATAGCCATGGCACTGCATGTGGAAGCCAAAACCGCCGTTCTTGTGGAGACACTTGCATCAGGAGGTGCTGAAATCGCTATAACCGGTTGCAATCCCTTGAGTACGCAGGACGATGTTGCTGCAGCATTGGATACAAGGGACAATGTTTCATGTTATGCAAAAAATGATGTTAGTAAAGATGAATATTATGAGGCAATCGACAGAGTGCTGGATATAGAACCCAATATTATAGTGGATGATGGTGCTGATATCATTCATAAAATACATACAGAACGCCAGAATCTGCTACCGAATGTAATCGGAGGATGTGAAGAAACTACTACAGGTGTGCACCGTTTGATGTCAATGTCTGAAAACAATGCCTTAAAAATACCCACTATTGCGGTTAATGATGCACTTACCAAATTCCTGTTTGACAATCGCTACGGTACAGGTCAGTCAACATGGGATGCTATAAATAGAACCACCAATCTGTTAGTTGCGGGCAAAGATGTCGTTGTTGCTGGTTATGGTTGGTGTGGTAAAGGAGTAGCCATGTATGCAGCAGGTCTTGGAGCCAATGTGATAGTAACCGAGGTCAATCCTGTAAGGGCACTCGAGGCGCGTATGGATGGGTATCGCGTGATGACAATGGATGAAGCTGCAGAACTTGGTGACATATTTGTAACAACCACCGGTAATGTTTCAGTCCTTACCAGAGACCATTTTAAATTAATGAAGGATGGAGTAATTCTTGCTAATTCCGGTCATTTTAATGTGGAAATGAATCTGGAAGAACTTGAATCAATGGCACACTCGATTCGCAAAGTAAAAAGTAACATCAAAGAGTATAACCTCAAAACTCATCGAATTAATGTTATTGCAGACCAGCAAACAGTAAATCTGGCAGCAGGAGATGGTCATCCTGCAGAAGTAATGGATATGAGTTTTTCAAATCAGGCGCTTTGTGTTCGTCATCTTGTTGATAATGACCTTGATATCGATGTGCATGCAGTACCACCGGAAATCGATACCTATATCGCCGAACTAAAGTTAAAGGTACTCGGGATTGAAATAGATGAATTGACTACAGAGCAGGAAAAATATATGCGTGAATGGGAACACGGTACATGATATTATAATTTTTAAATATATCTGTGAGATATTACCTTTCTGTGTATTATCATGCTCTACAACAACAAGTGGGTAGTAGATGTATTGTGTTTTATATATTCCAATATGGTGAAAATAAATTATATCCACAATCTTCTTATATATAGATTGTTAATTATATTATGAAATATCCTGCAAATGAAAAACTATCTGTAATATTGGACTGTAATAATCTTTAAATATAATAAACCGGTATTTTTCAAGGCTAAAATTTATATATGATAATGTCTTTTTGTCCACGTCGCCTTGGATGTTAAGGGTGACTTTCGCGCGGATGTATGACATTGTATATGTCTATAATACCATACAATCAGAAAGGGCTCGTAGCTCAGTCAGGCAGAGCGTCTGGCTTTTAACCAGACGGTCTAGGGTTCAAATCCCTACGAGCCCGTCACAACCCATTATTTACTGTACTGGTGTATCTTCCTTGTATGGATATTTTTTAGGGAGGAATAAATTTGAGAAATATCAGCCTGCTCGACCACGAGTTAATCCCAAAACATGAAATTCTGGCAACGGATGAGTTACAAACTGTTTTAAACCACTATCAAATTGATAAAGAGCAATTGCCAAAAATAAAATCCACTGACCCTATTATACAAGAAATCGGGGCATTAGAAGGGGATGTTGTAAAAATAAGTCGAAAAAGTCAGACTGCTGAAGAAGGTTTATATTACAGATTAGTAATAAAATGATAAATTCTTAAAACTTTCTAACCATTAAAAATTCTCTGTTTATACTCATGCTATCCTTTAAATTTAAAAACAAACCCAAGACCATTTCATCGTCTTACAGCCAATTAATCGTTATTACTGAGTTAACTCATATATATTAAAAAACCAATAGAGGGTGCTACCATAGTGGCAAATACCGCTGAATTATCAAGAGAGTATTTTACAAAAGGCAAAATAGTACAGCATCACATAGACTCTTTCAATAAATTTTTGGAATCAGGTCTCCAGAAAGTCATTGATGAACAGGGCATTATCGAAACAGACCTTGAAGACATTTATATCAAACTTGGAAATATCAGAGTTGAAAAACCGATTGTAAAAGAGGCTGATGGGGCTATTGAAAATCTTTATCCCAACGAAGCAAGGCTGCGTAATATATCCTATACTGCACCATTATATCTCCAGATGAGTGTTGTAAACGGTGATAAAGAAACCGAACCTATGGAAGCAAAGATAGGTCAATTACCTATAATGGTAAAGTCCAATTATTGTAATCTTGTAGGAATCAACGACCAGGAAATGGTACAATATGGAGAAGACCCTCTTGACCCGGGAGGATACTTCATAATAAATGGTACTGAACGGGTTGTTATGACCCTTGAAGACCTTGCACCCAACAAGGTAATGACTGAATTTTCTGAACGCTATGGTGATCCAATTCAGGTTTCCAAGGTATTTTCACAAAGAAGAGGATATCGGGCACTGGTTGTTGTAGAAAGAGGCAGAAAATCACTTCTTGAAGTATCATTCCCTTCAATATCCGGACGTGTAAATTTCATTACTCTTATGAGGGCACTTGGTGTTGAAACCGATGAAGATATTGTAAAAATGGTTTCAACCGACCAGGAAATATTAAAATACATGTTTGAAAACCTTGAAGAATCCGAAGTTGAAACCACAGAAGAAGCTGTTGAAAAACTTGGTTCCCGTGTGGCATCAGGACAGGCGAAAGATTACCAGATTAAACGGGCAAATTATGTAATTGATAGATATCTTCTTCCTCATCTTGGAAATGATCCTGAAGACCGGCTTACAAAAGCACATTTTCTGGGCAGAATGGCAGAGTCCTGTTTTGAGCTGGCTCTTGGAAGACGCAATCCCAATGACAAAGACCATTATTCCAACAAACGTTTGAAACTCACCGGAGACCTTATGGAAGACTTATTCAGGGTGGCTTTCAACAGACTTGCAAGGGATATTAAATATCAGCTTGAACGGGCAAGTATGAGAAACAGAGAATTGAATGTAGTTACCCTTGTAAGAGCAGATGTATTAACAGACCGTCTTCAACATCCATTGGCAACAGGTAACTGGGTAGGCGGGAGAACCGGAGTATCACAACTTTTAGACCGTACCGATTATATTTCTACACTATCTCATTTAAGGCGGGTTATTTCTCCTCTCTCAAGAGCACAGCCGCATTTTGAAGCTCGTGACCTTCATCCTACCCAGTGGGGACGTTTGTGTCCATCGGAAACACCAGAAGGTCCAAACTGTGGGCTGGTTAAGAATTTTGCCCAGATGGTGGAGCTATCCACGGGTACCGATGATATGGATTCAATCAAAAACAGCCTCTATGATTTGGGAGTTAAACCTATGGTGATACATACACCGACAAGTGAAGAACCTGAATATGAAGAGGAAGTTGATAATTACGTGGATGAGCTGGAAAAAACATTCCCTGAAGCACAAGGACCTGAACACACAAGCTCCAGCGAAGTTTTAGATTCGGATACATTGTGAGAGGAGATTTAAATGACAGAAGCAAAAATTTTCCTAAATGGTGAACTGGTGGGTACTCATAATAATCCTGTTGAACTGGTAGAGGATATACGAGAGCAGAGAAGAAATGGTTTGATATCGCAACAGGTAAATGTAGCGTTATATGAAGATATCAATGAAATTATAATAAATTCTGATATAGGTAGGGCAAGAAGACCACTAATTATTGTCAAAGATGGTAAGCCTCTTGTAACTGATGAACAAATCGAGCAGCTGAAAAACAATGAAATCACATCTGAAGATTTGGTAAAACAGGGATTTGTGGAATATCTTGATGCAGAAGAAGAAGAGAATGCTTACATAGCACTGTATGCATCAGACCTGACACCCGAACACACCCACCTTGAAATAGACCCTTCAATGATTCTGGGTATATGTACTGGAATGGTACCTTACCCAGAACACAATGCAGCGCCACGTAATACAATGGGGGCTGCGATGGTAAAGCAGTGTGTCGGCATGTCAACTTCCAATCAGAAATTAAGGCCTGATACCAGAGCGCATGTGCTCCATTATCCACAAAAAGCACTTACAAAGACACAGCCAGCAGATTCTATTCATTTTGACGAAAGACCAGCAGGTCAAAATTTTGTTGTTGCTGTAATGTCATATGAAGGTTACAATATCGAAGATGCACTTGTTTTTAATAAAGGTTCTATTGAAAGAGGACTTGCAAGAAGTCATTTCTTGAGGACATTTGAAGGAGAAGAAAGACGGTATGCTGGTGGACAGGAAGACAAATTTGAAATTCCTGATTCGGATTACAGAGGAGCAAGAGGCGCTGAAGCTTATGCAAATCTTGATGAAGATGGACTTGTAAACCCTGAAACAGTAGCGGCACCAAATGACGTTCTTATCGGTAAGACCAGTCCGCCGCGTTTTCTTGAAGAACAATCCGATTTCGGTCTTGCTGTGGAACAGCGCCGTGAAAGTGCGATAACCATGCGTTCTAATGAAAAGGGTATCGTTGATAATGTAATATTAACAGAATCCATAAACGGTACTCGCCTTGCAAAAGTGAAAGTAAGAGACCAGAGAGTGCCTGAAATCGGGGATAAATTTGCATCAAGACACGGTCAGAAAGGTGTCATTGGATTAATTGTTCCCTATCAGGATATGCCGTTTACTGAAGATGGATTGGTTCCTGACCTTATTGTAAATCCACACGCTATACCATCTCGTATGACTGTTGGTCATGTTCTGGAAATGATTGGTGGTAAAGTAGGTTCTATGGAAGGTAGACGTGTTGATGCTACAGCGTTTTCTGGTGAATCCGAAGAGGAATTAAGAAACGGTCTAAGAGATTATGGTTTTTCACATACGGGAAAGGAAGTCTTTACAGATGGAGTAACAGGTAAGAAAATACAGGCTGATACTTTTTCAGGTGTTATTCTGTATCAAAAACTGCACCACATGGTTGCTTCTAAGATGCATGCCAGATCCAGAGGTCCTGTACAGGTGCTTACAAGACAGCCTACTGAAGGTAGAGCCCGTGAAGGAGGTCTAAGATTTGGAGAAATGGAAAGAGATGTCATGATAGGACATGGTGCAGCAATGGCACTGAAAGAACGTTTGATGGATGAATCCGATAAAGTGGTTCAGTTGGTCTGTTCCAACTGCGGTATGATTGCTACCTACGACCGGAAACAAAAGATGGCTTTCTGTTCTAATTGTGAATCAGAAACTGATATCTATCCAGTAGAGATGAGTTATGCTTTCAAATTGCTTCTGGATGAAATAAAATCGCTTGGTGTTACACCAAGAATGGGACTTGAGGATGCTGTATAATGGTGATATAAAATGGATGCAATGGCTTCTATACCTAAAAGAGTTGGTGAAATTCGATTTGGTTTACTGTCTCCCAGAGAAGTAAGAAAAATGAGTGTTACGCCCATAATCACAGCGGATACCTATGATGATGACGGTTATCCGATTGATATGGGTCTTATGGATATGCGTCTGGGTGTAATAGACCCGGGACTGATTTGTAAAACATGCGGCAGTAGGGCTGGTGATTGTCCGGGTCATTTTGGACATATAGAACTTGTAGCGCCAGTGATACATGTAGGATTTAATAAATTGATATTAAAATCACTACGCTCAATCTGTAGGAATTGCAGTAATTTTTTGCTTGAACCCCAGAGGAAAAATGAGTATCTTGAACAATTGCAGCAATTAAAGATAATGGGTCATTCGACAGATGACTTGGTAAATGATCTTTTTAAAGAAGCCAGAAAAACCAAAGTCTGTCCGCACTGCAATGAAGAACAGGTAGAGATAAAATTTGAAAAACCATCGGATTATATTGAAAACGGGGAAAAATTAACCCCTACTGAGATACGTGAAAGATTCGAAAACATGTCAGATGATGATGTGCGTTTAATGGGAATGGACCCAAGTAACGCACGTCCTGAATGGATGATATTAACAGTCCTTCCAGTACCGCCTGTTACTGTTCGCCCATCCATTACACTGGAATCCGGTCAGCGTAGTGAAGATGACCTTACCCATAAAATGGTGGATATAATACGTATCAATCAAAGGTTCCAGGAGAACAGAGAAGCAGGTGCTCCGCAGTTAATTCTTGAAGATCTCTGGGAACTTTTGCAGTATCATGTAACAACGTTTTTTGATAATGAAGTATCAGGTGTTCCGCCTGCAAGGCACAGGTCAGGACGTCCATTAAAGACATTGACACAACGTTTAAAAGGCAAAGAAGGTAGGTTTAGAGGAAGTCTTTCAGGTAAACGTGTCAATTTCTCAGCACGTACAGTCATCTCGCCTGACCCTAATTTAAGTATTAATGAAGTAGGTTTGCCATATGCAATTGCAAAGCAGATGACGATACCTGTAAATGTCATTAGCAGAAACCTTGAGAAAATGCGGCAGTACGTTGCCCGCGGAAATGATGTTCATCCGGGAGCTAATTATGTAATTCGTGCTGATGGCAGGCGTATTAAAGTTACAGATGTTAATTGCACTGACCTTGCAGAAAAACTGGATATAGGATGGGTGGTCGAGAGACAGCTGCAGGATGGAGATATTGTTATCTTTAACAGGCAGCCTTCACTCCACAAAATGAGTATAATGGCTCACCATGTAAAGGTACTGCCGTATAAAACCTTCCGATTAAACCCTGCGGTATGTCCACCATACAACGCTGATTTTGATGGAGACGAAATGAACCTTCATGTTTTGCAGACAGAGGAAGCCAGAGCTGAAGCAGAAATATTGATGAAAATCCAGGAAAATATTCTTTCTCCACGTTTCGGTGGTCCGATTATTGGTGGGATCCATGACCACATTTCAGGAATGTTCTTGCTAACAAGAACTGATAATGATATTAGCAAAAATGATGCACTTGACCTTTTAAGAAAATCACATATCAGGCAGTTGCCTGAACCAGCAGGATACAGAGATGATGGTGAACCCTACTGGACTGGTAAACAGATTTTCAGTCAGCTTCTACCGGATGACTTAAATCTGGAATATGTTGCAGAAGTTTGTTCCAAATGTGATGAATGTAACAGAGAAAACTGTGAAAATGATGCTTATGTTATAATTGAAAATGGGGAACTCATCACAGGAACAATCGATGAGAAAGGAATAGGGGCTTTTAAAGGACATATTGTTGATAAAATTGTAAAAGAATATGGTTCTACTAAATCAGCAGAGTTTATTGATGATATGACAAGACTGGCTATCCGGGCTATCATGCGTTCAGGTCTTAGTTTCGGTATCAGTGATGAGGATATTCCAAAAGAAGCTCAAATGCATATCAGTGAGATTATATCTAATGCTGAAGACGAGGTCAAACGATTGATTGAAGCCTACGAGGCAAGAGAACTTGAGCCACTTCCTGGTAGAACTCTTGATGAGACAATTGAAATGAAGATTATGCAAAAACTGGGTGTTGCCAGAGATAAAACTGGTGATGTAGCAGGTAACCATCTTGGTCTGGATAATTCTGCTGTAATCATGGCTAAATCTGGTGCTCGAGGTTCAATGTTGAACTTGACTCAAATGGCAGCAAGTGTAGGTCAGCAGGCTGTTCGTGGTGAACGTATAAGAAGAGGATATACAGGGAGAACACTTCCGCATTTCAGCAAAGGTGACCTTGGTGCTGATGCACACGGTTTTGTCAAGTCCAGTTATAAGAGTGGTCTTAATCCAACAGAATATTTCTTCCATGCTGTAGGAGGTCGTGAAGGTCTGGTGGATACAGCGGTGAGGACATCTCAATCAGGTTACCTCCAGAGGAGACTTGTCAATGCTTTGCAGGACCTTGAAGTTCAGTATGACGGTTCTGTACGTGAAACAAGAGGTGTAATTGTACAATTTAAGTACGGAGAAGATGGAATTGATTCGACAAAAAGTGATTACAGCAAGCCGGAGTCAATCCACAGTATTGTTAAATCAGTTACTGGAAGGGAGGTCGAACAATGACCCTGAGTGAAGCTACAATCAATTCAATGGTGGATGATCTTCCTCTGCCTCAGAATATGATTAATACGTTAAAAGAGGATGCAATAAAGGTCGGGGTCTCCAAAAAAGAACTGGAAGAAATCATCCATCAGGTGATGGATAACTATGGTTATGCATGCGTAGAACCATGTGAAGCAGTAGGTGTGGTTTCAGCACAATCGATAGGAGAACCCGGTACGCAGATGACGATGCGTACTTTTCACTATGCAGGTGTTGCAGAAATTAACGTAACACTGGGTCTTCCACGACTTATAGAAATTGTCGATGCAAGGAAAACACCCAGTACACCTATGATGACTGTTGCACTTGAGGAAGGTTATTCAGATTCCAGAGATGAAGCCAGAAAACTTGCATGGCAGATAGAAGCTACCCATATCGGGCATTTGGGAGATGTTACAACTGACCTTGCACAAATGCAGCTTGTTGTCGATCTTCATGAAAAAACTCTTACACAAAGAGAAATATCAGTCGATGAAATAGCAGGCATACTCCGTGATAAACTTAATGTACTGGTTAAAATATCCGAAGGAGTAGATTATCAGATTATTATACAACCAAACCAGCCATCTTATCGTGAGCTTTTACAGCTTGCAAAGAATATACATAACGTAACACTTAAAGGTATAGAAGGCATTAAAAGGGTTGTTATCCGAAAAGACAGTGATGAATACACATTGTATACAGAAGGTTCTGAACTCAATGAAGTTCTGAAAATAGAAGGTGTTGATGTTACAAGAACCTATACCAATAATATCGCTGAAATCTACGAAGTATTCGGAATAGAAGCAGCCAGAAATGCACTGGTTAAAGAAGCAATGGATACACTGAGTGAACAAGGCCTTAATGTTGACATACGGCATATTATGCTGGTAGCAGATATCATGACATGTGATGGAGAAGTAAAACAAATAGGTCGTCATGGTATTTCAGGTGAAAAAGCAAGTGTTTTTGCACGTGCTGCTTTTGAGGTCACAGTCAACCACCTTCTTGATGCGGGAATACGCGGTGATGTTGACGAATTGAATGGTGTAACTGAAAATATAATTATAGGACAGCCAATCAAACTTGGTACAGGCGATGTGCATTTGGTCGCAACAAAACCAGTTAAAGGAGAAAGTGTCTAATTAACATCAACCAGAAACTAGATATAATTAATTTGGTATTAGTGAATGCATATTCAAGATTTACAATGGGTTGATACAAATGAGCAACAAAAATATTAGTATCGATAAAGCACTATTAAGTGTTCTAAGAACAGGGTCAGTAGTAATTGGTTCTAAACGAACCATTGAATCAGCAGAAAAATCAGAAGCAGAAATGATAGTATTATCTGCAAATTGTCCGGAAAATGTAAAGTCAAAAATCAATTCTACAGGTATACCTGTATTAAATTATTCGGGAACCAGTGTAGAATTAGGGGCTTCATGTGGTAAACCATTCTCAATTGCAGCAATGGCTATTATAGACCCTGGAGAATCCAATATTTTATCATCATTCTAAGGGGTTCATCTTTGAGTGAAATTAAACTATCTACAGAAGAGTTAAGATACATAGCAATGTTTGAACAGACAACAGGTGCAGAAGTCCGTGACTGTATAGTGGACGAAGACAGAATCATCTATGTTGTCGAAGCAGGAAATATGGGTGCTGCTATTGGTAAAAATGGTGAGCATATAAACAAGGTCAAAGAAAATGTAGATAAGCATGTTGAACTTGTTGAATACTCAGAAGATCCAAGTGAATTTATCAAAAATGCCTTTGGACCAGTGGCAGTATCTTCTGTAAATCTAGTCAATAAAGATGATAAGCAATATGCTTATGTACAGGTATCCAATAATAGCAAAGGTCTTGCTATAGGAAGTAATGGAAAAAACATTGACAAAGTAAAAATGATTGCAAACCGTCATCATAACATCGATAGTGTAATTATTCAATAAATTATTATATAAAATGGTTAATCAATCATAAGAGTTTACGTTAAATGATTCTCATCAACATAACTGAAATTTTTGGAGGAAAATAATGGCGAATGGAAAATATGCTGCAAGTAAATTGAAAAAAGATCATACAGACTCGCGATGGAAAGATAAGCGATATAGTAGGCGTGCCTTAGGGCTGGATGTTAAAGCAGACCCGCTTTCAGGTGCACCACAGGGTCGTGGAATTGTACTTGAAAAAGTAGGTGTGGAAGCAAAACAGCCAAATTCTGCAGTTAGAAAATGTGTAAGAATACAGTTGATAAAGAATGGTCGCCAGGCTACAGCATTTTGTCCGGGTGACGGTGCTATAAATTATATAGATGAACACGATGAAGTAACTGTAGAACGTATTGGCGGACGAATGGGTGGATCAAAAGGTGATATACCCGGTGTCAGATTCAAGGTTATTGCTGTAAACAATGTCTCATTAAATGAGATGGCAATAGGTAGAAGAGAGAAACCGAGGAGATGATTTTTATGTACAAATTGTTCGATAAATGGGACATGTCAGAAGTTGAGGTAAATGACTCCGGAATAAAAAGCTATGTTAATCTGGACCCTGTTGTTGTTCCACATACGAATGGAAGACATGCAAGACAGCAATTTAACAAATCAGAGATTTCAATTGTTGAACGTCTGGTAAACAATTTAATGAGAAAAGAACATAACACAGGTAAAAAACAATTTGCACTGCGTGCTGTAGAAGACGCTTTTGATATAATATATTCAAAGACAGAAAGGAACCCGGTACAGGTTCTTGTAGATGCTATTGCCAATACAGGTCCAAGGGAAGAAGTAGTTAGATTAAAATACGGTGGAATATCTGTACCCAAAGCAGTGGATACTGCTTCACAAAGGCGTGTTGATACCGCATTAAGGCTTATTTCTATGGGAGTAAACCAGGCAGCATACAAATCAAAACGTTCATTGGCAGATTGTCTGGCATCAGAACTGATGGGTGCTGCTAACCGTGATGCAAAATACTTCTCTGTAAACAGAAAAGATTCCAAAGAACGGGTTGCCAAATCAGCACGTTAAATTTGATATAAAAAATAAAAATAATATTTTTCAATATTCTGCAGGGTAGTAATATGGGAAGAAGAAAAAAAATGGTTGAGCGAGTAGTATCGCTCATGAAAAATCCGGAACATATAAGAAACATTGGTATAGTTGCACATATCGACCATGGGAAAACCACTCTAACAGATAACCTTCTGGCTGGCGCAGGAATGATATCTTCCGAACTTTCTGGAAGCCAGCTGTTTATGGATTCTGATGAAGAAGAACAGGACAGGGGAATCACAATTGATTCTGCAAATGTGTCGATGGTGCACGAATACAATGGTGAAGAGTTTCTTATTAATTTGATAGATACTCCGGGACATGTTGATTTCGGTGGTGACGTTACAAGAGCCATGAGAGCTGTTGATGGGGCTGTTGTTGTTATTGATGCAGTTGAAGGAACTATGCCCCAGACAGAAACGGTTTTAAGACAGGCGTTAAAGGAACAGGTTAAACCGGTACTTTTTATCAACAAAGTAGACCGTCTTATTAATGAACTACAGGTCGATTCACAGGAAATGCAGATACGCCTTGGTAAGTTAATAGACCATGTTAACAAATTAATCAAGGGTATGAACGAAGAAAGTTATAATAAGGGTTGGAAGGTTTCTGCTTCAGACGGTACGGTTGCGTTCGGTTCAGCACTGTATAACTGGGCAATCAGCGTACCTATGATGGATAAAACAAACATCGGTTTTGCTGATGTATATAATTACTGTCAGCAGGAGCGTCAAACCGACCTTGCTCAAAAATGTCCGCTCTATGAAGCAGTAAACGACATGGTTATTCGCCACCTTCCAAATCCGATTACAGCACAACCCTACCGGGTCAGCACAATTTGGCATGGTGACATTGAATCTGATGTCGGAGAGCAGATGACCAAAGCCAAAGAAAATGGTGACTTGGCCTTTATGGTGACAGACATTCGGCTTGATCCACATGCAGGAGAAGTAGCAACAGGTAGACTTTTCAGTGGAACCTTCAAACGTGGTATGGAAGTAAACATTTCAGGGTCACCCAGTAAAAATAGGGTTCAGCAGGTAGGCATCTACATGGGATCTGAAAGGGTCGAAGTCGAAAGAATACCAGCCGGTAATATAGCAGCAGTAACAGGTCTCAAAGATGCCATTGTTGGTTCTACAGTAACTACAAAGGATGATATGACACCTTTTGAAAGTATAAAGCATGTAAGTGAACCAGTGGTTACTGTTGCAGTCGAAGCCAAACACATGAAAGACCTGCCAAAACTTGTTGAAGTTTTAAGACAGGTAAACAAGGAAGACCCAACACTAAATGTTACATTAAACGAAGAGACAGGAGAACACCTGCTTTCAGGAATGGGTGAACTCCATCTTGAAGTTATAGGTCACAGAATTGAACGTGACAAAGGAGTAGAAATTAGTACAAGCCCTCCAATTGTTGTCTATCGTGAAGCGGTTCAAAAACATGCGGGACCGGTTGAAGGTAAGTCACCAAACAGACACAACAAGTTCTATATAGAGGTTGAACCACTTGAACCAGAAGTCATTGATCTTATCAGATCCGGTGACATCTCAATGCGTATGCCTGAACTGGAGCGCAGGAACAAGCTGATGGAAGCAGGAATGGATAAAGAGGAAGCCAAAGGACTGGTCGACATTTGTGAATCTAATATATATCTTGACCAGACAAAGGGTATTCAGCATCTTAATGAGACAATGGAATTAATCCTTGAAGGTTTTGAAGAGGTTATGCAGGCAGGGCCACTGGCAAATGAACCATGTATGGGTGTAAAGGTAAAACTTATTGATGCCAAACTCCACGAAGATACTATCCATCGTGGACCAGCGCAGGTAATCCCAGCGTCACGGCAGGCTATTCAGGCTGCAATGCTCATGGCAGATGCCACAATTCTTGAACCATATCAAAAAGTATTCATCTATGTACCACAGGACCAGATGGGTGGAGCTACCAAATTGATACAGGGTAAACGCGGAATTATCCTTAATATGAGTTCAGAAGGAGATATGACAGCCGTAGAATCCAAGGCACCCGTGGCAGAACTGTTTGGGTTTGCAGGTGATATAAGGTCATCAACTGAAGGTCGTGCCATGTGGAGTACAGAATTTGCTGGCTTTGAACCGATTCCATCAAATTTAATACAGGAAACTATAAGTATGATTCGCGAAAGGAAGGGTATGAAGAACGAAATACCCAAGCCTCAGGATATATTGGAGACAGTCTGATTTATTCATCAGAAAACTTAAAACATATAGACGATTATTATGGTCGAACCATATGTTAATATATGAATAATATATACAAAAAATGAAAAATATACATAAAAGGAGGATAAAAAATGGCAGACGAGAAACCACACATGAATTTAGCTATCATTGGTCATATTGACCATGGTAAATCCACACTCGTTGGAAGGTTGATGTATGAAACAGGTGCAATTCCTCAGCATATAATCGACAAGAACAGAGAAAAAGCAAAAGAACAGGGTAAAGAAACATTCGCTTTTGCATGGATTATGGACTCTCTTAAAGAAGAGAGAGACAGAGGAATCACAATCGATATTGCTCACAAGAGGTTCGATACCGATAAATACTATTTCACCATTGTTGATTGTCCAGGTCACAGAGACTTTGTCAAAAATATGATTACAGGAGCATCTCAGGCAGATGCAGCTGTATTATCTGTTGCAGCACCAGATGGTGTGATGGACCAGACAAAAGAACATGTCTTCCTCTCAAGAACATTGGGTATCAACGACCTCATTGTTGCAGTCAACAAGATGGATGACATCAATTACGATGAAAAGAGATATGAAGAGGTCAAAAACCAAGTATCTGAACTTCTTAAAATGGTAGGATTCAAACCAGACGATGTAACATTTGTACCTACTTCAGCATACCTTGGTGATAACGTAGCCAAACTGAGTGAAAACACACCATGGTACAATGGTCCAACTATACTGGAAGCACTTAACAACCTCACACCACCAGAAAAAGCAGACAAACTTCCATTAAGAATACCAGTACAGGACGTTTACACCATTTCAGGTATTGGTACTGTACCAGTAGGAAGAGTTGAAACCGGTGTAATGAAGAAGGGAGATCAGGTTACCTTCATGCCAAGTGGTAAGACCGGTGAAGTCAAATCCATAGAAATGCATCATGAAGAAGTACCTCAAGCGACCCCAGGAGACAACATCGGATGGAGTGTTCGTGGACTTGGTAAAGGTGATGCAAGAAGAGGTGATGTAGCTGGACACAAAGACAACCCACCAACTGTAGCAAATGAATTTACAGCACAGATTGTTGTTCTCCAGCATCCATCTGCAATAACTGTTGGCTACACACCTGTATTCCATGCACACACTGCACAGATTGCATGTACATTCATCTCACTTGATAAGAAGATGGATCCAAAGTCAGGACAGGTAAAAGAAGAGAATCCAACATTCCTTAAATCTGGAGATTCAGCGATTGTAACTCTCAAACCAACAAGGCCAATGATAATTGAACCGGTGAAAGAAATTCCACACATGGGTAGATTCGCTATCCGTGACATGGGCAAAACAATCGCTGCTGGAATGTGTATGAGTGTCAACCAATAAGACACTCAATTCTTTATTTTTCAGGGGATTAATATGGCACAGAAAGCAAGAATTAAACTATCAGGAACGGATCCAGAAAACCTGGACGGAGTCTGCGATCAGGTAAAGTCGATAGCAGATAGAACCGGTGTCGGTATGTCTGGTCCTGTTCCACTCCCAACAAGAAAACTACGGGTTCCCGCTCGTAAAAGCCCAAGTGGAGATGGAACTGCTACATGGGACCACTGGGAAATGCGTGTACACAAACGATTAATCGATATTTCGGCTGATGAAAGAGCACTCAGGCAGCTCATGAGAATCCAGGTTCCAAAAGATATCAATATCGAAATAGTTCTGCAGAGCTAAGGAATTCAATTTTTCTAAGTTACAGATTTTTATCTGTAACCACAGACCTTCCTTTAAATAGACAATACTAATACTTTTCTAAAATCAGATAAATGGCTCGTGATTTATTTTACGAGCCTTGATAAATACTACAAATCTATTAATTACAGATAGAACATCCTGTAAGATAATCTCCTGAAAATTCAGAATCTGCGATTATACCTTCGCCCTTTTCTTTTTTCAATCCACCAAGTTCAAGAACCTGATTTTCTTTACTTCCATACCGGTAGATTGTAATCCCTTTGCAATTGAGTTTGTATGCCATCATGTAGATTCTTTTAACATCATCCAGTGTAGCTTTTTCAGGGAGGTTGACTGTTTTGGAAACGGAGTTGTCCACATATTTCTGGAAGGCTGCCTGCATTCTAACGTGCCATTCGGGATCAATATCCAGTGATGTAACAAAAAGGTCTCTTACATCTTTTGGGACCTGTTTAAGGTTTTGAATAGATCCTGTTTTTGATATATCCATCATCAAGTCTTTACTGTAAAAGTTTCTTTCTTTTGCAACGTTTTCAAAAACCGGGTTTACTTCAAGAAGTTGTGTTGCCATTACGTTCCGCACAAAAGAAAGAGCAAAAATCGGTTCTATACCTGAACTTGTATTTGCGATAATACTTATGGTACCAGTGGGGGCGATGGTATTTACAGTGGCGTTTCTCATAGAACTGTATTTCTTTTCCCATTGGCTCCCTTTAAAATTCGGGAATGAACCTCTTTTTTCTCCAAGTTCTACTGATTTTTTAACAGATTCTTCATTAATAAACTTCATAATATTTTCTGCAGTTTCGATGGCTTCTTCTGAATTGTAGGGTATGTTAAGTTTTGCAAACATCTCTGCAAGTCCCATAACTCCCAATCCTATTTTACGGTTGTTTTTTGTTTCTCTGTCTATTTCATTTAACGGATATTTATTGGCATCAATAACATTATCAAGAAAATGGATTCCTGAGTGTGTATTATTTTTTAGCTTCTCCCAGTTGATTGTGTCGTTTTTAACCATCTTTGACAGGTTTATAGATCCCAGATTACAGGATTCGTAGGGAAGCAGTGGAACTTCACCGCAGGGGTTGGTACTTTCAATAGTTCTTACATGGGACACAGGATGTCTGCGGTTAATCTCGTCCAGAAATATCATTCCCGGGTCACCAGTTCTCCATGCCATTGTAGTTATCAGGTCAAAAATATCTCTGGCTCTGAGTTTTTCAGTGGTTTTGCCTGTTCTCGGGTTAATCAGGTCATATTTACTATCACTCTGGACTGCTTTCATGAATTCATCTGTTACTCCTACAGAGATGTTGAAATTGTCCAGATATCCTTCTTTCTCCTTTGAGTTAATGAATTCAATTATATCAGGATGGTCGATTCTTAAAATTCCCATATTTGCACCCCTGCGTTTACCACCCTGTTTTATTACTTCAGTAGCCTGGTCAAAAATGCTCATGAATGATACAGGTCCTGAAGCAACTCCTTTTGTAGATTTAACAATATCTCCATTCGGTCGCAGTTTTGAAAATGAGAATCCAGTACCTCCACCGGATTTGTGTATAAGGCTCATATTTGTTAAAGCTTCGAAAATGTCCTTCATTGAATCTTCAACAGGAAGTACAAAACATGCACTTAGTTGTCCCAGTTCCGTACCAGCATTCATTAGGGTGGGGCTGTTTGGTAAAAATTCCAGATTTGACATCATCCTGTAAAATTCAGCTTTGCTGTCATAGGGATTATAACCATATCTTTTATCTATTGATGATACCGAATTTGCAACTCTTTCAAACATCTCTGAAGGAGTTTCTACAGGATTGCCATTTTCACCTTTAAGTAGATATCTTCTTTCCAATACCCTTATTGCATTTACACTTAATTTAAGGTCATCATGTTTTATACCCAGATACTTTTTTGTTTCTCTTACCTCTGACCTTTTTCTGCGATAGAGGATGTAGGATTTGGCTACTTCAGAATATCCATTTTTTATTAAAACATCTTCAACAATATCCTGTACATCTTCTACACTGGGAATGGTATTTTTAAACCGGTTTTCAAGGTTATCTATCACCTGATAAGACATTTTTCGGGCAAGGTCACCATCATTTTCATTTACACTATGTATTGCTTTATGTATAGCCTGTGTAATTTTATCAGAATCAAAATCAACAGTTCTTCCATCTCTTTTTTTAATATAGTTCAATTATTTTTCCCCTACAATTTACAATACTAAATGTTGCTTTAAGTATTTTTTTAAATAAAAGGATTATAGAATCCATAAAATCAGGACTATATAAAGCAACAGCAATGAAAGGGGAAACAGCCGTACCAATATATTGATACTGTACGCAAGCCCGAGATAATCATCTTTTAACAATTTCATTGATTCTGATTTATTGTTGGTAAACCCTGCACTTCCGTTTGACACGTTTTTACTGGCTTTATTTATAACCTCGTATAATTCGTCAGTTTCTACGTGTTTGTTGGATATCATGTTATGAATACTGCTATGTGTATCAGTGGTAAAGATTAATATTTCATCATAACTGTCTTTTAAGTTCTGGCGAACTTCATCCATCTTTTCTGAAATACCATTTCCTTCAGTTCCAAATAGAAGTGTTTTCTGTCCATCCACATTTTCTATCAGGGCAAATTTGGGAGTTCCTATAGTGTTAGTGCAGTATCCTACCTGATAATCGGAAGTTTTAAGACCTTCAAGTTTATCCAGGAATTTGAGTAATTTTTCTCTGAATATTTCTGCTTCATCTGTACCATAAAGTAATTGAGGGTCAGGTTCTTTATTCCTCTCATGGTTGTGAAGGTCGATTATCATTACATTTTCCAGATCTATAAGGTCTCTGAAAACTGAAATCTCATAATCACCGTAGTTTTCGGCTTCCATATATACAAGTTTTTTATCACCAAGCTTTCTGCCGTAGAATGTTAACTTATGTTCTGGATAACTTTCTTTGACCAATTTGGAAGCAGTGGAGCTTTTTGTTGGTTTGTTTAATGCTTTTATTATTTTGTAAATATCATCCGGGTTAACCGGGTCACATTTATGAGTTGATGGAACATGGAAAAAGAAACCACTGCCGTTTTCGTTAAGATGGTTTATTAAATCTGTGGATGCTCTTCCTCCTCCAAAACCCTCAAGAGGTCCGGGGTGTATCCATGGAACTGCTATTGTAGTTGAACTATTTTCATTTTCGATTTCAAGAGTTTGAACATCTGGTCTGGATGAGTACCCAAGGTTAAGTACTTCCTGCCGTTTTTGCAGCAACCCTGAGGAAAGTTTTATAGCTGAAACATTGACGTTTGTAGAAATCAGATATTCTGCCAGGAAAAAAGTTAACAAAAGCATTATTCCCGCAAGAAACAGTAAACCTATACGTTCTATGTATGTGGTCACTGTTATTTCAAGGCTTTTCCCAATGGATAGGTGGAAGGCTGATACAATCATTAGGGGTTGTACCATTCCCAGAATACTGATTCTTTTAATGTATTTGTAGCCAAGTGTACCAACAAGTACCAGTAAGCTGGTTAAGAATATAGTTATAATGGCTATCCAGAAGATATTCCATGCACTGATAAATCCTGACTCAGCACTAAAAGTTAAAATCATTCCATAGACAAAAAGCACAAATTCATTAAAAAGTGTAAGGAAATATCCCCACTTTCTTGGATACTCGGGTAAAAATTGATAATACAGTTCTCCCGAGACAAGAGCAGGGATTATAAACATAAAAAGCGCAGTAATAATAATATAGTAAAGATTTAATGGTACTGCAGAAAGATATGATATTGATAGATTGATTAATACTCCGTATATTGCTCCTGTAACTATTAGTGCTTCAACTACTCTTTTTAAAGAAGGTACACTAAATATAATGTTTTTAAAAACATCGATGTTATCAGACATTATTTTCTGCCACTGGATTTATTCGTTTTTGATTATTGTTTTTCTTATATAAAATCAGTTTTGTAGTTTTTATAATTTTACTTACGACCAGATAAATAATAATTTTGCTATTTCCTTTCCAATCGATAGTTTTTTATTAATCACTTTTATCTATAGTAACTAGTCTATTAAAATCAACTTACTAAAGGAGTGATATAAAATGCCAGCAGTAGTAGATTCAGAAATATGCACAGGCTGTGAAGCATGTGTTGACGAATGTCCAGTAGATGCAATATCAATGAACGATGATGGTATAGCTGTAGTTGATGAAGAAGAATGCACTGATTGTGAAGCATGCGTAGATATATGCCCTGTCGAAGCAATCAGCATGAAATAAATCAGCTAAAATAAATTACCAATTCGTTTTTTTATTTTTCAATTATTGGTTTTTAGTATTAATTAACCAGTAACCTTTAATTTTATTAACTTTTATTCACTGATAATGCTAACTGATGCTCTTTTGTTATCATTTGATTATTTGTCCACTATTATACCCTACATGATAGCGGGAGTTGTTCTTGCAGAACTTGTTGTGGAACTTGGATGGGTTGATAAAATCAGTTTCCTTGTTCGTCCCATAACAGGATTCGTTCATTTGCGAAAGGAGTGTGGTATAAGCTTTTTGACAGCTTTTGCTTCGCCATCAGCTGCAAATGCGTCGTTAAAAGACCTGCATGATAATGAATTGATAGATGAAAAAGAGCTTATCATTGCATCTGTTTTGAATTCGTTTCCTTCTATAATTACTCACTGGCGTACACTTCTTCCTGTGCTTGTGCCTCTTTTGGGTACTATTGGTCTTATATACGTAGGAATACTTACACTGGTAGGGCTTTTAAAAACGGTCATTGTAGCATTAATCGGACATTTTATACTTGATGGCAGTAATCATTCAGTAGCTGAATTCACTAAAGCCGGTAAACCTGATGGATTTGTTGACGCTTTAAAATCCAGCCTTGTAAAATCTAAAAAAACATTGGGTAAAATACTTGTGGTAACTGTACCTGTGACTATTTTTGTTTTTATTCTTATGGATATTGGCGTATTTGATATTGTATCGCAATATCTAAAATCTGTTTCTCGTTTGTTGCCTGTTCCTGTCAATGGTTTGCCTGTAATCGCCGCACAATTTGCAAGCAAAATAGCCGGTTATACAATTGCTGGAAATTTGCTTACAGGAGAGGTTCTCAGTGGAAAAGAAATTCTAATAACCCTGCTTATTAGTAAAATATTGACCAGTATTACTGGTCTTCGTATAATAGCTCCTCATTATATTGGTATATTTGGACCAAGACTTGGAATGAAAACAATGTTAATCTCATTTATTCTACGTTTAATGATATTGATATTTATCACTTTGTTGCTACTTGTTTTCCTGTAATATAGATTTCTGGTTCAGCCAAATCAATGGTTAATTATTTATATTATCAACATATACTGTATATATGTAACTAAAAGGTTACACATAGTATGTAAAATTAACATAAGTAAATACGAATTATGAAGGTGGATATAATGAATAAAAAAATAGGTGTGGTATTAATTGCTACAATGCTTGCAATAGCAACTGTGGGAATTGCAAGTGCAAATGCATATGGAAACCATGGATATGGATGGAACCAGGCAAATAATGGTGCATATAACCAACACAATGGATACGGTCATGGACATGGAGGATATGGCGGTGTTTATAGTGAAGATGTAAATGAACCAGTTGTCCAGTCAGTAGATGATGCAATAACAGAATTTAAATCTGAAACAGGCATAGATGTATCAAAAGACAATGTCTATCAGATGGGTCGATGGTGGGTAATCAATTACTCTGGTTCAGATGGCATAATAAAACAGGGAAGATTAGATGCGTATACCGCTGAGGTAATTGAAGATTTCAGTAACAATGCATACCAGCAAAATAACCAGCCCAGAGACAATAATCGTTTCCACAGAGGTGGATATGGTTGCAGTGGTATGGGATATGGATATTAATCGGATATGGTTGCAGTGGTATGGGATATGGATATTAATCCACATTTCTTTTTAAACTTCATATACTATAAAGTTATATACAAGACAATCTAAATACAGGATTTAGAGGTGTTTGTTTGCATATGATGCCAGGGTATGGAACAGGATATAGTCCTTTTTTTGGAATTTTTTTAAATATCATTCTTGTATTGATAATCATAGGAATTGTTTTATATTTTCTGAATAAGTCTAATAATACAGGTTCTGAAAATAAAGAATCCAGTGAACGAATCTCAAAAATCGAAAAGGATGTAGAAGATATAAAAGAGACTGTTGAAGAGATAAAACAAAAATTAGATGAAATTTAAAGGTTATAAAAACGATTAAAGGTTTTTATTTATGGAAAAAACACTTCAGCAAATAGTTGATATCGGAGAGGCGATTTCGCATCCTTTGAGGTTGAAATTGATATATATGCTTGCTGAACGTGAATGGTATGTCTATGAACTTGCCAAAGAACTAAAGATATCAAGACAGGTGCTTTACCTTCATTTAAAGCGTCTTGAAAAAGCGGATTTTGTGGAAAGTGATTTAAGACTTGAAGATGAAGATATGAGGGCTAAAAAATTTTTCAGGTTAAAGCAGTTTGATGTTGAAGTGGGGATTGAAGACCTCAACCGGATTTTTGAAAATTCATCCGATAATAATGAATAACAGCTGTAATCAGTGAAACTCACAAACCCAAAGATTTATCAATAATAATGCAATACTGGTATCCCAGTTAACAGAAATGGGCCCGTGGTCTAGTAGGTTATGACATCGCCTTGACATGGCGGGGATCCTGCGTTCGAATCGCAGCGGGCCCATCAAAAACCATTAAATTTAAATTTAGAAATCTCCTTATAAGGAGGTTGCTCACTGAAAGCCCAGATAGCTCAGTAGGGAGAGCGCTGCCCTGAAGAGGCAGTTGTCCCCGGTTCAAGTCCGGGTCTGGGCACTTGATAAAGGAAGCGATGTACATCAGTAGTGTAGTGGTTATCACTGGGCGTTGCCAACGCCCAAACCCGGGTTCGAATCCCGGCTGATGTATCCATTTTTTTTCAACTCATTTTAACAGACAACTTAATAATTGCACTTGCTATTTTTCATAATTCAATCGTATTGAATATATTGTAAACTATAATCATCCAGAAATTGATAGTACAAAGTAATTTATGCTTAAAATAAATGTTTTTATATATTCAATTTTAATTTTTTGTATATGAAAAAAAAAGAGCCAAAGTAAAAAGTGTAACCGATGGAAAAACCATTGAGGTGACAAACAGAACGCTAAGGCTTGCAGATGTGGATGTACCAGAGGTTGATGAAACAGGAGAAAAAAGGGCCAAAAATGTTTTAAATGGTCTAATTTTTAGTAACAATTCCGATGGGTGGATTGTATTCGAAGAGAAGGGTTCTGAAATTTCTGGAAAATTAATTGTTACTGTCTATGTGAGAAATAGACGTACAAGTGAAATCAAATGTATAAATGAAATAATGAGAGAAAAAGGTTACATACCAGATAGGAATAAACGATTTTAATTAATTGTTGCTTATAGTTCCTTTTGTACTTTCAATAGATTTGTAACAGGTGTAGACTGGTTTATATAATACTGGAACAGTTCTCCACCCCATTTCAGTGCGCTTTCATCAAAACTCATAATATACTGGAGGTCAAATCTTTGGTCTTTATCAAAGAAACATAAAAATACAAATCTGTCTGTTATAGCAGCTGCTGTTAGCTTTATATTTCCGTTGGATATGTGAAGTTTTGCATTGCTCATTTTCAGAAATTCTTCTGTGTTTTCTCTGAATTCATTTTTGAGTTTCTCAAATGTAGATTCTGTCAGAATTATGGATATATCTGTTCCTTTTTTTGCAATTTCAAGAAATAATGTAGGATAGCTTGGATGGAAACAGGATGATATAGCCATTATATTGTTTGATTTGTACATGTTGTCAATAACTTCCCGGGGAAGTTCAAACATATGGTTCAGGTCGGGCTGGATTAGTGTACAGTGCCCGAGTTCGCCTATCCTTTTTAAAAGGTGGTCTGGAATAGCACTTAAATCACGGGATGCCCAGTATTCAAGGTTTTCTTCAAATACATTTACAGTATCCAGAAGAGGCTGCATATTTTCAGCGATAATTTTCCCGATATCTGATAATTTATAAAGCTCTGTATCATGCTCATAATTTATCAGTTGTTTTTCCTTCAATATCTTTATCTGGGGCATTATAGACGTAGAAGTAACATTAAGTGAGGTCTTTATATAATCGATATTTTTCGGGTTATCGTTCAACAATAATAGTAGTTTCTTTCTTTTATCAGAAAGAAATATGACATCTAATAATGATTGCTTCATTTCAAATCACTTAATGTGTTGAGATGTTTTATAATATTTGATGAAATGACTGTTTATATAACGTTTGCTTTCCGATTCCTATCACCCAACACGTTATAATCAAATAGTAGATGTTTATTTAAAACTTTTGGAGCACGAACTTTAGAATTATTAGTAAAACTTTGATTTTTGCAATGTCTTCGATACAATAGGTGCAAACAATCCGAAACAGTACCCGATGTAGTGGCTTAATATATTGGTGTTATTTATATTAACTGGAAATAAAGATAGAAAGATCACAATTATAAAAACAATTATTGTCATAAAAATATACAAATCAGTGAATATATCTATAAACCTATTTTTAATCAATGATTTTTTAATATACATTTCCAGTAGATTCCTTGATGATGTTATGAAATCTTCCAATTCGTTTTTGTAAAAAACTGCTGTAAACAACAGCATAAAAAAGAAAATTAATGTAAACTCCGGATTTACAGTATATACTATTTGATATTTGAGGATGATTATAAAAACAGTAAAACCGAAAATAAAAACAGGAATGATGTTTCTGAAATAGAGGTTACATTGTTTTTGAATGTAGGTATATACTGTGTACAAAAGGTATGAGACCAGTGCGGCGACAATACCTGAAAAACCCAATGTGTTTTTATACTGAAAACTTATGATGTTGCTGAACGATATCAATAGCGGTAATATCCCAAATATTAGAAACATATCAATATAAAATTGATACCTATTATCATGGAATCTGAAAATAAGAGATATTAAAAGGTAATACGGAATAAGGTTTTGCAGGAAATGCTGAATATTACTATGGGCATAATTTGAAAAATAGATGGGAATCAATTCAGGATTTGAAGTATGGAGTATAAACCATTCATTTAACGGACTTAAAAAAACGACAGTCAAAAAAAGAGGTACGACAACAAAAAATATGAAAAAATCAATGAACAATTCACTGTTTAATATAGTGTAGTCTTTGTTCCTTGTTTTCACTTTTGGTTTATATGTAATCATAAATTGGTATTATGCCAGTTGCTCATTTAAAGGCTTTAGTGGCATAAAACAAACCCTGTGTACCACAGACTGACCCTATAACCTTTATTACTTCAAGTATTTCCTCTTCAGTAGCACCTGCCTCTCTGGCGTGTTGGGATAAAGCTTTAACCCCATCAATATCTCCATTGCCGGCATCAAGAGCCATGGCTATTAGCAACTTGGTCTTTGCAGATAAAGCTCCATCAGTCTGGGTTTCTGAAAAATTTTCCAGCAGATTGGCTGCATATTTGGGATCTTTTTCTTTAAGTATTTGAAGAAATTCTGGTAATTCCATATTTTCCATTGTTTAATCCCCCTTTATGCGGTTGTTCTCTTATTGCTGGTTGCATACAGCCCTGATATAACTTATTAAGGATAATATGAACAAAATAATTATAAATATTTTAGTTAAAATCTTATAATAAACTTGGTACCACTCTTTCTTTCCAATTCGATTTCACCATTTAACTGTTTTACAAGAGTATTTATTAACTGTAATCCAAGTGTGCCAGGATTTTCTATATCAATATTATCGGGGATTCCCTTTCCGTTGTCTTCTATAATCAAAACATAGCATTTGTTACTGTTAAATTCTATGTTAATAATCCCGTTATCATCATCTGAAAACGCATATTTTAAAGAATTTGAAATTATTTCATTGACAATCATCCCAAGAGGAATTATAGTATCAATTCCTAAGTGGAAGTCCTGCACATCAACATTAATTTTGGTGTTGTTCCCACCATAAATGTCATTTAGATTTTCAGCAAGGTCTTTTATATAACCATTTAAACTTAGGTTGTTTAATTCTTGAGATTGGTACAGTTTCTGATGAACCAGTGACATCGAAGAGACACGGTTTTGAGTATCTCTGAATGCATTAATAACATCTTCATCATCAAAATTTTCAGATTGCAGGTTTATTAAACTGTTTATAATCTGTAAATTGTTCTTAATCCGATGGTGAAGTTCCAGTTCCCGAATCCGTTCATCCAATTGGTCGCAGGAGACTCCCTGCGCGAGCTGGGAGAGGAATGCGACCTGTCTTTTAGATTTGTATTTGTTGAGTCAGAGTTGTACATCTAGCCGAGATTCTCCTGCAGTTCTTCTTAACGTTAGGGTTTTTCTTAAAAGTATTTCCGAATATATCCATGATGCTGAAATTTCCTGATGTTCTTTTGCCTTTTACGAACCCGGAAACATCTGGAGTTTTTATAAAGTCGAATTTTCTCAATCCGTGAAGTTTTCCTGTCGGTATTTTCTTGTCGGATCTGATACCTTTAGTCTGTTGGTAATCTCCACTGCTTACATGTTTCTTGTAATATACAACGTTGGATAACTGTAAATTTGGGTTATTCTCATCGCAACAGATTGCTACAGCATCATTGTAATGAGTCTTTTCCAGACCAAGGATCTGTTCTCTCTTGTATTTGGTTATGTATCCGAATGTTTCCTGGAACTTCCAGTTCAGTTTTCTTATCTGCGACCTGACTATACCTATTTCTGTTGGGTGTTTCGTGTTAGACGGTTTTTTGTTTATAGTAAATTTACCGTTGTGTAACTTGCCATGACAGGTTTCACAGAGAGTAATCAGATTGTCAGGTCTGTTGGTCCCACCTTTACTTCTGAACACGATGTGGTGACATTCAAGTTTTGGGTCTTTCGACCTGTTCTTGCATTTTTGACATGTATAGTTGTCTCTATGGAGTACGTAGGTTCGGATATTATAGTATCCTTTCAGGTCACCGTTCTGGTAATCTGTACCTGATACATTCGGATTTGTGATTTTGTGTATATCAAATGAGGCAGTTTCTACTATCCATTTCTTAACAGGTAGGATGGATTCAACGAATCTTCTTTCTCTTTCGTGGGACTGCACTTTGCTCTTGATGGATGGAGCTATTCTTCCGTCTTTCTTGGAATTTCCCCTGTTGTTGAATCTCGGTTTTCTGTACCTTGTCTTTCTTGACCTCCTGTTTCTCCTGTAACTGGCTCTTTGTTGTACTTTCTTTGACACGTCATCTCTCAATTCGACTTCAGACTGATACAGTACTTCGTCGTTAGCAACAGCAGCACACCCGATGTGTTTTGAGCCGGAATCCATCCCGGCAATTACAGGCTGGGTGTACTCTGCTGTATCGTATAACAATTTGATAGTAAACGGAGACCTTCTGACGACCTTTGCTTTACCGGATTCCAGCAATCTTCTGGCTTTAGCTGGTCTCGTAGGCATTAACGGTTTCTTATTTTTGCTTAAAACAAATACACGCATTTGTAATTCCTCCTCAAGGGAGTTGTGCGTAGGTCAGGACTTGCCGGGGTTCAGTCCTGACTTCCGACTTCCTCTCGACCGGATTACCGGAGGTTTAAAAGTACAGTCACTGTTCCTACCCCGCCGGAACTCTTTAAACTGCACTCTCAGAGCAAGGGACTGAGGCGACATCCCAGGGTGACTACTGTTGTATTCTCCGGTATCGTTTACTGGACTTTTCTTTGACATGTTCAACCGGTATCCAGTGGTCTGGTCAACCAGGAACTTGCTTTATGGAAACAAGCTCCTTCCTCAACTGAAGCATTTGCTTCAGTTAGGGAGGGGTAGTTGACTTATTTGTTACATTTTTAAATAAAACCGCACGGCTAAACCTGATATTAATTCTTGATTGTGGAACAAATCCATGATTTCCTGATGATTTTACTATACTGTCAAAAAAATGTTTTCTTACATGCACCTCTGGTTCAACCACCAGCAGACGACCTTCTGGTTTTACAATAGTTTTCAATTCCGCGAAAAAATTATCTATGGCTGGAAGTTCATGGATAACATAAAAAGCCAGTACAAAATCCACTTTTTCTGAAACACCTATACTTTCAGGATTGTTCTGATGTATTTTAACCCTTGATTCAAGACCCTCTTTTTTGCACTTTTTTTCCAGTATTTCAAGCATTTTTTCCTGAAAATCTACCGCGATAACTTTACCGTTTCTACCTACCATTTGTGCCATATCTATTGTGTATGTACCGGGTCCGCATCCAAAATCCATAACTGTTTGTCCGGGTTTGACATAATTATCCAGAATTTGTTCAGGTTTGTGTATAGATTTACGGATTCTGTTATCCAGTACAAAATAGAGCCACCACGGGCATACTTCAGGGCACATATATTCTAATTAAGATTTGCAGGGATATAGGATTATTGTTAATATACTGTATCTATAATAAGTACTTATAAATACTTGAATTAGAAATCATTATAAGGGGAAATTGGGCAACCATTTCAAGTTTATAGTTGTAAGGGGATTTGTAGAGATAATGCAATTAAAAGACCAGACAGCCGTTGTAACAGGCGGAGGTAAAGGTATAGGCAAGTCCATCTGTCTTGCACTGGCAAAAGAGGGGGCAAACATAATTCCAGCTGCCAGAACTGAATCTGATATTGAAAAAACAAAAAGAGAAGTTGAGGAAATTGGGACACAGTCAATGGCAGTAAAGACAGATGTAACCAAAGAAGAGGATGTAAAAAATCTGGTATCAAAAAGTATCGATACGTTTGGTGGTATAGATATATTTGTCAACAATGCAGGAGTGGGGCTAAGGAAACCGTTTATTGAAACATCACTGGACGAATTTGAAAAAGTAATAGAGGTCAATTTAAAGGGCGTTTTTCTGGGTATGAAACATGCTCTTCCGCATATGCAGTATAATAATTCTGGAAAAATAATTAATATTTCTTCAGGAGCAGGAAAATCCGGTATTCCGGAGTTATCTGTTTACAGTGCATCAAAATTTGGTGTCATAGGATTGACCGAATCTACAGCACGTGAAGTGGGAAGTAATGTACAGATATATGCTGTGTGTCCGGGTGGTGTGGATACTGATATGTACCGGTCAATGTTTTCGGGCAGACCGCATTTAAAGCCTGATGATGTTGCAAAAAAAGTTGTGGAGTTGTGTATGCCCAGTACAAATATACCATCCGGGTCATCGGTTGAAATCTATCGATGACCAGTGGGAGATGGGTAAGATGTTTAAAGACCGAACAGATGCAGGTAAACAACTTGCAAAATTGCTGGATAAGTATCGTAATGAGGATGTTTTGGTACTGGCGATTCCCAGGGGAGGAGTAGAAATAGGTTATCAGGTGGCTAACTATCTTGATGCAGAATTATCACTGCTTGTTTCCAGAAAATTGCCTTTTCCTTATAACCCTGAGGCGGGTTTTGGAGCAGTTACAGAAGATGGGAGTTCATTCATCAATGAGATTGCTGCAAGAGAACTATCAGAGGATATGATAGAACAGATAAAAAAGGAACAGGTAGATGAAATTAAAAGACGAATAGAAGTATTGCGAAACGGTGAACCTCTGCCTGATATGAAAAACCGAACTGTAATACTTACAGATGATGGTCTTGCAATGGGTTCTACAATGAGTGCTTCTGTTAAACTCTGCAAAAACAAAGGTGCAGGTAAAATTGTGGTAGCAGTACCTGTCGCGGGAAAACAGGTTGCTGATATGATAGATAAAGTAGTGGATGATATCATAGTACTTGATATTCCTCCCTTTTTCCATGCAGTGGCACAGGTCTATGAAAACTGGTATGACGTATCTGATAATGAAGTTATTGAAATAATGAACAAAGCCAAAAAATGAATTGATAAATAGGAGGTAGATAATAATGGAGAATATAGAGGTAACAAGCAGCGCATTCAAACATAATGGAGAAATCCCGAAGAAGTATTCCTGTGATGGAGAGGATATAAATCCGGATTTACAGTTTAGTAATGTACCGTCGGGAACGGAAAGTCTGGTACTGATTATGGATGACCCTGATGCACCGGTGGGTACATTCACACACTGGGTTGTATGGAACATTGACCCATCATCGAGCATAAAAGAAAACAGTGTTCCCGGTGTACAGGGAGCAAACAGCTTTGGAAAATCATCCTACGGTGGACCCTGCCCGCCTTCAGGAACTCATAGATATTTCTTCAGAGTTTATGCACTTGATACAAAACTTGATAAGAGCGAAGGTGCGACCAAAAAGGAAGTTGAGAAGGCGATGGAAGGTCATGTTGTCGGCAAAGGGGAGTTAATGGGCAACTACAGCAGGAAATAAACATTATTGGGTGATATAAATGAAAAAATATGATGTTGTTGTTATAGGTACAGGGACTGCAGGTTCTACGGTAGCCCACAAATGTAATTCTGCAGGTAAAAATGTGGCAATCATAGATCACAGACCCTTTGGGGGCACCTGCGCGTTAAGAGGATGTGACCCTAAAAAGGTTCTTGTAGGAGGTGCTGAACTGGTTGACTGGAACAATAGAATGAAGGAAACCGCTGGTCTGGATAGGGATACAACTATAAACTGGACATCTCTTATTTCTTTTAAAAGGACATTCACCCAAGCGTTTCCTGATATGATAGAGAAAAATTTCACCTCTCATGGTATTGATGCCTATCATGGACTTGCCTGTTTTTCTGATGATAAGACAATAGAGGTGGGTGATGACCAGATAGAAGGGGATTATATAGTAATAGCAACCGGTTCAAAACCCAGAGAATTGAATATACTCGGTGAAGAGCATATAATAACAAGTGATGAGTTTATGGAATTGGAAAACCTGCCGGGTAATGTAGTATTTCTGGGAGGGGGGTATATATCCTTCGAATTTGCCAATATAGCCGCAAGAGCGGGTTCAAAACCTTTAATCTTGCAGAGAGGAGAAAATCCTCTTAAAACGTTTGATTCTGATATGGTGGATGTAGCTGTGGAAGCATCAAAAGATGCAGGTATAGACGTTTTAACTGGTCACAAAGTCACCAAAATCGAAAAAAAGGGCAACCTGTATGAAGTAACAACAGAAAATGAAAAACAGAATACGTTTACTACAGACCTTGTGGTTCATGGTGGTGGAAGGTCTGCTAATATCGATGAACTTGGATTGGATAAAGGTAATGTCGAGGTTCACAAAAAAGGTATAGCAGTTAATGAATACATGCAGAGTCCTTCCAATCCCAGAGTATATGCTGCCGGTGATTGTACAGAAGAGGGACCTCAGCTAACACCTGTTGCAGGTCTTCAGGGTGATACAGTGGCTGAAAACATCATCAAAGGAAATAACAAACAAGTGGATTATACAGGCATACCAGCGGTAGTGTTTACACTGCCTCCTCTGGCAAGTGTAGGAATCACCAAAGATGATGTAAAAGATACCCATGAGGTAATTTATAATGACAGAAGCAGCTGGTACTCCTCAAAGAGACTCAATTTTAACCATGCGGCATCCAAAATAATCATCGATAAACAGACTGATAAGATACTTGGGGCTCATATACTCGGACCTGAGGCAGAAGAGGTCATAAATATATTTGCAATGGCGATGAGATACGGATTGAATGCAAGTGATGTAAAGAATGCGGTGTTTACCTATCCGAGTGTATGTTCAGACATCGAACATATGATGTAAATATATGTTTTTAAATTAAACCTTTATTCTACTTTTTCTTTTTTATAATTAATAAAGATAAACCAGAAAATTTGCTGTTCTCTAATTTTTCAAGATAATCTTAAACTATATATACTGGTTTCAGCAAAATTTGAAATGGGGATATGAGAACTCTTAAGAAATTGTCATTTATAAAATAGAGGTACAAGAATGAAAAATAAAGACATCAAAAACGTTGTGAAAAAAGAATATTCAACGATTGCCAAAAATAACAATTCATGCTGTGGTTCTGTATCATGTTGTGGAAGTAGAGAATCACCGGAAGAAATTAGCAAACTTGTTGGATATACAGAAGAGGATTTAAAAAACGTTCCTCGAGACTCTAATCTTGGTTTGGGTTGTGGCAATCCTGTCTACCTTGCTTCGTTAAAAAAGGGCGAGGTCGTTCTTGATCTTGGTTCAGGTGCGGGTTTTGATTGTTTCTTGGCTGCTGACAAGGTAGATGAAGACGGTTTAGTAATAGGTGTTGATATGACACCTGATATGGTTGAAAAAGCCAAAAATAATGCTGTAAAAGACAATTATACAAACGTTGAATTCCGATTGGGTGAAATCGAAAATTTACCTCTCGATGATAATAGTGTTGATGTTGTTATATCAAACTGTGTCATCAACCTGTCTCCTGATAAAGAAAAAGTGTTCAATGATGTGTATCGAGTCCTGAAACCAGATGGTAGGTTAGTTGTATCAGACATTGTCCTCTTGCAAGATCTACCGGAATCAATAAGGAATTCCATAGAAGCTTATGTCGGCTGTATTTCAGGAGCTTTGAAAAAGGAAGATTATCTGGATTTAATTGAAAAAGCAGGATTTAAAGACATTCAAATAATAGATGAATCCGAATTTCCTCATGATGCTTTATCCTCAGTAAGTGATGAATATGACATATTCAGATACGCAGAGTCTATTGTCAGTATAAAAATCAAGGCATCCAAAATAATATAATTACCAATATTAGTGTTGTTTGTAAGACTATAATATGATATTATGACTGAGTCTAATTCGATAGGAAAAATCAAGTCTGAACTACAGGAAGGCATAAAGTTTGTCAAATGCTACAAATGTGGATGTATGGAAAATACTCTACAAAACTGCAGTCATCTTATTGCTACCATAGATACTGATGAACCTTTAGAATTACGAAATAAAAGAGTGTATAATCATCTGGAAAATGTTCAATTATTGTAACTTAAAATTTTACGGGAGTCCAATGATTTACGTTTAATTTCATATTCTGTAACATACGTTTTTAAACATTAAATGCTATACACAACACTATATATAATGAAGGGGCATAAACATCAACTAATGTTATGGATACAATCCGAACATAACCAATATTTAAGATTGTAATATTGAACAGGTAATGTAATTATAGTGGGGGTAAATTGTGCATAAAGTTGAAAAATCCGAAGAGGAGTGGAAAAAAGAACTCACTCCTGAACAATATTATGTACTACGCGAGAAAGGAACAGAACCACCGTTTACAGGAAAATACTATCAGAATAAAAGAAAAGGTATTTATAGATGTGCTGGTTGCGGTCAGGAATTGTTTTCATCTGAAACCAAGTATGATTCAGGCACCGGATGGCCCAGTTTCTGGGCTCCAATATCTGAAGACAGGATAGAAACAAAAACAGATTACAGTTTTTCAATGGAAAGAACTGAAGTGATGTGCAGTAGATGCGGAGGACATCTGGGACATGTATTTAATGACGGTCCACAACCCACAGGCAAACGCTACTGTCTCAACTCCGTAGCTCTTGATTTTAAGGAAGAATAAAGATAAGGATATTGGTTTATAATTTTTATTTCAGTTTTTCCACTTTTTCCATTACAAGTTTTTTCAAATCATCAAGTGTTTTGCAACTGTTGATTTCTTTTGATGTAATAAAAAGTACGGGTGAATTTTCATCTTTTATTTTATAGGCGCAGGGAAAACTGGCGTCGCTTATACCATAAATATCTAAGAATTCATCTTTGTGTAAAAACTCTACAGGAACATCCAGATTATTTATAAATTCCTTCCATTCGTTTTTCATACCAAAACTTCCGAATGTTATCGCACAGAGGTTGCATGGATAAGTTGATGGTGATGTCATTTTATGAAAATAGTCAGATAAAGTATTCAACATTCCGCTTTCTGCATTATATACAAATATTATCTTTTGATAGGTCATAAACCACTTCCCTTTGACGATTACCTTATTTTATACTATTTAAATTGTAACCCTCTTATTTTAATTTTTTAATTAATTTCGGTACAGTTACATGTAATATTATTATTTTCGTTTAATTGCTCTTATCTTTTTCCAGAGCCTTTTTGACAATTTCCATGGCGCAGAGGTCTCCACACATGGAACATGCATCACTTTCGGTCACTCTACTTTCTCTGATAGACCGGGCTTTTTCACTGTCAATTGCCAGATTGTACTGTGTATTCCAATCCAGATTTTTACGTGCATAAGCCATTTCAGTATCTACGCTATGTGCACGTTCTTTTTGTCCATCTTTAACAAGGTCGGCAGAATGTGCAGCAATCCTTGTAACCATTGCTCCTTCCTTTATATCTTCAACAGAGGGCAGTGCAAGATGTTCTGAGGGTGTTGTCATGCATAGAAAATCCGCCCCATACATTCCAGCAAGAGTACCGCCGATAGCACCTGTTATGTGGTCATAACCGGGAGCAATATCAGTTACAAGAGGACCCAGAAGATAAAGTGGAGCCCCATCGCACAGTTTTTTCATTCCCTGAACACTAAGCTCAATTTCATCCACTGGTACATGTCCCGGACCTTCAACAAACATCTGAACATTCTGGTTTCGAGCTTTTTTAATCAGTTCTCCCAGTGTTATGAACTCCATAAATTTTGGTCCGTCAGAAGCATCATTTATGCATCCTGGACGCATACCGTCTCCAAGACTTAATGTCATGTCATATTCATGAGCAATTTCTAAAAGATAGTCAAATTCACTGTAAAATGGATTTTCCTGTTCATTATGAACCATCCATGCTATGGTAAAAGCACCACCACGGCTGACAACATCTGTTATTCTGTTACTGTTTCTGAGCCTGTCAAGAGCATTCAGGTTTGCTCCTGCATGTATTGTAACAAAATCCACACCGTCTTTAGCATGCTTTAAAACCGCATTGAACATATCATCGGATGACATATCCACAACAGATTTATGTGGTGAAGCAGCCTGATAAATGGGGACGGTACCAAAGGACATGTTTATAGAGTCCATTATTTTTTTCCTTACCTTGTCAAGTTCTCCTCCAGTGGACAAATCCATTAAGGTATCGAC
Source organism: Methanohalobium evestigatum Z-7303 (assembly GCF_000196655.1). Taxonomy (GTDB): domain Archaea; phylum Halobacteriota; class Methanosarcinia; order Methanosarcinales; family Methanosarcinaceae; genus Methanohalobium; species Methanohalobium evestigatum. The sequence goes on along the minus strand of NC_014253.1, from coordinate 714,729 downwards.
ACCGTATCTTTCTGCGGATTTTGCTTTTTCTACTTCGGTATCGATATCCACATAATCTCTGGATGTACCAATATTGGCGTTTACTTTGGTACTCATGTATTTTCCAATTCCACAGGGATTAGAACTGCTGTTGACGTTTTTCGGAATGGTTATCAGTCCCTCTGCAACACATGAACGCACGGTTTCAGAATCAATCCCTTCCTTTTCAGCCACGTTTTTTATTAAAGGTGTGATAATGCCTTTTTTAGCATCTTCCATTAATGTCATTGTTACTCTCTTGTTGGGTTTCTTTGCAAAATAAAGGTTTAGTCCAATATATATGTTTCATCACAATTGATGCAAAAAGAAAAATGATTTATTATCCTGATTATATAAACCAGTATAAAAGGGAATGTTGATGAATAATAGATTAAAAAACCATATTTTAAGTGTGTTCACTGTATTTCTAATCGGTCTGGCAGTGGGTATTTCAGTACCTATGTTTGGTGTTCAGGATGTAGAAACCAATGACTGTTTGGAGGTTGTAGAAAGTACAACTTCACTCGGTGCACTCGATGAGAACAACACCAATATACAGATTTATTCATACAATTTTACGTTGTACAACGGAAATGAGCATAAATTATTGATAAAAACCTTTAAACCAGAATTCAGCCAGAATTTTTCAGATATTATTGTTACAAAAAATACCACACAAATAATTAATAAATCAATTGAACCAGAAGGTTTCATCCAGATAAAAAATGATATTCGCCTTAATACTACAGGATTATCAAAGGAAGAATTATTGGAATTGGAACCGTTTATTCAACGTATAAATATAACCTCTGTAACTTCTCATCCAATACCGGGTGGTTAATCAATATAATTTTTTGTATATGCAATCATGATTTATGGAACGACTTTATATATGACATTTAAAATCAAATAAATTAACTCATCTAATTCTCAAAAATCGTAAATAAGATAACGTTAACAGGTAACATAAGAATGAGTATAGTTGCTTTTGCAGAAAAAAATAAGGCTGCAGCCCAGATAGCCAGTATTCTCAGTGAGGGTAATTTTGAACGTACAACACTTGAGGGTGTAAACGTTTATGAATTTAAAAAGGACGGGAAGCAATGGCGAATCATGGGATTATCAGGTCATATAATGACTTATGACTACCCACAGGAATATAATAACTGGAAAGATGTCGACCCCGGTGTACTTATCGACACCATGCCTGAACAATTTATAACCAAACAGGCTTTTGCCAATGCTATATCCCGTTTAGCCAAGGATTCAGATGAGATTATCCTTGCATGTGATTATGACAGAGAAGGGGAAAACATTGGTTTTGAAGCAAAATCAATTGCAGAAAAAGTATGTAATTCACCAATAAAACGGGCGCGCTTTTCATCCCTTTCCACCGGTGAAATAAAAAAAGCTTTTCAGAATCCTGTAGAGCCCGATGTAAATTTGGCTAATTCAGCAAAAGCCCGGCAAATACTGGATTTGAAAATGGGTGTCGCATTCACCCGATATATCACGCTTTCAGTCCAGCAAAAAGCCAGAACCAAAGGTGTACTTTCCATAGGACCCTGCCAGACACCCACATGCGGATTTGTCTATGAACGAGAAAAAGCAATTAAAGAATTTGAGCCAAGGGATTTTTGGAAAATAGAGGCAGTTTTTACTCACAACGACATTGATTTTCAGGGTACTCACAGAACAGGCAAATTTTTTGATAAACAAAAGGCGGACGCGGTTTACAATAAAATAAGTGATTGCAAAACCGGACAGGTTACAAACAAAAAAGTAAAAGAGACAAAGTCCAGTCCGCCTTATCCGTTAAATACAAATGAATTTTTAAAACGTGCATCCAAATTTCTGGGGCTTAATTCAGACAGAGCACTTGAAATTGCAGAACAGTTGTATTTGTCAGGGTTTACCAGCTATCCAAGGACTGAAACAAATAAATATGCAAACGATTTTGATTTTCAATCCCGTGTTGCAGAGCTGACAAAAAAAGCACATAAAGAGCTTGCACTTGAAGTATTTAAAAATTCTGAAGACGGTTTCAATCCCAGAAATGGTACAAAGGATGCACAAGACCACCCACCGATTCATCCTATAAAGTCGGCGAATAAAGGTGACATAAACAATGCGGTAAACGATTCCAAAGGCTGGGATGTGTATGACTTAATAGTCAGACATTTTCTTGCAAATCTGATGCAACCAGCCGTTTTTGAAAAAACCCGGATTGAAATCTCTGTCAACGATGAAATATTCGATGCGACAGGTACAGTGAAAAAGGAATCAGGATGGATATGGGTATATCCTTTTGAAGCCAAAAACGACAAGATTCTTCCAGAAATAGAAATTAATGAAAAGTTAAAGATTAATAAAATCACAAATACCAACTCACAGACTACTCCTCCAAAACGCCTTACAGAATCAGAACTTCTGACACTTATGGATAAAAACGGAATTGGTACCAAAGCAACAGCACCTACACATATAGAAACCAACAAAAAACGAGGGTATTTTGAAACAAAAGGCAAATCCATATCCATCCTTGATACAGGTTTTACACTTATGGATGCACTGGATAAATCTGTACCTTTAATCGTCAAACCTGAAATCAGGGCACGTGTAGAACAGCTTATCCAGGACGTTGAAGATGGTAAAAAATCACTCGATGGAGCGATTAATGAGGGAACAGCACTTATAAAACAGATGTATTCCCAGCTTACCTCCAATAAAGATGAGATGGTATCACAGATAGCCGGTACAATCTATGATGAAAGTGTTGCCGCAGATTCGGATAATTATATAGGTAAATGTAGTGAATGCAGTCGTGTTCTTCGAATAGTAACAACTGATAACGGCAGGTTTGTGGGATGTACAGGTTATCCTGAATGTAAAAATACCTACCCCCTCCCCAAAAAAGGTGCTTTGAACATAATGAAAAGTCGTGAATGTAAAAAAGGAGCACCTGCTGTAATCAAAGTGGGTAATAAATATCATTGGGCTGTTGGTATAGGACCATGTTTCAAATGCGATATGGAAAATGAGTGTTTTCCACCTGAAATTGTCGGACAGTGTCCCAATTGCGATGGATATATGTTTTTAATAAAGACCAAGGATTCACGTTTTCTGGGATGCACCAATAAATGTGGTTATACCCAGTCTGTTCCCAAATCAGGCAGATTGACTATCCTTGATGATACATGTGAATGCGGCTGGAATATTGTACGTGTAAAAGAAAAGGAAAAAGAAGCAAAAGAGTTTTGTGTAAATCGGAAATGCATCAACAAACTTTGATATTATTCTTCTACTGGGTAACAAAATTTTGATATAATTATTTTTATTGAGTAATTTAAGCAAAGGTCTTATATATACTAACTAACAAATAGTTCGTATAGAGACGAAGAAAATATCAAAAAGTTTAAAAGCTTGATTTTTCATTACACCCTTTAATCAAGCTAATAATCCCAAAAAACTTACCTCCTATACCCCATCAATACTCTTCGTCTCTATTTTCTTCTATCCATCTGTTACCGAATTTTTCACTATATACAAGTTCATGTATCTCTTTTCGCTCTGACGTTGACTTTTCTGCTGGATGTCCTATGGCAACTACTGCCATGAGTTCGAAGGATTCGGGTGTCTCCAGTATGGTGTTAACACTTTCAGCCTGGTTTAGAATCTCTCCCAGCCAGACTGCACCCAGTCCCAGCTCATGGCATGCAAGTAGCATGTTTTCAATGGATGCACCAATGGACTGTATATCTTTAACATAGTTGTATAAGACCTCATGGTAGAGATATACCACAATTAAAAGAGGTGCACCTTCTACAATTTCACTGTAGTGGGTGCATGTAGATAGATTTTTTATAGTTTCTTTGTCCTGTATAACAATGAATCTCCAGGGCTGGTTGTTTAATCCTGATGGAGCCCATCGACCTGAATCCAGAATTGTATCTATATCCTCTTTTTCAACAGGAGTATTTTCAAATTTCCTTATACTTCTTCTGGCTTTTATTGTATCTAATGTATGCAAAATTGACACCCTTTAATCAGTTAAATAACCCATAATAACAAAAAGTTTTCCTGTTATCAAACAGGAAAACTCTTTAATTGAACAAATTCCAGATTTTATCCCTGAAGCCAGGGGATCTTGGATCTTAATTCTTTGCCTACGTTTTCAGCAAGGTGTTCTTTTTCTTTTTTCTCCAGAGCACTTAATACAGGACTGTTTGTCTGGTTTTCAAGTACAAATTCTCTGGCAAATTCACCGCTCTGGATTCTTTCGAGTGCTTCATACATCGCCTCTCTTGATTGCTCATTTATTATTTTTGGACCTACAGTAAGCCCTCCATATTCAGCGGTGTTGGATACCGAACTCCACATTTTTTCAAGACCGCCTTCATAGATGAGGTCAACAATTAATTTCAATTCATGGAATGTTTCAAAATAAGCCATTTCAGGCTGATATCCAGCGTCAACAAGTGTTTCAAATGCGGTTTTTATAAGGGTACTCACTCCACCGCAAAGATCTACCTGTTCTCCGAAAAGGTCAGTTTCGGTTTCTTCCCGGAAACTGGTTTCAAGGACTCCTGCTCTGGTACATCCTATACCTTTTGCATGGGCAAGAGCCAGGTTTTTCGCATCTCCAGTGGCATCCTGATATACAGCTATCAGACCTGGTACACCTGCACCTTCTTCAAAGGTTCTTCTGACAAGATGTCCCGGACTTTTTGGAGCAACCATATAGACATCTATATCTTTTGAGGGTACGATCTGGTTGTAGTGGATGTTGAAACCATGTGAGAAAACTATGGCGTTACCGGGTTCAATTCCGGGTTTGATATGTGATTCATAAACATTTGCCTGAACTTCATCAGGCATAAGTATCTGTATTACATCAGCGGCTTTTGCGGCTTCAGATATGGATTTTACTTCAAGTCCGTCATTCTCTGCCTGTTTCCAGCGAGAACTTCCTTCTCTTAAACCGATTATAACATTCAATCCGCTGTCATGTAGGTTCTGTGCCTGTGCATGACCCTGACTTCCGTATCCTATAACTGCAATTGTTTTGTCTTTTAATGCATCGATATTCGCATTATCATCATAATACATCTCTACCATTTTTACTACCTCTGTTTTTTTATTGTATAATATGATTAAACGTAATTTTAATTTTCAGGATTTTTTAATTCCTCTTGTCATCGCAATTTTACCGGTCCTTACCATTTCTTTTATACCGAACGGGCGTAAAAGCTGTTCTATTGCGTTGATTTTATCCTCGTTGCCAGTAATCTCTATTGTCATGGATTTTGCCGCAACATCAACAGTACGGGCCCTGAAAACATCCACTATCTGCATGATTTCAGGTCTTGTTTTGGTGTCGGTTGTCACTTTTATAAGTGCCAATTCTCGTTCAACCGAATCTTTTGCATCTAAATCGGTAACTCTTATAACATCAACCAGTTTATTTAATTGTTTGGTTACCTGTTCCAGTACATGGTCATCACCGTGTACTACAATGGACATCCGGGATATATCCGGGTCATCGGTAATTCCTACCGCCAGGCTGTCTATATTGTAGCCTCGTCTTGAGAAAAGTCCTGCCACTCGTGCAAGGACACCGTATTTGTTCTCAACCAGAACTGCAAGTGTGTGCTTCATTATTATCTCTCCAGATCCAGTATTTCATTGATTGCAGCGCTTGCGGGCACCATTGGTGATACATTTTCACTTTTTTCTACCACAAAATCAATAACAGTGGGTCTTTCAGATGCGAGAGCCTCATCGATTACAGGTCGAACATCTTCTGGTTTTTCAGCTCGAAGACCCAATGCACCATAGGCTTCGGCAAGTTTGACAAAATCAACACTTTCTTCAAGACATGTACATGAATACCTCTGTTCAAAGAACAGTTCCTGCCACTGTCTGACCATGCCCAGATAGCAGTTGTTAATTACCGCGACAATAACCGGGATATTATGTTGTACTGCTGTCGCAAGTTCCTGACAGTTCATCTGGAATGAACCATCCCCTGCAATATCAAAAACCACTTTTTCAGGCTTGCCGATTTTTGCACCAAGAGCTGCAGGGAATCCATATCCCATAGTTCCGAGACCACCGGAAGTAATGAATGTACGTGGCTCTTTAAATTTGAAGTATTGTGAAGCCCACATCTGGTGTTGCCCGACTTCTGTAACAATTATTGCATCTCTGCATGCATCATTTATCTGCTCGATAACATATTGTGGTTTTATAACATCTTCATTTTCAAAGTATTTCAGAGGATATTGCTCTTTCCATTGATTGATTTTTTGAAGCCATGGTCCAAAATCACATGTGCTTACCTGTTTAGTCAATGATTTCAGTATCCATTTAGCATCTCCTACTATTGGTACACTTACCTTGATATTCTTTGAAATTTCTGCAGGGTCTATGTCGATGTGTATTATATCTGCATTTGGGGCAAATGCTGCGATTTTTCCTGTAACCCTGTCATCAAACCTTGCCCCAACAGCGATTATAAGGTCGGATTCCTGTATTGCATAGTTTGCATATTTTGTTCCATGCATGCCAAGCATACCCATATTCTGGGGATGGTCGTCAGGGAAACATCCTATACCTGTAAGTGTAGTTGTAACTGGGGCGTTGATTTTTTCGGCAAATTCTTTTAGTTCATCGCTGGCATTGGAATTAATGATGCCTCCACCTGCGTATATTACCGGTTTTTTCGACCTTTCTATATATTCTGAGGCTTTTTTAACCTGCTGAAGGTTACCTTTATAAGTGGGTTTGTATCCTCTCAGCTCTACTTTATCTGGATAATGGAAGTCTATTTCCTGTGCGGTAACATCTTTTGGTATATCGATTAGAACAGGACCTTTTCTTCCGGTTGATGCAATATGGAATGCTTCTTTTATTATTCTTGGCAGGTCATTTGCATCCTGTACAAGATAATTGTGTTTTGTAATTGGCAGTGTGATACCGGTAATGTTTGCTTCCTGGAAAGCGTCATTACCTATCATAAAAGTGGGGACTTGTCCTGTTATGGCAACCATAGGGATTGAATCCATATATGCAGTTGCAATCCCTGTTACAAGATTGGTTGCTCCGGGTCCCGAGGTAGCAACACATACACCAGTTTTACCTGTAGCTCTTGCATATCCATCTGCAGCATGGGCTGCTGATTGTTCGTGTCGTGTAAGTATATGATTTAAATCCGATTTGTAAATTTCATCATATATAGGAAGTACAGCACCACCGGGATACCCAAATATTGTATCCACATTTTCTTTATATAGACATTCAATAAGAGCCCGTGCACCGGTCATTTTTTCTGTAGACTCTTTCATGCTACATCTCCATAATTTTGTGATTGATATGAATATTGATAATTTAAATATCTGGTGTTGGTTGAGCCAACTTATATACCTGAAGCATATAAGTTTCACTCATCCAATAAATAATTAATACCGTTTAAAACAGCTTCAACAGATGCCATTATGATATCAGTGCGAGCCCCTCTGGAAGTAATTATCTTTCCATCTTTTGAAAGTTTAACCAGTACTTCCACAAGTGCATCAGTACCACCTGTTATAGCATCCACATGATATTCCTGAAGTTGTATATCTGCAACACCGGATATGGCTTTTCGGACTCCTTGAATGGCGGCATCTACAGGTCCGTTTCCAACACCCGCTTCAACTATATCTTGACCATTGACATTGAGTTTAGTGGATGCGGTGGGTGTGACAGTATTTCCGGAAACGACAGTAAGTTCTTCCAGTTTGACTTTGGGTTCACGGTAAATTTCAAGAACGGTTTCAGCAATGGACTGGATATCTGCATCGCTAACACGTTTTCCTTTATCTGCCAGTACCTTGACTCTACTCAGTATCTCGTCAAGTTGAGACTCATCAACTTCAAGTCCGAGTTCTTTGAGTGCAAGTTTTAATGAACTTTTACCTGCATGTTTGCCCATGACAATTTTTCGCTCTCTACCTATTGTTTCTGGTTTTAATGGTTCATAGGTAGAGGTATTTGCCAGTAGACCGTGAACATGAATTCCTGCTTCATGGGTAAATGCATTCTCTCCAACAAGAGCTTTATTAGCAGAAACAGGAAGGCCTGTCAAACGGCTTACAGTTCTTGATGTTTTGTATAATTCCTCAAGTTTAATACCTGTATCATAATTGTACAGCCATTCAAGTATCATTATAACTTCTTCAAGCGAAGTGTTTCCTGCTCTTTCGCCGATACCGTTGACAGTCATGTGGCACTCACGAGCACCTGCATTAATTGCAGCAACACTGTTGGCTACAGCAAGTCCAAAATCATCATGACAGTGGACGCTTAAAGGAGCATCAAGGGAAGACGACATATCTGAAAAAATCTCTCTTGTTTTTTCAGGAATAAGCATTCCAACAGTATCACAATAGCACAATCTATCTGCACCTGCACTAATACCGTCTGAATACAGTGATTTCAGGAATTCATGGTCTGCACGGGATGCATCTTCTCCACTGAGTTCCACAATAAGCCCGTGGTCTTTAGCGTATTCGGTAACTTCACTTGCTATCTGGCGTACCTCATCCCGGTCTTTTTTTAGTTTAGCGGTAATGTGAAGGTCAGATACCGGAACTACCAGATGAATTGAATCAACATCACATTCGAGCGCATAATCCACATCAGAGTTTTTGATACGGCAATAACTACAGATTTCAGCATTGATATTTTCTGCAGTAATGGCTTTTATAGACTCGCGTTCACCTTCTGAAGTTATTGCTGAACCGGCTTCAATAATATCTATACCAAGCTCATCCAGTTTCTGAGCTATCGATACTTTATCTTCGGTTGTAAGTGCTACACCGGGTGTCTGTTCACCATCTCTTAGTGTAGTATCCAGAAAACGAATATTTTCGAATAATATGATCCCTCACATTTGTTTATGCAGCATATAGTAAACATCTATCTTAGATATGTTTAACGATGGTCTATCCATTAGTATCAGTAATATATAAGCTCAGAGATATTTTTCAGTATTTAAAATTGCTTTGGTTACAAGGTCTGCGGCAGACTTCATGTCGTCTATACTCAGGAGTTCAACAGGTGAGTGAATATATCTGGTTGCAATACTGATGGTGCTTGAAGGTATACCTTCTCTTGTAATATGTATAGCAGTTGCATCAGTTGTACCGCCATCACTAACATCCATTTGATATGGTATGTCGTTTTCATTTCCTGTTTCCTTTAGCCATTTAACAATATTTTTGTCAGCGATTAATCCTCTGCCACCAGCGTCCATTACAGTAATAACACACCCTTCTCCTATTTCAAGGGCTGAATCTTTTTTCTCAATACCGGGATGGTCACCGGGTATAGTAGTATCAATAGCTATGGCAGCGTCTGGATTCAGTCCGAATGCTGATGTACGAGCTCCTTTTAATCCGACTTCTTCCTGTACAGTTCCCACAGCATATATAGTAGGCTTTATATCAACATCCATTTCTGAAAGTTGTTTCATTATTTCAATGGTTACGGCAACACCCGCTCTGTTATCAAAGGCTTTTCCGGTCATAAATCCATTTGCAAGGGGTTCAAAATCCCTGTCAAGAGATATGGTAGACCCTACCTGTACACCAAGATTTTCTGCGTCTTCTTTATCCTTGGCACCAACGTCTATAAACATATCTTCTGCTTTTATCGGTTTCTTCTTATCCTCGTCGCTCATCACATGTGGTGGTTTGGCACCGATGACTCCTTTTATAGGACCGTTTTCAGTGTCTATTACAACGCGCTGATTGTAAAGTGTTTGATCAAACCATCCACCGACTTTTACAAATCTTATAAACCCGTTGTCATCGATGTATTTGACCATCAATCCAATTTCGTCCATATGAGCAGCCAGCATTATGGTAGGTCCACTGCCCTTTTTTGTGGCTATAAGGTTTCCGTTTTTGTCGGTTCTGATGTCGTCTACATAGGGTCTGATTTCTTCTTCCATTATATTTCTGATATTGTTTTCAGATCCCGATATTCCATGAGCATTTGACAATTTTTCAAGCAGTTTTTGTATATGTTCCATTGTTATCACCGTATATCTGTACAAGGCTTTTAAGAATATAAATTGTTTGAGTTGGTTATGTATATTTGTTTTTTGTTTTAAATCAAAACATTATTATGGATATAATTAAAATTCTACTCCCATGTTTACGGTTTTAACAGGTGCTCAGTTTGGCGATGAAGGAAAAGGAAAAATTGTCGATTTGATGTCTAAAGATTACGATATAATAGTTCGTTTTCAGGGAGGAGATAATGCAGGACACACGGTAACAGTTGGAGATGATGTTTATAAACTCCATCTTATCCCATCTGGTTTCCTTTATAATGCCAGAGTTTTGATAGGTCCGGGAGTGGTTCTTAATCCTGAAGTTCTTGCTGATGAAATAGATATGCTGGAAAAAAGTGGATGCAATGTCGAACCCGAAAAACTTGGTGTTGATTCAAAAACCAGTGTTATAATGCCTTATCATATTGAACTTGACAACCTGCGTGAATCAGCACTTACTGAAAAAATAGGGACAACCAAACGTGGAATTGGTTTTGCCTATGTAGATAAAGTAGCAAGAAATGAAATCCAGTTTTCAGACCTTACAGATAAAAACAAACTTATAGAAAAACTTTCAGAACTTGCACCCCAGAAGAAAAATGATATCGAATTTTTGGGAGGAGACCCGTCCATTGTAATGGATGAAGAACTGATTGACAAGTATGTAAAACTTGGTAAAAAACTGGAACCATATATGGCGGATGTCTCCTATGAGGTGAACAAGGCAATTGATAACGGAAAAAGTGTCATGGCAGAAGGTGCACAGGGAACTCATCTGGATGTTATTCATGGTACCCAGAAGTATGTAACATCTTCAAGTACCATAGCAGGTTCTGCATGTTCCAGTATTGGTGTAGGTCCTACAAAGGTAACCAATGTACTGGGTATTGTAAAATCCTATATAACACGTGTTGGTGAAGGACCGCTTCCGACAGAACTTAATGATGAAGTGGGAAAACACTTCCAGGATGTAGGTCGTGAATTCGGTACTACTACCGGAAGACCTCGAAGATGTGGATGGATTGATTTACCGCTTATATTAAAATCCATTAATTTAAACGGTTATACAGGTATAGCATTAACCAAACTGGATGTATTGTCAGAACTTGACCCAATTAAAATCTGTGTAGGGTACAAACTTGATGGTGAATATATGGAATACCCTCCACAACTGACATCCGACCTTTCAAGATGTGAGCCTGTATATGAAGAGTTACCCGGATGGAAACAGGACCTAACCCATGTCACAGAATTTGGTGACCTTCCAGAAAAAGCACAAAAATATGTTAAACGCCTGGAAGAACTTATGGGTGTGCCTGTCGAATATATATCAGTGGGTCCTGGTAGAGCACAAACCTTCAAGAACCTATAATGCTCAATAGGTGGTGTAGTTCACTTTGAAAGTACATCATCAATAGTCGAGGTATAAATGAAAATCTCAAGATAAGCAACTATTAGATATTATATAATTAACTCCTGTTAATTTTCTATCAATTCAGATTGGATCATTTTTTTTGGAATCCAGACTTTATTATCAAAGGCATCTTTCATAAGGTAACTATCATTTATTTCATCAAGAATCAGAGAGATTGGTCTAAAAACTATATTTCTCTTATCCAGATACCATTTCGGTATTTTGAAAAAATATAGTTTCTGTGCAGACAATTTTTTTGCTGTTATTTTGATGAATACATTCATTTCCGATGTTTTTGCTGTGTCCAAGCAAACCAGTCCTTCAGTTTGTAAGCCTTTAATAATTTATCAATTATGTTGTATTTTAACTTTTATATAAATCTTGAGATGATATTAATGAATAGTTAAAATGTAGTAATATAAATTTTGTCATGATTTGTAAATTATTTTTCTTTTTGAACGTATGTTTTTGTTGACCGATAAATTAATCAACCTTATATCCATGCATAATAATCCAAAAGTATCCCTGACAAAATTTATATAAGTAATCATACCTTTTATTTCAGGAACAACAAGGAGGATAACATGACAACAGCATATGATGTCCCTGCAAATGATTTAATAAATAAAGTAGCAGAGAAGTTGAAAGAAAACGAACATGTAAACCCACCTGAGTGGGCAAGTTACGTTAAAACCGGTGTTTTTAATGACCTCCCGCCAGCAGAAGATGACTGGTGGTATACTCGTTGTGCAGCAGTATTAAGGAGTATTTATATGGATGGTCCTGTAGGAGTTGAAAGGCTACGCTCAATGTACGGGGGCAAATTAACCAGAGGCGTGGTACCTGCACATAAACTGAAAGGCAGCGGATCAATCTTAAGGAAGGCACTTCAACAGCTTGAGAATGCAGGATATGTACGTACATTAAAGACCGGTAGAGTGGTTTCATCACAGGGTCAGGCATTTCTGGACAATGTTGCATATGAAGTTAAAAACGAGCTTCTTGAATCCCGGCCCGAAATAGCTCAATATTAAACCTTCCCGGTAGAAATAAATATTCTAAACATATAGTTTAATGTACATATTTCAGGAATGGTTGAGCTTTATCTACCATTTTAAAAATAGGGATGTGATGATAGATGTCTGACGAGCTTGAAGAAATACGTAGAAAAAAGCGAGAACAAATCCAGCAACAACAGCAGGCTGCTCAACAACCTGGCATCGACCAGTATGCCAACCAGCAAGAACAAGCTGAAAGGATGGAAGAAGAAAAAAAGAAGATTCTTCGACAGATTTTAACACCTGATGCACGGGAGCGTTTAACAAGGCTTAAAATGTCCAGAAACGAGTTGGGTGAACAGCTGGAATCTCAATTGATATCACTTGCACAAAGCGGACGCATCCAGTCTGTAATTGATGATGAAAAGTTGAAACAGCTTCTTTCTCAGATACAACCCAAAAAACACGATACTAACATAAGGCGGGTATAATAAAGATAAAAGACGATATATACGCTTATGAAAGCTTCTGTGCTTTTTAGTGGAGGAAAAGACAGTTCATTATCAGCTATCTTGCTGGAGCCATTTTTTGAAATAGAATTGATAACATTCAGTTTTTCATTACTTCCAGTTGGAGAGTTTGTTAGTGAATCTGCATATGAACTGGGCTATCCTTATAAAATACTAAATCTTGATACAGAGATACTGGACAAAGCTTTGAAAATGGCAATAGAGGATGGTTATCCCAAAAATGCCATAAATTATATTCATTATAACGCCATTAAAAAGCTTGCATCTATAAAATCGAATTCAAAAGAGGCTATAGCAGACGGTACACGCCGTAATGACCGGGTTCCGATGCTTGGTGAATCTCAAATACAAAGTCTTGAAGACAAATACAATATATATTACATTACCCCTCTTAAGGGGTATGGCAGAAGTGCAGTAGATGTACTTGTTCAAAAGTATCTGGAAATTGAGCAGAACCAAAGCGAAAATATAATCAAGGCTGATTACGAGACAGAGCTCAGAGAAATCATACGTCAGACATATGGTGATGATAAAGTATCACAAATATTCCCGTCTCATGTCCAGTCGCGTATAATAAAACGTATAAAATGAAGTACAGTTTGAACCGGCTATGTTTATAAAAAGATATATACGATGGCTTATCTTTTAAATCCGGCTGTTGACTGGACAACTAATTAAAAACTTTATATAATGCTTATAGGATTTACAGTTTAAGAAGGTGAGACAATTGAGTCATAATTCAAAGGGACAAAAAAAGAGGTTAGCAAAGGCACATAAACAGAATCATCGTGTTCCGACATGGGTTATTATGAAATCCAACAGAGAAGTAGTAACCCATCCAAAGAGAAGAAACTGGAGAAGGAACGATTTGAAGGTAAAATAATTCTATACCTGAATTAATGAAAGGTGATATCAATGGCAGATGACGCGGTTTCTGAACAAATTTATACAATTCCTCTCCGGAAAGTAAAGAGCGCACCAAGATGGAAACGTTCTCATAAGGCAATGGCACTTATAAGACAATTTCTTATAAGGCACACAAAATCTCTTCCGTCACAGATAAAGATTGACCGAACTGTTAATGAAAAGGTTTGGGAAAGAGGTTCTGAAAAGCCGCCATCTTCGATAAGAGTACGTGCTGCCAAATTCGAAGATGGTGAGGTACAGGTTGAGCTTGCATAAATTCACTATAATATCATTAAAAATTAATTTGCAAAAATGACCCGAACCCTGAATATACTGGACAACCCTGTAATAGGAGTATTTGCCACCTGTACTGAAGAACTGGCAATAGTTCCTACTGGAACAAAAGAAAAAACGATAAAATCCATTGAGGATTCTTTGCAGGTACAGGTAATTTCAACGTTAATAAGTGGAAGTACTGTTGTGGGATCTCTTGTATCTGGAAATTCCCACGGATTATTGATACCAAGATATGGGAACGAGGACGACCTAAAGGATACGGACGTTACTGTCAGTACAGTGCCCAGTAACCTTACAGCAATCGGTAATACAGTTCTTGCTAATGATTCAGCTGCACTGGTGCATCCCAATTTTTCAGATAAGTCAATAGAAGTCATATCAGAAACACTCGGTGTAAATGCTGAAAGGGGTACAATTGCCGGAATCAAGGCAGTTGGAATGGCAGGTGTTGCTAATAATAATGGAATACTGGTCCACCCTAATACAACTCCTTCTGAAATGAGTCAACTTGAAAAGTTATTTGATTTACCGATAGATGTTGGTACAGTTAACTATGGATCACAAATGGTAGGTTCAGGGGTTATTGCAAATACCAGTGGTTATTTAGCAGGCTATGAAACCACAGGATATGAGCTTGGACGAATAGAAGATGTACTTGGATTTATTTAATCTAATCAAATATTAAAGGTGGTTTAAATGAAAAATTATCTTGTAAAGGGTAAATTTAAAGCAGGACATTACTGGGAAAAATTCA
Source organism: Methanohalobium evestigatum Z-7303 (assembly GCF_000196655.1). Lineage (GTDB taxonomy): Archaea > Halobacteriota > Methanosarcinia > Methanosarcinales > Methanosarcinaceae > Methanohalobium > Methanohalobium evestigatum. The sequence continues at coordinate 699,710 of NC_014253.1, read as the reverse complement.
GTAAATATGTTGAAAGCCAGAATGAAAAGAATGCAACTGAAAAAACATATTCTTTATTTGGCAGTAAACATGGAGTAAAACGATTTGACATTAAAATCGACAGTATTACAGAGGTATAATGTATGTCTGATGGCGCTTCAGGTAAGGGCGATACTGAGCAGTATTTCAGACAATTATCAACACAGTACCAGCAGTATAAAAACCAACTCGAATCAATAAAACAGCATATTGATATGGTTTATACCTCATCAGAGGAATGTGTAAAGGCATTAAACACGATAGAAAGCCTTGAATCCCTTGAAGAAGGAACCGAATCAATGGTACCAATAGGTTCAGGTACATATATGCATGCACAGTTCAACGACCTTAATAGGTTTGTAATTGATATCGGTGCTGGTATAAGTGTAGAAAAGAATAGGGAAGATGCGAAGGAAACTCTTAACAAACGTAAAGAAGAAATGGACAATGCATATGAAAGACTAAATGAATCATATTCACAGGTAGTACAAAATATGCAGGAAATTGAACGCCAGTTCAATGAATATCAATCCAAAATGCAATCTCAGCAAGATGGGGCTTATAGAGCCCAATAAATTAATGTTTTAATTTCTTTCTGGATTTGCAAATTTTTTATATCAACATGCGGGGATGCCATTGTTCAACAAACTCAAAGAAAAACTCAGCAGCTTTAAAAAATCAGCCGAAGATACCATAGATGAAAAAGCGGTTGAGGTTGAAGAGCAAAATACCCAGCCAGCAGAAACCAGTGAACCTGAACCTGTCAAAACAGAACCCAGCAAAACATCTAACAATTTGGAACAAGAGACTGGTTCCAAATCCGGAACAGGTTTCGGTCAAAAAGCCAAAGCATTTGTTTTTAAAAGGGAATTTGTCCTTGATGAAGATGATATCCAGGATACACTCTGGGACCTTGAAATGGGTTTACTTGAAAATGATATTGCACTATCGGTTTCTGAAGCAATCGTTGAATCTGTAAAAAATGAACTGGTGGGGACCCGCAGGAGGATTGGAAGTGATACCGGTAAAATTGTTGAGGATGCCCTAAAAAAATCCCTCTACAATATAATGTCTGCAAACACATTTGATTTTGATGAATATCTTAAAAATGCGGAAAAACCTGTGCATATTGTATTTGTGGGTGTAAACGGGACTGGTAAAACCACAACCATAGCAAAAATGGCAAACCTCCTCCAGAATGATAACTATTCTACAGTGATTGCAGCAGGGGATACTTTCAGGGCAGGTGCAATTGACCAGATAGAATCACATGCAAATAAAATTAATACCAAATTGATAAAGCACCAGGAAATGGGAGACCCTGCAGCAGTAGTATATGATGCAGTACAGTATGCAAAATCACGTAGTATTGATGTAGTTCTTTCAGATACAGCCGGAAGGATGCATACCAATGTAAATCTGATGTCACAGCTTGAAAAGGTATGCAGGGTAAGTTCACCCGACCTTATAATTTTTGTTGATGAAGCAGTAGCAGGAAATGATGCGGTTGAACGTGCACAACAGTTTAATGATAATATTCCTATCGATGGTTCAATACTGACAAAGGCTGATGCTGATTCTAAAGGCGGAGCAGCAATATCGATAGCTTATATAACAGGGAAACCCATACTTTATCTTGGTATAGGTCAGGGTTATGAAGACCTGAAAAAGTTTGACCCTCAATGGTTTGTAGACCAGCTTTTTGAATAATTTATGTAGCAGTTATTTTTCAATTCTGCTGTAAATTTTTCTGTCCTGTTGTATATGTCATCATTTGATGCAATTATATTTACAAATGCCGATCCCACAATTACACCGTTTGCACCTGATAAAACAACATTTTTGACCTGTTCGGGTGTAGATATACCAAATCCAACTGCTTTCGGGATGGATGAATTAACCATTTTTAAAAGTTGTCCAGTATTTTCGGCTATATCACTGCGTGCACCGGTAACTCCCAGTCTGGATACAATATAAAGAAAACCTGAAGATTTTTCAGTAATCTTTTTTGTCCTTTCCTTGCCTGTGACAGGTGTAATTATAAGGATTAAATCCACGTCATTTTTTTGACAGGCATTTGCAAGTTCATCTGACTCTTCAACTGGAAGGTCGGGTACTATGACACCACTTATACCTGATTGTGCGCAGTCCTGCACAAATTTTTCTGTACCCCTTTTGTATATAAGGTTGTAATAGGTCATACAAACAAATGGTATATTGAACTTGTCAGAAATGGATGAAACCAGCTCAAAATACAAATCAGGGTTCATTCCAGCTTCAATGGATCTTTTTGAAGCAGCCTGTATAGAGGGTCCATCGGCCATAGGGTCTGAAAATGGTAAACCCAGCTCAATGATATCTGCTCCGCCTCTAACAAGTGAGCTGACAATATTTTTTGTAGCATCAGGTGACGGATCTCCTGCACAAACATAAGAAATAAGAGCTGCTTCATTTTCATCCAAATTATCAAATTTTTCTGATATTTTCATATATTTCCTTCTCCTTTACTGCTTTTGATTACAGTGTCAAGGTCTTTATCTCCTCTGCCTGACAGATTGATTACCACTATGTTTCCCAGTTCACCTGTTTTTGCTTTTTTCAGTACATGAGCAATGGCATGGGATGATTCAAGGGCAGGAATAATTCCTTCCAGATGACACAATTCGTGGAAAGCATCGATTGCTTCTTTATCACTGGCAACAGCAGTGTTAAGCCTTTCTGAATCTTTCAAGTAAGAAAGTTCAGGACCCACTCCTGAATAATCCAGACCTGCAGAAATAGAATGAGATTCCAGTATCTGTCCGTATTTGTCCTGTAATATCCGGGTTTTAGCACCGTGTAAAATTCCTTCTTCACCAACACATAGTGATGCGGAATGAAGAGCCGCTTTACTTGTGGATTTCATACTTTCTCCACCGGCTTCAACAGATATGAGTTTTACACCTGTATCATCGACAAATGGGTGGAATGTACCCATTGCGTTGCTTCCGCCTCCGGTACAGGCGACAATTGAATCGGGATATTTTCCTTCTTTTTCTATTATTTGTTTTTTTACTTCATTACCGATTACACACTGGAAATCCCTGACAATCATGGGGTACGGATGGGGACCAACTACCGACCCGATAAGGTAGTGAGTGCTATCGACATTACTCACCCAATCCCTGAGAGCCTCATTAATAGCATCTTTCAGGGTTTTAGACCCGGCACTAACAGGATGTACTTTTGCACCCAGCATTTCCATCCTGTAGACATTCGTTTTTTGCCTTTCCACATCCTTTTCTCCCATATATACTACTGTGTCAAGCCCTAATGCAGCTCCCGCCATGGCAGTTGCTGTGCCGTGTTGGCCTGCACCGGTTTCAGCTACTATGCGGTGTTTTCCCATGTATCTTGCAAGCAGTGCCTGTCCAAGTGTATTGTTTATTTTATGAGCGCCACCATGTAGCAGATCTTCACGTTTGAGATAGATTTTTATTCCGTATTTTTCGCTTAAGTTTCTGGCAAAATAAAGCGGGGTCTCACGACCTGCAAAATCATTAAGGTAGTAATGCAAGTCCTTCAAAAAATCAGGGTTGTTTTTATAATACTCATATTTTCTTTCAAGTTCTGATATAGCGGGTAACAGCATTTCGGAAACGTACTGCCCGCCGTATTTTCCATATGTAGCTTTACTGGTCATATTTATTCCTTATTTATGTCTGAATTTTTATTTTAGTGATTCCACCAGTTCTTTTGTTTTGCTGTATATATCATCACTTTTGATGATGGAAGAGCCAATTAGCAATGCATCCGCTCCAGAGTTAATTAATTGTTTAACATCCTCTTGAGAATCTATCCCGCTCTCACTTATTACGATATGATTGGTGTTGTTTTCTATGTCATATTGTTTTATAATTGGAGCAAGGTCGTATGTTGTTTGCAGGTCAATTTCAAATGTGTTGAGATTGCGGTTGTTGATTCCGATTATTTTTGCAGAGGTCTGGAGGGCTTTTTCAAGTTCGTTTCTGTCATGTACTTCCACAAGAGGTTGTATCCCTTTTGATTGCGCTGTGGATACAAAATTTTCCAGCTGGTTTCCAAGAACTGAAGCAATTAAAAGTATAAGATCGGTTTGTTGTTCATCCATCTGAGTTTCATCGATTATGAAATCCTTGCGGAGTACTGGAAGTGTTGATTCATTTCTTACATAGTCCAGATTGTCAATTGAGCCGTGAAAGTAGTCCGGTTCTGTCAATACAGAAATTGCAGCAGCACCGGCTTTTTCCATTTCCTTTGCAATTGATGCCGCGTCTGGCGGTGATATCTCCCGATAAAATGTGCTTGGTGATGCAGGTTTAATTTCGGCGATAACCGGAACTTTGTAATATTTTTTCGTTTCATTGATGATTGTTTCTATGTTTCGAATATCGGTTTTGTCTATTCCAGAATACGAGTTATTTTTTTTCAAATCATCAACCCGTTTTTTAGTAGAATCTATGATATTTCCAATTATATGATGCACCATAACCCTCTGTACATTTTAGTTCTTTTATGTATATAAATGTACATAATGATAAATTTATCGGGATAACATCTTTGCACAAAAAGTTAGATTTTTGGATAAAAAAGTTAAGGCATCCTGTCAAGGATATCTTTGTATTGTCTGGTGTCTTTATAGAATTCAGTTGTTTCATCCAGAAATTTTGAAGCGATTCTACCTTTATCTGTGATTGTATAACCGCCCCATTTGACCTTGTTAACAAGCCCTTCAAGCTGGAAAACTGTTTTCATTTTACTGCCGATACTACCTCTATCAGCAAAAAGGTCAGTGTAACTTCTTATCTCTGAAAAACTTGTAACGTTACCATCATTTTTTTTTAACACTTTTAGAATAACACGATATTGAAGGTCGCCGGGTCCCTGATTGATTCCAAGGGACTGATAAAAACTGGCAACCTCTTTTTCAAATTCAACATCAATTTCTTCTGACATTGTAGCCCCCATAGTCTATAAATAAAATCTTTCCTTCAATATTTAAGAATAATCGTTTACTCTGATTTTTTTCTGATATGAATCAGGGGGGAAGTAAGCAAGGAATGTCAGTACAATACCAACTACTATAAATATTCTGGCTGATAATTGCATGGTTTCTGTAAGGGTCAATACATCCAGCATCATAAAATCAAACACTAATGACATTCCGACTAGTGGAAGTGTTTTTTTGTAATGTGTACTTCTTGGTAACTTTTGCAGTAATAGCAGTAGCAATAAACCCAATATCATTGAAGTGGGGATTATAAAAAGGGCTATGATATACATATAAATGGTTAGGTCACCACTTACGCTAATGATTGAGCTATGGTCTGTTGCACCTAGATTCCCTGCATTTATTGAGTGGAAATAGTTCAAATACAGTATACTAAATATTGCAAAAACAGATGATATAATGGAACTAATATTTTTATCACCGATTATTACATAGGTTATAAAAAATACTAATGGGACAGAAACGAATGCAAATGAAACTGAACCAAGGTTTAACATCGCAGTGTTTAAATATTGATGTTGCAAATATTCTGCAAATATACCTATTGATATAGTCAGATAGGTTACTCCAATGAGAAACCAAAGGGATATAAGAGACCATAAAGATGGTTTGTTGTTTTGCTTTAGTTTATTTTTACCCAGGACCCATGCCAGAGTAAATGATGATACCGTTATTGCTAAACATATGAGTATATTTAAAATGATTTCTGAATTCATTTTAATCAATTCTTTCTAATTAATTTATGTAATTTATATTTTTTTAATTTGAATAAAAAATTGCGGTTAGATGTTTGACATTTCAAACCAATTAATTTTTATATCAGAAAAACTTTAGACTTTATTATAAGTCTAAATATATTTAGACATATAAATCCAAATAAACTACGGAGGAATGTATAAAAATGGAAAAACTGAAAGACCTATTCATGAAAGATGATCAGGGTCAGGTAGGAATCGGGACCCTGATTATTTTCATCGCAATGGTTCTTGTAGCAGCTGTCGCAGCCGCAGTACTGATTCAGACATCAGGCAACCTGCAGCAGAGAGCCCAGTCCACAGGTCAGGAAGCAACCGCTGAAGTCTCTTCAAACCTTGATATCAAGACAATTGAAGGTATAAGAGCTGATTCGGGGGATAACAACCTAACACCATACATCGACTACCTAAAAATCCGCACAGGTATAAGTGCTGGTGCACAAGCCATGGACTTGAGTCAACTTGTTATAACCATCAGCGATTCGAATGAAAGAAATGTTCTGAAATATTACGGTAATGATACATATGAACCAGATGGTTATGATATAATAAACAACAATAATTCAACAGAACAATATTCAATGTCTGCTACAAGGGACGAAGATGGTAGTTTTTCAAAATCTAATCCTGTTATGAATCGCGGGGATTTAGTAGAAATAAATGTATCAACGATAACAAGTGATTCTCTCGATTATAATAATATCGATGATATTGATATTTCCACTGTAAACAGCTCTAATACAACTGAGTCTGGGTTGGAACTTGATACAAGGACTACTGTATCTATATCCATGACACCAGAAGCAGGTACAACTAAACAGTTGGATTTCATGACACCTCCTTCCTATGGTGTTGATAAAAGGATTCAACTATATCCCTGAGATTTAAAAAAGGTTAATAGCCTTTTTAATTTATTTTTTTAATTATTTGTTTAACGTTTGACATTTCAAACCACATTATTTTTATATTAAAAAAACATTAAATAAAATTTGTAGATCCAAATAAAATATTGGATTTTATCTAACATAAGGAATAATCTACGGAGGAATGTATAAAAATGGAAAAACTGAAAAATCTATTCATGAAAGATGAACAGGGTCAGGTTGGAATAGGCACCCTGATTATCTTTATTGCAATGGTACTTGTAGCAGCCGTTGCAGCCGCAGTACTGATTCAGACATCAGGCAACCTGCAGCAGAGAGCACAGTCCACAGGTCAGGAAGCAACTGCCGAAGTATCTTCAAATATGGATATCAAGGCGATTGAAGGTATAAGAGCTAATAACACAAGTGGTTTATCAAACACAATAGATTATCTCAAGATTCGTACAGGAGTAAGTGCTGGTGCAACTGCCATGGATTTGAGTCAGCTCATAATAACAATTAGTGATTCAGATGAAAGGAATGTTTTGGAGCATAATGAATCAGGATTAAATGGTTCCAATACTATGAATTACTCAAAGGAACACTTTTCGCTCAATTCTATAAGAGATGAAGATAATAGTTTCTCAAAAACCAATCCTGTTATGAACAGGGGAGACCTTGTAACATTAAACGTTTCAACACTTACAGAAACAACAGCAAAAGCCTCTTATATGGTTAATGGTATGTCCGTGCCCAATAATCCAGTAGATTCTGAATTGAAACTTGATACAAGGACTTCAGTATCCATTACACTGACACCAGAGTCTGGAACATCCAAACAGATCGATTTCATGACACCACCATCCTATGGTGTTGACAAGAGAATCTCTCTGTACCCCTGAAATGAAATAAAGATTTAAAAAGAATGTGGATTGTCCAATCCACATTTCACATTTTTTTCCAGTGATACCATGAAAAAACGAATCTTTACAGTATTTATTATTCTCTTATTCACTTGCATGATGTTTAATTCATCAGCAGATGCAGTATATACAAACGATATTGATATCAAAGCGGATAACATCAATTTCATAATCAACGAATCATATACCGGTGACAATGCATTAAACATCCGGAAAGGTCTGGATATTAACAACGACAGCAGTATAAATAGTTCTGAAGTTGACAAATTCAAAGAAAACTATACCGAATCCAGAAAAACAGAATATCCAGAATACATATCCATCGATGATGGCAACGTTTCCATTGAAATGGAATCCTTGGACATGGAATTTGAAAATGCAGTGGGGACTATAAATAAAGAAGAATTACGGGTTATGACTGAAATCAAATTCACAATTCCTTCTGAAATTTCTGAAGGTTATCACAAAATCTGGATACAGGGTCATCCTTCAATAAAAAATATGGAAATAACACTTCCTGAAGATGTAAATCTTAATACTATTGATGGTCTTGACAATATTAAAAATTCAACTGAAAACGGGAGAACAGTTGTTGAAGGTAAAAGTATTACACAGAGGTCAAACGTTGGCAACACCACACAATTTGGTTATGCTACAAGTTTAAATATTTACAAGAAACCTTTCTATGAAAAAATGTCCTTTATAATCTCTTTATTTGTTTTATTATTGGTGTTGATTGCTTCTGCATCCTATATGATTCAAAGAAACAGAGAATAAACCGTTGACATCATCAGGAGGCTTTATATGAAAAAATGGGTTTTCATACTAACAATTTTTTTCATATTGGCCTCTATCTGTTTATCTGGCTGTTCTGAAAATAAACAGGTAAAACCAGTAAATGAGACGATTCTAAGTTTTCTGGATAAAGTGAACAAAACCGATTTTAAAAACGCTCATTCTTTTTATGAGGGGGGTAAATATCCCTATCCAGAAGTTATGAAACAAATATTTCGTGATGAAGGTTTTGTAAAAGACGGGATAGCTAATATAAATCTAAAAGACCAGACTGTAAACAGCGATAAAGCAGTAATTACTGCACACTGTAGAATAACAGAATTTAATTTGAACCGCAATAGGATCAACCCGTCTGAAAAGGATTTTCATTTTAAACTTGAAAAGAAAAATAATCGATGGATAATAACCAATTTATCATTTAATAAACCGTATTATCTATCCGAAAACAAATCAGAAAACGTAGCTGCCAGTGTTTCAGATACAGATGATGAAGAGCCAAATTATGTTTTGTATATCTTAATCATCTTTTCAGTTATAGGGGTTTTGGTTTATACTAAAAATAAAGGTTCGGATTCTTCAGAAGTAAATGATGTTGACCTTTCTGACACCCATCCATTACAAAAAGAAACACTTGCAAAATTTGTGAAATTTGTACCCTCAACTCAAAATAAAGTCGGCAAAAAATCAAAAATTGATGTATGGGTGAAAAATCCATCCAAAAAACCTTATAATAATTTTAAAGTTGTAGCTGTATATTGTAATACATTAAAAGTTAAAAACCCAACCTTAGATTTTGGAACAATTGCCCCTGGTCAAACCGTAAAACAAACATGGGAGGTTATTCCTGAAGCCTCTGGAATAGTTTCTATAAACAAACCAACGGTTGTTTTTGAAAATATGGGTGAGAAATATTCTGGAAGATTTGAACCTGTATGGATACGTGTCCAGTAAATATAGTTTGGTTAGGTTGCATGTCAATGTGTACACATAAAAATAAAAATTTCGATGGGGAAGATAGCATAATCGATGGTTCCAAAAATAAAAAAGAACTGAACCAGATACTTATGGATAATTTCAAAGACTATGGATATTATGGATATTGTTCAGTTAATATAGATGATGAAAAATCAGTCTGTACAAATGTTCCAGAACCCAACGATTTAAAATCGGAGTTAAATAACATTAATCAAAACAGTGAAACCAAAAATCCAACTGATGTTAGTACTGAGTTAAATCAGAATAATCCCAATCTTGCAGTTTTGTATTATGAGGATCATTCATCTCATGCATGTAGCAATTTGAAAATTCCTGATTTTGAAAAACCTGAAAGGTTAATTGACGCTTTTCAGTATCTTAAAGACAACAAGATATTCAACGATGACCGGTGTAATCTGGTAACTGATATTGATAAAGCCTTAGAAAAAGACCTGTTGAAAATACACACTAAATCCTATGTATCTTTTATAAAAAACTATTCTAAAAAAGGAGGAGGTTTCCTTGGGGACAGTACCTATGTAACTAAAGATACCTATGATGTAGCAAAAATGTCAGCAGGTGCTGCAATCCGTTCTGCAGAACTTGTTATTGATAATAATTATTCGTACTCTTTTGCCCTCCTGCGTCCACCAGGACATCATGCCGGTAAATCGAGGTATGGTGGATTTTGTATTTTCAACAATGCAGCCATACTTGCAAGATATCTCCAGCAAAAAAAAGGGATAGAGAAAGTAATGATTGTAGACTGGGATGCACACGCAGGTAACGGTACAATGGATATATTCTACGATGACCCTGATGTAATAACCTTATCCATACATCGCTCTCCTCATGATTTCTATCCCCGTACAGGTTTTATGTCACAGATAGGAGAAGGTGCAGGAGAAGGGTATAACATCAATATTGAAATGCCGGTGGGGTCTGAAAATGTTGAATACAAACTTGCTTTTGATGAAGTGATAATCCCTTTGATAAAACGTCATTCTCCGGATTTTTTGATTTGCTGTTGTGGTTTTGATGGTTATTATCAGGAAAAAACTGTACAGATGAATTTGACTTCAAAGGGTTACTATCAGATGATAAGAAGTATCAAATCCGTATTTCCGGAAAATTTTGTAATTCTTATGGAAGGTGGATATCACAAACACAACGGCAAATTATGTCACAGTGTCATTAATGCCCTGCTTGACAGACCCAATCCTATACATGATGATTTAAAGTATTCAAAATATGAAAGTCAACTTCACAAGAAAGTTTACAACAAGGCGTTTGAAAACATATTCAAAATAAAAGAAATGTTTTCATTATCCAGTATAAACGACCAGAGCAAAGCCGATAATTTATAACTAATTTGAACTACCCGTATAAAAAAACAGATATGACTACTATGATAGATCTTGCAAAGTCCAATAATGGAATGGTATACTGTATACTGGAATATCCTTCAGAACTTGATAAACTAAATATTGGACATTTTACCTATTTTAAAAAACACCTTGGGATGTCTGATTATTCTAAAAATTTTAAAAGCTGGATTAATCGCCAAAATGTGGTATTTATAACCACTTTACTTAAAAACACGGTAGTTGGCTGGACAATGGCTGAAAAGTGGAGCCATACATCCACTAACAGTAAACCTGTCTATGTACTGCGAGGCATAGAGATTTCATCATCAAAAAAAGGAAACGGTTATGGTAAAATTTTGCTGGACATACTGTCCCTGGTACTACCGGGTCATATAATAACAAAACCTGTTAACAATAGTGCTAAAAACTTCTTTTTATCCTTGAATTTCAAATATCCGGAAGAAAACAGTCCTATTAATCTTGCAAATCATCCAGGATATCTGATATTACCACATGAGGATAAAAACAATTTATACAATGAAAATGTGGATTTTTTGATGGATACAATAACAAAATGCAGAGATAAATTTTATTCTAAAATTTTAACCAGGAATTTAGAAAATTGTTCAGAGAAGCTTATCCAATCAGAGTTTTCAATGTATTCTCAGAACCAAGATTATTCTGAGTCGCGTAAATTAATGTCTCCATGTATATGCGGTGAATTCAGTGCAAAAGAATGTATAAGTTCGGATGGCAAAGATGGTGTTTCTATAATATGTTCTAACTGTGGTAGGGAACGATATTTTCTTCCCAAGTTCAAGGGTGATAACTTATGATTGTCAAGATAGAAAATCCAAATTCTTTCAATATTCTCAGTGATAAATATTTGTTTGGTTATACCCAGAAATTCAGTTAAATAACAGAAGATTTTTAAGTGTTAACAGATATACAGGATTAAAAATATATTTAGTTTTATATCAGCTGGTGTGATTATGGCTCAAGAACAGGGTATTGCAAAGGTAGATTTGCATTATATTACTAATGCGGTGATGATGGGAAATTCCCTGTATTCCAACAACTGGGAAAAGGGCGTGATGTATTTAACCAATATCAATCTCTGGTTTTCAGTAGGAAACGGCTGGGAAACAATACCTTTAAAAAATATTACTATGATTGGCAGGGAACCTACCAGTTCTATCAAAACAAAAGCACAGAGAGCGACAGGTGCTTCAGATGTTTTAATAATTGATTATGTAAAAGAATCGCATCTGGTCGAGGGAACCAATGTTTCTTCGACTGCACTGTTGGCAGGTAATGAATCTATCATAAACACATTGAAAAATTACCTGCAGCCGATGTGTGGTAGTTCCCAGAAATCTCAGTCGTTATCTGATATTGATAAAAAATTGCTGTATCTCCTCTATACAGGAGTCACCGATTTCCAGAAATTGGGATTCCTCATTGGAGTTGATGCTGACACCTTAACAAACAGCTTCAAGAACTTAAAAGACCAGCAATTATGCGATAATGGCGGAGCACTTACCAATACAGGATTGAAAAAGCTTCAGGAGATCATGTAATCAATGTTATGAACTTAAAGGGGTATTTGTATATGTCTGATGATTTACCACCATTTATGAATGATGAATCCCAGAGTCCGCCACCAATTGATGGTGGGGGCAGTTTTGCAGAATCAATGGGTGCATTCGGCAAGATGTTAAAGATACAGGAAAAAATTAGTGACCAATTTCCAAAGTCTAAAGTACCGTGGAGTGAAACGCGTAAGTTTCTGAAGGCTCATGATATAAATTCAATAAAATCCACCCCATTGTACAAGTTCCACATGAACCTGTTTAAAAAAATTGGACTGGGTGATATGCAACTGGTATCCTATGCACCTATGCATTATATATTTGCAGTTCCCAATTGTCCGGTTTGCAGTCTGTATCCGGCACTTGAAAACCAGAAAGTCTGTGTAGCCACTTCGGATGCTTTGCACCGGTTTTTTACTGAAGACCTTGAATTGGAATGCACTGTCGAGGAAATCGAATGTGTAAAGGATGGGGATAAACTCTGTAAATTCAAGGTTGACCTGCAACCAATATCAGCATATCAGATAATGCTTGACAGTTATGATAAAAGAATATTACATGGTGAACGTCCATCAGAACTTGATGAAGCGGATATACAGCAAAGAATTGATACACTTACTGTATACAAATTAATTGAAAACGGTAATCTCACAGATATTGGTGATGCCTATCTACAATATGCTGGTAATGTAGATGTAGAAGAAAAAGAGTTTGAGCCACCTTGGAAAAAGGAAGAAGAACTTGCCGAAATCGCGTCAAAGAAAAAGACCTTTGGGGCTGCATTTGGTGAAATGGCACAAAAAGTCCAAAATGAAAGTGATACTCAACAGTCTCAGTCTCAGTCCCAGTCTCAATCATCTGACACACAAACACAGGATAATGAAAGTGACAAATCCAAAGAAGCTAAAGAAGAATCCAAGGATACCCAGAGTTTTGCTGAGCTCTTTGAAAAAATGAAGAAAAAACAAAAGTAAAAACGGAGATGGCTTATGACTCAAAATATATCTGATGATTTTTGTGAATCACTTACAAATTTTTTAGGTAATTATATCCGTGTAATAACAGATAATGCACATTACAGGGGATATTGTGAAAAAGTGGACTACAGCTATACTAATATATTATTAAAAGATGCAGTACAAAAGACAGTTAACGGCTGGAAACACATTAGTAATCTGGTAATGATAAGGGGCGAATCCATCGAGTCCATCTATATTGAGAAGGCTTATCCTTTTGATGACGATGAAGACCTTATTCTTTCGATTGAAAAAGGCGAAGTTGTTCACGAATCTGATTCAGAAAGCTAAAAGTTTTGGTGACAAATATGGATGAAGACAGAATACCCACAGGGATTGCAGGTCTTGACAGGGTAATAGAAGGAGGATTGCGTGACAACACAACACTGCTTGTAGTGGGATCAAGTGGAACAGGTAAATCAACTTTTGCAATGCAGTACATCATGTATGGTCTGGAAAATGGTGAAAATGCTTTATATGTAAGCCTGGAAGAACCACCTGAACAGATTCTTGAAGAAGCCGAAAAACTCGGTTTTGATATGAAAAAATACCATGAAAGAGAACTGTTCTTCTTCCATACAAAAGGAGAAGATTTTAAACAACTGGTAGAAGAACAGTTGCCTGCATTGGTGGAGGCGAATAAAGATTATTCGGTTAGGACAAGAGTTGTTATCGACCCTTTGACACCATTAATCTGGTCTATCAGTGATAAAAAGGAACAACGTGAGCTTATAACCAAGCTTTTTTATACTCTCAAACAACTGGGAGCAGTTCTTGTAACCACTGAAGAACATTCAGCACCCGGGGAAACTATAGGTGAAGATGTATTAATCCCTGTTTATTTATCAGACGGTGCAGTTCATTTAACTTACAGACCTATAGGAGGAGCATTTAATCGTTCACTGGAAATCATCAAAATGCGTGCAACAAGGCACGGAGAAGAAGTGTACCCCTATATATTCGTTCGCGGAATTGGTGTAGTTGCAAAGACAACCCCTGTAGTCTCTCCAGAAGACGCGAATAAATACGACGGCATGTTTGATAAAGCTATTAAGACTGCCTCTGACCTTGGTGCATCGGAGATGTTTCTTGATAAAATACGTTATGTGAAAAAACACTGGTCATATTCATTCTCTCCCAAAGAAACACTCCAAATGCTGTTTGAGACCTATGGTTTGACACAAGCAATCAAAAAAGATGATGTATCAGGTTCGGAAAATGTTGATAAAGATAACACATCTTCCAGTCAAAGTGAACAATCCAGTAACGAATCATCACAGCAGACAACAGAATCCTTTGATAAATCAGATGAGGAAAATAAGGGTGGAGAGGGCGACACTGTTGAAATAGAAGACCTTAGTGAACTGGAAGAATTAGCCGGATAATCATCGAGTGTGGTAGATGTGGTAAAAAAGGTAAAAGAAGAACTTGAGGACGTATCCCTCTTAAAATTCGCACTGGAATCCCAGCTTAAAAGGATGTATCAGATAAGTGATGTGGATGTAGTACTTTTTGCAGGTGTAGATGGAAAAATCTATGCTTCTTATATACCCGAGGATTTAGGCTCAAGAATATTTGAATTTACCAATGTTATAAACAACAATCTCCGACATATAAGCCAGCAACTTGAAATCGGTCTTTTACAATCAATAGTTGAATATCAGTTTGGAACTGTTATATTTTCATCAGTTGGGAGGGGTGCGCTTTTAATTTCTCTTTTTACCCAGAAGGTAAACCTTACAGAAAATATGGAAATAATCGATACAACAAGGGAAGTAATGCTTCATATATTTGAGCAGAGACCGATGACATCTGATCAATTGTCCCAGTATTCAGAAGATGTTGCAAATGAACTACGAGCCCTGTCAAAACGGGTATTTGATGAGATGTATACACAATCTTCTGAATATAAGAAGAATATGGAGATCCTTGATGATATCAAATCCAAGATAAGCAGTGTGATGGGTCGGGGGGAAGTAGACCAGGTTCTTACTATGGCGTTTAATGAAATTGCATCATCTCCCAAATGGATGACTGAAAATGAGTGGATACTGCTTGTAGAAATGGTGATAGAAGACCAGATACGTCCCCTTCATGGGGATTATGTTGCAGATATGTGTAAAAATGAATGGCTACCTGATATAAAACGTAAACTGGAGGCATTTGTTTTATAACCTTTATTGGATGGTGAAACTTTGGATACTGGAAATGATATAAAACTGGTTCCTGCCAGGTCATCTGCATATAATGAAACAAAAAATGTGGACTCATCAGGTAACCCTGAAACACAATCCCAAAAGAATGTTACCGAGTATATGGACAGGTCTGACAAAAAAGAACTGGAAAATGAAATATCAGACCTGAAATCCAGACTTGAAAATCTGCAACAATATGTTGATGAACGTACAGACTCTAACAGCCAAACGATATCACAATTAAAAGATGATGTTAAAACTAAAACTAATTATGATGATTTCAATCAATTAAACTATAGTTTTAACAGTTTTTCAAAACGTCTTAAAAGGATTGCCAAAGAAGAAGATGCATTAAACAAAAAAGGAGTGGATCCAGGAAAAATCCCTCCAGATGTACTTGAGATTACCTACGCAAAAACATTAAATGACCTACTGTCTGCTATGCTTGATGTCTACGGGAAACATGAAGTATCCAATATAGTAAATTCTGCGATAGGAGAAGTCAGGGAATCAAGCCCGGGTGTGGATTTTTTCAGGTTTGAAAACAACAGGTTTATGGTAAAAAAACTCTCAGAGGCTGTTGAATCAAAACTGGTATCAAGAAAGCAGATACATGGAACGTATGTTGAACTTTACAATAAACTATCTGTGTATGTCCCAAGTTATGAAGGTCGGGATTTCAGGTCTTTTGTGGAGACCGGTAGCCTTGAATATGCAGTTGATAAGGTAACAATTCATGAAACAAAATTAAACGAGTTGAATGATTCACTGATAGATCTCAAAGATAAAACATCAAACCTTTCCAGAGACCTGGAATCTATAAACGAAATACAAAATAAACAATCAGAAAGTATTGATAACAACTCTGAAAACATATCCGCAATCAATAACCAGATTGAAGAAATGACCAATGCTATAAATCTGCATACCCGTGCTATCAAAACATTGAATAAAAGACTTGCAGATATTCAAAATTCACCAGATAATGATACGGAAACTTATGAAACGGATTTGGAAAGCAGATTGGATGCAAAAGCAGAAAGAAATGATCTCATGGAAATGGATGAAAAAATCCAGAATATGAACAATGATTTAACATCGTTTAAACAAGAAATACTGGAATCACTTGAAAATATACAATCCGTGCTTGAGAATAAAGTTGATGATGACAAATTAACAAAAATTGAGGATGAACTCTCGTCCATAAAAACCCAGATATCAAATATTCAGGATACATCCATACAACCAGATATCAATAATACTGATGGTGAATTAGACAACGATGATTTAACTGTTTTTGAAACGCTTAAAAATATGGAAACAGCTACCTTTAAACAGTTGGAAAAACAGTCGGATTCCGACGGCAATACAATATCTAAAAATTTGTCTGAAATTCTTGATAAACTGGAAAACCAATCCCATATATATTCTCAGAAGAAGGGTAGATACAAACGCTATTTTATAAATACATAACGTATCTTTTATGGACGGTTTCAAAATTTTATACAGGACGGGTAATGTAGTATATGCAGTTCCCGAATCCAGTAATAGTATTGATAAACTTAAAATAAATGTGGATGTCAATGGATTTAATTATTTTCGCAACAGATTTGCTACACCCTACCGTTTCTTCTTGAAATCATCGATTGATTCAGGCCATATTATTGTGGTAGCGTTTTCAATTCCAAATGTTTTGGTTGGCTTTACAAGATTTGAATATACTAATCAGTGTTGTTTATTAAGAAGTATTGAAATCAATTCATCATATAGGCAGAAAGGCATTGGAAAAACGCTTCTGTCAGCTGCATTGCAATATCTTCTGGGTTCATGTATAGTAACTAAACCTGATAACGAAAGAGCACAGAATTTTTTCAAAAAACTTGGGTTTATAAGAGCAAACCATCTTTCCGGTTTTGAAAAAGATTTTGATAAATATCTCGTTCTACCTTCTCCTAAAGCTGTGAATTTATTTGGGGAAGTGGCAAAAACGTATCCAAGGATAGTATTTCCAGAACTGATTAAGCTATATGAAGATCTTCAATTCAGGTTGTCCAGAGGTAAGCCGGTAAATAGTGATAGTCTGGACGAATTAAAAAAACTGCTTGATGAATATGGCAGTTTACTGGATAAAAATAATCTTGCAAGAATGAATCATCTTCTTTCTGACATAAAGAAAGCAGATAATACTTAAAAGCAAAAAACAATTAATTTGATATAGCCTTAATCAGATAATATTTTTGGATTCTTAAGGAGTGATTTGTGTGGTTAAAGTAACATTGCTTTATGCGAAATGGTGTCACGTCTGTCCTTCAGCAATTAAACTCTGGGAAGACCTGCACTCGAAATATGATTTTGAATATAAAGAACTTGATGTGGATTCTGAAGAGGGACAGGATGTAATATCCGAGCATGGAATACGCGGGGTTCCTGCAACAATTGTAGATGGTGAAGTTGCTTTTATTGGAGTGCCTGATAAAGATAAAGCAATTAAAGCGATTACTTGAGGTGTTGTTTTATGAATGATTTGATTATTATCGGAGGGGGTCCTGCAGGGATTGCAGCCGGAATTTATGCTGTCAGATACGGTCTTGATACTTATTTGCTGGAAAGAACGGCAATTGGAGGGCAGATATCATCCTCACAGGAGGTAGAAAATTATCCGGGATTTTCATCTATTAACGGAATGGAATTGATGAACACCTTTAAAGCACATGCTGAAAGCATAGGTGTTCCGATTGAAAATAAGGGTGTTACCGGTGTTAGACCCGAAGACGATAAAATAGTATTATCCACTGATGAAAATGTAGATATTGAGGCAAAAGCAGTAATTATTGCAACAGGAGCAAAACCCCGCAAACTGGGAATACCCGGAGAAGACACTTATTATGGCAGAGGAGTATCCTACTGTGCAACATGCGATGCCCCGTTTTATAAGGAACGTGATGTGATTGTTGTAGGCGGGGGTAATACTGCGATATCGGATGCGTTGATTTTATCCAATGTAGCAAACAAGGTTTATCAGGTACACAGAAGAGATGAATTAAGAGCCTCAAAGGTTCTGGAAGACAGGGCACGTTCAAGAGACAATATAGAGTTTTTATGGGACACAGTTCTTGAGGAAGTAAAAGGCAACAATTTTGTTGAATCAGCATTGCTTAGAGATTTAAACACTAATGAATTAAGTGAAATATCAATCGATGGTGTTTTTATATACGTGGGAATTGACCCCAACACAGATCTTATAGATGTAGAAAAAGATGAATCTGGATTTATCATTACCAATGAATTCATGGAAACCTCTGTTGAGGGTATTTATGCTGCGGGAGACTGTCGAAAAAGTCCTTTATGGCAGGTTATTACTGCTGCAAGTGATGGTGCGATCGCAGCTGCAAAAGCTTATGAATACATCAGGAACAAAGGATGATGATTTTAAGCGAAAATCTATTATTGTTTTAAATCATTTATTTATATAAGGTAGGTAAAATGGGTGACATAAAAATCACTGAAAATTCCAGTCCAGACGACCTTGAATCACTGGCTGTAGCTATGCATACGTTGATAGGAATTCCTATAACCATCCGCAGTAAAAACAAAAACGGAATACGCATGGAAAGAGGGGAAGTAGTAGATAGAGATTATACAGGTCCTATACTGGAACAGGTAATTAAAACAGATAAAACAATAAGGGACGTCCCTCAGGAAGGTGTGTATAAAGGCAGACCAGTTGTAGTAACACCACTGCATTCAAGTGACGGAAATCTTGTGGCTGCACTTGGTATTGTTGACCTTGTTGCAGCGCTTGATATATTGTCCCTTTTCAGTACATATCCAGGTATTATTGATGAAGTTGAAGAGGCAAAAAACCGACTTGATGAATAATCTGAATAAACTTTATAAATATATATAAAACATGATTTATTCAGCATTAAGGTATGCATAAATAAACAGTAGCAAATTTTTAAATATTTTGATAAACGATTGTATAATAATACATGTATCTGACCCAGAAGAACCATCTCCGTGCAGATAAGCAAACTTATGAGACCTTGAAGAGATTGACCAGACTGTCCAAGAACCTGTACAATTATACATTGTACACTATTAGGCAGTATTTCTTTGCTAATGGAAAATATCTGAAGCGCGAATCAGCTTATCACATGGTTAAAGAGAACGATAACTACAAGCTTCTGCCTTCACAGGCTGCTCAGAATACTATAGAAACTGTAGATAGGAGTATGAAATCGTTCTTCAAACTTCTGGATAAAAAGAAGAAAAGAGATTATGAAAAGCCGGTTTCCCTACCAAAATATCTGGATAAAGACGGCAACTTCATCTGTACATTCAAGAAAGATCAACTGAAGGTTATCGACGATAAAATCAGATTATCTTTGGGTTTAGATTATTACAGAACTTATGGAACCAAGTACCTGTATTTCAAGATACCTAACAACATAATAGGTCAATACATCAATCAGGTCAGGATTGTACCGTAATACAAGGGGAGATGTTCGAGATAGAATTTGTCTATCATGAAGACGGAGAGATTGCTGAACTGGATTACAATAGCCATCTATCGATAGACCTTGGAGTAGACAATTTTGCAACCTGCGTAACGACCAGTGGGACTGCCTTCATACTGGACAGTAGGGGTATCAAATCTTACAACCGCTGATGGAATAAGGAGAAGAGCAGGTTGCAGTCAGTCTACGATAAACAGAATGTTGATGATGGCTTGAAGATGAACCAGTTCTCAAGGAAAAGATTCTGGAAGATAAATGATTTCATGAACCAGTGTGTTAATCACATTGTTAAACACTGTCTGGAAAATCGGATTGGTAATATTGTGATTGGAGAGATGAAAGAGATAAAACAGGAGCAGAATATCGGCAAAGAAAACACCCAGAACTTCCAGACGATATCGTTTGCTAGATTTAAACAGAAATTAGCTTCAAAATGTGAATACCATGGTATTAAGTATCACGAAGTAGATGAGGCTTATACCAGCAAGGTTGATGCACTGGCACTTGAACCTATCAGAAAACATAAAAAATATCTTGGTAAGAGATTGAAACGAGGAATCTTCCAGTCGTCAACATGTAGACTGATTAATGCCGATATCAACGGTGCATTGAACATCTTGAGAAAGGTAACCGGTGATTCCCTCTCAGGGATAATCGATAGTGGGAACGTGAACTCCCCAGGAAGAATAAGGTTTTTCGGCAACACATGTCGGTAAAGCAAACTTCTTCTGAAGCCTCTGAGTCTTTAACTCAGCGGTAGTTCACTTCTTTTTCCCCAAGAAATAATACAGGATAGCGCCTATTATTCCCAGTACCAGAACTATTATAATCCAGAAAACTTTCATAATACTGCTCAATGACTTGTTTTGGGTTAAAACGTCATATATCACCCAGACAATTGATGCTAAAACTATTATACTCCAGATAGTAGCAAATATATCAACCATATATTATCACCACTTAACCCCCATATTACAAAAAAGATTGTCCATCATATTATTTAAAATAATCCTATCAGAATATTGAATCGGGTTACCATCACCGAAAAGTATCTTTAATGATGAATACCACTTGAATTTGATGATATATGATGTAATGAAATTTTTCAAAAACCTGGATAACAAAGACATACGAATACTGACAGGTATTGAAGTAGGGATGAAACACTATAAATGGGTGCCCTTAGAAGAAATTGTCAAGTACACAAAAATTCCATCCGATGAACTTTTTTACAGGCTGGATAATCTTGTTAAAGAGGATGTTGTGATAGGTACAAGGACTCCCTATGAAGGATATCACATATATTTTAACGGTTATGATACACTTGCACTCAATGCTCTGGTTAAAAGAGGTTCTATAAGTGCAATAGGGGATGAAATTGGATATGGTAAAGAATCGGTTGTTCATGAAGGGATAAAAGAACCTGAACTTGCGATAGAAGAACCGATCAGTGTGGTTATCAAATTCCATAGGGAAGGAATAAGTAGTTTCAAAAGTGTTAAAAGGATACGTGACCATCTGGTTGACAGAGAACATTATTCATGGGTTTATGCGTCTCGTCTTTCTGCAAGACGGGAATATGAAGTGTTAACAAACCTGTATCCTGATGTATCAGTACCTGAACCGGTCGACCAGAATAGAAATGCTGTTGTAATGCATTTTGCAAAAGGCAGTGAACTTACAAAGACCAAACTTCTTGAACCTGACTGGTTTTTTAATGAAATAATACAGCAGATAAAAAATTCCTATTCATTGGGAATTATACATGCAGATTTGAGTGAGTACAATATATTTGTTCATCCAGAAGGAGTAGAGATAATCGACTGGCCTCAATATATAACTCCAGAACACCCTCATGCTGCTGAACTTTTAAAAAGGGATGTCTCCAATGTGTTGACTTATTTCAACCGAAAATATAAGGTTAATAGAGACCTATATAATATTATAGAATATATCAAAAATGGGTAATTGATATAAATTTATACATCACAGAAAAATAAAAAAATAGTTATTATGGAAAATAATATTGATGCAGTAACAATATACGGTATTGATATAGCGAAAGGTTCTCCTAAATCGAAAGAAGTACCAAAATATTCTGTTGCTGTGCTAAAAGATGGTGAAATCACCCATTATACGATGGTTCATAGACATAAAATCCTGAGGATGGTTCACAAAGACCGTCCTGATATCATAGCTCTTGACAATGTTTTTGAACTTGCAGAAAATAAAAAAAATCTTATACAATTCCTTGAACGCCTGCCAAAAAAAGTTAGGCTTGTGCAGGTTACCGGTGGTATACATCCTAAATCTCTTGTCAGACTTGCCAACGAAAATAATCTAAAACTTAATCAGTTCAACCCTAATGATGAAGCAGAGGTCTGTGCACGTCTTGCAGCAATGGGTGTGGGGTCTGAAGTATCCCTTTTTGAAAATATTACTAAAATAAAAGTAAGCCGTGCAAGGTCACTTGGGAGGGGTGGATGGAGTCAAAATCGCTATCATAGAAAAGTTCACGGTGCGGTTAAAGAAAAATGCAGAGATATAGATACCACATTAAAAAATTTCTCCAACGAAGAAGGGTATACCTATGATTCCAAAATAACAAAAGGTTATGGTGGATATGTAAGGTGTGAGTTTACAGTTTATGCAAGACGTGATGAAGTACCTGTGCGTTCAGGTGTTGGGGGAGATGTGCAGGTGAAGGTAAAAGGTGTTGAGCGGGATAAAATAAAGTATATACCCTTGGATAAGCATGATGAACAGAAAAGGAAATACACCATCGTTGGGATTGATCCGGGAACAACTGTAGGTATAGCGGTTCTGTCACTGGATGCAGAACTTTTATATCTGAAAAGTTTTCGGGGTATATCTCATGATGAGGTTGTAAAACTGGTATCAGAATATGGTAAACCTGTCATCATAGCAACAGATGTAATACCCACTCCTAATTCTGTAGAAAAAATACGCCGCAGTTTCAAGGCGATAGAAGGTAGACCTGACACAAGGCTCTCATCAGAAGAGAAAATCACATTATCTAAACCCTATGGGTATTCCAATGACCATGAACGTGATGCACTTGCAGCAGCTCTTTATAGTTACAGGAATTACAAAAATGTGTTTTCCAAAGTCGAGAAAAGGTCACCGTATGATGTTGATAAAGACCATGTAAAATTATATGTTATGCACGGTGACACGATAGAGGATGCTATCGAAAAGGTTAAAACACCCAAAAAAGAGGAAGAATCTAAAAGGGAACTGGTTAAAAAACAGTATGTTGAGGAGGAAAAACCTGATGATTACCAGAAACTGGTTGAAACTATCAACCGCCAGAAATCACAAATTAAACATATGCAGGACTATATCGACCAGCTAAAAAAGGATAAAAAGAAGAAGGATAAAAAGATCTCTAGTCTTGAGTTTAAAATTGATAATCTGATGAGTGAAAGGAATAAAGAGATAAAGAAAGAAAAAGAGATAAAGATTCGTGATAATAAAATATCAAAGCTTAAATCCGAACTCAAAAATAAGAATAAATCCCTTAAAAAATTAAAATCACAGATTAACAAACTCAAACAAATACGCAAGATGGAGATTAAAGGGGAAGGTATACCTGTTAAAATTGTAAATTCATTTACAAAAGATGATATATCAAAAACAAAACAACTATATGGACTTAAACCGGGAGATATTGTTTATCTGGAAGATGCAAGTGGTGGGGGAGCATCAACAGCATCAATGTTGATTAATGCCGGTATTAAAGCGGTTATAGTATCTGATGACCTGTCTCATGCGGCATTTGAGGCATTTTTTGAAAACAACATCCCGATTTTAAAAGAAGTATCCATCCAAAGAGCTGATGATTTTGCAATAGTTGACCCAGAAGAACTTGAATCCGCAATTTCCAGATGGAATGAATTTGCTAAAGAAAAATACATGGAAGAAAAAGAAAAAGAGTTTGTAAACCTTGTTAATGAATACAGGAGCGAACGTCGCAGAGGTTTAATATAAACTCCTTTTTTATAGTAACAGAGGCACTGTTCAGTTAAGAAATAAATAGGGGATTCATCCCCTTATTTATGAGGGGATGAAAATGAACTTAGAAACATTATTAGATTTGATACCGGTAGATATTAAATCTTTTGTGGAAAGGAAAAGAAGAGATGTAAAAGCCATAGCATTATCCATACTTCTGTACCAGCAGGGATTAAGTTTGAGGAAAACGTCAGAACTACTATCGTATCTGGCTGAACCGATAAGCTACAGAGGAGTACATTACTGGGTACAGAAGTTCGGATGGTGTCTACAGCCTTATGATGGTGAATTACCAGACACCATTGTAGTGGATGAAACTAAAGTACAGCTTGGCAGTGAGTACTGGTTCCTATATGCGGCTATAAACCCCGATTCTAAAAAGATAGTGTATGCCAGAATCTATCCCACAAGGAACTACCTGACTACAAAGTCTTTCTTTAAGGATTTGAAAAAAATGTACGCACAACTGCCCCAGATGGTAGTTGTGGATGGTGGACCATGGTACAAAGCTCTGGAAAGACTCGGTGTCAAGAGGGTTGTAATATCCGGTGATTTCAGGAATTATATCGAAAGATGGTACAAAGAGTTTAAAAGAAGAATCAAGGTGTTCGATAAATACTTCCCACATAAAGAGGGTTCGTTCAGCATATCAATAATTGGATCGATATGTACATCGCGTATCATAATTATATCAGAAAACATCAATCCCTAAATCTATATACGCCTTATCAATGGGAAATATGCATTAACTGAACAGTACCAGTAACAGAAGGTAGAAAACCCCGATGTCTTCAGCATCGCATCAAACCGCAGATTTAATGCGAGTTTCATTTCTTCAAAATGAAACACGGGGATAAATACCGTCTAATACATAACGTAACGTTTAAATAAAATATTTACAAAATATATAGTAAAATGTATCTCACCCAGAAAAACCATGTTAAAGCGGATAAACAGAAGTATGAAGTCCTGAAAAGGATTACTAAATTGTCTAAAAACCTGTACAATTTTACTCTGTACACTACAAGACAATACTATTTTGAAAATGGAAAGTACATTAATCACGAATCCGCTTACCACTTGGTAAAAGATAATGAGAATTACAAAATGCTGCCTTCACAGGTCGCACAGCAGACCATGAAAGTGGTAGACAGAAACATGAAATCGTTTTTCAGGGTTCTGGGCGAGAGAAAAAGAGGTAACTACAACCGACCTGTAAAGATGCCTGAATACCTACCCAAAGACTCTAAATTTGTATGTATATTCCCAAAAGATATGTTCAAAATCGATGGTAACGACATCAGGTTATCTATGGGTAAAAATTTCTATAAAAACTATGGTGTGAGATACCTGTACTTCAAGTTACCTGAAAACATAATCGGTAAACATATAAAAGAAATACGGATAATCCCGAAGTACAACGGACAATGGTTTGAGATAGAGTATGTTTACAGAGATAATGGTAATGGTGAAAAAGTCGATTTAGACTACAATAAACATCTATCTATTGATTTAGGAGTAAACAATTTTGCAACCAGTGTAGATACCAATGGGACTGCCTTCATCATAGAAGGCAGGGGTTTGAAATCATATAACCGTTGGTGGAACAAAGTCAAAAGTGGGTTGCAGTCTGTATATGATAAACAGGGTATAAAATCAGGTCAAAAACTGAACTGGTTGTTCGAGAAAAGGAAGAACAAACTCAACGATTTCATGAATCAGAGTGTTAATTATATCATAAAACATTGTATAGATAATAACATCGGCAACATCATAATCGGAGAACTGAAAGACATAAAACAGAACTCCAATATGGGTAAAAAGAATAACCAGACCTTTCAAACTATACCCTTTGGCAAATTCAAACAGAAACTTCGGTCTAAATGTGAGTACTACGGTATCAAGCATATAGAAGTTGATGAGGCATATACCAGTAAAACCGATGCTCTTGCATTAGAACCCATTGAAAAACACCAAAAATACATGGGTAAAAGAGTAAAAAGAGGATTGTTCCAGTCTTCTACTGGTAAATTACTAAACGCCGATGTCAATGGAGCATTGAACATATTAAGAAAAGTAGTCGGTGATTCTCTCATAGAGATAACCGATAGTGGATGTGTGAACCATCCAAGAAGGATAAGGTTCTTCGGAGTAAACTCCTTCTGAAGCCACTTGGTCTTTAGCCAAGTGGTAGTTCACTATCTGTCAAAGAATATGCTTCTTCCTTTAATGCTCAGGGGTATTCCATATACCATATCGGCATCGATTAAACCAGAATTTTTCGCAGCTGAACCAATAGTATACATAATCCTGTTGTCTATACACAAATCTTTGGCTTTGGCTGTGGCAGCACCTACAGCAATCCCGAGGTCGACATATTTTATGGAACATCTCGGACCTTCAAAATCATTACCATTGGTACCTTCTTTTAAATACTGCAGCATCTCTGCACATGTGCTGAATCCACAGGCTCCACAGTCAAGGTCGAGACCTCTCGAGGATTTCAACCCGATAAGTACAATAGCATCTGAATCTCTAACATTTTGTGCGTCTCTTTTAAAGAAGCTGAATTTTTCATCTCTTGTATCTGCAATCTCTTCCATAGATAGAGCAAGTTTTTCAACATCTGTATTATCAAGTACAGCGGTTACTATGTCGTCCTGACCTTTTGCTTTCGGAGCTGTTCTTGCTGCTGTTAAAATTTCTCTGGCGAATACATCTATGCTTTCAGATTCTGGCTCTAATTTCATGTTTTATCATTGATATTTGCTGTTTTAAAGGTTTTTGTTTTTTAATGTTTCTAACAGAAAAAATGTATATAATGTATGTGTATGGTCGGTTCAATGATGCGTTCAGGGTTAATACTTGCAGGTGGTGAAGGAAGCAGACTTGAATATGCGGAAAAGGCTTTGATTCCTTTTGGTAAATATACTCTTATAGAGCATATTATAGATACCCTTGAGAATTCGGTTGATGATGTGATAATTTCTGTAAGAGATGAAATACAGAAACAAAAACTTAAACAGTATGTAGGGAATCGTACTATTGTTACCGACAAGTATAAAGGCGTGGGTCCGCTTGCTGGTATACTGGAAGGTTTCAAGGTGGCAAGAAGTGAATACGTATTTGTAGCTGCCTGTGATATGCCTTTAATCAATACAGACGTAGTGGATTTGCTGTTTGAATATGCAGAGGGTCATGATGCAGCACTACCACAATGGGATGACGGGAATCTTGAGCCTCTTCATGCGGTATATCGGGTATATCCACTGGTTTTTGAAATAGAAAAAACCATCAAACGCAATGACAGGTTTGTACTTGCACCAGTGTATCATCTGGATGATATTGTATATTTGAATATTGAAAAAATCAAAAAACTGGATACAGAACTTGAAACATTTTTAAACATCAACACAATAAACGACCTTGAAAATATGATAAAGCGAAAAACTTGAAGTAATTTATTTTAACATTTTTTCGCATAATATATGGCTATCAACAAACTGGCAGTTAAATAAATAGCTTCAAATCCTGGAGTTTCAACTTCTTCAGGTGAATGATTCTGACTTTCTGATTGTCCGGATTGTGTATCTGCGGGTGATTTCATTGATGATTTGTTGGATGTTTCCTGTTTTTCAAATGTTTTGTATTCAGTATCATTATCATATGTTTTTTTCTGAACGGACGAATTATTTATTGATATGAGATAGTTGTAGGCTTTAAGAGCATCAACACGACCATATCCATATGTGTAATCATAATTTTCTGCACCCATATCCACTGCTGAGTAGTATATAGCTTCGCGGATATCTTGAGCTTTCATCGATGGAAAACTGCTCCATAATAGTGCTGCAACAGCGGCAACATGGGGTGCGGATGCACTTGTGCCATAAAATTTTTTGGAAAAACCTCCTGCGCCTGAAACATTAATACCGTTTACACCCACAACATCGGGTTTGGATATCATCTCATAATCTGGATGATAATGGGTCACAGGACCTTGGGATGAAAAAGGTTCAATATCCGAATCTATACTGATAGCTCCTACAGTAACAACATCCCTTATTGCAGGATGCCCGTAAATAGAATCACTGGTAACAATGTTGTTCGGTAAGATTCGGGAATGAGATCTGGGTTTTTTATCATCTGTGTATATGAATAATTCCAGAATTCTTTTACTGGCTTCAGCATTGTAATTTCTTATACTAATTTCAGCTTCAATTTCTGATTCGGTAGGATTTGTATAATTGATATATTCAAGAGGGTCATCATTTCCATTCTGTGTGTCAATACTTCTGTCAAGAATATCCCTGTTATCAGTTTTAAATAGATATAAATCATAATCGTTTGAAGAAGACCCGAACCTGTCGTTCCATTGTAATACAATGTCAATGCTCTCATTTGGAAGTATTTTCATTTTAAGGGATTTATTATGAAAATTGAAAGCATTCCCTTGATACATCCCCTGGTAATGTTTTTTACCATCGTTGCCAGCAGCAGTAACATATAATATCTCATTGTTTTCTACAACATTTGCTACATGAGATGCAACTACACCGTGTTCAAAATAAGGTTCTCTTTTCCAGCCAATATCATCCACTATAATCCTACAACCAGAGTTTACCAAAGTGTCAACAGCAGAATTAAAATCCAGAATATTGTTCCCTGCACCATGAAAATATAATTCTGCTTCAGGAACCATATCATGGATAATTTCAAGTATTGCGGTTCCTTCTCCTCTTCCACTGGATTCGCTCAATACAACAACATCATCCGGCAAATTTTTTGAATTTTTGGATTCATTCAGCCCATCAACACTGTCGGATATAACTCCTATTTTTATGCCAGAACCGTACTGGTTATACATTTCCCTGACTCTGTCTGTGTTATGTATATTGTCTCCTCTGGTTGTTATAGAACCAGTTTTAACTTCAGGAGGTATTACTTTCCTGATAGCACATACTGTATCCATAGATGCCAGTTTTCTCATATGGTCCAGATTTACCCAGCCAACAATAAGGTTGTTTTTTTCATCTCTGTTGGTAACGTTAGTTATATGGGATTCAATAGT
The DNA here is from genome assembly GCF_000196655.1 of Methanohalobium evestigatum Z-7303. GTDB lineage: Archaea > Halobacteriota > Methanosarcinia > Methanosarcinales > Methanosarcinaceae > Methanohalobium > Methanohalobium evestigatum. The sequence continues at coordinate 670,556 of NC_014253.1, read as the reverse complement.
TTTAATATCTACAGATTGTTTAAAATAAATATAGACACAGACATAATTGTTGCTGGAATTGTTTTTTCTCTCCAATAAACTAACAAGCGGAGTGCTGCATTTTTCTTCTATGCAGGTAGTGTTTTCTTTTTTATTTTCAAGGTAGGATATTTGTTTTTCTTTTAGAAAGAAATCCTCATTGGTGTAATCAAGGTTGCTGTTTTTGGATTCATATGTTCCTGATGTAAAGCTTGTAGATAACAAAATCAATAGTAACATCGTAAAAGAAAGTATACAGTGTTTAGCTTTGACCATTTCAACTGATATCCCCCGTATAGGGTTAATATTGTTGTTTTGTAGAAATAGTCCTTTGGAAAATTAATTACTGAACTGGATTGCTGAGCAATGTTAATTAAGGTAGTTAAGTGATCAAATAGCCATTGAAAATTTTAAAGCCTTTGTAATATTTAACGTGGAGGAAAATTAAGCAACGTTTATTATATATATTTATATTCTTATAGTAAGGATTGGTATAGTGAACAATAGGTTCACAATATCCAAATAAACGGGTAGAGGAGCGGTTCATCCAGCCAGCGGATTCAAGCGGGGGCTAATCCGCGGGTTGAGGAGTGGGGGCCATCCAACTACCGTTTTTTAATTTTAGCACTGGGCTATTTTTTAATAACCTTCCTCTACCCGATATAATCTTGATTTAGTTAATACTTTATATAAGTGCCCTAAAACAATATTATATTATTAATTTAATATTATATCATCAATTTACACATAACCAGTTTTGTATCTAATATTTAAATATATTTTTACAAAGTATTGAATGTGGTATTTAACATGGACACTGTTAACTGGATTTAGTTGGTTATTTATTTAAAAATTCTGTATATACATAACCACCTATCCAGTATCCAGCCAGTCCTATGATAAGGGTTCCTGGGACATAAATAAAAGAACTGGTAGAACCAGTAGAAATCAGCCAGAGATTGACTCCTGCAAAATATACGATTAAAAATGTTATAAAACCAAGAATCTGTGATTTTTGTTTTGTAATCATTTGAAAACCTCAAAATATCAGAATTTATAAATGTCACCATTGGATGGGGCATAGGCTTCTACCCCGATTTTATCCACAATCCATCTGGCAAAACCTTCAGAATTGTCACCATGCATTGTTATAACTCTTTCAGTTCCTCTGTCACAGAAATCTTTAACCAGTTGTTTAAGTTCTCTGTCACCACAATGGGCTGAAAAATCATATTGTTCAATTTCTGTCTGTAATTTCTGTCTGATTCCTTTGTTTTCAATGAAACCGTTCTCTATCGCGGACCTGCCGTTTGTACCTTCGACCTGATATCCTGTAAGCATTATTTTTGATTTTGGGTCCTTGTAAACTTTATCAAGATATTGTAACACAGGTCCACCGTTTAACATCCCCGCAGTTGTGACAATAACAGAGGAGTCTCTTGGCAGTTTTTCACGTTTTTTGCCTTTAACGACAGAAGCATCACGGAATGCTTTTTTGAGATGTTTGATATTTTTTATGTAGTCTGGATACTTTTTCATGATACTGTATGCATCAAGACCCATACCATCGACATGGGCATTAATACCGTATGAATCCAGCATCATAAGTATTTCATGGGTTCTACCGATTGCAAATGCAGGAATTATAACACTGCCGCCTATATCAATTGTACTTTTAAGGGATTCTATAAATTCTGATTCCAGTTTTTTTCGAGGTGTGTGATCTTCTCCAAAATATGTGCTTTCGATTATAAGAGTATCTGCGTCCGGGAATACATCAGCACCGTATAAAAGCCTTGTATCTATAGTGTTGACATCTCCTGTATAACATATGCTTTCACCTTCTTTTGTTTCAATATAAACAGATGAAGAACCGGGAATATGACCTGCATCGTAGAAATGGACTTTATATCCGTTTGTTGAAAATTCCATCCCAGTGTCCACTTTATTTGTTCTGTTCATGAAATATTTTAAATCTTCCAAGTTATAGGCTGGCGGTATGTTTTCATTTTCCGCGATTTTTAAAGTATCCTCTGCAAGCATTTCTGTAAAATCTGCAGTGGGAGGTGTCATAAAAATTTCTGAATTATCATGTATCAGATTCGTAAGAGCTCCACAATGGTCCAGATGTCCATGTGTGACAAGCACCGATTTTGGATGCAGGTTGTTTAGAGGATACTGTGCAATTTCACCCGGTTTCATTCCGTAATCGATTAAGATCTCATCATTAAGATAGACTGAAGAACGTCCCACTTCTCTACATCCGCCTCTAAAATCCAGTTTCAATTTTTAACCCTCTTTAATTTAGGCTACATATTCCTGCCAGTTTTTGATTTTTTTGACAGAAAGGTTGGTCTGTTTTGATAATTCTACTGCATCAGCATTTGCCAGTTCTTCTACACTGGATACCCCTGCATTTTCCAGTTTCTCAGCAGTCACTTTGCCTATGCCGTTAATTTCTGTTATGGATTTTGGAGTCGTATCTTTTTGTTTGTTTTTGTTGTTTTCCTGTTCTTTTTGCCACTCTATAAAATTACAATGCGGGCAACCAAGGTTCCAGGGACGTTTTCCCGGTATGTTGACCCTTATGTGATTGATTCCGTGGTCTTCACATACTTTATCCGTTACAATAATCTGACCACTTTTTGGAAGTGGTAGTGAGAATGTACAATCCGGATAACCATCACAGCCTATAAAACGTGAACCTCTTTTAGAGCGCCTGACCATCAATCTGGATTCGCATTCAGGGCAGGTACCTATAACTTTGTCTTCTCTGAGTCCATTTCTTAGTGATTGGGTTATATTATCTCTGTTACTTTCAAGTTCTGAAAACATGGATTTTAACATATCCCTTGATTCTTTTAATACCTCATCTTCTTTGATTTTTCCTTCTGATATTTTTTCCATGTCTTCTTCCAGTTTACTTGTCATTTCATGTTTGGTTATTGTGGGAGCATAATTTTCAAGAGCATCTATAACAGCAAAAGCAGTTTTTGTGGGCTGGAGAGGATTGCTATGCACATAGGCTCTTGAAAACAATTTGCTGATAATTTCATGTCTTGTAGCTTTTGTTCCAAGACCAAGTTCTTCCATTATTCTGACAAGACGTCCCTGTCCATACCTTCCGGGAGGTTGTGTCTCTTTGTCAGCCACCTTTGAGCTTTTGACAGTCAAAACTTCTCCTTTTTTTAATGGTGGCAATATTTTGTCTTCTGGAGAGTTATAGGGATAAAACCATCTCCATCCCGGACTTATAAGGCGGGCACCTTTTGCTCTGAATTCTTCACTACCAATATCAAACTTGACTTTCATTGTCTCCCATTTTGCAGGATCGGCAAATGTTGCAAAAAACCTTCTTACAACCATCTCGTAGATTTTCCACTCATCTTCATTAAGTTCTGATTTTTTGGCGGCGGATGTAGGGTAAATTGGTGGATGGTCTTGGGTTTCCTTTTTCCCGCGTGTTGGTACAAGGTTGGACTTATTCAGTAGATACTGTGCATACTGTTTGAATTGACCGGATTTGAACATTGCTATTAAATTGCGCAAATCAAGTGAATCGGGATAAACGGTATTATCAGTTCTTGGGTAGGATATATACCCGTTTGTATATAGTGTTTCTGCGATTCTCATTGCATTTGATGCTGTGAATCCGACAGAGTTTGCAGCGCTGATGAATTCGGTTGTATTAAATGGTGATGGAGGTTTATCCTGTTTTGTTGACTTCTCAACAGAGGTAACTTCCGCAGTCTTGCAGTCTTTAAGTTTGTCTACTACCGAATTGACCTGATTTTTATCCCAGAACCTCTGGGTTTTGTGCTGGGTTACAAACTCCTCTCCATTTGAATTTGCAAGGGTGGCATAAACCTCCCAGTATGGGTCAGGTACAAATGCTTCTCTTTCTTTTTCCCTATCCACAATAAGAGCAAGGGTGGGGGACTGAACTCTTCCTACAGACAAGAACATTTTTCCAAGTCGCCCTGCAGAGAGTGATATATAACGTGTAAGTGAAGCACCCCATACAAGGTCTATAACCTGTCTTGAATGACCGGCATCTGCAAGGTTAAAATCAACATTAACCGGATTTGAAAATGCGTTTTTGATTTCCTTTTCGGTGATAGCACTGTACTTTACCCGGTCGAACTGAATATCCTGATTTACTTTTTTTATTATATCCAGTGCTTCGACACCTATAAGCTCTCCTTCACCATCATAGTCAGTTGCGATTGTGACCTTGCTGGCTTTTTTCCCCAATTTTTTCAGTGCTGCAACAATTTTTACCTGTGTAGGTTTTGTAATAAGTTCTGCATCAATCAAATCTTCTGCATTTACCTTTTGCCAGTTGTTATATTCTTTTGGAAAATCAAGCTCAACAATATGCCCACTCAACCCCATGACAATTTTATCATCTTCATTGTCTTCATATTCGTATGTGTCAACCCCACTTACACGTACTTTTTTGGGTTTCTTTGGTGCAAGGATTGCTGCTATTCGCTTTGCTGCAATATGTTTCTCTGCTATTATGAGATGCATCGACAATCCCGAGTTAAATTTTTTGTTATGTGTATAATAATTTTCTATGTTCTATTTATTAGTTGTAGCTTTAATTGATTCTATTTAAGTTTTGCCTAACCAAAATAATTAGATTAATTATAAAAATCCAAATGCTATATCCACAGCTTCTTCAGGATTGTCTGCTCTGTAAGTTCCTTTAATATCCCACTGGCTTTCCAGTACAACTACCTTTTTTCCCATTTTAAGCGACATGGCAATTTCAGAAAGGGTTCCGTATCCTCCGGAAACAGCTATTAATACATCAGATGACCTTGCAATAAGAGCATTCCTTGCTTCTCCCAGATCACTTACAACTGCAATATCTATGTAGGGGTTTGCTTCATCTCGTTTTTTACCGGGAAGAATTCCCAGCGTTGTACCGTTTTCCTCTTTTGCACCTTTGGACGCAGCTTCCATAACTCCGCCCAGTGCACCGCATATTAATATCCCATTTCTTCTTGCTATACATTTCCCTACATTTTCAGCAAGTGCAAGGATTCTTGCATCACAATCACCAGCACCTATAACTCCAATCTGTGCCCTGTTCATAATTTTTATCTCCTTATCTATTTAATTTAAAATTACATATAGCGATAAAAATTTTAGGTATTTTCTCTATTAAATGAAATTTTCAGCTGAATTTTTACCCGTTTAATCGTTATGGTTGGAATGGATTAAAATGTACACTTGCAGACTTTCCCAAGGGTCTGCCAGATGTAGTGGATATGATAATAAGTAAAAATAGTTCATATCTTTCTTTCTCTGTAATGTTAGTTAAGTTTGAACGATTTATAATAGTTGAACAAAATCCATATAAACAGAACCAAAACAATTAATTAAGTAATCTACAATTTATTATTTAAAGCATAACTTTATGTGTACAAGTTCACTAAACTCTGTACCTAAATCTACACCATTTCAAAAAATCAGGGTTTTCAGGAATGAGAAAAGTATCCCAGCAGTGTAAATTGAAATTGTTGTCCCTTTTTAATTTATTACACAAAAATAATAATTATAAGCCACACAGGTGATTTTATCAAAACGATTGTTCAGGTTGCCCTTGATTTACTGGAAATCGACCGTGCAGTACAGATAGCAAAGGAAGCATTAGAAGGCGGTGTGGACTGGATAGAAGTAGGAACCCCTCTTATCAAAAGTGAAGGTATGTCTGCAATCCGTAGAATCAGAAAAGAGTTTCCCGGTTATACAGTTCTTGCAGATATGAAAACAATAGACACCGGTTCAATAGAGGTTGAAATGGCGGCAAAATCAGGTGCAGATATAGTGATGATTCTCGGGGGTTCTGATAATTCGACAATAGATGATTCCGTACGGTCTGCACACCAATATGGAGTTAAACTGATGGCTGATTTAATGTCGGTAAACGACCCGGTAGAAAGAGCAATTCAGCTGGAAAAGATGGGTATCGATTATATAAATGTCCATGTCGGTATCGACCAGCAGATGCAGGGATACGACCCGATATACCTTCTTAAAGACGTAGTTGATGCTGTAAACGTACCGGTTGCAGTTGCTGGAGGAATTGATGAGCAAAGATCTTCAGAAATTGTGAACACAGGGGCTGACATTGTTATAGTGGGCGGAAACATAACCCGTTCTGACAATGTTTCCAGAGCGGCAAAAACGATACGCAGTAGTGTTGATTCCCCTTCAAAATTTCAGGTTTCAAAACAATCGCTTGATGATGAAATCTATGAACTCCTTACAAGCACCTCTACTCCTAACATATCTGATGCCATGCATCGAAAGGGAGCGATGCGAAAAATAATACCTCTTGTACAGGATACAAAAATGGTTGGGAAGGCGGTAACTGTACAGACGTTTGAAGGTGACTGGGCAAAACCGGTTCAGGCAATAGATATTGCAAAACCCGGTGATGTGATTGTAATATACAATAGTAGTAAGGATATAGCTTGCTGGGGCGGTCTTGCGACATTTAGTTGTCTGAATAAAGGTATTGCAGGTGTCGTTGTTGATGGAGCAGTAAGAGATGTGGATGATATAACAAATATAGGTTTACCGATTTTTGCGGGTAATACAGTACCAAATGCAGGTGACCCCAAAGGTTTTGGTGAAATTAATTCTGAAATCACATGTGGAAGTCAAAATGTAAGACCCGGTGATTATATAGTCGGAGATAATAATGGTGTGGTGGTAGTCCCAAAAGAACGCGCCTATGAAATCGCCCGCCGATCAAAAGAAATAGAAAAGGGAGAACAGCGTTTATATGATGAAGTGAAGCGGGGCAGAACATTATCAGATATAGCACAACTCAACAAATGGGAGAAGCAGTAATATGATAGGTTTGTTGAAAATCTTTTTTTTCCTGCCTTTCCTTCTTTATTCGTGTTATTCAGACCTTAAAACACGCAGAGTACCCAATAAACTCTGGTCTTTTATGCTTGTTCCCGGTATGATATTTGTAATATACGACCTTATAAACTATGGGTTCGCACATCTTGTACACCTGTTAATATCATTTGTTTTTATTTTTGGTTTTGTGTACGTCCTTTTTTCTTTTAATGCATTTGGTGGTGCAGACGCAAAATTAATGATTATCATATCTATTATAATACCGGCATTTCCTGAAATTGATATGTTTGGTTATACACTACCATTAAACCCTGTACCTCCAATAAATCTGTTTGCGTTTAGTGTTTTTGCAAATGCAGTAATCCTTACAATAATAGTTCCAGTAGGATTGTTTATCTATAATCTTATAAAAGAGCCCTTAAGTGAAGTTTTTAATAAACCGTGGTATATGTTTTTGGGATACAAAACATCAGTATATGAATCAATTCCGGACCACATCAGATTGCTGGAAGAATATGAAGAGACTAATGAGGGTATCAGGGCAGGTTTTTCAAGAAGCGGAAAAAAGATTGATTCTGAAACAATAGAAGAACTGAGAAATTATGCTGATAAAAATTTAATCAGCAAACGTATCTGGGTAACACCGGGGTTGCCGTTTATGATACCTATTACGGTCGGTTTTTTAACAACAGTAGTCTACGGGGACCTGATATTTTATCTAACTTCAAATTATATAGTACCGTTCATTTAATTCAGGGTAATCTTTAATGCTGACCAGTACATATTATTTATAGGGGTGTTATTAGAACATGTCAGATGAAGAGCAGTCACAGAATGAAAATAAAGAAACACAGGGTAAGAAAAAAAGAAAAGAAGTATATGTAGAACCTATTCATGTCGGCGATGAACGTGGTAATTACAGACGACATCTGCTTGATACATGTGAATAATTAATTTGTTTTTTTAATTTGGTGTCTGGTATTATACCGTTTCCTATTTTTCTATTTCAATAGTTAAATATATAACAAATCACAAATAACCAACTACTGTAAGGTTACAGGGGGGTTTGTGTTTTGAAAGCGTTAATAATAAGTGCAGATGGTTTTGAAGACCTCGAGTTATTCTATCCACTCAATCGCCTTAAAGAAGAAGGAGTTGATGTTAAAATAGCATCGATGGAAAAGGGAACCATAACAGGCAAACATGGCTATCCTGCAGATGTCGACCTGACTTTTGATGAAATAAATCCAGATGACTTTGATATGCTTGTTATATCGGGTGGTAAAGCACCGGAAAAAGTTCGTCTTGATGAAAAAGCGATTAAGATTACAAAACATTTCTTTGATAAAAATAAACCTGTGGCATCAATCTGTCATGGAGCACAGATTCTGATATCTGCGGGAGTGGTTAAAGGACGTAAAGCTACATGCTACATCGGGGTAAGGGATGACCTGAAAGTATCCGGTGCAAATTATGAAGATAAAGAAGTGGTTGTTGATGGAAATCTTATAACATCAAGAAATCCCAATGACCTTTATGCGTTTGGTCGGGAAATTGTAAAAATGATTAGTAAATAATGGACATCTGCTCAAGTTAATTTTTATTTTTTAATTTCTTATCTGTATTAATTGAGATACATTAATCACTGGTTTAAAAATGACCTACTTCTATCATGTTTTATAACGAAAGGGGACAATTACTTATACCTTGAATATCTTACTATAGTATTAACGAGCGGGTAAAAGACTTTTTTTCAACCACACTCCCCCACAACAAACCCCACTCCCCAACCCGCTCGTCCCTACTTTTTCTTTAAAAATTACTCATTTTCAGTGTTTTTATATTCTCGAATTTCTCTTACTCTGCGGAGTACTATTTCAAGCAGGAATAGACCCAACGCGGTAAGTATAAAGTACATTTTCAAATCAAATGGAGTCTGGACGGTTTTTGTGGCACTTTCTTTTGCATCATCAAGTAGCAGTGCACGTGCCTCCTGTTCTGTATACATTTTTCCGCCGTGTGACTTGATTAATGTGGGTAAGTTTTCGTTAAACCCGACATCACGATATTCCAGAGCATAATTTACAGCAATAGGATATCCGGAAATGTCGTGCATACCTATTTTATCAACGGTTATAGACCCTTTATATGTATTTTCACCAGTTATGGAAAGTTCTATATTATCATCTCTATCATCCAGTTGTAGAGAAGGTAATCCTCCCTCATCATACCTTGTTAATGAAAGTTCAATAGGTGTTCCTGACCATCCATCAGGAGCGTTAAGAACGATTCCTTCTTCAGCACGTGGGTTTCCGATAGCCCAGTTAACCAACTTGGATGTAAGTTTGGAGTTGTTACCGGAATACATCTGTGAAGCCCATCGATTTCCACTTCCATAACCATTATCAGTGGTATAGGACACAACTCTACCGAGTCCGAACCTCCATGATGTGACTATTGGTTTACCGTTTGTGGTGATTACAAGCCTTTGTGCACCTGCTTTTGGAGTTACATCATTATAACCAGATACATTGCCGGTGATGTTTATATCTCTGGTTATAAAATGGTTGGAATTGTATTCAATAACTGGGAAAGGACCAGAATCGGAAATATCTTCGTCATCTGGAATATCAGAATCCTCAAAAACAAGGTTGGCACGCTGACCGCGTTGAATCTGGAAATAAGTATCAGTTGACCCTTCTATTTCCTGTATAAACCTTTTGGCGTAAAGATTACCTCTATTATCATAACGTCCTTCTATTGACGGGTCGCTTGGTTCAATGTTTACAAAATAGAAATTGACTCCTTTCTTTTTCATATCATCTGCGATATCAAGGCTTTTCTGATAGGATGAACCAATGGCACCATCTGATATAACAATCACTTCCAGTTTACCGGTTTCACCCTGAAGCCATTCCTGTGAAACACTTAATCCCAAATTCAGTGAAGTATCGGTTTCTGTTTTAAGATTCCGTATTTTATTTTCAAGACGTTCTCGGTTTGATGGGATACCCAGATACACAAGTCCATTTGATACATCTTCCCCTTCAGTACCAAAAGCGATAACTCCAAGATTAGCATCTTTCAGGTTCTCGTTCTGAATGAGGTTAACAGCATTTCCCAGAATATCACTCTGAGTACCGTGGGCAGCAGTGCTCTGGGATACATCCAGAACCAGTACAATATTTCTCCCCCCAGTCCACTTTGTTGGTTTTGAAATCACAGGAAGGAGTTCTTCAAAAGTTGAATTGAGGTATCCTCCGAAACTATAGGATTGGTCACCACCAACAACAACAAGCCCATTTCCGTCTGTGACATAGTTGTTAAGTTTTTCTACCTCATTTTGTGAAAGTGTATTTATGTGCTGGTTATCAAGAATGACCGCCTTTTTGTTGTCAATATTTGTAAAATTGTTGCTGGTTGTAACATCATACAGGTTGTACAATATTCTGGAAAGCGGTGAATCTATATTGTTGGCAGTTAACTGGATATTAGGTTTCGGGATTACATATACGGATTTATAAAATCTGTTGTTGATGCTGTCAATATCCTCTCTATGAGGTGTTATAACAGCTCTCAGATTGTTTGCACCGAGTGATTCAAAAGTATTTTTGACATCTATTGTTTTTTCACGTTCTGATTGGGTGAAAGTACCGCTTCGTATCAGTGAACCATTGGCATAGACTTCAAGGTCGTAGTTTATAGTTTCATCCTTTGCCTGTGAAACAATCACTTTAAACTGATTTTCATTGTTTAAAACAACTGTTTTATCCCCTTTCATCTGAACACTCAAATCGTTTGTCTCAAGTTCAGGTTGAACAGCATATACATTTGTTTCGGTGTTATCGGCAAATTCCAGTGCACTTTTCAGACTTTCACCGTTATTGTTGTTTCCATCGGTAACAATAACAATCTGGTTGTCTCCGCCGGAGTTTTGTACTATAGCATCTCCAAGATTTGTTTTTTCATCGGTAAGACGTACCATTGATGTGGGAGTTTTTGAAGCCATTGATTCATATATTCGTTCTCCTGTACCACCTTCAAACAACTCCATGCTCGATGTTTCGTCAGAGATAACAACAAGGTTGGGGTTTTCATTGGTTCTGGTTTCGCTGACCATAATATATGGAGAAGCCAGTGCAAGAATAAGCAGGGAAATAATAATTACTCTGGATTCTATAATTCGTGTATTTGTTCCTTTATGGATAAGATACAATGCTGCAATTATTAAAGGAACTATAAGCAGGATAATTTCAGGATGTTCAAAAGATAGGGGTATAAAAGGGAGGGATACCATCAGAGTTCACCCCGTTTTTTAATAATATATATTTCTGTTATTATCAGCAAAAGAGCGGCTGCAATCAGGTAAATATCAAGGTCGTTTTCTGCAGTATAGGTTTCAGACCTTACAATTTCAGGTTCTCCGTTTTTAGATGCACGTTCTATAACACCTGAACCATCAATAGTTGTGTCTGATTCTCTATCATCAAAAAGGTTGGAAGCTATAGTTTTACCGGCTACCTTATAAACTCCGGCTTCATCGTACAGTACACGTTCTGTTGTCTGATTTCCAGTAGGAGTTTGTATTGTCTGTCTTTGTGAAAGTGATGTCATAGTGCCAGTCTCAATGTTGTAGTCAACTACATCTCCAGCTCCACCGAGCCATCCGATTAATTTAACCCAGAATACAGGATACTCTGGAAGATTGTGGAAATTGCTCCATGCATTTTCTCCGAGTTTATCGTTAAGCCCCAGATAAACAACAGTCCCCTCACCAGATGTCCAGTAAGTTAGCATGGGGATGTTGTTTTCAGTAGATATAAGTGTGGTAGAACCGCTTCTTGGAGTTGAGTTCAGATATTTATATACCGCAATTTCGTCCAGTTTAAGGTCGTTTGTAAGCTGGGTGGATTGTACATCTTTTAATGTTACACCATCAGAAGCCTCTGTGATACCAAGGGTTTTGACAGGGAGAAGTTGCAACAGGCTTATTTTTGCGTTTTCTGGAGCCAGTTGTTCTCCTGCAATAAATACCATTTCACCGCCATTGTTTGTATATGTTTCAAGTCTTGATATTTCGTCATCATTGAATGACCGCTCGTTATTGGACAATACAACTACATCATAATTATTTATCTGTGTTGGGATATTCTCAGAAACAGAAACCTGTACATTTGGTATAAGTGAAAGAGCAGTTTCTGAAGGCGTATTATCTTTATCTGTAACCAGCAAAACGTCATTGTCTGAAAAACTCGGAACAGATACATATGCGGTGTTATCCACCATTAAACTGTCCTGTCCCTCTATCTGTATTTTTGTGATTCCTCTTTTTAGGTTGCTTACTTTGAATTGCTTTGTAGAACCTGCATTTATATTAAATTGTAAAGTTTTTGTGATTTGGCCGTTGTTTCTTACTGCGATGTCAACGTTTTTGGAAACATCATTGTAATTTTTGACAATGGAACTATACGAATAGGAATTGCCTTCGGTTTCCACATTACCATGAATTATTCCCACATTGTCAGTGGGTTCACCCACCCTGACGAAATCCACATTTAATCCATAGGATTCAGCAAGTTTTTTCGCAGATACCGGGTCCTGCCCCTGCCAGTGTGTAAAATCTGAGATTACTACGATTCTTCCACCTTGATTTGAAAGTATTCTCATCCCGCTGGATATAGCACTTGAAAGGTCAGCAACAGTAGCCTTTGGGTTAAGTTTATCTAACAAATTTCTGGCATCTGATGCACCAGCGTTTTCCAGAGCAGTAACAGGTACATTTTCAGCAAGTATAACCGTATTTTCCTGACTTATATAGCTCTTTGCTTTGGAAATAGCATCATCAAATCTTCCGTCTGTCTGCATACTTGCTGATGAATCAATGACAATTACTGTATGTTCACTACTTAATGGTTCTTCAGAGGTGTAAAAAGGACCTGCAGATGCAACTGAAAGAAATATCAGGACAAATAACTGGATTAAAAATAATGGGTCTTTTATAATTCTGGTGATTGATGAATATATTTTCTTTTTCTCTTTTTCAACCTTCATCAAAAACATCAATGAGGGTATTCTCGCTACTCTTGGTTTTGGTCTTAGAAGATATAATATAATCAGAGGTATTACACTTAGCAGTGATGCAAGAGCGAACAAATTATCAAAAGGAATTACCACCGCCTCCTGCTGATTGTATAGAAGAAAGCGTCAAATATTGGGGTATCGGTATCAAAGGTATAAAAATCAGCACCTGTATGGTCACATATTTCCCGGATACTGTTGGTATGATTTTCAAGTTGTTTTTTATACTCATTTTTAAAGTTTTTACTGATATAGGTTTTCAATTCAGATTCTGTTTCCAGGTCTATCAATTTGCTATTTCCGTAGACAGGTAGGTCAATTTCGGTATTATCAAGAACCTGTACAAGGATAAGGTCATGGTATGAAAAACGGTATATTGCAGATTCTATTGATTCGGGGTTATCAAGGAAATCGGAGATAATTACTACCAGTGAGCGGGAACTTATGGCGGGTGTATATTGTATCATACTTTCCCTTATCGATGTCTGACCACCGAGTTCAGTTTCACTCAATCTGTCAATAGTTCTGATTAAATATTCTCTCCCTCTTTTGGGTTTTGCTATATCCACATTTTCAGAAAACGTTGAAATCGCAAATTTGTCGTTGTCCTTTGTAACAAGATACGCAAATCCTGCGGCTATCATAGCACCATATTCGAATTTTGAAGTATTGTTGTTGCCCCTGTAATCCATGCTTTTGCTGGAATCAAGGAGTATGTGTGTGGTAAGTGATTTTTCCTCCTCATACTGTCGTACATAAAGTTTTTCTGTTCTGGCATAAACGTTCCAGTCAATAGATCTTATTTCATCACCTGGATAGTACGGCCTGTATCCAACAGTATCAATACCACGTCCGCTGTGTATAGAACGACGGTTTCCTGCGTAAGCTGTTGATACCCTTTTTTTTACCATGAAGGTAAATCGGTCAAGCTGTCTGAAAAAATCAATGTCTATCGAATGTTTTTTTTCATTCATTTCAAGATCTTGTATTTTACTTGTGAAATATGTAACTTTATTTTACGTTTTCCAGTATCTTTTTTATTACCTGGTCTTTTGATACACCCCGTCTTTCAGATTCGAACGTAAGAATTATTCTATGGCGCAGAATTGGATAAGCCATAGTTTCTATATCTTCATGGCTTACGTAATTTCTTCCATGAATCAAAGCACGGGCTTTTGAAGCCAGTATCAAACCAATGGATGCTCTTGGAGAAGCACCATATTCAATATGTTCGCCCCATTGACGGGTTGTCATCACAATTTTGATAACCCTCGTTTTCAATTCTTCCGAGATAGGGACTTCTCTGCTCAATTTCTGTAGTTCAAGCAGGGTGTTTTTATCTATAATCCTGTTAACTTGTGGAGTTTCAGCAGTAGTGTACCTGTTAACAATATTGAGTTCATCATCAAATGTTGGGTAATCAACCAGAATTTTAAACATGAATCTGTCCAGTTGAGCTTCAGGAAGTGGATATGTACCCTCCATTTCGATAGGGTTCTGGGTAGCAAGTACAAAAAACGGTCTGTCCAGTTTGTATGTATCATTTCCCACTGTGACCTGTTTTTCCTGCATGGATTCAAGAAGAGCGGATTGTGTTTTTGGTGATGCACGGTTAACCTCGTCTGCAAGGACAATATTTGCAAAAACTGGACCCTGTTCAAATTTGAACATTTTCTTTCCGTCACTTTCTTCTATTATGTGGGTACCGGTGATATCGGCAGGCATAAGGTCAGGTGTACACTGTATTCTGCTAAAATCCAGTTCAGTAATTTTTGCTATTGTTGAAATGGTAAGTGTTTTACCAAGCCCGGGATTACTTTCAACCAGTGCGTGCCCATCGCAAAGTATGGCTATAATTATTTGTTCTACTGTGTTTTTCTGTCCTACTATGACTTTGCCGATTTCATCAAAGATGTTTTGGAAAGTCTCACCGATATTCTGATAAGTTTGGGTTAGATTGTTTTTATTAGATGCAGTGGGACACATCGATAATCTCCGTTTTATTTAGATATCATAAAATTATGTATCTATACTTATTATTTTTTTGCCATTTCTTCAAAATATTGTTTAATTACACCCTGATATCCTTCAGGTAAATTTTCATAGTATGCTTTGGATGAAATAACGTTTATATCATAGGCGGATGAGGGTTCAAAGGGTTGGTTATCATTTCCTTCCTGCCGATTTGTAAATCCCTTGCCTGAACCGGGAGGTAATTTCAAATCGATTTTTTCACCTTCTACTACTACTATTGACGTTTCTCCCTGAACGTTTTCCTGATTTTTGTCATCGTTTTCTTGATTGTCTGTGACTGGAAGCTCATCTGATGTCCCATCATCTTCGGGAGTAAAAATATCTCTGCTCATGTCAACAGGTTTGATATCTGTATTATAGTCATAGATTGTTATAACTGAAAATAGTGAAACGGCAACTAAAACTGCTATAATACTGGAAGCAAATCTTTTTCTATTTAGTAAATCCAAAGGTTTAACATTTTTTGCGTATCCTATTACTGAATTAATTAGGTCATTTACGATTATATTGCTGGTGTTACGATTGTCATAAGCAGTTCTTAGACGTTCACTCAGTTGCGGATATTTGGATTCTATTATCTGTATAGCATTTGTTTTATCGCTATATTTGTGAATGATTAAAGAGAGTATCAGAGCTATGGTCAGTGATATGACAATCAATCCGATTGTTTCAAATAATATAGAAAAACCAGCAAAATGAAATTGTCTTCCTGTGTAGAGTTCAAAGCTTTTGATGCTGGAAAAAATCGTGTCTATGTTAAAAATCACAAATATTGTGTATAAAAATACAGAAATAGCTATAAAATCCAGTAATCTGTAAAGGCGTCTAAACCATTTTAATCTTGATTCATGTTTTTCTACAAAATGTTCAATGTTAAAATTCCCTTCCGCCATGAATAAATCCTTTATCTGTTTAGAATGTTTATAATGTATTACAGATTTAATTGTCTTTTGGGTATGAACCAAGGTTTTTCAACATTTTTACTTTTCTACCAAGGTTATCCAGTGCGCTTTTTATGGTTTCGTCTTGGATGCTGCCTTCAAAATCTATATAGAATAGATAATCACCAAGTGCTTTTTTGGAAGGTCGGGATTCGATTTTTGTTAAGTTTATTTCTTTTTTGGCAAATTCTTCAAGGATTTCATACAGCGCGCCTGGACGGTTCTGGTCCAGATAAACTATAATGGATGTTTTGTAAAGATGTTCTGTTGGAATTGATTTAATATTGGATGTTTTATATTTTGATTTTATGACAAGAAATCGGGTATAATTTTCATTATGGTCTTGTATATTAGGTATTAGTATTTTTAATCCATACATTTCTGCAGAACTGCGAGATGCTATTGCCGCCATTTCATCAAATTCAGTTGCAAGCGTTGCAGCATGGGATGTACTTCCGGTGGTTCTAAGTTCAGTATTTTTAAAATGCGTTTTTAAAAAATTTCGGCATTGTGCAAGTGCTTGAGGATGGGATAGTATTATTTTTATGTCTGACAAGCTACCTTTTGATAAAAGACAGTGTTCAATGGGTACTACTATTTCACTTGTGATTGTTATTTCATTTTCAAATAACTGGTCGAGGGTGATACCTACCGAACCTTCGATTGAATTTTCTAC
Source organism: Methanohalobium evestigatum Z-7303 (assembly GCF_000196655.1). Lineage (GTDB taxonomy): Archaea > Halobacteriota > Methanosarcinia > Methanosarcinales > Methanosarcinaceae > Methanohalobium > Methanohalobium evestigatum. Next base: position 653,921 of record NC_014253.1, on the reverse strand, counting down.
CGGTACAACGCCATAATCAACTGTTTTGTTTACCACCGCTGAAAAAGTATCTGTTATATCTTCGTAATAATTGAATACAGGAACATCAGTATGTTCCATTTTTTTTGCCCATTTTTTTGCTGCTTTTTCAGAATATGACCCAGCAGGACCCAATACACCGACAATCATGGTTTTTAATTGGCAGTATAATTAAAATAACTTATGATTTTGTAAAATACTTTGGTTTTAGTTTTTAATGTAACTATCCTTAGTAATTGCTATTAGGTATTGATTTTAGAATTATTATTTCCTAACATAATATATCCTTACCTGTTTTAATATTTATTTGTATAAAAGTCACTCAAAAAAAAATATTTTTTAATGTATTTCAAAAGAGGGGGTATAGAATTGAAAATTAAATTACAAACAGGTTTTTGCATAGTTATTGCTTTATTGATGATGCTATCGTTAGTTTCATCGGTATCAGCAATAACTGTAGATGGTAATAAAACATCTGGGGAGTGGAATGAAAACTGGGCATTTGGTCAAACGAATAATGCTACAGCTGCCTCAGAATATGATATAAACAATCTGGGAGATAGATTAGAGATTATGCAGGGTACACTTCAAGCGGATACTGGAGATTATAATGCAGTAGACCCAAAGAATGATTCAGGGTCTAGTTATGATGAGTCAATGGCTTTGAATGGAAATTCTAGTGGTTCGGATTTATACAAAGTTTACGGGCATTATAATCAATCAACGGATACCTTGTATGGTATGACAGAAGTTTATGGTATTCCTGGGGACCATGATGGTAATGGAGATGTAACTACAGAGTCGTCAGCAGGAGATTCAGGTGGAGATGTTGGACCAGCAGGATTCGGTTTGAGCACTCAAGAGTCATGGAGTATCGCATTTTATCAAGCAAAAAACGGTGTTTATCAGGACTACTCTCTGATACAGATAAGCGATAATGATTGGAATATAATAGATACTGATGTGGGACTGGATTATAATAATGTATCATCAAAGTTCTCCTATCAGAATTTCCGTCAAATAGGAGATGATACACTACCCAAATCAGTTTATGAAGTCAAAGTTGAAAACTTTAGTAAATTTTACGATGTAAATCCAGGCTCAAAACTTGCGATACAGGTTGGAGCAGGTTCAAGCGGTGACCCGGAGGTCGGTGAAGACTCAGGTGTAGTATTCTTTGAAATTCCAAACCCGCAGATAGATATTGAAAAGTCCACCAATGGAGTGGATGCAGATAATGTCATAGGTCCTGAAATACCGATTGGAGATGATGTAAACTGGACTTACAATGTAACCAATACAGGTAACACAAATCTAACCAATATCAGCGTTACTGACAGTGAAGGAGTATCAGTCACATGTCCAACAAATACGTTGGCACCGGGTGAATCTATGATTTGTACAGCTAATGGAACTGCTCAGGAAGGTCAGTATAGTAACATTGGTAATGTTACTGCTAATTTCAGTGATATTATAGTAACCGATGAAGACCCGAGTCACTACTTTGGAGTAAACGCTTCCATAGACATAGAGAAATCCACCAATGGAGATGACGCCGATACACCGACGGGACCCGAAATAGGAGTAGGTGACCCAGTAACCTGGAACTACACCGTAACCAACACCGGTAACGTGAATCTCAGCAGTGTAGAGGTAAGTGACAACCAGACAGCCTTCACCTCATCAATAGGAGAGCTTGCAGTCGGAGAGAGTACCACAGTAACCAATACCAGTACTGCAATGGAAGGCCAGTATGCAAATCTTGGTAATGTTACAGGTCAATACAGCAATAACATCACCATTGATGTAACCGATGAAGACCCGAGTCACTACTTTGGAGTAAACGCTTCCATAGACATAGAGAAATCCACCAATGGAGATGACGCCGATACACCGACGGGACCCGAAATAGGAGTAGGTGACCCAGTAACCTGGAACTACACCGTAACCAACACCGGTAACGTGAATCTCAGCAGTGTAGAGGTAAGTGACAACCAGACAGCCTTCACCTCATCAATAGGAGAGCTTGCAGTCGGAGAGAGTACCACAGTAACCAATACCAGTACTGCAATGGAAGGCCAGTATGCAAATCTTGGTAATGTTACAGGTCAATACAGCAATAACATCACCATTGATGTAACCGATGAAGACCCGAGTCACTACTTTGGAGTAAACGCTTCCATAGACATAGAGAAATCCACCAATGGAGATGACGCCGATACACCGACGGGACCCGAAATAGGAGTAAGGTGACCCCAGTAACCTGGAACTACACCGTAACCAACACCGGTAACGTGAATCTCAGCAGTGTAGAGGTAAGTGACAACCAGACAGCCTTCACCTCATCAATAGGAGAGCTTGCAGTCGGAGAGAGTACCACGGTAACCAATACCAGTACTGCAATGGAAGGCCAGTATGCAAATCTTGGTAATGTTACAGGTCAATACAGCAATAACATCACCATTGATGTAACCGATGAAGACCCGAGTCACTACTTTGGAGTAAACGCTTCCATAGACATAGAGAAATCCACCAATGGAGATGACGCCGATACACCGACGGGACCCGAAATAGGAGTAGGTGACCCAGTAACCTGGAACTACACCGTAACCAACACCGGTAACGTGAATCTCAGCAGTGTAGAGGTAAGTGACAACCAGACAGCCTTCACCTCATCAATAGGAGAGCTTGCAGTCGGAGAGAGTACCACGGTAACCAATACCAGTACTGCAATGGAAGGCCAGTATACAAATCTTGGTAATGTTACAGGTCAATACAGCAATAACATCACCATTGATGTAACCGATGAAGACCCGAGTCACTACTTTGGAGTAAACGCTTCCATAGACATAGAGAAATCCACCAATGGAGATGACGCCGATACACCGACGGGACCCGAAATAGGAGTAGGTGACCCAGTAACCTGGAACTACACCGTAACCAACACCGGTAACGTGAATCTCAGCAGTGTAGAGGTAAGTGACAACCAGACAGCCTTCACCTCATCAATAGGAGAGCTTGCAGTCGGAGAGAGTACCACGGTAACCAATACCAGTACTGCAATGGAAGGCCAGTATGCAAATCTTGGTAATGTTACAGGTCAATACAGCAATAACATCACCATTGATGTAACCGATGAAGACCCGAGTCACTACTTTGGAGTAAACGTTTCCATAGACATAGAGAAGTCCACCAATGGAGATGATGCCGATACACCGACAGGACCTGAAATAGGAGTAGGTGACACAGTAACCTGGAACTACACTGTAACCAACACCGGTAACGTGAATCTCAGTAGTGTAGAGGTAACAGACAATGTAGATGGTGTAAATCCAACCTTTGTAAGTGGAGATACTAACGGAGATGGGTACCTCAATGTAACTGAAACCTGGATTTATAATGCTACTGGAATAGCAGAAGAAGGTCAATATTTCAACATAGGTAATGTAACCGGAGAATATGAAGATACCAATGTAACTGATGAGGATCCAAGCCACTATATTGGAGATGAACAGTTTGAACCGAATCCAGGAATAGACATCGAGAAATCCACCAATGGAGATGATGCCGATACACCGACCGGACCTGAACTAACAGTTGGTGATACAGTTACCTGGACTTATACTGTAAACAACACAGGTAATGTACCAATAGAAAATGTACAGGTAACTGACAGTGTAACAGGTGTAAATCCAGTATATCAGAGTGGAGACACCAACGGTGATGATGTCCTTCAATTGAATGAGACTTGGATTTATGAAGCCACTGGTACAGTAAAAGAAGGACAATATGAAAACGTTGGTGATGTTTCGGGTGATTATGCAGGTCAAACAGTAGTCGATGATGACCCAAGTCATTATATTGGAGAAGTACCGTTTGAACCGAATCTAGGTATAGACATCGAGAAATCAACCAATGGTCAGGATGCCGACACACCCACAGGACCTGAAATAGAAACCGGAAATCAGGTTACATGGACCTACACAGTAACCAACACCGGTAATGTACCGCTTGAAAATGTACAGGTTACAGATAGTGTAACAGGTGTAACACCGGTTTATCAGAGTGGAGATGTAAATGGAGATGGCTACCTCAACCAGACAGAAACTTGGGTCTATGAATATACTGGTACTGCAACAGAAGGTCAGTACGAAAATGTAGGTAGTGTTACAGGTGATTATGAGGACGAAACAGTTTCAGATGAAGATTTGAGTCACTATGAAGGTGTATCCAAAGAAGTACCTACAGCCAGTCCACTAATCACCGCTGGTTTGCTTGGTGCTGTGCTTGTGATGTATCTGAAAAGAAGTAGAAAACAATAAAAGGATAGTTAAACACTATCCATTTCTTTTTTAAAGTCTTTAACCTCACTTAAAAAACTGCCTTTGCCTATTTTTTCCATCACTGAGGACAGTCTTTCTCTCTGTGGTTTATCAGCATATTTTTCATAAACTTTCATCACTCCATTAACAAAATCCACAAGTTCATCTTCACCCATCATACCCATATTTGTTGCCTCTACAATTTCTCTTCCGGATTTACCACCTACAAGAGCCATGTAACCTTCTTTTTCAATATCTCTTGCATCATTCGGGCAGGCTTTTATACATTTTCCACATCCTATACACACATTATAATTGGTATAGGAAGTTGTTCCCCTCACGCTTATAGCCTCAAGTTTACAGACATCTGCACACCGCCCACATCCATTGCAGTTATCATTTACTTTGGGATATCTTACACCATAAAATCCAATATCGTGTATATGCGGTCTCACACATTTGTTTGGGCAGCCGCTAACAGCAATTTTAAATTTATAGGGCTCAGGTTTTTCTGTGAATTCATCTTCCATCAATTCACAGATTCGTGTGGTGTTTATTAACCCACTTCCACATTCTCCTTCACCTGGACAGGCAAGAGTGGCTCTCACCAGAGGTCCTTCAGAACCGGTTAACAACCCTTTATTCTTTAATTTAAGAGCAACTTCTTCAGCATCAAAACCGCTTATATCATGAATTTCTATACCGCCTCGATTTGTCAGTTTCAATTTGCCGTTGTACTCCTCTGCTATTTTTGAAACATATTCTATTTCATCGGCTTCATACCATCCAGAGGGTTTGGCTCTTATCCGTATAAAATAGGAGTCGTCAGCTCTTTTAGAAACACCACCGTGTTCTGCAAGCCAGTAAAGTGAAACCGGTTCATTATATTCTTTCCTTCTTTTTATTTCCTTGTTGAACCTTTCTGACTTGATATTTTTTAATTTAGAAACCGCATCAAGATTTATTTCATCATGAAGTTCAATAGCGTTTTTGATATCGTCTCCTTTTTCAGTTCTTACTACTACTGTTGAATATCCATCAGAACTTCCGGCACTCCCCACAGAAACATCAGCCATATTTGCGTCAAAATCTCTGCAAACTCTGCATCCGGGAGTTATATCAATTTCATCGAGAGGGATTTTTACACTCGCATTTTTTTTATTGGAATATGCAACAAGTTTTCCTTTTAAGATATCAAATTTTTCAACATTTTCTATATCAACATTATATTTCTGCAATATGTTTTTAAGGCTGTCATATTCAAATTTTTCAGTGCAGAAAAGCCCTATTAAATACTGGATATCTGGAAGATTTGCAGGTTTTCCGTTGCTTCCGAGTTCTTCACCGTGTTTTGCAAGATATTCAAAATACTGCAATTTCCTCAATCCGTTAATTTGACACGGTAGTCCAACCACTGCAACATTTTCCAGACCCATTTCACCTGCATCCCTTAATGCATCAAGTGTTGAAATAGTGTATTTTGATTTTGCAGTGTCCATTAATCCTTTTTCATCTTTGACAACCATTGAAACCGGTTTCCAGCATTCATCACCGACAACAATTGCACCTTCTATTTTTTCATTATCCAGAAGATATTTTAAAAAAGCAGTAACAACTCCTCCATCCTGACCGTCAAAATTCCCTCTGCCTGCATAATATTCTTCTTTAAAATTTTCTCTGATACTTATCTGGTATTTTCCTGATGAAACACGGGGACAGACCTCTAAACACATTCCGTGACCTTTTCTCAGACATTCATCTTTTAATACAGGTCCATTTTTAAAGTCCAGAAGGTCGTTGGGACAGACTACTGCACATGTACCGCATCTGGCACACATTCCATTATCAACAATTTCATCTTTTAATTTCCATTCATACATGATATTTCCCCGTTATAGGATTATTTTATATTTACATTGCTTATAAAAGCCCTATATATAGCGTTTGATAAAAGTTAACTCTGTTAACTTTCCTGATGCGGAAAAAGATTAAATCTATAGTATAACCAATCAATATTCAGGTTTTCAAAGAGAAAGAATAAAAAATAATTAGCAACATAATGGTTATTTCTGTTTCAACATTTATAAATATGGATGGACTTCATTAATTCGTATCTTTAAAAATTATCGGATATAATCTATCATCAAATTAATTAGTAACAGGAAGTAACAATGCAGCTTAAAGTACAGCCTCTTAATATCAAAGTCGGGAAATATAAAGTAGTTCTTAATTCAGTCGATGCAAAAGAACTTGGTGTAAATGAAGGAGATAGAGTAAGAGTAAGAGACCATGATAGCCTTACAGCAATTGTGGATTTTACCGAAGATATGATATCTCCGGGTATGGTGGGGTTATATCATGAAGTTCAGGAAAAATTACAAAGAGAATGGACGGAAACTGTTGACATATCACCCGCTTCCATCCCCAAATCAGCACAGGTAATCAAAAAATTGATGAATAAACAAAAATTGACCCAAGAGGAAATCTACCTTCTTGTTAACGGTATAGTGGATGAAAGCCTGAGTGATATAGAATTATCTGCATTTATGACTGCTTCCTACATCAACGATATGAGCGATGATGAAACTGAATGGTTGACAAGAGCCATGATAGATACAGGTGAAAAAATAGAATTTGATACTCATCCAGTAATGGATAAACATTCCATTGGTGGGGTTCCGGGTAACAAAATATCTCTTCTTGTAGTTCCTATCGTAGCAGCTAACGGATTAATGATTCCTAAAACAAGTTCAAGAGCTATTACTGGGGCGGGTGGAACATCAGATTTGATGGAAGTTCTGGCACCCGTAGAATTCACTGCATCAGAAGTACGGTCAATGACTGAAAAGGTAGGAGGAGTTCTGGTTTGGGGTGGAGCTACGAATATAGCTCCGGCAGATGATAAACTTATACGCATTGAATATCCGCTTTCTATTGATCCTCATTGCCAGCTTCTGGCGTCTATTATGGCTAAAAAGGGTTCAGTAGGTGCAGATCAGGTTGTAATTGATATACCTACCGGTGAAGGCACTAAAATAAAAAATGTTCAAGAAGGGAGAAAGCTTGCAAGAGACCTGATAAATCTAGGGGAACGTCTGGGAATGAATATTGAATGTGCACTTACCTATGGTTCTTCCCCAGTAGGTAGGACTGTTGGACCGGCACTTGAAGTTAGAGAAGCACTCAAAGTTTTGGAATCCATGGAAGGTCCAAACAGTTTGATAGAAAAAAGTACCTCTATTGCAGGCATGCTTCTTGAGATGGGTGGTGTAGCTATCAAAGGACAGGGCAGAAAAGTAGCAGAAGATACCCTCAGAAATGGTTACGCTTTGAACAAAATGAAAGAGATTATAGACATACAGGGAGGGGATTCAAATGTAACCTCAGATGACATAAATGCCGGGGAATATACCCATAAATTAACAGCACCTACAGATGGGTATCTTATAGAATTTAATAATAAACGCCTTATTGAGATTGCAAGACTTGCTGGAGCACCAAATGATAAAGGAGCAGGTGTTTTAATACATAAAAAACGAGGAGAATCAGTGAAAAAAGACCAGGCAGTGCTGACAATCCATTCAGAGAAAGAATATAAACTTAAAAGTGCAGTAAAAAGCGCTCAGATGAATTCTCCTATTATGATAGAGGGTATGCTTCTTGAAAGAGTTCCAAGTTATAAAGAGCTGTAATTAAATTATTATTGTGATTGATTTCTATGACAGGAAAACAAATAATTGTATTGCGTCTGGGTCACCGTCCTGAAAGGGATAAAAGAATTACCACACATGTAGGTTTAACGGCAAGGGCATTTGGAGCAGAAGGTTTGTTGCTCGCATCTGATGACAGGGCTATAGCAGATAATATCGAGTCTGTAGCCAGAAGGTGGGGAGGTAATTTTTATGTAAAAAACAATGTTAACTGGAAGAAAGAAATACAATCATGGAAAAACAACGGTGGAAAAGTATGTCACCTGTCCATGTATGGTTTGAATCTTTCTGATGTTGAAAGCGATATTAAAAACTGGCATAAAATCATGATTATAGTTGGTGCAGAAAAAGTACCGCCTGAAGTTTATGACATGGCAGACTTGAATGTGGCTGTGGGTAATCAGCCTCATTCTGAAGTAGCCGCTATCTCAGTGACAATGGACAGAATTTCAGATTATGACCCGTTAAAACAGGAATTTGGAGATGCTGAATTGTCAATCGTTCCAACATCGAGAGGTAAAAAGGTGATTGATAATACAAACTCTGATAATATAAATAATAATTAACCTGTTTGGTGTTTTATAAAAAATATAACATGATAGGCAGTAAAATGACACCCATTGCGTTTGATTTTTTCACTGTCATAAAAGGAGCCATCATTCCTATGGGTGTGGCTATTATAAATATCAACAACCCATATAGTCCTGTAAACAGGAAAACAAGTAATGCAAGCCCAAGTATGACGGAGATACAAAGCTTGTAATAATCTATTTTTGACAGTATTCTGTATGCATTATTTCCAATTACAATAGTTGATAGATATGATAAAAAAGCCGCTGCCAAAATTATACAGAAAAATAAAATTACAAATTGTCCGTTTAATTGACTTGCATCAATAAGTTTATTGAATGCGACCATAGCACCGCTTCTGGTTTTTTCAATTACAACCAGTGAAAGCAATCCAAATACAGCGTTTGAAGTATTAACCCCTGATACAGAAACAATAAATTCTTTTGAAGAATCCAGTTCATCTTCTGTATTTTTATTGTTAAAATTATCCGTTATAAACAGTCGTGAAATCACAGTTGCAATCGATGAAGATATACCGGGAATCCATGCAACAATAGACCCTGCTACACTACCCATAGCAATTCCTCTTGATATTTTACTTCTTTCCAGTTTGGGTATTGAATATTTTTGAGGTGGAATGTCTGTACGCGACATAAGGCTTATTACAAGCTGTGACGCTCCAAAAAGTCCGCTTAGTAGTGGTAATAATATTGATGGTGAACCTATATCTACAACTGGTTCAATCAGATATTCGGTTTCAAAAGCAAAATATCCTAGCAACCCGCTCAATAGAAATATTACAAATGCGTAGAATTTATGTTTATACGGGACAAGTTGCCCCTGTCCTGCAACGGATTCACCTTTTTCAGTAGCAACCATGAGCAGTATAATAACAAGGAGTATCCAGCCCATATAGTTCTGAATAATCGGATACATTGTACTGAAGACACCTGCTACTGGTAGAACCAATATTAAAGAAAATATTATAGACCCGGCACTACCTATTGCAGATAACTTGATGGCTTCAGCACCAGACCCCTCAAGTGAAAGTTGATGCCCAGGAAGTACCGCCAGAGCCATATCTTCACTCGGTGCACCCAGAAATATAGAAGGGATAACATCATGAAATGTATGGGTGATGGAATTGGATGATATAATCACTGCGGCATAAATAGTAGTTATGCCATAATCAGCCATTACAGAAGACAAATATACAAGAACCATCGCAAAATTGTTGGTATGTATTCCGGGAATCAACCCTGAAATCACTCCAAGAATGTAACCTGCCAGTATAGACAACAATAGCATTGTAACCGATAAATCAGCTTGCGGAAACATCCTGACCCATTATGTGAAAAAATAAATATAATTAATACAATACTTTAGGTAAATTATTTGATGTATAAGAAAAATTTTATTTTTTAATTTTATCAGTTAAAAAGCATAGATGATATTTTTGATGAGAATTTATTTATATGAAATCTCTTTCTGGTAGAATGACATCTATGGGTAGACAATGTACAAAATGTGATAACGAATCAATAATCTATCAAAAATATTCTGGAATGCATCTTTGCAAAAAACATTTCGTGGAAGATGTGGAAAGAAAAATCAAGCTAACCATCAGAAAACATTATAACATAAACAGAAATGAAACAATAGCAATAGCTTTAAGCGGTGGCAAGGACAGTACAGTTTTACTTTATATACTAAACAAAATATTTGGAGATAGACCAGATATAAACCTTGTAGCTATTACCATCGATGAAGGGATATCTGGTTACCGTTTAGATACAATACAAAAATCAAAAGAACTTACTGATAATCTGGGTATAAAACACGTTATTCGCTCGTTTGCTGATGAATACGGAATGACACTTGATGAGCTCACACAAAAACAACGTTCATACGGAGCATGCAGTTATTGTGGAGTATTCAGGAAAAAACTTTTAAACAAAACAGCAAAGGAGGAAGGAGCAACCAGACTTGCAATAGGTCATAATCTTGATGATGAAGCTCAAACTATTCTATTAAACCATTTAAAAGGTGATATATCCCGTCTGGTACGCCTTGACCCTCCCAAGAAAATAGAAGGACTTACCCTGCGTATAAAACCTCTGCGTAGTATACCTGAAAAAGAGGTAGCACTCTATGCGATTGTCAATGAACTTCCTATGGATTTTAGTGAGTGTCCCTATGCCCACGAAGCAATAAGGGGTGAAGTGAGGGATATGCTGAATGAATTTGAATCAAAACATCCCGGAACCAAACATTCACTTTTAAGTGGATTCCAGAAATTGTTACCCATACTTGCAAAAGAATATCCTCCAGAGGAAAACAAACTTAACGAATGTAGTGTATGTGGTGATTTATGTACTGGGAGTTTATGCCAAGCGTGTAAATTACTGGGATATGAATAAATTCATTCAATGTTTTCCAATCCGCAGAATTTACATTGCGATTTTTCACATTCTTTATTATCAAATTTCCATTTTAGACCCCATTTTTTGATTTGCTGTATAATCTCAATGAAATCTTCTCCACTATCGGTAAGTGTATATTTACATTTAATAGGAATGGAGGAATCATCTACCTTTTTTCTGACTAGTCCTTGCTGTTCAAGTTCTCTTAAACGGGTTGTAAGTGTTTTCGGAGTTATATTTTGCAGCATATTTTTGAGTTCATTGAACTGTTTTTCCTCGTTTTGCCCCTTGTACAATTCCAGTAATATACAAAGGGTCCACCTCTTCCCGATAATGTCTACTGTCTTGTATAATGTGCAATCTTTCATAGTATCAACATAGAAACTGCCGATTATATAAATAAGTATCCATATTATACTAAATATCATAAAGATACCAAAAATGGAGGTACAAAATAATGTTCTGTTACCAATGTGAAGAAACAGCAAAAGGCGAAGGATGTACGAAAAAAGGAGTCTGTGGTAAATCTAACGAAGTGGCAAATCTTCAGGATGAGTTAATGTATGTGCTTAAAGGTATTGCTTTCTACAATACCAAAGCAAGAGAGCACGGACTCAATGATGAAAAAACTGACAGATTTATGCTGGATGCACTGTTTGCGACAGTGACCAATGTAAATTTCAGTGCTGATGATTTTAGAGATATGATAAACGACGCGTTTTCAATACGCGACCAGGTAAAGGATAAGCTTGTTCAAAACAACATAGATCCTGTTGAAGGTCGAGATATCTCTTTGACAGACCAGATTAAGAGCAAACTTCTTCATAAAAACACTATCGATGGAAGCAGTTCGCCAGATATTGCAACAGTTACATCGCAAAATCTTGACAATAATGAAAATATCGGTGTTCTGGCTACAAAAGATGAGGATGTTAGATCATTAAGAGAACTGCTGACCTATGGTATGAAAGGTATGGCTGCCTATGCCCATCATGCCCATGTACTTGGTTACAGTGATGATGAGATATTCAAATTTATGGAAAGAGGATTACTGGCAACAGTAGATGATAACCTTTCTGCAGATGATTTGACCAATCTGGTGCTTGAATGTGGAAGTATTGGTGTAAAAACAATGTCCATACTCGATGAGGCACACACAAGCAATTATGGAAACCCAGAACCAACTGAAATCAATCTTGGAGTAAGAGATAATCCGGGAATTCTAATAAGCGGTCATGATATGAAGGATATGGAACAGCTCCTAAAACAGACTGAAGGTACAGGGGTTGATGTCTATACCCACGGTGAGATGCTCCCTGCAAATGCTTACCCTGAGTTTAAAAAATACGACCATTTTGTAGGAAACTATGGTGGTTCATGGTGGAAACAGAAAGAAGAGTTTGAGAAATTCAATGGTCCCATTCTGATGACCACAAACTGTATCGTGCCGCCTAAGGACACATACATCAACAGACTGTACACCACAAGTATTGTAGGATATGATGGAGCAACACATATCAAAGCCGATGAAAACGGAAACAAAGATTTCTCACAGATAATAGAACAGGCGAAAAACACCAATCCACCACAGCAGCTGGAAGAAGGCAAAATCATGGGTGGGTTTGCCCACAATGCCGCTTTGTCTGTTGCTGATAAAATTGTAGATGCAGTTAAAAACGGTCAGATTTCAAGGTTTGTGGTAATGGCTGGTTGTGACGGTCGCAAAAAGGAGAGAGAATACTACACCGATTTTGCGAAACAACTTCCTGAAGACACTGTTATATTGACAGCCGGATGTGCCAAGTACCGCTACAATAAACTTGACCTTGGAGAAATAGGTGGAATACCAAGGATACTGGATGCAGGTCAGTGTAATGATTCCTATTCACTCGTGGTTATTGCCCAGAAACTGGCAGAAGCCTTTGAACTTGATGATATCAATGAACTGCCTGTGTCCTATAATATAGCATGGTATGAGCAAAAGGCTGTACTTGTACTGCTTTCACTCCTGAGTCTTGGTGTAAAGAATATAACACTTGGTCCAAGTCTGCCAGCTTTTGTGTCACCAAATATGCTCAATGTACTGGTGGATAAATTCAATATCGCACCTAATTCAACTGTAGAAGAAGATATGGAAAAACTGCTCTAAATTTCATATCTTTTTTTATTTTAAAATTCATACATATAAATAGAGGTAAAATATGCAGATAACTAATGTAGAATCACAACCTGTACAGAAAAATCCTCATGGTGTGAATGCAAGAAAATTGTATGACATGGATCATGGTCAAGCGGTTCATATAGAATTAAAACCAGGAGAAAGTTTAAGGAAACATATTACACCTGTTGATGTTTTCTTTTATGTACTTGAGGGGACTGCAACAATCGAGATAGGTGAGGAAACTGAAGATGTAGAAAAGGATAATCTGGTAGAAAGCCCGGCAAAAATACCACACAGGGTGATGAACAATGGCGAAAGTAATGTAAGGTTCATTGTTGTAAAGATGCCAAAGCCTACAGAATCCACTCAATTGCTGTAATAACTCATTTATAATAATGGAAGGTAGAAAACCCTGATGTCTTCAGCATCAGGGCTGAATACCGTCCAATATATAACGTAACATATAAATAATGTTAAATCATAATAATTATGGTATGTTAAAAGCTTACAAGTATCGTATGTATCCAAACCAAATCCAACAGGAGTTAATCGCAAAACATATAGGAGCTTGTAGGTTCATATACAACTGGGCATTGGAGAACAAAATCAAATCTTATGAGCAGGATGGTAAAGCAATATCAAGATTTGAATTGAACAAACAGATAAGGGTATTAAAAGAAGATCATGAATGGTTGAAAGAGATTAACTCACAATCATTACAGGGAGCTACTCTTAACCTGGAAAATGCTTTTACCAAATTTTTCAGAGAAAAATCAGGTTTTCCAAAGTTTAAATCCAAGAAAAACCCAGTACAATCGTTTTCTGTTCCTCAGTATTATAAAGTCGATTTTGGTAATAATAAAGTATACATACCTAAAATCGGCTGGATAAAAACAAGGCTTCATAGAAGTTTTGATGGTAAACAAAGGACTGCGACTATAACAAGAACACCGACAGGAAAATATTATATCAGTATTTTAGTCGATGACGACAAACAATTACCACAAAAACAGACATTCTACGAAGTTAATACAGTAGGAGTCGATGTAGGAATCAAGGATTTCGCTGTAACATCCGACGGTGAAAAAATCGATAATCCAAGATACCTGAAAAATTCAATTGAAAGATTGAAGGTATTACAGAAAAGGCTCAGCAGAAAAAAGAAGGGTTCTAACAATTACAGGAAACTGAAACATCAGATAGCAAAATATCATGAGAAAATTGCTAATCAGAGAGAAGATTTCCAGCATAAATTAAGTTCCAGGTTGATAAGCGAGAACCAAGCTGTAGCACTGGAATGTTTGAATGTAAAAGGACTGCTGAAAAATCATAATCTGGCACAGCATATAACCGATGCTTCATGGAGTAGTTTTGTTCAGAAATTAGAGTATAAAGCAGAATGGTACGGTAAAAATATCATCAAGATAGGACGATTCGACCCATCAAGCAAAATCTGTCATGTATGTGGATATTATCATCAGGATTTAGAACTTAAAGACAGAGAATGGGAATGTCCTGACTGTAAAACGATACATGATAGGGACATCAACGCATCAGTTAACATTAAAAAATTCGCACTGGATAAACAGAATCTAATAGGCATCAATTCACCTTCGGGATGAGGGGTAGAGCCTGTGGACTTGTTCCCATAAGGGAAAAGGATGAAACAGGAAGCACTTTAAATCATAGATTTAAAGTTATCCTTAAATTTTTAATTTAAGGAGCCACTTGGTCTTTAGCCAAGTGGTAGTTCACTTGAAATCCGAAAGTGACAATTTTAAATACGCCAGAAGACTTGGTGTAGGTTCATTTATAGAAAATACCTATTATCTTACTGTAAACGCGAATACAACTTCTGGAATTTATCCTCTGGAGTTTGAAGTATATAAAGATGGGATAATTTTCAAACCGGTGGATAATACTGTTGATATAAAAGTGATAGGCAAACCCGATATTGTTCTTGAGTCCAGAGATACGAATATTAATGTATCACCTGGAAATAATATTTTGCATACTTTCAATATCCAAAATATTGGTACAGGAGTTGCCAGAAATCTGAAAATCATCCCCGAATCTGATAAAATTATGATGTCAGGTTCTAATATCAAACTTTTAGATAATCTGTATCCACAAAAACAGAAAGACTTTACACTTAATTTTATGGTGAGCAAAAACCTCGATCCAGATACCTACAGATTTCCAGTAAAGGTTAGATATCTTGATGAACGGGGCAATAATTATACTTCCAGATTTAGTTTGGGTGTTAACCTGCTGGATGAAGCACAGGTCGGAATCCAGAATTTAAAAATATCACCTACAAAACCCATGTCGGGAGAACAAATACGTGTAGAAGGTGTTCTTGAAAACACGGGTGTGGGTGAAGCGAATAATGTTACTGTAGAATTAATAACTGAACAAAACACTTACAAGACATTTTTAGGGCAATTAAAATCAGATGATGATACACCTTTCTTTATTAATTTTTATCCAGAAACAATTGGGTCTATAAACCCAGTACTTAAAATATCCTATACCGATGATTTCGGTAGCTATGAAAGCACCGTCTTGCTAAACGTAAATGTAAGCAGGAACAACCGAGTAGTTCTTTTAGCGGTTGGTTTTTTGATAGTTGCAGGAGTGGTTTTAACTTATATTGTCTATAGAAAAAGGAAGGCTCATGGGGATGAAACTCAACAAAAGTGATTTTAAGGTAATGAGTTTCCTGGCTTATAAAAATATTTTCAAGAGCAAGGTCACTTTTGCAGTTATTATTCTGGTTTTGGCAATGAGTTTTTTATCAGTTACCTTCTTTGCATCAATTATAGATGGTCTTGGTTATGAATTTGAAGAAAAGATGATATCAGGTTCAACCGGTCATCTCATGGTAGAACCCGGTGATGATGAAACCTATATAACCGGTTCAAAGGAACTGGCAAGGGATATAAACCGAATACCAGGAGTTGTAGGTACAGCAAGGCGATTACAAACAACTTCAGTAGCAGAACATGAGGATATAAATCTTGGTACACAGACCATTTTTATTGAGCCCGCATATGAAAAAAGTGTATCCAATTACCACTTATCAATTGTTGAAGGTTCGTATCTTACAGATAACAGCGATAAAGAGGTTCTTATAGGTGCAAATCTGGTAGAATCATATGCTGATGAAGATGATACTAGAAAAAGGCTTGATGTAGAGGTAGGTGATGAATTATCGTTAAGTTTTAGAAATGGTGTGGTAAAGAAATATGAGGTGATAGGTGTCTATGAAACTGGATTCAGGTTTGTTGATGAACAACTGATACTTGATTACGACCAGTATTTTACCATATTTCCGGGGGTAAGTAATGCGGCTGATAAAATATTAGTAAGGCTACCGGATAGAGAAAGCACCGCATTTTACAAAAACAAAATCAAATATGACCTTGGAGTTAGTGAGCAGGTCAACCCATGGCAGACCAAAATGGGAACAATAAAGCAGTTTGTAGGCAGTCTTCAAATAACAAACCGTATAACTGGTGTAGTGGGGTTATTAATAGCATTTGCTACCATTTATATCATAATTTTTATAAATGTTACAAGCAAAAGGTCACAAATCGGAGTGCTTAAAGCAATAGGCATTAAAAAAGAAATAATTCTTGGTTCTTATATTATTCAATCTTTAAGTTATGGTGTTATAGGGGTAGCCATAGGTAATGTGATTATGCAGTTGTTGTTATGGTTTATGAGTATGTATCCATTGGAAGTGCCGATAGGTGAAGTTGTACCAATTCTTACCAATCAACGGATTATATCAACTTCTATTACAATTGCCATGGCTTCTGTTATAGCTGGATATTTCCCATCAAACAGGGCAGCTAAAGAAAATATACTGGATGCAATTTTTGGTAGGTAATTATAGGTGGGTTATATGAACGATTACAGGATAATATAGACTGAAAACCTAGAGGGTATTTGGAACAGGTTCTGTCAAAACTTATGCGTTAAGGGGAGTTAATATATCCATCTTCAGGGGTGAATTTGTGGCAATAATGGGTCCAAGTGGGAGTGGTAAAAGCACTTTACTGCATCTTCTGGGTCTTTTGGATGACTTTACAGAAGGAAATGTCATCATTGATGGTAATGAAGTGGTTAATTTAACTGAAGAAATGAAAACCAAATTCAGACTTGAAAATATAAAGTATTAACCCAGTTCTATTAAAATAGTGAATCTAAAGTCTTCAGGTATATTATTTTGATTTCTTGTTCCTGCATCATCTCACCTAAAAATAGAACAACATACCACCAATAAACCATTATAATACAATTAAAAAATTTAACAAAAAAATAATAATATGAATTATATTGAATAAATTAATTAAAAAACCACTGTGTGATGTATATGAAAATTAGAGTGATAAGTACAAAAGATGATATCGATAATTTAAATGAAAACGAAGAAATGGTCCATTTGGCATTCAGGCCATCGGATGAAGACCTTTTATCAATAATAAATAAAAGTCCAAATATCAAGGTTGTCCAGGTGCCCACCTCATATATGAGAAGTTTGTCAAAGTCTGCCAAAATGTTTCTCGATTTGCGAAACATTACATTGTTAGAGGGCGATGTGTGGGGTCATAGGAAAGATATAAACGAGTACTATGAAATTCCAAATGGCGTTTATAAAAGGATTAATGAGTTGATGGATGAAGGATTCTCTAAGGATGAAATCATTGATAAAGTGGATAAAGAAACAAAATTAGAACCAGAGTTTATCAGGTTCTTAATCGAACAAAAATACCAGTAAAATTATATACCATATATCAAGTCTAGACAATTTGAGTGTGGAACTATTATTTTTGATAAAGATTTACCTGTCCGACCGTGACAACCCCAAATCACACTGATCGGACAGATATCTTTAGACTATTTTAAACCACATCTCCCGATGGTTGAACCCCACTCAACCATTAAATCGCTCGTCCGCTACTTCTAGACAGATGTAGAGTTTCCCTCATCCTCTACGTCTGCTGTCAATCCTTTACTATGGAATTATAAATATTTATAATAAATGATGCTTTTAATTTTCCAGCGTTAAATACTATAAAAGCGTTAAAATTTTCAACGCCGTTGTTTTTTGAGTAGTTCAGCTAAATCTTATTATTTGAACCATTACAAAATTTTAAATAACTTACAATATATATTATTGATTGAACCCTATAGATATCCAGGAAGGGAGCATCATAGAAACATCCGGTTATAAGAGAGTTTATCTCATAAATACTTCTGATATTGACTCTATAAGGATACCTATCTGGTATTTGAGAGATAACAGAATATTACTTCCTGAAAGAACTCATTTACTTCATGAAACAAATGACTCTTTTTTGCTACTTGATTCTTTTAATGTTAGTGTCTGGATACCTAAAAATGTTGTAGAGGTAGTATCTGGATTTGAATAAAAAATTTAATATATTAATATATATTAATTGTAGCTTAATTAAAAACATAGATTATATATGTAATATACCCTTGATTTTATTAGGGGGAGGGGATGATTATTGCAAAAACCCATAAACTACATTACGGTGTTGGTTGAAAAGACACCTGAATACGAATTACGCTTTAGGATAAAGAAGGATTATCTGGAACAAAACAATATTGAATTCAGTCATACATCCAAGGTCCTTAATGAAATCGATGACGAATACTTGATGCTGGATTCACATCGACAGGGAGTGTGGATTCCAAAAGAAATAATTGAATGTGAAAAAGTGATGATTGATAAGAAGTTAGATGCAGATGGCAATACACTAAAATAATTAATCAATTATCTGATTTAACGATATCAGTTTTACATGCTCTTTTTCTTAAAAACTAATTATAGCGGTATAGAGGTAGGTATAACCTACCTCCCACGGAGTTATCCAATTTGCTCAATCTATTGGACAACCATGACAATTCCATCTACCTATTTAAGTTTTAATATTTACACAAACAAGGTCAAAATTCCTTGTTTTTTATAAATGTAAAAAAGTAATCGATTATTTCTCTGCATGTCGTTTTTGTGGTCAACCATTTAAAAATGGTATTACTTTCACACTGCTTGGCTCTTGTTTAAATATTAAGAAGTCATATTAGGGTATTGGTGATAGAAATGGACGAATATTTCGAGGAATTGTTCCAGAGAGCCAAGTATTACGAGCAGTTTGAAGACATCGATAGGAAGCTGTATCTGAAATAATAATAGAAGAGGCTGGCCACCTAAGCATTCATCCCCTCTCTTTCCCTCTGCCAGCCTCTTCTCCTTTCTTTCTATTATCAATTTGTACAAGGGTGTTTTCTATGGATATTGTAATAACTCACGACCGGACAGGCAATAACCGGGATATAATGGGCAAGAAACTGATGATCTCGGATGAACTCGCCAGTGAGAAGGGTATCGACAGGCAGATATGTTCGGCTGAAATAGTAAAAGAGAGCAGTTCATCGTATCAGCTGCAGGTGGCAAAAATCGAGGACAACTATCACTGGATACCAAAATCAAAGGTAGTGATTTCGGCTTTCCACAGGAGCGACCTATTCTTCATGGACGACAGGGTGTTCGAGCTGTATCATGAGGTTAATAGTTGGAGGAAAAATCAGAAAGAAACCGGTGTATTAACTACCATTGATGCAGTAGAATACTCACAGATGGTCGGAGATTCTTATGATAATGTCAATCTGGTAATTACAACGGGTAATGCGGTTTCATGGCCTAATGAGGTCCCTGTCGCAACGATGCTGGAGATGTATGATAAGTTCTGGATGAAAACTGAATACAGTTACCTGTGATGTGATAATCGATTATATTTTTATGTTTTCATTCCTATAAAATAAAATACAATATAAAGTAACCAGATGTGTATAGATATAATGGTGAAGCTTTTAAATTATCAGAAATATTATAGAAATACTTACTATTATAATTGACAGCATAAGAAGTGCTGATATAACAACAAAGGTCATCAGGAACATTGATATGCAAAACGAGATTAGTAAATTATCTAAAAATATGGCTACTGCAAAACCATTCTTAAAATGGGCTGGTGGGAAAAAACAGCTTATCGAAGAATTTGAAAAGCGATTTCCGGATGATTTAGATACAGTTAAACTGAAAAAGTACGTAGAACCTTTTGTTGGCGGTGGCGCAGTATTCTTTCATGTAATTCAGAATTATGATTTTAAAGAATGCCATATTTATGATTTGAATGAAGAGCTAATCCTTGCCTACAGGGTAGTAAAAAACGATGTAGAATATTTGATAAAACGTCTGAAAACACTGCAATCTGAATACCTTGCACTTGACCACAGCAATAGAAAGGAATTTTATTACAGCATCAGAAAAAGTTTCAATAAAAACAAACCAGATATCGATTTTAGCACATACAGTAATAAATGGGTTGAAAGAGCTGCACAATTGATATTCCTTAATAAAACCTGTTACAATGGTTTATTCAGAGTTAATTCAAAGGGAGAATTTAATGTTCCTATAGGAAGTCATAAAAACCCTACAATACTGGATGATGAAAACTTAAGAAGTGTTTCCAGAGTTCTCCAGGGTGTTTATATACATCTGGGTGATTTTTCTGATTGTGAGCCTGTTGTTGACAGTAATACTTTTGTATATATTGATCCTCCTTACCGGCCCTTGAACCAGACATCCAGTTTTAATTCTTACTCCAAGGACTGTTTTGATGATAATGAACAATACAGGCTGTGCAGATTTTATCACAGATTGGACTCCATGGGTTCAAAAATAATGCTGAGCAATTCGGACCCCAAAAATGAAAATCCAGATGATGATTTCTTTGACAACCTTTATACAGACTATAATATTGAAAGAGTTAAAGCCACCAGGATGATTAATTGTAACGGTAAAAAACGCGGTTCCATTAACGAATTGATAATCACAAATTACGATTATTATGTCTAAGGCTAAGAATAACTTAAATGATGATGCGTGGGAGAAAGTTTTTAAAAATCTGGATTTGAAAAACGATTTAGCCAACCATGGATTTGCCTATGTATCAGCAGAGGATCTGAAGCAATACGGAGACCGTGAACCCCGGTTAATGGCAAAATTTGATACGAAAGAATCAAGACCTGAGCTATTCAAAAAAGAAAATCTAAGCATATTACCGGTGTCCAACGGATATTATATTGTTTTTAAAGATTATAATCTGGATAGCTATTTTGATTTCAATTCTATTTTGGACAGTCTTGTTATTCAGGAACATAGACCTGGTCTTGACTTAAGCAATTTCCAGACACTTCCAAAAGACAATAATTATAGTGAATCCCAGGCAATAGATTATGCATATCTGGCCTCTGTTTTGAGAACGTTTACCAATGAAAGGGATCTTTATCTTACAATAAGAGGTAGATTAAGATCCGGACAATTTCAATTTAATCTACCAAATCACAATCATACAGTAAATGTATCAGGTGTACAAATTGAACTGGATGCCGGTTATGAAAGTCCTGGTGATATTTACCTGATTGAAGCAAAAGTTGGTAAACGGGATAATTTCCATATAAGGCAGCTTTATTATCCCTACAGGGAATGGTTGGAAAAAACATCAAAGAATGTTGTTCCCATATTTTTTACATATACCAACGGGTTATTTTATCTTACCAAATTCGAATTCGGAAATAATTTCGGAGACCTGAGAATAGTTGATAAAAACTGCTATACTGTCAATGATAACCCGTATTTATCAGTTGATTTGGATTATTTATTGAATAATACCAAGGTTGAATGTGAACCGTCCTCTGTACCGTATCCACAGGCCAATGATGTTGATAAAATAATTGATGTAGTCAAAAATATTGAAAACGGATATAACAACAAATTTTTAATTGCTTCCTATTTTGAATTTCGAGAAAGACAGGGAGATTACTATGCAAATGCAGCCAGATATCTTGGTTTTCTTACAAAAACTAATAATGGCGAATTTAGGTTAACTGAAACCGGGAAAAAGCTGGCTCATTCTGTATATCGGTCAGAAAGAAACTACATATTTTTACAGCAGTTGTTAAAAAGACCCACTTTCCATGAAATTATAATATCTTTGAAAGATTATGATTTTGAACTTAGTAATCTGGATGATAATCTAATATCTTCCATTATATCCAAGCATACATCTCTTACATCCGGTACACCAAAAAGAAGAGCTTCAACCGTCAAAAGCTGGTTGAAGTGGATAGTTAAAAATGTGCATATAAAGTAATAAGAGTAATAGGTAGTTTTTGTAAATTTAAACTTCCGAGCCTTTTAAAATAGTTTTTTTATCTTTAGGATTTAGTTTTTCAGTTCGAGCTTTACTTTGTTTATATGTTTTATCTCTACATTGATTAATTATACTAAATGAATTGGGAAATAAGCCTTGTTTGTCATATTTATGTATAACATTTAATTTACTATCATCTAACCATATCGGTTTATAGTATTCAGCTCCTTTATAATAAAAATCATCCCATCCAAAATCATTTAGTGCTATATTTGCTTTATGATTTTTCGCAATTTCTCTCATATATGGATAAACAGGTTCCATACAATAAAATAACCAAGATTCTGGTTCATCAGTATACTTTAGTTTCTCGATTGACTTAATATGTTTTAAAAAATCCAATAATATAGATGGAGTTTGACTGACTTGTAGCAAAAAAGTAAAATCTATAAAGGATCCTATCCAAATATCTTTTCCATGCCATTCATCATTTTTATGTGATCTCTCAAAATTATTTAACTCATCTAATGCTTCTCGGATCAATGGTGTGTATATTTGATCAGTTATAATTAATCCATAATAATTATTTTTAGGTTTTATTTTGTAACTTTTATTATCATATATAATTTTTCCACCCTTAGATAATATATTCAAAGGTTTACTTATTTGATTAAGAGCATGAGATACATCACTTTTAATATCATTCTTTAAATTTAGTTTGGACCAATCAAATGAGGATGGTCTGATTTTTACTGATTTACATTCGATACAAAAACCCATTTTTTTATGTGTAACTAAAATATCTTTTTCGAACTCATTAATATAATAATTTTTAAAAGTAACAAAATTAGGAAGAAAATCCTTCAATTTTTTTTCAACTAAATCTTCAAGATGGTCTCCTTTTATTTTACCAAATTTTTTAATTGTTGAACCTAATTTTTGGTTCAGATAAAGATAGATATTGTCTGCTACTTTATAATCTAATAAAATGATATAATTATCATTAATCTGAACAAAAAGTTTATCCCAAATATCTTCTAATTTTTCTACATCAGAAATTTTTACTGTTAAATCATTTATTAAAAATGATAACTCTTTTGGAAAATCGCTTTTTATGTGCGCATCGTTCATTTCATTTTTTATCGAAGATAATTTTTCAGCAAATTCAAATACGTATTCGATTGAAACACCGTATTTTAATTTGAATTTTTTACTAAATGGTTTTAATATTTCCTTATATATAGGAATAGAGTACCATGGAGGTCTAATATTCTGAACTAATCCAAAATGATTTAATGGGAATAGTCTATAAGTAGGCTTTAATTCTAAAATTCTCATACATTCATACAAAATTTTTTCAAATTCTTCATTAGATATATCCTCTTTATCTCCTGTTCCACATATAGCAAATGAACAGGTCAAAATATCATAAAGTATGGTGGGATAACAATAATTATCAAATGAATGGGTTTTAGTTAAAATAGTTTCAACTTTATAATTGGGAATTAATTTTGGTAATTTTGAATTCAATATAGCATCTTTTAACCAATTCTCAGATGGTACCATCCAATTACTCCTCATTGTTAAATATTAGATGAAAATATAATTTTTAATTCTCCACTCCTGCATTTCCTTTATCAGCAAAATACAGATAATATTATTCATTATCCCCATTTGTCAAATTTATAACTTCACCCAGCACCAGATATGTATTTATAACACACCTGTTGGCAAATTCCTTGGATATCTTTTCATGCTCCCCTTTGTTTGTCAGTTTATATGTCATTTCAAGGTAATTAGCGAGATATCCGATATGGCTGTTAATAAATTCAGCATCTGTATCTGATTTTATATTATCTTCCACATAAGCTATAATCCTATTCACCCAGTTATCTTGACCAACTGGGTGAAGTTTATCATCTAAACCTTCACGTTTTTTATCACGTGGCTCAAAAACAGTGTCGGCAAATTCCTGTAGCACTTTCCTGCATCCGGAAGCTACCTGTCTGTAATCAAATGTTTCTTCGCTTCTGGATAAGTCCTCATAGATTTTTGTAAGGCTTTTTAAAGCTTCAGGGCAGGTTTCATTAAGTTTATTATCAACATGTTTATGGTTTTCATCAAAGATATCCGATTCAATTTTTCCGAATTTGGAATTGTATAATATATTAATGGTTTTATTATGAATTACTATAAAAATGATTTTATACATAATTTTTTTTAATATATAAGGTGATACTGGTATCTGTGGCACATCTATACTTTCATTTGGATTTAAGGATCTGATTAAAAAACTTTTTCTTTTGTAATTATTAATCCATTCCATTAAGTCATAAATACTATATTTTATGTAACCGTATGAATTCCCATATTTTATTATACGGTATGATGGAACTTTTTCATTAGAGTACCCATTTAATTCACAATTAATCCATTTTATTTCATCAGTATCTTCCACTAATTTAGCTAGATGTTTATATTTTATTAAAATACTATTTAAAAAGTGCATTGAATTATCAAGATTGCAATTATGGAGATTTTCTATTGTATCGACTATTTCTTCTGCTCTTTTTATTATTTCATCGTTTTTTGTGACCATATTATCTATTAAATCTTGAACTTACACTTGTTCTGCACCTGCTCCCCCCATCAACAAAATACAGGTGGCACCTGTCTGAATACCAAATGAAGTTAATTCACATTCATTCCCATTTTTTCTAAATATTCTGGAAGTTGGCTTTTTGCCGATGGTAGTGTTGTATATTGCTTATCAACAACGTCGCTAAACCTTGCAAGGACTTTTTTATTTATTTTTTCCTGGTCTTCAAAGATAGCTATAGAATTATATGTAATGCCTTTTTCTCTGTAAAAATGACATGTTATCGTTGCATCTCTGCATTTATCATCATTGTATAAACCAAATACAAATAAAGGTACCTTGTTTTCTACATAACAATCTATAACATATTTACCATCAGGATCATAAACCGGGTCAGTATATTCAAATTTACATTTTTCACCAAAGGTATCCTGCATATATTTTTTAAATTCTTCATAAAAGAGGGTTTTTATGTTGTCTTTTTTTGTGAATGAAGATAAATCTATTATTTTTACTAAACCCTGAATAAATGTAAAATAACAATCCCCGAATTTTTCATCATCAACGTTTAATTTCAATTCACCGTCTTTATTTTTTATATCATGGGTTTTTAAGATAGTATCAAACATATCTTTCCTTTTGCCTTTTTCAAGTTTTTCATCTAAGTCATCATAAGATAGATGCATTAATGTATCGCCTTCATCTGTAAAATACCAATATGGGTAATCATATTTGAGAACTACGTTTAAAAAATCGCCATCATCAAATGTAAATGGTGTGATAACAACAATTCTACTTTTACCTTCGATGATTACCTCGATATCATCGCAAATCGATTTTTTTATTTTATTTACAATGGGCTCCAATTCCAAGGTATCTGACTGATTCATACGCAGTCCTCAAGTAAATTCTGTTAGAGGGCGATTATCTAACTTAAAATTGCATTCCTTTATCATGGTTTGGAAAGCGTCTTCCCAATTATCATATGAATTTGTTACTTCTGCATATCCATCTATTTCATGACCATTTTCTTGGTACTTTTGTGTGGCTTTATGTATGTGGAAGTCTCTGAAGCGGTTATTTTCAATTTTATTTTGATGTGTATGTTTCCCATTATATCTACGTAGTCTGTATATATGTCCTTTTTCGTCTTTATATTGAAGTATTACCGTGAAGTTATAAGGATGATTATCATTAATTCTTATTTTTATTTCAAATTTGTTTCCTGATTCAGATATTAATTCGTATTCCCATCTTTTAGCTTGGTTTTTAAATTTGAGATTTGAATTGATTGAATTGATAGTTTCTGATTTTAGTGGTTTCTCATCTTCAATAAGTTGTTTTATTTCATCATCTGACAAAACCATAAAATCACATCTTTTGACCCTTAATTTCCTGCTCAACCTCCTCGTCTACGAAATAGAGGTGGCAACGATCTGGACAGTACATGCAAAGTTCGTATTTTATCTTCTGTATCATGTCGCAGCAAAAGTCCTCGACGATGCCGTATATATCATGCAGCATTTTACAGAGCTTTTTAATCGTTATACCGTTGTAGAGATGTTCTGCTAGGGATGACAGTATATCATCTACAAGCTTGTCTGCAGAAACGGTTTCTTTCAACTTTGCATCCATAAAATCCGTACCGACTAAATGTCCGTTTTCGTAGTGCTCCACAATCTTTTGTTTTATATTTACAAAGTTGAGATTACCGCATACCGGACATTCGGACTTATGATATGGCATAAAATCCCCCTGTTATTAGTCATCGGTTTTTATTTGTGAATGTTTTTCAGGGACCTTGACTTTAGAATTAGATTTAGATGTTTCATCACTGGATTCATCAGGAAACATTTGTTTTTTCAGCTTGCCCATTATAACTTTATTTATTTCTGGGTCATTTTCTATGATATCTCTTACAATATCAGTGATGTCTTCTTTGTCTTTCTTTTCATAATTAGCAATAAATTCTGAAAGAGCCTGAGAAACAAGGTCAGACATACTGCTGAAATCATTAGAGTTCACTAAATCATCTACTCTTTTTTTTACATAAGGACTTACGGTAGCACAAATAGTATTTTTTTTACGTTTAGATTCAGCAGTCATTATATTACAGTTGTTAGACCATACTTTTAATAATTTTTTATAATAATAACAATACTATTGTTAGTCAAAGCCTTATAAACCGTTTTGTTTTTGTAATTGTATAACAATAGTAAAATTTATAAATTATAATGTCATTATATAACAATTGTAAGACAATGGTTAGGTGATTTGATGTCTGAAACAACAATATGCACACGGTTCCCTAATGGAACTGTAAAAGAAATCGATGAATTAGTCGAGAACAACTACTACAAAAACAGAAGCGATGTTGTCAGAAGTCTTGTTAGAACTTGTTTGATGATTAACAAAAGGAGTGAGATGGATAAAGAAGAGAATGAGGAAGGAGGTGACTGCGATGCAGGCTGCAACCACGATAAACAACCCGCAGCAGTCTGAACAAAGCTGTAACCGTTCAAATTGTCCTTTTTTGAAGACTGTTAGTTACTATCCCGGTGGTAATCGAATAGTCTACAGGTATATCTGCGGCAAGGTCGGCATGATTCCTGGAAGATTGACACGTTGTCCATTGGAGGATGATAACTGATGAAGACTACCAAGAAGTTCAAACCCAGTGCCAAGAACTGTGCGGATGTAGAGTGTCCGCATCTTGAAACAGAGGACATAGTAGCGGGTGACAGAATCAGAAAGAGGAAAATCTGCGGTCTGACGGGCAAAATTCCGGGTAATCAGGAATGCCCAGAGGAGGATTAAAAATGGCTGGTGAAGTTCAACAAAACCAATCCCAATCAACAAATCTGGATTCTATCAGTAAAGAGTCCAGGAAGATTGCTTCACAAATATGCAGTGATGATAAAGATACCCTGGATTACCTTGAACAGTTCGGTAACGAATTCGACAGAAATCTAGCCAGGACTATAAAACTCGTTGCGGGGGTGGAGTGAATGTCCGATACTATCAGATGTCCGGTTTGTGGGTATGATTACGGTATTTCAGTTGAAGACCCATATGCAGACCCGGCTGAATGTCCCGCATGTATAGAAGCTGAGATGGAAGCAGAAGATGAGGCTAAAGCTGAACGTTCACTACCATACCCAGAACAGCTGGAAGCAATGGGGGATTACTGAATGCACTGGGTAGCTGATGTCAACCTTGAATGTCCTTATAACCGGCTTGAGACAAAAGTCACCAAATCTGTTCTGGACAAGGTAGACCTGGAAGATCCGGAGACAATACCGGTACACAAATCCAGTACGGATTATGCACTTTTCGAGCGCTGTCGGTACTGTGAATACGGTATAAGCAGGGCGCATATAAATGGTAAAGGTCAGCTGGAAGGTTACAAAATTTGCAACCAGCTAAATCCAGTGTTCACCAGTGAGCTGCGTTTGGAGGATATAGAACCACCAGAGGAGGCGATTGAACAATGAAGCTGAGACCTGTTTTTAGATGTTTTTCTGTTGAAGATCCTGAAGAAATTGAGGATATCCTGAACAAACCATGGGATTGGTTTGACGAAATCGGTCCGGAAACTGATTGCAACATAAATGTAGCCGGTTATGACGGCTGCAGATTGATAGTTAGAGCTGTTATAAAAGAACCGGAACTGGAACCATTACACGCAAAGAGATGAATAATCAGGAGGTTGCTCAATAATGAAAGGTAGAAATATAATGTGCTGTCCGGTGTGCAGTTCATGTGAAGTGCGGTTCAGAACGAGGTCCAGAGACTACAAGTGCTACAGCTGTCACTGGACCGGGAAACAACCGGACAGCAAGGTCAGCAAATTCCAGCTGGATAAAGGTGCAGCCGTCCAGATATCCGGAACAAATCAGGAGGTTGCACAATGATGGGAAGAAGGGAAGAAATCACAATCATCCCGGAAGATGATTGTGAGATCTATGAAGACTACGGTGGAAATGTACGTGATGAAGATATATCAGTATTTCGCCGTCAAAGCCGTGAAGAGGTGGTGGTACAATGAATGAATTCATACAGTGCTGTCCTGAATGCGGTTCGAGCCAGATCCGTAAGAGAACAAGGATGATGGACTATAGATGTTCAGAGTGTTTGTGGACCGGTACTGACCCTGGTACAAGGATTAGGAAACGCGGTGGTAAAACACCGGTAGCCATCCAGAGAAAGGAGGTAGCCAGATGAGTTCTCAGACCGAGAAGGTATCGCATCCGAAAAAGACCGGATTTACGTACTTCTCCGGTATGAAAACTGTGCCGATAACATTCCAGGAATATGTCGAAGGGTTTGCTGAACACACCGAGAGAAATGTATTTGACAGCTGCATCTACTGCGGAAGATCCGCACAATGTTACCTTGCACAGGTTACAGCTGAATTAAGTGTAATTGGACACTTCGAATGTGAAGAAGGGCACCAGTACAGTAAGCTTGTAGGAAGCAATGAACTGTACGAGGACTTCCAGAAATACGGCGGTAAGAAACTGGTACCCACTACAAAATCAGATGCTATAGCAAGACAGAAAGTGAGAATGAAGAAGGGAGGTAGGAGATGAGTGTGCTACCATTACTGCAGGAACATCTTACCTACCCTTTCCTTTTGCTCGAACCTCCACAAACCAAAGGAGGCAATAACAAGAGGGATTGCATGATATATAAATCTCATTCAAAAAGTGCTGCTGAAGAGGGAGACCCCGGTTACGATGCCCCCGTCTACGTGTCTGATACCTTAACTCCCTACCGTCTCCTCGGAGTTTCAAAACTCCCAGCAGCTGAAACTACAGGATATCATGATTCACATCTTCATGTAAAAGGTGGTGATAAAGCTATACCTGCATTAAAACACCCAGAAATAATAGGAAAAGAATTGAGACATTATCATGAATTTGGTAATGTTTTAGGAATAGCCAGTAAAACACTATCAGGTAAAGATATGGATGGTTATCTGATAGGTGGTATCTGGTTGGTATCTAATAACTGGTATCCGGTTGGTATCGGATACCACCTTGGAGGGATAGATACCCTGATACCCTCTGTAAAGGCTTCACTTTACAAAGAATCATGTAAGAATGGATTAAACAATTAAGAAAGTAAGGGCTGTAGTGCTCAAAAATATTACAGGAGTGTGCTACCATTACTGCAGGAACTATCCACACAAAAAAACAAAAAAACAGACCTGAAGGGATGTCACCTGGAGAGGTGGTATCCGATACCACCCAGATACCACCTAATCACAATCTAAACAATTCTAAAAAGAATGAAAGGATGATGGTTAAGATACCATCTAACAGTTATCTGGCGGACTTTATCAAAAATGAAAAAGAGAAGAATCCGGATTTAACATACAACCAGATTCTTGAGAGGCTCGTCCCCAAAGACATGGACGATCATCTCATGGAACTTTTTGATAATTTCCGGGATTCTGTTCTTCAATCTCTTGCAACTGATTACAGGGGTTCTGATGCATATTACCAGATGGAAGCACTCCGAACACTATTCTTGAAGTATCTGGTGCAGAGACAGAATCCCAAAAATCCGGATAAAATTCTGAAAACACTCGAACCGACACAGACCGATAACGAAAAGGAGGATTAACATAAATGTCAATTTCTGAAACAGAACTACTAACATCTGAAAGACCGAACCCATCGGAACTTTCACAGGAACAACTAATAGAAGTCCTGATAAGGTACTACTGGGACGAACTCACAGAACATCTCAAGGATTATCCGGCGACAAAAAGCATACCTATAGACTACTACAGTCTGGACCATCCGAGATATCCCTTCGCAGATCTGCTGGAAGAAAATCCGGATATATTCCTGTCTTTGTTCCATGATGCAGTCTACAACATGACGCTTCCTGTGGACGTAGGACAGGACGTGGTCCCGAGGATCTACAACTTTCCTGAACAGACCAATATCAGTTCCTTCAGGTCCGACCACCTGATGAAGTTCGTATCAATTCCCGGTGTAGTCAAGAAGGTATCCAAAGTCAAACCGATGATAGTCAATGCAGCCTTCTACTGCATGCGCTGTGAGCACATAACCTACATTCCTCAAACGGGTTCCAAATTCACAGAACCCCACGAGTGCGAGAACGAGGTATGTGGTAGGAAAGGACCGTTCAAAACCCTTGTTGACAAATCCAGCTATAGGGATGTCCAGATAATAGAGATACAGGAAAACCCGGAGGATATCGAGAAATCCCAGCCTGAAACCCTTATCTGCTATGCCTATGACGACATGGTCCAGACCTGCAAACCCGGTGACAAGATCCTGGTAAACGGAGTCCTGCAAAGCAGACAGGAAGAATCAAGCAAGGGTAAAAAACCGTTCTTCAAGTTCCTGCTTGACGTCAACAATATCATAAAACAGGACAAGGATTTCGATGAAATTGAACTGACACCGGAGGACGAAGAACAGGTCCTT
The DNA here is from genome assembly GCF_000196655.1 of Methanohalobium evestigatum Z-7303. Lineage (GTDB taxonomy): Archaea > Halobacteriota > Methanosarcinia > Methanosarcinales > Methanosarcinaceae > Methanohalobium > Methanohalobium evestigatum. The sequence goes on along the minus strand of NC_014253.1, from coordinate 622,400 downwards.
GAGTTATCCAGGGACCCGAACATCAAGGACCGTATAGCTGGATCCATGGCCACCAGTATATACGGTTATCAGAACCTCAAAAAGGCCATAGCAGTACAACTGTTTTCCGGAGTTTCCAAAACTCATGAAGACGGTGCATATACAAGAGGTGACATCCACGTCCTTGCAGTTTCAGACCCCGGTATGTCGAAGTCCAAACTGCTGAATTATGCAGCTACACTCTCTCCAAAATCAATCATAACTTCAGGTAAAGGTAACAGTGCAGCTGGACTCACTGCATCAGTCATCAAAAATGACCCGGACATGGACGACCAGTTTGCTCTTGAAGCCGGAGCTCTCCCATTGGCAGATAAAGGTCTCTGCTGCATAGACGAACTCGACAAGATGAGTGAAGAAGACAGGTCCGCACTTCACGATGCAATGGCGCAGCAGAAATTACCCATCAACAAGGCTAACATCCACCTGACATTGTCCACAAGGACAAGTGTTCTGGGAGCTGCCAATCCGAAATATGGACGGTTCGATGAGTATGAATCCCTCTCGAGACAGGTCCAGATGGCTCCGTCTCTGATATCCCGGTTCGACCTGATATTCCTGATGCTTGACAAACCTGATGATGTAAAGGATAGAGAACTCAGCGACCACATAATAGCGACCCATATAAAGAGTTCAGCAAGGCAGAACCTCACAGAGAGCGAGTATCTGCAGATTAAGCAGCAGCTCGAGGAAAAGTCCGACGATTCCGTACTAAGTTTCGACCTGCTTCAAAAATACATCAGCTACGCCAGACACAACGTTGTTCCTGTACTCCCTGTAGAACTCAAAGACCGCATAACCGAGTTCTGGATGAACCTCAGGCACAACAAGGGCGATGATTCGATACCTGTCACACCAAGGAAACTTGAGAGTATAATCCGGGTTTCCGAAGCTTTTGCGAGGATGAGGCTGGATAATAGGGTGAACGAGCAGGACGTCCAGGATGCGATAGACCTGATACAGGAATCACTCAAACAGTCCGCAGTCGACCCGCAGACCGGTAAACTGGATACTGATATCCTGGAAACAGGTACATCCAACTCTCAGAGGTCCAAGATTAAAGATCTCTACTGGGTCATCTACGACCTTGAGGATGCAAACGCACAGATGGGTAGGCAGAAAGGAGTTTCGATTCACGACATCTATGAAGAGGCTCAGAAAGAAGGCATCTCAAACGACCAGGTCGATGAAGCCATCGGACGTATGAGAAAACAGGGCGACCTGATGGAAGTCGACACTGGTACATACATAATATGCTGAGGGGGTTTGTTGAATGATACTAGACCAGCAAGTAATGAGTGATGGAACTATTGTGTGCAATATCGACGGTGAAACAGCACGGATTCAGGACGATGAAGGCGACATAATCGAAATACCGGCAGAGAATCTCAAACTCACACTATCAAAGATGTTCTAAGAGGTGTTTCCATGGACAATACTAAAACAAGTATACTAAAAATCCTGTTTCCGGAAGGAATCCCGGTTGAAATGATAGAATCAATCGATGATATCTGTAGTGATGTGGACCAGCTGATTCAGAAGTGCAGCTGTAACAACATCAATTCTGAAGCAGAGGAACCAAAATCGACTGAAGAATCCGGAACTTCTGACGGACCAGATGAAGTTGAACCTTCTAACCGGGAACCCGAGGATCCTGCTAAACCAGCTGTTACAGATGCAGCTGAACCTAAACCTACTATAGACTTCCAGGAAAGAGAGCCACCTGAAAAACCACAGTGGAAAAAGTTCAGCTACGAAGAGAAAGACGTGAACACCGGAATAATCAAAATCAAAGAGACATCCGGATGCATACTTCACACTACATTCGAGGACCTCACGGACCTGTATCAGCAGCTCCCGGAGAGAACCAGATTCAAAGATATCCCTCTAAAATACCAGAAAGCAAAGGCTATTTTTGAATACTTCAACAGGCATCCAAACTTCGATTGCGAGTACAGCTGGGGAGTTCTCACCAAGAACGATGCTGAATCATTCACGGTAGGAGTGGATACCAGAGCACCGGTCGTAGAGTCCGGAGAATCACAGGGGGTGACTGGTTGATGTCTCTGAAATTAACTCCTGAAGAATACGAACGTTTCCAGAACATGCAGCAAAAGCGCGAAAGTCTCAGCAACCGTGGTCAACAGATTCCGGAATGGAAACAGGAACAACTGTACAGAATGCTGCAGGAAGGAAAGAACAATCGTGAAATCTCCGAGGAACTCGGGATATCCAACAGAACTGTTGTAAAATACAAAGCTGAATGGGGGTTTGTATAATGGCTGTGCAGCTGACATGGGATCAGTACAACACCTCCAGTACTCAGCCGGTGGTTTCAGACAACCAACCGGCCACACCAAAAACACCGGTAACCGGTCCTAAATCCAGAGAACAGCTGCACAAGGAATTCATCAAAATCTTTGATGGACTCTGCCACGCTCACCACAGATGGGAGGTTTGGCAGGACTGGACAGAAGCAGCTGCAATTTCCATCCACAACTCAGTCAACTACGACAGGGAACTGGAAGACCAGTACCTGAAAATAGTCAGCAAATACGAAAGAGAAGAAATGCAGCAGTTCCCAAAACTGCTGTCCTTGGCCACAATGGCACTGGATACCGAGTTCTGTGATTTCCTGGGTACCATTTTCATGGAACTAGAATTACCAAACAAGTTCGGAGGTCAGTTCTTCACACCTTACGAATTGTCTAAATTCGCTGCACAGGTGACTTTTTCAGACTATGATTCTGATACAGATGAAGTAATTGAGTTCAACGAACCTGCAGTTGGAGCCGGGTCATTCGTGATAGCAGTCTGTGAAATGCTGCACGAGAAAGGAGTAAATTTCCAGAACAGGCTGAAAGTCACAGCACAGGATTCGGATTACATGGTATTCTGCATGGCTTACACCCAGCTGTCACTGATAGGTTGTCCTGCTCAACTGGTCCATGGAAATACTCTGAAACTGGAAAATAAACAGACATGGTACACTCCTATGTGGTATCTCAGGGGGTTCAACTGATGCGGGTTATCTACCAGCCCAGAGGAAGAGCAGGGGAGTATTGCTCCTTTGCTCTCAACATCTACAGAGGGTGCAGTCACGGCTGCAAGTACTGCTACGCTCCAGCTGCAACCCGTACTTCTCGTAGAGATTTCCAGAACCCTGTACCAAGGAAAGATATAATCAGGCACCTAAAGAACGATGCAGAGAAAAATGGATACTGGATTGATAAAGTGCTGCTCTCTTTTATATCGGATCCGTATCAACCGATTGAAAGGGAGCTGGGATTAACCAGACAGGCTATTGAAATCCTGAATGAGAACAATATACCTGTCCGGATTCTCACCAAGTCCAACCTGTTTCTGAGGGACTTTGACGTACTGAAAGGCCATCCTGAGAACGAAGTAGGTATGACTCTGGCAGTCAGGGACGAATCCCTGAGGAGACAATGGGAGCCCAATGCACCGAAGTATTTCGACCGGTTCATGGCTCTCAAAGAAGCACATCACAGAGGTATCTACACCTGGGTTTCCTTGGAACCTGTAATCTATCCTACTGAAACTTTCCAGATCATAGACGATACCCATGAGTTTGTGGACCACTACAAGGTTGGTAAGCTGAATTACTGGAAATCAGATGTTGATTGGGTGGAATTCAGAAACAGCGTTTCTAACTACTTGCAGCTGAAGAGCTGCAGCTACTACATCAAACAGGACCTTTTGGAGGCTAATCAATGACTGCAGGAACTAACCTTACTACAATAAAAAATGCACTTACAGAACTCTTTGAAAAAATGCCAGTATGGGTACAGGAATCAAAGGACATGTTAAACGACCTTGAAAACAGGTACAACGTAGAAAAACTCGAGTGGGAGTCGGATGTTGGATTCAGGTTCAAAAGGAACGGCAGATGGTCCAGATCATGGGAAGAAGGTATTGATGATTTCGAAGGAGAATACCACAACAAGGAATCCAAAGAATTTGCTCTGAAGTACTGGAGTGCACTGTTTCACGTAAATGAGTGTATTGACAGCTTGATGCAAAATTATGGTCTGGACCCTGATGACCATGATGGATATGATATGCGGTTCCTTTCTGACAATTTCATAATCAGGTTACCGGTTTATGCCAGAGGTTTCCAGGATGTTCAGGTAGAGCTGATTGACGAGACAAAATGGGACCCGGCACATTATGCCATGGACGAAATCAGTCATATGATTTTCAGAAAGGAAAGGGAGCTTTTCCATCTCAAATACATGAAACATCAGCTGGAAGGGGAGGTTCTGTAATGACATTCAAAGTAATTCTGAACAACAAATCAGGCGGTCTTGCAATGAACGGAGAGGATTTGCTCCATATACTACCGCCAGAAATCCAGGAATCAATTGAAAATAGCGATGATGAAGAAGTACAGCAACACTTTGCAAGAAGTAATATTGTCTATCTTACAGCAAATCAGGATGTTGTTGATTGTACTAACTTTACCAGAGACGAATTGACAGCAGAATTGGAAAAATGTACTGAACGGGTATTTGGTGAATCATCGGAGGTCTGAATAATGTACGATAGAAAAATAGACACAGACAGTTATGAGAAATTATAGTTTGATACGTAGCTCTTTATACTCAAACAGCATATATCTTCTTATGAAACAACGAAGAAAAGACCAGATAGATATTGAGCATCATGTGACACTTGACCAGCTCAACACTCTAATAAAAACCGAGACTAATGCCAGGATGTTGAGACGGCTATATTTCTGCAAATTCAGGTATCTTGGAGACTCTGTCAGCGAAGCTGCTGACAAAGTTGGTATCACTAAAATGACCGGGTATTACTGGCAGGATAGATGGAATAAAGGTGGTTATGAGGCACTAGTTCCTATGGTAAGCAAGGGCAGAGAACACAAACTCACACAACAACAGTTTGATGAACTCAAGGATATACTTAAAGAGAGGAGCCTGTGGACTACTAATGAAGTCAGGCAGCTCGTTATACAAAAGTACGGGGTTGAATATTCTCTCAAACAGATAAGAATCATAATGATACAGTTTGGCATGAAACATTCCAAACCATATACTTACGACTACAGAAAACCTGAAAATGCTGATGAGATTTTAAAAAAACCTCGAAGACATACTTACTCTCTTAAACACTGAGACCGATGAACCCTATGTAATAGGGTTCATGGATGAATCGTCTCCACAGACCAGAGCCAATACACAGAGACTCTGGTCGTTTGATAAACCCGTGATTTACAAGAACACGGATTACATAAAAGCAAATGCTTTTGCATTTTATTCCATAAACGGTAACAACCTGATCGAATTCAAAGATTCATCAAAATCTGATGATGTCTGTGAATTCCTCGAGGAAATATCAAGAATCAATCATGGTAGACCTATCGTGTTGATTATGGATAATGCCAGAGCACATCATGCACTGAAAACGACCATGAAAGCGAAACAACTGGGTATTATACTGGTGTTCCTGCCTCCGTATTCGCCTGATTTAAACCCCGTTGAGTTCATATGGAAATCTATTAAAAGAGAAATATCTGTAAGGTTTGTTCAATCAAAACAGCATATGAGGTCAATCATAAAAACAGTGTTCATGAAGATCGGAAATTCACTGTCATTTGCTAAAGCTTGGATGAAAAAATTCGATGTACAAATCAGAAGTATAATTCATTGAGTTAAAGACTATAGTAGAAAACATCCACCGAATAAAGCAATTAGAAAAAAGCCTTGATGAACTATCATTCCACTGTGATTCAGCAATGAACAGTTTAAGTTCAGAGGACAGAGAGAAAATCGAACAAAAAGCAAAAACTCTGAAAGAATCAATCAGGCCACATATTATCGAACTAAAAACCGATTTACACGAGCTGAAACAGAAATATTCAATTGAATATTCTCTTAATGATGGTAGATATGGAAAACAGGGGGCAGAGCAATGAAACTCTGCACCTTCGTATCAGACGATGATGAAGCCTACAAATGTATTCACCTTGTAGGACACCCGGTAGCTGATGGCAGAGAGGCATGTCTCAAAGGCATGCCTGTAACAGTTACCACAGCTGGAACGGTATGTAAAGAGGATTGTCCGCATTGTCACCTAGAATTTGTTGGACTTCTAAAGGATGTGATATAATGGTTTACTTAAAAAACAATACTACAATCGTGTTCAAAAGCAATTATGAGAACTTCATAAAAGAAACAGGGTGGAACTCTAACCCGGAAAGGGTAAAAAACAATACAGTCAGGAAAATTTCAGATTCTGAAATGAATGAATTAGGTCTATTCTGGGATGATTGGTACCAGTGGCTATTTGTAAGTATCCCAGAGCACAAATTACCGATAACTTCTGATGGAGATAATACGATATTGGAGGTTATCAATGAAGAATCAGGAGAACCTGTGGACAATTTCAGACATTCTGAATTTGATGCTGATGTATTACCATTGAGACCTGAAGGATATGATTTTGATTATGCTAGTACTAGAGACCATGAATCTCCTAATCCTACAAAGTATCCTATAACCGATATACAGCTCGTGTGTAATGACACTGTACATGGTATACCGTATTACAACCGGTCTGACGTTTTAAGTATTTCAGACATCACGAAATGGGATGAATTGTACATTTTCACATTTTGGAGAAACGACCCGGGTTTGTAAAGGAGCTGATATGATGATTTTCCCAAACAACGGTAACAGAACAGTGGAAATTACAAAGTCACTGAAAAAGATACGCAGACTTGAACCGCCCAAAAATAAACAGCAGCTCGTAACCCGGGCTGCAATCATGGGTTATGAACTGGGGGATTTGCAGCAGTTTGCAGTCTATAATGCAAGGTCCAACATGGATCCACAAATCCTTGGTTCCTACAGAGATAACGCCAAACTCGCACTTTCAGACCTTTTGATACAGGCTCGAATGGTCTGCATGGATATGGGTTGGGACTTCGATGAAGTTCAGGAATTAGGTCTGCAGCATCTACAGGAAAGGATGTCAGAAATCCAACAGGATGGTTTTGCTGAGAAGCAGGAGGCCTGAATTATGGGAGATCATCATTTGAAATGTACAATATGTGGATATGAGACAAATGAAGGAGATTTGGATTATAATGACATGGGTCTACATATGGAAATGGTACATGGAATAGTCAAAATAATCGATGAAACAGGAGATGATTAAACGGAATGCGATATTTGTGGTCAAAATGGAGCTCAGTTATACACAGTAAAATCGATTTTCGGCGATGAAAACAAGGCATTATGTTCTAACTGCGATTATGATCCGTTTGAATTTGAAGGAGCTGATTAAAATGGGAATCTACGTTGTAAAAATGTCAGAAGAGGACGGTGACAAGTTACAGAAACAGTTGGATGATTTGCTCGATTTCCTACCGGAAGAAGAGCAAAAAGGTTACAGCCAGATAATAGATCTAATTCATACCCTGCAGCAGCCAGCATACGAAGAGGAACAAGAATCATTCATAGTTTGAACAAGAGGGATGCCATGGGAGAATTCGGATGCAATAACTGCGGAAGCTCAAACTGCCGACAGTTCAGGAAACCAGTAGTATCCTCAGACGGAGATGAGGTTTGCATATACTGGGAGTGTCAGGAGCCAAATTGCGGTAAAAGGTTTGTAACAGGTTATGAAATCGGTTGGTTGGTGCATTATAGTGGAGCTGATTAAATGAGTGACGCATCTGGTAATCCTAAAACAATTTGGGGTTTGATGGATAAAAAGCATAAACAAATGTTTGGAGTTACCTTGACAGACAGAATCAGAGATCAACAAATGCAATTGTTAAAAGCTCATAATAGAAAATAAGGTTATCTGGACAACTTGAAGATTTTGAATTCGATAAAATAGGATTTGGTAAATGAATGTCTGCACGCAAGGTTTCATGAACAATAATTAGTTATAAATATTGACCTAAGTGCAATTTGTGTAATAAGTGGAGATGAATATGAAACCATTAAATGACATCCTTGGAAAGGAAGACAATATTGTTGCAAAAAGCCATGTGAAAACTTTTGAAGATATCAATTTTTGTATCTTAAAAGGGTACAAAAACTCAAAATTTTCCAAAACAACTAATTTTTATATAACAGCTGATGAATTGTCAAAATGCTTTGCAAATGATCGTGAGATTATCAGAGCGTCAAAATTGGAACACTTCAATTTCAAACCTGAATCTAATTTAGTTATTATTGAACAGTTAGATAAAAAATTAGATGAAAATGTATTATATGAACAAGAAAAAGCAATAGTCCAGCTTGTTCAATCAGCTCGACAACAAGGTAGAACATATATTTTCTTAACTATTCATCCTGTTTCTGAAAAACTAAGTGAACTTTGTGACCTTTATATAGTTAAGAATGAGTGATTAACCAGAATCAATGGTTTTAGAAGAAAAAGTTGACGAGTTTGAAGGGGTATAGAGGGCTAAAACCATTTAATTTTTTATCTTTTGATATCGTACCTAAATACGATTTAATAACTTTTTTATAATTATAACTCATATCCAGTAATAGACCGCAGGTTTATACCTGCGCTTAATGCATTTTAAAACTATTTTTCTCTCAAATCATCAAAATAAAGAGTATGAATTACCCATAGTTTTGACATAAAATTATGGGATTTTTGTCAGATTTTTCTAGATATTATACACCAATTCAACCTCTTATTTTACGAAAATCCCTAAATATTAACAAAACTATGGGGCAAGTAGGAGGTATAAAAATATCAGAAGATATCCTGGTTAAAGGTACAAAGATAATCGGACCGTTTGAGTACGATGCCCTTAGTGAACAGATCCCTAAAGATTATCTCAGGACGATATTTGAAATCCTGTTCTGGTCCGGCATGAGATACGTGGAGCTGCAGAGGTTATACCAGTATCCGGATTGGTGGTGGCCCAGAAAAAAAGCCATACATCTACCTGAATTTGCACAGAAGAAAAGCAAGAGGAAACAACCTGAAAGGTATATATATCCTCTACCTCCACAGTTTGACATGGTTATGAGGTATTTCTTCAAAGGTCCTAATCCTCCAAGACTGGATGTCTGGGGAGAGAACATGAAGAGATGGGCTGAAAAAGCCGATATGGACCCTAAAGGTTTCAGTGCTAAAACCACAAGAAAGTCAATTGAGAGCTGGATGGTTACCTCTGGAATGCCACTAACAAGCATCTGTTTAAGGCAGGGTCATGACAACCTCACTTCAATGAGGCATTATCAGGGTTTGCCTTTCACTGATGCAGAGAAAGCTGAAATCAAGAAAAGGTTGGCATGGGTGCATTGATTATAAATTACTGCTTATTTGGGTAAATATATAAAAAAAACCAAACAGCGAATACAAAAAGGACTATAAATGCCACCACTTCTGCAATGAAATTTTCAATTCCATTTTTCATGCTTATATACCTAAGTATAATTTTTATGCCAAAAATATTTATAAATTGTTACTTAATTTTTAATCAGTAATTATACCGATTAACTGGAGAGTTATAACCAGAATAACTAATTAATAGTCAGGCTAGTTTCAAGAAAACGGTATATTAATTACGCTAATAAATTGCTATTAGAATACTAAACAAAGGAGTTTTAATAATATGGATGCTGGTGCGATTATTATAGGGTCGGCAATTTTGGTAGCGTCACTACTACTGAATATGTATGTTAGTGATCAAATAGATGAAATGAACCAATATGGTGTTTTTGATGAAATAGTAAGGGAAATTGATGACGAATCAAAAGAAGAATATCAGACCATGAAAATTATAAAATATGGTTCTACGGCTGGAATAGTTATTGGCGGTATTATTCTATTAGTAGGTTTTGTCAAATCTGGTACTGATAAAAAGAAAAAATAATAACTCTTGTAGTGTATCGATATAGGGATTATATGAACAAAAAAACAATAACTATTATAATTATTTTACTGGTTTTAATGGGTATAGGTTGCACATCATCGCCTGATGAGAACGATTCTGATGACACAACAAACCAGACAGATGACAATCAAGAACAATCTGATGGTATTCCTAAACAGGCGCCCCAGTTGAGTATTGTGGGTGGATCTGAATCAATCAATGGTAACAAGATTATAAAGCTTGAACACCGAGGTGGTGACAAAGTTACATTTGTTAAAGGAGAAACTACTGTAGAAGTTAATGATAAGGAGGTTGTTTATAATTTAAATGAAGATGACAAATTTAGAGAAGGTGATACATACTATATCTACTATGATTCACATTCCGGTGACCTCGTAATGATTAACCCAAATAAGAAGGACGTTGAGTCTATTAGTGATGAATTAGCAAGTATACCTGGAATGGTATCCGTTAGAATAATTGACGATGCCTCTCATCAAATCATTGCTGATATGACAATCAGGTAATTCAACAGGGTTCATAAATTTCCTTTTTATTACAGTATCGATTTTGGCTCTGCAGAAATCTTTGTCTTAATAAAGTATCTGATTCTAAATCTATTTAAGAAAAAGAGCTTCTTTTTGGTTTTAGACCAAAACCTCTGAAATTTATTATATTACCGTCTGTGTTAACCAGTCTTAAATAGGTTTTCTGATGTCTAATTTAGTGATGAATAAACAGCTGATTTTGTGGATCTTTCAGGAATATGGAGACATTAAATTAGACAAAATATGAAAAAATGTCTAACTTTATTATGAAATCTAAAATTCAAGTTCATCTAACAAAGTTTCAGGTTAAAGTTCTATTTTTGTATCTACAAGTATCAAGTCTCTCTTATCATCAACAATCAACAAACGCCATTTTCCTGATTTAAATGGTTCAACACCGCTTCCTCTAGGTTGACCTTCAAATTCCCAATCTGCTTTTTTAACTCTTTTTTTATTATTTGTCATCCAGTAATTTCCATCATCATGTTCAAAATGGAATATATAGAATGATTCACCGGTTTCAATAATTGAACCTTCCATAGTATCTGAATTGTTTACTTCATACTTATTACCATCAGGGTCAAAAAGATATACTTTATTCAGCTTAATACCACTGTGAACTCCTTCTTCATATTCCTGTGACAGGGTATCTCCTGCGACCTTATTTATCTTTATAACAGGTACAGTCATTTCTTCTGTATCTCTATGAATCCCATTAACAGTCGATGTTTCAAATGCAGCCTGTGATGGTTTTTCTAAATATTTGGTATCAGTATCATATACTATTGACCCGATAACTGCTGCCAATATAACTGTGATTGCCACCATCAGAATAACACCAATAACAGGTGAAACCCCTTTGTCATCTTCTCTTAGTAATGAACTGTTATATTTGCCCATGATTATCCCAATAAAATCTTACCTAAAGTAGTATAATTTTTAAATTATAAAAATATTTAGTCGAAGCATAGCAACCGCACCAACTCAGGGTATTTTGCACCAGATTAGGCTTATTTGCACCAGATTGGGTTGTTCTGCACCGGCTTTTAAAAAAGGCGAATACATTATTATAAATATTTCAGAGTTCGACCTCCAACATAAAGATTTAAACGACTATCCGGAGGTCAAATAAAATGTTAGGAATCACATGGTTATCATTCAACGTAATACTTGCAATTGCAGGTATATTCTATGTACTGGACTATTTTGGATTTTTGAGAACTATTCCATTGGTCAATACTCTAAGCGGTAAGATGCCCAGAAATCCCGTATTTCTCATGGGTGCTATTGTACTGGTTGCTGTTGGTATGGGTTGGGTATCGGTTGGATCTGTAAGTGATACAGTAGATAACGAATCACCAGGTCCAGAAGTTACTACGGATATTAAGGACCAGCAAACAGTAAATCTTGAAGAGAAATCTGGAGGTGGAGGTTGGTCTGAAAAGACATTGATTTTTACAAATGCTCATGAAATACATAGCTATAATAATGATACAAAATCAATGAAAGTAGCCGATATGAATAACGACGGTCATTTAGATGTTATTGCAGGTAACAATGGTCAAATAGATTGCTGGTATGAAAATAATAGTGATGGTACTTTTACTGCTCATGAGATTAATATTAATTCAGAATGGGCTAACTCAATAGCCATATATGATTTGAATAATGACGGTTATTTAGATATTATTTGTGGCACTGGTGGTGTAAACAGTTGGTATGAAAACAATGGTGATGGTACTTTTACTCCTCACGATATACATAGCCATGAAAAAGATACACAAGCCATAAAAGTAGCCGATATGAATAAGGACGGTCATCCAGATATTATCGTTGGTAATGCTTTTGAATATAAAAATTATTGGTATGAAAATAATAGTGATGGTACTTTCACCGCTCATGAGATACATAACAATGCAAAAAATACATACGCAATAGAATTAGCCGATTTGAATAATGACGGTTATTTAGATTATATTGCTGGAAATGGAAATGAAAACTATTGGTACGAAAACAGTGGTGATAATACAAAATTTACTGCTCATGAGATACATACCAATCCAGATTGGACTAAATCCGTAGATGTAGCTGATATGAATGGTGATAATCGTATAGATATTCTTATAGGTAATTCAGGATATAAAAACTGTTGGTACGAAAACAGTGGTGATGATACATTTCATGAGCATGAGATACATAGTAAATCTGAATATACTCGTTCATTAAAAGTAAACGATATAAATAATGACGGTCATTTAGATGTTATTACTGGTGTCAATAATGATTCTAATTATTTTTACGAAAACAATGGTAATAATACATTTACTGCTCATAAAATGCACAGTAATAAAAAACGTACATATTCAATAGAAGTAATCGATTTTAATAATGATGGTATAAAAGATATTATTGTTGGTAACTGGGATACAAATAACTGGTATGAAGCAGACTTTGTACATTAACCATCAATTTATTTTTCTCTTTTTTTACCGATTTATCACATGGTCCTGAATTAAACTTTGAAACATTAATAGCTCAAGATAATTCTAAACCTGCACCAATTCAGAGTATTTTGCACCAGATTAGGCTAATTCGCACCAGATTGAGGTATTCTGCACCGGCTTTTAAAAAAGGCGAATACATTATTATAAATATTTCAAAGTCAGACCTCCGATACAATAGGTAATAAACCAATCGGAGGTTAAAAAAATGTTAGGCATTACATGGCTATCTTTCAACTTAATACTTGCAATTGCAGGTATAATGTATGTACTTGACTATTTCGGGATGCTTCGAAAAATCCCGTTGCTAAACATCTTAAGCGGCAGAGTGCCCAAGAATGGAGTGGTACTGATTGTATCTTTCGTGCTTATAGGTATCGGTTTTGGATGGATAAGTATCGGTGGTCTGGTAGACACCGATGATGGCGGAGGCATCACTGCACCCGAAGCAGAAGCAGCACAAACATACTCAGGCGATATCAAACTGATGATTAGTCAGGGAGACGGTACTGATTTCACAGATACAAGCTACGATTTCTACATACTTGATTACAGCGAGTATGCGGACAAAGACAAATACGAAATACTGCAGACTGTAATCGATGACGGCGTTTCACAACTCAAGGCTCCCGGAGGAGGTACACCTACAGCATCATCTACAACTGACGGAGCCATCGAGAGAGCAAGTATGAACGCACAGGTAGGACAGAGGTTCTTACTGTTTGGATACAACAGTGAAACCCCTGCTTCAGGCGAATTCGAGGTAATCAAGGAATCATTCTCAGTTGATAACTACAACGAGAACCTCGGTGAGTTCACTGTCACACCTAACAGGTTCCAGATCTATGAATACTCTTCAATGCAGACTGTAAACTTTGCAGGGTCCAATGTTTCAGGATACACCGAGACTGAGACCTCATACACCACAGACAAAACCATCACTTTCGATGCACAGCCACAGAACAACTACCGCATCGGAGATAGGATGGGTCTGTATGTAGAGCTTCCTGAAGACCTGAAAGGCAACATCGACACAATCACTGTTTCCAAGGAAGACGGTACCTCACAGGACTTCACAAGCTTCCAGAAGGTCGACAACCTCGACACTTCAGACCCGATATATGAGAGTGCACCTTCCGCGCAAAACTCTGCCAACGATATGTATTGGATTGGAGAACTGCCGGATGTCAAGAGGACCTCTGACAGCAACAAAGATCCACTCGAGATTAAGATTACATACACACATCCAGGCAGCGGTACAAATGAAGCACACTTCTATGGTATGCAGCTTGTAGATGCCGGTCGCAACCTCGAGATACCATTCAGTCAGGAACCTGCATTTACTTTGAATGCAACTGATTCCGGTAGTGATGGATGGGATACATAATCCCTCTATCCATATTTACTCCTCCTTCTTTTTTCTTTTACAGGGGTGTTGTTGAATGGCGACCAAAGTGTCGAGAGTCGATGATAGGATAAAGGGTATATCTGCACTGGGACTTTTTGCAGCTGTAGTTCAGCTGCTAAGGACAAATGCAGATTTTTTGTTTCCTAATATAGCCGACACCCTGACCAACACCATCGACTTCTACCTGCCGATGACACTTTTGTTCCTTGTAGTGCTCCTGTACAAGACCAGATTAACAGGCAGACAGCTGCCACCCATGCCCAAGGCCTACAAACTGGTCAGGAACTATGCTTTCTGGTTCATAGTGTTCTGGATAGGTACATTCCTGTTATTCTTTCTCACCAGATACGCACTTGTGGGGTTCGGGTTTCCTGAACTCCAGACACAGTATACCGGAGCAGGTAGCTTCATACTCAATTTCGTGATTGCAGCCATGGAGAACCTTGCATTGGTGATGGTGGCACCGGCACTGTTTGCCTTCAATCTGGGAGGATCCGGAGTTGTATCAAAGATAATAGAATACGTTCCTGCAGGTGTAGTCGCTGCACTCTCCCATGTTTCCGTTTACTGGACACAGACTCAGCTGCAGATCCAGAAAACAGGTGGTGACCCGGTTACAAACTTAGCAATCTCTCTCGGATTCGCATACATCGCATTCACGGTGTTCTACCTGGTTTACCGGTACTGGGGATTTGCAGCATCAGTGGCACTGCACCAGACATTCAACATGAACAACTCCTGGTTAGGAGGATAAAATGGAGGCTCAGACATGATGAACCAGATAATAAACATAGGACTGGTGCTTATAGCAGTTCTTGCTTTTGTATACCTGCTGCTGCCGGATTTCTTCCCTGTCACGAACATGGACGAGTTCATGATTTCAGGGATACTATTTGCAATCCTGGAAAAGTTCGGGGTGAAGATCATATGATCAATGCAAAATCAATAATCACACTTATAATCTTACTCGCAGCAGCGGTTTCACTCTCTGGCTGTCTGGACCTCTCCACCACCGGTATCAGTGAACCCATGCCTGTAAGAAGTGTAGATTATACAGAAGATAACCCCGGCAACATAGACAACAATTACTGGCGGATATCCACAACTGTAGACGGTACCGGTGAAGAGTATGTACTGGAAGTTGATGAAGAACAGCTAAAAGATGGTGATACACAGGCACAGAACTCCCTTAGATTGTATTTCAGACCCACTCAACCCTACTGGGATGCTAACTGCTACGAACCATCCAATAAGCTGCAGTACGCTTACTGGAACAAGAACCTCTGGGGTACCTTCAAGGATTTGAGGACAGAAGATGCCAAGTACTGGAGGGTATCCGGTGTAGACCAGACCATCCATGCAGGTTATGAAGCTGTAATTGAAGCAGACGGTGAAGAGGTGGCATCTGGCACAGTGACAAACTTTGCAACAGATGACACAGAATCTGGAACACTTACTATGGAAGCAGAGGGCCCTGATGGTAGAGACCACACCATATACATCACTCTAAACAATCTCGAAATGAAGGGAGTGCTTACACCCAAAGGTGAACTGGCAATAGTTTCCGATGGTACAGATGCAAACTCGGATTCATCGTATGATCTCGTGAACTACATCACGCTCAAAGAGACACTGGAAGAAGAGAGGGAGTTTGCAAAGACAGGGTATGATAACCTCGATCCTACCCAGGAAGACCCTGACATCTGGAACTGGCAGGATGCATATGATTGGATGAGGAACAACGGGTTAAGAAGCGAGATACCTTCACAATCTGTATCAGGATATGATATTAGAGGAGTGGAGAGTTTCAGTTCTAACCCTCAGGGTATAGAGGTATATTACAGTAAAGGAACGTTCTCCACATCTGTTACTGCATACATACCTGAAGAACTTGCAGATACCATCGTAGAAGAAAAGGCTGCTCCTTCACCCGATATAAACAAACTCGATTCTGTGACAACTGTAGAGGGTGAATCTGTCAACTTCAAGGTAACTGTTGATAACAAGGGTACCGGTGGAGATGTGGAGCTTACAGCTGTATCTGATGCACTGAAGAACATCGGAACAATAGGAGACCAGAAGCGCTACATCCCGTCCGGTGAATCTGAGAGCTTCATGTTCACCGCTGATGTTGCTGATGATATCACGGATTACGGTGAAGAGAGTTTTGATGTCAAAGTCCAGGCAGACGGTGGTGTGTCGGGTCAGTTCGGTACTACTGACACGCAGACCTTTGAACTGGTAGTAAAGAGCAGTGACACCGCCCAGAAAGGCACACTCAAGATAAATGCAGTCTACGAATCCACGGGTGAAGAGTTCGAGAACGCACCCATCTATGTAGGATATGGATCTGATGCGAGAAAAGGCACAGGTTCTGCAGAAGTAGAGGTCATGGGTGATATTGAGTATGCTGTATACAGCAATGATACATCAGGCTATAAGTCGCAGTACACCCAGGAAGAACCCTATCTTGTGACTGTAGAACCCGGTGGTATGGAAGAAGTAACCATCAAGTTCGCAGAAGACAGACCCGGTTCTGATGATGAAGAGTGGGGATGGCTCTGGTACTACATAGGAATCCTTGCAGGTATACTGTTAATCGGATTTGTAGTGTGGTATTCCGGACTCATAGAGTATCTCATACAGAACCCGATACTGATTGCAGCACTGATAATCGCAACTGTTGTAATATGGTCGATATTGACAGTACAGGATATGTTGCAGTCAGCAGCTGATGCTATTACCTTCTGGAGTTGATATAAATGAAATTAGGATCTAAATTCAAAAAATGGACAGCAATAATGTTGGTGGTGCTTATTTCTTTCACCACCTTCGGCTGCATCTCAGAGCAGACATATCTGCCAAGTAGTGATAATGCAGTCGTGAAATACCCGGAAGTAACAGGCTACATGTATGCACCTGAGAACCCCTACCAGATGGACTCACCTTCGGATGAATACGGTAGGTTCCAGAATAGTGTGAGAGGTACAGTAACGTACGAGAACAGCAACAGTTTCGACACCTCGATGAAAAATGAGAACTTCAGGGTGGCAATAGGCTATACTCCGGAAGGTAGCGATGTTACTGTCAATGTGGATATAGGCGGATCGTCACAAACAGTTACATTGTCAGACCCTGATGCCTTCTACAATGATTATCAAAACGTGGTGGTAAATACAGGATTAAATCTCGAACACGTTGATGATGGAGACGGTCAGGTAGAAGTTACCATCAAGCACTCATCATCAGAGAAATCCGTCAAGATACATGAGGTGGCATTCATCGCAGACCAGACATCATCTACCACAAGCGATGATGGGGGTACAACAGGTGGTGGTACAGGTGATACTGGAGGTACCACTTCACCTTCAACAGGTACTGTCGAGTTCTACACTGACCCGGTAGGTGCAGCTGTATACGTGGATGGAGACTATAAAGGCCAGACATCCTCATACAGCTACGGTGTACTGACCATGGAACTGTATGAGGGTAGCCACAGTTACACGGTTTCTGCCAATGATTACGAAACTGAGACAGGTACATTCAGCGTGACAGCTGGAGAAACTAATGCCGTCACAGCCTCGCTTGAGGAGAGTACATCTGATGGTGGAGGAGACGATGACGGTGGTGATGACGGAGGGGATACAGAACCTTCAAACACTGCACCATCTGCTCAGATTTCCGCATCACAAACATCTGAGACAAATATAGTGTTCACTTCAGAATCCTCGGATCCTGACGGTCAGATTACCAAACAGGAATGGTTCCTGAACGGTGAACCCGTGAGTACAGGTGACCAGTACCAGATGGAGACGAGCAACATGAACTCCGGGACCTATGTCGTAGAACTAGATGTCACGGATGATCAGGGAGCAACCTCGACTGCAAAATACAAGGTAACCATCGATGAGACAAAGAAGGTAGTAGAGTCCGAGGAAAAATCCGGTGACTCTGGTACTGATTCAGAAGGCGATAGTAGGCCGAGGCCAGTACTCCAGATACCAGGATTTGAAGCAGTATTTGCTCTGGCCGGTCTTGTAATCGTTGTTTTACTTGCAAGGAGGGGTGAGAGATGAGTCTTATCCCTGCCGGTACCGGTGTCCAGAAGGTAGTATTTGCTATGATTGCTACATGGGTGGCCGGTGGATTCCTGCAGGAAGGACTCAGGAGTTTCGGAGTATATAATATGTGGAATCCCTACTGGAACCTGATGATTGCAGTCGGGATTTTGCTGCTCCTTGTAAGATATGTGAGGTGATATATATGGATAATAGATTGAAACAAACTCTGGCAATGTTACTGATAATATCGTTTGCTGCAAGTCCTATATCTGTTGCAGATCAGGAGTCAATCAGTGCCGGTTTCTTTGGAGGAGTGGAAGATTTTGTAGGCGGTGTGGCTGAAAGAGCTGAGAATATGTTCGGTGAAGCTGTAAACAATTCAAGCCCTCAGGGAGATCCACAGTTCAACAGGTCCACTGACAGAGATAAGGATAGAGTCAACAGGAGTGAATCCGAATTGGATGAAGATGGAGAAACCCTTGAAGAAGTAGAAGATAGAGTAGGAAATAGAGAGAACATCGACAAGATTAGCGATTTCATGGACGAACACGATGTTAAGGCAGCTTCTATAAGGGTAGTCGATACAGATGAGAAGTTCTATCTGGTCAAGAACCAGGGTTTTGTTGAATCACATAACGGTGAAGTGGATGTGAAAGCACAGGTCACTACTGATGATATCGAGTTTGTGCTTGAGAGAACAGAAGATGGAGAGCTCGGATTCAGAGAACGTGTAGAAGTATCCAACCGGCTCAAAGACCGTATAATAAACAGAGATACAGGTATGGAAAGCCTGAAATTCAGTATATTCGGAGGTATCTGATATGATAAGCCGGTACAGATTACCATTAATAATCATATCTGTACTCGGTTTCAGCCACTTTGTAATGATGCTGCTGAACAAAGAGGTGATACTGTCTGGTTTAGGATGGTTCGGCTTACCGCTCTGGACTCTATTCCAGACCATATCTTCAATATGGTTTGTGCTGATACCGGCTGCAGTTATGCTGATGTTCTATGACAGAACCATGACCATACAGTATATGGTGCCTCTGTTGATACTGATTATTATAATGCTTAAAGCTGCAGAAGTAGCTTTTACAGGTCTGCCTGATGTCTGACTTTAATTAAATATTTATAGTTGGATGGATTAAACCATCAACAAATGCGCAGCTTATCTGACCTTGTATCCGATGATGAAGCAGTCTCTAGTATTATCGGCGAAATCCTGATGACAGGTATTGCTGTCCTAATATTTGCTATCATAGCTGTATCTGTTTTTTCTATGCTTGACCCTGTTGAAGAACCTCATATCGATGTCGATGGGTGGCCCAACAATTATACGGATAAAATCCACATAAGGCATGAAGGTGGGGAGAAGCTTAGTACAGAGGACCTGAAACTGATAGTTGAGGTCAATGACACAAGGAAATCTTATACAGGTAATGAAATCAAAGATGATTTCCATAATAAAGATACGTGGCAGATTGCTGATACCATTTCGGTGGATATTTCTGAAGAATTCGGTCAGGAAGTGACTTATGATAAAGACATCGAATTTACTCTTATCCACACTAAATCCAGTACCGTTATTGAAAATGGTGTTCTGACGAGTTCAAAGGTAGGAACCGGTGATGGTTCTGGTGATGGTGACGATGGAGGAGATGGAAACGGAAATGGTAATGGTAACGGTGACGGTACAGTGAATGCATCGGAACGTGTGAAATATGTTGATGATTCTGTAAATAAAAATGGAGCTAATTTTAACTTTAGTTTTAGTGTTAATGAGGGTGAAGTGACTATAGATAATATTGAATTATACCTTGTAAATGAAGATGGTCCAGTAGGATATAACAATATAAAAATAAATGAAAGAGAATTTACTAATGAGAACATAAATGTCCCTGAAGGCATTAACCATTTTTTAATTATTTCTGATGAAATTGCCAAAGGTGGTCCTGGTAAAGAAGACATATCAGTTAAATTCATTTTTGGTGATGGCAGCGAGAAGTTATTTGATGAATGGCAATAACGGTCTTTTAAGGATAACTTATAAAAAACATCATGCATGATAATATATATGTTATCATACAAAACAATTAATTTATTTAGTTTGTATGGGAGGATAAAATGGCTTACCATATCCACAACGCTCTTAAATATCGGATACTAGGTGAAGTGATAAAAATAGAAGAAGAAAGGAAAAAAGACCCTTTTGCTGATAAGGCTGATTTAAATACACTTCACAAACGGTTAGATGTTAGTAAAAACTCCCTCGTAAAAACCCTCAACAAGATGGCAAACTATGGCTACCTTATCAGAAAAAAATACATTACACCTAGAAACAATTGCAAGAACTATTACGTTTTAGGTGAAGTTGGTAAAAAAGTATTTCCAAAACTTCACGAGAAAATGAAAAATGGAGAAAGTCTAAACCTTCGAAACCCAAAAGAAGAAAAAATAAGTTCATATATTAGGACGTCAGAAGAATATATCAAAAAAAGAATCCAAATACTGGAAGATAAGAAAAAAGAAATTGATGACCAAATAGAAAAACTGAATCAAGAAAAAGCTTTGATTACTGTCCAGGATTGATTTGGTCAATAATATCCTGCCAGAAATCCTGACCTTTATCCATACCTTTCATTCTCATCACTTTTTGTATCGATTTGGCACCATAACCCTGTTCTGCCATCGCTTCTGCATACTGCATCGCCATATCCTCATTTTCAAACACCGAGAACGGAGTACCGATTTTCTCATCATAGAAATCCAGTTCATACCCTTTATATGTGCAGTACTTTAGATCAGTGGATTTGACGTATGACCATTCTCTGTTTTTTGGTTCAAAATACTGGTCCCTCTTGTCAAACACTATTTCTCTCTCGGTCTGCTTACCGTATAATGATGTATAGGGTTTGATGATATGCACATCGGCCCAGATTGTCAATGAATTGTCAGACCTGGATGTGTTCTGGGTGATAAAGATAACTTTCCTACCCTGGTGTCTGGCTACTGCAAGTAACTCAGTGGATTCAACATTGTCTTTACTCATGGATCTGCGTGAGTTCATGAAGATAGCCGATTCGTCCACAAGACCTACTGCATTCTGGGGTAGATGGTCTAGTGTAGCCACGTATCCCGCCCATTCAGGAAGGTTGATAGGTGGACCGACCCAGTAAACCTTGTATTCTTTTCTGAGTGCATGAAGCAGCCTCCAACCCTCGTATGTCTTGCCTGAACCCTTTGAACCGGATATCAGGATTACATCCTGTCCTGGTTTTCTGATGACATTTATCATCTTCCAGAAGTTCTTTGTCGGGTCTTCCAGATTGGACAAATAATCCGTAATCACCAGGTAACCAAGGTATGGATCTTCGTAGAAATCGCTGATAATGGTGCTGTGCTCCTCAGGCTCCCATCTCTCGTCCAGATACCTGATGAGATGTTCCTTGTGCAGCTGGAACAACCATTTGCGGTACCAGTTCTTGCCTTTCTGTCTCGGTGAAGGTGTCTTTTTCTGCTGTGTACCTGTAAAATGCATCAGATATCCTCTTTGTTATCATCGTCATAGTTTTCAGAACGCTTGAACTCGGTCCTCTTGTAGCCGAGTGTGGTGTCTATATTGAATGCAGTACGCTTCATACCTCCGGTTACATCCTCTGAAAACTCGATCT
Organism: Methanohalobium evestigatum Z-7303; assembly: GCF_000196655.1. Lineage (GTDB taxonomy): Archaea > Halobacteriota > Methanosarcinia > Methanosarcinales > Methanosarcinaceae > Methanohalobium > Methanohalobium evestigatum. Next base: position 600,277 of record NC_014253.1, on the reverse strand, counting down.
TTGAGTTGATGGCTTTCTTGAGATTATCTAATGATTTATTCTTGAGGGGTATCATGTCCACTAACCAGTAAATAACTTCATTGAACTTGTCGTCCTTGAAATCGTGACCGTTTATAACGGATTTCATGTTATCGTATTCTTCGGATTTGAGGGGTTCAGGGACGTATATCTTCATGTACTGGCCCAGTACAGCCTGGTCGAAAATCTGTTTATCCCTGCCGATATACTCGAAGAAGGCTTTATGGCTGATTCTCCGCTTCCTGCCGAGGAAGATAAGGGTGTTACCTGCCATGTGAACCATGGACTTCGGCCCGAAGAACAGTTTGTTGCCGGGTTTTGTCTGGAAACCCCTGTTGTATCCGTTGTATGTCCAAACCCAGTGTTTTACTTTGGGATGGTCGGCGGGTTCCTTATGGATCTGGTAATATCTGGGTATAGGGTTGTTAAGAGGTTTGTAGGATTTGGCATTGTCTTTCTTCTCTTTCGGATCCTCGTCAAGGAAAGCTACCTTTTCACTGTAATATGAGAAGTAGCCGTCTGCATTGAGTTTGAGGATGAACATGAATGCGTATGTTCCAAATGCCACTACCATGACAGGCACAGGTTCGGACCCGAGCATATCGAGCCAGAATATTGCAACCACTATGACTGCTAAAAAGATAAGGAAAAAAATGAGTTTCTTGGATAGCTTCATGTATTCACCTCAACAGGTGCCGTTTCAGGAACCCGTCATTTCTGTTCCTGGCTGACTCTTTGCCTATACTGGTTATCATTCCGAGGAACTTGGACACACCTTTTGTCTCGTTATTTGCTACCTGGAAGATTACATCATAGGATTTGTTGAAACCCATAAGCTCTTCCTGAATGAACGTGTTGACGTTGACGTATTCCTTTTTGTTAGTATTGGGGTTGGTTACCTCGAACTTCTTATATTTCTCAAGTTCTCTGGTACTCAGGAAACCTATTGCAGATGATTTGGGACCGAATACCATACCTTTCATGCTTCTCAATTTTTGTTTAAGCTCTACAGGAGTTTCATCTAACGGTGTGTTCTCCATGACGTTAGCAGTAACTATTAGGTGGTTTCCTGCTATACGATGCACATGAGTTCCAGGAGCTATTATAATGTGTGTTCCGGGTCTTGGTACAGGAGATGCACAGCCTTCAGCACCTGCCATACAGAACCCGGAGTGGACCATGTAATCACCGTTGTAAGCGTAGGGATGTTCAAATCCAGAACCCAGTATTTTGGGTGAATAGTTCTCCTTAAAATGCAGGTCCAGACCATTGACAAGGGTTACAAATCCTATTATAAGCAGCAGATACTGACCTATAACTGGAACCTCTATTGTTGGAGGTATCTCCAGAACACCGTTTGATATGACATTCAACCCCTCTACAAGATGTTTACTGCTTTCAGGTGTACCAAATGCAGCTGCAAGGAAGAAGAGTACTACAAACATTGTGACAGAAGGATTCGGCATCTTCATTAGAGACACCCTGCTATTTTCTCAAAGAAATCCTGGTCTACGTCTTTGTCAGATATCTTCTTTGCTATACCTCTGACAGTGTGTGCATCGATGATATCCGGATCATCAAGGTTGTTGAATATCATCTCGAATATCTCGTTGCTTATCGGGTTTCCATAGACCTTTTTAATGTGGTGATTAAAGATCATGTATGCTATATCGTTCCTGCAGTACTGCCTGTCACCAAGGTTTGATTTGTTGAGTGCATCTGCTATCCTGTCGCAGTGGTCCAGGAAACTCTGGGGTAAACGGAAAGTAGTGGGATGTAGGGTTTCACTCATTTCTTACCACCCCCCTTTGTTCTGCATCTTTTCTGCGAGTTCATCGTATTCACTGGTGTCAAAGGGTTGTACAGGTTTTGGTTTTGACTTTTGTTTTTGTTCACCGGCGAGCTCTTCAGGGCTCGGTTCTTCGGGAATATCCGGGCCAGAATCTGATACTTCCTGGTTAGACTGGTCTTCTGACTCTATAGATTTCAAAAGTTCCTTTTTTTGTTTGGGTGTCAGGAGTTCCATGAGTCTTTCTTCTGTTTTCTCATCCGTGTCGGAGGAATGTTGCTGTGTTTCTTCCTGTTCTTTGCCGGTGCTCTGGTCTTCTTCATTGTTATCATCTGTACTGGATTGTTCTGGTTTTGATGTATAGGGTATCTGGATGTCAGGAACATCTTCATTGTTCATTATGAGGTCGTCTTCGTCTTCATCATGAGGATTCCTGTCAGGTATCAGGCTGGAGGGGTTGAGGTTTAGATCCCTAACATTACCGACCTTGGCACCACCTGCAAAAGACAGACCTCCTAAAGCTACCGCAATCAGAACAGCTATCGCAGGGTTACTGAGTATCAGTCCTGCAATAGGCCCCTCCTCTTCTTTTGCAGCTGCTGTACCGTTCTGGTAACCCCTCTGATATGACCTCTTTTCAATCCTTTCAACTTCATTCGGACTCATGATTTGGTAGGATTCACCGTTGATCTTGTGGTTCTCGTCAAGGTACTGCTGGACTTCTCTGAGTGTCAGGTCTTCATCCTTGTCCTGGGTATCTGTGTCACTTCCATCATTGCCATTATCCGAACCTGAACTATCATCTGAACTAGTGGATTCAGAATCATCAAAATCAGGATGTGTACCTATGTCGGATTCATGGACCACTCTAACAGAAGTTGTTTCTTTGTCATAACCCGGTTTGGATACAACTACAGTAAAGTATCCCGCTATATCCCAGTGCCAGTATACCTCGCCGTAATCGGTGGTTTTCTCGGACCTTATGACGGTATTAGATTCCTTGTCAACCATCTTGATAGTTGCATCCTCTACCGGTTCACCTGTCTCGCTGTCCATCACCCATATATCGGTCTTGGAGTTGACAAGTACCCTGTTATCCAGACCCATGACATCAAGTTCAGGTTCTTCTGGCTCCTCTTCTTCTGGTTCTTCGAGGTTTACCAGGTATTCTTCTTTGTTGTAGCCTTCAGCTGTGATAGAGACCATGTATTTGCCGGGGTCCAGCTGTTCACCGTCAAGGTTCATCCAGTCCAATTTCACGAGTCCGGATTCAGTACCTTCGTAGGTGTTGAGGATACTTGGATTTTGGATTTTGATATTGGGGTTGGATACCGGATTGGTCGTGTCTTCATCCACTACCTGTACCCATATGGACCCGTTGATATTGTAGGTATTTCCGTCCTTCAGACCGTCAACTGTCAGGTTTTTGGTATCAGAACCGGATTCATGGGTTATATCTGACTCTTCGATTTCTATGTCTATTGAGTCGAAATATTCCTGCTCAGAAAGAGATGATTTTACAGAGATTATGTAGGATTCGTTTTTGTTTTCAAGAGATGAAGTGTTCCAGGTTTTGACAAATAGGTTGTTATCTATCTGGTCCATCGGATCCCATGTGCCTAGGTTGTTAGAGGTTTGAAGCATGGGTTTTGTCATGTCCGGATCTGTGGTCTGTGCATAAACTGTTACAGTTTCTCCATGCTCGAAAGTAGTACCGTTTGATGGTGAACTGATGGTTATACTCTCGTTTGTTGCACTGGCAGATCCTGCAAGTAGTACAAGTGCAGCTGAAATTAATATTATAGTTCGGAGGAATGTATTTTTAGACATGTTCATAGAACCACCTCAATGGCCTGTTGTCAAAAACAGAATTCAAAGACCTGTTATCGTAAAACCGGTGTGCATATCTGTTGCTGGCGTTTATCGTGATGAAAGTCATCACCAGTACGAAGAAAACAGCTGAATTGATGTAGTGAGGTATCAATGGTGTAAAAACCATATATACAAAGAATGTCAAAACCAGCAGGATGTTTGTCATCTTGTTCTGTATGAAGTTGATGTATCGCTTGTGGCCGTATATGTTTATCCCGATTGGTTTCTTGCAGTTTTTGCAGATAAAATAGCTTGTATATGGAGGATTGGTCTTTTTTAACAGATCTTCCGGATAGGTTACTGTCTGAACGTTTGCATGTTTTAGTTTATTGTACGGTTCGAGTTTGGATGCTATCAGATTTTTTTCTCTGTCTGTCAGTTTCCTTGCATCATTAAGGACCATTGTAATTATACCTGCTACAGCTGCAACAAAAAACATCGATTCTATGATGTTGAGGTCTGCAAACAGCAGCACTAGAGAAACGAATGTAATAGCTACAAGTATTCCTACTACCAGTCTGATGTTGAATTTCTGTTGTTTTGAGATTCTCATGGTTACACCTTGACCTTATAATCTGAACTCCTAATTTCTCAATAATTTATATAGAAAAAAACAGTTAATAAATATTTCACAGCTATTTTTAGAAGTTGCAATAACAATAAGCGAAAACAAATAATAATTGGATTTAATTAGATTATATTAGAAACTTATGAATATAGGTATATATAGAAATAAAATAAAAAATATAGAGAATAAGAAAAATAAGTTTAAATGGGTTATCGTAAGTCCATTGTTTTTGATATGTTATCTACTGAATATTGTATCCTTTGTTTTGTCGATGATATCAAAGGGTTTGTCAGAATTATCACGAAGATTTGACGGGTTTTTAGAGGATTATTTGGATTAATTCCACATTTAAGTTGTGAGGGGTTTTAGAACCCCATCTAATATTAACGTAGCACCCTTTGACGAGCAGAGCCACATAAATGCAAAATTGAAAATATGTTACTTGTTTTTGTCTTCATCTTCTACTGCATTTTGCTGAATCATAGACAGAAGTTCGGGGTCATTCTGCACCATATCCATGAATCTCTGCATGATACTTGATTTCTTCTCATCCAGTTCCATGGCTATTTGGGTATCAAGTGCAGCTCCACACCTTGAACAGAATTTACTGGTAGGTCCATTCATCTCGTCACATCTTGGGCACTGTCTGGCCGTGAGTTCTGGCTGGGTCTCTTCGTCTTTTTTAAAACCGTGCATCTTCAAAATGGCATCATCCACTTCTTTACCTGACATGTGGATGTATGTTTGGGGCATATTGGACCCATGGATCCAGCCGAGATGTTCTTCCATCTGTGCTTGGGTTAGATGATTAGCCAGTTCTGTAGCCCTTGAGTGCCTGAAAAGGTGGTTGTAGATTTTCTTGTTAATTCCTGCCCGTTTTGCTATGATTTTTAAGTTGTCGTTTATGCTATGATATCTCAACTGGCTGCATTTAGCTCGTCTGCTGAGAGTCACCCATAAATATGAATCCTGATTGTCTCTTAGAGGATGAGTATTTAACCACATATTGATGTAAGGCACGCTGAATATAATCCTGATGCGCCTCATACCTGTTTTACCGTCTACCTTGATTACTCCGCCGTACTGGTCAAAGTTTAAATCCTTGATTTTCAGATTACCTATTTCTGAAACACGGGCTCCGGTATCATAGAGGACAGCAATTAGGGCTTTATCGCGCACGTAATCAGCTGCTTCAATCATCTGTTTGACTTCTTCTGTTGTAATCAGCTGATCCGGAAGTTTTCTGTTTGATTTCTTATTAGTTTTAATCCAACTGGTTAATTCTGTTTCACTGCCATGATACCATTTGAAAAATTTCTTGAGTTGAGTTTTTTTGGTAGACTTGCTGCTCTCTGAATCTATATTTCTCTCGAGATATCCTATATATGATTCTATGTCGCGTTTCTGGACCTGTGGGAAAGGTTTGTTAATAATACCTGAGATATAGTGCATCCCATAAAGGTGATTTCTTATTGTGGACTTTTTTAGACCGTTCATAAACATATGGTTCTCATAGTCAAAAAGAATCTGTTTGTTCTCCTCCGGGTAATCAGCATCTTTTATCAGCTGTTCAGTCTGTTCGAGTTGTTTATCATAATCAACGAATACCATAGTAGAACCCTATACGTTTTCTAAAAATTTAAATTCTAACCTAGTAGTGTGAAAGTAATCCTGAGTTTACAAAGTTTGGTTAGAACTTGGGTAATATTATAAGTTAGACTTGAAAAACTTGGTTATGTATTCCAGAACTACAATCTTCTAACAGAACTTACAGCTCTTGAAAATGTATACCTGACATCAATGGCACGTGGGCTGGATAAAAATGAATATTTAAAAACAGCATCTGATATTTTAAAGCAGGTAGGTCTTGAAGACCGGATGAACTACTATCCTTCTGAATTGTCTGGAGGTCAGCAACAAAGGGTTTCTATATCAAGAGCACTTGTAAATCAGCCAAAAATTCTTTTTGCAGACGAACCTACAGCTAATCTGGATACAGTAACCTCAGATGAGATAATAAAACTGTTTAGACAACTCAATGAAAAAAATGGTCAGACCATTGTTATGGTCACTCACGAAATGGAAGAGGGCAATAAAGCAGACCGTATAATCTGGATGAGAGATGGTCTGCTGGATGAAAGTAAATAAATTTTTAGTAATTAATCAGTTCTTCTGGTTTGTATATATCTTTGCCTGTTTTATCCATATAGAGCCTTGTCCACCAGATAGTCTCCAGTACAGGAATTATGATAATTGACAGTATTAGATTTATAAATCCCCATGCGATTGCAGTTATTTCAATAATTCCTACAAATTCTCCTATAATTCCCATCAATATAGAAATAGCCAGTATAACCAGCCATAAAAGGAACACATCGAGTTTGTTTTCCATAAATTTGTTAAACCCTTCTTCTATTGAGCTTACAGGATCGAGTTTATCAACTATCAGAGCGTATTCAGTGAATGCAAGTACTATACTTATTGCTGCTATATAAAGCATCCATACCAGAAAACCAGCAAATAACAGAACGGCACTCCCAGTAGCCATTTGGGGATTTGATATTAATAAATCTAAATCTTCTACTGAAAGAAAGCCAGGTATTAAAAATATGATTCCTGCAAATGTTATTAGCCCCAGAAGGATTTTTAAAAAAAACATATTGACAACGTTTTCTCTACCATAACGAAACATTTTTCCTATATCAGTATTACCATTTTCCGTAGCATTTTTTGACATTCCAATAGCACCGGCTGTGAAATAGGATTGTACAAACGTTATAAGGAGGGTAAGTATCAATATTCCAGCGATTACAATCCATAGATTTTCAATAAACACTGATGAAAATATATTCATCACCTGTTCAACATTGACGTTTGCCGGTCCCAGATCTCCTGAGGGGAGAGCAGGCATGACAAACATTGCAGTAAATGCAGTTAAGCCCAAGATAAATATTATTCCACTTAGAACCAAATTTAGAATAAATGGTACTGTTATGTTGAGGTTTCTGGTGAATGTATTAAAACCTCTGCTGAGTATGCTTCCAATTTCTTCGGTCATTGATTAATCTCCATGTTATGATGTATTGGCTGGATATTAATGATTCTATTTATAATCCCAGTGAACAAACTATAGGTAATTTAGTTATGTAACAGAGTTTCTTAAGATTATATATTAGTCACTGCAAATAATATTTATGAGAGTGGGTAAAGAGTGGGGTCATCCAGTGATGAGGCATTTTATATTTGCAGATGATGCCTCATCATTAAAAACTTTTATTTTTGATTTCATTTTTCTGTCTGCATGGTTGTATTTTTGTATGATAATATAACTCAGTATAGTTGCATAAAAAACTTTAAATCATATTAAGTTTGTAGTGCACTTGTTTCATTTACGGGATGTTATCCCGTCGGAATGTGACTCAAAATATGAGTTGAACCATGAAACTAAAATGAAACCAGGTGAGAAAATTGTCAAAACCGTTTTATAACTATATAAGAGAAGCATGGAGAAAACCTGAAGAGACCTACGTAAATAACCTTAGATGGCAACGTTTGCAGGAATGGAGAAGACAGGGTTCAATTACAAAAATAAACCGCCCTACCCGCCTTGATCGTGCACGTACACTTGGATACAAGGCAAAACAGGGTATAATTGTAGTACGTGCAAAGGTACGGCGTGGAGGCATGAGAAAATCCAGATACAATGCTGGACGGCGTACCAAGCGAATGGGCAAAAACAAAATAACAACTGGTAAAAGCATCCAGAGGATTGCTGAAGAACGTGCATACCGCAAATACCCCAACATGGAAGTTTTGAATTCTTACTGGGTGGCTGAAGATGGAAAATCCAAATGGTATGAAATTATTCTTGTTGACCCGAACCATCCGGTAATAAAAAGCGATAAAGACCTTAACTGGGTTTGTTCCAACAAGCAAAAAGGACGAGCTCACCGCGGAAAAACCAGTGCCTCAAGAAAAGGTAGAGGCATAAGAAAAAGCGGTAAAGGTACAGAAAAAACCAAATAAACGCTTTGGGTAGACTCAATTGATACATTATATAACACTGCGTGCAACATCACACGCAACAGAAGAAAAATCCAGAGTAAAAACCTCTCTGGATTTATTTTTGTTGAATTCTGCAAGTAATGCCAATACAGATGAGATTGTTGAAGTATTGGATGTTGAAGGTCATTATGGGAATCTTATATCTCTTTGCAGTGCTGAATTAACCCGTAAATCCGAATGCAAAAGATTGGTTGAATTTATAAAGGAAAACCTGAGCTCGCAGGATTTAGCTACTGTTTATAAAGAGATACCTGACCGCCTTGATGATGAACAAGTTTTCCATCTCAGATTCAATAAACAGGAAGCATACCTTGGTAGGTTGCTACTGTCAACATCATCTGATGCTATTATAATTAAAATAAAGATTGCAACCTACCCTAAAAATTGGGAACAGGCAAAAAAGAATGTGGAGGACTTGTTTGGGTAATACCAGATTTTATGATTTCAATGTTCACACTGTTCCAGATGGTAAGGATACAGTAAAAGATGTAATGGCTTTTGCAAAACATTTAGGGTTTGGTGGCTTTGCAATCACAAACCACAGTAATGTAGAAGAATCCTATCCTGAAGGAAGTATGCAAGACGGGATTGATGTATATAAGGCAGTAGAAATAGTAGTATCAAATCCGTCAAAACTCAATGGTCTGGTAGGTAAATATCGAAAAAATGTGGATGTGGTGGCTGTCCACGGTGGAAATGAAGAAATTAACCGTGCGGCAGTAGAAACTCCTGCAGTGGATATTCTTGCACATCCCCAAACCTCAAAAAACGGCGGTATTAACCACGTGCTTGCAAAATCAGCAAGTCACAACAACGTGGCAATAGAATTTAACCTTGATTCTATTATAAAAGGACGTGGTGGAAAAAGGGTTCATACACTTTCATTTTTCAGTAAAAATCTTGAACTTGCAAGAAAGTACAATGTACCAACTATATTAACAAGCAATGCATTCAACTGTTTTGACCTTCGTGCACCTGAAGAAATGATAGCACTTTCAAAGCTTTTTGGCATGGGTAGAGAGGAAGCCATAACTTCACTTAGTGATATACCAGAATCTATTATCACCAAGAATAGAAACAGTGGTATTGTACAGGAAGGCGTAGAAATTGTTAATGAGGAAATAGTAAGTAGCGACGGTGAATAAGTGTGAAAATACTTCCACCTACTTTGAGAAACCGTAAAAGGTATCTTGCATTTGAATTAATTTCAGAAAAAGAAGTATCAAGGGATGATTTGATAAAAGAGGTTTTTTCATGTGCCAGTTCATTGATAGGTGACCTTGGTTCAAGTGAATGCAATATCAGATTGTTAAGTTTTGAAAATTCAAAAGGTATAATACGGTGTAACCACAATACTACTGATAAAACACGCGCAGTACTTGCAACAGTTTCAAATATCTCAGGAACACAGGCTGTTATACACATACTTGGTATATCAGGCACTGTAAAAGGGGCAACAAAAAAATACTTGGAAGAATTTGAAGTATTCAATCCGAAAGAACAATCATATTTAAAAGAGTACAAATCCTAATATATCTTATTACGAATTTTTATGCGAGATGGAGTTGATTAATACATGCAAATGAGCGCACCACAAATGGGTTATGATAGAGCAATTACAGTTTTTAGTCCAGATGGACGACTTTTCCAGGTAGAATACGCGAGGGAAGCAGTAAAAAGAGGCACAACTGCTGCAGGTATCAAAGCAAAAGATGGGGTTGTATTACTGGTTGATAAGCGAATAACCAGCAGATTAATAGAGGCAGAATCAATTGAAAAAATCTTCCAGATTGATGCCCATATAGGAGTAGCAACATCAGGGCTTGTAGCAGATGCACGTACACTGGTGGACAGAGCAAGAGTCGAAGCTCAGGTCAACAGGGTGTCATTCGATGAACCGATAGGGGTAGAGGTTATAGCCAAAAAGATATGCGACCACAAACAGACCTATACCCAGTTTGGAGGTGTACGTCCCTATGGTACTGCTGTGCTGATAGCAGGTATCGATGATAATAAACCCAGATTATTTGAAACAGACCCGAGTGGAGCCCTTCTTGAATACAGAGCAACAGCAATCGGTGCAGGTAGAAATTCCTTCATGGAAACATTTGAAGCAAATTACAGTGACGACATGGACATTGATTCTGCAATAATGCTTGGTATGGATGCACTATATAATGTTACAGAAGGTAAACTTGATGCTTCAACACTTGAAGTTGGTATAATCACTACCGATACAAAACAATTCAGAAAATTCTCCAATGAAGAAGTAGAAAATTATGTAAATAAAGAATTGGAGAAACATAAAGGAGAAGAACCTGAGGAAAGTTCCGGAGAGGAATAATCTCCCCGGAACATTTGATTTAAATTAAAAGGAGCAAAAAGTATGATATCCCTTGATGATTCTGTAATTGCAAGATATAAAAAAGGTGGTAAACAGTTTGAGGTATTTGTAGACCCGGATGGGGCACTTGATATTAAAAGAGGAGAGGATATCAATATAGAGGACATTATTGCAGTGGAATCAGTGTTTGAAGACGCTAATAAAGGAAACCTTGCATCTGAATCCGATATACAGGAGATATTTGGGACAGATGAAGTCTATGAAATCATATACAACATCATAAAACACGGTGATATTCAGCTAACTAAAGAACAAAGAAAACGAATGCTGGATGAAAAACGTAAGCAGGTTGTAAATATCATTGCTCAGAATGCAATTAACCCTCAGACTAAAACCCCACATCCACCAAGCCGAATTGAAAGTGCGATGGAAGAGGCAAAAGTTAATATTGATTTGTTAAAGAGTGTAGATGAGCAGGTGAATACTGCATTAAAAGCAATTAGACCCATTATACCGATCAGGTTTGAAGAAGTACAAGTGGCTGTCAAGATTCCTGCCAGTTATGCAGCAAAATCCTATGGTGAAATATCCAGATTCGGTACAGTGGAAAAGGAAGAATGGCAAAATGATGGTTCATGGGTGGCTGTAGTAAGAATACCTGCAGGTCTACAGAATGATTTTTACAGCCTTATAAACCGTTTGACAAAAGGTGAAGCTGAATCCAAACTTTTGTAAGAGGCAACACATTATGGATCAAAATATTGTGCTACCAGGTCAATTATTATCAGAAAATGCTGAAAATTCAGGGTCTGGAACCTATGTGAAAGATGGGAAAGTTTATTCTCTTTTGTACGGCATACTGGATAATAAAAAAAAGTAACAGTTGTACCGTTTTCAGGTAAATATATCCCTGTCTCCAAAGACCTGGTTATTGGTACCGTTATGGAAGTAACCCCCTCAAATTGGGTATTTGATATTAATTCTCCTTATGTAGGGTTAATGCACCTATCAGAATATCCGGCCCGTATTGACCCATCAAAAATGACAGATTTTCTTGATGTTGGTGATTCAGCAATACTGCAGATAAAAGATGTCAGTATGTCCATGAAAGTGGAACTTACTATTACTGGTCGGAATCTAAAAACCCTCAATGAAGGGCGTGTAGTCGAAATCAAATCAACGAGGGTACCCTACATAATCGGTAAAGGCGGTTCTGTAATATCAATGCTCAAGAAAAAATTTAACTGTGATATTTTTGTAGGTCAAAACGGTAGAATCTGGATTAATGGTAAAGATGAAGATATGGATTACTTGGAAAAAGCTATTAAGTTGATAGTGCAAAAATCCTATTATTGTGATTTAAATAACAACAATAATGAAATCCTGCAACTTTTTGAAACAGAATCCAGTGAACAAACAGGTTCTGAAGGTTCTGATAACTCTCAATCCGAAGAAAAATCTTTCAGAAAAAATTCCAAAAACCACGACACTCCAGAAGATACCTGTCGCAAAATCGATGCACTACTGGACCCATCACATGATTAATATAATTTGGTTTTAATCTTATTTTATGGATTTATATATTTAAAAACTGGAAGATAAGGATGGGAACAAGGAGAAAAGTGAAAAATGAATGAGTAAATAATCTGGAGATAATAAATTATGAACAATGAACCAACAAAGTTTATTGATGAAAACGGTTTACGTGTTGATGGCAGACGTACCGATGAAATCAGACCGATGAAAGTTGATATAGGTGTTTTGTCCAGAGCTGATGGCTCTTGTTACCTTGAATGGGGCAATAATAAAATAATTTCTGCAGTCTATGGACCCAGAGAGTTACATCCCAGGCGTATGCAGCGCCCTGATGCAGCAGTCATACGCTACAAATACAATATGGCTTCTTTTTCTGTAGAGGATAGACAGCGTCCGGGACCAAGTCGTCGAAGTAGTGAAATATCCAAGGTTAGTAGCGAGGCTTTTGAACCTGTTGTCATGACACAATTTTATCCCAACACTGTTATTGATGTTTTTTCCGAAGTACTTGAAGCAGATGCGGGTACAAGGACTGCTGCCATTAATGCTGCAACACTTGCTTTAATAGATGCAGGGATACCACTGAAAAGTTTGGTATCAGCCTGTGCAGTGGGAAAAGTTGATGGTCAGCTTGTGCTGGATTTAAATAAAAAAGAGGATAATGAAGGAGAAGCAGACCTGCCAGTTGCAATAACCCAAGATGGAGAAATTACACTGCTTCAAATGGACGGACACCTGACTGAAGATGAAATTAAACAGGCAATGGAACTTGTTAAAAACGGTTGCCAACAGATTCAGCAAATTCAAAGGGAAGCACTCCTTAAAAAATTTGGTCAATATGAGGGGGCAGATACTGAAATACAATCTGTACCTTTGACTGAAACATCTTCTAAACAGGAGACTGAATCTGTTGATACAGAAAGCAGTGAATTAATTTCCAGTAATATCCTTTCTGATGAATCCTCTGAAAACCAGGAAGAATCCGGAGAAGAACAGGAACCAGACACATTAGATATCCTTGAAGATGAAACCGAACAATCTGAAGATAATGAGGATGATTCGGATGAAGAGGATTTTTTTGTGGAAATTGTGAGAAATAATACAGAAGGTGAATCAGATGACCAGTGAGGTAATGTCAAAACTTAAAAAGGATTATGTTTATCATCTGATGCTTAAAGAAAAACGGGAAGATAACCGTGCATTTGACGAGATACGTGATATCAGTATCGAGACAGATATAATAGGTAATGCAGAAGGTTCTGCAAAGGTTTACTGGGGAGATACCCAGTTGATTGTTGGTGTCAAATTACAGGTAGGAGAACCATTCCCTGATACACCAGACAAAGGAATAATTATAACCAGCCTGGAGCTAAACCCAATTGCTTCACCGGATTTTGAAGCAGGTCCTCCAAAAGAGGATGCTATTGAAATAGCAAGGGTTGTTGATCGAGGAATACGTGAATCAGGCGCAATAGATTTAAATAAATTGTGTATAACGGAAGGAGAAGAAGTCTGGACAGTATTTATAGATGTCAACGTTCTCAATGATGACGGTAATATAATGGATGCAGCATCAATTGGTGCAATTGCAGCACTTATGACCACAAATATTCCTGCTGAAAGCGAAGGATACGGTGAAGATATGATGATGCCTGTACGCGATATACCAGTAGGAATATCTCTGGTGGATATTAGTGGAGAATTAATGGTTGATCCTACTTATAACGAAGAATCCGTTTGTGACACTAAAATTACAGTAGTGTCTAATCAGGACGGTTCCATATCAGCCATGCAAAAAAGCGGAACAGGAAGCCTTACAGAAGAAAAAGTATTACAGGCCGCTAATATAGCACGAACAAGGGCATCTGAAATAAGAGAGAAATATTTATCCAATATCTAAACAATTAATCGATATTATATAAAAAGTAATTTTCACATTTCTAAAGGTTGATAATATGGCAAAAGGATATAGAACAAAAGGAAGAGTTACCAGATCAGCAGGAAGATTTGGTACAAGATACGGACGAAAAGACCGTAAATTAATAGCAAATATTGAAGAACAGATGCATAAAAAGCACAGATGTTCTAACTGTGCACGTGTATCAGTAAGAAGAACAGGAACAGGAATCTGGGAGTGTACCAAATGTGGACATACCTTTGCAGGTGGAACTTATACTCCTCAGACCAGTGTGGGTAAAACTGTCCCAAGAGCTATCAGGAAAGCTATTGAAGAAGAGGTTGAATAAATACTATGGGGTACAAGTGCACACGATGTAAGAAAGTAGTTGAGATTGATTATCATTACACAGGTATTCGTTGCCCTTACTGTGGACATCGTATACTTGTAAAAGAGCGTCCAACTACTATAAAGCGTATCAAAGCAGAATAAATACGCTTTACTTTTTTTAATTTTATACCGGGAAAACTAAATATTGGGATTGAATTTATTTTAGTCCATATGATACTGTCCACCTCTCGTAAACCCTCATCCAGAACCCGTACATTGTGCAAACATTTATCTCGTTTTCTAAACTGTGATTATGTAAATCGTGGAAAAAGTTCTTTTGAGGATATTTTTGGTATTTATCCATGTGTTCCGGTATTGCTGATAGGTGAATCTCATGGAAATCCTGGAAGTTTTGATATATTTGACCAGTTTGGAAATTACAAACTATCCGTTTATATGAATGTAGATTATCCTCAAAATTTTAAATCTGTAAACAGGAAAAAAGAAGTTCCAGCTGTTTCTGGGGATAATAATATTGCCAAAACTATTGCAAAAACACTTTCATTTGAATATATAGAAAATTCCGGACAATGTAATACCAGATGCATAAGTGTGGATAAGGATTCGATTGATTTTATGGATTCTGGAGAATTGATATTTAGTTTTAGAATAAAGAGCTACAGAGTTTTAAATGATGGTGTTTGATATGAGGGTTACAGCCGAATCCATATTTGAAATAGATGATGCAGAAAATATCTACAGGGCAGTGTTGCCGGAATCAGAATCCAATGATTTTGAAAGGTCAGTTGTTGATATTTCTGTTACTGACACAGGTCTATTATTAAACATAACAGCAAATGACTCTGTATCCATGAGGTCTGCTCTGAACACCTGGCTTCGTTTGGTGCAGATAGCATATGAAATTGGAGAGGTCTCACAGCCTTTTTTTAATGAAGAATACAGGTAAATTTAAGTAGATTTTTATTATCATGGAAACATTCAAATCATTTCAAGTTAATTGCAATAACAGGTGAAACTAAATGAGTCAGGAATTACCTCCACAGGCACAGAATCAGATGTCGCAATTACAACAATTGCAACAGCAGGCACAGTCGTTAGCAGTACAGAAAAATCAGGTGGAATCATCTCAAAAAGAGACTGAAAAAGCGCTTGAAGAATTAAATAAACTGCCAGAAGATGCAACAGTGTACAGAATGGTGGGGAATGTTCAGGTAAAAACCACCAGAGATGATGCAATTGAAAAACTGGAAGAACAAAAAGAAAATCTTTCACTGAGACTCCAGTCTATCAACCGTCAGGAAGAACGTATCTCAAAGCGATTCAAACAGCTCCAAGAACAACTCCAGCAGTCAATGGGTAAACAGCAGCAGGGTGGTCAGGCACAGTAAAACCGGTTGAGGTGTAATGTGCATATTAGATAACAGTAAGCCATAGGTATATCATTATGGCATACCATCGAGAGGTGCAAATGCAGGTCGATGAAACGGAGTTTTACAGCAGACTCCTGGACTATCATAATATTTTATTTTTATGTCACCGAAACGCAGATCCGGATGCAGTAAGTAGCGCATTTGCACTTTCTGAAGCTGTAGGTGGAACAGTAGGACTTGTAGAAGGATGCAACAGACTTGCAGCACTGCTTGTTGATAGGTTAAATATTGAAGTTGTGGATGAACCAGACCCACAAAGTTACGAATTTGTAGTCGTGGTGGATACATCCACAAGTTCACAGTTAAATGATATAGAATTACCCAATTACTGTGTTATAGACCATCATTCAACAACAGCGTTAACTGAAAAAGCTGATTTTTATCTGCATACCAGAGCGACATCAACAGCAGAAATAGTTTTTAAAGTATTAAAATCAATGGGAGCACCCATTACCCGCCGAACTGCTATAGGGCTTATATCAGGTATTATTACTGATACCGGCCATTTTAAACATGCAAATTCAAGTACTTTTAGAAACCTTGCAGAGATAATAGAGGCAAGCGGGGTGGAGTACGCTGAAGTACTTGAGATGATGGCTGCAGCTCCTCAGGATATATCATTGCGTATAGCAATGTTAAAATCTGCACAAAGACTGGAAATTGATCGTGTGAATGAATGGTTGGTGGTAACATCGAATGTAAGTTCTTTTGGAGGTGCAGCATCCTCAATGTTAATTAACATAGGGGCTGATGTGGCTTTTGTAGCTACAACCTGTGATGGTAGTATAAGAGTCAGTGCGCGTGCCAGACGTGATGCGGTAAATTCGGGTGTAAATCTTGGTAAAATAATGGAAGATATAAGTGAAAATTACTGTGGCACAGGCGGTGGTCATCCGGGAGCTGCAGGTATCGATGTCGTAACCGATGTTAACCAGATTCTTTCAGAATGTAAAATGCGAGTACTTGAAACACTAAAAAAAGAAACTGTTAAAAATGAAAACCATTAATTATTACAATTATTCTGCTAATCAGTAAAAATTATCCGTTTATAAAAAACAGGCAGGAATACAATGGAATACTGGGACCCACATATTGAACGAATGCCGATTGATGAATTAAGACAATTACAGGAACATAAATTAAAACAACTTTTAAATTATGTTTACAACCATTCTCCTTTTTATAAAAAACGGCTCGATGATGCCGGTATAAAACCAGAAGATATAAATTCACTTGAAGATGTAAAAAAAATTCCTTTTACCTATAAACAGGATTTGCGTGATAATTATCCTACTGGAATGTTTTGTGTACCGAATACACAGCTTGTACGTTTCCATGCATCATCAGGAACATCTGGAAAACCTACAGTTGTGGGATATACAAGAAATGATATCAACGGCTGGGCTAACTCGCTTGCAAGAGCCCTAACATCAATTGGGATAGGTCGAGGGGACAACATGCAGGTAAGCTACGGCTATGGACTTTTTACAGGTGGTCTTGGATTACATTACGGAGCTGAGGAGGTGTCAGCTTCGGTACTCCCAACAAGTGCTGGTAATACAGGAAGACAGATTGAATTAATGCAAGATTTGGGGACAAGCGTCATAGCCTGTACACCGTCCTATATGCTGTATATGAATGAAGCTGCAAAGAAGATGAATATTAATATCAAAAAGGACACCGATTTAAAGATTGGTATACTCGGAGCAGAACCGTGGTCAGAAGAGATGCGTAAACGGATAGAGGATACAACCGGTATTAAAGCCTATGATATCTTCGGAACATCAGAATTGAGTGGTCCGTTATTTACCGAATGTAAATATCAGGACGGTATCCACATATGGGCAGACCAGTTCCTTGTCGAAATCATAGACCCTGATACAGGAAAGGCGCTGCCAGATGGTGAAAGAGGTGAACTTGTAATAACAACCCTTTCAAAAGAAGCGCTTCCCCTAATCAGATATAGAGTCGGAGACCTTACAGCTTTAAACAGTGAACCCTGTGAATGCGGACGTACTCATCCAAGGATTACAAGAATTACTGGAAGAGTGGACGATATGCTTGTTGTTCGGGGTGTCAACGTATTCCCTGGTCAGATTGAAGCTGTGCTTATGAATATACCAGAGGTAGGTGAACATTTCCAGATAATAGTTGACAGGGTCAATGAAATGGATATGATGAATGTGCAGATTGAAATGACCGATACAGCATTCAGTGATAAGGTGAATGACATCATATCCCTTGAGAAAAAGGTGGAGTCTGCTCTTAAGAGTGTACTGAATGTTTCAGTTAAGGTAGAACTTGTTGAACAGGGTTCCCTTCCAAGGACTGTAGGTAAATCCAAGAAAGTTATTGATAATCGAAACCTATAACAGTGATTGGGTATTATTAAAAAATTGGTTATGTGGGTGTTTACATGGATACCGAAGATAATATATTAAAACAAATTTCCATATTTGCAGAAAACAAACCGGGAAGACTTGCAGATATAGCGGACAAACTCAAAAATGCCGATGTTAATATCAGGGCTTTTAATATAGCAGAAGCCGGTGAGTTTGGTATTATACGAATGGTGGTGGATAATCCGGATAAAGCCTATGAATCACTTCACAACACCGGATTTACAGTTTCTGAAACAAATGTACTTGGTATAGAGATGGAAGATGTACCGGGTAGTTTATCCAATATTGCAAATAGTCTGGGTAAACGCGGAATTAATATCGATTATTCCTACGCTTTTGTTACAAAAACCGAAAAAGCCCTGTTGATAGTACGTGTTGATGATATCAAGGGAGCTATTAGTGTACTGGATGATGCCAGTTTCAAATTGGTTGATATGGAAGAAATTAAGCATCTCTGAATAAGGGATGAAGGTTTAAAAATGAGGGATGAACAGAAAAAAAATGTAACCTCTGCTGACGAATCACCCTATGATAAGCTGGGTGGTTCACATTCTACTATCATCGGCGGTCGTCAGGGGAGAAGAATAATCCATATCATTGGTTCTCATCCAGAAGTGAAAAAAATAATACCGGCTGTTATTCAAGTAAAAGCAAAAAAAGGTGTACCAGGCGGAGCGTTTTCTGCCAAAGCTTTACGCTGTGATAAACGGGGAAACCTGAGGCTGGTTGTTTCTCAAGGAACATCTACCCAAGAATTGCGGATTATAACCACTGTAGGAGATACTGTAGAAGGGAAACGCGTTATGGACGAATTAAACGAAATGCTACAGGATAAATAAGGGTATGTGTAATAATGTTTATCGGTATTGATCATGGTACAAATGCAATACGCTTTGCATCTATTACAGAGGATGAAGATACTGATTCTTACAGGTTTGAATTGCCCCGTGACAATGCTGCATCTATGAACGAATCTGATATTATTGACTACATTATGGATAGCTTTGATGTTAGTAAAGAGAATGTTGAACTTATGGCTGTCACATATTCAATGGGCGATGATATCAACAGTATCGAGAATATTAAAAATGTTGATTCAAGAGGTGTTAGAAGTATCGAAGGGGCAGGTAAAAAAACAGGAGGGGGAGCAAAAATTTTTGATGCAATCAAAAATTCAGACATTCCTGCAGTGGTAATTCCCGGTATACATACAGGAAGTAATACAGACCAGCGTATGAATATATTTTCACACTCTACCAGCCCTGAAAAAGTGGGTATAGCATACCATGCCCGATGCCTCAATCATGATGATGATTTTATCGTTTCAGATATTAGTTCTAATACAGTTACATTGGGTGTATCAAATAAAAAAATTGCAGGTGCAATTGATGCTTGTATTTTTGCACCCGGTTTACAGCATGGTCCAATGGATTTGCAGGCTATACGAGATGTTGATTCGGGCTTATATTCAGCAAACGAAGCGTTCATGAACGCTGGTGTATTGAAACGTACACTGTATACTGATTTGCAAACTCTACTTGATGCAGTCGATAAAAATAATCCTGAAGCAGTTCTTGCACTTGATACAATATCACTTTTTGCTGCAATGGAAATTAAAAGTATATAGGTATTACTCTCTGATTTGAAACCTGAACTGGAAGGTAATATATATCTTGCAGGTTCAGTTGGTGAGGTAGAATATGTAGTTGATAAAATCCATTACCATCTTGGTATAAAGCCTTATGTTCTTGGCAGATGGAGTGCAGCTATAGGATGTGCAGAAATTGCCAGAGATATTGTTTCTGGTGCAACAGAAATTCTTGGGCTGGATGTCAACTATTAAAAATTAAAAAATAATCCATTTTGAATATTCATCTAAAAAGTTTTGAATTATATCTTCTTTTGAATATTTTTTTATGTCTATTTTACCCTGAACACCACTTCTTAAAAGAATTACAGCCTTACAGTAACTTGGTTTGTCATCCGGTTGATATGGAAAAGCAAAATTCATTTTCTGATAGGGTTTTCCTTGTATAGCATAATAGAATTCTTCTTCATCATCTTTGTAAACAGTAATAGATGCGGTTATTGAGGACCTGTCTTCAAGGTCTTCAGGTTCATCTATAACAACTTTACGACCTTTGTTTTCGAGTTCTTTTTTGAGTTCTGTAAATGCTGGAATTACTGCGTTTTCAATAAAACCGATTATTTGATACCTTGTATCTGCATCCGAGGTGCTTGATTCTAAAGAGGTTTTTTCTTTGTTTTCTTTTCCTTCAAGTATTTTATTTAAACGAGAAATCCAGTCAGCCATAAAAACTCCTGTATATTAATTTGTAATATTTATATAAATGCATTACTCTTGATATTTTTATTAATATATTAAAACAGTGGAAGCCCTGAGGGTGTAGTTGCATCCAGTATCAGGTGGGACAGATAACCTGCTAAAATAAATCCTGTATATAAGCTTAGTATATTTTCATTGAAATACGCTGTGGTTCCAGTGTTAAATATTTCATATAGCAGGTAACTTGTAGCAATAAGGATAATTTTTGAGTGGAAAAACTTTCTATGTTTGCTGTTTTTTGCTGGTTCTATTTTATCAGGAAGTGTAGAACCCATTACAGAAAATAATATAGCTATTATACTTAGTAATGGGCTTATTGTTATACTATGAATTTTACCAAGGATCAGTAATACTATCAAGCCCGAAATTGCTCCAGCAGTTATATGTGTTTTGTATCTTGGCATATTGGATTTTTATTACTTATTATTTCTTTATATATATTTTGGTTACTATCTTTCTGTGCATATTAATTCTTTCAATTAATAACTTCCTTTTACACCAAATCTTTTATATAGAAGAACAAATCCATATATTATTGTTTAACAAAACTTCATTATCAAATTAACATATCATCTAATTACCTAATCAGGATTATTATCGGTGATAGGAAATGAACGGGGAGAATTTTACACAAAAAACATATGAAGCACTCCAGAATTCGACAACTATTGCAGCACGATATCGTCATCAACAAATTGACTGTGAGCATTTACTTCTTGCATTACTTGAGCAAAAAGATGGTTTGATACCGCGTATCCTGCAAAAAATGGACATTTCACCAGAAACAATAATCAAGAAAGTGGAAAAAGCGCTTTCTGAATCACCAAGTGTTTCGGGTCCTGGCAGTGAACAGGTATACATGAGCCAGAGACTTAAACGGGTGCTTGATACAGCAGGCAAAGAAGCAGAACAGATGGGTGATGAATACGTAAGTGTAGAACATCTGTTATTTGGATTACTCAAAGAGTCTGACAGCTCCAGTGGTAAAATTCTGTCAAACGCTGGTGTGACTCGGGAATATCTGCAACAGGTATTAAAAGAGATTAGAGGGGATAAAAAAGTGACAACTGAAAATCCGGAAGAGACCTATGAAGCCCTTGAAAAATACGGTATCGATTTTACAGAACTTGCAAAACAGGGTAAACTTGATCCTGTGATAGGAAGAGACAGAGAAATAAGACATACTGTAAAGATTCTTTCACGCCGTAGAAAGAACAACCCGGTACTTATCGGTGAAGCGGGTGTAGGTAAAACCGCGATTGTTGAAGGGCTTGCACAAAGAGTTGCAAATGGAGATGTTCCCGAAGATATGGCAAATAAACGGATTATTGCCCTTGATATGGGGGCTCTTATAGCAGGTGCAAAATATCGGGGTGAATTCGAAGACCGTTTGAAAT
Source organism: Methanohalobium evestigatum Z-7303 (assembly GCF_000196655.1). Taxonomy (GTDB): domain Archaea; phylum Halobacteriota; class Methanosarcinia; order Methanosarcinales; family Methanosarcinaceae; genus Methanohalobium; species Methanohalobium evestigatum. The sequence goes on along the minus strand of NC_014253.1, from coordinate 578,261 downwards.
CGGTGCTTAAAGAAGTATCAGAATCAGAAGGTCAGATAATTCTGTTTATTGATGAACTGCACACAGTTGTAGGAGCAGGTGCTGCAGAAGGTTCGATGGATGCAAGCAATTTGTTAAAACCCATGCTTGCACGTGGAGAACTTCACTGTATAGGGGCAACAACTCTGGATGAATACCGCAAAAACATAGAAAAAGATGCAGCTCTTGAGCGCAGGTTTATGCCGGTAATGGTCGGGGAACCAGATGTAGAGGATACCATATCAATCCTTCGCGGACTTAAGGAGAGATATGAAGTCCACCATGGAGTCAGGATTAAAGACTCTGCACTTGTAGAAGCAGCCGTTTTGAGCGACCGCTATATATCGGAACGTTTCCTACCAGACAAAGCAATCGACCTTGTGGATGAGGCGGCGGCAAACGTCAGAACCCAGATTGACAGCAAACCCACACAACTCGATGAGGTCGACCGAAAAATTACACAGCTTGAAATTGAGCGTGAAGCTTTGAAAAAAGAAACAGACCCAGCATCCAAAGAACGACTTGAAAGCCTTGAAAAAGAGTTATCAAATATCCGTGAGCAATCCAAGACTCTAAGAGAACAGTGGCAGAAAGAAAAGGAAATAATTTCAGAACTGCGTTCATTCAAAGAACAGATAGAGGATACCAAAACACAGCTTGAACGTGCAGAAAATGATAACGACTTTGAACTTGCATCAAGATTGAAATACGGTACATTGATACCTCTCCAGCGCCAGTATGAGGAAAAGGAAGAAGAACTTCATCAGATGCAGGATGAGATGCTTCTCAGAGAAGAAGTTGATGAAGAGGATATTGCTGAAGTTGTTAGCGAGTGGACCAGTATACCGGTAACCAAACTGATGGAAGGGGAACGTGAAAAACTCACTCATCTGGAAGACAGACTACATAATAGAGTGGTTGGTCAGGATGAGGCTGTAAAAGCAGTTTCTGATGCTGTAGTACGTGCACATGCTGGTATCAAAGACCCGGATAAACCAATTGGAAGTTTCATATTCCTCGGACCCACAGGTGTAGGTAAAACCGAACTTGCAAAGGCTCTGGCGGCTGACCTCTTCGATAATGAAAACAATATGGTACGTCTTGATATGTCCGAATATATGGAGAAACACACTGTATCCCGGATGATAGGAGCACCACCGGGTTATGTAGGATATGAAGAAGGCGGTCAGCTTACAGAAGCAATCAGGCGCAGACCCTACTCTGTGATACTCTTTGATGAAATTGAAAAGGCACATCATGATGTATTCAATATCATGCTACAAATACTGGATGACGGCCGCCTTACCGATGCCCAAGGAAGGACAGTGGATTTCAAGAACACGATAATCATAATGACTTCAAATATCTTTGTGGATTATGTACATGAACAACTTGAAAACGGTGCAGATTATAGTAAAATGAAATCCATGGCTCAGAATGAACTGAGCAAACATTTCAGACCCGAGTTCTTGAACCGTATCGATGAGGTTGCAATCTTCCGTCCATTGACAAAAGAACAACTTGTTGAAATTGTAGATATCAAGGTACAAGACTTGGCAGAAAGGCTTATACACCAGAGACTCAAACTTGAGATTACAGACAAAGCCAAACAATATCTTGCAGAAGAAGGATATAGTGAAACCTACGGTGCAAGACCTCTACAGCGTGTTATCCAGAATGAGGTTGAAACCGAAGTTGCCAAATCGATTATTTCAGGGTATGTACCCGAAAGGTCAACAGTTAAAGTTGATTCCGATGAAAACGGTATTGTGATTAATATTGAGAAAACACAAAGCACTGAAGAAAAAGAAAGTGAAGAATCAACCGGACAGCAATAAATATAAGCTGTCCCTATTCTTTTTTATATATACTGCTTTTTTAAATATACCCTTAAAGTTTAATATTTTAATTGATTAAGTAGTAAGGGGGAGTATTATCTGTGAGCAGGGAACATTTTGTTAATACGATTACTCGGGGTCATAAATTCAGGGATTGGCTTATAGAGGTACTTGATGATAGAGTACAAAATAAAGAATGTGCTGTCAATGTTTATAAATTCAATATATCGTCACACACTGTTTGCAGGTATGAACTTGTGGATGAAGGTTTCAGTGTGGTAGCAAAATTTCTTGGAGAGCCAAAAGGAGAAACTCGGGAATATAACCCATGTGATGTTATGGAGAATGAATTTGAAAACCTTAAAAAAGTTAATGAGATTATCAATACATCAAAACCAATTGCTCGGAATAAAGATTTTAATTGTGTTATTGTGATTGAGTATGTTTCCGGGAAATCTCTAATGTGGTATATGGAACATGAAAAACATCTTGACAGTCGGCTTTCAGAAATTGCAGAGCTTCTTAGAAAACTTCATGATAATACAAAGATGAACTTTTATGACAAAAAAAAGGAATTTGATGATTTTCAATGGAACCTTGATTATCTCCATCTTGACGCTCATACAAGAAATAAATTTGATGAATTACTGGGAAAATGGTGGAATAGCCCACAGGTGAATGAGGAATGTAGTTATCTCATACACAGGGATGTAACACCTCTAAATTATATATTCCAGAACGACAAAGTATATGCTATCGATTTTGAGAGTTCGGGTTATAGAAACCGTATACATGACCTTGGAGTCCTCTGTGCAGAAATTAAAAACCATTTTGCGTTGAAAGGTTCTGGTCAAAGGGCTGAACCCTATATCAGGCATTTTTTATGGGAGTACAGTAAAGACGAAGAAGAATTTTATAAGATAACGGTTACACTTCCCTTTTATATGGCTTATGGGTGGCTAAGGATTGCTCGTTTGGGATGGCATCCCGATTATTACAATTATCTTCTCAAAGAGGCAAAATCATGTTTAAACGCGGTAAAGTAAAGGGAATAATCTTTGATTGTTACAAAACTCTCATTGATATTGAAACTGATGAAGACTCACTGGAGACTTATGATATAGTTAGCAAATGGCTTCTTTATTATGGTGTCCAGATTTCACCTGAAAAATTAAAAGGCGAATATAAAAAGAAGATCAGTAAATCATTCGAATTAAGTGAGCAGGATTATCCAGAAGTAAAAGTCGAGGATATATTTTCTGAAATTTGTCAAGAAAATGCAATATGGGATATTGATGAAGAGATACTGGGGATTGAAACAGCCCGCCTTTTTCGGGCGGCTTCGATACAAAACATAGGAACTTATTCTGAATCACTGGAATTACTCGAGATATTTGAGGATTATCCCAAATGTATAGTATCCAATGCTCAAAGGGTTTTTTCAGAATTGGAACTGAAATATCTTGGGTTGTATAAGTATTTTGATTTTGTAATTTTTTCATCGGATTTTGGATACAAAAAGCCTGACGAACGTCTGTTTAAAATCGCCCAGAAACGGCTGGATATCAACCCTGAAGAGATTTTATCGATAGGTGATACTACCGAAAATGATGTGGAACCGCCTCAAAAACTTGGGATGAGGGGAGTGCATATAGAGGAAGCCTGGAAGTTAACCACCGCATTTAAACATCTGTTCTAAATAAAGTAAAAAGAAGGTTTAAAAGTTATCTTCCATTTTTAAACCTTCTGTGTTTTGGTTTCTTAGTGTTTCGATTTCAAGGGGCTCCTCTGTAAACATCCTATCAATTTTTAATTATTTTTAGTATATAGTTTATAAAATACTCTATATTCTATGCACATAAATTATATATCTTACAGAGTTCATTGTTCAAATATAAATAAAAACGTATTAAGGAGTGTAATTGAATATGAAATCACTGGAAATATGTCCTGTATGCAAATCTCAATTAATAAACAGAGAATACAAAATACAGATATGTAATGTCTGTGGATACTGGACAATAAAGGGTACTGCAAGACTGGACCCTGCAATGATATTTACATAAAGGGGAGTGTAAATTAAATGTACAGAAAGCATAATCAGAAATTGTGCAAATTATGTAGGTCTCCGATAGAAAGAGAACTTATAGGTTCCTATATGGTGTATTACTGCCAGAACTGCGGTTTTACAACATACGAGCAAAAAATAGGTAGCGAAAAAACAATTAAAGCCAAATAATCTAACTGGTTTTGGATTACTGATATTTAACGCATTTACCTTTTGCAAGTATAACAGAAACACCGGAATTGTTTAATTTATCATTAATCAATTTCGACATTGATTTTTTAATATCTTCCTCTGCTTTATCATTGATGTTGTATATGGAAACATCATCAACAATTGATTTTACAACATCTGTAAGCTCGGGTGTATCCTGACCGCCTGTCATTGCGGCAACTTCATTTTGAAGGACAATAACCAGTACATCAAAACCACCATACACAGCATTAATCAAGCTCATTAATCCAGAATGTGCCAGTCCAAAATCGCCTATAACTGCAATACCTTTGTTATTAAATCCGCAGGCTGTACCTATAGCAGAACCAAGAGCAAAATCGCCGTCAACAGCTTTCATTGGTTCGGGCGCTCCAAGAATTGAACACCCCATGTCAGCTGCTACTTTTACATCAAGCTTACGTAGAATCTGATATAAAGGTATGTAAAAGCATCCTTCACAGAAACCCCGATAACCTCTATTTTCCAGTGTCTGGATTCTTGTGTATTCTTCTAAAGAATCTTTATTAATATAATCAAGAGCTAATTCAATATGTTCTGCATTTATTTTTCCATAGGGTACATGTCCTGTTGTTTTACCGTAAACATTGCCAAAAATATTAATCTGGTTTTCAATAAAAGGTTCACTTTCTTCGATAACCAGTACACGGTCATGGTTTTTTATAAACTCATTCAGTTTTTTCTTGGGTAGTGGATATACCATGTTTAAAGAAAAATGTGAAAACTTATTGAATCCTGTTTTATCCAATATTTTATATACAAGGTTAGAAGGAGTTCCTGATGAAATAATTCCAACATCTGAATCGTTAATGGTTGATGTATTTAAATCGGTATTTTCAGTTTCCTTTGTAAGCACTGGGAATTTTTCCAGATGATATTTTTGATGTCTTCCATGCATTGTAAGTTCCCAGATAGACCTGTCAAAAACCGATTGCCGGGGTTCTGGTTGGAACTGCCTTTTATTTTTTATAAATTCTTTACTACCTTTTGACTTGTTCAATCTATCGGTTATCCTTACAATTGCTGGAGCTTTTATTTTTTCAGATGTTTCAAATGCTTTTCTTATGGATAAATAGGCGTTTTCCGGAGTAGAGGGATCATATACAGGTACCTCTGCAATAATACCATACCATCTTGAATCCTGTTCATTCTGGGATGCAAGAGCCTCTGGGTCATCACCGGTAATAATTACAACACCTGAACCGATAGAATGGGTTGTGGATGTAATTAATGGGTCTGACAGTACATTCATGCCTACATGCTTTGTAATCATCAAACTTCTGTGACCGGATATTGATGAACCCAGCACAATTTCAAGACCCGTCTTTTCATTTGTAACCCATCTGGCGTTATATCTGCCGTTCTGATTATCCAGAAATTTCTGCATTATCTCTGTAACAGGAAAACCTGCAACTCCATTTATTGTTTTGACACCGCTATCTACAACAGCAGAAAATAAAGCATCCAGTCCGGTGAAAACTGTATTTGTATTATTATAAGAATTATCGGTGGTCATTGTAATCCTGTATCCAGTTTTATCGATTCATCGGGTTTTGCAAACCATGGTAAAGCAGCCAGTGCACCAATCACCCCTTCTCCATCAAGCCAGATTTCAACTCCGTGTTCCCTCGCATATTGCATAGCAAAATCTTTGCTTACTTCTCCCGAACGACACATTTTGCTGTAATTATAAATATCCACTGCATCAAACCCTGAAAATGCAACCATACCGGTCTTATCAGATACACTGTATTTTAAAAGAGCGGATTTTATTTCCTGTAGGATTTTGTTTTTCGCATTCTCATCCACACATCCAAATTCAAGTACAGTGGATACACAATTTTGAGTTTTGGAAGATACAGGATAAAGTTGTACAATAGAATGTGAGAGATATACCGATTCACTACAGTTTAGTGCATCTGCGATGTTGTGTGTCAGTGTCCATGTAGCACCTTTTTCTTTTGTATCTGTATCATCAATTCCAATTATAAGACGTTCTCTTCTTGGGACTATAATCTTTCCCTTTGCTGAGCGCCCCCCTCCGGATTCGGTAATATCATAACTTATGACACCATCAGCATAGGCTCTGCATTTGGTGGCGCCTACACCACCACCTCCAAGTCCTGCATAGGTTATTTCTACTTTATCATTTTTCACTGTTACTGATTCAATACCTGCAGCAAATGCTGAAGGTTTTAATTCAAGGTTTGAAGTACCGATTTTAGTATAATATCTGGTCATATCTCCGATGGTGTTTACCTGTAGAATAAGAGGTGAATTCGAGTAATGATAACGAGCCCATGAAGCACCTCCATAGCATCTGGGATGTTCTATGATTTCTGCATATCTGTTGTTCCGGTCACACACTACATATATTCCCTTATACGATATGGTATAGGGCTGTTCAAGTTCTATATCTCTCATCTGTTTGCTTTTTAGTGGGTAGGTTTTTAAAGATTTTGTTATTTGTCACTGTAGTATCTTTATTCGATTAATCCTTCATCTTTCAGACTTGTATAATTAGAATCTCCAATAATTACATGGTCAAGAACATCGATTCCAAGCAGTTTTCCGCCTTCTACCAGTTTATCTGTTAGGTTTATATCTTCTTTGCTTGGAGTAGTATCTCCTGAAGGATGGTTATGAGTGATTATAACAGCTGCAGATGATTCAAGCAAATCCGATTTAAACACTTCTCTGGGATGGACAATGTTGGAATTCAAACTTCCTATTGATATAATATCTTCTTTGATAATTCTGTTTTTTGTGTCGAGGTTTAATGTAATGAATTTTTCTTTCTTTTCTCCTCTGACTCTTGGATGCATCAGTGAATATACATCTTTTGGAGACTTTATCTCTGGTTTTTGTTCATCAACAAATGTTTCAAGCTTTCTTGCAAGTTCAAAAACTGATGCAATCTGTGCAGCTTTTGAAACACCTACACCATATATATTAGAAAGAGTAGATACATCGGCTTTAATTCTGTAGCGGTAACTCTCCCTGAAACAGCTGGGAGATGAGAGTGTCAATGAATATATTTTTTATTATAAAAACGCTAACATTTGAAACTTATAAATATCACCAAGACAAATTAAAAACTATGTATCAGACGTTTCCGATAAAGATTACACCCACATCTGATCAGGAAGAATTATTGTGGATACTGTCTGAAAAATGTAGGTTGCTGTACAATTTTGCACTTGCAGAACGCAAAGATGCTTATAGTAATGGTATAAAAATCAGCTACAGTAAACAGCAAAATGATTTACCCAAAACCAAGAAACAGTATCCTGAATATAAATGGGTGTATTCTAAGGTACTACAGTCTGTATTAAAACGACTTGATGCTAATTACAAATCGTTCTTCTCATTGAAGAAAAACGGTGATTAAACTGCAAAACCGCCTAAATTTAGAGGCGAAGGTTATTTCTTCATTATGACCTACAATCAGTCCGGGTTCGAAATCACTGATTCAAAAGCTAATAATATAACCTATAACAGTACCGATACTACCAATTATCTGTATGGTAAAAGTGAGCCTGTATATACTGAAGATGATGAAGTTTTCATCAGTTTTTCACATAAGCATCCTTTTGGGATCGAGCTGAAGTTTGGTTTGCCTGCTAAAATCGTTTATGACAATATACTGAGTGTGGCAGATGATATAGCACAGATTGAAATCTACCAGAGGAAAAACGGTAGTTATTATCTCAGTATCACATATAATGTACCTTGTCTGGATTTCAAACATAATGATAAGTATCTAGCTATGGATATTGGAGTCAGCAAACATACCATGGTCGATTCTGACGGTTATCTTAGTGAAGTTATCAACAATAGACCAGATAAATACTGGGAACCCAAAATCCAGCAGATACAATCCAGATTGGATCACTGCAAGAGATACAGTAAGAAATGGTACAGGTTGAAACGCAACCTTAACAGGATGAAACAGAAGTCGTCCAACCAGTTGAAAGACTTCCAGCACAAGAAAACAAGAAACATTGTGGATAACACCGACGCAAACGTGATAATACTCGGTGATTTGTCAGCTAAACAGATGGCAACCAGCAAGAAAGGAGACAAGAAATCCGATAAAAGCACACACCGCGGTACCCATAATTCAGGTTACATAGGACGGTTCGCTCAATTTCTAATCTATAAATCTATACGTGTAGGTAAGAGAATAATAGAAATTGATGAATTATATACCTCTCAGGACTGCTGCAATTGTGGAAACCGCAAGAAGATGTCTCTGTACGAAAGAACCTATAACTGTCCCTATTGCAGACAATCGATAGATAGGGATAAAAACAGTGCAATATTGATAATGGAGAGGTATCTACGCCAGAATGCCCTGTGGACGGGCTATCAGCGGTTCGCTGATAATCGGCGACAGACAAGCCTGTTGATCGGAGTGATTACTCACTGAAATCATCACCAGGATGATACGGGTACTCGCAGGAAGCTCCGCCTCAAAAGGCGAAGTAGTTCACGATTATATTCTGAAAATATTCAGGTACGTAAATTGACCACGTTTTCTTTTCTGGAACCTGTTCGAAGGATTACCGCCAGCAGCTCAGCATTTGACAGGTATTCTGGTCCATGTTTTAACAACCTTTCACGGGGGCGTTCATCTTCTGGAATATCATGCATTTTGATTTTGTAATTACTCATAAATGTTAAAATTATTTAAAAAACTAATAAAATATTCGGTTTTTTGAATTAATAATTTAATCTGGACAAATAATATTAATAGTGATTGCGGGATAATAATAAAGTTAGGAGGAAGTGTATTGGTATTTGAGGATGTTGGAACATGGGATATTCTGACTGTTTTGGCTATAGTTTTTGTTCTTTATGCACTTGTATACCCGCAGTATCAGATGAAAAAGGTAAAAACCCAGAGACTTTCCATGATTAAAAAAATGGAGCAGGAATGGGGGACAAAGGTTCTTACATTAATCCATCGAAAAGAAGCAGTATCGATGTTTGGTCTTCCGGTTTATCAATATATCGATATAGAGGATGCAGAATCGATTCTTCGAGGAATACGAAATACAGCCAATAACCGCCCGATTGATATCATTGCCCATACACCCGGTGGTCAGGTACATCCAAGTATTCAGATAGCACGTGCACTTAAAAACCACAACGGACATACAAGGGTTATGATACCTCATTATTCAATGTCTGGCGGTACTATAATAGCACTTGCGGCTGATGAGATAATCATGGATGACGATGCGGTAATAGGTCCTATTGATCCGCAGTTGGGTGATTTGATACGTGGTACATATCCTGCACCATCATGGATAAATGCTGTATCACAGAAAGGAGCAAATGCTGCTGATACCACAATTGTTCTCAGTGATATATCAGAAAAAACAATGAAACTTATGCGTAAGGTTGCTAATGAACTTTTGGAAGGTAAAATAGAAGATGAAGAAAAACGCAATTATGTAGTTGAAAAACTTGTAAGTGGAGAAATGGTGCACATTACCCCTATATCCGCATCAGAAGCAGCTGATATAGGATTGCCTGTAAGTACTAACCTACCGGATAAAGTACATGAGTTCATGAAGTTTTACAGGTCGGTTAAATCCAGTGTGGAGTACATAGAATAATTCCAAAATAAGTTATAAACTCAGGTGTGTTGTTATGAAAGAAAATCCAGATGATGAATTTAGAATTTGTCCCAATTGTGGATACAAAAAGGGATTCCATTTATGTTTCAAAAAAACTGAAAATTCAAGGTTTAGAATAGGTCTAATCTGCCCTTCATGTGGTCAGAGTTATAATATAGACTGGATAACTTCAGATATTCCAGAACTTGACGTAAAATGGGAAGATAATTACGGATGAAAAATTTAATTTAAAAACTAATGGCTAAAATCCATTATAGTTCAGTATTTTCCCAGTGAATAATCTGCCATTATTTTTAGAAACTCGTCATCCGCTTCTATCAAAACACTTTGAAACATTGCTACATGAACCTTTTCTTCTTTTGCAATATCCAGAAGAATTGTTTTAAGATCTTCATTTTCAGTTAAGTTAGCCATTTCTTCGTAAAGATTTACAGCATCCAGTTCAGCAATTATAGCAGCTCTAAGGGTTTCTTTATTTACATCTCCCTGTTTAATCCTTTCAAGATCTATGGGTATCTCTGATAACACACTCTCACCCCATAACCAATAGTTTTTCATCCATGATAAACTTTGTTTTGTTTCAAATCATATTTATAAAAATAAATCAACTACTAAAAATATAATATTATTATAGAGGGTTTAATTTGACAGGTATTAAAAGTAAAAACGGATTAATCGATCAGATTAAGAAAAACTACTGGATAGAGGCTGATATGGAACAGTTAGTAATCTGGGAAACTCGTATCAAGTTAAAAGGAGACGAAAAAGAATCACTTGATACACTTGCTTATGAATCGGAAGAGCACAAATTTCTACTTGAGAAATGGATTGAAATTATGAATTTATCAATACCTGAAACACGCCCTAGAGGAATTCCTGAGGAAAACTTTGATTTTAGTAACCTTGATTCCTCACAGATGTTTGATGTTATACAGAATTATGAAATAATTTTAAGGGATTCCTATACAGATTTAAGAGATATTGATGAACCACTGTTGAAAAAGTTAGTTCCTGATGAATCATATATCGATGATTTTCGCTCAGATATGGATGAATTAGTATCAGAGGAGCAAAACCATATTAATATATGCCAATCTCACATAGGCGGATTTAAATCCATTTATGGTTGATATTTAAAAAATGGGTGTATCACAACCTTAAATAGTTGTGATGACTTGGATAATTATTTTTTGAATTCGGTGTATCCACATTTTCCGCAACTCAATCTGTCCTTGTGTTCGGCAAGAAATACGCCCACACCGCATCTTGGACAGAACTGGTGTGTTCTTTCGATGTTGTCGCCATCTACTTTATAATATTCATATACATTTGCCATTTAATCACCTTTTATGCTTCAGATTCTGTTTCTTCTGGGGGTTTATTTCTTTCAATAATGTAGTCGCATTCAACAGATTTTAAAGTGTTAGCATCATCGTATATTTTAGCATATCCTCTTGCTTCTTTTTTGCCATATTGATTGTCTATATCCTGGACAACTATCAATTCTGATGATATATCCATCATGGCTGCAAGTTTGTTTTTGATTTCGTTCCTTGAAGGGGTTGCTCCATCAAATTTTATTGTAAAATCGATTTTCCTTCTATTTAGCAGTGGATTGTGGGTATCTTCATTTATTTTTATTTCCATTTAATTTCCTCCTTAATTTGTTAAGACTATTGTTGGTGTTTTGGAATTCAATTATGTTGTTCATTAAATCTCTTATTTCTTCTTTTTTTGATTCGGTGATTTCGACCAGTACTACACCTTCGCCGGGTTGTCCATAAAGAACAATTGAATTTATTGGTGCCAACAAAATTGCCGGCAGAGCTGCCAGATCTTCTTCACCATTGACAAATATTCTCACATTTTTGTCAGATAATACAGCGTTTTCTATATTGTTAACCAGATCTTCGGTTATAGTACCTGATGGATTATCTACAGTTACCTGTGTAAATCTATGATTTTTATCAACACGATCGGGTGTAGGTTTGCGATTTGTCCGGTTGTCGATTAAATAGACATCTGGAATAATTCCAGATTCAATTAAGTGGAATGTAGTAACATCACCTACAGATATAAGTTTTGTGGAGTTTTTGAGCTGTTGCTCCATTTTTTTGATGGTGTCATTACCTGTACCCAGAAAAAGCTCCCCAAAATATTTGCGCAATGTTGGGCGAAATTTTTCAGGTAATATAATCTGAGATCCCAATATTATCGCACCTTTAAAGCGTATTTATCCGGCATTTCTATTCCGATTTTTTCTGCGATTTTGGATTTTTTTGGGTCAATGATTATAACAAGTCCACTCCAGTCAGTACTAAGGTTACTTGAACCGCATACAGGACAGACTTGGTTGAGAGTAATTCTATGGCATTCCCGACAAACCTGTTCGCTCATTTATAAAAACCTCCGGTAAATATCATTCAACAGCTTTTGCTGTAGCCTGACGTTCTTCTTCAAGCCACTGGAACTGTCCAAGACCAACTTGGCGCATTGTAAGACCTATTTTACTTTCTCTTGGGTCTCTTTCATTTATACTGACTGCAACGATACGGGCTCTTAAATAATCACCTTCTGCAAGTGCACGGTTACTATTTTTGCTTATAAGTCTTGCATTTTTGCCGTCATAGGACATGAAGTCATCGGTAATCTGGCTGACATGAAGGAGACCATCCATTGCACCAAAGCTAATAAAAGCACCGAAATCCACAATTTCTACGACTTTTCCTTCAATGACCTCCTGCATCATAGGCATGAATACAATCGCTTTGAAAGTTACATCATAATACACAGCACCATCGCCCATTATAATGTGGCCTTCACCTATTGATTCTATATCAGTAATAGCAACAATAGAGCCATTTTTCTTATCAATTCTCCCCTCTAACTTGTTTTTTAGCGCATCTTTAACACTGAGTGTTTCATCATCTCCCAGTCTGTCGGGTGATATGCGCACCGTGTCTACAAGTTTCATTTTTTTATACATTTTTTCTCTCCGGCAAATGTGGTTTCGATTAAAGTTTTAATTCGTCTGGATTTAATATACTCTACTTAAATTTATTGTAAACTGCATTATGGTGTTTTTTCCAGCCGGTTTTTCTGACGTAAATAGATGACTGGTATATTTTTATCTATTAATCTTTTTTTAAGTTCGATATCATTTGTAAGCACAGCAGAATCCAGTTCATTTGCAAGTTTGATTATCACTTCATCGGCTATACCAGTCTGGTTAATAATTTCACATTTGTTCCCTAATGAACATGCAACTTTTGCAGCAGCTTTATCCGAACCTTTTGATTTTTTCACCAGTGTGTCGAGTTCATTTAATACCGCTTTTGGAACAAGGAATTTGTTATATCCCAGACGTTTCAGTTCTTGGAATATATCAACATTGAACTGAACCGGTATCATTAGTGCGTTTGTATCGATAATCACCTTCAAGGTTTAATTGCTCCAGCACCTATAAGTCTCCATCGTGACCCTATTCGTCTGCTGATAGCAACCATCGAACCCGCTTCTGCACACACTGGTCTTTTAAGTTTTACCTCTGCAACATCCGACCTTGCACTTGTAACTATACCAACAGTGGTTGCAGTACCAACATTCAGCATGAGAGGTTCACTGGTTTTTATATTGCCGATATCCGCGTTTGTTTCTTCAGTAACACCAACAATTTTATCAAAAAGATGGAGCTCCAGTTTTAATGAGTGATGAGTAGGTGGTAGATTACCGGGTTCACCTGCAACCTGACCGGTTAAAGAATCACTCTTTGTAAGAGATGGGTCAAGTGTGGTGCCTACAGCAATTAACCCTCCAGGGGTTACTTCTTCAAGCCTTTCAGTTCCAGCAAGCAGCATTGATACATTGGTTGTTATTGGTTCCCATTTTACAGAACCTTCACTTTCAACCTTACGTCCTGGTCGGATTTCCAGTTCGTCCCCTGAGTTCAATTTACCGTCTTTAAGAGTTCCTCCGATAACACCGCCTGATATTTTATCTATGGAGTATCCCGGTTTGTTGATGTCAAAAGACCTTGCGATAAACATTCTGGCAGGTTTATCCAGTTTATAAACAGGAGTAGGAATAATATCTTCCATAGCCTTTATAAGAACATCGATGTTTATATTCTGCTGGGCGGATATAGGTATCACTGGAGCATCTTCAGCGACAGTACCTGCGACAAAATCTTTTATCTGATGGTAATGTTCAACCATCTTGTCTCTTGTGACAAGGTCTATCTTATTTTGGACTATAATGATATTTTTAATACCGATTATATTCAAAGCCATTAGATGTTCTTTTGTCTGTGGTTGCGGACATTTTTCATTGGCAGCAATCACGAGTACAGCCCCGTCCATTATGGCTGCACCTGAAAGCATAGTAGCCATCAAAGTTTCATGCCCTGGAGAATCGACAAAAGAAATTTTTCTCAGTTCGGTTGTTTCACTGTCACATTCTGGGCATGTATTTTCTACTGTATAGCAATTTGGAACTGGACAATCAGAACATTCTCTAAGGGTAGCATCAGCATACCCCAGTCTGATGGATATGCCTCTTTTCATTTCTTCGCTGTGTCTATCTGTCCAAATACCTGATAACGCTCTGACAAGCGTAGTTTTACCATGATCAACATGACCTACCAGTCCGATATTAACGCAAGGTTGACTCAATTTTTAATTTCCTCCATATGGTGATAAAATGATAGTAATAACTAAGAACGGAATTAATAAACTAAAATGACTTCATTTAAAGTTTGTGTTTACCTTCTTATAATATATAATGCCACTGCCTTAAATATAAATGGTTTAACCATCTATATATTTTTCTTTGGTATTTTTTCTGCTTTTATTAAATACAGATAAATATTAAAAATTTGTGAGTGGGGTGGTTCACAAATTATTTTAAATTATGTAACTATTTTATCGAGCTGTTCTGTTTCAATAGCTCTTTTGATTTCAAAAGCCACACGTCTGCCGGTACTCATCGGTTTGCGCCATAGTGTGTTTCCATAGGAATGTCCAACCGACATATGGACATTTGTACCTCCCCCGATTCTTGGAGCTACATCATAGATATGGAAATTCAGGTCTTTATCGATACATGTCTGCAGGCAGAAAGGACCAATTATACCGGGATCATAATATTTCTGTGTAGCTTCTACATATTTTTCTGACAGTTCAAAGATTTTATCCAACAATGATTCTCTCAGAGTGGAGGAATTATGTCCGCAAACAGTATATTCTGGATTCATCTGATGTTCGGAAAGGGTCATTTGCTGAGGAGCAGGTAAGCGTACATGACCGTCAAGACTTGTTTCAAACCTCCAGTCGATACCCAGCAGTTCAAGTTTATTCATTTCATCTTCTATCGGTGAATAAAACATATCAAAATTGAACACAGGACCGATTATATATTTTTCAATTACGGCATTATCAAGTGCATCTTGGGTGATTATGCCTCGGTCGAGAAGGTTGTTTGCTTTATCAAGGTATTCTTCATATGATGCAGCAGTAAAGAACCCACGTTCTAAAGTTTTAACAGCATGTGGAAGTTTAACCATTACCAGTTCATCGATATCTTCCGGTTTGTTCACTCTTTCTGGATATGGGAGACCTGCTTTATCCAGAATCCAGTAATAATCATAGTCCATGCCCCTTTCTTCACTTCTTAACAAATTTCTGCTTCCTACAAGTGGGACTTTAAAGTTGTTTTCCACATTTTCAATACCACAGTAGGTTGTAAATGACCGATTTGGAACAAATAATACATTATCGTCTACCAGTTTTTGCTGGTGATTCAGAATATCATCGAATCTACTAAATACAGAAGCTTCATCCACTATGCCTCTTATAACGTTACCTTCAGAGTCTCTTTTAGCTTTAAAATACTGG
The DNA here is from genome assembly GCF_000196655.1 of Methanohalobium evestigatum Z-7303. GTDB lineage: Archaea > Halobacteriota > Methanosarcinia > Methanosarcinales > Methanosarcinaceae > Methanohalobium > Methanohalobium evestigatum. The sequence continues at coordinate 562,570 of NC_014253.1, read as the reverse complement.
TTATAGGTTTTTTCTCGTCCCGATTTGCAGGCGGCAAAAGTGTTAAACCCCTCTTCGACCGCACCATCAAAGACATCCAGTGCGGAGTGAGAACCAACTGTGCCGACTTTTATATTATCTGCATCATAGTCGTTGACTATGTCCATGATTTGTTTTCTGTCAATCATTTTTAACCTCGGTCATGTTTTTTATTTTGTTTGATGCTGTTGTATTTTTGAAAGCAATGGATGGATTGATTTTATAGTATTAACTGTATTAGTGTAGGGGTAATAAATGTCTCTACTGCTGCAGCGACAAATAATAAAGGAACAATCCAGTAAAAATAAAATCTGATACCTCTTGACAATTCTTCCTTTATATTGGCTTTTCGACCGGTAACCGAATTAAACATTTCATGCCCTAGTTTCAGTCCAATAGCAGCGGATATAAACACCATCGGTAGTTCTATAATTCCGTGTGGTAATAGAGCGGTCACCAGATAAAACAGACCCTTTTCCATTGCTGTAATAAATCCGAATATGCCTATAATGTATCCGTTATATGCTATAAACGCAAAGGGTATTATACCAAAACCAATACCAAGTAGCAATGCAATCAGTGTTTTTACGGTGTTGTTGACAAATATAAAAAGCATGATTGCATATGGTGGTAGGCTTTTAATAAAATCAATCATATTTCTGAACTCTTCCATGGATTGCTGTGCAATTTCTGGGTTCATCGATGAATAAACAGCACCAATTATAATGGAAGAGATAAACAATGCTACAATTATTAATAAGTAGAAACTTATTGAATTAAGGTAGCTTTTTGCATAATCGATTCTGATCCTTTTACTTAAGGCGTTCATGCTAATCAGATTCCAAGAGTCATTCGGATAGTATTACGGCATGCAGGTGCAAGTCCAAGGATAAGTATAACTATTTTTACAAAGGTTTTTAAGTTTCTTGATTCCCTGTCTTCGTTGAAATAACTGTCAAGTATATATAATACTGGTATAAAGATTAATATTTTTAGCGGATACATAACTGTTGCAGTGTTTGTAAGTTCTATCAGGTATGATGGGACTACATGCTTTTCATGGTATCCCAAAAGGTCAATACCAACAATAGTGGACGATGCATCCAGCAGATGAGCCCACATGATGGCAAAATTCAAGTTGGTGGATAGTATATCCAATCCACTATATTTCAGGATTTTGTACACGATAAATACCAGTAAAGTGGCGGCACCAATCACGAAATACGGGACATATAAATTAACGACATTTTCAAAATATAACAGAATTGATACGTTAAAGATAAACCACAATGAACCTATGCTGGCAACTAATATGTGATAGTCTTTGATAAATTCTTTATTATACAGCCACTTTGAAACAACCAATGTCAAAATAACAATAGCAAAAACTAAGAAATAGATAATAGGTGTAATCAGTAGATAATTGACAGGAGCATTAAATATACCTGCATCTTCCACTACTCGCAGTGATGACCCGGCAAGTATAAATGGTATAATTGACAGGATAAACCTATCATCAACCGAAATATTGAGCCTTTTAAATAATTTGATTACACCGAATAAAAAAATACCCAAAAATATTGCCCATGTGATGGTATTTACCGGGTTGTAACCTGTATCAAATATAATCGGGTCTATGTAATAGTTTTGAATAAATTCCCAAATATTATCTATAAATGAGTTCATTATATCACTTATCTATTGTCAAATTTATAATTAATGCAGGAAGTAATAGCTTTCGGCAATTCTATTAATAGGGATTGAATAATATGTTATAATATAAAAATTCGTTCGCAGGTATAATCTTGATTCAGGATAAACACGGAGAGACCAAATGGATGCAACTTCCCAGAGATGTGGTAGTTGGGACAGGAGTAATCAATGATATTACAGATGTCTGTAATGATTTGAAACTTGGAGATAACGCACTGATAGTGACAGGTGATAGTACCAGAAAAATAGCAGGAGACATTGTTCATGATGAACTTGAGGATAAGGGTCGAAGTGTTGAGATGTATACCTCCAGTTCCGCTACTATGGATGAAGTCAGACGGGTAGAAGATGAAGCAATGAAATACGGCTCTAATTACTTGCTCGGTGTGGGAAGTGGAAACTCTATCGATATAGCCAAACTGGCGGCTACTGAACTGGATATACCGTTTTTGAGCGTACCAACAGCAGCATCACATGATGGTATTGTTTCTTCAAGAGCTTCAATTATCCATGATTCAAAAACCACATCCATACAATCAAACGCTCCCATGGCGGTAGTGGCTGATACTGAAATAATAGCAAATGCACCCTACCGATTACTTGCAGCGGGTTGTGGTGACATAGTATCAAATTACACAGCAGTTCTTGATTGGGAACTGGCAAGCCGGTTAAAAAATGAATCATTCAGTGAATATGCTGCTTCTCTATCCCGTATGACGGCAAAAATTTTGATTGATTCTGCGGATTCAATAAAACCGGAACTTGAAAGTTCAGCCCGTTTGGTTGTAAAAGCGCTGGTTTCAAGTGGAGTTGCAATGAGTATTGCCGGGTCATCGAGACCTGCTTCAGGCTCTGAACATATGTTTAGCCATGCACTTGATTCAATAGCACCTGGGTCGGCTCTTCACGGTGAGCAATGCGGGGTGGGTACAATAATGATGATGTATCTGCATGGCGGAGACTGGCAGATGATTCGTGATGGACTCAAAAAAATAAGAGCGCCTACAACAGCAGAAGAACTGGGCGTTGAAGATAAATATATAATAGAGGCTCTCCTTATTTCGCATACAATTCGTCAGGAAAGATATACAATACTTGGAACAAGTGGTTTGACACGTGATGCGGCAGAAGCAGTAGCAAAGACCACTAAGGTAATTTCATGAATATATTTTTGATTGTTAACGCTAATCGGTGATTAAATGGTGAATAATGAAAGCACTAAAGTGACACTTGTAGGTTGCAGACTTGCAAAAGAAGGTCAGGAATTTATATACTGGGGTGAATCTCCAGATTGCAGTGGTTGTAAAATTAAGGGTACCTGTAACAATCTTGAAGCAGGGCGTAAGTATAGAGTAGAAAAAATCCGTAATGGTACAGTTCATGGATGTTACTTACATGACCAGGGTGTTATGGTTGTGGAAGTTTCCAGAACACCTGTTGTGGCTACAATCGAGTCAAAAAAGGCAGTTCCCGGAGCCAAAATAAACTTTGAACCGATTAAATGCAGTGAAATTAACTGCGAATTTTATGGTTACTGTTATCCAAAAGGATTAAAAAGCGGAGATAAATGTACAATTGTTAATGTGATGGATGATGTAGATGAGTGTCTGCGTGGGAAATCACTAAAAAAGGTAGAACTTAGTTTGTAATCTATAATCAAATCAAATTGACGATTATATTTTAGTATTAAAACAAAAATATCGAATAATAAAAGTAGAAAAAACACTTTTGAGGTTAACAAATGCCAAACTCAAGTGCACAAAAAGAACACGTAAATAATGAATTTTATACACAAAAGCGCTGGAATAACTGGATAAACAAGGTTAAAGAAAGCGGTTTTGAATTCAAGGAATCTGATGAGGAGACCGAAAAAGAAAGTGCAATTTTTGTCTATATGCAGGATGATGTAATACTTGCATGTCTTAAAGTAATTGCACAATACGAAAGAAATATCCTCTCAAAAGAAGATACACTCGATATTATATCCCAAATTCGTGAAATTGTCCTTGAAGAAATAGATTCCATCTCAGAAGATATTGACCTTATGATAGAGTCATTACAAACGTCACTTATGGCAGCAATTGCTGCATGTGAAGTTTATATCATGGATGAATATGATAAAGAAGCAAAAATTGATGAACTGATAAAAGCGGCAGTTGATGCTGAGGACTCTGAAGACCTCCAAGTAGCAATGCAGTTTATAGCTGAAACCGGAGCACGGGTGATAGGAGGAGAGCAATTACCCGAGAATATATTCGATGAGCTTCCATATGGTCTGGTTGCAGAATGGCTGGATGGAATCGATTCAATTGCTGCTGCTATGGTAGGGGCAGATAGCTATAAAGAAGATGATGGTAGCGGAGATTTTGAACCGATTTAAACCTGTATAACCCTGTTATATACCTCCAGTGTACCCACTGCTATGGTAGTCCAGTTGTATTTGGTTTCTACCAGTTCTCTTCCAAAATTACCCATTGAATCATCACCTAATCCGTCAACTACATAATTTACTCCCCAAGCAATGGATTCTGGATATTTGTAAACAACCACACCGTTTTTGAAATTGTCCACGAGTTTTACAGCATCACTGGCAACTACAGGTTTACCCGCATCCCATGCTTCAAGAACGACAATTCCAAACGGTTCATTACGGCTGGGCATACACACAACATTACAGGCATTATACCAGTCAATGGCAGCTTCATCAGATGCATATCCGAGGAAATGACATGAATCTGAAACACCCAGTGTTTCTGCAAGATATTCACAATGACTGCGCATATCCCCTTCTCCAATAAAAACAAACTGGACATCCTGTCGGTGGTTTAATATCATTGGAACAGATTCCACCAGCAAATCGGGACCTTTTTGATAATTCATACGTCCGATAAAAAGCACAATCGGAGCAAGTGGATGTATGCCGTATTTTTTCTTGACACTCCCGGGGTCTATATTCCTTCTTATTTTGTTAATATGTGTACCGTTTGGAACAATGGATATCTTGTAATCCGGTATCTGATACAGGTATACAACTTCATCGTAGAGTACTTGCGATGTTACTATTACCTCACTTGATTCGTATCCTCCCAGCCATTCTCTTTGTGTTATTTCCTGGGCAATCGGGTCGGGATTGTGTCGATTACCATTTCTTCCCCATTCTGTACTGTGATAGGTGAGGACAAAAGGCAGACCTAACTCATGTTTTAACCTGCATAACACAGTTACAGGATGCCAATCATGACCGTGTAAAACATCGAACTCTCCATATTCATCTCTAACCTCCAGAAACGTTGAATACATCGCATCACACATCTTGTTCATTTGATGTATCACGTCTCCAGAAGGGTCATATACAATCCTGTGATAATGTACACCATTTATTATATCGTGTGCATCATGGTTGCCATCGTTACGGGTAACAATATGTACTTCATGTCCCTTTTCAGCAAGAGCCTCTGAAAGCTCTGTAACATGCGGAGCGATTCCCCCTACTTTAACAGCATGTAGACTTTCCCATGAAAACATTCCGATTCTATATTTACCTTCTTTAACAATTACCCCTCCGATAATACATATAGTGATTTGACAGATATTTATTAATTCCCTATTCTTAAATCTTGATAATATGTTTCCAGAATGTATATCCATGGAAATGAATAAAATATAAGTAACATTATTATAACTTACAGTGTTACAAATACAACATGAGGTTATAAAATGAGTGAAAACAGTAAGTTAGGCATTCTTGCCATAGGACACGGAAGCAAACTTCCATACAATAAACAGGTAGTAACAGATATAGCCAACCGCATAGCAGATAAACATGAGGATGTAGTTGTAAGAGCAGGTTTTATGGAAAAAAATGAGCCAACTGTTGAAGAGGCATTGCAGTCCTTTGAAGGAACAGGGATATCAAAAATTGCAGCAGTACCAGTGTTCCTTGCATCAGGAGTGCATATAACCCAGGATATACCTGAAATACTGGGAATTGATCCGGATTCAAAGGAAGGTAGTATAAAACTAAACGGTACTGAAATTCCAATTGTATATGGAAATCCTCTTGGCAGTGATGACCTACTGGCAGAACTTGTATATAACAGGGCTCAGGAAGCCCTGGATTAATTTATTTTAACAGAAAACTCATGATATCAGGTGCATGTAAATATAAAAACATCGCAGTACTTGACCTTACCCACGGTGGGGCAATAATAGCCAGAAAACTTTCTGAACTGGGTTATAACGTACATGCGGTGGATGTTTATAATACAGAAGATGATGATACTCTTTCTAACCTGAAAATAAACAATATCAGTACCTACAAAAAACCATTTCCTGTAGATTATCTCGATCTTTTGATAACTCCGATACACCTTGACCCTGAATACCCGATGTTAAAACAGGCAATTGCCAAAAATGTAGATATAGCAACCCATCATTGGATTGTTGGGAAAATATTGTCTGATGACAAAAGGCTTGAGGATAAAACAATCATAGAAGTAACCGGTACAAGGGCAAAAACAAGCACATCTTCTCTTCTTGCCGATATATTATCAAGAAAATTGGATGTAGTACTTCATTCATCAAGAGGGGTGGAATACTGGAAAGAGGGATTACCTGAAACTATCTATGACGGTTTGAGTATTACACCGGGGAATATACTGCAGGTAATGGATAGGTCATTTTCTGAAAAATTAAATCCTGATGCATACATTTTCGAGGTTTCACTGGGTGGTACAGGTATTGCTGATTTTAACATTATAACGACACTTGAACAGGACTATAAAATTGCAAAGGAAAATCGATGGGCGAGTAGTGCCAAAACCCAGATGATAAATTATGCAAAGTCAGGTAGCAAATTGTTAATAAATACCGATACAAAGGGATTAATTAATCATTCTGCTAAAAAATTTAATAGTATTTTTGAATTTAATGACGGTAAATATCCTGACTCTCAAGGGGATTTAAATCTAATACTGGATAACAATGATATAATAATCCGATTACCGAATGAAACCATCTCAATAAACACCGGCTACAGTTATGATATCGAATCATATACAACTGCAATTGCGGCTGCTGTATCTACAGCTTACAATATAGGTGTGGAATTATCAGTGATTAAAAAAACGCTTGTCGAATTTTCAGGACTGCAGGGAAGAATGCGTGAACAAACGTTTAATAATTGCATATTAATCGACAATTCCAATTCAGGTACGGATGTAACGTCAGCTGATAAATCACTCGATTATGCACTCGATAAAAAATGTAGTGGTAAGGTTGTAATGGTAATGGGTGAAGAATCTGCACAGGTATGTGAAGGCTTGTCCCTGAAAAAAACTTACGATTTTGTAAATCTCAGAAGTAGCGACATCGACCAGTTGATACTTGTCGGAGATAGATTGCATAACATTAAATTAAAAGATGCATATCATACATCAACCCTTGATGAAGGTTTAAAAGTTGCTTTTGAAATTGTAAATTCAAGCCATGTATCTGACAACCTTATAATATCAAATGTTAAATGTTTCAGGTGAAATACTAAGAGGATGAACATGAGTACAAATCCCAAAACCAAAGAACTTTCAATTATCCATCCACGTCCCAGTTCAATAGTAGCTGCGCTGTATACCCTAAGAGACCTCAATGTGGATGTAGCAATCCTTCACGGTCCTCCGGGATGTTCTTTTAAACATGCACGGTTGCTGGAAGAGGACGGAATTCATGTATTGACAACAGCTCTTGATGAAAACTGTTTCGTGTTTGGGGGTCATGACGAGCTTGTAAATGTAATCAATAAAGCAGTTGACCTGTTCAATCCGGGTCTTATCGGTATAGTGGGTACATGCGCGAGTATGATTATCGGTGAAGATTTACATGAACCGGTTCTGGATGCAAATCTGGATATTCCGGTTATTGAAGTGGAAGTACATGCAGGCTACAGTGATAATACAAAAGGAGTGCTTTTTGCCCTTGAATCTGCACTGGATGCAGGAATCATTGATAGGACCGAATTTGAAAGACAGAAATATCTGCTTGAAGAGGCTACCAGTGTAGAAAAACGTTATGGTGCAGCAAGTAAGCAGTATCTTGAACCATCAAGAGGGGATGTAAAGTATCGGGTAGGCAAACGCATCATTGAGCTTTTAAAAGAGGGTAAACGCGGAATAACCATCATGAATGCCAAAAAAGAGACCGGTTATATGTTTGCAGACATAACATTGGCGGTAAATCAGGTGGCTTCAAAGTTGGGAAAGGAATCAAATATTGTAAACATGGCAAATACTAATGATAATGTTGGTTTGCCCCGTGTTCGCCAGCATGCCCAAAATATCATGGACGATTTTAATGAGAACGATGTAGATGTCCACGAACTGATAGGTGGAATGGATGAGTATCCAATAACAGGAGATGAAATCAACAGATTGATTGAAGAAAAATACAGCGATTATGATTTTGCGGTCATCTCTGGAGTCCCTCATGCTATTCCAATGGACAATTTATCCGACATGGAAATTGTATCTGTTACCAATGGTCCAAGACAGGTTTTTCCATTAAAAGATATGGGTCATGACCATGTCATAGTAGAAGTAGACCTTCATCCCAAAACACTTGGTGTAGATTATATTGTTGAATCTGAATTCGGAGCAACATTAAGAGAGATAATAAATGAATAAAATTCAGTGGTAGGATGAACAATAAAACCAATGATAACAATCAGAAACAGAAACGAATAGCTTTGTATGGTAAAGGAGGCATCGGTAAATCGAGTACAGCATCAAATGTTGCGGCTGCATGCGCTGATGAAGGATACAAAGTTATGATTATCGGATGTGACCCAAAAAGTGATTCGTCCATAACTTTGCTTGGTGGTAAAAGAATTCCTACAATACTTGATCTTTTGCGTGATGGTGAGGGTTTAAATGAAGAGGATGTTGTATTTGAGGGATACAACGGAGTTAAATGTGTAGAAGTTGGAGGTCCAGAACCCGGTATAGGTTGTGCAGGACGCGGAATTATTGTTGCTATCAATCAGTTGAAAAGAATCTCAGATTCCATGAAAGAAATGGATCTTATAATCTATGATGTTCCCGGAGATATAGTGTGCGGGGGATTTGTGGCACCGGTAAGAAAGGGTATGGTGAATGAATCCTATATAATAACCTCAGGGGAATATATGCCGATGTATGCTGCAAACAATATATGCAGTGGTCTCTCAAAAATCAATACACCGTTAAATGGAATTGTATGTAATTCACGCGATGTCACAAATGAGAAAGAAATAGTAGAAGAATTTGCTCATGAGATAGGAAGTGAACTTCTGTCATTCATCCCCAAAGAACAGATTGTCCAGGATTGTGAACGCGAGGGTTATTCTGTAATGGATATAGCACCCGATTCAAAGATTGCACAGGTTTATCGGGAACTGGCACAAAAAATAATGTCAAAAACAGAGCCAGATTCGGTTTTACCGAATTCAATGGATGATGAACAGTTACGGGAACTTGCAAGAAAGCAAAGCAAACAAGAAACAAAATCATGTCACAACAAAAAAACGATAAGAACCGAATAAAAATACCAATGCCCAGAGTTCTACTGGCTGCAGACCGTTCATCCTCGGGTAAAACTACTATAACCAGTGGATTATTGGCAGCTCTTACTTTTCAGGGATACAGACCCCAGCCTTTTAAAGTAGGTCTGGACTATATAGACCCAAGCTACCATTCAGAGATTACAGGTATTAAAGCACGCAACCTTGATGGTTATCTGATGGATGATGATAAAATACTGGATGTATTTACCCACGCGTTTGAATCCGAAAAAGCGGATTTGGCTGTTATAGAAGGTGTGAGAGGGCTTTTTGAAGGTCTTGAAAGTTTCAGTGATACAGGTAGTACCGCGCAGATTGCAAAAACATTAGATTGTCCAGTGGTTCTTATAATCAATGCCAGAAGTATTACACGCTCGGCAGCTGCGATTGTCAACGGATATGTTAATTTTGACCCGGATGTAAATATTGCCGGTGTAATCCTTAATAATATAGGAGGTGGACGCCATGCTAAAAAGGCAAAGGATGCGATTGAATATTATACGGGAGTGCCGGTTCTTGGTATAATACCCAGAGACGATTCGATGCAGATATCGATGCGTCATCTGGGACTTGTTCCTGCAATTGAAGGACGACAAAAAGATAGTGAATTTAGAAAAAGAATTTACAGTATTGAAAGCATCATTAAAGAAAATGTGGATATTGAAAAAATCATAGAAATATCACATAATGCGTCTCCTGTTGAAAAACCCGAATATACATTATTCAAACCTAATCAAATAAACTACAAACCGACAATCGGCATTGCGCTTGATGAAGCGTTTAACTTCTACTATCACAACAATATTGAATTACTCGAACTGGAAGGTGCAAGGATTAAATATTTCAGTCCTATCCATGATGCTCATCTACCCAAGGTTGACGGATTGTATATTGGCGGCGGATACCCTGAACTATTCGGGGACGAACTCGAATCCAATGAGTCCATACGAAACGATATTAAAGAAGCTTCTGGACAGGGGTTGCCCATTTATGCTGAATGCGGTGGGCTTATGTATCTTACCGAAAAAATGACCACAGGTGTCCAGAACAAACACAAAGGAAAGTATCATATGGCAGAAATGCAGGAATCGACCTATAACATGGTGGGGGCACTTCCGGGACATACCCTTATGGGGCACACACGGGTTGTAAGTTATAACATCGGGATGTTTAAATGCGATTCTGTTATTGGAAAAGCAGGAAATTCGTTCAGAGGACACGAGTTTCATCATTCAGAGATAACCAACCTCCCGTCAAACTCAAATTTTGCAATCAAACTTTCCAGAGGTACAGGAATAGTCAGTGGATGGGACGGTTTAACAGTAAACAACACTATGGGTTCGTATGCTCACCTTGAAGCAGTTTCCTATGAAGCGTTTGCATCGTCATTTGTTGATTGTATATTCAGGTCTGATAATTTTTAAAATCGTAATTTATCCGGGTGACTTATTTGATAGGTGAACTAACAAATGATAGAGTACTGGTTGACGAGAAAGGTATAGATGAATTATACAAAAGTGGTTATTTTGGAAGGCCAAAAGGAAACAAACTTGAATTAAGTCTGGTGGAGGCTGCTTATCTTCTCTACCGCAACAAAATCAAAGCACAGGAAAACGAAAAAGGGTTGGATTTTACTGATTTTTTTAAAAAGGCGTCACTTAGGCAGCAGTATTTTGAACTAAAATACATTGTTTACAAGGATATACGTGAAAGAGGGTTGTATATCCAGCCGGGAGTTACGGACTTCAGGGTGTATCCCAGAGGAGGACATCCCGGAAAATCACAGCCAAGGAGTTATATTCATGTACATTCTGAACGAATACCTCTATCTCTCAAAGACCTGCAAAAGTTACTTGAAACAGCTGATAACGTCCACAAGCAGTTAATTCTTGCAATCGTTGATGAGGAAAGTGATATAACCTTTTATGAAGCTAAAAAGGTAAACATTAAAGGAGATATGAAGAAACTTTACCCGGATTTAACAACCAGTGCTTCATTGATGGAGGACAGGGTTCTTATCTGGGATGGGGAGTCATCCAATACAATACATGAAAATGGATTCTACGGTAAATTGCTCGACCCTGAACATCTGCAATTATCACTTGTGGAATCAGGATATCTGCTTGAGAATAACATTATACAGGTTAATGACAGGAAAAATGGAAATCATCTAAATTTTAGTGAATTCTCAAAAAGGGCATCTTTTATAGAATCAGAATTTCCCCGCAAATGCAGAGTTTATAGTGACCTGAGGAATCGGGGACTGGTTCCAAAGACAGGTTTTAAATTCGGAACTCATTTCAGAGTTTATAAACAGGTTGAATCTTCTAATAATATACCACATTCAGAATATCTTGTCCATGCGTTGCCGAATGATTATGAATTTATACTTCCTGTTATGTCAAGGGCAATCAGATTGGCTAACAGCGTCAAAAAACGCATGCTTTTTGCAGTAGAAAAAGAGAAAGGGTTTGAATATATCGATATTGGTAGAGTAAAAATGTAAGAAGATAACATGTGGGATATTATTGCTGTTGACATATCGGGGCGACATAAAATAAAAAACGGTTACTATATGGTATGTGCAGCAGTTTCTGTTGTATCTTCTGCAGACCATGTTGAGAAAGTAAATCAGGTTAAAATCAAACCGTTCTGGATGGATTCGGCACCACAGGTAACAGATGTGGTCAGGATAATTGAAGATACTGTTAAAGAAATAAAATATGATGGAACGATTGTTGCCGAAAAAGGGGATATGTATAATAAACCGGAGTGGGTGGCAACAAGTATGTTTTCAAAGAATTTTAAATATCAGGAATCTTTGAGTGAAAGACTTGCGATAGAAATGGCACATCATATATCTTTAAGTGCTCGAAATCTCCTTATTCAAGAACTTGATATATCCTAATCTGTAACATAATGTATCTAGTGGTTTTATGAAATCAGTAATCCTTGTCCAGAGGAATGAGCCAAGGAGTAATGAATCAGAAAATTCTGATAAACTTTTTGAATTAGAAGAGCTCGCAAAATCTGCCGGTTATTGTATAGTAGGAGAAATAACACAATCCAAAAATCCTGACAGAAGATATCAGGTGGGCAGGGGTAAAGTCGATGAACTGGCATCACTTGTAAATGAATACAATGCAGAAAAGGTGATTTTTTACAATCAGCTCAGTACCATACAGATATACAATGTATCAGAAACCTGCAAATGTGAAGTTATCGACAAGTTTCACCTCATTCTGGAAATATTTGCAACAAGAGCAACAACTAAGAGGGCAAAACTACAGGTAGAACTTGCACAACTTGAATATGAACTTCCCAAAGCAAAAAACATTGTTTCTCTGCTTAAACAGGAAGAACGTCCTGGGTTCATGAGCCTTGGTGAATATGAAGATTCCTATGAACAGGATATTAAAAATAGAATCAGCAGAATTAAAAACGAATTAAAAACCGCCAAAAAGGACAGAGAGTCTCTACGAAAATTCAGGCATGATAAGGGTTTTTCCCTTGTGGCACTGGCGGGTTATACCAACGCAGGTAAAAGTACATTATTTAATACAATTGTTGATGAAGATGTAAGGGTGGAAGATATGCTTTTTACTACTCTTTCACCAGTGACACGCTCTCTAAATCTTGGTGGCAGACATGTACTGCTTACTGATACGGTCGGTTTTATTGAAGATCTCCCACACTGGATGATAGATGCATTCCGTTCAACACTTGATGAGATATTCCTTACTGATGTAATTCTTCTTGTTGTTGATGTTGCAGAAGATGCGGAAAAAATCCGCAAAAAACTTGCCACATCCCATGAAATACTATGGAATAAATCCGAAGGTGCACCCATTATAACAGTACTGAACAAAGTGGATGCAATAAAAAGTGATGAACTCAACAAAAAACTTGATAAAATAGAATACCTTGCACCAAACCCTGTTTTTATCTCTGCAAAATCAGGATACGGGCTTGACAACCTCAAAAAACAAATCAACCAGCAGGTACCCGGATGGAAGCGTACAAGTGTATCACTTCCGATGTCAGATGATGGAATGGCTGCGGTATCATGGCTTTTTGAAGAAGGGGTGGTCCACAATATCGATTATGGTGACTACATTGAAGTAGACCTTGAAGCCAGAGATGAAATAATTCACAAAGCACAGATTTATGAAAGGGAAATATTTGTGGATTAAATCTTTTAAAATTTGTTCGTATCAGGGCGAAAGTTATATCTATCATTATATCATTAGTATAATTACGAACGGGTTTCTGCTCTGTTCTGATGTTCTCCATCCTACCCTCTCCCATACATACCTCCATCTTAAAAACCCGTTCGCTCCTCCATGAATTCCATATTGTTATTTTTACCTGCCAAATATTTATAAACTCATGTGGCTTTTTATTTTATATGCGGTTACTAATTGATGTTCATGTACATTCTTGTTTTTCAAAAGACAGCAATTCCAAACTGGAATCCATAATCAGTTTTGCTGAAAAAAATGGACTTGATGCTGTGGCAATCTGTGACCATGATACTGTTGAGGGTGGTATTGAAGGTTTAAAAGTAGCAAAAAAACTTGGGTCAAAGATAACAGTAATACCCGGTATAGAGGTAACGTCCACAAAAGGTCATATCCTTGTGCTTGGTGTGGACAAAAATATTGAACCTCATTTAACTCCTGAAGAAACCATAAAAGCCGCAAGAAAATCAGGGGGAGTTGTTATTGTACCTCATCCCTTTAAAATATCCTCTCAAGGTATAGGTTTTGTAGACGGGATAGATATCGATGCTGTAGAGGTGCTAAATTCACGTTGTTTTACAGACAAACCCAACGATGAAGCAAGAAGAGCGGCTCAACTCCATAATATACCGGAAGCGGGTGGAAGTGATTCCCATATACCCGATACAGTAGGACAGACCTATACCATAGTGGAAGTATCTGAAAACACACCAGAAGCAATAATTTCAGCCATAAAAAATGGTACAATCAGTGCAGGGGGTAAAAAAGTACCTGTAAGTGTTGTTTTCAAACATACACTCTCAACAATAAAAAGAAAGGTTTTACAGCGATTGCGGTAAATTCAATGTTCAATATTTAAATAATCATACAAAATTTTCATTGCCCGTTTTTCCTTTGATCCACCGCATTTTTTAACCGTGTTATTGAGTTCATATACCATATTCAGATACTTTTCATCATCAAATACTCGGTAGCGTGTTGCATGGATTAAAGCATCCAGTACAGCATTAAAACCCCTGTTTGGGGCTTTGATAACATTCCGGTTTATACAGGCATACAGTGGTAAGACATCTGCAACCAGTGTATTTTTTGTATATCTTATATCACTGCATTCAAATATTACATAGCTCAGGGCGTTTTTTAAGAACGGATGCTTCCTGTTATTTACAGAAACCGTATCAAATTCTTCATCGCAGAGATTGGTAAATGTAGAACGAGCAAATACAACCGGGTCAATGACCACATTTGCGACAAGACATTTTTCATTTACTACATTTTCATACGTCTGTGAGCCTTTAAAAAGTCTGATTTGTATCCTGTCATCTTTGCGAATTAACCCCATTGGAGCAGCGTTTGGTGAATCTGTCCCAGTGGTAATAATTGTTTCTGATATGCCATCGTATATGCCGTATTCCTTAAGGTTAATATTATTCTGATTCAAAATCTGATACCTCCAAGTAAGGCAATGTACAGACCAGCTATAGTTATGTCTGCTGTAGAACCAGGATTTATTTTTTTATCAAGAAGTTCCCTGTCAAATTTCTGGATATCTGGTATCATGGATTCAAAATCAGTATTCTGTTCTTCAAGAGCTGAGATTATTTCTGAAGCTTTTGTTGATACATATACAGCAGTTTCTGTATCAAATTTTGTTTCGATGAAGGTATCCTTGTTTTCAGAAAGTATTTTTAAAAAGGCATAAACGATAGTGTTATTGATATTGTTATAGTTATTTTTCATTTTCTCAATTATGATTTCAGCACACTGGCTGCATCTGTTAAATCCTTCTGACCACTCATTTGCAACTATATCGTAGTTTTTTGCAATTTCCATCAGATCATAAAGTGTAATATTTTGCTCATACAATGAATCAATTGAGTTTTCATCCTGCAAATCAAAATCATCTACATTATTGACACGGACACCGGCAAGCCTGAAAGATTCATAGAAATCCACAGCATCCAGAACATCGGTATTTTTAACCAGATCATGGGCACAATTTATGAGTTCATTTAATGAAAATTGGGATTTGTGTGCCATAATCTTTCCTGCAGCCATTGTAAGAGGTATCAGTAAAATGAATGCTCCAAAATGAGTATTTCCGCCTTTCTGCCAGTTCACGCTTTCACTGACAGAACGTTTTATAAGTTTGCCGATACCGTGACTGGATTTTGATGCATCTTCAATAACCGGATAAACTCCAATGGCAGATGCCATAAAATGTTCGTAATAGGTATCAATATAATTGTGGTCTCTATCAACATTTCCCGGTTTCGGGAATGCTGATACTTCAAGAACCATTGAAAGCTGAGCACAGCGGGTAATATAAGATGCTATTTTATCTCCGCTGTACTCATCCTCTGGTAAATAGGTTTTAATATTCATTCTGTCTCATTTACAGGGATGTTTGCGTTATCCAGAATATAATCCGCCAGTTCTTTTTTAAGACGCATATATTCGGGTCCTGACATATCCAGCATATACAGTACACCGTCGCGTATAGGACAGAATTTGGTCAGTTTGCAGCACCAGGCAAGTGAGCCAAAACAGGTGCTGTCACCGAATTCAAGTTTTGAACCTTTGGAAAATTCCATTTTCAGATTTTTGAATTCTTCAGGAGAAATACCCAGTTTATTAAGTTTTTTCTGAACTGCACAGGGTTTAATCGGAGGACAGCAAAATGTTAAACCACGTAGGTCTCCTTCTCCTGCACATATGTGTTTTGGAGCGTTGTACCAGCCGGTTTTATTCTGGAAATCGTTAACACTCTCAACAAGTTCATCGATAAGGTAGGGATTGTCCATAACTCCTCTTGACACTGAAACCAAATCAGCACCCCGGGAGAATATATCCTTTGCGTCCGAAAATTCGGTAATAGAATTGTTTCCTATAAGGGTCATTCTGACAGAATCCCGGATTTTTCGTATTGCTTTCAGGTCTGCAGTGTTTTTTCCTTCAAGAGTGGCATCGATGTGTAGTATATCTGCTCCTGCAGATTCGATTTGTCTTGATAATTCAACATCATCAACAACATTTGCACGTATTTTAACAGAGAGCACAACCCCTGTTTCTTTTATCTTTTGGATCCAATCTGCAAGTCTTGAGGTATCATGCATCAGCGCCTCTCCGACACCGATATTAACCATTTCCTCCTGCCTGCAGTGAGCATCCAGTTCAAGAATTGCATCTGATTCTTTTGCTATTTGTGCAGCTTCTATAAGAGGCTCGGGTGTAGCACTTCTTACATTTACAGCCACTACACTACCAGTATCCACATTGTTTATTTCCTCTTTTAAAAACTGTAACGGATTGTCAGTGATAAACTCTTCACGTCCTCTTTCAGCCATTCTGGATGCGGCTTCATTTGTTTTATCGTCCAGATTAAAGCCGCCAAGTATTACAAGCCCTGCGTTTTTTGCATACTTGTTGGCAAAGTTGCTGTCTGTAACGCCAGCCATCGGACCGAGTGCAATCGGATTTTTGAGTGAGATGTTATCTACCTGTAAATTAAATAATTCATTATTCAAGTTAAAACCTCGGTTAAAAGTGATTTAAAAATAATTATTTGGTTTTAATTTTAATTCTGAACCTAATACATGGATTGTGGCATATTAATGTAACGCTGTGATGCCAGAGCCAATAGATTTAAGTACATAATCAATTTAAATTTAACCTATAATTGAGAATGAGAGAGGAAGGACGGCCGCCGGGTCTGTTGACCTGAGGAAAGTCTCCCCACCGTAAAAATACACGAACGCCTGTAAAGGGCGTCAGGCGAGAGCCTGGGCAATGGCACAGAAACGCTATCGCCCCATGTCAATGCGGTGATACCTGATGGTTGAGGTCGCATGGTGGCGAATGGAACGGCGAATCCTCGTGGGTGCAAGTCAGTTCCGGGAAATGTGCCCGGAAAATTTTAATTGACGCTAAGCTGAATACCGTCGCTGCAAGCGCTCGTTATTTGATGAGCCGTTCTGCATCGTCTACATGATGCGGAACTTTTGCAGTAACAGAAGGGAGCTTACTCTCCTCACTCATTTTCAAATCATTTAATGTTTTTTTCAGGTTATTGTAGTCAATTGTTGTATTGTAACATCCGTCTTCCAACAGTGGAACACCGTAGGTTACTATGTTTTTTTGCTTCAGATACCTCATAACTTTGTTTAGTTCATAATAACAGGCAAGTAACAGCGCACCATCTACAGGTTCTTTTTTGACAATATGCCGGATATATGAAGAACCTGCAACAATGTAGAGTTTATAATTATAATTTTCAGCATCTTTTTTGATACTGGCTAATATACATTTATTACAGGATATGCATTTAATCCCAAACCTTGTTGATGATGCAGGACAATCAAGAGAACGCATACAATGAGGCGCCAGTATCAGACGGTTTCGGGTTTTTTTGAAACTTGATTTATTGGCAGTGTTTCGGAGGCTTACCATTAATTTATCAAGCTTGGAAGAATCACTAAATTTTTGAAAAAGGATTTTGATTGGGAGATAAAAAAAATCAAGGATGTTTACAAAAAATCCTGCAAGCCAGACGTTTCTGTTTAGGTTTATACGACCAACCAGCAAGGCGGTTGTCGTTAGTATAATTGAAACGATTATAAAAAAGAACAATGCAATACCAATTAGATTATAAAGCATTATTGTTGCACATCTCCATTTTTCTTATTACTTCATCTACATCAACTTCTGTGTTGTAGCATCCATCTTTTAACAACCATACACCCTGTACAGGCATGTATTTGGATACTTCCTGCATTGATTCAGTTAATTCCATATGACATGCAACTCCTATACATGCATGGGGTCTGTAGGATTTTATAATTTTTCTGACAAAACTATCACCGGGCACTACAAATACTTTGAAATTATACTTTTCGGCAGCTTCACATATGGTACCTATGTCGCAGAGACCACATTTTTCGCATTCATAACCGGTTATGGGGTCGCATCTGGCTTTGCAGTTTGGATGCCTGAGGCATTGGGGAAGAATTACTGCACATTTACCATTAACCTGTTTGAATCTTTCAAGCATTACAGCGTTTCCTACCTCAATAATAATATCATCTACAATTGACTCTTTTATAGAACACGTTCTGCAAATCAGTTTGGCGGGTGAGTAGAAAAAGTACAGCATGAAAAATATAAAATTTGGAAACAGTGATTTATTTTTCTTGTAGCTGTATATTCCAATTAACAGTGATATCAAAGTTAAAATTATAACAGCAACAACAAGATACACAAATACCCTACCAAGAAGTGCATAAGGAATGTACATATATCCAAAAAAGGTTAATGTCTATATTTAAATGCTACGTATAAATTAAATCAAACGAAACATTATATCAGGGTTTAACGCATATTTTGGATAAAGGGGATATTATAGAAAAATTTGTTTTAGCATTATTAATAGCGTTTTTGAGCGCGGTTTCTTTTAGTGGTTGTATAGGGGGACCAGAATCAACACCTGAAGAGACGTTGGATGATTACATTTCATATTACAATTCAAGTGAGTTTAACAATATCTATGATGAATTGTTGTCATCTGATGTAAAAGATGATTATACCAGAGATGAATTTCATAATTTGAATAGAATTTCAGAAGCAACGTTTCGCATAAATGGCTATGAAATAACTGGCAGTTCTGATGAAAATGGTTCAGTAATACTGACTGTGGATGTTATCTGGAATGTGAATGCTTTTGATATACAAAGAACAAAAACTCATACAATTGAATTTGTTGTAGAAGATAACCGATGGAAAATGAATGATATTTTAAGACCTATAGAAATATGACTAATCTGTGAGTATAAATTTAGAAAGCTACAGTGAAAAATGAGCCAAAGTATTATGGCTGTGTGGAGTGTATTAACTGTAGCTTTCTAAATTTATATGCGCAGTAGTATTATTTAGATTTTGGGTATTATATATACTAAAATTTAGTTTCAATTTCATTTTATTAAAAAAATATTTATGTGGATTGGGTTAATTATATCTAATTTGTAATCTGTGAATGATATAGAATTACTGGGGGAGTATATTGTTAGTATCATTAGACCATAAAAAGGTCATAGTTGAAAACACGACAACGCGTGAAAGACACCTAAAAATACCCAGAAAATACCTGGATTACAAAGGAATTGAATTAGGTCCAGAATCAACCATTCTCAATGAAGTAAGAGATGCATATTTACTGCTGGATTCCAACATCAATGGTGTATGGATTCCCAAAGAAATAGTAATTGATGAATTGAAATTATATCTGTCAGAATATGAAAATGTATAAATTAAAAAGAGTAAAAGGGTTTTGGTTATTCCCCTTCTACCTCAAGTCCAAGTGCTTCTGCAACAAGAACAATAACGTCTTCTACTTCCATATCTTTTGCATCTACTGAATCCCTTGCATCTGCTAGGTTTCTTTTACAGAATGGACAGGCACTTGAGAGTATGTCTGCATCGGTTTCAAGAGCATCTTCTATACGCTCTTCACCAACTTTAAGTGCAAGGTCTGGAATACCAGCTTTCATACCTCCTCCTGCACCACAGCAACGGCTGTAATCTTTTATTCTGTCCATTTCTATCAGTTTGATTCCTGGTATATTTTCAAGTACATATCTTGGAGCATCATATGTACCAACGTGGCGACCCATGTGACAGGGATCATGATAGGTGACAGTTTTGTTGATGGATTTTTCCCATTTGATTTTGCCCTGTTTGATAAGGTCAGCAAGGAATTCTGTAATATGTACAATTTCAAATGGTAACGGTTTTCCATATAATTTAGGCCAATCTACAATAGAAGTACGGTAACATCCTGCACATGCATAAAGTACTTTGCTTGCACCTTTGGCTTTTATATTTTCGACATTTTTGATTGTACAGTCTCTGGCAATGTTTTCTAGCTCGGATTGGCCGGTTCTAAGGAGAGGTGAACCACAGCAAAGTTCATCTTCACCAAGCATGGCAAAGTCAATACCAAGTTTATTAAGAACGCGTGCAGTAGCAACGGCAAGTTTGGTTTGTTTATACTCTGCAGTACATCCACCATAATATACAATGTCAGCGGTTTCTTTAACTTCTATATCTTCAGGCATCCATGCAGTTCTATTTTCAGCGGGTTCCATGTACGGGTTACCATACTCGGATACAAGTTTAAAGAAATATTTCTGTTTTCCGTAGGGACCTTGTCCACGTTTTACAAGATTTGCACGTATACCTTCCCAGAGATTTATGGTGTCAATACCTGATTCACATACTGTTTCACAGATTCCACAGGTTGTACATTGATATAGGTCGGATGAGAACTCATCGAGTTCTTCTTCTGATATCTCCTTTGGACCAAAGAGTTTTGCTCTTAGTCCATAGGATTTGTTCATATAGTCTCTCCACCTCAGGATTTTATCTCGAGGTGCGAGTCCCGGTTCCTGACCGGATGCGGAATATGTAGGACACCACTGAACGCATTCTCCGCACCTTGTACAGGAATCCAGTTCCATAAGTTGTACAGCGGTTATTCCTTTGGTGTCTATTGATGGTTGTTTTTTAGCCATTGTAATTACTCACCTTCCTCTGCTTCTATATTTGCAAGAATTGTGAGAGGTGTTGCTATCATGTGTATATATTTGCTGAACGGTATGTAGGCTATACAAAACAGTAGTGATACTACTGCATGAAATAGTGCCATTTGGGGTGCTGCATTTATACCCCAGTCTATTCCAAATGCCCAGAAATCTCCAATTCTGATACCCTGTGCAACAAATCCTGTGATTACAATAAATGTAAGTCCAGCTAACAGGACTGCATCATAGGATATTGTACTCTCTCTTGCTCTTTTAACAAACAATCTTCTAAAGATTGCTATGCCTATTCCCAATAACAGGATATAGCTGAACAAATCGTTCCATGGTTGTAGCATCTGCCTTATTGCTTCTGGGTGAATATTAACACCAGAAAGGCTTAGAAGTTCTATTAAAAACATCAGTAATGACAGTAAAAATAATGTCATCCATCCTACAAAAATGCTTATATGCATAAACCATCTGAACTTACTTATTCTTATAATCCGTCTTTGTAATATGATATCCAGCACTAAGGTTTTAAGGATTATTTTCCAGTCACCCTTTTTGGCAACCTGTGATGCGAACGTTTTTGGGAAGACTGTTATACCTCCGCCACCGGGTTCCTGTGCATATCCGGTGGTTCCAAGTCCCCATTTTTTAATGTTCAAATACATTCCATACAGGAATATACCTATAGCTATTACTGATAATATCATAACCTGTACAAAGGTTATTCTCATTGCATCTGATATTCCAGAAAAATACTCCATGCTCATAAAATATACCTCCTGACATAATAAAAGGTTAATATAGTAGCAATTAATTGCTTATTTGGGGTTCTAAAATCATTAAGTTAGCAGGATTGTAGTTTTAATTATATTTAAACATTTCCGTATCCAATTAATTATATATAAATGATGAGCATACAGATGTATCTCTAAATCTTATAACTAAAACTACATCGTTTTAAGACAGGTAATAGTTGATAAATATGGTACATAAGTACTTCTGAATTTGTATTTTTTATAACCTTTTCTGATACACCACCGGCACTGTTCAGTTAAGAAATAAATAGGGGATTCATCCTCCTATTTAAGGGGGGATGAATGATGAACTTAGAGGCATTATCAGATTTGATACCGGTAGATATTAAATCTTTCGTGGAAAGGAAAAGAAGAGATGTGAAAGCTATAGCATTATCCATACTCCTGTATCAACAGGGATTAAGTTTGAGGAGAACTTCAGAACTATTATCGTATATGTCTGAACCGATAAGCTACAGAGGAGTACATTACTGGGTACAGAAGTTCGGATGGTGTGTACAGCCTTATGATGGAGAATTGCCATAAACCATAGTAGTGGATGAGACTAAAGTACAGCTTGGCAGTGAGTACTGGTTCCTATACGCGGCTATAAACCCCGATTCTAAAAAGATAGTGTATGCCAGAATCTATCCCACAAGGAACTACCTGACTACAAAGTCTTTCTTTAAGGATTTGAAAAAAATGTACGGACAACTGCCTCAGATGGCAGTTGTGGATGGTGGACCATGGTACAAAGCTCTGGAAAGACTCGATATTAAGAGGGTTGTAATATCCGGTGATATCAGGAATTATATCGAAAGATGGTTCAAATCATTCAAAAGAAGGGTCAAGGTGTTCGATAAATACTTCCCACATAAACAGGGATTCGTTCAGCATATCAATAACTGGATTGATATGTACATCGCGTATCATAATTATATCAGAAAACATCAATCCCTAAATCTATATACTCCTTATCAATGGGAAATATGCATTAACTGAACAGTACCACACCACCTGCAAAAAATTTTCTATACTGCTTTTACTGGGTGTTCTCATTACAATCAGGTCAATGTTATTTTCTCTGGAAAAATCAGCAATCTCTTGACAGGATGCCTTTCAATGTATGTAGGACTTTACCTCCAATCCTTTGTTTTTGCCGATTTTTTCTACATAATCAGATGCAGAATTAAACATCACCATATTATGACCGAGTTGGTTTAGTATCCTTTACATTATGTTTGGTTATCTGCTTAGTAATCTTGGGTAAGAAGTTCTCTAAGATTATAGGCATCATGGACAGCATAGCCATTTTCATCATTGTTGAAATAACAATAGACTTTTTTGGCATCGGTTTTTTTGATTTTTGACGCATAATCTTTTAGTTTTTCTTTACCATACTTTTCAGTGTACCAGTTGTTTATTCCGTGAAAACGCATATACAGGATATTGGATGTTACAGTAATTATTTCGGGTAATTCAGGAGAAGATATTATACAGTATCCGATTTTATATTTTTGAAGTAGAGATTGTACATCCTCTGTAAACCATGATACATGTCTGAATTCGATGACATTGTTTTTGCGTTTGTCAAGGTTTTTGCAGAACTCTTCCAGAAGTTCCATGTTTTTGTGAAGATTCGAGGGTAATTGCCACAATACACATCCAAGCTTATGTTGTAGCGGGGCAGCCCTTTCATAAAAAGCTTTGATGTCATCTTCTACATCATGTAGTTTCTTGAAATGAGTTATTACTCGGTATCCTTTGATTGTAAATTTGAAATTAGAAGGAGTTTCATTGTACCATCTGGAAAATGTCTTTGGTTTTATTGGATTGTAGAATGTACTGTTTACTTCTACGGTATTGAAACGTTCCGCATAATAGGACAGCCATTTCTTTTTACCCAGTTTCTCAGGATATAACACATTCCTCCAGTGGTCATATTGCCATCCAGAAGTTCCAATGAAATATTTATCTGCCATATTATCGCACTTAATAATATTGTAAATACACTCTCAGAATAGTTTATTATCAGTGAGTTATTTATTACTGTTGCATATATGTCCTCTATGACGTTTATAATTATGTTTTTTATACAAAAACCACTAACTAGGGATGGATAATTATGTTAAAAGCCCTTATGTTTGATATGGATGGAGTGCTGGTAAATTCCATGCCCTATCATGTAGAAGCTATGAAAGTAGCGTTTGATAATATCGGAGTGCAAATTAACAAGCAGGATATCTATGAGCATGAAGGTTCCAGAACTATTGATATTGTACGTGATTTGCTGATAAAGGATAACAAAAACCCTGATTCGTTTAATCTTGATGGTATAATACAACAATACGAGCAGGAATTTAACAAAATTGTAAAACTGGAACCTTTTGAAGGGCTAAAGGATTTATTGGATGCACTGAAAAACAAATACATCTTATGTGTTGTTTCTGGAGCAGAGGATTCTATTGTAAAGGATATTCTTGAAAAACTGTATCCTGATGTGTTTGATGTCATCATTACAGCAAATGATGTGGAAAACGGGAAACCTGTACCTGAACCATATTTAAGGGCTGTTGAGAAATCAGGTGTAGAAAAAGGTGAATGCATAGTATTTGAGAATGCAATGCTTGGGGTAGAATCTGCAAAAAGAGCAGGGTTATACTGTGTAGCAATTCCAACATACATAGATAGAAATAAACTTGAAAATGCAGATGTAATTGTTGAAAATCATGATTGTCTAAAACAATACCTCATTGATTTGGAATAATTAAAAAAAGGAATAGGAGTTAAAGACTAACTCCATTACTTTTGTCGTTTTCTGAACAGGTAGGCGATTGTCAATACAGCTATTAACCCAAATACACCAATTCCAGGTACTCCACTGGGTGTAACTGTATATGTACCAGTTTGTCCATCAACCTCAACCGAATAGTTACCGGGTTCATTTTCTGTATGTGTAAATTCTACTGTTGTAGAATTACCTGCATCCAGATTTATTTGCTCTGAATCTTCCATTGTTCCATTGACCATGAGTTCAATGGTATAGTCTCCTCCCATATTGCCGATATTGGTTGCATTAACTGTTATTGAAACCGGATTACCGGCTTCGACTTCAGATGGCGATATGTTCAGGTCCGAGATACTGAACTGGGCACCGGATTCAAGTATTTCGATATTCTCTTCACCATCCTGATATCCATCTTTAGATGCAGTTACTTTGTGTACCCCGGGATCGTTAGTGGTGTAGTTTATAGTCCCGTCTGCTGATGTGTCACCAATCGATTCATCGTCATATGTAACTTCTGCATTTTCTATCGGTTCATTACCGATTGCTTCTGTTACAGTTATGGTAATTATATCACCTGCAAATATTTCATCAGGTGAAATATCAACACTCATCCTGTT
Organism: Methanohalobium evestigatum Z-7303; assembly: GCF_000196655.1. Classification (GTDB taxonomy): domain Archaea; phylum Halobacteriota; class Methanosarcinia; order Methanosarcinales; family Methanosarcinaceae; genus Methanohalobium; species Methanohalobium evestigatum. The sequence continues at coordinate 537,228 of NC_014253.1, read as the reverse complement.
CTCCTGCTGACCTATAACTTCAATTTCTTTACTTGCTGAAACAAATCCCTGTTTTTCAGCGGTAACAGTGAATGTACCGGTATCTTCTGGAGTATATTCAATAGTTCCTTCTCTTGTAGTAGTTCCTATATTTTCATCATCAACCATTACAACAGCATTCTGTACAGCTGCACCGCGCGATTCAATAGTTATAGTAACAGTTGAATCCTGGGTAATGGTGTCTGGTAGGTCTATGGTTAACATATCACCAGGACCAGTGGTAACTTCCACAAATGGATAATATCTTACAGTATCTGAATCATCTGCAACTTTGAAATTGATATTGCCCATTATGCTGATAGTATCATCCTGACCAAGTGTTATTGAGTCGTCATTACTCATTGAAATTTCATTAGAACTGACAGAGTCAACTTCCATTTTACCATAGTTGTCTCCATCATCGACTTCGGTATAATCTTCCGAAATCTGGAATATGCCCTCTACAAACACAGCGTTGGTTTCTGAGCCTCTGAAAATGTCTTCAAAATTTACAGCAATAATGGGTACATCATCGGCAGAACCTACATCTTTTTCATAGGTATAGACATCACCACCTGAAACAACTCCACTATCTATTTGTTCTCCATCTTTATGTAATTCAACAAATACACTATCTCCTTCAAGGTCAACTTCCACGATGCGAAGTCTGTATCCTTCCTCAAGTACCAGTGATGAACCTGAGAATGTGGATTTTGTTTCATCGTCGTCAATTAAGACTTTGGAAAGCTGTCCATCAGACATAAGACTGACATCTTCGTCAGAGAATGTGGTGTTATCTTCTGTGTAACCGGCAAAGTATTTTTCAGCCATGAAACCGATGACCTCATACGATCCGAAATCACCGAATTCAAACTCAACTTCTGCAGGCTCTGTTGTATAAAGAAGGTCACCATCGTCTATATTTCTTTTATCACGTGTGACTTCAATAGATTCGGTTTTTAATCCTTCATCAATGTCATAATAAAACCCTTCAAAGTTTAATGGCGTCCATTCGAAGTTTTCATTTTCTGTAACGGTACCCCTGAGTTCATATGTTCCGGATTCTGATATATCCACATATGGACCGAATCTAAGTGTGCTGTCATCTGCAACAATAAAATTGAGTCTGCCCATTATGTTGATGTCATCGCCTTGGCCAAGTGTTATTGAGTCATCATTACTCATTGTAATTTCATTAGAAGTGACAGAGTCAACTTCCATTTTTCCATAGTTGTCTCCATCATCGACTTCGGTATAATCTTCAGAAATTTGGAATATGCCCTCTACAAACACAGCGTTGGTTTCTGTGCCTCTGAAAATGTTATCAAAATTTACAGCAATAATGGGTACATCATCGGCAGAACCTAGATCTTTTTCATAGGTATAGACATCACCACCTGATACAATACCGCTATCTATTTGGTCACCATCTTTTCTCAGTTCTACAAAAACGCTATCGCCATTAATATCAACCTCTATTATATGAATTGAATACCCTTCTTCAAGTTCAAGTTCAGAACCTGCAAAAAACGATTCTCTATCATCAGTATCAGTTAGAACCTTTGCAAGCTGACCATCTGACATTAGACTTACATCTTCATCAGTGAATGTGGTATTATCAGTATAACCGGCAAAATATCTCTCAGCCATGAAACCGATAACCTCATACGAACCAAATTCGTTGTATTCAAATTCTGTTTCAATCGGTTTGGTCGTATACTCAAGGTCACCATCGTTTACATTTCTACTGTCACTATCAAGGTTTATTGTAAGTGTTTCAGAACTTTCGTTTGTGTCAAGGTCGTAATAGAATCCGGAATAACTCATGGCAGTCCATGTATAATCCCGACTTACGTTCTCATTTGCGTCCCATATTCTGTTTCCTGTTGAATTATCTGCGGCTGTGGATATACCTGCAGTGGCAATTAACCCGAAGATGAATAATACTGTAAGTATTAGTTTACTATGTAATTTCATACCATCACACTCCCATATTTAAAGGGGAACAATTAAAGAAAATATTATTTTTAAATATCCATATCTGTAATTTACTTACTCCCCAATACTATAATCTTCAACATGGATAATAAAATTTTCGATGATAGTTCTATTTGAAAAGAAAAAGTAAATATAAATTTTATATTCCAATCAACAATCTAAATTGTTTTAAAGTCCTACTTCTTCTTTGAATTTTTCAATACCCATATTGTCGATAACCTGACCAAGACGTTTCTTGCTGGTCTGGGATTTGTAGAATTCAATAATCCTGTCAACGTATTGGATTACTTCTTCTTCAGAAAGTTCTGTGGCAACGGTATTTGCTATCCTGGGTTTAAGACCTGCACTGCCGCCAAGCATCAGAGTGTAACCTTTTGAAGTACCCATGATACCGATATCTTTTACAGCAGGTTCAGAACATGAGTTCATACATCCTGCTACACCCATTTTCATCTTTCCTGGAAGTTCCATACCATGATATTTCTCATCAAGTTTTAATCCGAGAGCTACAGAATCCTGTTGTCCGCGTTTGCAGAATGTTGTACCGGGGCAAAATTTAACACTTCTTACACAGACACCTATTGCAGCACCGGGTTGCATTTCAAGTTCAGACCACACATCATCGAGGTCTTCCTCGTTTAAACCTACAATGGCAATTCTCTGGGATGAGGTTACTTTAAGAGCCTGTGCATCGTATTTTTCTGCTACATCTGCTATTTTTTTGAGCATATCTGCAGAGACAATTCCACCTGGTATATGTGGTGCTATAGCATAGGTTTCTTTATCTCTTTGCAGAATTGCTCCTTTTTCGAGTAAATCTTTCTCTGCCATTATTAATCACTCCCCATTCTTATTATGTTATTACAATATTTATTTATTGTCTTAATCTATATCAATTATTACCCTGCAATCTCCCACTAAAATAGTAGGAACTTTTATGTCTTTAATATACCTGTTTTATTATAAAATGTAAAACGGTTGTATATTAAATATTAAATGCAAATATGGCTCATAATATTTTTGATTAATAAGGTTGTGAGATGAATATTAATAGCAAAAATGTGATAATCAATGGAAATCACGATAGATAAAAATAAGTGTACTGGATGCGGAGCCTGCAGAAAAGCCTGCCTCAAAGGACCCAAAATCTTTTTGTTAAAAGACCGCAACGGAAAAAAAGTTGCAGAAGTTGGAAACCCAAGTTATTGTCTCGGATGCAGGATGTGTGTAAGTGTATGTAAACCCGGTGCAATAACACTTAAAAATTAAAACAGTATAATAACAGCCCATAAAAACGATAAAATGGTATTACAGATAAAAATTGTACTTGTTGAACCTCTCTATCAGGGTAATGTAGGTTCAATAGCAAGGGTAATGAAGAATTTTGGTTTATGTGAACTTGTGCTTGTAAATCCGTGTAAATTAAAAGGTGAAGCACGTGCAATGTCTTCACATGCAAGAGATATTCTTGAAAATGCAAAAGTAACCAATACTTTTAAAGAGGCAGTCAAAGATGCCAGTCTGGTGGTTGGAACCACGGGTATGACATCTTCAAAGGATGATGAACATATACGTAACCCTTCTTATACACCAAAAGAATTAAAAAACAGATTGGAAGGTATGGACGGAAAAGTGGCTATTCTGTTCGGTCGTGAGGATAACGGTTTTACAAACGATGAACTTAGATTGTGTGATATGATAGTTCATATACCTGCAAATGAAGAATATCCAATAATGAACATTTCTCATTCGGCAGCTGTAATTTTCTATGAATTGAGCAATATCCAGAGCGGAGAAAAACCGTTTGCTGACCCATTTGACCTTAAACTTTTACATAATCATCTGAATGAGTTATTGAAGCAACTTGAATACCCATCTCATAAAAAAGATAAAACACTTCTTATGTTTAGAAGGGTTTTTGGACGAGCCCAGCTAACAAATAGAGAAGTTCAGACCCTGCGAGGAGTTTTAAGAATTATTCAGCGCCGGATAAAAAATTGAGAATGCTTAATACCTTGATATATATTCGAATCATTTTATAACAATAACCTTGTGGATTAATATGGCAGAAGAAGGATGGAAAGAAAGGTTCGGCACTTTTTTTAGACGTTATTACTGGGATGAGATACTTCATCTTGCAAATGAATATCCTGAACAACGCAGTTTAACAGTGAATTATTACGATATTGAAAATTTTGATCAGGAACTTGCAGATGAATTAATTGTAAATCCCGACGAGATAATACCTGCTGCAGAGGAGGTTTTAAGAGAAGGAGAGGAACTAGTACTTCCGGTTGATAAGTCTCTTGAGGAAGTGCATTTACGGATAATTAATAATCCGAATAAAATTACGATAAGGAATCTTAGAAGCAAACATCTCATGCAATCTGTAGCGGTTGAAGGGATGATACGTAAAGCTACAGAAGTGCGCCCCAAAATAACAAACGCAGCTTTTTACTGTATGCGATGCGAGCATGTTACCTACATACCCCAGACAAGCCAGAAATTTACAGAACCCCATGAATGTGAAAATGAAACCTGTGGCAGAAAGGGACCATTCAAAACGCTTGTTGATAAATCTACTTTTGTAGACGCCCAGAAACTTCAGATACAGGAATCCCCTGAAAATTTAAGAGGAGGAGAACAGCCCCAGAGCCTCGATATTGATGTTGATGATGACCTTGCTGGAATCGTTACCCCGGGTGATAGGGTAATAATTAATGGAGTCCTTCGTTCTCATCAGCGTACCCTGCGTGATGGCAAATCGCCTTTTTATGACCTTGTGTTGCATGCAAATTCAATAGAATACGTGAATAAAGAATTCGAGGAACTTGAAATAACTCCTGAAGATGAAGAGGAAATCCTTGAGTTGAGCAAAGACCCCCAGATTTATGAAAAGGTAGCAAAATCTATTTCTCCATCGATTTATGGCTATGAAAACATTAAGGAAGCACTTGCTCTTCAATTGTTTTCAGGCGTTACCAAAGCATTACCTGATAGTTCAAGAGTGAGAGGAGATATCCATATTCTTATAGTTGGAGACCCGGGTATAGCAAAAAGTCAGATGCTGCGTTATATGGAAAAACTTGCTCCAAGAGGAGTGTTCACTTCAGGTAAAAGTGCGTCATCCAGTGGTCTGACAGCATCAGCGGTAAGGGATGAACTGGGTGATGGAAGGTGGACACTGGAAGCAGGTGCACTTGTCATGGCAGATATGGGTGTAGCTGCTGTTGATGAACTTGACAAAATGAGTTCAGAGGATAAAAGTTCACTTCATGAGGCAATGGAACAGCAATGTTATGATGACCAGACAGAAATTCTAACTGAAAACGGATGGAAATTTTTTAAAGATGTAATTGAAGGAGAAAGAGTTGCTTCACTTACACCAGATGGAAAACTAGAATATGTAGTCCCTGGAATGTATGTAGCTTCTGATTATGAGGGGGATATGTATTATCTTAAATCACGTCAGGTTGACCTTGCTGTTACACCAAACCACAACATGTATGTTGATATCAACAAACGTGCTAATGAATGGACAGGATTCGACCTTCACCGGATGGATTCATTACCTCTACATAAAAGGATGCGTTTTAAGAAAAATGCATACTGGGATGGTGAACGCATCGAAACATTTGAAATACCATCTATAGTCAAGTATGTCAATCAGAATTGTTCAGGGATAGAAACTGAATCAATTACTGTTAAAATGAATGATTGGCTTGAATTTCTTGGTTATTATCTTCCTGAAGGTTCAGTAAAATACATGAATGGAATTCCCTATTCTGTGCAGATAACACAGAAAACATCTGGAAAAATCCAAAAAATCCAGAATAGTCTGGATAGGCTTGGTTTTAAATGGAGTTATGATGGGCATTCATTTAGTATACATTCAAAACAACTTGCAAAATATCTTTCCATGTTTGGAAAATGCCATGAAAAATTTGTTCCTGAATATGTGAAAAAACTTTGTCCTGGGCAAATAAAAATATTTGTTGATGCAATGGTTCTTGGTGACGGATATATCAGATGTGAAACCGGGCAAATGGCTTATATTACCAGTTCAAAGCGGTTAGCTGATGATATGCAGGAACTTGCACTTAAAATGGGTTATTCTGCAAATAATTATGTCGTTGTAAATAAAGGAGAAATAATCCAAGTTCCTGAAGGCCGGTCAAGTGTTATATCTAATGATATATATGAGGTATCTTTTATCCGTGAGGGAGGTAATCATCCAAGCATCAATACAAATGGGAACTACCATATTGAGAAGAAACCCTATAAAGGAAAAATTTACTGTGTGGAAGTACCTAACCATGTTCTTTATGTAAGGAGGAACGGCAAACCGGTATGGTGTGGTAATACGGTATCAGTTGCGAAGGCGGGTATAATAGCTACATTAAAATCCAGATGTGCTCTGCTTGGTGCAGCAAATCCAAAATACGGACGTTTTGATAGATACGAAGGTATTGCCACCCAGATAAACATGCCTCCTGCACTGATTTCTCGTTTCGATTTAATTTTTGTACTTCTTGATGTACCGGATGATGATAAGGATAGAAGAATTGCCAATCATATTCTCAAGGCACATTATGCTGGGGAAATGATGGAACAGAGATCAAATAATCCTGTGTCAGAAGTCAGTCAACAGCAGATTGATTCCCAGATGGATGTAATTAGTCCTCCGATTGATGTGGAAAAATTGAGAAAATATGTGGCTTATGCCAGAAGAAATGTATATCCTATACTTGAGGATGATGCACGCAACCACCTGATAGAGTTTTACATGAACCTGCGTAAAATGGGTGAAGATAAGGATGCACCGGTACCGGTTACTGCAAGACAGTTGGAGGCACTGGTAAGACTTACCGAATCAAGTGCCCGTGTTCGTCTTAGCAGTGTAGCCACTCTGGAAGATGCAAAGCGCACAACAAATCTTGTGTATACATGCCTCAAACAGGTGGGAGTAGACCCTGATACCGGTGCGTTTGATGTGGACGTTATTGAGACAGGAACGTCCAAGAGTCAGAGAGATAAGATAAAAGTAATAAGAGAAATTATACAATCACTTGCTGATGAGCATTCTGATAAAAAGGGTGCTCCTGTTGAGGAAGTCTATTCCAGAGCAGAAGAAGAGCAAATAGATCGAGAACATGCCGAAGAACTGGTTACCAGAATGAGACGACAGGGAGACCTGTTGTCACCGGATAAAGACCATATTAGATTGGTTTGATATAAGTGATGATATGTACCTTAAAATACATCAGTCCAGTAGATATTATGTAGTCGCAGTATGTGATGAAGATATTCTGGGCAAAACATTAAAAGAGGGAAACCTTACAGTAGAAATATCTGAACAGTTTTACAAAGGTAAAACAGCATCTGAAAATGAAGTTATTGAAGCGCTTTCAGTAGCGACAACAGCAAACATTTTCGGAGAGGAATCGGTTGCTTGTGCCATCAAATGTAGTGCAGTTGACCCTGAGAATGTAATCCGAATAAATGACGTTCCACATGCACAGATATTTAGAGTATAACAATTGTTAAATATTATATAAACTTCTTATAAAGAGTGGGGATAGGAGTATAACTATGGATACAGAGACAAGTACAACAGGTAATGATAATACCAGTGTAACCATAATGGATAAAAGTGAACTGGTTTCAGGAGTTATAGAAAAGCATCAAAATTTCCTGAACAAATACAGACAGGAATTTGAACAACTTAATGAAAGAATCGAATCCATCAATGAACAGATGGAATCAGCAAAGAAAAACAAGGAATATGTTGTTGGGCGCAGAGACGTTTTAAGGGAAAAACGTCAGCAAATTCTATATCAGGCACAAAAAACACTCAATGAATTGCAATCATCTATAAAGGATTCTGAACATAAAGAAATACTGAGTTCGGTTGATGAAAAGATATCCAAACTTAAAACATCTATATCTTCTGATGAAGAAAAACAAATTGTGGATGAGATAAACGATAGTATATCTGAAATATCATTAAATGATGAGACAGCAAATAGAAAACTATCGGATATAAAATCAAAGATTGATTCTGTAATAGAGACCAGTAATGAAATTGAATCAATAAAGGGTTCAGATAAACAATACGAAAAAGAATACGATAAATTGAAAAAAGAATTAAATGACCTGAACCCCCGATATAAATGGCTGGAGAAGCGTATTAGTAGTCATGAAGAAAGCATTGAATACTGGAAAAATGTTGAACAATAAGGGGGTAGTTAGATGGAGGCTACAGAAAATTCAGACATTTCAAATATGTCTGAACGTGAATTAAAGGATAAAATAAACCAGTTGAGGACACAGATAAGCCAAAAAGAGAAAAATCTCAATACTATTTTTAAAGACCTAAAATTATATCGAAATAACATTGATGAATTAAAAGAAAAAAGGAATGAATTAAATACAAAGGTAAAAGACCTTGTTTCTCAGGCACAGGACTTTAAGTCCAAACGGGATGAAAATAACAAAAAAATCACTGAATTAAAGTCCAAACGGGATGAGATTCAGAAACAGAACAAAAGCAAAGCTAATGAGATAGCCCAGCTTAAGAAGAAGCGAAATGAATTAAATGACATCTCAAAGGGGACTGAAGAAACACTCTCAAAAGCTTATTCTCAGGAACTTAACAAATTCCTGAATGAGGATATACCTCTCAATCATGAGATTGACCTTTTTGAAAGACTGGAAAACCTTAAAAAAAGACTGGAAGCTGCTCAGGAAGCAAATAATATCCACCATAAAATACAGGAAATCTACAACACCAGTTTCGATGATAATATAAATGAGTTGAACGACCAGATTCAACAACTTGCGGATGAATCCCAGCAGTATCATCTGCAAATGGTGGAATATTTCAATAAAGCAGATGAAGTTCGTGCAGAAGCGGATTCATATCATGAAGATATAAAGAATAAGTATTCGTTAATGTCTCCGCTAAAAAGTAAAATAGACCCATTAAAAACCGAAATATCACAACTTCGTGAAGAACTCGACAGGTATCTAAAACAGTTGGATGATATTCAACTTCAAAAAGATGAAAAAAACCAAGATGAAAAATATACAGAAGCCAAAGAAAAACTTGATAAAAGTGGTCGCTTAAGCCTTGAGGATTTAAAGATACTTATGGAACGTGGAGACCTCTGATATATCTTAAGTTGTGTTTTTGTATAATATGTAAACTACAATAACACCAATGGAAATCGTTCCAGCAATTGTAATTGCTGTCTGTAAGTAACCGTCTCCCCCTTTTGAATTATTAGTGGAATTAGTATCGTTGCTACTATTTGCAGGGTTTTCTGAGTTGTTCAATTTCGGGGTTTCTAATTGAGGGTCAAGATACTGGTAAACCGATTTGAATGTAACAAGTTCATTTTCAGGATTTGAGTATATTTTATCCACTGTAGCGTTTAATATAACTGTAGAATCTCTTTTATACGTAAAATGTTCGCCTTCATGAACAACATCACTTTTAACACTTCTACCATTCAACGACAGCTCGAGCCATAATCTTTCATCTTCCTGATTCACTCCTTTTATTTGGAGCTTATATCCCTGATAGAACGAATGGCTTTCATCGGATTTGATGAAAATCTTTGTGCCATTAATCAGAACAACAGGGACACTATCATCTTCTTCTGATTGGGATGAAACAACTGTGACCCCGGAATGTAGTATCATGAGTATTATCAGCAGGGATACAAATGTTTTCAGTTTCGTATTCTGTCTCATATAACCCTTAACTTGTTCGTGTATATATACATCTGCCTGCTATTATTTCTTCTTTTTCACCATCATCTTTTTTGACAATAAGAGCACCATTTTTTGTAACTCCTATTGCTTTTCCTTCTACCATTTTGGATGGTGTCATTATTGATACCTCTTTGCCGATAGTGTCAGACAGAGATATCCATTCATCAACAATATCGTTAAATGGCTTTGATTTAAATTTTATGTATTCCTGTTCAAATTCATATAAAAGATTTTGTACAAATGATACACGTTCTACTGGCTTACCAAGTTCAGATTTTAAAGAGGTCGACCCTTCTTTTAGTTCACTGGAAAACATACCTGTATCAACATTTGCATTTATTCCCATACCCAGCACTATATAATCGATTTTTTCAATTTCGGCGTTTATTTCTGTAAGAATCCCGCAAACTTTTCTGTTGTTTATAAGAATGTCATTCGGCCATTTAATACAGGCGTTAATACCAAGATTTCTGATAGCATTTGCAACAGCAATACCTGCAACAAGGGTTAGATGGTAGGCATGAGATGCCGGAATTGTCGGTTTTAGAATAACCGACATATATATTCCTCCACGAGGTGATGTCCAATCTCTTCCCATTCGACCTCGTCCACTTTTTTGGGTTTCTGAGATTATGACAGTTCCTTCATCTTCATCAGGTGCTAATCTTTTGGCTTCTTCGTTGGTTGATTCCAGTTCATCAAAATGATATATTTTATTTCCTATAATACTGGTTTTGAGCCCAGAGAGGATTTCTTCAGAATAGAGCATATCAGGTGAAGAATTTAATATATAACCAGTTTTAGTGGAAGATGTAATATTATATCCATCATCTTTTAAAGATTTTATATACTTCCAGACCATAGTTCTGCTTATTCCCAATTGTTCACCCAATTCTTCACCTGAAACAGGTTTCTGGTCAGAATTTTTTAGGATGTTTAAAATATCTTCTTTTCTGTCGCTCAATTATATCCCACCACAATCACACTCTATTCATTTACAATATAATTGAGCGACATATTATATATTTCTGGTTGAACAACAAAATTATTGGTTTTGTTTTTTGTACCCATCAAGGTAGGCATTAACCGCACTGGTGACAGCAGCAACCTTCTGGTTTTGATTATCCAGAGCTGATGCAAGGGTCATGTTGCGTTTTGCTTCCTTGTCAACAATTTTTTCAACGTCTTCAAGGATATCATGTGTGTCTATAAAATGGGTGGTAAGTTCTCCTCTGCGGAATGCATCATTTTCAAGTATTGCTTTATGGAAGGGTATATTTGTTGTAACACCAACAACGACATATTCAAACAATGCACGCTTCATCCTGTTTATGGCTTCGTCACGGTTTTTACCCCAGACACAAAGCTTTGAAATCATTGAATCATAATACGGAGATATAGTATATCCCATATGCACACCACTGTCTACCCGTACACCAGGACCACCTGCTGACCGGTATCTTCGTATTTTTCCGGGAGAAGGTGCAAAATCGTTTAACGGATCTTCAGCATTTATTCGGCATTCAATTGCTGACCCTCTGATATCCATATCTTCTTGTTTGTAGGGTAATTTTTCACCGCATGCAATGTATAACTGGTCTTTTACAATATCTATACCGTTAATCATCTCAGTGATGGTATGCTCTACCTGAAGGCGTGTATTGACTTCAAGGAAGTAAAATTCACCTTTTGAATAGAGGAATTCAACCGTACCAGCGTTCTCATAACCTATCGCTTTTGCCGCTTTCACAGCAGCTTCACCCATTTCTTTCCGCAGTTCAGGGGTCATTATGGGTGATGGAGCTTCCTCTATCAGTTTCTGATGACGTCTCTGGATAGAACATTCTCTATCTGAAATGTATATAGTGTTACCGTATTTATCCGAAAGAATCTGGATTTCAATGTGACGCGGTTCTTCAACATATTTTTCAATAAATACAGTGGAGTCACCAAAAGCCGAAGATGCTATTGACTGGATGGAATTTAGAGCTTTTTCAAAATCTTCCCGTGAATGGACAATTTTCATCCCGATTCCACCGCCGCCTGCAGAGGCTTTTATAATAACAGGGAACCCTATCGATTCTGCAATATCTATGGCGGTGTTCACATCCTCTATTGGTTCTTCAGTACCCGGAACAACCGGAACACCGGCATCAATCATTATATTCCGGGCTGAAATTTTGCTACCCATTTTTTCGATTACATCGCTGGACGGACCGATAAATGTGATACCCCGTTTTTCACACTCTCTTGCAAACTCTGGGTTTTCTGATAAAAAACCATATCCCGGATGTATACCATCTGCACCGCTTTCTTCTGCAACATCCAGTATTTTATTGATATCAAGATAGCTTTTGCTCGAAGGCGCCGGACCGATGGGATAGGATTCATCAGCGTATTTAGCAAAAAGAGCGTTCTTATCAGCTTCAGAATAAACTGCAACAGTAGGAATATCAAGTTCACGACATGCGCGCATAATCCTTATGGCGATTTCTCCTCTATTTGCAACAAGTATTTTCTTGAACATATATTTACCTGCCATTTACTTTGTTTATGATTATACGATTGAAGCCAGTAAATCTCCTGATGATATTGCATCTCCTTCGGAGACATATATTTCCTTAACAACTCCACCATGTGAAGCGGTTATAGTGCTTTCCATTTTCATGGCTTCAATTACACAAACCGGGTCGCCTTCGTTAACTGTATCTCCTACGTTCATGTGTACTGAAAGTACAGTACCCTGCATGGAACTGGTGACAGCACCTTCAACATTTTCCGGGTCAGGGGTATGTGATGTATCCTCTTCTGTAACTGAAACAACAGAGCCGCCTACAGGTTCTACTTTAACATTGTATACTTCCTGGTCAATGGTTACCTTGAATTCTGTAGGTATACCTGTATCAGGGGATGAAGATTTTTGAGGTGGTTTTTCGGTCTCAACCGGTGCGAGTTGTTCTTCTTCAGCTTCTCCTCTGAGGAATTTGGGTGCTATAGATGGGTAGAGTATATAAGTAAGAACATCCTCTTCGTTTCTTACCAGGCCGAGGTCTTCTGCTTCTTTTTTCTTTTCTTCATATTCTGGTTCCAGTAAATCAGCAGGACGACCAGTAAATGGTTCTTCATTTTCTATAATCTTGGCAATCATCTCACTGCTAATTGGCTGTGGTGGCTGGCCGTAAAACCCGCGAACATAATCTTTAACTTCTTTTGGCACCATTTTGTAGCGTTCACCCATTACAACATTCAATACTGCCTGTGTGCCAACAATCTGGCTTGTAGGGGTTACAAGCGGTGGATAACCCAGTTCTGCACGCACTTTTGGTATTTCAGCCAGAACATCCTTGTATTTTCCAAGTGCATTCTGTTCTTTCAACTGGGATACAAGGTTGGAAAGCATACCACCTGGTACCTGATAAATCAGTACATTAGTGTCTACCTGTTCTGATATCGGGTCCATTATGCTTCTGTATTCCTCTTTAACCTGCTTGAAATATTCAGCAATTTCTGTAAAGGCTTCCAGATCAAGTCCAGTATCATAGGGTGTGCCCTGAAGTGCAGCTACCATAGACTCTGTAGGGGGTTGGGAGCTTCCTCCTGAAAACGGAGATAATGCAGTATCAAGTACATCTACACCTGCTTCACAAGCTGCCATATAGGTCATTGGAGCCATGCCTGAAGTGCAGTGACAGTGGAGTGAAATGGGTAAGGATACCTTTTTCTTGATGGATTTTATAAGTTCTTCTGCAGCATGGGGTGACAGCAGACCTGCCATGTCTTTGATACACAATGAATCACATTCTCTTTGCTCGAGTTCTTTTGCCAGTTCTACATACTTTTCAGTTGTGTGCACCGGACTTATGGTATAGCAAATTGTACCCTGCACATGAGCTCCGAGTTTGTTGGCTGTATTTATGGCGGTTTCCATGTTCCGGACATCATTTACTGCATCAAAGATTCTGAAAATATCTATTCCGTTTTCGTAGGCTTTTGTAACAAATTTTTCAACAACATCGTCAGGATAGTGTCTATACCCGACAAGGTTTTGTCCTCTAAGAAGCATCTGAGCTTGTGTATTGTGCATATGTTTTTTGAGTTCTCTCAGCCTTTCCCAAGGGTCTTCATTGAGATACCTTATACAGCTGTCAAAAGTAGCGCCTCCCCACATTTCAAGGGAGTGGTAGCCTACTTCATCCAGTTTATCTACAATCGGTAGCATATTACGTGTTCTCATACGCGTTGCAAGCAGTGATTGATGGGCATCTCTTAGTATGGTGTCTGTTAATTTTACTCTCATTGGGCTCCTCTGGAAATTTTATATGGTGGATTATTCGATTAGTATAATTAAAAATCCTGATAAATCAAATTATACCCAGATATGCATCTTCTTTTATGTATTTTCTGGTTAAAAATAAGAGTTTATGTGTTTATATCTGGATAGTTAAGTATGGGTAAAATAGTAGGTATTTGCCTCAGCACTCATAGGGCTCATCATAATTCAGCTCTATTTCTCATCACAGGCAAGTTATTAACACTATTTTCAATTTCACTTTTAACTTTTTCCCTGATAGTTAGTTCCTATTTTTAATCTCCTGAACAACCTTTTTGGCTTCAGTATCAGGTGAATCGGACTGGTATATACTCCGTCCTGTAATCACCCAGTCAGCTCCTTTATTGATGACATCTGAAGCACTTCCTCCCTGTGCGCCTACACCTGGTGAAATTATGGCAAGTTCGTTTCCTATAATTTTTCGTATATTTTCAACACTATTAGTTCGGGTTGCAGGTGCAACAACCCCTGAAACACCGGTATCTAATGACATTTTTGCGATTTTTTCCGAAACCTGCTGGAAGAATTCAGTAGCTCCGGGATGGCTCATATCAGCCACGACAAACACCTGTCGGTTATATTCGTTTGCTGTCGCGACGCATGCATCAAGACTGTCACGACCGGTAAATCCGTGGACAATGACCGCATCAGCTCCTGAGTTAAAAACCTGTTCACAGATAAGGCGGTTGGTGTTGGGAATATCTGCAACTTTGAAATCTGCTATGACCGGTACACGGGATGAAATATCTTCTATAATTCCAATTCCAGTTTTAAGGACAAGGGGATAACCGATTTTAACTGCGTCCACATATTCATAGACTTTTTCGGCAACATCAAGTGCTTTATTCTTCTCGGTGACATCAAGTGCAAGTATGAGTTGGTTGTTTTTTTCCATAAAAGCACCTTTTATTTTTTATTCTCTATCCTGCTTCTTACGGCTGCAACAATGATGGGAAGTGTTATTGTAGCATCGGCATGTACTGTCAATGATTGTGCGTATTCACCGACTTTGCCCCATGATCGGGCTTCATCAAGGGAAGCTCCGCTTAAGCCGCCTGTTTCAGGAGTGTCCATTGTAAGTTGTATGGCATAATCAAGCTCTTTCGGTGTTACAAGCATGGATTGAAAGATGTAATTTTTGGGAACACCACCGCCTATTAACATAGCACCGGATTTTTCGGCATCATAACAGATGTCTATTAACTCTTTCATATCGTCAAAAGCATCAACATTGAGTTTATTGGTCTGTTTGTACAGCCAAGCTTGCAAACCTATCATGGAATCTTGGATTGCTGGACAGTATATAGGAACATTCATATCGGCTGCAACTTTTAATATTGAATCATCATCTTCAAGATGGTTGCCTATATGTGTAAGGAATTGTCTGATGGATACAGGTTCCTCACTCACATCTTCCAGTATTGACTGCATTTTTTCTTCAAATTCTGTAAAATGGTTTTCTGGAAGATATACATCATATATCCGGTTTATTTCCTCGTTTTTTAGTTCCGTATCGTTGGAATGAGCTGAACCTTTGTAATGGTGAAGCCCCAGAGCCTCAACAAGGTCGTGTACCATATTGGCACCAGTTGTGACCAGTACATCGATATAACCGTCACGTATGAGGTCAACTACTATTTTACGCATTCCTGCAGGTACCATTGCACCTGCCAGACCGAAAAATTTGGTAGTATCTTTTGTAAGCATTTCACAGTATATATCTACTGCTTCTGAAAGTCTGCCTGCTCCAAATGCACAGCCACTGATACCTTTTATAAGTTCGTCCACGTTCATATCTGAGGTAATCTCAGCCTGTCTGATTTCTCTGTCAAGCTTTTTACACGTTGTATTTGCGTCGTTTTTGGAATGCATTACCTGTCCTCATCTCAATCTCAATTTGATACCAAAAATCAATTCACATCTAATTCTTTAACTTTTCTTTTAAGCTCATCTACGATTTCAGGGTTTTGAAGGGTAGAAGTGTCGCCTTCATCTTTATTGTTTGTAATGGCTTTCAAAATTCTTCTCATTATTTTACCGCTTCTTGTTTTCGGAAGGTCGTCCGTAAATACAATTCCTTTTGGTTTTGCAATAGGCCCTATGTCTTTAACAATTTTATCCCTTAATTCCTGCTTGAGTTTCTCATCTTCTTTTGACCCCGAACTCAATATGACATAACCAAAAACTGCTTCTCCTTTTATTTCATCTTTTATACCTTCAACGGCAGCTTCAACAACATCAGGATGTGATTCCAACGCACTTTCCAATTCCATAGTACCAAGACGATGTCCAGCGACATTGATAACATCATCTACACGACCCAGAATCCAGAAATAATTGTCATTATCCAACCGGGCAGCGTCTTCGGTCATATATTTATCAGGACCCCATTTGCTCCAGTAGGTGTTGATAAACCGCTCTTCATCCCCATAAACCGTGCGAATCATACTGGGCCAAGGTCTTTCTATTGCAAGATATCCACCATGACCCGGTTCTATTTTATTGCCTTCATCGTCAAGAACTGAAGCCTTTATACCAGGGAACGGGTTTGTCGGACTACCTGGTTTCATGGGTGTTATTCCGGGTAGTGGTGTTATCAATATCATACCGGTTTCGGTCTGCCACCATGTATCAACAATCGGGCATTTTTCATATCCAATGTTTTTGTAGTACCACCACCATGGGTCAGGGTTAATTGGTTCACCCACGGTTCCGAGCAGTCTTAATGATGAAAGGTCATGTTTCTCAGGCCATTCAGACCCCCATTTCATAAAGGCTCGGACTGCGGTTGGTGCTGTGTAAAATATTGTAATTTTGTGTTTTTCAATCATTTCCCAGAATCGGTCTTTATCCGGATAATCCGGTGCACCTTCATACATGAATATGGTCGAGCCATTTGAAAGAGGACCATAAACAATATACGAGTGACCGGTAATCCATCCAACATCTGCTGAACACCAGTATATGTCATCCTCTTTTAAATCAAAAACCCAGTTTGCTGTAACATGAGTACCAACCATATACCCACCGGTTGTATGGACAATACCTTTCGGACTACCGGTAGTACCGCTTGTGTACATTAAAAACAGCATATCTTCAGAATCCATTTTTTCGGGTTCACAGGTAGAATCTGCAGATTCAATTATTTCATGCCACCAAACATCTCTTCCGGGTTTTATCTCTATTTCATTATCAAGATGATTGACAACAATGACTTTTTCTACAGTTTCTGCTTTACTAATCCCTTCATCGGTTTTGTTTTTGTGTTCCAGAATCTTTCCACGTCTATAATAACCATCTGTTGTGATAACGTATTTACTTTCTGCATTGTTTATTCGGTCTGCAAGAGCATCAGCCGAAAAACCGGCAAAAACTACACTATGAGGAGCACCGATTCTGGCACAGGCAAGCATGGCTATAACCGCTTCAGGTATCATGGGCATATATATGGTGACAATATCTCCTTTTTCAACACCCTGATTTTTCAGTGCATTTGCAAATCTTGAAGTGGCTTCTAAGAGTTCATTATATGTATATTTGCGGATGTCTCCTTTTTCACCTTCCCAGAGGATAGCGGTCTTTTCACCACGTTTGTTTATATGCCGGTCAATGCAATTATACGATGCATTGAGTTTTCCACCAACAAACCATTTTGCATGTGGAGGTTCCCATCCAAGGACACGTTTCCATTTTTCGAACCAATCGATATGCTCTGCAAGTTCTTCCCAGAATTTTTCTGGGTTATCTTCAGCTCTTTTATATACCTCAGGGTCATTTATATTGGCTTGTTTTACAAAATCTTCAGGGGGATTTATTAGTTCATATTCTTCAAGTTTTGATTCAATCGTTTCTTCCATTATCCACGCACCCATTGTTAATATAAAATAATTATATTTTGATGCACCAATATATTAACTGAATTTGTAAATATTTAGTGGTATATCTGTAGTAACTAATTTAAATAAACAACTGATACAAATCACCGATAGATATATCATGTTTTTATCAGGTAGTATCCAGTAACATGAGTATAGACATCACTCCACTTATAGACCGTCCGGCATTAACAGTTTCCAATACCGAAAAGGTACTTGTGGTCGCTGATATACATCTTGGTATTGAATGGGACCTTTATAAAAGCGGAATAACAATACCAAGCCAGACAGAAAAACGTCTTGAGAGGCTAAAAGGATATGCTGAACAGACAGACCCTGACAGGATTGTTCTTCTTGGAGATGTAAAACACAACGTACCCCGAACTTCATGGCAGGAGAAAAATGAAGTCCCCTATTTCCTTGATGCTTTAACAGAACACGCATCTGTGGATATACTACCGGGTAACCATGACTCAGGTATAGAATCATTGTTGCATGAAAATAATGATATAAAAGTTCACTCATCAAAGGGTGCAGTAATTGATGGAGTTGGATATTTCCATGGACACACTTGGCCTGCTTTTGAATTATTACAAACTGAGTATGTAGTTACTGCACACAACCATCCAACAGTAAGGTTTACAGATTCGCTCGGTCATCCAACAATAGAGCCGTCATGGATAAGGTCAGAGTTCAATTTTGATGAGTTATCCCGTTATCAAAGTCTTGATTATCAATCATGGAATAATCCCATTGTATTTGTAATGCCTGCGTTCAATGAGCTTTGTGGCGGTATAGCTTTTAATGAGTCATTACATGAGGATTTATTAGGTCCAGTATTTTCTACAAAAACATTTGAACTTGATGATTCAGAAGTTTATCTGCTTGATGGTATGTATCTTGGGGTTTTGAAAAATATACGTAAATCAAGCATGACAAGAAAAAGAACATCACGAAAAGTTAAAACCAAGAAGAGATAAAAATCAATACCAATCATGAATTTTGATAATATATTTGATTCATTCCATCCAAAAATTCAGCAGGCACTTAAAGAACAGGGTTTTGTCTCGCCTACTGAACCACAGGAAAAAGCGTTTCCTGTTATCCTTAAAGACAATAATACATTACTGATAGCTCCAACCGGCTCTGGAAAAACTGAGGCATCGGTGTTGCCGGTTTTTAATAAAATACTTGAAAAGAGTGATGATGAGAGAAAAGGAGTATCTGCACTCTATATAACACCTTTGCGTGCACTTAACCGTGACATGCTTTCACGCATCAAATGGTGGGGTGAATATCTCGGGATTCGGGTAATGGTTCGTCATGGAGACACTTCAAAACATGAACGTCAGAAGCAGTCCCAGAATCCACCGGATATGCTGATAACTACACCAGAGACGTTACAGGCGATGTTTACCGGGAAACGGTTGAGAGGGAATCTGGAATATGTGACGCATGTAATTGTCGATGAAATCCATGAGATGGGTACATCCAAACGGGGTTCACAACTCACTCTGGGGCTTGAAAGGCTGGTGGAAATTTCGGGTAATTTTAAAAGAATCGGGTTATCAGCTACCGTGGGTAATCCCAATCTTATAGCCAGCTTCCTTGCAGGAAAAGATCGCAGTATATCGGTTGTAGAAGTCCCCATGCTAAGCCTGATGGAGTTTGATATATTATATCCTGAAACAACCCAGAAAGACATAGAAATATCCAGAAAAACCGGGTTTGACCCAGAATTTGCATCACACCTTCGAAGTATTCAGGATATAGTTGAAAAACATGAATCAACACTAATATTTGTAAATACCCGACAGAGTGCTGAATCTCTGGCATCGGGTTTCAACATAATTGATGCACCTATCAGTGTACATCACGGTTCTTTATCCTTTGAAGCCCGATTAGAAGCTGAAGATTCTTTTAAAAACGGAAATCTGAAAGGTCTTATCTGCACCTCGTCTATGGAACTTGGTATCGATATAGGGAATATAGACCATGTTATACAGTATGGTTCACCAAGACAGGTTTCACGTCTTCTGCAAAGAGTCGGTCGAGCAGGACACAAGATACATGAAGTGTCAAGAGGCACGATAATATCCACAGGTCCTGATGACAATACAGAATCTATGGCTATAACAAAAGCTACTCTTGACGGAAGGATAGAGGATATATTACCTCATTACAATCCTCTGGACGTGCTGGCTAATCAGATTTGTGGGATAGTATTGGATTTTGGAGAGATAACAGTAGATAAAATACATGAAATTGTCACAAGAGCCTATCCCTTTAAAGATTTAAAAATAGAGGTGCTGAATGGTGTTGTCAGCCAACTTATCGGTTACAGGATGCTGTGGAGTGATAAACCTGGAATTGTCAGCAGAAGGAAAAAGACCTGGAATTATTATTATGAAAACCTTTCCATGATACCCGATGAAAAAAAATTTGAAGTTTATAATATAGTAACCGGCAAAACAGTAGGCATGCTGGATGAGGCTTTTGTTGTCAATTTTGCATCACCAGGTGCAGTTTTCATTACAAAAGGTGATATGTGGCGAATTGTAGAAATGAATACCGACCATAACCGTATAAAGGTTGAACCGTTTAATGGAACAGGAGAAGTTCCCAACTGGGTAGGTGAAGAAATTCCAGTACCCTATGAAGTGGCACAGGATGTAGGTGGTATAAGAGAAAGAATTTCGTCCTACATAAAGCAAGATTGTGATGACTCCACAATATCTAAAAATCTGAGAGAGAATTATACCATCAATACAAATGCAGTTTTAAATGTTATAGGACTTGTACGCGAACAATTATCAAATAATTACCCTCTTCCTGACAGCAGAACGGTAGTCATTGAAGAGGACGTGGATGAAGATGCTGTAATAATCAATTCATGTTTTGGTCACACCACAAATGAAACCTTTGCAAAAGTGCTAACATCCCTTCTTGCCGCCAGGTTCGGAAGCAGTGTGGGTCAGGAGATTGATCCGTACAGGATTAAGTTAAAACTTCCTAAAAGGGTTAGTGCCGACCTTGTAAAAGATATGATTCTGGGAATACAGCCCGAACATATTGAACCGATAATTGAGATGACACTGAAAAACACCACCGTGATGAAGTGGAAGATGGTACATGTCGCGAAAAAATTCGGTGCATTGAGCAAGGATATAGATTACGACCGCATCAGTATGAAAAAACTTCTTGATATCTATGAAGAAACATGGATGTATGATGAAGTAGTAAGAGAGATTTTTCATGATATGCTTAATGTCGATGGTGCAAAGGATATACTGACAAAATTAAATTCCGGAGAGATTTCAATCCTTGTAAGTGAGCCAACACCTATAGGTTCAGCCGGTTTTGCTGTAAGAAAGGATTTGGTTGCGGCTGACAAGGCGGACAGGTCAATTGTAATGGCTTTAAAAGAACGAATCATGAACGACCGGGTTATACTGTTCTGTGTCAACTGTAAAAAATGGACATCCAGAAGAAAGGTTAAAAACGTTCCAGAAGTTATTCAGTGTCCAGTCTGCGAATCCAAAATGGTGGCTGCTCTTAAACCTTGGGAAGAGGACGAGATAAAACTTGTCAAAAAACAGGACAGTGTTACATCCAGAGAAGAAACAAAACGAATCCAAAGGGTTTATCGCAATTCAAGCATTGTACTCACCCATGGCAAAAAAGCCGTGATAGCCCTTGCAAGCAGGGGAATTGGGCCGGATACAGCTTCCAGAGTCATACAAAAGATGAGGCAGGATGAAGAAGCCTTTTACAGAGATATAATGGAGGCTGAACGAAAATATGCCCGAACCAAACAATTCTGGGGTTAAGAATAATTTATAACGGTTTACCATTAACTTTATCATATTTTATTTTCTTAATTCCTATTAATATACTCAATAGGGGGATATTATGGATGATATAATTGAAACCGCCAGAGAGTGCGGTTCGTTCAAGACTCTTTTAAATGCGTTAGAAACAGCCGGACTCAAGGATTTATTAATCAATAAGGGGCCATTTACACTTTATGCACCTGATGATGATGCTTTTTCAACGTTTTCTGAAAAGGAACTGGATAATCTCCTTGCAGACAAAGAAGAATTGAAACAAATTCTTCTCTATCATATAACAGGCGGGAAAGCCATGTTACAGGATGCTGTCCAATTAAAATCAATGAGAACTCTGCAAGGTGGGGATATTATAGCCGAAGAATCAGGTGATGATGTAAATGTAAATAACGCAAAAGTGGTTCATTCAGATATCGAGTGTACCAATGGTGTGATACATTCGATAGATAGGTTATTAAACCCCGAATGAACCTCTTTTTATTTTTTATTGTCCTGTTTCTGTAGTATTGACATCTTCAAGTTCTTGAGATAGCTGATTTAGTACGTCTCTCATCTGTTCTATTTCTTCTCCATAGGCTGACCAGTTACCTGCCCTTAGGTGTTCTTGAGCTGTTTCATAATGTTCCAGTGCCTGTTGTGCCAGTTGTTGAGCTGTCCTTGGAACAACGGGTTCGCCGGGTATAGTTCCGGGGTCAATACCATCTACGCGACCTTCAGCGAGTCCTTCAAGAGCTTGCCTGAGTTCAACTGACATTACAACTCTATTACCTGATGAAGCAACAACCCTTCTAAGTTCTGGTATCTCTGATTCTTCAGCGCTTATGAATATAGGTTCTGTATAAAGTATTGAATTACCTATTGGTACCACAAGGAGGTTTCCTCTTATAACATTTGAACCGCTTTGGCCCCAGAGTGTCAATTGTTCTGAAATCTCGGGATTCTGGTCTATACGGGCTTCTATCTGAGTTGGACCATATACCAGTTCTCCTTTTTGCATTCGGTAATCTTTTATTTCACCGTAATGTGGTTCATCACTTCTTGCTGCAATCCAGGAAATCATGTTCTGTCTTTCACGTGGTGTAAATGGCTGCAAAAGGATATATTCCAGTTCATCACTACCTGGAAGCCTTGTAATCATGTAATATGGCTCCATTTTAGTACTTGTACCTCTATACTGCTCCTCAGGTATATCCCATGAATCTTCCCTGTTGTAGAATGTTACAGGGTCTGTCATATGGTAGTTTCTGTACAGTTCCATCTGTACCTCGAAATAATCTACAGGATACCTTATATGCTGCTTGAGATTTTCTGGCATTTGTTCATATGACTTAAACAAATCCGGGAATATCTTGGAATATGTTTCTACCACGGGCTCTTCTTCTATTATGTAGTAATCAACACTACCATCATAGGAATCGATTACCACTTTAACAGGGTTCTGTAGGTAATTTATACCACTCATTTCTGAACCGTAATAAGTATCCGAGTAGGGATACCTTGATGCAGTAGTGTAGGCATCAATTATCCAGTGGATTCTTCCATCATGGATAACAGGATAGGGATCGCTGTCATATTCAAGGAATGGTGCTATTTTATCGGTTCTTTCCTCTATATGCTGATGATACATGACCCTGGAATCATCAGTTATATACTCACTTAAAATGAACTTCGGCTCACCAAATCGGAAGGCATATGCTAGGCGTTTAAAGAATGAATCCATCTGTACTCCGCCTTTCCCGTCATAATTTGTTAATACATTTCCTCCCTCACTTCTTGGATAATCAAATTCCTGTCGTAGTGTATTAACAATCTTGTATTCATTCGTACTTTCGCCATAGTATACCCGTGGGTTTTCGATTTCAAAATCGCCTCTTGGAGGTATGTCCTGAAGTGCAAGTTCAGGCTGACCATCTGCGGTCTTTGTACTTACTGGATTCATTACCATACCGAAACCATGAGTATATATGAGCCGTTCGTTAACCCAGTTTCTTGCCTGTGGTGGAAGTCCATCAATATCCAGTTCCCTGACTGCAAGCATATACTGCTGATAATTTTCATCTGTTCTATACCTATCTATATCAACGTCATTGAATGTATAATATGTACGTATTTGTTGGAGCTGTCTGTAGGACTGTCTAAGTGCTCGATGGTCCCATATCCTTATGTTCGATATGATATCTTCATTTTCCTCTATGTCTCTATTGGTTATGTTTGTATCGACATCCAGTTGGTTCACATCTGCATCTGATAAACCATAAGCTTCTCTTGTAAAGTTTATACTGTGTTCAAGGAATGGTTCCTCGCGTTGAAGTTCGGTTGGTTCTACTGCATATTGCTGATAAACACTGGGCACAAAAGCACTCGCCAAAACAAATAGGACAATCAAACCTATTCCAATAAGTGGAACTTTTATATTCTTTAGTTTAATATTTGCCAGTAGTGCAACTGCAGTAAGGGCAGATAATACAGTCAGTATTGTGAAGATGGGCAATCTAACAAAGACATCTGTATAACCAGCACCAGCAACGGCACCCTGCTGGGTGAACAAGATTTCATATCTGTTCAGGAAGAATCCAACAGCAATTAAGGCGAATATAAAAGCAAGGAGAACAGATACATGCACCAGTACCCTTTTGGGAACCTTGTCCATTATGTTTTTTATATTTATCTCAGGGTTTATATCATAGGGTTCTTCGGTGTCATCTCTTTGGGTCAGTAATACAGGTTGAAGTCTGTATACATAAAGAGCACCGGCAATAATTAATGTAATTATTACCAGACCCAGTAGTACTCCCCTTAGCATATGGAAGAATGGAAGTTGAAATATATAAAATCCGACATCATTTAAAAGAATTGGATCCTGTATTCCGAAAGGTGTACTATTAAGATATAGAAGGATAGTTCTCCAGTTGCCGCTAAAAACAAGTCCGAATAAGAATGAGAGGAAAACAGTACCAATTAAGAATAGTCGATAATCAATTTTTTCATAAGCGATTTGTTTGTCGGTAAGTATTTTATCTATGGAATTTCTGGCAAATTTAATGTTGATATACAGAAATATAAAAGCCAGTATAAATCCCGGAATTACAGTGACTATCTTCCATTGCAGTATTGTTGTAAATACGGATGTATAATCGACCATGCCAAACCAGAGATAGTCCATGTATATTCCAAGTAATGGACCAATCCCCAATATGATCGCCAGTAATGCTATAAACAAATAAATTGGTTTGAAACTTTGCATATAAGACCCCGAAAATTATTCTTTTAACCCTTATACTGATTATATATGGGGTGTTTATTAAAGTATTTTTCCTTTCATACCTTTTGAATTTCTGCTGTATCCTCGTTTAATCCTTTCCAGACAACTTTGAATCCAAGATGTTCAAGAACAGGATAAAATACCTATTTGTCGAGTTCGTATCTATCAAAGACTCCCGCTTAAGAATATGTTTTCAGGTTCTTTATCTGTGAACCGATTTCTCGAATAAGGGTTTGATGAATTAGATAAATTATAATAATACATCCGGTTCATCTTTACTGGCTTCTTTAATGCAAAAAGTGTTGTCAGACGCCATGTAGATGTTCTGGATAAAAAGGAAGGCGTTCACAAATCAGTATGAGGATTCGAGCATATTTTGCATGACGGCGTTGATGACAAGGTCTGCATACTGCTCAGTCATCCAAGAGCTTGTCCTCACGGCAATCCCATACCAAAAGGTGAATGCTGTAAAAAGGATGATAAAGAAGTAAGCAATATTGTCAGACCGCTTTCTGCATTAAAACTCAATCAAAAGGGTAAAATCGCATACTTTGTGATTCAGGATAACGGGAAACTGCAGAAACTAATGTCAATGGGCATTCTTCCGGGAATGCCGGTAACTCAGTTACAGTCATATCCGTCCTATGTCTTCGATCTCGACCAAACCCGTTATGCTGTGGACAAGGAGATGGAGGATTATGTATTTGTAAGAGTGGATAATAATTAATTTCAATGCAATCTACAGTTTAGCCATTATGACAGTTTTCATGGTTAATTGGAAAATCAGAAATATCAAAATGGCAGTAATTTTTTTATGGCAGTAATTTTTTTATTCCATTGCATTTTGAAAAACGGTTGACAGTTTTTCTGTTCATATTAATCCAAACTCAAAAAAGCTGTCCATTAAATATAATCTTTAATCAGATGGTATTTTTAAAGTTGTCTGTTTTTGAGCATGGTATTTGTATCCAAATAATCGGTTTTCACTAAGAACGGTGTTAACATTAACTGTAATATTTGCACTATCCTCAATTTTCCATGCAGGTTTTAATAAAAAGTGCAGAGTAACGGTTCCCTTTCCTTGAGGGCTCATATCAGGGATTTCAAGTCGGGTGTTAAAATTCTCTGTTCTTTCAAAATGTATTTCAGGGAACGGAAAACCATCGGGAGTTTTCAAAAATACATCACCGCGTTTTTCTATCCATGACCCTCTTCTTGGATATTTGACTGTTAAATCCATGCTTTCTATAACAGTATTTTCACTGTGAGAGGCTGCAACCCTTAATGGTATTTCACCGGTTTTGTTGTTGTATCCCTGATGATACAGCATCGAGATAGTCAGTATTCGCTTATTACTATTATCATAAAAAATCAGATGTTTTTCACCATCTTCTACAACTTCTCTGGGTTCGCTTAATGTTTTTTTGGATATTGAGATTTCATAAATACCGATGGATGCAGCTGCTATCAGTATGATGACAATTCCAATCGGTATTTTTCTGAATCTCATATAATTACCTATAAAATGGAATACTTTTTAATCTTTTTTCTTGTATATCCATGATACCATTGGTTCGCATCTGTCAATAGGAGATGGTGTGCTTCTTGGATAACCCAGTATTATCGGTGCCACTATCTCGAAATCATGTGGTATATCAAGGTCATCCAGCAATTCAGGGCTCTGCTGTATAAAAGCACCTGCACCAATCCAGCAGCTACCCAGACCCAGCGAATGGGCTGCAAGCATCATATTTTCCGCACAGAGAGCACAGTCATAGTCAGCCAGTTTGTCGTCCCTGTTGTGCATTACAAGCACCAGAATTGGGGCATCATAGAATAGATTGAAATCTTTGTTTTTCATTTTCTCTTTCAGGTCTTTGGCCAGTTGTTCAGTACTGTCCTTGAGATGTTCCTGCACCATTGGTTTTATGTGGTCTGATATCTCCTTTATAATGTCTTTACCACTAATAACTACAAAGTTCCAGGGTTGTAGACCCAGTGCTGTGGGTGCATGGATACCAGCATCTATAACTTGGTTAACAGTATCTTCAGAGACCTGTTTATCAATATAATCCCTTACACTACGGCGTGATTTTATAGCTTCAATAACTGGATTTTCTTCAATATTTTCTTCAGCCATACAATAACCTCAAAACTTTCATTATATTTATACTCCCTACTCCCCTTTTAAATACACTGATGCTGCGAATTTATAAATAATTGTTGAAAATGTCTATCAAGTGTTTTGCAATATTAACCATCAACATTTATAATCGATAGATAAATCTAAAAAGTTGGAGTTGGTTATGTTGAATTGTAGTGAGATAAAATTTTGGTAAATTTGCTGGGACAGTGTGTTGAAAAATTAGTGAATTAATACCACAGGGATAAATAATGGAGCCGTTTTTAATCGCTATAATTGTTTTTTTCCTTGCAATACTGTTTTCAATTATTGGCACAGGCGGTTCCACAATCTATGTTCCTCTCCTATACTGGATAGGCATAGATTTGCATATTGTTATTCCAACAGTACTACTGATAAACACGTTTGCTACAGGTTCAGCAACCATTTTTTACACTAAAAAAAAGATGGTGGATTTTAAAACTGCAATACCTTTAATATTAACATCAGTTGCAGGAGCACCAATAGGAGCCTATTTTTCAAAAAGCACACCTCAGGATTTACTGATATTGATATTTGCTGTTTTGTTGCTGTTAATAGGGATTCATATGGTATTTACCAGTTCCAGAATAGGACATCTAAAGTGTACTGGTAGAGGAACCAGAAAAAATGTGATTATTAGTCTGATATCGGGTTTTATGATAGGAATTGTTGCAGGTTTGCTGGGATTAAGTGGAGGGGTATTTATAGTCCCATTGTTGGTATATCTTGGATACAATATAAAAACCGCTTCTGCGACCTCTTTATTTATCATTGTGTTTACATCAATTTCCGGGTTTTTGGGACATATCGGTACAAGTACTGGAAGCCTTGATGCTGGTTTATTGGTATATTCATCTTTAGCTGGCTTTCTCGGTGCACAGGTAGGTTCATATTTTATGATATACAGGTTGAAGTCAAAAACCATTAATCAGATGTTTGGCATCGTTCTCTGGGTTGTAGCCATTAGACTTATTATTGGTTTCATCTGATTAATTTCTGAAAAAGGATTGTTTCAATGAAAAACTTTAATAATATTGTTGCAATTGTATGGGGCTGTAATGGGCTCGTAGGGTAGTCAGGACATCCTAATGGGCTTCGGTGCAACAATAAAGTTGCGAAGACACCCATTGACCCGTGTTCAAATCGCGGCGAGCCCGCCATTTTTTTCTGTTATTTTTTACAGATATCAAATTTTTATTCTCATTTTTCATCAAAACCTTTTTATAAAAATCAATGGAAATTATTTTCCGATATAAATGTTGCAAACCAATACTATCCTTTTGCTGGGGATTGTTGCCCTTGTTTTAATGGCTTCTGGTGTATCTACAACAGCACAAAATGAATATCCTGTTAAATATAGTAATCCATGGGATGAATCACCGATAACCGTCTATATTGACGATGAAAACGTCCCGTCACATTACAAATCCACCTATTATGAACAGGTGAAAAAGTCTCTCGAATACTGGGAACAGGGTGGAAACGGGCATTTGGGTTTTACTCCTGAATTCAAACTGGTGGATTCAAAAAATCCCGACATTAGGATAGGATGGGTAAAGCATCTGGATAATGAAAATCTCAAAAAAAACACTGCAGTAGTGTCTGAACTTGATACTTCTGGAAACAGTATACTAAATTCTGATATACTTTTAGAAGTGGGTTCCTACAGATACCGTGTGTGGAATCAATATAGTGACCAGACGATGTTTACGATAAACGTAGTGCAGGGATAAAGAAAGCCCATGAGTTTACTCATGCTCTTTGAATCAGAATACTCTAAATTAGAAATTTAGATTCAAACTTAAACTTGGTAAATTGAAAATTTACCAATATCTTTAAAATTCGTTTAAAAAATGATGAAAAACCTCGTTGATTTCTAATTAACTCTATATTTCATGGTATAATCGCTAGCATTATGTAAATTTTATATAGTTTCAAAACATATAATCAGTATCAAGTAAGTGGGTGGAGTTGATGGTCCGCAAAGAAGGTCAAAACTGCAGGAATCTGAGGTTCAAGATACATATTACACCTGAACAGGAGAAAAAACTGGATGATACTCTGGAATACTGCAGATTAATCTGGAACCATCTTCTATCTATCAAAGTAGAATTATACGACAGGTTCGGTTTATCGGTATCTAATTCATCACTGGAAAACCATCTGAAAAATCTGGATTATCCTATACATTCATCAGTAAGATTGGACGTGTTCCAGAGATTATGTTTTGCCTATGACAAGTTCTTCGATGATTTGAAAAAAGGCAGACTGAAGAATACAAAACCTAAAAAAGGGAAGTTCGTCAAGAGAAAAGATGTCCCGTGTGGAAATAATTCTTCTGGCTTCATCAAATATGGCGGAATCCTTCCGAAAGGTCACCCGAAGTTCAAGAGTAAAGAAGATTTCAGTAGTTTCAGATATAAACAGCATGGGAACGGATGGAAACTTGAAGATAACAAGTTATACCTATCCAAAATAACCGGTAAATCAAAACCCATCAAAATTGATATTGATAGATTGCCAGACGGCGAACTGAAGACCTGTACCCTCAAGAAGGAAGGCAAACAATGGTTCGCTTATCTGACCGTAGAGCTACCGGATAATCCAGTTCCATCTACTCCTACAAACGCTGTTGGCATTGATATAGGACTCAAATCTTTCATAACAACTTCAGACGATGATTTTGTCGAACCTCCACGATTCCTCAGGAAAGCTGAGAAAAGACTGGCTAAGGAACAACAGAAATTGGCGAAAATGGAATTCAAATCAAACAATTATAACAAGCAGAAACAGAAAGTGAACAGAATTCACAGGAAAGTAGCATCTGCAAGAAACCATTTCTCGCATTGTTTGAGTAAGTTGTTGGTGGAAAGATATGATTTGATTGTATTCGAAGATTTGAAAATAAAAAATCTTGTAAAAAACAACAGATTAGCCAAATCTATATCGGATGTAGGCTGGAACAAACTGGTCCAGCACGTGACCTACAAAGCTGCTGAAAGAGGTAAGATTGTAGACAAAGTAGATCCCGATAACACTACTCAGGTCTGTTCCTATTGTGGTACTAAGAAGAAAGAAAAACTGAAATTAGAGGACAGAACGTTTCACTGCAGTAACTGTGGTCTGGAAATAGACAGGGACCTCAACGCTTCAGCCAATATACTGACAAAATCATCGTACTATAATCCAACTACGCATACCGTGGGGCTCGCGGGAATGAACGGCTGTGGAGATGGTACCTCTACGACTGGTCCCGGTATCAGTTCGCAAGTACCGTCTATGAATCAGCAAATGCTCAACCTCGTCAAAGGTTGAGGTTCTCGTGGTTCCAAGAGAACCCCATGACTTCATCTTGGGAGAGCAGTCAGATTATCCAGACATGCATTAGGACGTTCTCTGGATCTTGGATACAGTGATGATAAATTGGATATCATGCATCCGCAGTACAAAAAGGACAGTGGTTTTAAATCGCTAATCATGGATATAAAAGATGACCTTTTAAATCTTGGCACCATTGCAGCAATTTTACTAAATTTTTCGCTAATATTAATGGTTGTATATAATCTTGTATCTTGGAACAACCTGAAAAAGGAAAGAGAAGGGATTGAAAAGTATTACTAAATATAATTATTAGTAATCCATAATTTCCATTTCAAACCCTATAACAGGTTCACCTAATCCAAAGTTTGTAATTACTTGAGGGTAGATTTCTCCCATGACTCCAACCTTTTTCCCATTTACCAATATGTCAGCACGCCTGCCCCCTATAAATGCAGGGTCATCAGACTCTTCTACTTCATATTCAACCATTCTCTCACGCATGACAGCATCCACAATCTCTCTTATATCGGTAAAGTTTACTTCAGGGTGAATAGATACCGCAGCCAGATTTCTGTGGATTTTATTGTTTATTACCACATCCCCAAACTCGAAGATGGATTGTGGGAGCTCCCTGTGCTGGTTCATGGAGAGTATTTCCATAAGGTTTGGAAGTATTGTTGTCCTGACCATTGTCTGGTCTTCACTTATTGGATGCATGACATAGGTTACATCATCTGTTCTGTTACGGCACATATTATCAAAATGCACCCGCTCATTACTCAGAGTGAAAGACATAACTTCAGAATATCCGAGACCTGTCATGATTTCGCATATGTTGTCACTGGTAACCGACACTTCATGAGCGCTACCAAATGTGGCACTTTCAGGAAATTCCGGCTGTATATTATCATACCCGTACCCAATTGCAATATCTTCAACAATATCATAATTGTGCAGAATATCAGCACGGTATGGGGGTACTTTAACCTCAATTGATTTATTATTCTTTATATCAGCACCATAACGCATTCTCTGGAGCTGCTTTAATATTTCATCCTGGGACAGTTCAGTTCCTATCAATGAATTGATTTCTGATACTTCAAGTTCGCAGGATAAAGGTTCTAAATCAGGTAGGGTTTTTTCATTACCATCAGAATCTATAATTTTTACTGATTCGACACTTCCTCCACGTTCTGCAAGTGCAGTAACCAGCACATTGAGGGCAACATATACCGACTCACTCAGCCCGGTAACATCAATAAAAAGGTCTGTTGTATTCTCGGTTATCTGAGTGCGGGTGCTGTTAATTATGGGTGGAAATGAAAGAACGTTATCGTCAGCATCAAGTATTATAGGGTATTCATTAAAACCTTCAAGAATATATGCAAACTTCATGCCCTTGGGATGTTTTTCAAGAATCTGGTTCATTGACATTGGTTCTGTAAAATCAAGCGGGATAAATTTTGTATCCGGGTCAGCAGCCATATATCTAAAAGGTGGGGTGATATTTGAGAGGTCGTGTACACCGATAGAAACCTTTTTTCTGTCGCGCCCAACTCCCCAGTGTAAATCTTCCTGTAAATCCATCAAAGATTTTATGGAATTTGCATTGAAATTGACATTTCTGATAACAGCACATGCAAGGTAGGGGCGAATATGTTCAATGTCTTCATCCTTCTCAATTTCAATATTTGATGAATCCAATCTGTAATCCTGTAAACCGGTTTCAATGTTCAGAAAACCTCTCAAGGCACGAGCAACACCTTCTACACTGTATAAATCAGGTCGGTCAGGGAAAAATTCGATATCTATATATTCGTCTTCTATTCGTTCAATGTCTGCACCCATCATGGGGATCTGCTCAACTATGGTATCCCTGTCGACTGATGTAAGACTTTCAAGATCTTCATAATTCAGGGTTATTACTGGCATAAAAGGAGTCCTCTTTTAATTTTTCAAGTTATTGATAAGTTATAGAGCAACATACCCAACTTTGGATTTAATATTTTTGTTCTATTTTATACATCATTCAAAAATATTTAAGTTCTACTACATAGTTTTATATTTTTCCAATAATATTTTATGTAATAATACAGTTATAACAATAATAATGATGTTATAAAAAACATTAACTTGTCTGAATTAATTATTACATTTTATTGAGCAGTTACTCTTTATGGTGAAATGATGGGTGACAAAAACGGTCCAGAATCACAACCTGATAATACTGATAAAAACAAGGTTTATGATAGCCCTGTTAATTCTACAAACTCATCTGGTACACAGGTATCCGGTGAATCTGGACCTAAGATATTTGCTCCTGAAGAATCTGACAATACAGGTTCATCAGATTCAGATGATGCAAATGATGAAAATTTCGATAAAGAGGATTATATTCTGACACCTTCAGAAGATGTTGAAAACACATCTTTATGGCTGTCTGATAAACACGAATCAGATGAAGAACATGAAGAAAATTTTGATATTTTGACACCTGAATCAGGATTTGAAACAAATAAAGAAAAATCAGATGAATCTGGGATAAAGGAAAATGAAAGTGAAGAAAGTGATAAATCTGGAAAAAACCTAGTAAAAAGTCTAATCCATGAAAAAAAATCCAAAAAACTAAGACCGGGTGCAGAAGAATCATCCTCAAAATCTGATGAATCTTTTGAAGAATCCGCATCAGAAGAATTAACGTTTTTTGATAAAGTAAGAAACCTTTTCAAACAAGAAACCTTTGAAATTGAAGCATATAACCCCGATGAGCATGGTCCGTTATCTGTTTTTAAAGGTGTAGAAGGCTATGAAGAAATTGATAGATATTGGGTAAATGAACCCTATGCATTTGTTGTAATACTTTTTAATCCTGAAATAAACGACTATCTTTACTATCTTGTAGAGCCCGAACTGAGTGACTTTGAAACGACGTTTCTGACAGAAATTAAAGACCGGTTGCGTAATGCCTTACTGGTTGAAAATATTGAAAATAAAGATGATAAGGAAGCAGTACTGGATGAAAAAATACGTATTATCATTAAGGATTATGCTATTGATGTAACACCCCTGATGCTTGAAAAAATTTCCTACTATATAAAGCGTGATTTTGTCAGATACGGTAAAATTGACCCGCTGATGAATGATGATTATATAGAAGATATATCAGGTAACGGTCACAATATTCCACTGTTTTTGTATCACAGGATATATCACAATATAGCCACAAACATTGCATTTACAGAAGATGAACTTGATTCTTTCATAATACGTCTTGCACAGAAATGCGGAAAGCATATATCACTGGCTGAGCCGATGGTTGATGCTTCAATGCCGGATGGTTCCAGAGTTCAGATGACTCTCAGTACTACAATAACTACACATGGGAGTACATTTACCATCCGTAAATTCAGTGAAGTACCGATAACTCCAATCGACCTTATCGATTGGGGTACTTTTTCTTCAGAACAGATGGCATATCTCTGGCTTTGTATTGAAAATAACAAAAGTCTCATTTATGCAGGGGGTACTGCTTCAGGTAAAACCTCATCTTTAAATGCAGTATCTCTCTTTGTACCTGAAAAGGCGAAGGTAGTAACACTTGAAGATACCCGTGAAATCAAACTACCGCACACAAACTGGATTCCCGGAGTTACAAGGGACTCATTTACGGCTGATGAGCGTGGTGCTGTGGATATGTATGATTTGTTAAGGGCGGCTCTTAGGCAGCGTCCTGAATACCTTATTGTGGGAGAGGTAAGAGGTAAAGAGGCGCTGACACTTTTCCAGGCAATGTCCACAGGGCATACCACGTTTTCTACCATGCATGCAGATTCTGTTCCTTCAGCAATCCACCGGCTTGAAAATCCGCCTATAAGTGTACCCAGAAACATGATACAGGCACTGGATATAATGACTATTCAGGCACAGACCTATGTCAGTGGCAAACGGGCAAGAAAGAACCTAAAAATTGTAGAAATTGTTGATATAGACCCCAATACCAGAAACTTAAGGACAAATGATATTTTTGTCTGGGATTCAGCAAGAGACACATTCCAGAGGACAGGCGAATCCCAGTGCATCTACGAAATTCAGAGAAGAAGGGGCTGGAATGCTGCCCAGATAAATGAAGAACTCCAGTACCGTGAAAAAATACTGGATTATATGGTAAACAACGATATCAGGGATTTCAAGGAAATATCAGAGATAATCAAGTCCTATCAGGCAACACCTGAAAAACTATTGCAAAAAATCGGTCTTAAATAATCCGTATTCTGGTGTGATAATTTGGATGGAACTACAGAAAATGATGAATTTCTGGATGAAGTGGATAATGATTCGGTTGTATCAGAATCTGATACTCAGAGCCAGGAATTTTCGGATAATACAGAATCACCAGATACATCAGAATATGAAAAGAGATTATCTTTTAAAAATCTTAAAAATAGATTTCAATCCAACAACCATCAAGATAATGAAAGAGGTTTATCTGACAAAATTTCGTCCAGAATAAACAACCTTGATCGGCAAGCCAGGTTGTTTTTGACCATTTTCAAAAAAATCCCCTTTGCTCTTTTAGGGGAGAAGATGAAAGAAAAAAAGAAAAAATATGCAAGGCTACAGCTCCAGCTTAAACAGGCACGTATACCGACTTCATATGAAATGTATATTTCAAATGCCATTTTCTATTCGGTTGTCAGTGGTCTGACAGGGGCAATACTGGGTATCTTTGCCGCATATATGCTCATTGCTGTAATAGGTTTGCCTGATAATCTTACTAATCTTACATTTGGTCCGTCAACTGCATGGTTGCTCAATTTTAAGGAAATATTTCTGTCACTGTTTATAGTTGTTTTTACAACAATAACGCTTGGTGGAATGACATATGCACTTTTTCTGGTTTATCCCGGATTTCAGGCGAGTGAACGTAAACGGAATATAGACAGCCATCTCCCCTATGCAGTAACGTTTATGTATGCACTGAGCAAAGGCGGAATGAATATAATAAACGTCTTTGATTCATTGTCAAGGTCAAGCAATACCTATGGTGAAGCATCAAAAGAAGTCGAAACTATAATCAGAGAAATGGATTATTTTGGACACGATTTAAGAACTGCAATATCCAACGTCAGTGAAATGACACCATCTGATAGGTTCCAAGATCTTTTACACAACCTTTTGACCGTGATTGATAGTGGCGGAAGTATATCTAAATATTTCCAGGACAAATCTGACCAATATTTGAAAAAAGCAATTGATGACCAGAAGGGTTTTCTTGAAACACTTGGGTTACTGGCTGAATCCTATGTAACAGCATTCGTAGCAGGTCCTTTGTTTATAATTATCATGGGTATCATGATGACTGTTATGGGTTCTGGTTCTATATTGATGGTTTATGCGGTAATTTATGCGGTTCTACCTATCGGTTCTGTAATGTTTGTAGTAATGATTAGTATAATGGCACCAGAGGATTTCGGAGAACCTGCCTACCTACAGACAAATGAAATCTTTGATCATGGAATTCCTGAAATACCATCCTATCTTGAGCCAGAATACGATGAAAATGGACAATTGATAAATGAAACCAAAGAAAAGGTTGAGAAAAGACAGTGTTATGAAAATTTTATCAAATCCAAGCAACGAGTTAAATACAAGAATTTCCTAAAGAACCCATTAAAACCTCTTTTTAATAATCCTCTTTTATCAGTGGCTGTGACTTCTCCGGTTGCGGTTATATTGCTTTTAATTTTTGTTGCCACAAATATGGATACATTTACTACAATGTCAGAAACTATCGATTTTCTTGATGACCGTCTTGTAATCGCTACATATATCATAATTGTTCCATTGGCTATATTTCATGAAACAAAATCCAAAAGACAGAAAAAACTTGATGGAAATTTTCCTGACTTTTTGAAAAAACTTGCCAGTACCGTTGAAACGGGTATGACTCTCCAGGATTCAATCAAGCTCATGGTAAAAACCGATAATGAAGGTCTTAGTGATGAGACAAGGAAAATTTGGAAAGACATCTCATGGGGTATGGAACTCAACGATGCACTGGTAAGATTTGCAAACCGTTTAAAAACTCAGGTTGTTTCACGTTCAATGACACTTATCACCAAAGCGAACGAATCAAGTGGTGATATTGGAGAAGTGCTCATGGTGGCAGCCAGAGATGCATCTTCTGAAGAGGAAATGAAGCGCGAACGTTCCATGAACATGATGATTTATATTGTTATCATATACATATCCTACATGGTTTTTGTTGGTGTCATCTATGTTATATCCACCACATTTTTGACAGAAATGGCTGAAGCAGGCGAACAGATGACATCATCTGGTGCTCAGCAAATGGGTATGCTTGGAAGCTTTGACCTTGATAAATACACAAGAATATTCAAACATTCAGCAGTAATACAAGGCTTGTGCTCGGGTCTCATGGCAGGTGTCATGGGAGAAGGCAGTGTTATGTCAGGACTGAAACATTCAATTATAATGGTAACAATAGGATACTTTATATTTACATTATTTATCTAATACAGGATGTCGAGATTATAATGAAAGTTGCAGGTATCGATGAGGCTGGCAAGGGTCCTGTTATAGGCTCCATGTGTATTGCAGGTGTAGTGGTTGATGAAGCCAAAATTAATTCTCTAAAAAACCTTGGAGTGACCGATTCCAAAAAAATATCTCCCAGAAAACGGGAAGAACTTGCTCATAAAATCAAAAAATATGTAGATAATTATTTTATCTTTGAAATCACTCCCTCCCAGATAGATGAACTCAGGAATGTAATGAGCATGAATGATATCATGGTTCTTGGTTTTTCAAGGGTTGTGGAAAATTTAAACCCTGAACTGGTTTATGTGGATTCTGCTGATGTCAAACCCGAACGTTTTGCAGAAAAAATACGCAGTGAATATTCAAAAAGCAATAAAACCGCTTCTGAAAATATAAAAATCATTTCTGAACATGAGGCGGATGTTGTATATTCTGTGGTATCGGCGGCTTCAATAATTGCCAAGGTCAGGCGTGATGAGCTGGTAAACAATTTGAAAGAAGAATTTGGTGTTGATTTTGGCAGTGGTTATCCGTCTGACCCGAAAACGAAACAATTTCTTTTAGACTGGGTTAAAAGATATGGATCACTACCAGATATAGTTAGACATAGCTGGAAAACAGCACAAAAATTACTGGACAAAAATGATGGTTAAAGAATAATGATTATTGTAGGGTTTGTATATAATCAACCATTGACTGGAAGATTTTTAAACCATCCTCTGAACCCAGCACTTTTTCAGACGCCCTTTCAGGATGCGGCATAAGTCCAATTACATTTTTGCTTGAGTTGGTTATACCGGCAATATTTTCTTTTGAACCGTTTGGATTTGATTCATCATCTGATGTACCGTCCTCATCTACATATCTGAAAACTACTTGATTGTTTTTGTTTAAATCAGATATTGCAGACTGGTCAGCATAGAAGTATCCCTCTTTGTGGGCTATTGGTATCTGGATGACATCTCCTTTTTCAAACCTTGAAGTAAACGGCGTATCTGTATTATCAACTCTTAGATGAGTCCATTCACAGAGGAATTTTGGATAACTGTTTGTAGTAAGTGCACCGTCCAGAAGACCGGATTCAGTAAGCACCTGAAATCCATTGCATATACCGATTACTGGTTTTCCTTCTGATACCATTTTTCTTACAGAGTCCATTATTGGTGTTCTTGCTGCTATTGCACCTGCTCGCAGGTAATCACCGTATGAGAATCCTCCCGG
The DNA here is from genome assembly GCF_000196655.1 of Methanohalobium evestigatum Z-7303. Classification (GTDB taxonomy): domain Archaea; phylum Halobacteriota; class Methanosarcinia; order Methanosarcinales; family Methanosarcinaceae; genus Methanohalobium; species Methanohalobium evestigatum. The sequence continues at coordinate 498,851 of NC_014253.1, read as the reverse complement.
AATTACAGCCCCATCAAAACGATCAAGGTTTTTATCTTTAAACCATACAAGTTCAGCATCTACATTCATGACATTTTTTAATACATGCAATACGTCACGGTCACAGTTGGTACCACCGAACTGGATTATGGCAATTCTCATCAGGCTTCCCTCAAATCAATGGTATAGTTGTGGATAATCGGGTTTGCTATCAATTTTTGACACATCTCATCTACGTTCTGTCTTGCATCATCAAAAGATTCAGCATCAAGGTCGATTGTGAATTTTTTTGCAGTTTTCACATCATTAGTTTCGTATCCAAGATGACCGAGTGCCCTTTTGATAGTGTTACCCTCTGGGTCAAGCATCCCTGATTTAAGTTCAACAGTTACATCTGCAAGGTACTGCATTTTATAATCCTCTCCTTATTTTTATATTCATTTATCAGGCAATTAAAAACATCGATTTGTTTTAAGGTTATTGGAACAGGTATTAACTGTTAAAACATAGTTTTATAATTTTGTTCACTGTTTCTGATACTCTATTATGTTTGTTTAGTTTTACTGTGATATTAGCATATTTGTTGTACAGTTTTCGTCTTTCACGGAATAAATCCTCAAGACTTTTGTTTTTAATACCTACCATACCTCTGGTGGCGGAATTCGATAACCTTTTTGTTATAACATCAAACGATACATCAAGAAATACAATTGTTGAGTACTTGTCCAAAAACTCCATCGCTGAATCGGAATATACTATACTGCCACCGGGAGATATGATACATTCATCTTCTGTATTTAACCGGAGTTCAAGTACGGTCTGCTCTTCCAGTTCCAGTAATGCATTATCTCCATGGGTGTCTATTAATTCCTGTAAATTTTTATCGGATTTTTTTTCAACCAGTTTGTCAATATCGATGAATCTATATCCAAGTTTTTTCGCCATTGATTTTCCAATAGTGCTTTTGCCGGCACCAGCCATACCGATGATGGTAATATTCATTGTATCACAGTGTATTTCTGGCGTGTAAAAGTCTTTGTGCTATCGTAATATGGGTAAGGATGACAATCACAGCAATGGCAGGCGCAAGCAAACCGACAAATGCACCGGCGGTAAGAATAATCATCCGTTCTGGACGTTCAGCAATTCCAATGTTCATGCCTTTTCCACCGGCAGCTTCTGCACGTGCACGGGTATAACTTACAATATATGAACTTATCAGTGCTATAATACACCACAACCACAGTGGTATGTTTAATAAAACTGGGTCAGATATGCTCCCGACTATCGCACCGTATATGATGCCTATAAATATTATAGCGTCTGCATATCTATCACAGACAGAATCCAGTAACCCACCAAATGGTGTCATCCAGCCGTTCTCTCTTGCAACTGCACCATCAAGGATATCAAAGAAACCGTTTAAAAGGATAAGTATTCCACCTATAAAGACTCTGCCGGTACCAAACATTACTGCTGCAATTATACTTATACCGAGACCGATCACGGTTAATAAATTCGGGGAAAACGGTAAGGATTTTGCGATGGGTTTAAATGAATTCCGGATTTTGTTTTTAATATGATTTAGTATCGTGAATCCCTTCCTTAGTTTTTATTTATTGCTGGGTAAATTTGGATTATTGGAATTTTATTAAAATATTTTTATCCATGATATACTGTATTTATTTGTATCAGATTTCATCAAATATTTTCCTGATTTGTTTTGCAAGATTGATGCTTATATCTGTGGACTTCATCAGGGTATCGGCATATTTGATATAGCATTCAATACCTTCATTTTTAAAATCGGTTTCTTTGAAATGGTCGGTTTTATCAATGATAAAAGCGTTCAGGAATTCCTTGTAACATTTTGCTACTCCTATAGAGGATACTTCCATATCATTAGCATGCATAAGCTTTGCTATTGGACCGCTAACAGGTTCATGACCGATTATCGGGCTTACAGCTACAACTTTCTTGTCTTTTAGTATTTCTTTCATTGTCGGTAGGGAAAGAATAGGTCCAATGCTTGTTATCGGATTACTGGGTCCGATTAATACCTCATCTTCATTTTCAAAGGCATCAAGGACGGCTGGTGAGATAGATGCATTCGATATACCATCTATAAAAACATCGTAAACGTCTAATTCACCTTTCTCCTTTATCCAAAAATCCTGAAAATGCAGGTTTCCGGAAGGTGTTTTTATAATTGTAGTAGCAGTGTCATCAGACATGGGTAATATATTTGCTCTTATGCCAAAATTATTTGCAAGTTTGGATGTGGCTTGAGTCAGAATATCTCCATTTCGGAGGTATTCCGAACGCATGATATGGGTTGCACGGTCGATATCTCCAAGCATCATGCCTTCATCATATCCGTTTGTTTTCATTGTCTCATGTGTTGTAAATGTATCATTTGCAACACCCCACCATTTATCAGTATCGAGTTTATCGGAAAATAGGTACAATACAGTGTCCACATCAGGAGATATCAGATTACCTGATATTCTTATATCTTCGCCGGTGTTGACCACTACTGTAATGTCCTCTTCAGGTATAATATTTCTTAATCCGTTCAGCAATTTTGGGGTTCCAGTACCACCTGATAGAACAATCATGCTAATCCTCTATGTTTTTATAACAATAATCAAAACACCATTATATAATGAAACCGATTTATAAAAATATGAAAGTTATTCGTGACCCAGTACATGGATACATTGAACTGGATGAACTCTCACTGAAACTGATAGATACATCACTCATGCAGCGGTTGAGAAGAATCAAACAGCTGGGTCTATCTTCACTCGTCTATCCGGGTGCAAACCATACTCGTTTTGAACATTCGCTTGGTGTAATGCATCTTGCCACTATCCTGATGAACCAGCTGGATAATATAAGTGACAATGAAAAAAATGGATTAAAAGCTGCAGCACTTTTGCATGATATTGGTCATGGTCCTTATTCTCATGTAACAGAGGGTACGGTTAAATACTACACCAGAAAAAAACATGACGATGTTAGAGATGTTCTCAAAAAAGAAGAAATAGCAAACATTCTGCGAGAGCATGATATCGATCCTGAAACAGTTGCAAAGCATATTAAGGGTGAGACTGCACTTGGACAAATACTTAATAGCGAAATCGATGTCGACCGAATGGATTATCTTGTAAGGGATGCACATTATACAGGAGTGACGTTTGGTCTGGTGGATTATGAGCGCTTAATTCATGAGATGGAAATTTTTGGGAATAAACTGGTGGTCAGGTGGGGAGGTTTAAAAGCTGCTGAATCATTGTTGTTGTCCAGATTTTTGATGTACCCGTCTGTGTATTATCATCATGTCTCAAGAATTGCAGAAACGATGTATGTAAGAGCGATTCAAAACCTTATAGAAAGAGGGATTTTGTCTCCGTTTGAACTGAACAAGATGGATGATGGTAGCCTTTTTGAAATTGTACGTTCTGATGATGGATATGCGGGTGAACTTGGAAAACGTATTGAAGAGAGGAAACTGTTTAAGCGGGCACTTAGAGTAGGTTTCCAGTCACTTGGAGTAGATGTTCTGCGCTACAGGGATAATGTTGAAAGGGTTGAAAAAGAAATTGCAGATATAGCAGGTATAGACAGCAGGTATGTGCTGATTGATATACCAAATACACCTGAAATTGAGGAAATGAAGGCGTTAATTAGGACCGACAGCAAAATGCAGTATCTGGATGATGTATCCCAAGTTGTTGCAACCCTTGAACAGGCACATAGAGATAATTGGAAAATGGGTGTTTATACTCCAAAAGAATACCGTGATGTAGTAGGTAGAGTTGCACGCGAGTTTTTTGAAGTAAAACGACCTATGAAACAATATCGCCTAACTGAGTATTGAGAAGGTGTGTTTTTGAATACAATTACAGAAACCGCAGGCAGAGCGGAAATTGTTCTTGAATGGGAATTGATGGGTGAAGATTACATAGTAACCCTAAAAGGAGGTCGCGAACATATCGGTGCGGCTGCGGTTGGCATATATGATGATAATAAAGGAATCTCTACATCATCTGTAATTTCATTACCTGGACACCGGGAAGAAGGGATAGCACTTGAGGCTGCAAGAAAAATCAGTTCCTGCACTCACAGAACAACTGTTTTCATGGCGGGCATACATCTTGATGATATTACAGGAGAGGAAATTAACAAAATAGTTGAGGTATCAGATATTATAGTTGATAGGTTTATTAAGTATCTGGAGGAAAACGTTTGATAGAAATAGCAATTGGTATTAGTGGTGCATCGGGTGTGCATTATGGCATCCGTCTGGTGGAGATATTGTCTGGTATGGATAATGTATTTACACATCTTGTTATTACAGAATCAGCAAAAAAACTGATTGGTATAGAGTCCGAGTACTCAGTTCTTGAAATAGAGGATATGGCATCCAGAGCTTATAACGAAAAAGATTTTACTGCGCCTATTGCCAGTGGTTCACACCGGTTTGCAGGTATGATTGTAGCACCCTGCAGTATGAAAACCTTGGGTTCAGTTGCAAATGGGATTACTGATAACCTTTTAACTCGGTCAGCGGATGTATGTATGAAAGAAAGGCGTAGTCTGGTACTCATGACCCGTGAAACACCACTAAACCAGATCCATATTGAAAATATGCTAAAAGCAACCCAATCCGGAGCTACAATTCTTCCAGCATGCCCGGGTTTTTACTCAAATCCACAGACAATAGAAGATTTGTTAAATACAATGTCTGGCAGAGCGCTTGATCTTTTAGGTATTGAAAATGAAGTTTTTGCCCGCTGGAAATGATGCCTACATGGTAAAAATTTAAGCTATGTGTAGCCATTTACAATAGTTAAATATATTAAGGGGAATGAGTATTAGAATGGAACGTGCGATAAAAATCATATCGGGATAGTAGGGTAGCCTGGACGATCCTCGAGCGTTTGGGACGCTTGGACAACGGTTCAAATCCGTTCTATCCCACCATTTTTTATTAAATTTTTAATAACTCTTTATTGGATTAAATTATTAATATATTGAATTAATAGGTTAATCCATGGTCGATGTAAAAGTAAAACTGTTTGCAAATCTTCGTGAATACGCTGGAGTGTCAGAAGTAACTATCAGTGGAGACATAGTATCGGATATATTGAATTCGTTGGGTCAGCAATATCCCCAGTTAAAAGAGCTTATATTTGAAAACCCAGAATATGAAGACGAACTTCAGGGATACATAAATGTATTGTTAAATGGAGAAAATATTCAGCACCTTGAAGGGCTCTCAACCCAGCTTAAGGATTATGATGAAATAGCAATTCTACCTCCTGTTTCCGGGGGCTAAGAGAGAAAGGATGCCTTGAAAGGTTTTACCAGAATTGATAAACTTACTGGGATTTAATAATGACCGGATTTTTTAAAGAACGAACACCTGTAAATCAAGCCAGAAAGATATTTTTGAATGCTTTTAATTCAATTGAGAATACAGAACAGGTATCTATTGATGAATGTTCTGGAAGAATATTGTCGGATTCTGTAACAGCAAACAGAAATGTACCTCATTATAGACGTGCGGCAATGGATGGCTACGCTGTCCGTTCTTCAGACACTGTAGGTGCTTCACCAGACAATCCGATAATGTTGCAGATCGATGATGAAGAAGTTGTGGAAGGAACATGTGTGCGGGTTCACACAGGCTCCAGCATACCGGACGGAGCTGATGCGGTTGTAATGGTTGAGGACACTACTCCTGTGGGGGATATGGTTGAAATTCTAACCCATGTCCATCCAAACAAACATGTGGGGATTATTGGAGAAGATATAGAAAAAAACGATACAGTGTTTACTGATGGACACATGTTGAGACCATGTGATTTAGCGGTTCTTGCATCCCTTGGAATAAACAATGTAACAGTATATAAAAAACCGCATGTGTCAGTTATACCAACCGGAAATGAAGTTGTACCAAGAACATCCAGTTCTCAACTTCAACCGGGTAAAGTGGTCGAGACCAATGGTCTTATGACAGCAAAATATGTTGAAAAATGGGGTGGTTTACCTGAACACTGTGACATTGTCTCGGATGATCCTGAGCTTATAATAAGTGCCATTCAATCACAGCTTGAATCGGATATAATAATACTTTGTGGAGGAACTTCAGTAGGAGAAAGAGACCATGTCCCTGATGTAGTGAAATCACTCGGAAATGTGCTTGTTCATGGAGTAAGTATGAGTCCCGGAAAACCGATAGCATTGGGAATGATTGATAATGTTCCCGTAGTTTGTCTTCCGGGTTATCCTGTTGCCGCATTTATAGGTTTGTTTATGTTTGCTCGTCCAGCACTAAGAAAAATAGGACATATTCCAGATTTACCAGATGCAACAGTAAAGGCAGAACTATCGGATAAAATACCTTCAAAAGAGGGGTATATGACTTTTTCAAGAGTTGTAGTAGATTTTGGCAGTTCGACTGCACATCCTGTTATGACCTCTGGTGCAGGAGTTTTGAGTTCAGTTGCAAAATCAAATGGTCTTGTAATAGTTCCAGAAAATATTGAGGGTTATGAAAAAGGAGAGAAAGTGGATATTTTCCTGATTGAGTAAAACTATTTTGTTTTCACTTTATACTTTTATTACAATCTCTATGCTTAAAATCAGTAAAAAGGTAATAATGGTTAAATTAATTTAAAATGAAATTCTATACTGTATTAGTAGGGAGGTTGTATTGTGAATTCGGTAATCCTTCGAATTTATATGAACCAGAGTGATACATACAAGGGTAAAACATCTCATGATGCTGTATTGGAATACTTGAAAGACTCAGGAATTGCTGGAGCTACTGTTATACATGGTATTGAAGGATACGGTACGCATAATGAAATTCATACAGCAAATGTTTTAAGACTGGGGGTTGACCTTCCAGTTATAGTAGAGGTAATTGACGATGAGGAAAAGGTAAGAAATGTAATACCACATCTTAAGGAAATGCTGCCTGGTGCACTTATGACTTTACAGGATATAGAAATAGTATCAGACAGCAAAAACCTACATTAAATAATTAAATGAATGTAATTATCTGTAAAGTACTACATTGTTTCCTCTTACATCAACGAGAGTAGTGTTTGTAGCATCAGCAATTTTCTGGGAGAATTGGAATGTATCTTCACTTTCGAATGTACTTTTTAAAATTTTAACTTTAACAAGCCGGTTGGCTTTTATTTGTTTTTTCAACTCTTCAATGACTGGTTCTGTCAGTCCGCTTTTTCCAATATGAATTACTGGTTTTAGTTGTGATGCCTCTGATTTTAGTTTATATAATTGCTTTTTATCCATGTTTGGATACCTCATAGTAATGGTTATTGAATCCAGAAATTAGTTTATTAGATGCAAAGGTGCATTGATACATTATTTAGGTTTAAATATATCTAATATCCATTGTCCTTAAATTAAGATATTATTAATCTGTATTTATTGAAACTGCCTATTTAATCTTTCGTATGTTTGATTATATGGTCTGTTTCTGGAATAATAATTTCTCTTATAGCCAGACGTACTGCATTGTTAGACCCTGGTAAGCAGAAAACAGGTTTAGTTCTGACAACACCGGCTGTAGCTCTTGTAAGTATTACTGATGTGCCGATGTCTTCTAAACTTTTGAACCTGAAAAGCTCTCCAAATCCGGGAATTTCTTTATCAAAAAGTGGCTGTACGGCTTCAATAGTAACATCGTGTGAAGTTAATCCTGTACCACCTGTTGTAATCACAATATCAGCATTACTGTAAACCGCTGAATTGACCGTATTTTGTATAGCAGTGAAATCATCATTTATAAGCTTGTAATGTATAACCTTATGTCCGTTTGTGGTTAATATATTTTTTATGGTGTTGCCTGATGTATCATCAGCTTCTTCTGGATTTGTCACATCTCCATATTTGTAATATCTTGAACTGGATATCGTGATTAAAGAAAAATTATATGTATTAACAGTTTCACTTTTGTGACTCTGCGAAGAATTGGAATCTGTATTCATAGAAAACGCTTTTTAATCTGTTAGGTTAAGTAGTATCTATAGATTATCGATGATTTATTTAATTGTTTGTGTCCAACAAAGATATAAATCTATTTTCTGTATGGATTACTTATAAATCGAACTTTTCCATTTGTTAAAATAATATGCAGATACTTTCAATAGATGTAGGTACTGGTACACAGGACATCCTTTTGTATGATACTGAAAAAGGTATGGAAAACAGCCCTGTAATGATAATGCCGTCTCCTACAGTAATGGTTGCAGATAAAATCCGTAAGGCAACATCACAGGGAATAGATATAGTGCTTACAGGATACATTATGGGTGGAGGTCCTTCCACCAAAGCAGTTAAAGACCATCTGAAAAAGGGATTAAATGTTTATGCTACAGAAAATGCTGCACTAACCATCCATGATAATCCTGATAAAATTCGTTCTATGGGTGTTAAAATAATTGATGAACATGAATTGAAATCACTTCCTGAAAATTTACAGCGTATAAATCTGCAGGATTTGACTTTAGACGCGATAAAAAACGCTTATTATCAGTTTGGTATAACCGCACCGTCAAATTTTGCGGTAGCTGTCCAGGATCATGGATATTCACCCGAATCAAGTAATCGTGTTTACAGGTTTAAACATTTTGAAAACGCGATTCGAGAAGGTGGCGGCATTGAGCAATTTTCCTATAAAAATAAGGATATACCCCCGTACCTGACACGTCTGGTGGATACATCGCGTATAATCGGAGGAACACAATCGGTTTTTATGGATACTGGACCAGCTGCTATTTTTGGTTCGTTAAAAGATTCCAGTTCATATCAACCTTCAGTAGTAGTAAACATAGGAAACGGGCACACACTTGGAGCTCTTGTTATTGATAACAAAGTTGTAGCATTATTTGAACATCATACATCCCAACTAACATCTTACCGATTACAGGATTATATAATAAGGCTTTCAGAGGGCGACCTTGCTTTTGAAGAAATATTTAATGATAAAGGTCATGGATGTTACATAAACAGAAAAATTGGTTTTGATAACATCAAATCTGTGATGGTTACAGGTCCAAGACGGGAAATGATTCAAAATCTGGATGAGTATGATAAACATCCAAAGTTGTGGGATAAATTACATTTTGCTGCACCATTTGGAAACATGATGCTTACCGGATGTTTCGGGTTAATTTCAGCATATTGTTACCATTATGGATGAAAGATTTATAAACCCTGACATAACAGGGAATTTTATATATTACAAATGTTTTCAGGTTAAGTTATCAATAGATACATATAGGTGTATCGCATAGTAAGGCGAAGTAAATCCAAATTAGAAGAATTTTTCAATTTAATCTTAATTATCAAGGAGGCTTAATTTTATGGCACGAAAACCAGCAAGCATGTATAGGAATGTAAAAAAACGCTCATATACAAGACGTGAATATATGGGTGGTGTACCGGGCAGCCAGGTAATCCACTATGATATGGGCAACAAAACCGCACAGTTCCCTGTAAAATTATCATTAATAGCTGAAGAAGACTGTCATATACGTCATACTGCTCTGGAATCAGCCCGTGTTTCTGCAAACAGGAAATTAATGAAGGCAGCAGGGCGTGCAGGATATCATCTTAAAGTAAGAGTATATCCACATGAAGTACTAAGGGAAAATAAACAGGCTACTGGTGCTGGTGCAGACCGTGTTTCAAGCGGTATGAGGCAGGCATTTGGTAAAAATGTAGGTACAGCAGCCCGTGTTTCCGCAGGTCAAAAAGTATTTACAGCATCTGTGAACAAGGATGATTTTGGAGCTGCAAAGGACGCACTCTGGAGAGCAGGTCAAAAAATACCAACACCATTCAGAATTGTTGTCGATCAGGGATGGAAACTGGTAGAATAATCCCTACATTTTTTAATTTTTCTTTGACCAAACGTTTTAAATTACAGATATCATATATAAATACAACAAAATCAAAGAGTGAGGGTGATTAACATAGAAGTAGATTATAACGATTATGATTCCCTTCTGGATCGTGCAATGGAAAAAATGCCAGAAATGGAAACTTCAGACGACCGTTTTACAATTCCAGAACCTAAGGTATTACAAGAAGGGAAAACTACAATTTTAGACAATTTTGGAAACATTGTGGATGTACTAAATCGAGACCCTGAACATGTTTTAAAATATCTAAACCGTGAACTTGGTACTGCAGGTAAGATAGAAGGAAGTAGAGCTGTATTCCAGGGTAGATTTCCCAAAGAATTGATAAAATCAAACCTTGATTCCTACCTGAATGAATATGTATTGTGCACAGAATGTGGACGACCAGATACCCAATTGGAAAAAGTTGACAGGGTACTGGTAATGAAATGTCTGGCATGTGGTGCACATCGTCCGATTAAAAAGAAAAAGGCATCTTCTGGTACGACACCAACGGTAGCGGTCGAAGAAGGCAAAGTTTATGATGTTCAAATCACCGCAGTAGGTTCCAAGGGCGATGGAATTGCAAAACTTGATAAATTCACCATATTTGTACCTGGTGCTGCAAAAGGTCAGAATGTAAAAGTTAAAATAAACCGTATAAGCGGTAATCTTGCTTTTGCAGAAAAAGCTGAATAAACCAATGATTTGTTTTATTGCATCACAAGATAGTGGTGTAATATTTCAATATCATTATCCAATCGCTTAGGGTTTGTCTGTTTTATATAACCACTAATTTAATCAAGGATTGTTTTTTAATAGCCCATCAATAAGTTAAAAAGGGTTACAATGAGCTCAAACACCGATATTCCAAAATCATTATCCACAAACAGTAAAGAAAATATATCATTGATGTCGATTCCTGGGTTGTCGATTGACCTTAACCATCAAGATGGTTTTTTACAGCTTGAGGCAAAAGGCACTTTAAAATCAACCTGTTCTCCGTTTTTGGACAAAATCAATTCACGCCTTAAAAAAGAAAAACCTGCAACATGGAATGAAGAAAGTGTAATTGCATCAACTTGGCTGCCACCGATACCAAGTGGACCATTTAAGCGGTTATTGTATGCAGAAACGAAGATAGCGTTTGGTAAATATATACCAGAAACTGTGTCCTTTGAAATCACCCGTGAATGTAAATGTAACTGTGAGCATTGTGTTGTAAGTGGTGGAGAAGGAGACCTTGATGTAGATACCATTAAAAGGACTATTGATGAAGCACTGGATATGGGTGCATTTATAATTACTTTTACAGAAGGTGACCCGCTGCTCAGGGAGGAAATCTTTGAACTTATAGATTATGTGGATAAAGACCGGGCGATAGTAAACATATTCACTCCGGGAACAGAACTAACACCTGAAACAGCCAAACGTCTAAAAGAATCCGGTCTCCATAATCTTTTAATCAGTATTTATTCCACAGATTCTGAAAAACATGATTCTGTAAGAAGGCTTGATGGAGCGCATGAAATGGCTCTAAATGCCATTAAAAATGCAGTAGATGCGGGTTTGCTTGTGACAATGGCAACCCATGTTTCACCCAATAGAATGGGTGAATTGCCCAGACTTTATGAACTGGCATCACAGCTTGGAGTTCATGAACTGTCGTTATGGGAATCAGTTCCCAAAAAACCGCAGGATCCTATATTGTCTGATACAGAACGTGAATCAATACTGGATATGTACCATGAAATAAATTCCAATCCTCAAGGTCCGAGAGTGTTTTCAAATACATATTTTGAAGGAGAGATGCTTGGATGTATGGCAGGTCAGAGATGGATGCATGTATGTGTGGATGGTTCAGTAAAACCCTGCCCCTATATACCTTTTGAATTTGGAAATATCCAGAACGATTCATTAAAGGATATATGGAACAATATCCGCAATTATTCTCATTTTAAAGGTAAACGTAGCAGATGTCTGATGCATGAACCTGATTTTTTAAATCTGGTATCAAAGATACCGGATACTGAAGAGATACCCTACAGGTTTGATAAATTGCAATAACTTTATTTTACAAATCCACATCCTTTTTGTATACGTTTGAAAATCGTAATGTTTAACCATCTGGATGGCAATCGTATTCTGCCATCTTTGTTTATTTGATATCTGCTACAATTGATATTAATATATAATAGAAAACATAATATCCACATAACGATTTGAAGAGGCACCATATGGATATGAAAATGAAAATCGACCCATGGGGTACACTGGATATAGAGGATTATTCTAAATTATTCGATGAGTTTGGGATATCACCGATTGAAGATGTGTATTCTGATATTCCATCCCCTCACAAATTCATGAGGCGAAATATAGTATTCGGTCATAGAAACTACAACCTGATTGTAGATGCAATGAACAAGGGTGAACCGTTTTCTGTTATCAGTGGTTTCATGCCTTCAGGCATGGTACATCTTGGCGGTAAAATGGTAATGGATGAAATAATCTGGCATCAACAGATGGGTGCAGATGCTTTTGTCGGTATTGCAGACAGAGAGGCTTACGCAGTAAGGGGGCTTTCTTGGGACAAATGCCGTGAACTTGGAATTAATGAATACATTTTAAGTTTAATAGCTCTGGGTTTTGAACCGGATGGGCATATTTACTTCCAGTCGAAATGTGATAATGTCAAAAATATGGCATTTGAGTTGGGGTCAAAAACCAATTATTCAGAACTCAGTGCTATATATGGGTTTGGTGGAGAAACCAATGTATCACACATGATAAGCACTCTTACCCAGAGCGCTGATATTCTACAGCCGCAGTTAAAGGAATTCGATGGTCCAAAGCCGACGGTCGTACCGGTAGGAGCGGATCAGGACCCTCATATACGCCTGACTCGGGGACTGGCTCATAAAATGAACATGTTAAGAATTGAAACCCGTGAAGATAATAATGGGAACCAATATTTTAGTATTCGCAATAAATCAGCTCCTGAATATGTATTGAAACAGATTAAAAAACATGCACCCGGTAAAAGTAAAGTCTTTGAAGGGCATGTTGACATATTTGGGACAGATGATTTTGAAGCTATATTAGATATTGTCCGTCAGGTAGAACTTGAGGCTGGTGGCTATTCATTTGTTCCGCCTGTAGCAACATATCACAGGTTCATGTCGGGTTTACAGGGCGGTAAAATGTCAAGCAGTGACCCGGATAGTTATATCGCATTGACCGAGGACCCGAAAGAAGGAGCCAAAAAAGTCAAACGATCCAAAACCGGTGGATGTGTCAGCCTTGAAGAACAGAAAAAGTTGGGAGGCAATCCGAAAAATTGTTCTGTTTATGAATTATTGATGTTTCATTTAATAGATGATGACAAACAGCTTACAGAAATTTATGATGAATGTGTAAGTGGAACGCGGATGTGTGGAAGCTGTAAAAAATATACTGCAGAGCTTATGTCCGAATTTTTAAAAGATCATCAAGAAAAACGTGAATTAGCCAAAGAAAGATTGGATGAATACGGATTGGGTGAATACAGAAAATATGTACATTGAACTGTCAGGGTAAAATTATCTTAAAAACTGCGATTAAAAGAGTGATGAAATGAGTGAGCAAAAGCAACAACATGAAGCATCTGATTATAATCTTTCAATTAATGAAAAAAAGGTTTTAATTGCACTGGGAGAACTGGAATCCACAACACCCGAAACACTGGCTGAAAAAACTTCACTGAAGCCTGAAGCCGCCATGCAATCAGCCTTTTTACTCGAGGAAGAAGGGCTGGCAAAAGTCGATGAAGAGGTTTCTGTGAATTATACAATAACAAGGGAAGGTGTAGAATATGCTGATAATGGTTTGCCTGAACGTCAGATAATTGAATATATTTCTGAACCAGTAGCTATTGATGATTTAAAAAACCAGCTATCCCCTAAAATGGTAGGTATTGCTATCGGATGGCTCAAGAAAAAAGGTTGGGCAGATGTTAAAAACAGTATGATAATGCCTTTGGTAGGTTCACCAGAAATAGGTGATGACGAAAAAATCCTTTCAAAATTTAAACAATATGCACAGGAACCTGATAAATCTGGAATTGCATTTACAGAAGAGGAACTGCTTGAAAAGGATAGTGAAAAATCGGCTCTCAAAGACCTTCTCAAGCGTAAACTTGTTATCAAGAATGAAGAAAAATACAGATATGTTTCAATAACAAATCAGGGACGTGAACTGGTATCACAGGGTATTGAAATAGGGGAGGAAATCACCCAGCTAACTTCACAACTTCTAAAAACAGGAGAATGGAAGAAGAAAAACTTCCGCTCATATAATATACATACACCTCCGAAACCGATTTACGGTGCAAAGATACACCCCTACCAGCGCCTAATCAACCAAATGCGCCAGATTTTTATTGAAATGGGTTTTACTGAAATAAAAGGGGAAATTATACAAAGTTCTTTCTGGAATTTTGATGCACTTTTCCAGCCACAAGATCATCCTGCACGTGATATGCAAGATACATTCCATCTTGAATCCACGTCAGAAATTGATGAAGAATGTAAAGACAATGTTTGTGCTATGCATGAACATGGTGGGGACATCAGTTCTACCGGCTGGGGTGGTCGATGGGATGAAAATATAGCCAGAAGGAATGTTTTAAGAACCCATACAACCGCAGTAACCATCAAATATCTTGCAGATAACCCTGAACCACCAGTGAAGGCTTTCTGTATAGACCGAGCATATCGTAGAGAAACTATAGACCCTACCCATCTTCCTGAATTCGAGCAACTTGAAGGTGTTGTTATGGATAAAAACATGTCTTTTGCCAATTTGCTCGGATGCCTGGCAGAATTTTATCACCGGATGGGTTTTGAGAACGTTCGTTTCAGACCGGGTTATTTCCCCTATACAGAACCCAGCGTAGAACCTGAAGTATATATTGATGGTATGGGCTGGATAGAACTCGGAGGTGCCGGAATTTTTAGAAAAGAAGTAACAGATCCGCTTGGTATTAAACATCCAGTTCTTGCATGGGGTCTGGGAGTTAGTCGTGTTGCGATGTTGAAACTGGGTCTTCGTGATTTGAGAGAACTGTATCAGTCTGATATCAACTGGATACGTAAAAGCGAAGTTTGCAGATTGTAATAATACTCTTGAAAAAAAAAGAACGACACCGAAAGGTTAAGAGGTTGCATAGAATTCGAGGTAGGTGTTGTTCAATCTTTTTTGATTTTTCTACACTCTATATATATGGTGCTGTATAAAAACGGCACAGACAGCCATTGAGTGCTCGGTTTACGAATAGTTTTGAATGATATAAATTTAATCGATATATTCTATATAGGCTATATATTACTGAAATCGTATATGATTGATTTAATTATAGTTAGAAAGAGGAGATAACACCGACATGGAGGAGTAATTTGGTAGATACAGAGCATTACTATGTCGGTGTTTTGATAGATGACCTTACATAAAATTAGGTATATAAAAAACTAATTAATAATTAAAAATGATTATTAAATAAAACCTTTATATTTTATTTTTCGATTTGTTACAGGTTTGTCATCAGTAACAATTTAAATAAAAAATATTATATCTTGCTTTTATATATTTATACCAGTAAGTAATAGTATACAGTTTTGTTTTTATTGATTTATTAGATTGTTTAAATTGTAATAGCAACCATATAAACACACAGGATTTGCAATGAATCAGGAAAAAAAAGACGGTATGGTACTGCTTATAGAACATAAATGGAAGATTATTGCAGCTATAGCGGTAGCTTTATTTTTCCTTGCAATTATATTCATTTTGCGTCCGCTCGCTGATGGGATAATACTTGGTCTTGTTTTTGCTTATATATCCCGACCTATTTACCTGAAATTAAATAAAAATAAACGCGTAGGTGCGCTTGTGGCAACTATATGTATTGTTATTCCAATTATATTTATACTTGGTATGGGAATACTGGAAATAATACAGCAGATAACATGGATTGTCCAAAATCAGAATGAAGTTATATCATCCCTTACAGGTTTTATAAACAATGTAGAAATACCAGATTT
This sequence comes from Methanohalobium evestigatum Z-7303, assembly GCF_000196655.1. Classification (GTDB taxonomy): domain Archaea; phylum Halobacteriota; class Methanosarcinia; order Methanosarcinales; family Methanosarcinaceae; genus Methanohalobium; species Methanohalobium evestigatum. The sequence goes on along the minus strand of NC_014253.1, from coordinate 482,845 downwards.
TTTGCATACTGGAATTGAACAAAGTATACAGGATATTTCACAATCAATTATACCAATTCTTAGAGAAATAGGGATTGTATCTTATGCTAAAGACCTTGTAATATTTTTATTAAATCTTGTAATTTCTATTATTGTTTGCTATTTCTTGCTTTCGGATGGGAATACACTGTATCAAAAAGTTCTTGATATAACTCCCAGTAATTACCAGAAAACGTTTCAAAACTATGTAACAGAACTGGATAAAATCCTTGGGGGTATATTTATTGGTAATGCCTATGCAGCACTTTTTGTCAGTATTATGTCTGCGATAGTGTTTTATGTTTTCGGTTTTTCACACATTCTTGCGTTATCCGCATTAATTTTCATAGCGGCTGTAGTACCACTGTTTGCAGGGTATATGGTACTTCTACCTCTTGCATTACTTCGTTATTTCAATCAGGGCATTGAAGCGGCATTGATTTTTTTCCTCGTTGCATCAATAGTTATTTATTTACCCCCTGAGCTATTTATGCGACCATATCTTGCAAGTCTTAAGTCAAAAGTTCATCCGTTGTTAATCATGCTTGCATTCATCGGAGGAGCATTTGTCGGAGGTATCGCCGGATTTTTCGCGGCTCCGATACTTCTGGGAGCGTTGATTGCTGCATACAGAGTGTATGTAAGTGAGCTACGCAGTTACGGGTATAATTTAGGCCAGAATACAGATAAATCAGAAAATAACGGATAATGGGATTTGGGAATAAAACAGTTCCCATATTATACAACAAATTTGCATAATATTGCACACAGTATGTAATAATTGTAAATGGTGTTAAAATAGAAATAATCAATCAAACAGAAGATAAAACATACGAAATTGAATTGTTCGAAGATGTTCTTACTATCATCACGGTTTTTTCCGCAAAACTTTATAGAAACTATGGTCATAAGAACAAAAAAATCAAGGAGACAAACGAAAAGCTATTTGATGATTATAATGTCGTTTCGGAATAAAGATAAATTTAAAAATACAGTTACATTCACTCTAAAACAGGAGATTTATTTCTCCGGTGAAGATGAGAATATTCTCGATGGTCAATCGAAGATATGTAACTGGTTATATAATTATCTTTACGACATGGTCGAATATGACTATAAGTATAATGGTAGTAGGAACAAACTCATCAATAAATACAACTTGAGAAACCAGGTTCCACGTTTAAAAGAAGAAAAACCATTTTTGAAAACTGTTTATTCTTCAGTTCTGAAAAACGTAGCGATAAGGTTAGCAAAATCTTATGAAAACTTTTTCCAGATACCCGAAGTAGGACATCCTCAACACAGAAGTTGGAAAACCAAGTGGTTCTCACTTGAATATGAAGAAAAAATTGGATGGAAAATAGATGGTAAAACCGTAATCATAAGCTTGGGTAAAGACAAATATTCCAAACAATTAAAAGTTGTTGGAACACTAAATGAGAAACCAAAACTTGATGGTGGTGAACCAAGAGCATTTAGATTGGTGAAACAACGTGGGAAATTTTATGCTATATTAACAGTTGTAAAAGACAAAACTCCAAAAAAAGATGTGGAAAAATGGATTGCTCTCGACCCAAATCATAAGAACCTCTTAACAGCTTATGATTACAAAGGAAATACAATCGAATTCCAGAATTTAGACGAGATAAAATACTGGGATGGCGTGATTGATGATTTAATGTCTAAACGAGATAACTGCAAACGCAAATCTCAATTTATACCTATAAGTGAAACAAGAGGATATTGGGAACCAAGTAACAATTGGAAAAGATACGACAAAGCGCTGGAGAAAGCACTACATACCAAACGAGAACAGACAAAGTTGGGTATGTTTACTATAGCAAACTATCTTTGCAGAAACTACGATAAAATCTTAATTGGTGATTATACGCCATCGAAAGAAGTTTCACCGCATAAAAAAGCAAATCGCAGTATCTTAAATCAAACTCTCATCGCAAAATTGCGTGGTACAATTGAATGGGTTTGTGATAAATCAGGAAAAACTTTCAAAAAAGTTGATGAGAAAAATACAACAAAAAAATGCTGTATTTGTGAAGATGTAGAAAAGAAGGACCCGGAAGTAAGAACTTTTACCTGTAAAAAATGCGGTCAGACCCTTTCGAGAGATATAAACAGCGCTGTAAATATTGCTAAAAAAGAAATGCATTTGTCTGGCACGGACTACAAAGCTAATCTCAAAGAACCTTTGTATATTGCATATTGGAGATACAATAACTCGAAAATAAATATGCAAACGAATTAAACGAGAAAGATGATACTTTCTCACCTAAGTTTACATGATTTTATGTAAATTTAGGAGTGCGGATAAAACCTATAAATCTTATTAGGTATTGATTAAACATTAATAAACACGGCATCAATTAGTTTCATTAACTCTTATAAAGGTGAAATCATGCGATTATTGTTGGTTCATTCAGATTATATAGAATACGAAGTAAAAAAAAGTACACCAGTGGCTGAAAAAGTTGATGAGTCCCAAAAAAGTGGACGTCTTGAAGAAGCATTGACGGTTTTTCTGGCGGTTGAAAAACCGGATGAATCGGATATAGATGAAATTGTAAAACGGACTGTAGATGAAATCAAAAATGTAATGGGTCAGATTAATACAGACCGTATAATGCTTTACCCATATGCACATCTGAGTAATGAACTATCATCTCCTGATACAGCGGTAAAGGCACTCAAAAAAATAGAAAAAGAACTTTCTGACAAATATGAAGTCAAGCGCGCACCATTTGGCTGGTACAAGTCATTCAATATAAACTGTAAAGGTCATCCATTATCAGAATTATCTCGTACTATTCGTCTGGAGAGTACGTCAACATCAGCTACTGGGGAAAGTACTGGTTTTGAATCTGAAGAGGAAGAAGTGGTTTCAGAAGCTTTAAAGGCAGAAGAAACTGCCAAGTCTTACTGGTATGTTCTAACACCTGATGGTGAACTCCGTGATGTTGATAGTTTTGATTTTTCAGACCATTCCAACCTTGAAAGGTTTGTAAATTATGAAATATCAGAAAGTCGAGTTGTAGATAAAACTCCTCCACATGTTGAACTAATGAAAAGGCTGGGGATTGCGGATTATGAACAGGGTTCTGATTCCGGGAACCTTCGATACTATCCCAGAGGAAGGTTTATAAAATCACTTCTTGAAAATTATGTGCTTGATGAGGCAATCAGATCAGGGGCCATGGAAGTTGAAACACCCATAATGTATGATATGAACCACCCCACACTGAAAAAGTATCTGGACAGATTCCCTGCACGTCAGTATTCCATTGAATCCGATAAACGTCGCCTCTTCCTCAGATTTGCAGCCTGTTTCGGACAATTTTTGATGTCTCATGACATGACAATATCCTACAAGAATCTTCCACTTAAAATGGTAGAAATGACAAGATACAGTTTCAGAAAAGAACAGCGTGGAGAGCTTGTAGGTATGAAGCGCCTCCGTAGTTTCACAATGCCTGATATGCATACATTCTGTGAGGATATGGACCAGTCGATTTCTGAATTCGATGACCAGTACAAAATGTGTATAAATACACTTGATAATATCGGTGTTGATGTTGATGATTATGAAGTTGCAATACGTTTTACCCGTGATTTCTATGAAAATAATAAGGATTTTATAACAGAGATGGCAAAAACAGTCAACAAGCCTGTACTTGTTGAGATGTGGGATACACGCTTTTTCTATTTTGTTCTCAAATTCGAATTCAATTTCATTGATGCACTTGGAAAAGCAAGTGCACTGTCAACAGTGCAGATAGATGTGGAGAATGCTGAAACCTATGATATCAGTTATATTGATAGGAATGGGGAATCAAAAAGACCAACTATGCTTCATTGTTCACCCAGTGGTGCAATCGAGAGATGTATATACGCACTTCTTGAGAAAAATGCAATGAAAATTGATAATGGCGAAGTACCCATGCTTCCAGTATGGTTATCACCAACACAGGTAAGAATTATACCTGTACACGAGCACCATTTTGATTTTGCAGAAAAAATTTATGAACAATTGAACTGCCGTGTTGATATCGATGATAGAGAAGATACAGTAGGCAAAAAGATACGTGAAGCAGGACGTGAATGGATACCTTATGTTGTTGTGATAGGTGACCGTGAGATAGAAAGCGGTAAACTGAATGTAACCATAAGGTCTGAATCACTGCCCAAGAAGCCAAAGAGTTCAGAAATGACAGTTGAAGAATTGAACAACCGGGTGCTTTCAGAAATACAAGGAATGCCCTACCGCGAGCAACCTCTTGCTAAATATGTAACAAAAAGACCAAAGTTTTTATAATTGCTGAAAGATAAACAATTAACCATGCAGGAACCAGAATCAACACCAGAAGTCGGTGCAGAAATTTATGTATCAGGTAGAGTCCAGGGTGTGTTTTTCAGGCAGTTCACAAATGATGCTGCTACGCATCTTGGACTTACTGGATATGTACAGAATTTGCCTGACGGAAGAGTAAGGGTTGTAGCAGAAGGAAGTCAGGAGAAAATGAATAAACTGATTGATAAACTACACTCTGGACCTTCACTGGCAAATGTTGAAAATGTTAATGTCAATTGGTATGAACCAACTAATGAATTCAGAGATTTCAAGGTCAGGAATTAAGCATTTGGTTTTTTATTTTTCTGGTACTTTTTTTAATAAAATGGTTAAGAACTAAAACTATTTTGTTTTAAACTATAAATATTAATAGTGTTTTGGTTCTTTTCGCAGGGTTAGATTTTTTATATAAATATGGTGATTCTAACTGGTATGATTGAATTCACAAAATTACATGGTAACGGGAATGATTTTATTGTAATCGATGAGTTTGAAAATGAAATTGTTCCTGAAAATCAAAAGGCTGATTTTGCGGTTAAATACTGCAGACGTAAGTTTGGAATAGGAGCAGATGGTATCCTTTATATATCTGGTTCTGATAAAGCTGACATGAAAATGAGATTGTTGCAGCCCGACGCATCAGAGGCTGAAATGTGTGGCAATGGTATACGATGTCTTGTAAAATACGCTTATGATAATGGGTACATTAATCTTGGTGAATCTACGGTAGAAACAATTGCAGATGTCTATAATGTAAAAACCCGCAAAGATGATGGTGGTTTCTGGGTCAAAGTAAATATGGGCAAACCACTGACAAAGCGTTCTGATATCCCTGCGCAGGGAGATTCTGATGATGATTTTATCAATGTAGATTTACATGATTATCCAGTATCAGTGGTTAATACTGGCGTACCCCATGCAGTTATATTTGTTGAAAATCTGGATTTTAATATACAGAATACTGCACCCAAAATACGGTTTGATGAGACTTTTCCAAATGGTGCCAATGTTAATTTTGTAAGAATTGACTCCAATGATGAGATAACTATTAGAACCTATGAACGTGGAGTGGAAGATGAGACATTAAGCTGTGGTACAGGTTCTGTGGCATCAGCATACATTTCAAATCTATTGGGTAAAGTAAACAATCCTGTATTGGTTCATACAAAAGGAGGAATGCTTAATATAGAGCTTGATGGTAAAGGTTTTCTTTACATGGAAGGACCTGCTGAAACAATTTATAAAGGAGTAACCTTTAAATAAATATTTAACATTATTATATTTTGTTAGAAAATTTTATACCGTTGTATCAACAAATTTGAAAGTTGGTTAATTATGAGCGAGCTTCCATGGGAAAAGAAAAAAACGAAAATGATTATGGTGACAACAATCATCAAACAGATGAAAAGGAATCTCCTCCTGAACCGCCATCTTTTGATGATGTACCTGATTTATCAGCTCTGGCATCAGAAAACAATGATGATAACGAAAGTGAAAAATCATCAGGTTGTAATGAACAATCATCTTTTGGGCAAGCACCTGATATACTCCAGAACGCGTTCAGCGACGAGCCCATGGAAGAGGTAGAGGAATTAGAGTCTGTTGAACCTGAAGAAGAGGATGAAATTTCTGAATCAGGAACAACAGAAGTACCTTCTTTTGACGACGTACCTGACCTAACAAATCTTGTGTCTGATAATAGTGAAAGTAGTGCAGGGGATAATTCAGGTTCAGATGTGCAATCATCTTTTGAACAGGCACCTGATATACTCCAGAACGCATTCAGCGATGAGCCCATGGAAGAGGTTGACGTTCTGGAACAGGGGGGTTCTGAATCAGAAGCATCTGAATCTAAACCTTTTGATGATGTACCTGATTTATCAACTATAGCATCATCAGACGAAGTTGAAAATACAGAGCAAAATATTTCTGATTCTGATGAACCACCTTTTGAGACGTTTAATAATGAAAATGAAACAAAGGATAATTCATCTCAGGACATTTCACTTGGTGAAATTGAACAATCCTTTGAGACAGACCTGAAAGATTCAGAATCAGAAACAGATAATAATCAAACAGTAGAATCTGATATTACTTATCCTGAAAAAACAGAAGAAACTGAACCTCAATCAGATAAATCCGATGATTCTTCATCATTAAAGAACAAATTTAAATCAATTACACAACGCAGGAATTTGTTTGATGAGCTTGAAGAGGCACAGTCTGAAGACCAGCCGTTGGCAAAACCTGTAAACAAATCAGTTGATGAAGAAAAGCCACTGGAACCATTCAAAGATAAATTCCAGAACATAACCCATGAAGGGAATTTGACAGAAAGTTTTGACCAGTTACGCAAAAAGGTCGATGAATTCCAAACAAATATTCAAAATGAAGAAGGATCTGCAGATAATAGTTCTTCAATAGAACCAGATGAGCCTGAAAGTCTATCATTTAACGATAATAAGGAATCAGAATATAGTGAAACCCCGAGAACTGAACAATCAGGTTCGTCAGAATCCGGTAATGAAAATGTAGTAGAAACAATTAAAACCAGTTTTGACGGTGCCAAAGATAGTAGTTTTTTTAAAAGGTCAAACGAATCACAACCAAACCTGCAAACTTCAGATGTATCTGCAATTGAGAGTGAAAAAAGCGATTCAAGTGAGCGGAAAAATGCCGAATATGCTGAAAAATTTAATGATTTAACAGCATCATTTAAAAACAAATTTAAAAATATCAGGCAGAAAGCAACAGGTTCAACTGAGCAAACAAAAGATTCAGAAAAGACTGAAACCGCTGTTGATGACTTGACACCTCCACCTCTATTTGAACCTTATTTACCTGAGGATACTGAAGATTCAGAAGACGTTTCTGAAAATGTAGGTGATGAAGAACTTGATGAATCTGAAGAAGCTAAAGATATATCCAGATTTTCAAAAGTAAAAAGACTAAAACCCAAATTTGAGAAAGTTTTGAGTCCATTCAAAGTGCTGGTTAAAGGTTCATCAGGTCGCAGGAGTCTTAAAAACCAGATGGAACAGATGAAGGAAGAAATTGAGGAAGAAGAACAGGAAGAATCTTCTCCTGAATTTGTCCCTTCTTTTGAACAGGAAACAGAGGAAACTGAAGAAGAGAAAACGTCAAAAGTTGGCAAAATATCTGGTTTCTTTAAAGGAATTACCCAGCGCGGAAGATTGCGGAAACGAATGAAACAGTTCCGTGAAAATTTAACAGGTTCCAAACAGGATGATTTTGAATTTGAACCCACAACAGAAAATGTCCAAATGCAAGGTCATTATACAGGACAGCCTGCAGGATTAAATTTTGAACAGGTTGACAGACTGGTAAATAAAAAGCTTAACGATCATCAGAAACAGGTTAAAGACGTTGTTGACAAAAAAATAGACAAGGTTTTCAATAAGGAATACATGGATTATATAGCATCAAGAGTGGCTACTAATCAGACAGGGAACCTCCAGGAATTACAGAGCAAGGTTAATGGTTCTGTTACCAGAGTTGAAAAGGTTACTGATGACCTACAAAACCTTTCTGATACAGTGGATGAACTGGATGACAGAATCAAAGAAATACAGAGGCGAAATGAGGATTTTGAATCAAAGATTGATAATTCCTATTATTCTACAAGTGACAGAATAGACAATCTCGAATATCAACTCAAAAATCTTCAGGATTCACTTGGAATCAGTAACGAAAGTGATAGTAAGTTAAATTCAATAGGGACCCGTGTAGATGAACTTGAAAGTGCACTTGATAGTACTCAATCCGATAATCAGGAAATAAAATCAGAATTGTCAAATATACAGCAAAGTATTTCTGATATGTACGATTCCTACAAAGACCTGTTATCACACCTTAATGAAGTTAATGAAGATTATGAATCCAAATTCTCTGATTTGTATGATAAATTGTCCAAAATCGATACAGTTGAATCAAAGTTATCACAAATTGATAAAAATACAAAAGAAAGGGACGAGATTCTTTCAAAAGTTGAAGAGGAATTACCAGTTATCAAAAATGCAATTAAACGTAACCATAAAGAAAACCAGGTACTTGCAAATTCATTAGAGGAATTAAAAAGTTCATCTACTGTTAACAGAACTGAAGGAAAAGAGGACATAGAAACCGTTTCAACTGGTCAGAATGTACAGCTTGGATATATTCCCAAAAATTCAGTTAGTATGAGAATTTGCATGGAATGGCTCAAATACCTCATGAATCGAGTAGGTGGTAATAATCTCGATGAGGTATTAACTTATTATAAAGAGTTGAGCTGGATAAGTGATGATGTGCGACAGGAACTACTCAGGTATTCAGCGGGCATAAGCCATAACGGTGAAAAATCAGACTGGAAACTTACAAAAACTGATCATATAAAATCCATCTGGTTCATTCAAAAGCTTGCAGGGTCTAATTTTGATTTCAATGCACTTCAAAGCATTGAAAATGATGTAAATCAGATAAAGGAAAGTAATTGAGTTAAATCCAAAAGATTGAAAACTTGGTTCCATGAAAACAAAAAACGAATTTGACGATAAGGGACAGTTAACTCTTGATTACCTGATAGCAATAACCTTTTTTTTATTTGCAGTATTTTTTGTATTCCAGTACGCATCAGGCCTTTTTACACCTCTGCAGTCAAATTCTAATGAAGTAACTTTAATAGCAGATAGAACAGCGACCGAACTTGTTGAAAATACATTAAGCGACAACACTGAATCCACAAATAATTTTGTTGACAAAGATAAAATTGATGATTTTTTCAACAACACCAGCCAATATCACAATATACTTGGATTAAATGGTTCATATTTTACTTACAGGCTCAATGTAACTTTAGAAAATAATACATCTATTATTCGTTCTACAGGCGACCCAGTACCATCCTATAAAGATATAGGACAGACCAAACGAATTGTTATCTTCAGAGATGAAGGTAATAACCTAAAGTCTCAGATTTTATCGGTCAGGATATGGTAATATGGATATATCCAGATTACAAATCAGTCTTAAAAATGATGATACGGGTCAGATGCATACCCTTGAAGCGGTAATGGCTGCAATTATCATGGTTTCAGTGGTCGTTTTTGCAGTGCAGGCAACATCGCTGACTCCTCTTACATCATCTACAGCCAACACACATATAGAAACACAATTACAGACAATGGGATATGATATCATGGATTCACTTGACCATTCAGAATATGGGCATGAGTCTCGATTAAAAACTGACCTGTTAAACTGGAGTGGTAATGTCTATATATGGAATGGGAGCTCATATGTAGCCAAATCCAATCAAAGTAAACAATTAAACAGTTCAACAAGCAAAATGCTGGAAAATGTACTGGTAAAACGTGGGATTGCTCACAATATACATTTTATTTATATAGAAGAAGATGGCGAAAGGATAAGGTCACCTTACATATATAATGGAGAGCCATCTGACAATGCAGTAATCGTATCTAGAAAGATTGTTATATCAAATCCTGATATATCAGATATTTCGAAATTTTCATCCAAAACTGGAATAAATGATTTAAACAATTCAACTGATTTTTATAATATTGTTGATATACAACTAACTTTATGGCGTATATAAGGTAAGGTTACCATGTTTAATGAGGATGATTCTGCACAGATGATATTAATAACTGGTTTTGCTATAGGAATAAGCATTGTGTTTTTAACGGTTATGTTAAACAATGTAATATACTCAAGTAACATGGCTTCGGAGTCAAGTATTGACACCTATCGTTTTGATTACTCAAACGCCATAAAAATTAGTTCTGATGCGGCTGAGGATGCGTTTATAAACGCTACGGATAATCAGTCGTTCAATTCTGATATTTTTAACCAGTACATGTCCAGCTATGTTCAAAGGATTTCTAACCTATATGCGTATTCAGGTCTTGCGGTTTCAGTTAAGAATAGTAGTGTGGAGGATGCGTATCTGACTGATAATGGAATCAAAAATGGAAACTCCAATTGGACAATTGTAGATAATATCAATACAACAGATAACTTTTTACTATATTTATCCAATAATACTGGTGCACAGGGTGACCAGAACAATTCTTTCAAAATTTCAGCCATAAACCAGAGTGATACTCTCATATGGTCTATAGAGTTGTACAATGAAAGTGGAGATATTAATGTAACAGTTACAAATAGAACCGATACAATAACAACTGATACAAAAAGCGACATTTACCAGATGGATATTATAAACAACTCAATTGATGGTAATTCATTTTCATTTAATTTTGATGAGTCTATCAATAATGATGGTTATTATCTAAAAATAAACAACGGAAGATATCTCATAGGACAGGTGGTTCTTTCTGGAAAATTAATAAACAATCAAGATTTTACGGTTAAAAGGTTAAAAGTTACCAGACTATATATCAATATGTCTTCTAATTCAAAGCAGGTCAATGCTACTGTACCAGTAACTCTGCCATAGGTGGAATTATGATTAAAAGGTTTTTAAAAGATGATAGTGCGGTTTCAGTTTCTGTTGGTTCAATCTTAATTTTCTCAATATCAGTGCTGGCATTTATTATGGTTATGAATTCCTTTTTTTCTATGATGGACCAGACAGAAGAGACAGTTACCCGTGAAGAGTTTGAAACCTACGGAAATGATATGGCTCTTCAGTTAACAAATGTAGATACAATCATTTCAAACACGGGTAAATCTGGTGTAAATAGTCTTAAGTATGAATTCACTATCCCTGATAAGGTAGCGGGTGAATATTATTCAGTCAATTTTTCCAATAAATCAAATGAGATAACTTTTGAATCCCAGAATCAGGTCAAGGTTAAAGTACCCTATTCAGTATGTAATACCCAAGTAGAGACAACTACCATATACAGTTCATCAACAAATCACTATTTCTTTTATAATTCGTCCAAAAACCTTATAGAAGTACACTGAATAATATATTAAAAAAAACGATAAATATTGTAAATATGACATTAAAAACATTAAAAACGTCTGACCATGCAGTATCTGAGGTTGTTGATTTTGTTATTCTGCTTGGGGTGATGTTGCTGGCAGTTTCTGTTATCGGTGTGGCCGGGTTTCCTCTCCTTGACCATATGCAGGAAGTAGAACATACAGAAAACATCAAACAGAGCTATACTGTACTTGCAGCAAATATTAATGAAATTGTTTTTGGAAATGCTCCTTCACAGTCTATTGAGCTTCAAATGAGGGGTGGTTCTCTTTCTATTACTGGAAATAGTTTAATGAATATAACCTTAAAGAGATGGAACTCGACCTCTAATTCCTACGAGTATCAGGTTTTTGAAAGGCAAATGCGAATAATCGAGAATAGATTTGAAGGTACTTCTATATGTTATGAAAATACTGGTACATGGGCAAAATATCCTACCGGTGAATCGATAGCTATTACACAGCCGCGTTTTTCATTTAACAAAGATGTACTGGTGATGCCTGTAACACTTGTTTCGGGGTCATCAAGTCAATCTGGTCAGGGAATTGTTCGGGTGGTGTCTGATGGAGGACATTCCAATGTTTATAGTTATCAGAATGTATCAGAAGTTGATGTTAGGATTACAAGCAAGTATTACGAAGGATGGGGTACATATTTTGATGACACGATGAATATGGATGTAGCAGTATATGATGTCAATAATACAATAAATGCTCATAAAAACTATTCAGATAATATAGATGTTCACATTGTCTATTCACCAATGAGTGCTACTATCGAATAATCAGGGTGTGGAAAACCAGTATGAATTTAAAATTTTTAAAATCCAGTGACGCTGTATCCTCTGTAGTGGGGATGGTGCTTATTCTGGGGATTACCATGATTTCTATAAGTGCAATGATGGTTTACAGTTATCCCACTATTTATGAACTGGAGGATGATGCCAAAGCACAGCGTGTGGAACAGGGTTTAACGGTACTTGATTCAAGAACAAGTAAAGTAGCACTTGGAGAATCACCTGGACAGACAACTGACATATCCCTTATGGGCGGTACTATCAACGTAAATGGTGAAACTGAAGATTACAATAAAAGCAAAATGGTTGTTGTAAGTACTGATATAGATGCGAGCTGGTATGATGATTTTAAAAAAGTACGCCACCAATGGGGGTGCTGGGAAAATTATACTGATAATGATGGGTTTATAAAATTCAACTGTTCTCTTGGTTCAATTGAATACATAAAAGATGGCCGTAAAGTCGCCTATGAAGGAGGTGGTGTTTGGTCAAAGTATCCAGAGGGTAATGCTATAATGATATCACCACCTGAATTTCATTATAACGGAGAAACTCTGACACTTCCGCTCATGAAAGTTAATGGTGATTCATCTGTAAGTGGTAAAGGAAAAGTCAGTATATCTATGAATTCTGATAATATACCAGAGGTGTTATATCCCAACACCACAGCAGATAAAAACAGGACAAATCCACTGAAATCTGATAAAATTTTTGTATATATAAAAAGTAAGTATTACAGGGCATGGGCGGATTATGCCAGTTCACAGACATACAGCAGTTCATTAGTAGATACAGAAAATAATACAGCAATAATTGAACTTGAAACGATACCTCCACAGGGGACATCAACGTTAACTGACTCTTTTAAAGTGGGTGCACTAAATACTTCTAAGGATGAACCTATGTATGATTTTTCATTTGACCTTGTGGCAGAGGGTTCACAGAAACTAAACCCCTCCGATTTTAAAATTAAAGCAAGCTCAGGCAATAAAACTCTGACTTATAGATTAAAGAAAAGCGGAGGAACAGAAGTACAAATTTGGGTTGAATATGAGGATATAACTGTTAAACCAGATTATAAAGAGCATTGGACGGGTGTAGATACTTTTCCCAATGAAAAAGAGGTTATTGTCAACTTTTTAAATGATTCCTTTGTAATGGAATACACACCACCCAGTAGTGATGGTTCAAATCCTGATTTTTCATGGAATAAATCCAGTGATATAAGTATACCTCCAGATGTAGTTATTAATGATGGAAATACATCTTTTACACTTAATGACCTTTCACAGCATTATTTGAAATTAATAACAAGGAATGGAACGATAACCTTTGATATTACATGGCCTGGAAATTCAAATCCAGTTGATTTTGATGAATCATCAATCGTTCTTGGATACGACAGTATGCCGGGTTCTATCACCTATCTTCATGTGACTAAAAATGAACTAATGGCGGATGTTTATTAAATTATCCGCCGACAACTTCTGTTTCTGGATATGTTTCATGTTCTTTTATAAGACTTTTTGTCGCTTTTGTGTACAATATTGTGGCAAATGGAAGTGATAATATAAAGCCGAATGTTATTGCTCCACCTACAAAGTTAATAAACGCACCGATGACAAATATTACCAGAGTGTCTGCAAGATTTTCCCGGCTAAAAGAGATGCTTTCTCTGATGGCATCTATACTATTATAGTCTTTAATAACCAAAAGTGGAAGAGCATAGACCAGTAAAATCGACAAAATGACACCGGGGATTACAAATGCCATATATCCTATAAATAGTAGTACACCTGTAATTATCGCAAAAATCCAACTTTTGGCAAAATGGTGAAAACCCTCAAAAACGTCATTGATTTCTACTTTTACACCTTTTACACCTTTCAAAGCCATATAGGTTAGACCGTAAAACAGAGGCGCAATGGTTACAATTAATATAGAACCTATGACTGCTACGATAGAACCAACTACGAACGCAACAAAATTGTCTCTGAATACATACCATGTATTTTTTAAAAGCCCTTCAACGTCCATAAATTATCTTATAGTTATGAAGTTATATAAATTCACTTCTAAAGTAGCGTTTAATCTTTCTTCTGGCTACTTTTACCTATGCTTTTAACGATGATTCGATAATCTTTTTTACCGATAACATTCAGATTGTCCATTATCTCCTCAATTTCTTTTTTCAAATCCTTATCATTTTTATTGGTGCTGTTTAAGACAAGTCCAATCATTTTGGGATAATATTTTGAATAATTTATAATTTGTCTGCACAACTGTTCTTCTATTTTATGCCCACCTTGATAGAACTTCATCTCAATTCCAACAAGGTTTTCAACAACAAAATCCACTCTGTATTTACCGTTTTTAGGCACTGCTTCATATTTGATATTATAACCGTGCCTTTCGGTTAAAACTTCAAGTTTGCCCTCAAGGTTTTGCTGGTAATCTTTTTCTGTTTTGTGTTTCCCGTGTCTAAAATAGGTCTCATTTTCCAGAAATTCAGATACGTTGTTAAAAACCCTGTCAGTTTTCGTCTGGGATAATTTGATTTTAACTACCACCAAAAAACTTAGAAGTAATATTAAACCAAGAATATAAAATATGAGGCCCGCGAGTGTTTCATATATTCCATTAAAAATAACAAATTCTGACATGGTTTAATAGTATCTTGCTGGTTAATTCGTTTATAAAACGTTGATTTTGTGTTATTATTTTTTCAATACAACAGCAAGGAACATAATAAACATGGATTAAAAAACTTGTCATATCAAAACAATAAATTAATTAAAAATTGATACGTTGCAGAAAAGAGATTTTTGTATTAATTGTCAGGATATTTGAATGCTATTTTTAATAGAAAACAAAATTTACAGATGTTCCCAAAGTAAAAATAAATCCCATGCTATCTAAAACATGAATTAAGTAGTTTTCATGATATACGCAAAATAAGCTCTGGTTTATCGGTGCGGAAAAAAAGAAAAAAGGTGTGTTTTAGAAACACCCCTTATTGGAATCTTAAATTGAAGTTGGCGATTGGTTGTTGACTTGGTATGTCGATAATATTGACTTCTGGTCTGTTGTTATCGGTGGCAATTCCAGAGTCAGCATTAACGGCATTTAAATTAGTAGAGTTAACCAAGAAATAACTGCTACTGTTGGAGATAATATAAAGTTTATCACCAGCTTTAAACCATTTTGAAACATTGTCGGATCCAATATTGACGTCATTTCCACTCATTGTTATCCTGACATTATTATGTAAATCTATTTCTTCACCTCCTTGGTGACTAATCATTACTATGTCGTCACCGTCAGAGTCAGAATAAGCACTGCCTTGGATACTCGCCTGCGGTGCAGATTCAGGATTTTCCATTCCAAATACGAATGAGCCTATTACTGCTGCAAGGATGACGGTGATTGCTACCATCAGTATGACACCGATGACCGGTGATAGGCCAATTTTTAGAGCTTATTTTGCAATTTAAAAATAGCATTGCTTTTATTTTGCTTTTTAAAACCATTTAAAAATTTAAAAGGTGAAAATATGGCTCATGAAGCAATAAAAAACTTAAGCGCTTATGTAAAATATGAGGATTTTTTGGACTTGGAACAATTAGCAAAAGACCTAGAAGAAGATTGTGCATTGAAAAAAGCCAGAGAAGGTGATTATTCGTTACTTGTGAGACTTCTGTTTTTCACTGGTGCACGAATTTCTGAAATCGTTGGTGTGCCAAGAAGAGTTTATACCCAGTGCTTATTTCCAGGGAATCGTAAAAGGAAAGGCAATTGTCCAAAATGGAGCGTTGCAAAAGATGATAGAATATGTATTGATGAAGAATGTCGGTTTTTCTCTACGTATATCCAAAAATATCATCATGGTATCCGAGTGAAAGATATTGCTTTTAAAGATAGATTAATAGCGATTTATGGTAAAAGTGTAAAAACAGAAGAATTGAAACCAAGAACTGTTGTTGTTGACCAAAAAACTTTGGATATAATACAGGAACATATCAACAGATATTCGTTAAAACCTGATGACAAAATAATCAACCTTAATGAAAATGGTGCGAAAGTTTTCATTAACAAGTTAAAAAAAGAATCTAAAATCCCTTGGTTAAGCGCCCATAAATTCCGCCACGGTCATGCAATCTACTGTATCCAAAATGGAATGGATATACGCACATTACAATTGCAACTTGGACATACAGATTTGGCAACCACTGCAATATATCTTCAATTTGCAATAGATGATAGGACAAAGGTCTATGATAAAGTATTTTCAGCAAAACCGGATTACATAAAGTTACAGTGCCCAAGCTGTGGATTCCAATATAAAATAAAGAAAGATGGACAAATCAACTTGGAAGATAAATTAAAAACCATATTTGATTGATAAATTCCTGTATGTTACTTAAAAATCAAAAAAGTAGGTGCCAGCATTCGCAAGTGGCACCTCAATGTCATGCTTGAAGAAAGCGTTGCAGAATTCATCCAAGGACGTGTCGCAACTACTGTAGGAAGTGCTCATTATCTTAATAAAGTCAAACAGGCAAAGACGGAATATCATAGGATTGTTCATAGGTTTTTGTTTTAATAACAAATTTTTAAAGTTGGTTTATTAAAAAAATCAATATTATTTGTTATTATAATAAATCCAAACTACAAATTAATACTTAATCAGATTAGTTCTTTAAACCTCCTAATTTGCTTTATCTTCTTACAGTTTAAACAAAATTTCTTTTTGTTCAGAAAAACGAGTCCATAAAATGCACTTTTAGAAAAAATATATAATGTTAAATTTCATAATTTGAATTATGTCGAAGTGTAAAAATTGTGGGAAGAAGGCTAACATGTTTGGTTTTTGTCCAGAGTGTGGGACTTCGAGTTATGTTGTTTCAGATAAGGAATATAAACATTTTTTAGAAAAACATCCTTCCAATCCAGATTATTATGGAGTTTTTTATAAAAATAATCATGATAGTGAAAATGAAATGGTAAAGAAAAGTTACAGTTATTATAATAAATTATATTGATTTCAGTAGAAAAAAATTATGACAACAAGAACTACATTTGCAAATTTTGTTCAAGTAAATTTATACAACGAAAGTTATGTTACTGACTATAAACGTTGGTCAAATTTAGACAGATGATGTTTGAGATTACTTCACGGACTCAATTTCAATAATTATCTGAATGCGACTTTGTATTCCATACTAAATCGCCCTGAATTTCTTCTGGCCAGATGCCTACTACATCTTTATTTTTCCATTGTTTTATAGATGGGGTATTTCCGGTTTCAAAATATTTCCTGATTCCTGTAATCAAATCATAATTATCCGTTAAATCTTCTCCAATTTCTCGAATTAAAACATCGACTCTCCGGTTAGGATATTGGTTAATGTCATCGTGTGGATACCTGCCAAATTCAGGCATACCACAATCATATGCAATTAACCTTCTGTAAGGAATTTTTATCAATTTACCATTTTCATCTTTTTCTTCAAGGTTTTGTTTATACAAGAGAAGAATATCAAAATCTTTGATACCATTAGTTCCATTAACATAATGTAAAGCTGCGCCCTGAACTAAAAGAATACAAAATAACCTATCCCTAAAAAATTCATATTTAGGATTTTTGTTGAAAAAGATATTTTGATCATTTACAGATATATCTTTTAGTTTCTGTAAATGTTTAATTTCAATTTTTCGATATGATCGTTCTTTTTCGTCCATTGTTTCATCCAAGAATATGTTATGGTACATACATAATATATTTTATTAAATCAATGCTAATTATTGTTAGGTAATATTCAATTAGGAATATTAGTAAAATTGCATACATAAAAAAGAACTAATTGTAATGGACTCCATATATTTCAATACATATATTTTGTATGTAATCTAGATAAAGGGTTGAATCAAATGAACTGTTCAAAATGTAATAAACCAATGGGTGTAGAGTCTTATCTGTTAAGTACAGGATTGGTCAGAAAAGAACCTGATGAAGATGGAGATATACAAATTATGGGTGAAGTTACAGGTTCAAGTTTATTATGTCCTAATTGTATACCATCTGAAATTAATGAATGATGTAGAAAAAAATAGTTTTGATGATTGTGTCAGATGTGATGTTGATTTAAAGGATGATGACACTTATTACACGTTTTACAAATTAAAAAACAATTCAATTAAAAAGGGTGCAATGTATTGTGAAAATTGTATGTTAAATGAATATAAGGAAGATTAAACTCTTCCTCGATCTCAAATAATCAATAACTGCAAGAATACTCAAAAGACTGTATTTTATCAAGTACCGCTATGAGGGAATAGTATCAGTGGGTCTGCTAAGATGGTAGGTGTAGCCAGTATCGTGGGTCGCATAAGGTTTTTCAGTAAACGATTAATATCATCGAATTGTTCATATTTTAGAAAAAGTTCTTTTTCCAAATAACAACATTAAAAAATTTAATGGCTTTATAATATTTAACGGTAGAAAAATGACAACATCATTTATTATATATATTTACAGTACATAATAGGGATTAGAAAGCAGATGTAGAGAATGAGGGTAAAATCTCTACACCTGTTTAAATTAGTGGACGAGCGTGGTTAATGGTTGAGTGGGGGTTCAACCAGCGGGGAGATATGGTTTAAAGTAGTCTTATCTGCCCAATTTGTGTTTTGGGGGTAGCACAAGTTGGGTAGCTACACCTAATTTGTAAATTCACACTCAAATACTTAATTAGCTTATTTTTAAAAGATTATCAAGAGTTGGGTCTGTAGGAATTTATGTCGATTTCAACAGGATTTCTACTGTGCCATTTTTATATTATTTTTAGAACATTAAGAACATAAACATAAAAATATTTATAAAATTTTGATGGTTTAGGAATTATGACTGAATTTTGTAGTACAACAGGAGTATCTCATCATTTAGAACAGATAATCAAAAATGCTGATGATAAATTAATTATTGTAAGCCCATATCTCCAAATTAATGAAAGGTTAAAAGATTTGATTCAAGATAAAGACCGAATGAAAATAGATATTAGAGTTATATATGGAAAAAATGACTTAAAACCAGAAGAAAATAATTGGTTAAAGTCTCTAAATTCTATACGTACTAATTTTTGCAAAAATCTGCATGCTAAGTGTTACTTAAATGATAAAGAAGCTTTGATAACATCAATGAACATGTACCGTTATTCAGAAGTTCATAATAATGAAATGGGAATATATGTTTCAAAAGATTCAGACCCTAAATTATATTCTGATATCTATGATGAAGCAAAAAGACTTATTAGATACAGTGAAGAGGATATAAATAGTAATGACAAATCTACGTCTGACGTTTTTAAGAAACAAAGTAATACAAAGAACAATTCTAACAAATCAGATAATGGATATTGTATTCGCTGTGGGGATTCGATATCATTAAACCCTATGTATCCTTATTGTAAAAAATGTTTTAGCACTTGGAAGAAAAAAGGAGATGAAAATATAGAAGAAAGTGCTTGTCATATATGTGGCAAATCGAATAAATCTAATATCAGTAAAGCAAAGCCAACATGTTACAATTGCTACAAAAAATACAAAGATACTTATGAATTTCCTTTGGGATGATTTTATTCAAATGATATCTCATTTTTGAATTTAGTAATTAAATCATCCAAATAATTCTCATCTTTCACACCTGTAATTACAACTTTCCCACTTGAAAAGAGAAGAAAACTAGCACCCCAATTTTTGTATATCAATCCTGGAAATTGTTCTGGTTCATAGCTACTCTTTGAAGGGTCAAGGTTGTAAATTATTTTTTCAAGCGTTGAGTTCATCTCTATTTTATCGACTGCAACGATATTTTGTATATAAGTATCTTCAATATCAACATCAATACCAGCATTTTTTAAAATATCTAATACTCTATTGGAAATGGTAGATATATCTTCAGTCGATTTTACACCTGTTATGAGAAACTTGCCAGATTTATAGAAAGCTACATAATAGTTTTCAGGCATTAGTCTCATTTTAAGCCATACTTTACTTGTAGATACAACTTGTGTATCTTGAAGTGCATCTTCTAAACTCGCCAAATCTAAATAAGAATTTAGTTTGACTGTAGCAACTACATTTACAATTTCCATTTAAACCCATCTATTATTTTCTATTGTCAGATTCAACCAATTTACTATAAATGTCCTTCAACAATGCCTGCTTAACATTATGTCGTAAATCACCATCATCGCTCATTTTTTTGTATAAGTCAAGGCTCGTATTGATAAGGTTCTCAACTTCATCATCAAAGAACCATTCAAACGTCCTTGCAAAATTATCCTTCGAATTAATCTCAGGGTTTGCAGCTCTCTGAAGTTTCTCCGTCTTGAGCAAGCGGTCTCTCATATCTTCTATGACCTGAGCTACTCTGTCGTCTTCTGTAAATTCGGTTCCAAATCGCTCATTGAGTTCATTCAGTATCTCAGAAAGCGGTGCAAGTTCTTCTTCTCTGGTAGTGCCAGTCCCCATATCAGAAATTGGTTTCAGTTCACCTTCTTTATCTGTAAGTACGATACTGCCTTTGCTGTCTTCACTGATACGAAGTGATTCAAGGTCTACACAATCCAGAATCTCAGTAGGCAGGCGTTTATAACCGATTTTCAGTTTCTTTACAAGGAACCGGGAGAACTGATAAAGTTTCTCAAGCTCGGTATCTCTAAACGTCATTATGTGAGACAGGAAAGCATACAATCTGGTGAATGACTGCATCTGCTTCTTGAAATCCTTCCTTTCCTCTTCAGGTCTACTTTCCCATTCCTGTATCACGGGTTCAAGTATTGAGTAGAGTTTAGCCTGGGTACCTGAAGTTGAGAAGTATTCTTGAGCGAATTTTTCTACATCATCTTCTGTAAATATCCTGAAATCCTTCAATGCATCTTCATAATCGTGAAGCTTGTTCGGGTCTGTGCCTTCGCTCAATGTAGTTTTCACATGGAAGTTCTCGAATGATTTCTTTATATCTTCTGCATCATTGGCAAAATCGAGAACCATTGTGTCGTGTTTTTCAGGATGTATCCTGTTCAACCGGCTCAATGTCTGTACAGCATTCACACCACCCAGTTTTTTATCCACATACATGGTGTGTAGAAGCGGCTGGTCGAAACCTGTCTGGAACTTGTTGGCAACTATAAGTATCCTGTAATCATCGTTCTCGTCGAAATACTGGGATGTCTTGCTATCCGGAAAACCGTTCATCTTTGATTCTGTGAACTCATAGTCGCTGTAGACCTTTTCGACATCATTACCTTCAACGGTGCCCGAGAATGCTACGAGTGCTTCGAAAGGATATCCATTATCGTTTATCTGTTTATCAAATTCCAGTTTGTATTTGACTGCATTGGCTCTGGAACTTGTAACAACCATCGCTTTGGCTTTGCCGCCTATACGGGTCATTATATTGTTGTAGAAATGATCCAGCATAATCGATGTCTTTTTACTGATGGCGGGTTTGCTAGAATCAACATGAGACCTTAAAAGCCCGTATGCTGTGGTTCTATCGTATTCAGGATCATCTTCGATTTTCTTTTTGAGCTCGAAATAGGTCTCGAATGTGGTGTAGTTCTCAAGTGGATTGAGTATGAACCCTTCTTCTATCGCCTGTTTCATAGAATACAAGTGATACGGCTCATAGCTACCATCAGGCATTTTGGTTCCGAAAAGTTCCAATGTTTTCTGTTTGGGTGTTGCGGTGAATGCAAAGTAGCTGATGTTCTTTGCAGGTCCTACAGTTTTCTCGATCTCACTGTTTATGACATCCTCGACATCCTTCTCCATCTCATCTTCGTACTGCACATCATCAGCTGACACGAGTACCTTTCTGCTTCCTCTGGCGGTCTCTCCAGATTGAGATGAATGAGCTTCATCTACCACTATGGCGAAGTTTCTGTCGCTTAACTGGTTCGCTTCATCTACAAGGAATGGGAATGTCTGCAATGTGACCACGATGATTTCCTTGTTGCTCTCAAGTGCCTGTTTGAGCTGTTCGGATTTCTTGTTGCTGTCTATCCACTCCACGGTTCCTCTGACCTGTTCGAATTCAAACATCGTGCTGCTTAACTGCTGGTCGAGCACTCTCCTGTCTGTAATCACGATGATCGAATCGAATATCCGGTTGTTATTTTCATCGTGCAGTCCTGACAACTTGTTGCAGAGCCATGCGATAGTAAAACTCTTTCCGCTTCCTGTACTGTGCTGTACGAGATACCTGTGACCCGGACCGTTGAGCCTTGCATTCTCAATCATCGAATTTACTGCTTTGAGCTGATGGTATCTCGGGAATATGTATTCGTCATCATCCAGAAGCACGATATAGTCTGAGATTATATCCAGAAGCATATCCTTATCCCAGATTTCTTCCCAAAGATAGTATGTCTTGTATTTCTCCGGGTCTTCTGGTGGTGGATTTCCTGAACCGTTCTCATAACCTCTGTTGAAAGGCAGGAATTTGGTAGATTCTCCTTTCAGTTTGGTTGCCATGTAGACAAGGTCGGTATCGACAGCAAAATGTACAAAGCATCTCCTCGGGCTCAGAAGTGGTTCTTTAGGGCTTCTATCTTTGCGGTACTGGTGTATCGCATGCTCGACATTTTGTTCGTTGAGCGGATTCTTCAGTTCTGATGTGATAATGGGTAATCCATTGATGAAAAGGACAAGGTCGATAGACTTCTCGTTTTTTGTGTTGTAGTGGAGCTGCTGTATAACCGAGAACCTGTTTGCTTTATATCTGTCCTGATGTTCTACATTCAGTGTGGTTTCGGGTTTGAAATACACAAGGTCGAACCTGCAGCCCCTGTCTTTGATACCTTTCTTCAGCACATCAAGTGTTCCACGTCTCTCGATGTTCTTCTGCAGTCTTTCCAGAAATCTCTCTTTCACCTGTTCACCGTATTGCTTCTCGAGTTTCTCCCACTCCTTTGATTGTGTAGCCCAAATGAACTCAATAACCATCTCAGGGTCCATGCAGAGTTCTTTATCGTAGTCACTGTTTTTTCTGTGGATGTATCCTTTCTGATTGACAAGGGTCTGCACTATGTCGTTTTCGAATGTGTTCTCAGAAACGGTGGTTCTCACTTTTGCTCCTCTCCTCTAACATCGATCTTTCCAGTGACTGCTGCAGAAATGAGGGCTGTTCGGTATTCTTTAAGGTATTCTATCTGATGGTTGATTTTATTTATTAGTTCGTCAATCTTTGAGGTTCTTTGGTCGAGATAATCTGCTATTTGTTTTTGTTCTGATACGGAGGGCAAAATTATTTTCAAGTTTTCTATTTCTTTCATCCCTAAATTGTCTTGAGTGTTTGTATGGTTTAACATATCTATTTGTTTTTGAACGTATCTACTCCTTAAAACGTAGTATAGTAGTTTCGAATTTAATTCTCGTGTGTCAGGTTTTATTAATGCTAATGGTGACCAAATACTAAATTCAAAATCAACATCAACCAATGCAACTTTTCCTACAGATGCGGCTTTTCCTAGTAATAAATCATATTTTTCTGGTTTGCATTTTCTGATGTATCTAATGTGGTCTTCATATGGAACATATCTACAATTTTCAAATTTTAGTTTACCATTTTGAATAGAATCAGCTGATAAAAATGGAATTCCATTATCAACGAATGCAGGTGATTCATGAGGTCCATCAGTTACTTTAGAACGAAGTAAATATTTTAGTTTAACAACATCCCAATGCTCAGGAATCTCACCCAGCCATTCGATACCTGAATCCTTCATCTCAACATCAGGGTCAAGACCTTTGGCCACTGTATGATTGATTAGAGCAGAGCGTTTCTCTTCCAGTAGTTCAACAAGTCGCTGCTTTTTCTCTATCAGTTTATCGATTTTATGGGTCTCTTTATCGAGGAAATTGGCTATGGATTTTTGCTCATTAAAATTACTAGGGTAAGAGAATTTCAACGATTTTAAAACAGTTGATGATACACTTGCTTGATTAATAGCTGGCTTAGCATGTATCCTAGCCGAATATTTAAAGTTTTTACTTTTTAGATAATAAATAAGAAAGTCAGGGATTATATTATCATCAGGAATTAATCTAAGAAGATTCATTCCATGTACAAGTGTTTCATTATCTTTGTATATCGCACAATTTCCAATATATTCTAAACTATTTATATGAGATATAAGTATGTCATCTTTATTTAGAATATATCTTTTATCTACATCATTTTCTTTAAGATATCCTACATTATTGTAGTTTATATACCCGTTTGATATTGTCTCTATCCTTGTAACTGGATAATTTGTAGTTCCACTGTCTAATTGAGGAGCTGTTGTTCCATTTTTTAACGATTTTATAACTCTTCGTAATTGCTTTACATCCCAATGCTCAGGAATTTCACCCAACCATTCAATACCTGAATCTTTATACTCAGGATAAGGTTTGAATCCTGAAGTATCGAAAAATTTCTGTCTCTGTTCCTGCACAACCCCGCTCAATGCGAAACCTCCTGAAGCAGTTCAAGAATTTCATTCTCAAGGTCGTTGATGTCTGATTCTATCTCTTCCAGAGGTCTTGGTGGTTCGTACTCGTAGAAATAGCGGTTGAAATTGATTATGTATCCGACTTTTCCAACATCGTTATCGTATTGGTCGGTCTTTGATTCATCAATCCATGCTTCAGGCACATGAGGTTTCACTTCACGTTCGAAGTAATCATAGATATCCTCATCCAGCGGCACGTTCTCATAATCCCGGAGCTGTGAGTCAGGTTCCCACCGTTTTTTGCTGTCAACACAGATATCAGCTGTTTCATCACGCTCAGACATCGAATCCAAAATAGCTTTTTCCACAGTATTATTTATGTTTATACCGTGCTTCTTGAGATTATCATTGAGCACCTTCCAGAATTCATCACGGTTCTTGTAAAACTTCTCGCTGTCCATCTCGGATAGCATCTCGATTATGGAGTCCTGCAGTTTCTGACCTTCAGCTTCTTCCTTTTCTTTCTCCTCTGTATTCTTCCTCTTCTTGCTGACAGCGAGGTTCTTGAATGCTTTCTGTTCCTTCAGTTGTTCTATCCTTTCAGGAGTGACCTGGAAGCTCAATCGGAGTGGTTGTTCTATGGTAATTTTCCTGTATCCGAATTCGTGGTTGTCAAAAATTTGTGAATACTGACCTTCATTGAAATTGTTATGCAGGTTTGTTATCGTGTCAATTTGTTCAGAAGAAATCTCGTGTCTCTTTTCTCCGAGGCTCTTCCTCATCTTCTGATAGCACTCTCTGGCATCAACGAGCTGTATCTTGCCTTTCCTGTGATCTTCCTTGCGGTTTGTGACTATCCAGACATAGGTATTGATGCCAGTATTGTAGAACAACTGCTCAGGTAGTGCAACAATCGCTTCCAGCCAGTCATTCTCGATTATCCAGCGTCTGATTTCACTTTCACCTGAACCAGCATCACCCGTAAATAGTGGAGAACCATTCGTAACAACCGCAATCCTGCTTCCTCCATCTTCAGGTCTCTTCATCTTTGAAATCATGTGCTGCAGGAACAGGAGCTGGCCATCATCTTTCCTTGGTAGTCCTGCAGTAAATCTACTACTGGCACTTTTGGCTTCCTCCAGTATGAAGTTCTGTTCTTTTTTCCAGTCCTTACCAAACGGTGGATTTGAAAGCATATAATTAAAGGTCTCGTTTGGGTGACCGTCATTTGAGAATACAGAACCCATTTTGATATTTTCAGCATCACGGTCGTTTCCTTTAAGCATCATGTCAGATTTTGCAATCGCAAATGTTTCAGGATTTACTTCCTGTCCAAACAGCCAGATATCAGCATTAGAATTGATTTCCTTGAGGATATGGTCATTGGCGATAGTCAGCATTCCGCCAGTACCGCATGCAGGGTCGTAGATTGTCCTGATGGGCGTATTGTGTCCGAGCTTTGCTTCATCCTGATAAAAAATTAGATTGACCATGAGCCTGATAACTTCTCTTGGTGTGAAGTGCTCACCAGGGTTCTCATTGACGTCCTCATTGAACCGTCTTATCAATTCCTCGAAGATATACCCCATCTCATGGTTGCTTACAGAATCAGGGTGTAAATCCACGTTTGAGAACTTCTCAAGCAACATGTACAGCAGGTTATCTTCAATCAACTGGTCGATGTAGTTCCAGAGATAGAACTTGTCGAAGATATCTCGCATATTCTCGGAGAAACTGTTTATGTACGACTTGAAGTTCTGACCTATGTTGCTCGGGTCATCCAGCAGTTTCTTGAGGTCATACGGTGATGTGTTGTAAAAACTATGACCTGCAGCATGGCAAAGTGCATTGTGCGGGTCTTTGACTTTGTCCTTGACATTTTCGTAAGTTTGTATTACATTATCCTTGGTAGGTTCCAGTACACATTCCACACGTCTTAAAACAGTAAATGGAAGAATTACATCCCGGTATTTCCCACGTTTAAAGTCGTCTCTTAGTACCTCGTCAGCCACGCTCCAAATAAAATTAGCTTTTTCCTGAAAATTACTCATTGTTATACCCTGCCATTCATTATAAATTTAAAAATATAATCTGAATTATCACCATGTTGTAAAATTACGACATGGATTATATTTATTTTTGTTTGGAGTTATAAAATAAGCGATTTAAGGCTATAGCAATCTATGTGGAATTATTTTGAGTTTCACTGAACAATATGTGTTCATATCGTCCTAAATTAGTAAATCATAGTAAAATTTTTAATTACAGAGTTTTTGGTGTCATTTATGATAAATGTTGTAGATTATTTAATAGCAAATCCATCTTTAATAACAGCTATTGCAACAGTTTTATTAGCTTTTGTTACTGCTATCCTTGTTGCCTTTACTGGATATTATGCAAAGAAGACATCAGAAATGGTTGAACATACTAAGATTAATGTTGAAAAAACTGATGAACTTATAGAACAATCGTATATAGATAGAAAAGTTGCATTTAATGAGAAAAAATTAAAGAATTTTTATTACCCCTTATATGATTATTTTACAAATGATTTAAATCTTGTAGAAATAAATACGGATAGAATATTTCCGAATCCAGAAGAAAACTTTGATTTGAAAACAATCAAAGTAAAAGCAGCTTTAGGTATAGAAGAATCTATAGAAGTGTTTAAAGATGATTCTTATTTATCGTTAACACCTTTAAATAGATACGCATCACAACATGATTATTTAAATTATATGAATGTTCCTCAGAAATTAGAACATGTAATAAGTCATAGATATCTTGCAGAAAAAAAATTACGTGAGCAATTAAATTATTTATTAGATATAATTTATAACAAAAAAAATATGGATAAAGCTGAAATGGATAATTTTTTGGTTAATTTTCAACAGCTAATAGATAGCGATATAAATGAAATTGAAGCAGAACTTAACAAACTGATTGATAAAAAATAATTTTTCAACTGTAGTTAATCACATTATTTTTCATCAAAAATATAATTAATAAATATTAAGTTATGAGCTATATTAAGTATAAGAAGAGAATTGAATAAAAATGGTTATTAATCCTCATGCATACAATTTTCCTATGTTAGATTTTTATTGATTAAAAATCAGTCAAAGATATGGATAATGGCTTTTTGGATCTGCTTCATAAAATACTTCTCTTAGTTCGCCAACTTTTTGTATTAAATTTTCATCAGCTTCTGGAACAAACCCTATATTATTCATGAATATATTCAACCTTGGAGCTCTTATTATCCGCAGATTATTTTCAGCAAAAGCTCTGAGTTGAGGCCTATCATTGATTCTAGCTATCCATCCGCTTTGAAATCTTCTAGGCTCCATGGATTCCATAGGTATTTTGTTTCCATGTGAATTTAGATAATCTTGGTAAACACTTTCATTTGTTGATAGTGTATTTCGGAAATCATCTATAACTCTGCTGAAATTCTCATCCCATGTATCTGGATGGAATATTGGATACTCACTATTTTCAATCTTCTGTATAGGAATAATTCCTGGATTATTAATTTCAGGACCAAATCCAGCTATAGGATAAATAGCTAATCTGTTTATGTCATTATCCCATGCATTATTTTTAATAGATTCATGTAATTTATTATATCCACTTATTTGTGTAGCTAAAACATCATCAACATTCGTTGTGTTTATAGATTTCGCATATGAATTAGCCATTTCTCTATTTGATCCTTTAAAAGATATTTCTAATACTATTTTTCCGTAACCTACATTTTCGAGGTATTCAACTATTTTCTGTACAAACTCATCAATTTTATCAACTGATGCATTACCCAACCAGATTCCATTTGTTTGGATTATTATTCTTGGATTTTCATAAGAGCTCAGGTTATTGGATACTATATGATTAAGCACTTCACCTGCAAGAATGGACGTAGATTTTGACCTACTATCGTTTAAAAGAGGTTCACCACCTTGAATTCGTACCCATCCTATACTTCTATCTAGGTTATTTAACTGATTTACGCAGGTCTCCAAACTACTTGTTACAGGTCTTCTTGAGGTTGTCCTGTTCAAATAAGCATAAGGTTGAAAATAACATAAATAACAGCTTAGGTTACAATCTCTATATCTTAAAACAAGAGCACCATGTTGTCCCTCGTTGTTTATTTCCCATGGTTCTAGACTACTATTACTGTTTCTCTGGATTGCAAAATTTAGTTCAGTTTCCAATTTAATCCCCTACAGATTTTTTATTCTTTTAATATTTTAAAATTTATAACTTTTATTTAAGTCTCTTTAGTTTGTTTCTTTCGTTAGGTTAATTGCATAAATTTATTGATGGTTGTTGCATTACCAATGAAAACATTAAGAATTTTCAATTTAAATCAAAACCTCGTATTTCATAATCAATAGAAGGAGCTAATTTATTCATTAAAGTTTCAGCATGCCTTTTGCAATCCCTTGCTGAAAAATGAATGTTAAGCCAAATATTGTCTGATATCTTATGTTTTGCCTGAAAATCTTTGCCATAATCATGCTTTGGAACACTATTTAATAGATATCGTTTTCCTTTCGACACATATATTGGCAATTTTGATTCATACAAATATCCTTTTTTGTAAAGCCATTCTGCAGTATTTATCAATATTTGATTATATTTATTCCAAGATATTGTATCTCTATTGATAATTACAGATTTTTCAATATCCTGTTGTTTTTGTTCTATTTTTTCTCTATTTTTACTTTCTTTTTCAAATGTTTCATAATCAGAGATATGCAATGTTATTTTCTGAATATCACCACTGGATGAAATGTTCGGCACTATATCTTTAACATTAATACGCCAATCCATTTTTTCAAAAACATCATAACTAATGTTTTGTTTTGATTCTATTTCTTGACCGTCAATACCTCTGTCTTTCTTGTAAAATATTATATTATCCTTGTTTAATTCGATTTTATGGTTCATAGTTTAATTCCATTAATTAGAGATATTATAATCATATATTTCTATATGTTTATACATGTATACATGTATACATATATATTAATATAAAAGTTTTGGTCCAGACTATCAAATCGTCTCTCTTTAGAGGATGAAATAAAAGATTAGGTATGCTCCATTGAACACCATTAGAGTGATTAAAACTAATAATATTCCACTGAATGAAGGGTGTTAGAGGGTCTCAGAGTAATTCGTAGCCATCTTTTGCCTATCCCCTAAAATCTAGGATGTTGTTTATAATATAGTCTACCTAGGCTGTTATATAGGATAATTAAATATACTCACGTATAATCTGCTCATTATTGAGATTTACAAAGATATCATTACATCAGCCGATATTAGTTCATCAGTTCCATATGAAGTCACATATATACACTATTTCATCTGCAAACTTTGAATTAAAACTAGTAATATTTTACAAGGACTAAGTATATACTATTTTTCTCATGCTCATGGGAACTTTTTTTAGATTTTTACAGGAAAATTTGACAGATATTAATATGAGTAGATATTAAATCCTGTATTAGATTTAGTATATCTATACATATTCGGTTGTTAAACAAAAACCCCTGGGAGATTGAAATTTGGATATACCTGTCTTATGAATTTCAAGTTTGTTTTCTATAGTTATCGATTTTGGAATTGTCTAAAATCATCAAATGCGTGTTTTGCTAACCAATAAGAAAACAGTAGAATAGCTAATGTACTTATAACATATGTAATATAGGAAAGTGATAATGCCCAATTTGGTAACTTATGGTTTATGCCATATCCAAGAATTAAACCGTTTGATATTTCGGTTATTCCAATTACAATTACAATAACTTTAAAATTAGGTAATATTTTTTCTTTAAATTTATTAATATCTGTATTCCAATCCTTTTGGTTACTGCTACTGCTTTTAGCACCCATGCGTTGAACTGTTAAAATAATAATCGCAATGAACACTCCATATAAAGCACCAACAGTTTGCATTATGGCTGATGGTAACCATGCACCAGTTTCAAAACTACTCATATTATGAAAGTTGCAAATTTATTAAATAAAGATTTTTATCAATTCAAGTCTCCTTTAGCAATAAAGGATTTTTTTACATTATAAGTGATTTACACACCTATTATACTTAATTTACAAATCATCATTTGATGGTTTATCATCCTTATTTTGTTGCTTTAACTTTTTTATAACCATATTTCCTAAACTTCTAGTGTTTCTCTCATTATTTGTAGAAAGATAAAGATTAACTCCTAAATTCTTTTCATCATTCACTTTTCTGAGTATTGGTTTTGCTACTTCATATCTCTGTAAATCTAAATTGAACACCTTTATAGTGGTACTTTCATATTTTTCTATTTTGTAATAACCATCCGATATCTTTGCATATGCAAAATCCACTATCCCACCCGGTTTATGGTCAACTTTACCAGGAGATGTATATTTTATATTGGTTTCCTGTATGTGTCTAATAAAAGCCTTTAAAGTATGTTTTGTATAATCTGTTATAGGATCAATTTTTACTTCAGATTCATCTTTTAAAATTTGTCTGAGCAAATCAGTTATAGTGTTCTCATCATCTGCCCAATACACCCAAACCTTCTCATTTTTACCCAACATGTCTTGACTTAGATTTTCATATTCATTTAATAATTGGCTATGTCTTCCTGTGGGTGTAAGAAAAATCATTATTACTTTTGGATGCGAATTCTCACTATTCTCTTCTATATCAGAAATCACAGCTTCATATTCCTCTTTGAATTGATTGCTGGAAGATGATGCCGGCTTTATCTTATTTTCTATTATGAGCCTATAGAGTTCATTATAATGATTGTCAAAAATTCTGATGTCAATGTCAACATATCTACTGTAACCATGATAACTATATGGCTGTTCAAAGTTAACTTCAACTTTTATCTCATCTTTTGATAATAGTAAGTTATCCAAATCATGTAATTGACCATCTTTTATTTCAGCGACAGAACTTAGGAATTTTTTAAGAAATACATCGTTTAGTCCATGTGATTGTTCAGGCGAGAGCAAATAACCCAACATTGCACTCATGTTTTCTTCATTTAAACTTCCTCTACCTTGACTCAGTGCAGTGAAAATGTTCATCTAAGACACCTAATGGATTTATCTCAAAAAGCCGAATTTTATTCTCTCGATTTTTGTTGATAGTATTTCTTAATATCTCTACACCAGTTATCAGATTTTAATTTAAATTCCATATTTCTACTATAACCATTGTGTTCCCAGATACCTGCATAGTTAAAGAGAGCACTCAAATGACTTGATAATTGGGCATAGGAAGTGTCTTCATGCAGGTTGTAAAGGAAGGTGCCAATACCATCATCTTCAGTACCATTGGATAATTTCTTTACGTTGTTTTTTAATCCGACCCAATCTCCACTACCCATATAATTATTTAGTTTATTCAGATGGTCATAACTAACTGTTTCAATTTTCCAATTTTTAATTTCTCTTTTAATATGAATGTTACAGTCGTCATCCAATTTCCAATAGAATGGTTTTCCTTTACCAAGTGTATTACTTGACACCCAACCATCATTCAAAATAACCACAACCGTCAAATTGGAATATTCTCCATTATTAATCTAAGTTTTCTTTGTGATAAGCAAATAGAGCTCTGTCCAATTCGCTAAGTGAGCAATTAGATTCAGCAGCAATATTTAGAATCACATTGCGATATTTATGATAATTACTTTCGCTAGTTGCATTCTTAGTATTAAGATACCCAAAGTTGTTTAGAACTTCCATTACTCTATAGTCAATAATTGGGAATCTTTCAGGATATATAAAATGTAATATAGTAGATGCAGTAGGTACACCGATTCCATCTAATTGACATAAAATTGATAGTTTAGCATCATCTTCAGCTTTTAGCATCTCTTTGAATGTATTATCATAATATTCAAAGTTGTTCCAATCAACTTTGCCCTTTATTCTAGCTGCTTTCCAATCTAATATGTCCTTAAAAGTCGATTCATAGATAGTACCGTTAGCTACATCTCTATGAACTTTATTCATAATTGAAGTGTATTCAGAATAGTCTGCACCGATATCGGGTTTATCATAGAAAGGCATCCAATATTTAATAAAATCAGCATCAATTTTCTTATCAGACATAGTAATTTTATATCTCAGGTTACTTGATATTAATTTTTCTATGATGTTCTTGATCAATTGTATTCTTTAATATCCTTATTGCATAATCACTGAATACTTTCACACCGTTTGGTTCTTCTTTTTATATTTTAGGTTTCATAGTGATGTTTGGTGATAGAAATGGACGAATATTTCAAAGAACTTATACAGCGTGCTAAATACTATGAGCAATTTGAAAGAATCAACCGTGGTCTTAATCTGAAATAATTGAAAGCTGGATATTCATCTCCTCTAATCCAGCTTTTTTATATCCAAATGCTCAATCACCTTGATAACTATCTACTAATTCTCCTGTTGAATCATAAAGATAAGCATTATCACCATCGTTGTTCCAAATAGCTCTTCCGCTTCCCCAATACAATTGATTTTCAGCATCGGTACCTTCATCAGTGTACAATGTCACAGTGTTGTTAGGACCCAAAGTGAAGTCTGTAAATTCGTAAGCGTGATTTGCTTCATCTTCGATTTTCCAGTTATTTAGGTCTACAGAAGTCTCTCCTGGGTTTGTTATTTTAACCCATTCATCTTCCAAGGACAAATCACTGATATATACATCTTCATGGTCTTCAGTACTGGAATCATTTATATAACCATTATTTTCAGACGTCAAAGTTTGTTCTGAAGGTGTATAATTTGAAGTTATATTATCATCGTCTTTATTGGTCCAGAATGTCGCATATACAGGATAATGGTCTGATACATCCATCGTTTCATCATGTTTCAGGTCATATTTGTCATCGTACCTGTAAATGTGAGCATCATCTGTGAAATCTTCCATAGCAGGTTCTGTAATGATTATCCTGTCATAGGTGTAATCAGTGGAACCAGTTGTTGTATCAATATCGTCCCCGATGCACCAGTAGTAATAATCATTATGCATTGTCGAATCTAAGTCTTCATCAAAATACGAACCATCAGCGTTCAGGTCGCCCATTACAATGAAATCTCTTTCTTCAGAGTATTTTTCATGGGTATATTCTACTACAGAATCCAGTGCATTGATTTCTTCAGTAGCTTCATCTGGGTCTGTATGTACTGTGATAAAAGTAGCATCAAAATTGCCATTGACAGCTTCAAAAGATGCAATATATGGTTGCCTATGGAAAGGATCAGTTCCTTCAGGTTCTGGATATGTATGTGGATTGTTTGAGATATCTACAGTTGCAGTGTTGTAAATGTAAGCATATTGTTCTTTACTTACAGTTCTACCCAGACGTTCACTCATTACAAAATCGTAATTATAATCGCCTTCATTAACAAGTTCTACTAGTTGAGGAAGTGAATTTTCTGATTTATCTCTTATCTCCTGAATTGCTATAATGTCATAATTGCGGATTATCTTGGCGATTGTATTCATGGTTTCAGGTTCTGAAGCCTTGCTGGTTCCAAATACTTGAATATTAAAAGCACCAATTCTTAATGTATCAGATTCGTTCAAACTGGCTTCTTTTGAATCATTATCTTGGTTTGGATTTTCTGTTTCTGTATTATCATCGTTTTGATTTGTACCATCTACACCTGTGTCTGAATTTTCAGTGCAACCTAATGCCGCTATAGATGTAAAAAGCAACATGATAATTAGTATTTTAGTAATTTTTTTCAATTCTTATCCCTCATTAATACTTTGTTTTTTATGGAAACTCATATTATAAAGGATTAGATATCGAAATTTATTCTCCACAAGAAATCAAGTATATACACAGTTATTAGCTCAAAATTTTTCATCCACAGTGGAATTTGTAAAAAGTTCCTCATTGTGAACTTATATATTAGAAAAAGAGTAGTTAAAAATAAAAAAGGAATGCATAATAACATTCCTTTTATTTGAAGATTGAGTTTATTGGGCTATTTCACCGAAAGCGAAATTATCCATTACTTTGGTAACTGCAATTGTGACTTCATCGCCGACAGAGGTGTCTGGTACAAAAATAACAAAGCCACCAACTCTGGCGATTCCATCGCCTTTACTTGCAATATTCTCAATTTCTACATCGTATCTTTCTCCAGATCTAACTGGAGCTGAGTCATCTCTATTAAACAAAATTTTCACATCCTTGTATTAACGCTAAAAAGACACAAACAGGATGGATTACATAACGGAAAAATAGTATGTACAGTTAAAGTAACATCATTAAATACCAATACGTTTAATCAAACAGTCTTTATCTTTAAGCAACTCTAATACGCATTTAAAGTATATAAAGGTGTTCATCCACATCAGGATTCGATGAATTATTTGATAAAAATAATATACGTAGTGTTTCTTGCAGGATTTGAATAGATTTAGTATTGTGCAGGATAGTATAAATAAAGGAAATCAGACGTACCAAAAATTCAATCTCCACGTTAATTAGAATCCTAGTCCGTTAACATGAAAAATCCAATATTTGATTTATTGTCAATACGTGTGGAGTTTCAAGATAATTCGCAGCTATCTTAAGGCCCCCTATTAAATATAGAGTAACTCTTTATTATATGTCCCATCCAGGCTGTTATATAGGATAATTGGTATCAAGTAATATAGACATCAGAATTATTGTGAAATGTATAGAATTAATTATTAAACTCGATGACAAATTTTGTACCATTTATAGTCTCTGCTTCAAAGTCACCATTAATCTGGTCGACAAGGCTATTTACTAGCTGTAGACCAAGTGTATTAGGTTCTTCTATATCAATATCCTCTGAAAAGCCCTTGCCATTATCAGCTACAATTAATTTATAATTTCCTTCTTCATTCCGATAAAGTCCAATATATACTTCACCTTGTTCATCATCAAAGAACGCATATTTCAAAGAGTTAGACAGAAGTTCAGTGATAATCATTCCAAGTGGAATAATGGTATCGATTCCAAAATATATATCCTGAACATCGATTTTTATAGTAATGTTAGAACCACCATATAAACCTACCAAATGGTCAACAAGGTCTTCTATGTAGTCTTTTGAGTTTACATTCTCCAGCCCTTTGGTTTGGTACAATTTATTGTGGACAAGAGACATTGATTTAACACGGTTTTGTGTATCTATGAAAGCATCTTTTACTTCATCATCTGTGAATTTTTCTGATTGAAGGCTGAGCAAACTTGATATAACCTGAAGATTATTTTTTATTCTGTGATGGAGTTCAAGTTCTCTTGTCCTTTCAGCATTTATGATATCTTCTGTCTGTTTCCGAACACGATGTTCAAGCTCTATATTTATTTTTTCCAATTCCTCTGCATATTTCTCTATTTTCTCTTCGGTTTTAACTCTATCAGTGATATCATTGGTAACAGTTATAATTCCAATTATATCTCCACTGGTATTTCGAACTGGGTCCTTTTTAACGTTCAATATTTTGTTTGTAAAGGTCACAGTTTCTTCATAATGTTTTCCGGTTTTTACAATTTCATATATAGGACAATTGTCACAAATTTCTGATTTATTGTACAGCAGTTTATAACAATACTGACCTATCATATCTCTGCAATTTAGACCCGTAAATTTAGTAGCTGCTTTATTACACCATAAAATCTTGCCCTCAAGGTCATGGTACACAACTATTTCTGAAGTAGAATTAAGTAAAGCCCTTTTTTCATATTCAGCTCTTTCTAATTTCTCATACATTCGTTTCCTTTCAGTAATATCCAGTGAACTACCAACTATACCTATTACATTTCCTTCAGTATCAAAATAAGGTACTTTGGATGTAAGAGCCCACCTTATTTCTCCTTCGGATGTAGTATATTTTTCTTCCAAATTATAAATCGGTTTTCTGGATTCCATAACCGATGTATCATCTGAACGGTATTTTTCTGCTTCTTTTTCTGGTAAGAAATCGAAATCATTCTTGCCTTTTATATTTTCAATTGAAAAACCAACCACTTTACAAAAAGCATCATTTGCTGTAAGATAATTCAATTTACTATCTTTTAAATATACATAAGCAGGTGTAGATGACAACAGTGCCTTTTGTTCCTGTATTTTTCTTTGAATCAGTTTTTCTGCGTTTTTTCTATCAGTAATATTACGGACTACACTAAGAACCGCTGTTTTTTCTTTATATTTAATCAAGTTTGAATTGATTTCTACAGGGATTCTAGTACCATTATTTGTTATATGAACCGATTCAAACTTTTGTTTCCCATTTTCAGGAAGATTTAGAATATTGTCATTAATACCGTCTTCATCATAAAGCTCATCTATATCTTTAATATTCATTGAAAGTAATTCTTGCTTGGAATAACCCAATCTTTTAACAGCAGTTTCATTAACATCAAGGATGTTGCCTTCCAAATCACCTACAAAAAGAGCATCTTCCATGCTGTCAAAAAGATAATTGAATTCATTTATTGTTCGTTGGAGATCATCTTTTAAGTTTTTATATTCTGTGATATCGTTAAAGATAGTTACAAATTTTCCTTTTTCAGGTGATATAGCAGATATTTTGAAATATTTGTCAAATGGTGGAAAATAAGTTTCAAAATATGTTTGTTCACCAGTTTCAGCCACTTTTGCATATGTAGATAAATAAGGAGGTTCACCTGCACCATAAACTTCTGAAGCTTTTTGTCCTATCACCTCATGTCTTTTCAATCCGATAATTGATTCATAAGCAGGATTACAATCTGTTATCAAATAATCAACTGGAGATCCTTTTTTATCATAGATGATTTCATGAAAACAAACCCCTTCATTCATCACCATATAGAGTGAATTTAATACATTGTTGGATATTTTTGAAGCCTCCCTGAATATCAAAAACCAGTTATATTTATGTGTAAATCAGTATTTAGCCATTTTAATAAGGCTAAAAATTATATTTATTTTATATATTTGGCAAAGTTTTGTTTGGAATATTAGAAATACTTGACTTATATTAGTCATTTACAGGTATTAGTCAATAATATGGGTTAAATCCCAATATTAGAGTTTTTTGTCTAAAATTCTGGAAAATAATAACTATTAACTGTATCTGACTAAATAATCAATTAGTAATAATTGTACTGACTGAATTTTTACTAAATATTTCATGGTGCATACAAGTTAGTGTGATAAACTTAAATTTTAAATCAAGTAAAAGTAGGTTTAAGTATAGTGTTCGATGTTAACAAAAAGACCAGTTTATTAACATGGAACTTATAATTTAATTTGTCAATACATGTGGAGTTTCAGAATAATCCGCAGCTATCTTACCCTCCCCCATAAAATATAGAGTAACTCTTTATTATATGTCCCACCTAGGCATTTTCATAGAATATTCTTAGTTTTCATAAGAAGTACATATATACTTGATTTCTTCTGGAAAACTGTTAATATACCAATTTCATAATGAGAATAGTTAGTGAATTCATTCTTTTAGAATGGTTTCAGGATAGTTCTCGACTTTAATTAAAATATAGGTTTACTAAAGTCGAAAAATTTTACTATGTATCTCGACTTTAATAAGAATACATTTTAATTAAAGTGGAGAATTTATTAGATATAACCATAATCTCGACTTTAATTGAAATATAGTTAAGCTAAAGTGGAAGTTCATTGTATTCATCGGAAATTAGTGTGTCCTTTTGTTTCCGATGTAACCCATCTTCGATTCAGAGGTATCAGGTACTGATTTTTACTAACACCCTTGAATTTTAGAATTTTACAAATGAGATTTAATTAAATTATTAGGAAGACTTGATATACTAATTGGTAACCCTTAGTCAGTTACAGGAAGTTTATTAGAGTTTGTACCCAATGATTTGGTACTCATTTAGTACGATTTATTTCACCTCCTGTACATCTGACAAAATGAATACTTGAGAATTATTTAGTCCTCTTGCAGAGTTTAACCAGTAATAGAGGAATAAAAACCCAATGTTGTCTAACTGTCTAAGCTAAATATGGAAAACATGATAAAAAATAAAAGAAAATGATAAATTAATAAAATATTTTTTGACGAAGAGCTTAGACAGTTCTTAGATGATGTGAAACATTTGGTATTTTACATAACTAACCCGTATAGGACTAAGTCAGATTAAATTATTAAAAATTAAATTGGTCTCTCTTAGTCAGTTACAGGAAGTTTATTAGAGTTTGTACCTAATGATTTGGTACTCATTTGGTACGATTTATTTCACTTCCTGTACATAGACCAAGGGTGACCAAAGTGGAAATTAATAGGACATTGTCTAAACTCAAACCTAAAATATTTATGATTGTAAGATGATAATAAAATGTAATAAAAGATTTACATATAAGACTTAGACATCAAAAACTACAGTAAAAGAAAATATTAAGTAAATAAAATAGGTGGGGATAAGGTCATTTTAAATAAGTGACACCCCATCCCAACAATAAGATCTATCACCTGTATTTAACCTGGAATCTCTATAACCTAGATTTTTGAATTGTTTACCAAATTCATTCTTTTTTAAAGGCACAATATCTTCTTTTTCACACCATTCTACATAGGCATTATACATATCAACTTTAAATGTGTATTCATTACTTTCTCCAACACATTCATCAGCAAATTTAGCAACAGGATTACTAAGTTTCTGGTATAATTCCATGTTTTCTAGAGGGTTCAGGTCATAAGAAAATTCACCATTTTTAAGCAATCTTTCTAATGCTGCAATTGCTTTGTTCAACAACCCTGATAATTCTTCAGATGTTGTTAATTTGTCAATAAGGTTTACATCCTTGCTGTCACCCTGGAATGTATTTGGAAATTCGATTAACATCAACCTTTTAAAGAAAGCTTCATCTGGGTTTTTTATCACAGGTAGATTGTTAGTGGAAAACATTAAACGGGCTGTGATTGTAGTCTTGTATGGTTGTACTTTTTTAATATTTACTCTAATATATCCATCATCACCAGTCATAATTTTAATAACTGAATTCTGATAAAAACCATAATCAGGAAGATCTGGAAATGCGTTTAATAATTTTCCTTCTAGATTAGCTATTGAAAAATCATCATTCTCTAGGTTTTGTAGACTTTCACCGCTGACATTATAGTTGCCCAATAAACAAGTGATAAGCTTTATTAAGACACTTTTTCCACCATCTCGTGGGCCATAAAACATCACGAATTTTTGGAGCCTAGTGTTAGGAATTAGTGTATATCCAATCCACTCAAATATCAATTGTTTATCTTTATCAGACTTCGTAACATCAGAAAGGAATTTTTCAATATTTGGACATTCAGCTTCTGGCTTATAATACACTGGTAACTGGATGGTAGACATATATTTTGGTGAATGTGGTAGAAATTTGCCTTTACTTACATCATAAAGGCCGTTTTTGAGATTTATTATGTATTTATTATTGTTTATAGATTCTCTGTCTACTAATGCTTTTGTCTTTATATAATCTATAACCTCTTTTTTGTAACTTTTTCTATAGTGTTCATCCAGTTTATCTTGTACTTGTTTGGAAATCTCATCAATACCATTTGGTAGATAAACACCATTTTGATAATAGTAGACTTCTTTTGTATCTTTTAATGTAAAGAAATGGTTTTCTCTTAAAATTTCTTCTGCAAGATACTTAACAACGAACTTTCCTTTTTTTGAAAAGTATTTATTATATGGGTCATCCTTTTTTGCTCTTGTAGGTTCAGTATTTTCTAGCACTTCATCGATGATTTTATTCTTTATTATATCATCAAATCCATTATTAAGTCCTGAACCATCAAATATTCTCTCTATTTGGTTTGGATCTCTTGTTTGTGAAGCTAATAACGTAATAAATTCTCTAACTGCTCCCTCTTGAGTATATCCTAATTCAGTTATGTAACCATTGCATAGAGAATCAAAGAATTCGTTATTCTGTCTACAGCGTTTCATAACTGTTAAATCTGGAATATTTGAAGTTTCGACTTTTTTATCGTTTGTAATTTTAGAATAGGTTGTTTTATCTTCTGTACTGTAATTTTCTGTTAAGTTAACAGTTCCACTCATCGTTTTAATCACCTAGCTTTTTTAGAAAAGTCTTCATCTGGTCCAATGACCGTCATTGAAGATATATAGCAAATGTATTCTTTCTAACTTTACATTCGCATAATTCGTTTTTTAAAATAGAAGTAGCAACATCTTCTATCGTCTCAAACCCATTTTCCTTACTGTACAACACTAAATGGTCTACTAGCTCGTCATCACATTGGATGTATAAATCCAAAAATCTTTACCCCATCATCAAGTACGCAACACCCATTTAAATAGTTTATTATATTATCCGCATTGTGAATGACCACATACTTCACAAATAGTACATTTTGTTGTTTGAGAATATTTAGCTTCAAATATCTCACATTAAATATTAGTTTTAATCATCATTTTCTATCACTTTATATGGCTAAGTTAAATGCAGGCTTATGTTAAGAATTGAAAAGTCCATACCATTAGTAGATAATTTTTTCATCCTGCAAACACACTTATTAAAAATACAGGATCAAAATACCTACAATCCTTATGTTGTGCAATCTGGTCTTTCCTTGGATACTGTTCTGCTTCTTCTTCACTACGTTCTCTCATCGGCATGTAAGCTCTTCCGTTATTCTTAATCTTTATCAAAAAATCACCCAATCGTTTTACGTTTTAAAAATGTTAAAGCATGAGCTAACCGTTGAATTAAGCTCATGCACTTCGTTGTATGTGCAAATTAGAAGTAGACCGAAGTGTAGGTTGCAGGCATTAAAGTTAAGCCAGCTTCTAGTAGCTTCTTCTCAACCAACACCGTGATTTGTTCATACATCCAGTATGGATTGTTTTTCTTATATTCATCAATTGCTTCCTGTATATCATTTACTATGGCTATATCAACATCATCTTCTTCAACCAGGAAGTAAGCATTCTGTTCCATTGGATATGGTGAATTTCCTTTTACCACTATTTCTGAATAATTAATCGCTGCTATCACTGTTGGCACTGTATTTCACCTCTCTAAAATAAGTATCAAAAATAATATAATTATCTACTTTGTAAATATACGTTTTTAATCCATATTTTTCTTTTATAATTGAAACCATATTTATTATTACATTTTCTAAATTAACAATATTCTTATATTCAAAATCAATATTTAATCTTTTACATATTTTCTTTATTTTTGCAGAAAAAGGTCTGGTATCCATTTTAAATCTTACACAATAAAAATATTTGGAATATTTAAATATATATGCACTTATTCTTTTAGATATTTTATGAAAATGACAATCATCACTTTTTGGTAAAAATTGAGGATTTTTTGTATATACAGAAATTATATATTGTATTTGTTTAAATCGTTCATCAAAATCATTTACAAATTCTTGTGAAATTATATATACTTCTTCATTGGTTAACATTCAAAACCTTTTCTACATATTCTCTCACATATTCAGGAATCATCCAACCTGAACGATAATGTTTTTTCCTATCTTTTTTACTATACCATTTTGTCTCAATGCTTTCAATTTTTTCTTAGTTTCAGGACTTAATTCAATAAGGTTCAAAATAATTCTTTTCTAATTTCATTATTTCCATAATCTCATCACTATATTTCACAATCACTTTATTATTGGGAAGTGTTATTTTATCACCTCGACTTTAGCGAACCAGTGTATTGATTAAAGTCGAACATTAAATTCCTTGTTCTTTTAATATTTCATCTATTTTAGATAAATACTTATACGTATCATTATTAATTTCAATAACTCTTGTATTTCCGTATCTTCCATTCTTTTTAATTTTTGTATTTATTATTTGAGATGTATCAAATTCAGATATTATTTGTGACAATCTTCCTGTTGATAATGGCTCTCTTAAATAAGATAAACATATTTTTTTATACGTATCATTTACGTCTCCGCTTGTGATGTATCTATCACTATTTCTTTGTTTTTCTGCAATCAATATACTTCTCAATACAAACTTTTGATGTAATGGTAATGATTTTACATATTGAATTACAGAATCAACTTCTACATCATGATATGCAATTTTTACTATTTCTCCAGTGCCTTATACTAGATTTTAGATGATTTGGTCTGATATTTTATCTTGTTAATTTTTGTCTTTAATGAACACCAATGAGCGTTAAAGTATATATTAGGTTTTCATATCTGTTTTCTATGGTGTTTAATTTGATTCACTTGTTACACATTTTCAAAAACCTTTATATATAAGATTTAACATAAATACTTGTATTCTATATAATAAACTATTTAAATGGGTACTCTCATATATGGGGGTACAGACATAGGGTGCGAATTTAGACGTATTCGTATCCTGTGAGCTCACATAAGTAAGCCCAATGAGGATAACTTACGTTCTTCGCTTGGGTGTCGACCAGCTTAGCCTCTATCCTTCCGATAGGATAAAATCGGCAAGCATAGTCGCACAACGCGTACTAAGTGAGTACTTAGGGTTTCCTGAGGAAATCCATTGTACTGACTAAGTAATTCCTTAGTACTGATTTAGTGCATGTACAGGGTTTAGTAGAGTTTAGTGTACTAAACCCTTGGTACTGATTTCCTAAACTCCTGCAACTGACTAAATGAGTACTATGGAATTCCTTAGTATTTATTAGGAAAACCCTAATCAGTACAATGGGTTTCTCAGGAATTTTCAGGTATCACTAAGAAATCCTCAGAATTCCACCAGATATCGATATTCCATATACAGACTTCTGTAAATGAGATTACTTTATTAATTACATCTGGATGGTTTGGGTATTCCCGCAGTATATGAAGGACTGC
Source organism: Methanohalobium evestigatum Z-7303 (assembly GCF_000196655.1). Taxonomy (GTDB): domain Archaea; phylum Halobacteriota; class Methanosarcinia; order Methanosarcinales; family Methanosarcinaceae; genus Methanohalobium; species Methanohalobium evestigatum. The sequence goes on along the minus strand of NC_014253.1, from coordinate 439,309 downwards.
AGGAAATTGTGTGTTTATTAATTTCATATTAATTACAATTTACAATCTCAATTTTGACACACTAAAATAAAAACCATCTCAAATCAGAGGAGGTTATTGATTCCCAAGATATTAATATAAAATCGATATGCATAGAAGGTATGCACAAATATGAGATTTGATTCTATTCTTTATACTAAAAATCTATATTAAGGGTATGTGACCTCTGTGTGAACCTGAAATTTTTACCCAACCATTACATTAACATGTCTGAATAGAAGCACACAGAAACCATGTGACTTAACACAGGACTAATTTAGCTATCACATTGGTATAATATAATGTTTTAACTTAATTTAAATATTTAATAATATTATAACGATTAGCATGAATAAAATCAGTTTCAAAATAATAGCTATTATAACCGTTTGTTTATTTCTTTTAATTCTATCAGGATGTATAGACGCAGACAATAATAATGTTGAATCAAATGATACAAACTTGGTCACTGTAATCAAAGTAGTTGATGGCGACACTATAGATATCCGTTATTCTAATGGTACTACTGAAAGGGTGAGATTACTAGGTGTAGATACACCAGAAACACATGCTGAAAACAAACCCGAAGAATTCGAAGGTATAGACAATGACAGTTATCTACATGAATGGGGTGTTAAAGCGAATAATTATACATCCAATATACTTGAAGACAAAGAAGTAAGACTGGAATATGATGACATCTCAGACAGAAGAGGATACTATGGAAGGCTGCTAGCATATGTGTATTTAAAAAATGATACCATGTACAATAGGATGCTAATCAAGGATGGATATGCCAGAGTGTATGATGAAGCTGAAATTGAATACATGGATGAATTTTTAGAATTAGAAAAAGAAGCTAGAGAAAATAAAAAGGGTTTGTGGGGCGTTATTGGGAAATCCTGAGCTAATGTTTTAATTTTATTATAAGTATATTTATTATGCAGCTTTTAAGAATTATGAAATCTAATATTAAAATACCACAGTTCAATTAACAATTGTTGTGGTGTAAATTGAGGTGGTTTTCAAAATAAAAATAAATCCCATGCTATCTAAAACATGAATTAAGTAGTTTTCATGATATACGCAAAATAAGCTCTGGTTTATCGGTGCAAAAAAAAGAAGAAAAAAGGTGGGCGGCGCTTTGAGTAGCGCGCGCAAGTGTTTAGTTTAGCGGTTAGTTATTGTTTGGTAACCGTACATTCATATCAGCTATCAACTGTTGACTGGCAACGTCTATAATTTTGACATTGGTTGGTGTTTCAGTTGAACCTGCTATACCTAAGTTATTCATAGATGTATTGTTTGCAAGTTTAAGGTCGCTACCGGCACTTTTATTATATATATAAAGGACATCTCCAGTTTCAAGTCTATTATCAGGACTTGAAGTCAAATCTACTTTATCACCAGCTACAGTTATTTTAGTACTAGCTGAATCTAATTCGATACCTTCTCCACCCTGATGCTCAATTTTTATAGAGTTATTACTATCAATAGTCTCCGCAGATCCTCTAATACTAGCCTGAGGAGCCTGTTCAGGTGATCCCATTCCAAATACGAATGAGCCTATTACTGCTGCAAGGATGACGGTGATTGCTACCATCAGTATGACACCGATGACCGGTGATACTGCATCCTCATTGTTTTGCATTAAATTGTTCAATTTGTTTTTCATATGTTCTACCTCCTATTAACCCATCTACTCTTCGTTTTTTGTACTTTGATTCTTTTTCTGCATAACCTTTTCAAGTTTATGCGTCCACATGTCATCATCAGTATTCGTGTATTCGCACTCAAGATAATGCTGTACTGCGATGCTCAGGGCATCTTTGGTTGATGATACGTTGCATTTTTCCTTGAGTGAGTTTAAATCTTCTTCTGCAAGCACAGTTTGAGCGTGTACAATTTTCACCATTCCTACTTACCTCGTTTAATTAATTAGTGCAAACACACGAAATATATTAATCTCCTCATAATAATGATTATATTTTTATATATAAAGACTTTTTGTTATATATTTATAAAATTTATAACTGTTGTATAACAGTAGTTTATTAATATATTTTTTAAATACAGTATATCTTAAATAATTATTGGTGTCCAGAATACCATCCATTTATAGACCAATTTAAAACAATAACTTTTTCCAAGTTTGAAAGATAAGATTTATCAAATCCATTGATAAAACAATGTTAAATGATAGTGCCTACAGACCGGTAATACTTTTATATGAATTACAGTTTTAAATTGTACAACATGTCTCAATCCAAGAAGTTAAAACGAGGTTAATAGAGATGAAGATGAAAATCAACCCCTTTGTTTTTTTTGTTTCGGCTACTGTAATTGTCATGTTTGTTGTATTGGGTTCCTTATTTACAGAATTCATGAAACAATTTTTCAATACATTACAAAATTCTATAATCAGTTATTTTGGCTGGTTCTATATTCTTTCTGTGGCTTTTTTCCTCATTTTTATAATCTGGCTTTATCTCAGTCCCTACGGTAATATAAAACTCGGTAAAGATGATGATGTACCAGTATTTAGTAACACAAGCTGGTTTGCCATGCTTTTCAGCGCAGGCATGGGAATTGGACTGCTTTTTTATAGTGTCGCAGAACCGGTTTTGCATTTCTCCAATCCACCGGGTGGGATAGCTCCTGAAAGTATAGAAGCAGCCAAACAGGCTATTAACCTCACATTTTTCCATTGGGGACTTCATGCATGGGCAATCTACATTATAATTGGGCTTTCACTTGCCTACTTCGGATACCGACATGACCTCCCGCTATCTATACGCTCAACCCTATATCCAATGATTGGCGACAGAATCTACGGGTTCATAGGTAACATTGTAGAAGTCATGGCGATTTTTGGTACTGTTTTCGGTGTTGCTACATCATTGGGTTTGGGTGTATTGCAGATTAATTCAGGACTTAATTATCTCGGTGTTTTGCCGGAATCTACATTTAACCAGATTTTACTCATAATCGGAATCACGCTGGCAGCTACCATGTCGGTTGTATCAGGGCTTACAAAAGGAATACGAATACTCAGTGAGATGAATCTGGCTTTTGGTTTTTTATTGATGATGTTTATAATAATCGTAGGTCCTACAATATTCCTTTTAAGTTCATTTGTCCAGGGTATGGGCGATTATCTGCAGAATCTTATCAGCCTGACATTTAATACGGATGCCTATCAGGGGATTGAATGGCAGAAATCCTGGACAATGTTTTTCTGGGGCTGGTGGATATCATGGTCACCATTTGTAGGGATGTTTATTGCACGCATATCCCGAGGGCGTACAATCCGTGAATTCATTCGCGGCATACTAATTGTCCCAACAATTGTAACCTTTATCTGGGTGATAGCTTTTGGAAACACAGCATTATACATAGAACTTTTTGGTTCAGGAGGACTTGTACAGATAGTTTCAGAAAGTGTACCTATATCGCTTTTTGCTTTGTTGGAAAATTTACCATTAACTGTTCTCACTTCAACACTGGCAACAGTAGTTGTAGCAACTTTTTTTGTAACTTCTGCGGATTCAGGCTCGCTTGTAGTCTGCATTCTTGCAACAGGAGGTGACCCCGAACCATCTGTTTATCAGAGAGTATTTTGGGCATTTTCACAGGGTGCAGTAGCAGCTGTACTATTATTAACCGGTGGTCTGGCTGCGCTCCAGACTGCAGCGATAACTACAGCACTGCCGTTTTGTATTATAATGCTATTTATGTGCAGAAGTCTTGTCAAAGGATTGCGGGCATCTCATCTGGAAACTCCTAAAAAAAGTAATGTCTCATCTGAAGGAGACAGGGAAAGTGAATCAAGACCTTATCAACTATACAGACAGATAAAAGAAAATCTATAAGCTCTATATCACCCATTCTCATTATATTTACTCTAAATTTGGAGATTGTTTGTTATAAGAGGATAATTTTTAACTAAATAATAAATTTGGTATTTACCCATTAAATCTTTTATAATTAGTAAATTATCAATTTGCTTTTAATACAGTATTGTATAACTGATATAGGTCAACACCAAGCCTGTAAATCCCATTAAAACTCCTCCGATAGTGTAACTTCTAAAGATTTCAGTGGTTTTTAGTTCTATAAGTTCTCCGAAAATCCAGAAATAAGGGTCATTGACATGAGAAATAAGAAAAGTCCCAGAAGCCATTGATAGGAGAGTAATTGATGCAGGAAGGTTGAGCTCAGGCAGGAACGGAACTACAATGGATGGTGCTACAAGCATGGTAACAATTCTTGAACCCTGTACACTTTGAATTGCTACAGCAACCATAAACGGAATTATAATATCGGGAAGATTCAGAGTTGTAAACATCTGTCCAAGATCTTTGCCTATACCTGTCATTGAAAGTGTTGTACCGAGAGCCCCTCCTCCACACATGTCCAGCAATACAACCCCGCTTCTTCGCACTGCTTTATCGGTTCGATTTTTGATTTGTTCCAGTCCCAGTGAACGTGCAGAGATAAACGCAAGCATAACACCTATAAGTAAGGCAATGTTTCGGTTGCTGATGAAATTTATCAGAGGTGTCTGTTCGTTAATAATCACACCTGATAAAATAAGGATAACAGGAATACATATTGGGGAATAGGCTTCAATCCGGTTTATTCTTGGTAAACCCTGTGTATTATCTTCAGCTTCACTGGGATTTATCACCGGTGGAGGTCCAAAATTACAGGATATTTTCGCATAATAATATCCGACAATAGTAACAATAACAGCAACAGGCAGACCTGTCAATAATATTTCTCCTGTATTTGCACCCAGTTCTTCTGCTGCAGAAAAAATAACAGGCGATGGATAAACCATGTTAAAGGACGCAAGAGTTCCCAGCCCAAGGGATGCTGCGACTGAAGCTTTTGGTATATTTAACCTTGAACCGATATCTTTAGCAATCGGTATAAAAATAACATATGCAAGTATACTGCACATGACAGGAACTGCGAATAAAAACCCGAGAAGATTAAGTGCAAAAAGCGGTTTCCGGGAAAATCGTATGAGGTCATCTGCGATTATGGCAGTGCCACCTGTCTGGAATAAAATCAGACCTATTATACTTCCACAGGTTATAATTATAGCAAATTGTGAAAACACTCTCCCCAGTCCAAGAGATACTGAATTGAGGGCATCTAAAGGGTTGCCGTCAAGGATGCCTACAACAATAGAAGCTGTAATCAAACTTAAAAACGGATGGACCCTCAATTTAGTGGTCATCACCAGTACTGTAATAAGTGCAATGAGAAAAATAATTACAGGGTTCATGCTACTTCATCATAATTTTATTTATTATAATATAGGGCACTGTTCAGTTAAGAAATAAATAGGGGATTCATCCCCCTATTTAAGGGGGGATGAATGATGAACTTAGAGGCATTATCAGATTTGATACCGGTAGATATTAAATCTTTCGTGGAAAGGAAAAGAAGAGATGTGAAAGCTATAGCATTATCCATACTTCTGTACCAGCAGGGATTAAGTTTGAGGAGAACTTCAGAACTATTATCGTATATGGCTGAACCGATAAGCTACAGAGGAGTACATTACTGGGTACAGAAGTTCGGATGGTGTGTACAGCCTTATGATGGAGAATTGCCATAAACCATAGTAGTGGATGAGACTAAAGTACAGCTTGGCAGTGAGTACTGGTACCTATACGCGGCTGTAAACCCCGATTCTAAAAAGATAATTTATGCCAGAATCTATCCTACAAGGAACTACCTGACTACGAAATCTTTCTTTAAGGATTTAAAGAAAATGTACGGAGAACTGCCTCAGATGGCAGTTGTGGATGGTGGACCTTGGTACAAAGCTCTGGAAAGACTCGATATTAAGAGGGTTGTAATATCCGGTGATATCAGGAATTATATCGAAAGATGGTTTAAATTATTCAAAAGAAGGGTCAAGGTGTTCGATAAATACTTCCCACATAAACAGGAATTCGTTCAGCATATCAATAACTGGATCGATATGTACATCGCGTATCATAATTATATCAGAAAACATCAATCCCTAAATCTATATACTCCTTATCAATGGGAAATATGCATTAACTGAACAGTACCTTTTTTGAGTGAGAAATTAGTGAACTACCACTTGGCTAAAGACCAAGTGGCTTCCTGTTTCATCCTTTTCCCTTATGGGAACAAGTCCACAGGCTCTACCCCTCATCCCGAAGGTGAATTGATGCCTATTAGATTCTGTTTATCCAGTGCGAATTTTTTAATGTTAACTGATGCGTTGATGTCCCTATCATGTATCGTTTTACAGTCAGGACATTCCCATTCTCTGTCTTTAAGTTCTAAATCCTGATGATAATATCCACATACATGACAGATTTTGCTTGATGGGTCGAATCGTCCTATCTTGATAATATTTTTACCGTACCATTCTGCTTTATACTCTAATTTCTGAACAAAACTACCCCATGAAGCATCAGTTATATGCTGTGCCAGATTATGATTTTTCAGCAGTCCTTTTACATTCAAAGTTTCCAATGCTACAGCTTGGTTCTCGCTTATCAGTTTATTACTTAATTTATGCTGGAAATCTTCTCTCTGATTAGCAATTTTCTCATGATATTTTGCTATCTGATGTTTCAGTTTCCTGTAATTGTTAGAACCCTTCTTTTTTCTGCTGAGCCTTTTCTGTAATACCTTCAATCTTTCAATTGAATTTTTCAGGTATCTTGGATTATCGATTTTTTCACCATCGGATGTTACAGCGAAATCCTTGATTCCTACATCGACTCCTACTGTATTAACTTCGTAGAATGTCTGTTTTTGTGGTAATTGTTTGTCGTCATCGACTAAAATACTGATATAATATTTTCCTGTCGGTGTTCTTGTTATAGTCGCAGTCCTTTGTTTACCATCAAAACTTCTATGCAGCCTGGTTTTTATCCAGCCGATTTTAGGTATGTATACTTTATTATTACCAAAATCGACTTTATAATACTGAGGAACAGAAAACGATTGTACTGGGTTTTTCTTGGATTTAAACTTTGGAAAACCTGATTTTTCTCTGAAAAACTTGGTAAAAGCATTTTCCAGGTTAAGAGTAGCTCCCTGTAATGATTGAGAGTTGATCTCTTTCAACCATTCATGATCTTGTTTTAATACCCTTATCTGTTTGTTCAATTCAAATCTTGATATTGCTTTACCATCCTGCTCATAAGATTTGATTTTGTTCTCCAATGCCCAGTTGTATATGAACCTACAAGCTCCTATATGTTTTGCGATTAACTCCTGTTGGATTTGGTTTGGATACATACGATACTTGTAAGCTTTTAACATACCATAATTATTATGATTTAACATTATTTATATGTTAAGTTATATATTGGACGGTATTCAGCCCTGATGCTGAAGACATCAGGGTTTTCTACCTTCCATTATTATAAATTAAATATATCCTTTTCTAATCGAGTATCCAATTTCTAACTGCTGTTTATTTGGATATTGGGATTGTTGATGGAATTGGATTTATCATAGATTATTATATTCTGTTCATTGCGCATACTGGAAAAATCGCCTCTTTACATAACAGCAAATGGTTTAAAACCGTTATCTTTTGCTACATCAAAGATAGTACATCCACTAAACCCGACTGTTTTACTGGTAGCATCCGAATATCCAGTTACTATTATTGAATGACCTGCTTCTGTATAAGGGTGGGGAGCTGATATGTTAAGAACACGTGCGGATTTGTTAAATATAAAAGAAAAATTTTTTAATACTGGTTTTCTGATTTCAACCCCGTCTATTTTTTCAGGTGTCATTTCAGGGTATATATAGGATGAGCCCAACCCGTCGATTATAAGAATCACTGCACCATCTGGATTATTTACAGGATTTACTTCAATATGAGATGTGGCAGTTGAAGGTACAGCCTATATAACAGGAATAAATGATATTGTAAAAACCATCAGAATAATTGTCCTGTGTCTTATAATACTGTTTAATACTCTCATAACAATATCTAAAAAAATTAATCATTTAAAAAATAGAAGGATACAAACATGAAGATTAACCCAAGATGTGCACATTGTTTGCTTACAAGAGTGCATTATGAGGCAAGATTATCAACAGATGATGAACAGTTGTTGCATAAAGCAGTTATGACAGGCATTGATGAACTTAATAGAACCTATAAGCCAGGTAAACCTGCTGGTGAAATTTCAACAGCTGTACATCAGAAAGTTTATGAAGTTCTTGGTGATGAAGATCCCTACCTTGAATTGAAGAAATTGAGCAACAAAACAGCAGAAGATATATTTCCGGTTGCACAAAAAAGAGTTTATGAAGATGATGTAAGTGATAAAGAGCTGTTTAGAAGAAGCGTTCTTGCATCAGTAATAGGAAACACTTTTGATTTTGGGGTAGTGGGTTTTGATGTGGCTCCAGAAATATTTGATGAAACATTCAAACAGACATTTGAAAATGGTCTGGATGTTGATGATACATCATCGATGTTTGAAATGCTTGATAATGTAGTTTACGTTGCAGATAATTGTGGTGAAATACTACTCGATACAATAGTATTTGATATAATTAAAAAATTGGGTGGAAAAATCACACTGGTTGTCAGGGGTGCACCTATACTAAATGATGCAACACTGGATGATGTATATGATTACGGAATTGATAAAAAAGTAGACCGTTTGCTTACAACAGGTTCAAATGCAATAGGTGTAAATTTTGAGGAAGCACCGAATGAACTTTTTGAAGCATTTGATAATGCATCCCTTATTATAAGTAAGGGAATGGCAAACTATGAGACACTTTCAGAATATAATCTGGGTCCAATTGCTTATTTGCTAAAGACAAAATGTGAAAGTGTGGCATCGGATTTGGGTCTTGATACTGGATGTACAATTGCAAAACTGGTAAACGAACAATAATTAAAAGGTGAATATACATGTGTGAACTCAACGCAGTGCTTGAAACTGGTAATGAACGACAAGTTATTATGGAATCTGTAACCAGAATGGTCAACAACGATGGTGATATAGAACTTACAGGTATCTTTGGGGATAAAAAAACCATAAAAGGAACTATAAAAGAAGTTGATTTTTCAAAGGGAGAAACTATTATTACCCAAAACAGTTGAAAAATGTACAGAAATTATCACCTCAACATTTTAAACAACTTTTTTTTCAAAAATTTCAATCTGCAGTAATATGGTATTTTCTCCTTTGTAATAGGTCTGTACCTTTTTACAATCATAACTGGTCTATCACAATCCTGAGCAATGTTCTGTGAGAGTGTACCAAGAAGAGCTTTACTAAACCTCTGGCTTGAATCTCCAATAACCAGTAGGTCGCTCTTCTTTGCTGATTCAATGATAGCTTCCTTTGTATGGTAACTTTCATTTATTTCATAGTTAAATTCAAGCTCATCATCCTGTGCTGTCTCTTTTATCATTTCAATTTCTCTGTTTTTCTGATATACTTCAAGGTCAGGATTGATTACACGGACGAGTTTAATTTTGGCACCGGTACGTTTTGCAAACTGTTTTACAAGGTACAGAGCATATCTGGTATTTTCCTTGTTATTGTATGCCACTGTTATACTGTTGATTTTACTTGGTAATTTACCTTTTAAAACTGCAATATCTTTTCGTGCACAGGACAATACCTTTTCAGCGATATCTCCTATAAAACTGTACCCTTCGTGCCAACCAATAACGATAAGGTCTACATTTTCAATTCTTCCCTGCTCTATTATGGAGTTGGATACATCATGGTCGAAGGCTACTATATATTGGTGTTCACAACCTTCCATTACAGAGCATCGTCTAAATTGGTTTTCCAGTAAACTGTCAATCTCTGGTTTATGTTCATGATATTCATCTCGGGCAGCCTGTAAGCTTGTTTGGTTTGGGACTTTTCTTACATGCAATCCGAGGATATCATCACCTATATTCTCCGATAGGTAGACAAGGTCACTTTCATGTTCAGGGTTTGCTATTGGCACCAGTATTTTCATCCTTTTATGGTCTTTTGTAATTCTACTGGACTCAATCATATCCAAGAGGTTATATTTGGGGAGTGCTTTAGCTTTTCCGTAGGCATTGTACCAGATGATGCCTGCAATAATAACAGCTACTGCAAAAATGAAGGGTAAAACTCCTATAACCGGAAGTAATACAAGACTTCCAGCAATACCAAAAATCTGGGTGACAGGATAAAAAGGGTCTTTGAATGCAGGTTTATACCAGTTTACAGCACTCCTTCTAAGGATTATGGCTGACAGATTGACAAGAACAAACACCAGTATATTGAATGCACTTCCAAGTTTTGCCAGTTGTTCTACATTGAATATAAATAAAAGAATAACCATCAACAATCCAGTAATTACTATAGCTCTGTAGGGTGTGTTGTATTTTCCATGTATATGAATAAACCAATGTGGTACAAGGTCATCTCTACCCATTGCAAAAGGGAATCTTGAAGATGACATTATCGCGGCATTGGCTGTAGAAAGAGTTGCCAGTAGACCGGCGAGTATTATAATTATCTGTCCAGTGGGTCCCAGCATCACCTCTGCTACATCTACAAGCGGTGTTTCAGTATTCACAGCATCTTCAAACGGGAGAACACCATTAACCACTACCATTATACCTGTATAAAGTACTATCACAGTTGCAACTGATCCTATAAAGGCTCTTGGAAGGTTTTTTGAAGGGTCTTTTACTTCTTCAGAAATTGCAGCCAATTTTATGATACCAAGATATGATATAAAAATCAGTCCAGTGGTGGTGAATATGGAGCTATAACCGTATGGAACAACAGGATGATATTTGTTCGGGTCTATTATAAAAGCTCCTTTTATAATAAAAACGGAAAGTATGATAAACAGTATAATTACAATTACGTTTTGAAGAAACCCACTGCTTTTTGCACCTTTATAATTTATAAATAGCAGTAGAAGTCCGATTATTGTGGCTGTTATCAGTACTGGCGATGGGAAAAGGGTATAAAAATAATCACCAAATCCAACAAGTGCAAAGGAACCCTTGAATACAAGTCCTATCCAAGCTCCTATACCGATTATAGTGCCAAAAACTGCACCCATTGCCCTGCTCACAAAATAATAGCTTCCACCTGCACGGGGCATTCCAGTTGCAAGCTCTGCAGCACTGATGGCAGTAGCCATTGCTATCAACCCACCGAATATGAATGAAAGGATAGCAGCAGGTCCTGCTGCAGCAGTAGCCATACCCGGGAGTACAAAAATACCAGCACCTATCATGGTGCCTGTTCCGATTGCAAATGTGGAAAAAAATCCAAGATTTCTTCCTAATCTTTCGCTTGTCTCTATATCTGCCACGTAAAACCCCACATTGTGTTCAGAGAATGCGGATAGGTGCGGATTCTATATTTTTCTAGAACTTTAAATAAAGCTTTTTTGGAACTGAGGAAAAACTTAAGTGTAAATATTTCTGATAATCTTATATCTGCTCATAGATAACATGTCCTATTTTTAATCTGGTTTATGGGGCACAATTATAAGAGTGGGGAAAAGTTAAGTGTTTTAGAAATACTATTGAATCTAGAAATTAAAGAGGTTTCGATTATGGACAAAGTAAAAGTTGGAATTAACGGATACGGAACAATAGGTAAACGAGTGGCAGATGCAGTACATCAGCAGGAAGACATGGAACTTATAGGTATATCCAAAACAAAACCTAATTATGAAGCTGTAATGGCACAGAGAATGGGTTACAATGTTTATACACCATCAGATAAAACATCTAAAATGAAAGATGGCGGTATAAAAGTTGCTGGTACTGTTGAAGACATGGTTAACGAGGCAGATGTAATTGTAGATGCTACTCCCAAAGGTGTGGGGGAGAAGAATAAGGAACTTTATGAAAAAGCAGGAGTGAAAGCAATCTGGCAGGGTGGAGAAGACCACGAAGTTGCAGGTTTTTCATTCAACGCTGATTCCAATTATAATGAGGCAATAGGTCGTGATTACACACGTGTGGTTTCATGTAATACAACAGCTCTTTGTAGGCTAATATCCAATATAGATAGGGAATATGGTGTCAAAAAATGCAGGGTCACTTTGATTCGTAGAGCAGCTGACCCATCGGATATCAAGAAAGGTCCTATCAATTCAATTGTAGCAGACCCTGTAAAACTCCCATCTCATCATGGTCCTGATGTCCAATCAGTCATACCAAGTATTGATATCTCTACAATGGCTGTTAAAGTACCAAATACCATGATGCACATTCATACTGTTAATATGGAGTTGAAAAATGACTGTAGTGCAGACGACATCAAAAACCTGCTTGCAAAAAATCCAAGAATGCATTACCTTGAACCTGGTATAACCTCAACATCAGAAACTATGGAACTTGCAAGAGACCTCGGTCGTCCAAGAAATGATATGTGGGAAAACTGCATCTGGGAAGATTCCATCGATTTCTATGAAGGTGAACTCTATCTATTACAGGCAGTCCACCAAGAAGCGGATGTTGTTCCAGAAAATATTGATGCGATACGGGCTATGTGTGAACTTGAGAAGGATGCTGACAAATCCAAATCCAAAACAAATAAAGCAATGGGAATCGGAACCAAATAATTAGCATTATTATGGCTCCATATTTTTCTTTTTTTGACCTTTGTAATTATGCGGTTTCAGCAGTAGAAACTGCGGTTAAAGACCTTTTAGGCACTCAAAAAGCTTACGAAACTCTTTATACAGGTGCAGATGGGACGGATACAAAATTAATAGATGATGTCGCTGAAAGAGCGATAATAGAAGTGCTTAAAAAAGATGGTAGGTCGATGAGGATAATAAGTGAAGAAATGGGTGTAAAAATATTAGGTAACAATCCTGAATTTACAATTATCATAGACCCCATTGACGGAACTTATAACGCTTCATTTTGCATCCCTTTTTACAGTGTATCTATTGCAATCGGTAGTCCTGACCTTTCTTATATCTGGGCTGGATATGTAAAAAATATTTCAAGCAAAGACATATATTATGCAGAATCTGGTAAAGGAGCCTATTTAAATGGTAAACGTATATCACCATCCAAAAAGTCGGAATTGAATGAGTGCTGTGCCAGTGTTTATGGGTATCGTCTTCATGTGGAACGCACAGTTGATTTGTCCCGAAATATAAGAAGGATGAGAATTCTTGGCTGTGTGTCACTGGAAATCTGTTATGTAGCATCAGGGAGATTCGATGCATTTGTTGATGTAAGAGGATCTTTGAGATTGACAGATGTAGCCGCAGGGAAATTCATAGTGGATGAATCCGGTGGTAGAGTTACAGATGGTTTTGCGGACTCGATTGAATTACAGGATAATTCTATTTATCATGTATATATGATAGCTTCCAATGGGATTGTACATGACAAATTATTGAAACTTACCGGAGGAATAAATTAAATTGAAGATAAAAAAAATAGGGCTGGTTTCAAGACTGGACCATGAAGGTGCTCTTGAAATGACAAAGTCTATTATAGACGAATTTAGTTCTGTAGTAGAAATAGCAGTTTCGCCAAATACCGCAAAAGAGATTGGTATTGAAGATGATGTTATTAGAATAGAAGCAATCGAAGACATGCGTAATACCGGAGTTGAATTTCTAATAGTTGTTGGAGGTGACGGGACAGTTTTATTAACACTTTCCAGAATGTACGATCCGATACCTATATTGGGTATCAACATGGGTAAGGTGGGTTTTCTGGTCGATACAGAACCAGAGGAAGCACTTTCAACGATTGAAAAAGCGTTACATGGATTTACATACAATGAACAGATAAGGCTGGGAGTTAAGCTTAACGGTGATATACTTCCACCGGCAACCAACGAAATAGTGCTCATGACAGGTAGACCTGCAAAAATTCTTACCACCAAAGTAAAGATTGATGATTACGAACTTGAAGAGTTAAGGTCTGATGGTATAGTGTTTTCAACACCCACAGGGTCAACTGCCTATGCAATGAGTGCAGGAGGACCTATAATAGACCCACGTGTTAATGCAGCTTTGATTGTTCCACTTGCGCCCTTTAAATTGTCATCACGCCCATTGGTGGTACCTGCAGATTGCGTAATCAATGTTGAAACAACCATACCTGAAAAAGAAGCAATACTGGTTATTGATGGTCAGCATACTTATAAGATACATGAAAACCATGTAGTAACACTTACAAAAGCTGACCAACCAGCCCGTTTTGTAAAAAGTTCTATATACAGGTTCTACGATAAAATCCAGTACAAGCTCTGTTAACTAACCATGAAACTCGAAGATGTACTACTAAAAATACAAAATGGTGAAATGGATATAGATAGTGCTGCAAATGAAATACATTCCATGAGTTATACAGAAGTATCTGATTTTGCAAAAATTGATTCTCACCGTATGTGCAGAACAGGTATACCGGAAGCTGTGCTTGCAGAAGGTAAAGAACCAGATGACTTGGTTGAAATTGTCAAAAAACAGGTTGATTGTGCTGGCAGAGTACTTGTAACAAGAGTATCTGCTGAACAGATAGCCAAACTTCGGTCTAATTTTGAATCTGATAATATTGAGTGGAACGAAAGAGCAAATGCAGCAGTAATTAATAATGGTACACAATGTCCTGAAACAGGTGGTGTTGTGGGTATTCTGTCAGGAGGTACAACCGATGTGGGGGTTGCTGAAGAAGCAAACATAGTTGCTTCTGAAATGGGGTGCAAAACCATAACTGCTTATGATGTAGGAGTTGCAGGGATTCATAGATTGTTCCCCCAAATTTCAAGGCTTAAAGAAACAGGAGTTGACGCTGTGATTGTTGCTGCAGGCAGGGAAGGAACATTGCCTACAATTGTTTCAGGGCTTATAGATGTTCCTGTAATAGGACTTCCGGTGTCAACTGGTTATGGAGCAGGAGGATTGGGACAGGCGGCATTAATGTCAATGCTTCAGTCGTGTTCGGTAATCAGTGTAGTTAATATAGACGCTGGATTTGTTGCGGGTGCCTTTGCGGCACAGATTGCAAATAAAGTAGCTAAGGCACGTAATGGTTAATCTATAAAAAAATAGCAAATATTTTATGTTAAAATCACCACGTATTAATACATACTCTTCTTGTATGATTAATGATATACTGGGATGGATATCATGTCCAAAATCGAAGAAAACTCATATTCCGGAAATAAATTAATTGATGACCTTGATTTAAATCCGATTGATATCGAAATCTGTGATGTTACCTTAAGGGATGGAGAACAGACGCCAGGTGTTGTATTCACCAAGGAGGAGAAAATGAACATCTCTAACCAGCTTGATTCACTTGGTGTGGAAGTGATAGAAACTGGATTTCCGGTAGTTTCATCGGATGAAAAAGATACTGTTAAACAGATATCCAATATGGGGTTAAACGCTCGAACATGCTGTCTATCCCGGGCTTTGACCAGTGATGTAGATTCTGCACTTGACTGCAACGTGGATATGGTCAGTATATTTGTAGCCATGTCCGACCTTCATCTAATTCATAAGTATAACAAAAGCTGTGAAGAAATGATTTCATGTGCGCTGGATACTATTGAATATGCAAAAGACCACGGTCTTGAAGTGAGGTTTGCTGCAGAGGATGCAAGCAGAACAAATGTGGATACTCTTAAGAATGTATTTTTAAGAGCACAGGATTATGGAGTAGATTATGTAAGTCTGGCTGATACGGTCGGTGTACTCAACCCCAGTACAACTTACCATCTTGTAAATGAAATTAATAAATCAGTGGAAACACCGATTTGCATACATTGCCACAATGATTTGGGTATGGCGACTGCAAATACCCTGATGGCTGCAGAAGCCGGTGCCAAACAACTTCATACAACTGTAAACGGAATTGGTGAAAGGGCAGGTAATGCACCACTTGAAGAAGTGCTTATGGGTCTGCTGGTAGAATATAATATTGACCGATATGATACGACTGGTCTTACAGATTTATCCAGAATGGTTGAAGATTATGCAAACATCACACCACCAGTAAACAAAGCAATTGTTGGTAAAAATGCATTTACACATGAATCCGGAATTCATGTCATGGCAATACTGGAAAATCCCAGAACTTATGAACTTTTTAACCCGGAACTTGTTGGTGGAAAACGAAATCTGATAGTTGGCAAACACACAGGGATTAAAGCTCTTAAAGGTATTGTCAAAAGTATGGGTTATTCACTGGAACATGATGAACTGTGTGAGTTGAAGGAGAAAGTTAAAAACTGTACAGATATAAAACACGGAATCTCAAGAAACAAACTGGAAGAGATGATAAAAGACATCAAAACACATGGCATTTGAATAATGTATGCCATATAATTATTCACTTACTGGGTGTTTTTCATCATCCAGATTATTAGGATGTGTTAATTTCATCTCTTCAGTATTTAGCATTATGACATAATCTGCTGAATTTTTGAGTGCAGGTGAAAATCCCGGTTCAACTCCAAACAATATTGTCTCTTTTCCATGTTTATTTGCTTTATTTAAAAGTGGTTTAAAATCGGCATCACGTGTTACCAGGGTTATAGTATCAATATTAGGATTGCATACCATTTCCGTCCCCTCTACAGCAAGCCTTACGTCAACATCACTTGAGCATATTACAGGTTCAAATCCGTTGTTTTCAATGGCTTCTACCAGTTTTTCAGAAGCGTACTGGTTAAGAAAAACAAGCCCTATTTTCACATTACCATATTCTTTCAAAACATCTCTGATGGCTTCCAGATTAACGTTAAATTCTTTTCTGAGCACATTGGGTCCATCTACCAGAAGACCAATATTCCGTCTACCTGTTTCCTTTTTTGTACTGAGGTATTTGACAATAGAATTTAAGCCGCTTTTAACAGGTTTCATTGTTGCACTCCCACTACATCATAACTACCATAATTATCATTCCTTAATGACCGTTAATAAATGTAACACTATCAGAGTTTTTCTGCAAGACATTGCTTCTTGACACTATTGAACACAGTTTTTTTAACCAGTTTGAACTGGTTCATCATTTTTCTACCAACTTTTTTTCGTGTATAACGTATTTCTCCTCCATATTTTAGAAGTAGTTCCATGGTTTCTTCAAACTGTTTGCGTTCTTCATTTGACAGTTCAATAAGGCTTTCATGACCTGAAATCCAGTTATAAACCTTTAGCAGGTTTGTTTCACGGATACGTTTTAACCCTTCAATATTTGCTGCGTCTTCTAAATATAGAGTTCTTTTCTTTTTTGGAGACCATGCCGCAATTTTTTTCTGGAACTCTATAAACTGGACAGGAATTTCTTCTCCCTCTCTGGGTCTGGGGAAATATTTGGTAAGATGGCGTAAATCATCATCCATATTTACCACCTTCGTACATATTCATTCCTTGTACTGGTTCTATACACAGATATTGTTTTTTTTATCCAGAAACCCATGAGGATTCCCACGGCCATACCCATCAGATGGGCGCTGTGGGCTATCATATCCTGCGTATTTATTATAAAGAACAAGAACTCTATTCCTATAAGCAGGAGGATTGCATGTTTTATTCTCATCGGTATAAAGAATACAAAAATTGGAAGGTCTGGTACAAGTATCGCGAGTGAGGCGAATATACCTATAACAGCACCACTTGCACCAACCAGTGGGAATGGTGTGGTAGTAATCAACGCAAACCCAATTGATGCAATGATACCAGCCAGAAAGAAGACTGTTAAAAATCTCTGTTTGCCAAACCTTTTTTCGAATTCATTTCCAAAAAAGAACAATACAAACATGTTCAAAAACAGATGCGCAAAATTAGAATGCACAAAAATATGGGTGACAATTGTCCATGGTTTTACCAGTATCTGGGAAATATCAGCAGGGAGACCCAGCAAAGCAAAATAGTTTATTCCTATGACATTTGTTATTATCAGGTTTCCTATGATGTATGAAGCTACACAGATAATTATAATTGCCATAGTAGGGCTTGTGGTAGCCCATCTTTTGATTTTGTTCAAAAAACTAAAAGCTAAACCTTTGGAAGCCTGTTTTGCTGTTTCTTTAAACATATTTTTGAATATTCCTTCTGTGTCAAAATTAGAATAATTGCTACCATCACCAGGGCTTTTGGTGAAACCGTATTTTTTCTGGTGCTCAAGCCCTTCACAGGCATGTCTTTCTGGGAGTCTATGTTCTACACAGAAGGTTTTTCCACAGAATCTGCATCTGAACAGTGTTGAATCCTGTTTCCCACATATCCAGCAATTATTGCTCAAGTTATCCTCCATATATCCATCGTGTTATGTCTAATAAAATATTTTCTAATTTTTGTATGGCTTGCTTTAACGTCATTGTAATTGATAAACTTAATAACATTAGATAACTAATTTTATTATCAATTATATTCGTGAGATATGCTCACTGGGTGTAACGCTACACCCTCTATTCCCTTCATAGCTCCGGGAAATGCTTTTTTGAGTATGTTGTAAGCACCGTTTACATCGGCGTTGATCACTTTACCAGTATTCGATTTAAATAAACCTCTCATTATCCTTTTACCAAGATAAGAGGTTCTTTTTTCGACTGGTTCATCATCGAGGAACGAGCACTTTGACGTATAAGATTCTTCCTGAAACAATACTTTTATACCAGCATCTTCAGATTTGTATTCAATTTGCTTCTTCAACTTAAAGAATGGAATCTGTACAAAATTTTGATTATTCTTTTTACCAATATTACATTCTTGTTTCCATCCTTCATTGTAACCTACTATCAGAGTGCCGATGTTGTTTTCGATGCAATAGTTGATTATCTTTTTACTAACTTTATGGAAGAAATCGTTTATCTTGTTGTTTCTTTTTTGGTATATTTTTTCCAATCTTTTTGTTTCATCAAAACCTCTTTTGTCATAAAAAGATTTCCATTGAGATTTCTTTTTGTTGTAGTATTGATTTATGCTCTTAACCCCACCACCTTTAATAACAATTGGCTTTTCACCAATGTTATTTACCATGGTTATGATGTTGTTAATCCCTAAATCAATTGATGCTATATTATTTTCGTCTAATTTATTATGGATGATTTTTTGTTTATAGACTATTTCACATTTATAACCAACACCAAGAGGAACTATACGCACTTGTTGGATATTAGTATCCTCATTTAATCTTGTTTTGATTTTTAATCCCAGTTTTTTGGGAAACTTGAGATAATTGTTTTTTATTCCTCTGGTTAGTTGTTGTGATGTAAATATTAAAAGGAATTCTCCATCTTTTTTCTTATAATTTGGCGGTTTTGGTTTACCTTCGTACTTATGAGGATTGATTTTGTAGTCTTTTAACGAATTGAAAAACGATTTCCAATTTCTATCGACCATTTTTAGAGTCTGTTGAGCTGTTTGAGATGGTAGAATTGAATAATTTTCAGTTCCTTTCAGTTCTTCATTTACTTTTTCATATTTAGTATATCCATAACCATTGAGCCAATTCTGTCTAATTATGTAATTTGCTTGATTGTAGAGATTTTTGGATATGTGGCAAAGTCGTGAAAGTCTATCATCGTATTTTAAATGAATAGTTTCAGTTCTTGACACAATCATATTATACCACAATCATTCTTCTTTCTTTATTTCTATTGACTTTGCTCTTGTTTTGCTGTATAGCTTCATGGAATAACAATGTAGTAGAGATTTTATTTCACTGAACACTTCTTCATCATCCAATTTTTTACTTCCGATATCCGACACAACGATTATGTTGGTGCCGTATTTGGAAAACAAATGGTAAAACAATTCAAACCCAACTCTACTTAGTCTATCTTTATATGATATAATTACGTTTTCGACTTTATAGTTAGTAATTTCATCCAACATCTTAAAGAAATCTTTTCTCTTTTCAAACGAAATCCCTGAAGCTACATCCGAATAAACATGATTTACTTGATAACCCGAATTAAACGCCCATGTTTTAAGCATTTGCACTTGGTTTTCAAGGTCTTTTTTCTGTTTTGATGTTGAAACTCTGGCATATATCACAGTTTTTCTTTTCACATCCTTATTTAAGAAAGCATAAACAGATTCATCGTCATATTCATATTGTCCATTCGGGAGTGAAGTTCTTTTTATATAACCATTTTCTACATATCTATACAATGTTGGTCTTGTTATTCTCAACGTTTTTAAAACATCACCTGCTTTTATTTTACCACCTATCAGTAAAAAATGTTATTATAATTAATTATTTTTACGGTTAAAAATAACTATATGTATAACTCTTTGTTGTTAATAAGTGTTAATTTATCTAATATAATCATGACAAATTCAGGGAAACATTTATATATTCATCGGAACATTTAGGAACAAAGCCTTAAACAGTGATTTAGATTCGTGATATATTTATAGATTTTCACCTTTTCAAATACAATTTTTACAAACTGATACTTCGCTATCTCTAATCAGGAGGATAAACTACACATGAGCAACATAACTACAGGCAAATTTTCAATTGAAGACCTTGAAAATGTCCAGGTAACAATTGAGAATATTGTTGGTGCAATAGAAGAAGTGGAAGAAAAAGAAGAGGAGATGGGAGTAACTCCTAAACCCGGTATCTCATCACTTAGACACTGGGATTTTAATCTTCTTAACAGATACGAACCAATATACACACCAATGTGTGATCAGTGCTGCTACTGTACATTTGGTAAATGTGACTTGAGCGGCAATAAAGAGGGTGCATGTGGTATTGACATGAAAGCTCATCAAGCGCGTGAGTTTTTGCTTCGTGTGATAACAGGTGCATCAGCTCATACAGGTCATGGTAGGCATTTGCTTCATCATCTTATTGAAAAATACGGTCGGGACCATCCAATAGATGTAGGACCATCAAACCTCAAAACACCCGTAATGCAAACTGTAACCGGTTACAAGCCTGAAACACTCGGTGACCTTGAAAAAGTACTGGATTATGTAGAAGAACAGATAACCCAGCTTCTGGCTACTATTCATATGGGACAGGAAGGAGAAGCAATTGATTTTGAATCTAAAGCTCTTCATGGTGGTATGCTTGACCATGTAGGAATGGAAATCTCCGACATTGCCCAGATTTCCTGTCTTAAGATGCCCAAATCAGATGCAGAATCACCACTTGCTGAAATCGGAATGGGATGTATCGATTCATCGAAACCAATGCTTCTTACTATTGGACACAACGTTTCAGGTGTAACCAATATAATGGATTATATAGATGAGCAGAGTCTCTCAGATGATATAGAAATAGCTGGATTGTGCTGTACAGCAATTGATATGACTAGGTACAATACAGATGAAGGAGATGAGCCTAAAGCAAAGGTTATCGGTAGTCTGGCAAAAGAGTTGAAAATGATACGTTCAGGAGTACCTGATGTTATCGTTGTTGATGAACAATGTGTCAGGGCTGATATACTCAGGGAAGCTCAAAAACTTTCAATCCCTGTGATAAGTACTAATGACAAAATCATGTATGGTCTCAAAGACCGCTCTAGTGATGATGTAGATGATATACTGGAAGACCTAAAGTCTGGAATTGAGCCGGGTGCACTCATACTTGATTTTGATAAGCTCGGTGAACTTGCACCTCGTCTTGCTATGGACATGGCACCAATACGTGAAGAGAAAGGAATAAAATCCCTTCCAACAAGTGAAGAACTGCAAGAACTTACAGAAAGATGTGTTCACTGTAAAGAATGTGAACTTGTATGTCCCACCAATCTTTCTATCAGTGACGCAATGAGCGCTGCAGAGACAGGAGATTTTGCACCATTTGAAGAACTTCATGATAAGTGTATAGGTTGTGGACGATGTGAACAGGTGTGTCCCAAAGATATACCGGTTCTAAACGTTATTGAAAAATCCGCTCAAAGAGTAATACGTGAGGAAAAAGGGACATTGAGAGCAGGAAGAGGACAGGTTAGTGACCCTGAAATACGGGAAGAAGGAGTAAACCTTGTACTTGGAACGACACCAGGTATCATTGCGCTGGTAGGCTGTTCTAACTATCCTGAAGGTACAAAAGACCTTTACAGGATTGCAGATGAGATGCTTAAAAGAAACTACATTGTAGTGGTATCTGGATGTTCTGCAATGGATCTTGGCATGTACAGGAATGAAGATGGCAACACTCTGTATGAGGAGTATCCTGGAAAATTCATCAAAGGAAATCTTTTGAATGTAGGTTCATGTGTATCCAACTCACACATAACCGGAACAGCAATTAAAGTTGCATCAATATTTGCTCAAAGAAATGTAACAGGTAATTTCGAAGAAATCGCTGATTACATCCTGAACCGAGTGGGTGCAGTAGGTGTTGCATGGGGAGCATATTCACAGAAAGCATCTTCAATTGCTACAGGATGCAACAGATTCGGAATACCTGTGATAGTAGGACCGCACGGTTCTAAATATAGAAGAGCACTTATCGGTAAACCGTACGAGAAAGATAAATGGACGGTTTATGATGCAAGAAATGGTGAAGAACTTCCGATACCATCCTCACCAGAATTCCTACTAAGTACTGTTGAATCAGTTGAAGAACTGATGCCGATTCTTGCCAAAAATTGTATGCGACCAAGCGATAACAATATGGGTCGTATGATTAAACTTACAAACTACATTGAACTGAGCGAGAAATATCTGGGTGTTATGCCAGAGGACTGGTATCAGTTTGTTAGAACTGAAACCGATCTTCCGCTTACAAAACGTGGAGACCTGCTAAAGAAACTGGAATCTGAACACGGCTGGGAAATTGACTGGAAGAAAAAGAAAATAATTTCTGGTCCAAGCATGAAGTTTGATGTTTCAGCACAGCCGACTAATGTTAAAAGACTCTGCAAAGAGGCGTAATTTATGGTTGATGCAATTAAAAACACACGTGTGTACACTACATGGGGCACAAAAAACGCAAAGCCTGTACAGCCAAAAGTAGCAGCCAAAACTATCTCCAAAGCAAAACGACCGCTGATGATTGTAGGTGCTGAACTGCTTAAAAATAAAGAAGTACTTGATCGTGCAGTCACAATAGCAAAAACAGCTGGAATACCGGTGGCTGCCACCGGTCACTCCATCAAGGAACTTGTTGATAAAGGTGTTAACGCCAAATATATCAATATCCATTCACTGGGATTGTATCTCTGTGACCCTAACTGGGGAGGGCTTGATGGAAATGGTTGCTATGATATGGCAATTATACTGGGGCACAAAAAGTATTATATAAATCAGGTATTATCTGGTCTCAAAAACTTCACAAATCTCAAGACAATATCCATTGATAAACATTATTTGCAAAATGCTACAATGTCGTTTGGTAATCTGAATGATGAAAAACATATTGAAGCACTGGATGAATTAATAGAGAACCTGTAATCCACAAAGAGGAGAATAAAACATGGCAGAATTCCCACTTGAAATATCTCCGATGTTTGAAGGAGAAAGGATTAGAAAGAACGATATGTATGTAGAGCTCGCCGGTCCAAAATCAAAAGGTTTTGAACTGGTTAGAGCAACTGATTCAGATGAAATAGAAGATGGTAAATTCACCCTGATAGGACCTGATATTTCTGAAATGGAAGAGGGTTCAAGGTATCCTTTTGCAATGCTTTATAAAATAGGGGGCGAACTTGTAGAGCCAGACCTTGAGGCTATTGTAGAACGCCGCAATCACGATTTTTATAATTACATGCAGGGTGTAATGCATCTCAACCAGAGATATGATATCTGGGTCAGACTCAGCAAAGATGCTGTTAATAAAGGTTTAAACTCCTTTGAACAGATGGCAGCAGCCATGATGTCGCTATTTAAGAATGAACTTTCATTTATTGAGAAAATTGAAGCGGTATACATCACAGACCCTGAAGAAATAGATAAAGAACTTGAAAATGCAATGGAGATTTACAAGGAACGTGATGAAAGAACAGCAAATCTCCATGAAGAAGATGTGGACACTTTCTATGGATGCACTCTATGCCAGTCATTTGCACCATCAAATGTGTGTGTTATAACTCCTGATAGAATTGCCCTATGTGGGGCTATAAACTGGTTTGATGGTAGGGCAGCAGCAAAAGTAGACCCAGAAGGTCCACAATTCCCTATTGAAAAAGGTGAAGTTATTGATGAAGTAGGAGGGGAATATTCAGGAGTCAACGAGGCTGCAAAATCACTTTCAGGTGGAGAATTTGACCGTATTAAACTTCATTCATTCTTTGAGTACCCACATACATCCTGTGGATGTTTTGAAGTAGTAGGGTTCTACATCCCTGAAGTAGATGGTATTGGATGGGTAGATAGAGATTTCACTGGCAATGCACCAAACGGTCTTCCTTTCTCTACAATGGCAGGACAGACCGGTGGAGGTAAACAGGTAGTAGGTTTCCTTGGTATTGGTATAAACTATTTCCGTTCACCAAAATTCTTGCAGGCTGATGGTGGATGGGACAGAGTTGTATGGATGCCAAGCCACCTCAAAGAGAAAGTTGTCGATTATATACCAGAGGATGTTGTTAATAAAATACCAACAGAACAAGATGTTGGTGACATCAGTGAACTGGAAACCTATCTCAAAGAAACTGAACATCCAGTAATTGAAAGATGGTCTGAGGAAGAAGAGGAAGAAACTGAAGCGGAAGAAGAACAATCAGGACAACCAGAATCCGCTCCATCTCAGTATATGACCCAGATGCCGGCTTCCATGCCAAGTGCACCTTCATGGACGCCAAGCGCATCAAGTGGTGGGGTTAAAGTAACCCTCAAAAATGCCAAGGTTTCAATCGACCGGATTATTGTGAAGAATAAGGAATAAATTTAGATACCAAGCGGGGAATTTTGTGACCAGAATTATTGCGGTAACAGGTAAAGGCGGTACAGGGAAAACTGCCATAACCGCCATGCTTATGCGTCATCTTGTAAAAGATGACAATCTTGTACTGGCGGTTGATGCAGACCCTGATACCAACCTCCCTGATGCTCTTGGATGTGAAATAGATCATACACTTGGTGAGATGAGGGAATTTATGCTCAATGAAAGAGATAATTTCCCTCCAGATAGTAATAAAGAATCTGTACTGGAATCCAAGGTATATGAGGCTATAAACGAAATGGATGACTATGACCTGCTGGTCATGGGTCGTCCAGAAGGACCCGGTTGTTATTGTTATGTAAATAATCTTCTTCGGGGAATAATGACAAGACTTGTTACAAATTATGATGCTGTTATAATTGATACTGAAGCCGGTCTTGAGCATTTCAGCCGCAAATTAATCCCTGAAATCGATGACCTGATTGTTGTAACAGATGGCTCCAAGAGAGGTATGCAGACGGGTGAGCGTATACGTCAACTGGTTGGTGAACTTGAGACAAAAGTCAAAAATGTATATGTTGTTGCCAATAAGGTTACAGAAAGCAATCGTGAACTGATTGAGCAAAACGCAAAAGATTTGGATTTGAGATTGCTCGGTGCAGTACCTGTCGATAAAATCATTGAAGAAAGGGATTTAAAAGGGCTTCCTTTGTTTGATTTACCTGATGAATCGGTTGCTATAAAAGAGATAAATAATATAGCAAACGATTTGAATCTATAAGTTGTATCAATTTTATATACAAATTATCTTTTTAATTTGTGCTTTAACCTATTATTAACAATGCATTTGATGGTGGAAATTACATGACAAAAAAAATGAAATTATCAGACCTTACTGAGATGTTAAAGGACCTTGATGTGGAAGCACTTGAAGGTGTTAACATCGAAGGTGATATAGAATTCGATGTTAGTGGTGTAGGTCTTGATCCCAATCTATCCTATGCGTTGGGATATGAAGCAGCACAGGTTTCATTTCATATAGCAAACATTGCAAAATTGTTGGGATATCCGGTAGACCAACTATTTGGTGCGTCGATGGGTGCTGTAGGACAGGAAGCACCATCTGCTGAGGGAATTGCTGCAAAAACAGGATTTTCCGAACTTGCTTCATCCAGTTTTGAAGTATCCCCAGTAAAAGAATGGACACATACAATAGAAGAAGTAACTTTAGGTGCAACATCCTCTGATGGAGGTTCACGCGGTAATACCATAACACTTGGTGGAGAGAATGCACTTCCATACTATTTTGATGCAGAAATGCCTCACAGAAATTATGTCACAATGGATGTTTTTGACCTGCCTATAAGTATGGCAAAATCCGTAAGAACAAATTATGAAGATGTTATGGATGACCCTGCGGAATGGGCAAAGAAAGTAGTAAATGAATATAACGCTGATATGGTAACCATACATCTGGTATCAACAGACCCCAACATAGAAGATACATCAGCAAAAGAAGCATCAAAGGTTGTAGAGGATGTTTTGCAGGCTGTTGATGTGCCTCTGGTTATAGGTGGTTCTGGTAATCCTGACAAAGACCCTGAAGTTCTTGAAAAGGCTGCAGAAGTTGCAGAGGGCGAAAGGGCTCTGCTTGCGTCTGCAAGCCTAAATCTTGATTATGAACGCATTGCTAAAGCAGCAACCGATTACGGACACGCTATTCTCTCATGGACCCAACTTGAAATCAACGCTCAAAAAGAACTTAACAGGAAACTCATGACCCAGTGCAATGTTCCAAGAGACAGCATCCTTATGGACCCGACAACAGCAGCACTTGGTTACGGTCTGGATTATGCCTATACCAATATGGAAAGGATAAGGCTTGCCGGACTAACAGGTGATGATGAACTCACGTTCCCTATGTCATCAGGAACAACCAACGCATGGGGTGCACGTGAATCATGGATGAAAGAATCACCAATACAAAATGATTCAGACTGGGGACCAAGAGAGTACAGAGGACCTATATGGGAAATATCAACCGGTCTTGCACTGGCTCTTGCCGGTAACGACCTGTTCATGATGATGCATCCAACATCAGTACAGGTATTGAAAGAAACAACCCAGTCGCTCTTTGGAACAAAGGAAGCTGAGGATATAGACATCAGTAACTGGATAGGGGCGGAGGTGTAATTAATGAAGATAAATAGTCCCCTTCAGGCGTATAAATACCTCCCGGGAGATAACTGTGGAATATGCGGTGAGAGCACATGTATGGCTTTTGCATCCCGGTTAATAGAACGTTCTGCAGAACTAACAGATTGTGAACCAATACTCAGGGAAGATCAGAAAAAAAACTTTGAAAAATTGCAGGAACTGCTAAGACCAGAAATTCGTGAAGTGGACATAGGAGTAGGTGATAAGGCAGTTACAATCGGTGGAGACGATGTCTTATACCGACACAAACTCACATTTTTCAACAAAACGGCTCTGACCTATGATGTATGGGACACTATGGATGAAAATGACCTTGCAGAAAGGGTTAACCATATTGAAAATTTCCAGAAATTCTATGTTGGAGAATTCCTTAACCCTGATGCCATAGCAATCCGTTCTGTATCAGATGACCCCACCCAATTTTCAGAAACTGTAAAAAAGGTTATAGAAATTACTAACCTCCCTATGGTACTTTGTTCTTTTAATCCCGAGGTATTAAGAGCCGGACTTGAAGTATCATCAGATAGAAATCCACTGATTTATGCTGCAAATAAAGATAACTGGCAGGAAGTTGCAGATATTGCAAATGATTATGGTGTACCGGTTACATTGTTTGCACCGGGTGACCTCGACCTGCTGAAATCCATGGCTTTGACATTTACTAAAATGGGCATGGAAAACCTTGTCCTTGATCCGGGTACTTATCCTACAGGTACACAGTTAAGGGACACGTTCAATAATTTTATAAAACTTAGAAGAGCCGGAATTAATGGAGACCGTGAAATAGCCTTCCCGCTAATGTCAGTACCTCTTACATCATGGTTGGTATATGAGGATACAGTAAGTGCATCCTACTGGGAAACTGTACTTGCCTGTACTTTTATAATTAAATACGGCGATATAATGCTGCTTCACAGTACTGAACCCTATGCCATGCTGCCGGAATTGCATATGCGGGATACAATTTATACAGACCCGCGTAAACCGGTTATGGTTGACCCGGGTGTATATGAAGTCGGTTCACCAACTGCCGATTCTCCTGTAATTATAACCACAAATTTTGCACTCACCTACTATACGGTTGAAAGCGACTTGGCTTCCAACGATATTGATTGTTACCTTGCAGCAATTGATACAGAAGGAATCGGTGTAGAAGCGGCAGTTGCAGGTGGACAGTTGACTGCTTCAAAGATTAAGAAAGGACTGGAAGAATCAGAATTTGACTTGAAAGAACAAACAAATCACAAAACTTTGATGCTTCCAGGACTTGCAGCACGTTTGCAGGGTGATGTCGAGGACGAAACTGGAGCAAATGTTGTTATAGGACCTGCAGATTCAGGTCGTATACCTGGATGGATGGATAAAAACTGGCCTCCATCTACAGGATAAAAAAGTAACTATCCGTGATAATTTCACGGATAGATATATATTTTTAAAGTAATCTTCTATTTCTACAGCAAATCTTTTTTTAATTGACTGCATTGAAGATAAATAGGTGTTAATCATGAGTAATGTATATTTTAAACCAGTAGATTCTATCAGTCCAAACCAGACACAGATAGATCAGGTAAAAGAGTTATATCCAGAGATTTCTCCAGTAGAAGAAGGAGACCTTGTTGCAATAAAAATTCATCCCGGAGAGCATGGCAATACCACACATATACACCCTGCAATAGTAAGGGCTGTTGTTGATATGGTCAAAGATGAAGGTGGGATACCGTTTGTAGTGGATACAACTGTTCTTTATAATGGTATGAGGTTTAACGCTGCCGATGCGCTCTGGACTGCTTCTGTGAATGGTTTTACACAGGAGAGCATGAATGCCCCTGTTATCATCGGTGATGGATTAATGGGTGATGAAAGTGTAACCGTTGAAATCAATGGTGAAGAACTCAAACAGACTACAGTAGCGTCCGCCATTGCGAAAGCAGATTCCATGATTGTATTATCCCATGTTAAAGGTCATCCTGCCACCGGATTTGGAGGCGCGGTTAAAAATCTGGGTATGGGATGTCTTGACAAAGATGGTAAAACCGACTGCCATGAGGTAGGCATTCCTACAATAGAGCCTGAAAAATGTGTAGGCTGTGAAACCTGTATAGATATGTGTGCATGGGGCGCTTTGAAGATGGAAGATGGAAAAGCTGTAGTTGATACTGAACTTTGCAAAGGTGAAGGTTTTTGTGTGGAGTCCTGTCCGGAAGGAGCAATTGTTCCGCCTGAAAACTTTACAGAAGGACTGCAAAAACGGATAGGTGAAGCATCAATAGCAACTATTAATTCATTATCAGGAAAAATTGGTTATATAAACTGGATATTTGACCTCACACTTGGATGTGATTGCTTCGGATTCTATACACCCAGTTTCTCTAAAGATGTTGGAATTCTTGCATCCAAAGACCCTGTAGCAATCGATATGGCAAGTATTGATTTGATAAACAGCAAAATGGAGGAACATGGTTCTAAATCCTCTATGAAAGATGTTTGGGGTGTAGACCCTAAAATACAGGTTGATGCTGCAGAAAAAATTGGAGCTGGAAGTGAAGGATATACATTGAAAAAATAATTCTACCTTCTTTTTTTTATTGTTGTTTTCTAATTTTACATTTATTTGATAAATTAACTATCGTTTGAATATGATTTTAGCAGAAGATTTAAATTTTAACAACCCTTAATCACTTTTCAAACACTTGGATGTCGGGTTTTATTATTATGAGTCCGGAATGTATGTTTTGTGGAGTTAATTGTTACGACCCGGAAGCTGTAGGTGGGAATATCCAGGAAAGTCAGAATATTTGTGAAGGTAAACTTGTAGGTAAGAGGTTAATCTGTGCGAACTGTTTATATCAGCTTCGAAGAATACTGGGTATTGAAGACTTAGAAAGTGAAATATTTGAAGAGGATATACTTGAAGGTGGAGAAGTAAAAAATGATAAATGGCAACTCTGGTAATTATTCGCCGGGCGAAATTTATATATAATCAACTACATATTTTTCAGTAATGAGTCTCATTTTATGTCCCAAATGCGGAAATGAAACTGATGTGCTGTACGAAAACGTTTGTAAAGACTGTTTTTTTGAGCAATTTCAACTGGCCAGACTTCCGCATGTAATTCATGTTAAATTTTGTTCCAGATGCGGTTCGGTTTATTATCAGGGTGTATGGGATGATGTGGATAGTACCGGAGATATGGTTATCAGACTGGTTGAAGATGAATTAATGGTTCATGAATACGCCAGTGACCTTGAGATATATTTTGAACCCCAGCAATTGACATCTTATATGTATCGTGTACGTGTTATTGTAGATGCACGTGTGGAAGGTGTACCTGTTAATCAGGAACTTGAAACAGAAGTGCGTATAGGGCGCGAATCCTGTGACAGATGCAGCCGCATAGCAGGGGGTTATTTTGAAGGCATAGTACAGATAAGAGGTACAAACCGGGTGCCTGATAAAAATGAGGTAGAGGATTGCATAAGGATAGCAAATGATGTAATAGACCGTATGTATAAGAAAGGTGAAAGGTTTGCCTTTATAAGTAAATCAGTAGAATCAAAACATGGAATTGACCTTTATATTGGTTCATCAAATACTTCTCGTCAAATATGTAAGCAGATAGAATCTGAACGTGGAGGGAAATTTTCCGAATCTCCGACATTATTCGGGCAAAAAGATGGTAAAGAAATTTACAGGATCACTTTTTCCATGCGTCTCCCTGAATTCAAAGCAGGAGACATAATAGAATATAAAGACCGTGTAATCGAAATCAAAAACTCAGGAAACAGGGTATCCGGTATTGATTTGTCTAACGGTTCACGTTTTGTGGAATATCAGGATAAAATGAATAAAGCAGTACATGTGGCAAGCAGGGATGATGCAATAACAGCTGTACTTGTATCAGAAGGTGATAACGAAATCATGGTGCTTGATCCTGAAACTTATAAGACGTTAACCCTAAAAAAACCAGTAACTTTTGAAAGCGGTAATAAAAGCGAAATACCTGTAATAAAAACAGAACACGGTTTATTTGTTCTGTCTGATTAATATTACCAAGCAAAATCAATAGGAGTAGCAGAATATTAATCATATACAAAACATTCTGATAATTGGATACGATACCCGGAATATAGTATGCTCTGCAAATAAATCAGGGTATAATGTATATTCAATCGATGCATTCTGTGATTTTGACCTTAAAGAATCTGCAGTATCAACAAAAAAGATACCATCCAATTATGTAGAAGATATAAAAAGCATATCTTGTAAAAAAGTAGTTGAATGGATATCAGAATTTGAAATCGATTTTGATGCTATTGTTCTTGATTCAGGTTTTGAATATATAAATCAGGAGCAATTACCATCCAAAGTTTTGAACAACAGTCAAGAGATTATGAATGAGGTTACGGATAAGTACAGGTTTGCCAGAAAACTTGAATCAATGGATATTCCACATCCTATTACCTATTCGGCTAATGATATAAAAAATATTAATGATTACCCGATAATAGTTAAACCAAAACGTGCTGGTGGAGGGATGTTCAACAGAAAGGCTGAATCGTTTGATGAACTTGAATCGGTAATTGACGAGTTATTGGAAACATATCCCTTATGGACATTAGATGATTTAATAATCCAGAAATTTGAGAAAGGAATTCCTGTAAGTGTATCGATGGTTTCCACAGGAGATAATGCGTATGCAATAGCTATAAATGAACAGTTAATAGGCGAACCTTGGCTTACAGATACGGAGTTTGCTTATTGTGGTAATATAACACCATTTGAAACATTGTATCAGGATGAAATGTATAAAATCTCAAAACAACTAATGCTTGAGCTCGGTCTTAAAGGTTCAAATGGCGTTGATTTTATTATAACTGAAGATGGTCCAGTTGTATTGGAAATAAACCCAAGGTTACAGGGTAGTCTGGATACTGTTGAGATTGCTACCGATATGAATCTGTTTGATACACACGTAAAATCCTTTTCTGGAATTTTGCCAGAAACAACAGATGTCAAACAGTTTGCAGCAAGAGCTGTTGTATATTCGCAAAATGATGTGCTTATAAATAAACAAATTTTAAATGGTTTGATTGGTCAGAATACTGTAGATATTCCTGATGTAGGTCATCATATAGGTATAGATGAGCCGCTTACTTCGGTGGTGCATAAAGGACATAGCAGAAGGGATGTAATGGAAAAATTAAGAATAAGTGTGGAAAAAATCCACTGTCTCACAGATGGTAAAGGTAAAGAGAAAAACAAAACTATACCAAACTTAAACACAAAATTAAAATCCTAACTTATTTCATATTAATTGCTATTGTTGAGGTGAAGATTTTTGGTAGATTTAAATGACCCGGTTATTCGAGGTTACCTGAAACAGCTGGTTGGTGACGAAGGCTTAAAAATGATTGAGAATATGCCTGAAGGAGAGGTTACCGATGAAAAGATTGCAGAAGAAACAGGAGTTCTTTTAAATATCGTTAGGCGCACACTTTTTATTCTAAATGAATATAAACTGGTGGTTTGCAGGAGGGAACGTGATACCAGCAGTGGATGGTTGACTTATCTCTGGCGTCTTGATTTATCTGGTATAGAAACCCGGCTGGAAAAAGAGCGAAAGAAATTAATTCAAAACCTTGAACAGCGTCTTGAATTTGAAGAGGGGAATGTATTTTTTGAATGTCCTGAAGGGTGTTTACGTCTCCTTTTCAATGAAGCTACAAATTACCATTTTCTATGCCCACTATGCGGAGAAGACCTTGTGGCACAGGATAATTCCAAAACCATAGAAAATATCAGGTCAAGACTTAATAAACTAAAAAAATGCGGATAAGGACCATGCTATCACGAACAAAAGCCTTAAATCTGCTGTCGGAAATGGGATGTGAACCGCATGTTGTTGAACATTGTAAAGCGGTCTCATCGTTTGCAGTCGAGGTTGCAAAGGAATTAAAAAAAACCGGTAAATCAGTGGATATGGAACTAGTTGAAATCGGTGGTTTACTCCATGACATCGGTCGGTCACATACACATGGGGTTAAACATATAGTGGAAGGTGCAAAAATAGCAGAATCACTTGGTCTTGACTCAAGAATTGTGCGAATTATAAAAACTCATATAGGTGCAGGTCTTACTCCGAAAGAGGCAGTAAATCTGGGGTTTCCGGATGATGATTATATGCCCCGTACAATCGAGGAAAAAATAATTGCACATGCTGATAATCTTGTAGAGGGTACAAAAAGACGGTCTCTGGATGAATATATATCACAAATGAGAGATAAAAATTTGGATGAAAGTGTTATAGAACGTGTAAAACAACTTGCATATGAAATAGGTGTTTATTGAATGAAAGTTTATTCGTGCAGAAAAACTTATATAGAAAAATTACCAATGATTTATCAGAATCCAAAAACATACTCCTGAGAACATAATTTTTCATTTTTTTAAACTATGAGGTATACTAATGAGTAGTGATAACCAACACTTAAAAGGAACAACCACTGTTGGAATAGCCTGCAGTGATGCGGTAGTTCTTGCAACAGAAAGAAGAGCAACAATGGGCAATTTCATTGCAAGTAAAACCGCAAAGAAAATCTATCAGATTGATGATAGGATAGGAATGACAACAGCGGGTTCAGTAGGGGATGCACAGCAAATTGTTCGCATCATAAGCGTCGAATCCAAACTCTTTAAGATGAGACGTAATGAACCAATAACTATAAAAGGAATTACTACGCTTTTATCCAATCTGTTAAGCGGTCAGCGTTATTTCCCACTTATGGTACAGCTTATTGTAGGTGGCGTTGATAAAACTGGACCCAACATGTATTCACTCGACCCTCTGGGTGGGAGGATAGAAGAAACAAATATCGTTGCTACTGGTTCAGGATCTCCGATAACCTATGGTCTGCTCGAAGACCGTTATCATAAAGATATGACTTCTGATGAGGGTGCAGAACTTGCAATCAGAGCCCTTCATAATGCCATGAAACGGGATTCAGCATCAGGTGATGGCATTGATGTCGTTGTTATAACTAAAGACGGTTATAAACAGCTTGATGAAGAGGAGGTCAATAATAAACGTGCTGCTCTTAACTGATTAAAAGTACTAAAACCAAAACTTCTGTTTGTTTTTTACATTTTTGATATCCAAATTTAAATTTAATATTTAACCCGTAGAAATTTTAATATTTTCTACTCAATTTTTTACAGGAAGGCTGTTTCTATGGATATAGAAGAGATGTTACTGGACTTAAAAAAGAAAATAGAAAGCAAGTTGCCAAATGATACTACTATATCAACTGTTGAATTTGAAGGTCCTCAACTTGTAGTTTATACCGAAGAACCGCGTAAGTTTGCAGATAATGGTAATATCATACGAACCCTTGCAAAAGACCTTAGAACACGTATTGTTGTAAGGCCTGATCCAAAAGTTCTTGTTCCGCCTGAAGAATCAATGGATAAGATAGGAAATATTGTCCCTGAAGAAGCGGCAACATCCAATTATCATTTTGACCCTGATGTGGGGGAGGTAATAATAGAAGCCGAAAAGCCGGGATTGGTAATCGGTAAACAGGGAGATACCCTGAGGGA
This sequence comes from Methanohalobium evestigatum Z-7303, assembly GCF_000196655.1. GTDB lineage: Archaea > Halobacteriota > Methanosarcinia > Methanosarcinales > Methanosarcinaceae > Methanohalobium > Methanohalobium evestigatum. The sequence goes on along the minus strand of NC_014253.1, from coordinate 404,645 downwards.
AATTACAAAAGAAATAGGCTGGACACCCAAAGTGGTACGTACTCCCCCAATTAAATCACGGACTGTTAAAAATATCCGTGAATTCATGCGTAACAACCACAAAGAAAGGAAAGATATTTTAAAATCAGTTGGACGCCAAATTCACAGGGAAACTACTACAAAAGACCAATGGGTCAGGATTACATCTCTTGGAGGTTGTAAAGAAGTAGGAAGAAGCTGTTTTATCCTTTCTACACCTGAATCAAGAGTAATGATTGATTGTGGGGTTAATATTGGTTCTGATGAGAATATGACACCTTATCTCTATGTTCCTGAAGCCTATCCACTCAGCCAGTTAGATGCTGTTATACTGACACATGCCCACCTTGATCACTCTGGATTTATACCGCTTTTGTACAAATATGGCTATCAGGGACCGGTATATTGTACTCTGCCTACACGAGACCTTTCAGCACTATTGCAGCTTGATTACATCGATGTAGCAGGTAAAGAGGGTCGTATTGTACCTTATGAATCCTCACAGGTACGAGAGGCTCTCAAGCATACAATTACACTGGACTTTGAAGAAGTAACCGATATTGCGCCTGATATAAAACTCACTTTCCACAACTCCGGACATATTCTTGGTTCTGCAATAGCACACTTCCATATCGGAGATGGTCTGCATAATGTAGTTTTCACAGGAGATTACAAATACGGCAGTACCAGATTGTTTGATCCGGCAGTAAATAAATTCCCGAGAGTTGAAACCGTTGTTACAGAATCCACTTATGGTAGTAGCAACGCTGTCCAGCCAACCCTCAAAGATGCAGAAAAACACCTCCAGCAGGTTATTATAAATACACTTCAAAAAGACGGAATTGTGCTGATACCAGCATTTGCAGTAGGTAGAAGTCAGGAAGTCATGATTGTACTTGAAGATGCTATAAGAAAGGGCTTGATTGATGATGTACCAATATATCTTGACGGAATGATATGGGAAGCAACTGCAATTCATGCCACCTATCCAGAATATCTCAACAATGAATTGAGAAAATCTATTTTCCAGAAAGGACAGAACCCCTTCCTGTCGGATTCATTTAAACCTGTGGACTCCAATGAACTGCGCCAGAAAATCATTGATGAACCCCATCCATGTGTGATACTTGCAACAGCCGGTATGATGAACGCTGGTCCAATTCTTGAATATTTCAAAGCGTTTGCATCAAATGAAAACAATACTCTTGTATTCGTAGGTTATCAGGCTGACGGAACACTTGGACGCCGCATACAGAAAGGCTGGAAAGAAATTCCGATGTCCTCGTCTGTGAACGGTGGCACACAGACAATTAACGTAAACATGAATGTTGAAGTTGTAGATGGTTTCTCTGGACACTCGGATAGAAAACAGTTAATGGATTTTGTCAAAAAGATGAAGCCACGTCCAGAACGTGTTTATACTGAACACGGAGAAGAAAAGTTCTGTATCGACCTTGCAAGTTCCATTTACAAGAAAAACAAAATCGAGACACGTGCACTTACAAATCTTGAAACAATAAGGCTGGTGTAAAATACTACTTCAAGTACAGGAAAACAACCTGCACTCATATATTCAGTCAGTTGATGGATTTATGCCTGTTCTGAATATATTTTTTGCAGGTATTTTTTGAGATCGCTATGGTCTTCAACCACAACATCAGCTTTATCCAGTTTTTCAGGGTCAACATAGGTTGGAACAGCTACACAATACAGTCCTGCATTCTTCGCGGAATCAACACCCAATGGAGCATTTTCCACAACTAAACATTCATTCTTTTCAACATTAAGCATTCCCAATGCTTTCAGGTAGGGTTCGGGAGAAGGTTTGCCATTATCAACATCTTCTCCTGTTACTATGACATCAAATACATCAGGATAGAATCGACCTACCATATTAAAAACAGCATTTCTATCGGCTCCTGATACTACCGCGAGTTTAAATTTATTTTTAAGCTGGGACAGGCATTTATCCATGTCTTCAAAATTTTTCAGGTTGGCGATTTGTGAAAATATTTTCCTTTTTTCCTGTGCGATTTCATCGAACTGATGGGGTTGTGGGGATTTTCCCATCTTTTGAAACATTAGCTGGATTATCCCTACATGGTTCGACCCTTCTATTTCATATATATCGTCTTTGTTTATTTCAATCCCTGCTTTTTCAAATGCTATTTTCCATGCTTGTGCATGATATGGCATGGAATCAGCAAGTACTCCATCAAAATCAAAAATTATTGCTTTTAACATAGTTCAACCATTATGTTAATGCCTGATAAAAATTATTACATCGAAACGTTTTACTATATGTTTAAAATAAGAATAAAAAATTATTTTATTAAAAAGTGAATTGTGAAGTATTAATGCCATTACTTCGACAATTCTTCTTCAACTTCTTTTTTACCGGCTTCCAGTTCTTCAACCTGCTGTGAGTCAGACTTTAAAAGCATTGTCTGGAATTCACCGACATGGGTTTTTTCTTCCTTGGCAACATCAAGGAGTACAGATTTGATTTCATCATTATCTGCAAGGTCTGCCATTTCTTCATAAAGATTTATGGCATCCAATTCGGCAATTATCGCTGCTCTTAGTATTTCTTTATCTTTGTTTTCCAGCTGTACTTTATTGAGGTCAATTGGAATTTTTGATAGCAAAATTTCACCCCTGTAAATTTATATTGCATACAAAAGAGATAAACTTTTTTCTTATCTATTATAATATAGGGTAAATAGATATTATAATTGTAGTTTAACCAGAAATAGTATGCGTTGACCGGGATTTGAACCCGGGTTGGGGGCTTGGAAGGCCCCAGTCATAGCCACTAGACCATCAACGCCTGTTTACTGCATAACCAACTTGTGTTTTTAAAATATAAAGTTTATGGTTTTATATTTGCAGTTATAGTGAATATTTCCTGCGTAGGTCGTTGATTTTGTCCCTTAATTCTGCAGCTTTTTCAAATTCAAGGTTCTTTGCGGCAAGATGCATATCCTCTTCAAGGTCAATAATCAGGTTTTCAATGTCTTTTGTGGATTTGTTTTCTGCCAGTGCAACTGTTTCTGAATACTCACTGGTTTGTGGTTCAGGATATTCGACCTCCACAAGTTCTTTTTGAATTGCTTTTGTGATCGTCTGTGGGACAATACCATTTCTTTGATTAAAGTCAATCTGGAGTTCACGTCTGCGGTTTGTTTCATCAATAGCTCTTTTCATGGAACCTGTGGTTTTGTCAGCATATAGAATAACGCGACCGTTTGCGTTTCTTGAAGCTCTCCCAATGGTCTGGATAAGGGAGCGTTCTGAACGCAGGAATCCTTCTTTATCAGCATCAAGGATTGCTACAAGCTCCACTTCAGGTATATCAAGCCCTTCTCTTAACAGATTAATTCCTACAAGGACATCAAAATCTCCTTTTCTAAGACTTCTTACAATTTCTGCACGTTCAAGAGTATCGATATCAGAATGCATGTATTTAACTCTGATACCAACTTCAAGTAAATAATCGGTTAAATCCTCAGCCATCCTTTTTGTAAGGGTGGTGACAAGGGTGCGGTATCCCTCTTCGGCTACTTCTCTGACTTCACCTATAAGGTCATCAATCTGGTTTTCTATAGGTCGCACTATTATTTCAGGGTCGACAAGTCCTGTTGGTCGAATTATCTGTTCAACGACCTGTTCACTCTTATTAAATTCATAATTAGCAGGTGTTGCTGAAACATAAATAATCTGATTAACTCTATTTTCAAATTCATCGAATTTCAGGGGTCGATTGTCATAGGCAGATGGGAGGCGGAATCCATATTCAACAAGTGAATCCTTTCTGGATTTATCACCGTTGTACATGCCGCCTATTTGAGGTATTGTTACATGTGATTCATCTATAAATATAAGATAATCATCAGGGAAGAAATCAAGGAGTGAATATGGAGGGTCACCCGGTCTGCGACCGTCAAAATGCCGGGAATAGTTTTCAATACCACTGCAGTATCCAATTTCACGAAGCATTTCCATATCAAAATTAGTACGTTGCAAAAGTCTCTGGGCTTCAAGTTGCTGGTTGTTTGCTTCAAATCTGGATACATGTTCTTCAAGTTCTTTTTCTATAGAATCCATAGCCCTATCTATCTGTTCTTGAGGCATTACAAAATGTTTTGCGGGGTAAATTGCAATGTATTCATCTTCATTCAGTGTATTTTGCACTTTACCTGTCAATGGGTCAAAATATGATATTTTTTCAATCTCATCTCCGAAAAGTTCTATTCGTATTCCGTGTTCTTCCTGTGCAGGGTAAATTTCAATTGTATCTCCTCGTGACCTGAATGTACCCTGTGTAAATTCAATATCATTTCTCTCATACTGCATATTAACCAGACTGGCAGACAGGGAACTTTTATCAACCTCTTCACCAGGGGAGAGGAATAAAGACATCTCTTTCCATTCATCAGGTGAACCTATATTGTAGATACATGAAACACTGGATACTACAATGACATCTCTGCGTTCCATTAGCGATTTGGTGGCAGATAGCCGCAACCTATTAATTTCTTCATTTATTGAAGATTCTTTTTCAATATAGGTATCAGTGGTTGGTATATAGGCTTCGGGTTGATAATAATCATAATAACTTACAAAATATTCTACTGCATTGTCTGGGAAAAATTCCCTGAATTCAGAATACAATTGAGCGGCAAGTGTTTTGTTATGTGCAATTACAAGTGTAGGTTTTTGAACGTTTTCTATGACATTTGCCATTGTAAAGGTTTTACCTGACCCTGTAACTCCCAGAAGAGTCTGGTGTTTAAAACCTTTGTTAAGTCCATTTGTTAAATTTGAAATGGCTGAGGGCTGGTCTCCTCTTGGTTCATAACTGGTAACTACTTTAAAAGGTTTCATTGTTGTTTTTCTATTTTTGTTTTTAAGTATTATGTCCATTTATCTGGTAGTATATATTTGTAGTTGACCCTCTACAATAGATTGTATACACGTTGTTCACATAAAACAAATTCACAGTTAAAATAACAATTGGTTCACAACGAGTAAACAAAGGTAAAAGCAAATCCTAACAACATCAGAATAATAGCCAGTATCATTAGTTTTTGCAATGATTGGTTATCTGAACCAAATACAAGGGGAATTGGTCCTATCATTACAACACCGCCACCCTTAACATCTGTACGAGGTTTATTGTAATTTTCAGAATGGTGTTGGTCCTGATAATCAGGTGTTTTATAGTAATTGTGTTCCTCTTTTTCGTATTCTTTCATTGTGTTTATTATAATCGATATTGCTATAATTATAAATCCGATAATTATGACAAAAATTCCAGTATATATGAGGTATTCACCTGCCATTCAAACACCACTTTAGTAACTACAGTTTTTCACAATTTAACTATTTCACTACATCAGTTGAATCTGTTAATATGGGCTTTTATAATAATTATAGAACGACCAAAACCAATTCATAATATTAAAACATATATATTATTATATAAGGGTAATATCATGACAGCAACCAAAGAAGATGAAGAACCAAAATCCTGTAAAAAAAATGGTGATAAGAACCTATGTATGTTCATACGCACTGTAAAAACCTTCCATAAAATGGCAAAGGAAATGGATTATTGTAAAAAAGACTAATTTTATCTTTTTATTATCAGTAAATAAACAATCAATATTAATAGTCCGAGCAGGAGCATACTGCTTGTAATTTCTGGTGATGTGCCAAAGACAATAGGAATTGGACCTATCATTATAAGTCCGCCAAAATCATTTTGACCTGTACCGGCTGTGAAAATCATTCCCAGAAATACCATGGCAAATCCAATAAAGATTAACAGAGAACCAAGTTTGAGAAGGTTTGATGTCTGCATAGTTGTATAATTGCAGTTTTATTATTTTTATAAATTAGTATTATCTATAAGTCTGGAAAGTATTCGATTGGTTATGGGGCACATATCCCATATTGTCATTCACATTTTCATTAACGTATTCATCTTCAGTTCCCATATCACCTATGTATCTGTATTCTCTCTGGGTTCTGTTACCCCGACGTTCAAGCAAATTTTTGCGATACATTCTTGAAAGGTAGGTGGAAACCGTGCTTAATTTTATTTTACCATAGATTTTTTCGTATTGCTCCTGTATGTCCTGTGATGAGAACCATACACGAGGATATTCATATTTAAGAAATAGTTCCAGACGCTCGTTAATTGTAAGTGTCGCATCATTAAGTTTTTCTCTTAATGACGGGGTTTTTGGCTCTCTATTAACAATTTGCTGGTTGTTAACAGGTGCAAAATTTTGTGGTGGTTGCTGGTTTATTGGTGCTTGATACTGCGGTGGTTGGTTAAATTGTGTATTAGCTGGCTGTTGCTGAACAGGTTGTTGTGTGAATAATGGTTGATTCACAGGCTGTTGGTATTGAGTTTGGGAAGGTTGTTGATTTGTTGGATAATACTGATATTGTTGAGAAATAGGTTGGTTTTGATTAGGCATTTGAGAGGATGAAGATTCGGTCGATGAAGAATGTACATCAATGGTGTAAATGAACTTGGTCAGGTATTCTCTCCAGTTTTCACCAGCAAATTCCACATTTACTTTTTCGTTTCCGTCATCATCTATGATTTCAAGCCGGATCTTCATCCTTTTGCCTCGAATGATTAATCCACCAGAAGGTAGATTTGCAAACCATTCATCCCCTCAGATTAATGGTTTAGTATTATTGTGAACAATTTCACGATTGTATATACAAATCGTTTATTCTTGTTGTGCCAACAATAGATAAAATGTAATTATTAATATATAAATTTTTTTGTTGGAAAAGTGTGTTAATTTGTATTATGGCACAATGGAAACCTCAGAAGTCCTCATTATCTTGAAAACTTGATATAAATCTGTATTCATTTATTATCTAACAATTATTTTGTGTATACAAATATTTAAAATATACTCATGGTCAACCATGATTTGATTTAAGATATGTATATATATAATAAATTGTAATAAGGGTTTATTTTTGGCTATAGATGCTTTAAAATAATTTGATTAGAAAACAAATATTTCTAAACCCTTGGATACTTAACTTGATTATATTATATGATTGAGTAGAAGGCATAGGTTAATAAACATGGGAAAACTATATGAGGTATCTACTATTTTGTGAATACTATATAAAAAGTGAAAAACATAGGTAAACACCATGACTACATCTAATTCAAGTTCAGAGTCAAATCCGACGACAAATACAGTAAACTCTAATAACGAATATGATGAGCTTGAAAAAAGTGAATCATCAGATACAGAAGATCTGGAAAACAAAGACATTGACACATTAATCAGTGATATAAAATCCTTAAGAGTACAGAATGAAAACCTAAGAGCTAATCTCCTTGATGCCAATATGACAATAAGTAATTATGAAGAGGAGATTGAAAAGCTCAATAAACAAATTGATCAGCTTTCTAAACCGCCTTTGTTTGTGGCAACTGTGTTGGAAATAAATGATGATACAGTAGTTTTAAGACAGCACGGTAATAATCAGGAAGTTGTAACTAACGTTTCTTCAGATTTTAAAGACCAACTGGAACCGGGAGTTCGTGTAAGTGTAAATGCTGCTTTTTCAGTAATATCTGTCATCAGCAGAGCGGCAGATGTACGGGCACAGATAATGGAAGTTATTAATTCACCCGGTATAGATTACGATATGATTGGAGGACTTGACGACATAATCCAGGAAGTAATCGAATCGGTACAACTTCCGTTGACAGAACAGGAATTATTTGACAATATAGGGATTGAACCTCCAAGTGGAGTACTGTTATATGGTCCACCTGGAAGTGGAAAAACCCTGATAGCAAAGGCAGTTGCCTCTCAGGCAAATGCAACATTTATACGTATGTCTGGATCAGACCTTGTGCAAAAATTCATAGGTGAAGGTGCAAGGCTTGTCAAGGATGTCTTTGAAATGGCAAGAAGCAAATCACCATCTATACTTTTTATTGATGAAATAGATGCTGTTGGTGGTATGCGTACACATGATGGAACAACAGGTTCAGCAGAAGTAAATCGTACAATGCTACAACTCCTTGCAGAAATGGACGGGTTTGACCCTAAAGGAGAAGTTAAAATAATCGCAGCTACAAACAGGGCTGATTTGCTTGACCCTGCCCTTCTACGTCCTGGCAGATTCGACCGCCTTATTGAGATTCCAAAACCTGATAATAAAGGACGTGAGGACATTCTAAGAATCCAGACCAGAAAAATGAACCTTTCAGATGATGTGGACTTCACCAGATTGGCTGATATAACTGAAGGTTTAACAGGTGCTGATTTGATGGCACTTGTGAAAGAAGCAGGCATGTTTGTCCTGCGAAGACGTGGTAACCAGATAAACATGCAGGACTTTTTGGATTCCTACGAAAAAATAGTGGAAGAGGAAGAAGTACATACACCTATAGGTGGAATGTTTGGTTAACTTGGTAGGTAATGATTTTTACCTACCTTTCAAAACGAAAAATTAATATTACTTAAGTTATCTTTGAGTGTGTTGTTGATTGTAACTGCTCCGATAGTGTAGCACGGCCAATCATGCAGGACTCTCACTCCTGCGACTGGGGTTCAAATCCCCATCGGAGCATCCTATTTTTAGGTCTATGTTTCACATTATACTGGCTAAGTTTGGGGATTTACTATTATCACAGATTTTTAAATTTTATTTTTATAAACAAAATTCTTTTCTAAAAAAATATTGGTGAAATAAAGCCTCAAGCCATCTTCATTTTTGCTATTTATGATGCAATCGTGTTTAAATTTATTAAATGTTAAATATAGTACTTTGCAGAAATTCATCTGACTATGAACTACTGGGTTAAAGTGTATCCCTGTTCTATAAGTCCAAAAAAATTATAACTATAAGACTGTATGGCATACTGGCTGAATAACCACAAGACCGTCTTACATGGACGCTACTTTTAGCCATAACCTAACAGATAATACGTAAAAAGCATATTTAGAAATTACTGGAGATATAAAATGATATCTATTGAAACTTTTGCAGTTGTTTTTGGAATTGCATCTGCGGTATCATGGGGTACAGGAGATTTTGTAGGGGGATATGCTACCAGACGGACAAGTGCTTATTCTGTAGTTCTGGTTACACAAATCATGGGTGTTATTACATTTCCAATTCTTGCGTTTACGTTTTCAGAGAGTTTACCTTCGCTAAACAACCTTATTTGGGGTGCATTTGCAGGATTTTTTGGAGCTTCAGGGTTGATATCGCTGTATACGGGTCTTGCCAAAGGAAAAATGAGTATAGTTGCTATTCTGGCTGCGGTAATATCGATGATTACACCTGTAATATATTCTGCTTTTTATGAGGGTATTCCTTCAATTTTTAAAATTACGGGTTTTATTTTTGCATTTATTGGAATATGGTTTATTGTCAGTATGAATGTAGGACCCAAATTAAAAGCAAGTGATTTAGGGTTTCCACTACTTGCAGGTACATTATTTGGTTTGTTTTTTATATCCATTGATAATTTTAGTGCTACTGCAATTTACTGGCCATTAACAGTTTCAAGAACTACAGCATTTATCATGCTCACAGGATTCATAATGTTGACAAAGACTGTAAGGAAACCCACATCTGATGTAATTCTGATAGTTATCCTTGCAGGATTATTTAATACAGGAGGAGCTGCCTTTTTTGCACTGGCTTCAGGAGCTGGGAGGTTAGATGTTGCCACTGTTCTATCATCACTAAGTCCTGCAGTTACAGTATTGTTGGCATGTATATTATTAAAAGAACAACTTGCTTCGCGTCAATGGTTAGGAGTTATAGCCGCTCTAATCGCTATAATTTTTCTATCGGTTTAACATTCAATACGTAAAATAATAGAAGAAAAGTGATTGTATGCTTCTATTTTTCAAACGAGGATTTCTACAGAGTCAAATATTGTACAACTTCGTCTAAAATAGGTATATCTGCAGGATCTAATCATAATTATACAAATCTTTGGGTTCTACCCATTCAACTTTATCATGGGCTTCTAATCTCATATCTCCACTTATAATTTGGGCATGAAAAAAAAAGCAAGTTAAATTTTCCATGGTTATAAAGATGAATATTTTCAGCAATTAAATTTTTAATTTCTATTTCGTGATTTAACTATTATTTTATTTCAAGTTCAGGGCATTCTTTAAAAGTTTCACCATCTTCTACTTTGCCACTGGAAAATTCCCAATAACAGTCAATTTTTGGACTGTTTTTCTACGTTTTAAAAGGACATTACCATTTGAGTTTATAACAGTAGTTGCAACTTGTTTCATATAAACAATTTAAGAATTTATTAACAAATTATATTTTTTGTTCTAAATCCACATTTTCCAAGGTTATGCTCTAAAACATATATTAGCTTATATTAAAACTTCATTATCTTAGTTTTCATGTTGACAAATCAATTAATCTTTCTTTTAGGTAGTTAGCTTTTTGTATATCATAGGAAGGCGTTCGGGAATTAGGGCAACATCATCGATTATAGTATAACCTGCATCTGAAAAGATAGAATCCATGTAATCTTTTGCCTCTTTATCTACTGTTACACAAAAAAAGTGAATACCTTTTTCATATCCTTCTCTGATAGCCATTTTGGTATCCCTTTCAGCAAAATCCCCCTGATAGGGAGGTCCATTGGTACCAAAATCATAGGGTTCTCCATCTGAAATCAGTATGATAAGTTTTGTTTTTGCTTCAATGTCTTTATGTTTTTTTATCGAATGCCGTATAGCAGGTCCAAGTCTTGTATTGGATATAGGTTCTAAGGCACTAATCCGGGATTTCATATCAGTGGACAACCCTTCATCAAATTTTTTTACAACATAGTATTCTACATTCCTGTGTGTAGTACCAGAAAACGCATATATGGCATATTTATCACCTATATTCTCAAGTGCATGGCTCATTACAATAAGAGCTTCCTTTTCAATATCCAGTATAGTTTTACCACCCATACCAAGTTTTTTTTGTGTAGATGCACTCACATCTACTAGGAAAAGAGTAGCAACATCCCTCTCCTTTTTAACATTTTTTATATAAAAATCCTCATTAGGATGAGAACCATATTTTTTTTCAACCAAAGAATCTATCACTGAATCTATATCTATTTCATCTCCATCTGACTGCCTTTTTAACATTTGATAATCTTCAGGCTTTATGGAGCTAAAAACCTTTTTTAGATAATTAATTTCATATATGTAACTTTCTAAGGTTTCCTCATAAAAATTGCTTGTATCTTTATCTGGTTCTACTTCATTTACTATACACCATTCATATTTGTAATCGTTAATACGTTCGTCCCATTCATCATACCTGTAGCTTGCAATTATGTTTTTGGTGCAACTCGGGGACTTAGGTGTTATATGATCATGTGGATAGCAGGTCTCTTCTGCCTTATCACTTGCCTGTACATATGTAACAGGGGAGGTATATTCTAAATCCTCCATACCAGGCTTTTCGGTTTCTTTTGAAGTTTTAATAGTGTTTTTAAATTCCACACTCCTGTATTCTAAGTTTTGGATTGGATTGTATTCTAAATGAGTTTCACAATTCAACAATTCTTTAATCTTGTTATATATTTTACAGGCTACTACAAAAGATTCTATAACTGAGGATTCTGAATGAAATACCATTTTATTTAATACGCTTTTTGAGAAGTCGATCAGGCATTGGACATCCCTTTTGTTTGATGATGGTCTATATCCACAGGTGACCCAAAGAAGGGAGTCCACAAATATTTCAGGGACATCTTTTGATAGTGACCTTTTTGAGAGCAGTAGGTATCTAAGTTTAAAATCCTTATAAAGTCCTCTGTAGGATTCCATAATTTTGTACTCTACTCTTGCATCTTCTATTATTGTAAAAATATCTTCAATAACCTTTGGATAAATAAACCTCGATGTTAGCGTTTGTAAATCAAAATTATTATCAGTATTCTTTTCTGGTAAAACCGATAGGATTTCATGATATGTTATACCGCTTCTATTGTTTTTCAGGGCAGAGATGAGATCACTGCCATAGAGTTTATGGGCTATCTCATGTATTAAGCACAATTTGTAAAACCTAAAATTGTACTCTGGATTGTCAAATAAATTTACTCGAGGTTTTAGGTAAATTATATTATTATATACAACAGGGTTTGGTGTGTCAAAATCAGAAATCATGTTTTTGGAGTAAATCTTGTAATTGATACCCGAGAGGCCTAAAGTATAATATTTCAGGGTTTTTTGCACTTTTTCCAGTTCCACCCCATTTGATAAGCTACCTATGACCTCCCTAGATTTTCTGGATTCTAAATTAAAATAAAGTCTTCCACTCACAAAATCCTTGTAAAATAACTCTATGCCCTTTTGAGTCCAATCCTTAACGCCTATTATATCAATATCTTTTAAAAGTGATGGTGTGTGTTCAAAATAACTGGCAGCTATTTTTTGGTCTATATTGTATAAACTCAAACCATGTTTTGCCCATTCATCGATATGATTTAGATGTAGGTTATCACTTGCCTCTGGTAGTGCATTGAAAAACAAACCTGCAATCATGGGGTTAGATGACAGTAACTCTTTTCCAGTTTTAAAAATTTGCCTGCGGTATCGTGGGTTTGCATGGACAATTACCCATGTTGAATCTCTATAAAAGGCCGAACCTATAATAGAATTATGTAAAGCGATATTTTTACCCAATTCAAGCCATTCATAGAACTCACTTTTAGATAAAATATTATATATGGCTGGTAATGATTTAAAAAAATCATCAAGACAAACCCAGCTTGAGAGTGCAAAATCTGCACTTTTGTAGATTAAATCTACACGTTCTGCCTGATTAAAATTTTCTTTCATAAGGTCTATGTTATCCAAAAGTTTATCAAAAAAAGCCTTTGATGATTCAACATTTTTTTGTATCAAATACATTCCTATGTTGGACCACTTGAAAACCTCGGATGTCTCTACCTTTTTAAAAAATTCGGGACAGGCATTTAAAAAAGAACAAGCAACATTGGGATCTATTTTTGCAAATTCTATCACGAAATTTACCAGCTGGTCAAATTCTGATTCTGTCAACCAGTATAATATATACCCAGATTTATGGTAAAGCAAATGTGCTGTTGAAGTATCTATACATGCTGTTTTTTTGACTTGGTACAAGAATTTTCGCTTTTTAAACGAGGGAATTTGTTTAAATACTGATTCTGTATTTTCTATTAAATCTATTGCAGATTTCCTATCAGATATTGCCAGACCTTTGACAACTTCTGCAAAATCATTGATGTAATCATGTAAAAGACAGCGTTGTAGGAAAGGTAGATTTTTAAAATAACATTCAGAAACTTGAGCATCCTGTTTTGCAAGTTTTATGCCGATATCTGACAGGTTCTTAAAACGATCATATCCAACAGATAGAAAAACATCAGATGTAGTGCCAAAATATGTTATTGCCACTTTACTACTTGTTTCTGCAAGGGAAATTCCAATTTCTAACCATTCTTCAAGCTCATATAATCCTGTTTTTTTGATGATTTTAGCCGATGATTTTATAAATCCTTCAAGACAGGAAATATTAATATTTGCCACATATACAGCAAGCATAAACCAGTCCAAAAACCCGCTAACACCCAAATACCCACAAATTTTTGGTGATGTTTTAAATAAAAGTAATTGAACCCTAGGTTGTCCGCATTTAAATGTATTAATTCTGGAAACAATAAATTTTGCATCGCTGTCGTCCAAATTTTTAAACTGCAGTGTTACATTCTTAATTTCAGTATCTGACAATTTCGGTAACTTTAGGCGAATCAGCTTTTCTAATTCACTATCGAGAGGATATGTAGTGCGACCATATGACAAGCTTATTCCCACTCCAGTACAGCAGATATAATTTCGGATATACTCATTTGAAGATCAAAATCATCGGTAATTGGTTCTATCATCGCTGACCTACAGGCAGTATTTGGAGCTATCCCTTCATTAATTAGCTTACCAGCATATATTAGAAGCCTTGTACTAATACCCTCCTCGAGACCATGCTGTTTGAAATTTCGAATACGATGACCGATTTCTACCAGTGAATGAGCTGTATTTTGGCTCACTCCACTTTCATGTGCCACAATTTGAGTCTCGGTATTCATCGAGGGATAATTAAATTCTATGGCTATAAACCTTTGACGTGTACTCTGCTTAAGGTCTTTAATAACGCTCTGGTAGCCAGGATTATAGGATATTGAAAGCATGAATTCAGGTTTTGCTTTAAGGACAATACCCTGTTTGTCAATCGGCAAGATTCTGCGCTCATCTGTCAAAGGGTGTATGACAACCAATGTGTCCGTTCTCGCCTCTACCACTTCATCTAGATAACATATAGCTCCGTTTTTAACAGCTTTTGTAAGTGGTCCATCATTCCATTCTACGTCTCCCCCTTTTATAATAAATCGTCCTATAAGGTCGGTAGCTGTCAGGTCCTCATGGCAAGCGACGGTAATCAATGGACGATTTAGATGATAAGCCATGTATTCCATGAACCTTGTTTTACCACATCCTGTCGGACCTTTTAGATTTACAGGGAGATTGTTTTTGTATGCAGCTGTGAAAATTTCGATTTCATTTCCGGTAGGTACATAATATGGTTCATTTTCGAAAATATACTCTTCAAAAGCTTGACCGTTACATAATATATTTTTTGACGTCACAAAATACCTCTGAATATTACGTTAAGAAATTAGTTAAGGTTATTGGGAATTATTACTTATATATGATGAAATAGAAAGACTAATTGAATTTGAAAATATAATATTTAAAATTACCACATGTTTTGATAAAATAAAGCAAATCAAATGTGATCAAGTGAGTGTATGATTATTAAAGTTTTTAGTAATGTCCCCTTAGATAAGGGATTATTCTGTGAACTTGTTTCTGGTATTCTCTGTATTCGTCACCAAATTGGGCAATTAGCCTTTTTTCCCAATGTAACGACCCTAAATACAGGTATATGGTGGTTAATGCATATATGACAAGTAAATTGAAGGTCATAAAGGGTGTGAGCCAGATGATAATAATCCCTGAAAGTAAAAAAGGATCTCTGACCCATCGATAAATTCCTTTGATATTTAAGGCGCCTGCTTCAGGTGTGTTAGGACCAGACAGCTGAGAATGTATTTTAAATCTATGAGGTGCATCCAGCAAGGCTCTGGGGGCTACAATTGCGGCGATTATTTGTCCACCGACCATTATCCATCGCCATGGAGAGGGTACTATATATAGAATTGGTCCTGGATTATAAATCAGCAGGTAGATCAGTGGAGATATAGTCAGCACCGCTATAAGGCTGTATACTGGCATATACAGTGTATCTGCTTTAGAACCTAAAAACTGCATAAGTCGGCGTTTAAAAGGAAGGCTTGCCAGAGCACTGTGTATAACCGCAAATGCTACCAGACAAAAAACTAAAATAATTGTGGAAGATAAAACCAATTCCGATACTCTCCATTATTTTATTTGGATATATTGTATATACCATTTGCGATTTGATTTTGGTCTAAGTATTAGTATATATTATGAATGCAAAATTAATAAATTAATTTATTTTAAATTGTATCCATTTTTAATTAACAAGTTAAGGTGGTAAAAATCATATATAAATTATGTTTGTAATCGCCAGTTATTCCATTGAAAAAAATTGTCTAAAATTTATTATGTCGGTGGATTGTTATAAGATGTTTTAGTTTTTTCCTGCAAATCTTTTGGTACTTTTCCTGTTTTTTGCTTTTTAGAATATATGTTAAACATTATTTCAATATTTGGAAATTGTTTTTTGAATCGTTTTTTGGCTTCATCCATAATAGAATCTGGTATTTCTTTCATCCAGTAACCATTGTTAAGGTTAGTTGAAGCAGAACCACAGTAATAGTGTATACTCAAAATAGCTTTACCACCAAGCTGATCTGCATTATCTATTTTATTGTATTCTGATAATCTTTTGACCAGATTTTTTATCTCTTCACTTTCATATTGATATATGCAGGCGTTCCATCCTGTTCCACAATAATTCGGGTTTTTAAAACCTGCTTCATTTTCATCTAAATCGTTTGTATAGGGTGCATCTGTGTTGGGGTCTACACATATTAATTCTATAGATTTTGCACCGCTTTGTATATATGTATTGTAGATATCTCCCAAAAATCTTTCAGGTGCCTGTGAGTTTAGTTCAGGAGTTCCATACAGGGATGCTAATGGACCACCGCCTACAGAGACAACAAGATGTTTTTTCATATAACCACCTTTAAAAATTATTATACTTCATATATTAAATTAATATTAATTACTATATGGTGGATAAATTTTTTCCAATTTTATAGGTGCAGTTTATAGATTTAAAAAAAGATAGTTGAGTGAGTATTTTTATCTTTATCCTTTACTTAAGTATCCTTTTTTATCTAACCACTCAATTTGTGGTCTGGTATATTTCCAAATGACATCAGCTTTTTCATCCTGGAAATCCCAAGGTAGTGCTATAACAATGTCTCCTTCACGAATCCACATCCTTTTTTTCTTAGAACCCGGAATTCTTCCCATTCTTTCAGTTCCGTCCATACACTGGAGCTTAACTCTTTTTCCGCCCAGCAGTGTAGAAACAGTAGCAAATACTTCATTTTTATCTTTTCGT
This sequence comes from Methanohalobium evestigatum Z-7303, assembly GCF_000196655.1. Classification (GTDB taxonomy): domain Archaea; phylum Halobacteriota; class Methanosarcinia; order Methanosarcinales; family Methanosarcinaceae; genus Methanohalobium; species Methanohalobium evestigatum. The sequence goes on along the minus strand of NC_014253.1, from coordinate 387,920 downwards.
GGAGTACGAACCCTTGTAACAGCAGGGGCATCAGTTGATTGTTTACGGTTATTATTTCTATCCTTTCTCATATTACTTTTATAGTTTGCCAGATTAATTCCTCTTTTATGTGGATGTGGATTATCAGGTTAAAGTTTAAAATCCACTGGATAATATAGGTAGGAAGATTTATGCATACAATCCAATTCAGGTAAAAATTTAATTGTAACAATCCTACAATAAATCATCCATATAATTTACTATAAAAAACAGGTTTTTGTTTTTTCAATAACAGATTATATGTATATATAATATATGAGCTGAAGTTATATAAACCCATCCATTTAGATAAAAAATAAACCAAAACCAATAATTTATACCTAAAAAATACTGGGCAAAGGGTAAATGAGTCTCAGGGTGGAGTGATGTTCCTTTGCCAGATTCTAACTTGAAAGTTTGGTTTATAAATTTTTCTTTTTGCTAACACGCTGGAACAATCAATAGTTTTATTTTTAATTACTTTTAATATAATGACTTATTAAATATAAAAACTTTTATCTATTAGAAAATATTTAGAAATAATGGAGAGTTATTAATGGTATTTGATGTTAACTACCCCCTTATTAGCTCCCATCTGCTCTAATGATAGGGATTTACCCTATCATTATTTAGGTAAAAAATAAAAAAAGTAACATATTAGGCATATTTTTGTTTTATCAGAAACTCAACAAAATCAGGACCCAATTTAGTTTCTTTTTTCATTTTATCAACAATTTCATCATCAGAAAGTCCTTCATCTTTGAGTTCCTTTATCCGATTGTATATGTTATCTGAAACTTCAGAATACTCGTTTATGTCTTTTCTGTGACCCCATACATCACCTTCGAGCAGGTTTATGCCCTGCATGTCCAGAAACATTTTTGCAGACTCTGAAAGAGTCCTTTTATATGAACTTGGTATATGAAGAGCTTTAAGGTTTGTACATTTAGATACTATCGAAAATATATCTGTATTGGATGGTCTGAAAGCCAGATGAACCATTTCTTCGTTTTCATCCAAATTCTCTATTTCATCTTTAGAACTTAATACACGGATTTTCATAAATCATCCCTTACTATTCAGTGGTTTTTTGTAAAAAAGTTCAAATTACCTTCTCATTGGATTAATAATTTGAAGCAATAGCTGATAGATAAACCGGTATTTAAAAATTATTATTTTTATTTTTTTAAGAAGTTATTGGGGGTAACGGTTCAAACAATAAAAAAGGTTATAAATTTTATAAATAATATTTGAACCTTTTAAATTCGGCAAATTATTACTTAAATAATTTACTTTGTTAATTTTGAATACTTTCAATTTTACAACTTTCTGGAACAAAAAACTTAATCGGCTTCTTTTTCCAGTAAGTTAACCAATTCGTTAAGTTTTTCATTTTCTGGGTCAAGATGTTGAGCACTTTCAAAGTCCTGAAGTGCATCATGGAATTGATTCAGGTCATAATAGTTAAATCCTCTGGCAATCCAGTAATAAGAATTGTCGGGGTCATAACTTATCAAATCATTAAGTATTAGTATTGAATCATGGTAATTGCCAAGCTTTGACAATGTTATTGCTTTTGCATATAATACCTGTGAATTTTCCGGTTCTAACTCAAGTATTTTATCATAGGTAATCAATGCTTCGTCATAACGCTCCAGAAAACTTAGAACATTGGCTTTGCTCAGCATTACAGGTGTATATTCGGGGTATTTATCCAAAAGCCCATTGCACAATTCCAGTGCATCTTCAAACTGCTCGTTTTCAATATATTCTGATAAGTTTGTAAGTTTTTCGTAGAGTAAAATTTGTTCCTCGTTGTTTATTGAATCATTATTTTTGTTGTCTTGATTTGTTGACATATAAAAACCTGCAATATATTAATGATGGTAAAATAGTTATCCTTTTGATATAGGTACAGTAAAATTGAATTCTGTAATATGCTTATCTTTTAAGCTGCACCCTGTAGCGTTGTTCTGAAAGATAATCTATTGCATAGTACAGTATTAGTCCACCCAATATCACACTAGCCAAACTCATTATATATGGCTGTAATTCCAATACATAACCAATACTAAATACTACAATGTATAGCAAGATGGAAGTAATTAAAAGTGATAATGTTTTCATATATAATACTATTTATGTCAAACTTAATATTAATGGTTTGGGTTAGCAAAAATTTTAACAAGTTTTCTGTTTTAAATGGTTTGATAAATAAAAAACTAATCAGTGATTCAGGTTAAAAAATTAAACCCTATCTGTGATATAGTAGCCATAATTGATATGAGTGCAAAATTTCCTAACAACAAGGGAATTATCATATATTTAAGAGGATAACCGATTACAGCAAGAGTAAGTGCCAGTATATCACTCGGTAATGGTGTAAGCGAATATGTGAAAATAAGAACACCTATATATCTGTCTTTTATTTTTTGAACATAACTGGAAAGTTTCCTTATACCCCATCCATACCTTTCAGGAATGTATTGTTTGCCCTTTTTCCCAAGATAGTAGAATAACAGGTCACCCAGTGTAAGACCGATACTTGCAAAAACACCTATGTATACTGGGTCTGCTCCCCCTGCAGAAAGTGTAATAAGGGTAATATAGAAACTTGTGGATGTAAAAGCTGATACACCCCCAATCATTGCCAGCAAAAACGCAAATACGTAAACATTATGTACACCGACTTTACTGACAATCTCACTGGGTGGATAATAATATAGTAAAATACTCCAGAAGACTATAAAGGTAAATATAAGGATGATTATTATCCTGTCATGGTCTATATTTTGTTTCCAACCATTACGGAAATTTTTCATATTAGGTTATTATCCTTTTTAGGTTTAATACTTGGTTATACCTCAGGTCTAAAAAATTATTTGGTACATTACTGTAACATTAATTGGATGATTAATCGTTTTGTTTAAAAATACTGTATTGGGAGGATGACCATGAATAAGGATCAAAACAGCCAAAAAAAGGTTAGATGTTCCTACTGCAACCAGACAATCACCGTTGATGAGATATACTCCAGTTATGATATTATGTCCAACCTTAAAAAAATGTGTACTGAAAAGGATGTGAATACAAGGCTACAGTACTTTTGTTCTATGGAATGCGAGGTATTTTTTAAAATCAAAAGTTACAAGATTGCAGGTATTGAGAAAAATCAGATAGTTGATTTATTGCTAAGCGATTTTCAGTATTCTAAAAATGATATCTTGGATATAGTGGACAAATATTTCATGGAATCATAAAAAAGAGGGGATGGTTTTTGCAACCATCATGGAGGAGTATTTTAGAACACAGAGTTTTGTGTATATTCTCCATAACCATACATAACCATATAAAACTTACGGCTAAACAGAGTTAACCAGCAATTACTCCATTTTGTATTCTTTTTCAGCAACATGAAGGAAGAAATCGGGTTCATCCTCTTTGTATGTTTCTTTAAAATCCCCGAGAGTTTTAATTTCCTGGAATCCAACCTCATGCAGAAGTCTTCTTGTGTAACCTTTTCTCAATGGAAACATGTTGAGATAGTAGACTGAGTTGTCCAAGAACTCGTATCTAAACCTTGCAAGCCCTTCATCGACGTGTTCGGGATACACTGAAACACTGTCTCCACAGTAATAATGAGCGTGTTTGCTTGAGTATCCCTGGTCGAGTATAGAATCGTAATTACGCTGGTCAAGCAACAGTACACCATCGTGTTTTAACAGTGCATAAAACTCAGCCAATGCCTTTCTTCTGTCGCGTTCATTAAAAAGATGTGTGAATGAATTACCAAGACAGATTATAGCGTCAAAATTTTCATGAACGTCCTGTTTCATCCATCTCCAGTCAGCCTGTACAGTACGCATCAGATAACCGTATTTTCTGGCGTTTTCAAAGGCTTTGGCAAGCATTTCAGGGTTTCCGTCTGCACTTACAACTTCAAAACCTGCCTGTAACAACCGCACGGAGTTGAAACCTGTCCCTGTAGCAACATCAAGAACCTTTTTGACTCCTCTTTCTTTCAATATATTTATTATGGTGTTACCTTCACCTTTAGCCCGGCTCTCCCAGTCAATGAGTTCGTCCCATTTATCGACAAATCCGGTAACGTATTCCTCCTGATAATGGTCTGATTTCCTAACATCAGTCGGATTATCTCCAAAATCCTGATTTTTTGTATTATTCATTTTTTAGCTCCGTATGTTGTTGATTAAAGAAAAACAAATTTATATTGTTAACTTTTATAAAAACTAAAATTAAATTTATATGTGGTTTATAAGATACTTCGTCTTTTGATTCTTGTATATTCTGTATACAAATTTACTGAAAATTTTGCTTTTCCACTCTCCCCTTTTGTTTATCCATATATAGTCTAACACATAATATATGAACTATTACATCATATATCTTATTATGACAAAACCTGAACAAATACCCATTCAAAAGCATATTACATACGATGAACTTTTATACCTTATAAGACACGAGAAATACGCAAGGGTACTGACGAGATTATATTTTATCAAGTACCGCTATGAGGGTAACAGCGTAATAATTTCTTCTGAACGAGTGGGGATCTCGAGTCCAGTAGGTCATCGATGGCAGAAGAGATGGAATGAATCTGGATATGAGGGATTGATTCCGCGATACACCGGAGGAAGACCACCAAAACTCACACAGCAGCAGAAAGACCAGCTTAAACAGATACTTAAATCCAGGAATGGTTGGACTACAAATCAGGTTAGAGAACTCATAATCAATGAGTTCGGTGTGGAATATTGTCTTATGCAGATACGAAGGATTCTCAAAGAATTTGGTATGAAATACGCTAAGCCTTATCCACACGACTACCGAAAACCTGATGATGCCGACGAAATTTTAAAAAAACATTCCTGAATTGGATGAGAACACCATTATCGGATTCCTCGATGAAACTTCTCCACAGAATAATGCTAATACCCTGAGATTCTGGTCATTCAACAAACCCCAGATATACAGGAATACTTGGATTAAAGTAAACACTTTAGGGTTCTATGCGCTAAACGGCAAATCTGTAATCGAGTTCAGCCCACATTCAAAGAAAGAGGATGTATGTGAGTTCCTGATGAATATCAGGAAAAACAATCCTGATAAAAGGATTGTCATAATCCTTGATAACTTCAGATCGCATCATGCAAAAACTGTTGTTGAATGCGCAGCCAATAACGGTATCGAACTGGTATATCTGCCTCCATACTCTCCAGAACTAAATCCTATCGAGTTTATATGGAAAAGTATCAGGAGAGTAATATCCGGATTCTTCGCCATCGATACAGATCACATGAAACAGCTGATTTATGAAGCGTTCATGCAATTATCAGCAAATATCAGTTTTGCAAAAGGTTGGATAAAGGAGTTTATTGTGGATAAATTTATACAACGAAAGTTATGTTACTGACTATAATCAAGGTTAAAATTTATTTTAATGACATCACTGTTAGATTTTTTTGTTTTTTTAAAAGTAAATTTAAATCATAGTTAACAAATATACATAATCAGGATAATTTGTTTTTAAAGATTTTTTATTGAGGGGAGTGAATGGATGCCGACAGACACTGGAACTGACATAAAAGATTACAAACAAATAAGAAATGACATAAAAAAACATCTAAAGGAATCAGATATCACGATAGGAGATTTAGCTAATCGTTTTGGTGTAAGCAAAGTATTTGTCAGGGAAATAAAACGGGAGTTGAGAACTCAAAATCAAGCATATTTTCAACGTAATATTCCTGATAAAAATAACTGGTTCTACTGTTATAAATGTAAGGTCTATATACCAGCATGTAACTACAAAGCATGCGAATATTATCCATGTAAAAAATAAAGGTTTGGAAGAGAGAATTTATTCTCTCTTCTCTTTGGCGTAAGCCACGATTGCATCTTTGATGCCAAACCTAAACGCAATTATTATTGCGATACCCCATGCAAGCGGTTGTATAACGAAATTGAATACACCGATATTGACAAGCATGGTGTCAAGGGCTATGAATATTACAAGAAGGAATAGCACTCCTTTAAGTAGAGGAAGCAGAACATCTGCACTCCCTACATTCATCCCTTTCAGGAAACCATCCAGATATTTCTCAAACATTCCCAATGCTAGAATACCTGCAAGCAGTATCAAGATACCGGCTGCAAGGTTTGGAACATATTCTACCATCTGTCCAATGAGATTTGCGATAATATCCAATTGAAGGATATTAAGTGCAGCTGCTAAAAACAGCAGGTAACCAAACAGTTTTACGAATCCAGATATAAGTCCAGATGCACTGGTACCACTTTCTTTCATTGAACTTCCTATAGAACTTTCAGCGATTTTATCATCAAGTCCTGCAGCACTCAAAGCTTTTTTTACAACATCTGCAAGGAAGTCTATTACAATGAAACCAATAACAATCACTATTGCAGCAGAAGCAATCAGTGGTAGAAATGCAATCACATCGGTTATGAAATCACTGACTATCTGTATATTCAGCATATCTACAATTATTACTGCAAATATGAGATATACAAACCATCGTATAACAGCATCAAAAAATCCAACCGTTGTCATGGCCGAATTTTTAATCATTTTTCCGACTACGGTTTTGTCCAGTAAATTGTCCAGACCAATCTTATCCAGTATCTTTGACCCAAGTTTACCCAATCCTTTACCGGTGTATTTTCCTACTATCAAAAGGACAATAATTGCTACAAGCATCGGGATAAACTCGATAAATTGGCTTGCAGCGTTGTATAAACTATCCATTATTGGTGTATGTACTGCCATATTATTTACTCCCCCTGTTATATTACATTTAATATTTTTAGCACAATTGTATATAAAAAGTTAAGAAACTGCATTAAGAATATATCTTTAGATTAACAGGATTGAAAATAATATATCAAGTATTCAAAAATATACGATATAGGACTTGACACATCAATTATTAAACGTAATTTAGTTTCAGAACAATGTTTCTAAAATAATAACAGATGATAATTATTTAAACCAAGAAAACATAATTATATACAGTGTCTGCAGGATATTCCCCCCACTTTTTAACCCCCTATTAAGACTTTTTTTATCCTGCAGATTTCAATATATGGCATTGTTAATCAATCATAGTTAATTCATTATTTCTGTACTTCATCAATAGAAGTATAGAATATTTTAACATTTCAAGACTCTTAGTATAACACTTTGTTTTTCTCCGCAACCTTGCCAGAAAGTGTCTAAATATGCTGTTATATCCTTCTACTGTGAATGTTTCTGATTTTGATTTTATATGAATATCACCTGGAATGAACTCAGCGTATGCTTTCCAGTAATCCGTCATTCCTTGCCTGATGTCAATTCCCTTTAGTTTATCCCAAAGTTTCATTCCCGTTTCTGTTCCTCTACTGCCAAACGAGCAGTTGATGAATTTTTTCCCAACTCTATCAACAGCAATCCAGATCCAGCAATATTTTTTTTATTTGCGATGTATGTATGCAGTTCATCCAATTCAACAATATCCATCTCATTTTCGCTTTTCAGGTCCTCTAATTCCTGTCCAAATTTCTTTATCCACTTTTGAACAGATACGTGACTTACACCTAAAAAACGTCCTATCGACCGAAACCCCAATCCTTCAAGATATAGCTGCAATGCCTGTCGTTTAACAGATTGAGGAAAAGCAGTGGATTTAAGTTCTACTGAAAAGTTATATCCGCAGTCATGGCATTTGTAACGTTGGCGGCCATTGACTTTACCATTCTTTTTATGATTAAAACTATTACACTTAGGACAGTTCACATAGATATATTGGCGGTTATAGTATATAACACTATTTGGATACCAATGCCCAATATATTATTATTAATTGTCTACAATATCCTTGCACACAATAATCGTTTTCAATCACCAATAAGGTAAAGTCTTTTCATTTTATCCTGAATATATTTATATGTCTAAAAACAAATATTTATGCTCACAGTTAATAAAGGTAGGGGAATAACTTAATCCATGCAATTTTTGAAATACTTTTACAGCAAGAAATTAATTATATCTATAACATTAAGACTTGGTCTACTTATATTAATTATTGAGGGTATTATCGATTACATCGAACCTGACGCTACCTATTCTTCCTACAATCTTTTAATCTATGTACTGATTTTTCCAATTTTTATTCTGTTTGGTATAACTATAGCAAACGCCATGGACGAGTCTAAAAAGCTGAACCGAGTTATGAAGGCAATCATTGATGTTAACCAGATTATTATAAGAGAAAAATACAGACCGTCTTATACAAAAAACCTGTGAAACATTAACCCAATCAAAAGTATTTACTGGCGCATGGATAGTCCTTCTAGATAATGAAAAAAATATCAATACCTGAATTCATTGAAGATTTAAAAACAGAATTATCTTCTTTTGCTTTTGAAAAGGGTTTAACTTTGGATACAGATATTAACTTGGATACAAACTATATCTATGCAGACAAGGTGAAACTTAGACAGATACTTCACAATCTTTTATACAATAGCATAAAGTTTACATCTGAAGGTTCAGTTACTATCGAAATTAATCAGACAGAATATAATCACCAGTTCTTGTTGTTGATACCGGTATCGGAATTCCTGAAGAAAAACAGGACGAAATATTTGAATCATTTAAACAAGCGGATTCTGGTACTACTCGAAAGTTTGGAGGAGCTGGTCTTGGTTTAACTCTTGTCAAAAAACTGGTGGAAATGCACAGTGGGAATATATGGGTTGAAAGTGAACCTGGTAAAGGAAGTAGATTTACATTTATAATTCCAAGAAAACAGAATTGACTGAAAAAAGGATAAAGATATTATTGCCCTCTTCACAACCGCCAATCTCGGCTATTTTATGTATAATATTTTTAATCTTCTTCGCTGAAAAAATCATCTAATTATGTCATTTCATCTTCAAGCAACATTGACAGTATATCGGTCATTTCATCGACTGGAAGCTTTTCTCTAAAAACTTTTCACAGTGGTTAAGTACGGTGATATTGTCATTATTTCCTATTTGTTTAAAAGGATAGATTCAATGGATTGTTGCCATTGCAATAATTCATAGATTGGTCTCTAATTAGAATTTATTACAGGAATTGGTCAGTAGAGTTTATACTCAAATAGTTTTCCAGACTATAGGTATGGTTTTAGTGGAGTTCTTGAATTGTTCTATTGTCAGTGACTGCACCCTACTTTCACGGTATTTTCCATATACAACATCAGGCGGTAGAGTAAGGGTTTTGTTTTCTCCTTCTGTCATCCCGAGTATCCCTGTATTAATACCTGGCAGCATTTATTTTGAACCGACTTTAAACTCCATGAGTATGTAATCTTTACCTCCTTCTTATAAGTACCTCTTTCTTTAACTACTTCTTCCATGAGAGTACCAAACATGGTGCCATTTTCATACATTCCTATGTAATAGATTTTACCAGTTTCATTTTTGTTAACCATTAGGAATTAATTACTTTTAAATCCAGTGTACTGTTAGAAATTTGTTCATGTACAACCAGTACCTTATAGAAATAAAAAACTTGAACAAAATATATTCTGATGGTACAGAAGTAAAAGCTCTGGATGGTGTTAATCTTACTATAAAACATGGTGAATTTATGGCAATCGTGGGCCCTTCAGGCTCGGGTAAGAGTACACTTTTGCATATTCTAGGTATTTTGGATACACCTACTCAAGGTTCAATAATAATAGATAATAAAAATATAACCAGTATGTCTGACAAAGAACGTTCCAAAGCTAGAAATAAAATGCTGGGTTTTATTTTCCAGTATCACAACTTATTACCTGATTTTACAGCTCTTGAAAATGTTATGATACCTCTCCTTATATCGGGTTACAGTAAAAATGAGGCAAAAGAATCTGCACAGAATATGCTTAAGGAAGTTGGACTTGAAGATCGCATGTACCACAAACCCGGTGAACTTTCAGGGGGTCAAAACCAACGTGTATCGGTTGCAAGAGCGCTGGTAAATAACCCGACAATTGTTATAGGTGATGAACCTACCGGAAACCTTGATACAAAAACAAGTGACAGAATATATGAACTTCTGAGAAAACTTAACCGTGAACGCGGTCAAACGTTCATACTCGTTACACATGACGAAAATATGGCTAAAAAAACCGACCGTATAGAAAGATTAATTGATGGAAAAATTGTCAACTCGTAAAAAACAATAACAGAGTTAAAAATATATCATACAAAAACAAACAGATATCCATGTATGAATTCGCCATTGCATTTCGACACATAAGTTCACGAAGGCGACATTCAATATTTTCTGTGCTTTCTGTAGCACTGGCAATTGCTATGATAGTTGTCCTGATGTCAATGGTTTCAGGTTTCAGGATAGAACTCATTGACAGCACAACCGAAAATTCGCCACATATAATCGTTAATCCAGAAAGCGATGATGAGTTTATACATCTTTACCGGCATCTCGATAAGATTATAAAACAGCATGAGGGTGTTGTGGCTACATCACCTTATTTTGAAAAACAGGTCGCTCTTGATTATAAAGACAATTCTCACGGAGTTAAACTTAAAGGTGTAAATCCTGATGCAGAAATGAATGTTATGCATGTAGATGATGATATCATTAAAGGCAGTTTTACAGATTTATCCACTATCCGTAATGGAATAATTCTTGGTGACAAACTGGCAGAAAACCTTGAAGTAGACCTTGGTGAACGGGTTGATGCTTCATCTCCAGTTTCTGGTTCTGTTTCTTTCAAAGTCGTAGGAATAATGGATACTGGAACGCCTAAAGATGAAACACTCGCTTATTCAAAACTGGATGATGTACAGGATTTTTCCGATGAAAACGATGTAGTAACAGGGATAGGTGTACGTGTTCAGGATATATATCAGGCTGATAACATCGCTTTTTACATAGAGGATAATTCTGCATATGAGGCTGAAAGCTGGTTGGAATCAAATGCTGAAATCCTTGAACTGCTGAACACACAACTGGTATTCTCATGGATACTATACACGCTGATATATATTACCGCAGGATTCGGTATAGCGAACACACTAATAACAGTCGTCATGGAGAAGAAAAGAGAAATCGGCATGTTAAAAGCAATGGGTGCCACCCGTTCAAGTATCCTCCTGATTTTTATATCCGAATCTACAATACTTGGCACAGCAGGCGTACTTTCGGGTTGTATTTTGGGATACCTGTTGGCTGCTTTGATAGATGCATACAGCATCCAGATACCAAGCGAAGTTTATCTAGGTCTAACTACACTACCTGTAAACATAGAAATAATGAATTTTGTATATGCTACAGTTTTTGCATTTATTATCAATATAATCGCAGGTGTGTATCCCGCAAACCGTGCCGCAAAACTTGACCCTGTTGATGCAATTGAAAATGCCTGAGCCATCACCCTGATATAGCTTCCACAGGATTTAGACTTGCTGCTTTATGAGCTGGATATACTCCTGCTATAAGATTCAGCAGGAAAACAGCCGTAACGGTAATAGTAACATCCAGTGGTCTTACCACAACCGGTATTGATGTAAGACCTCCATATAAACCGGCAGGTATTGGATAATTACCGATTGATAGGGCTATAATTATACCAAATATTGTACCTGTTACTGCTCCTATCAGCCCCAATATACCGCTTTCAAGAATAAAAATAAGACGTATATTTGATTTGCCCATACCCATTGCTCTAAAAATTCCGATTTCTTTTTTCTTTTCAAGAACCGTCATATTGAGGTTGCTCACAACACCAAATGAAGCAATAATAACAATTAACCCCAGCATGATATTGTTGGACATGGTTTCTATAGCTATGGTTCTCAAAATTTCTGGATTGGTTTCAGTCCATCCTGATGCCTCATAACCCATCTTCTGTATATTATCTGCAATTTTTCTGTCATTGTTGACATTTCTGATTCTTAAAGATACACCATTAACAACATCTGAGGTTCCATAAAAATCTTGAGCGGTTTTTAACGATGTATAGATCAAATCTCGGTCATCATCACTGCCTGTATCATAAACACCCACTATCTTTAACGATACTGGGTTTGCATCCGGAAATGATGCATCTACAACATCCCCAATCTTTGCATTTATTTCGGGTAAAAGGTCATCACCCACAACAATACTGTTTTTAGTGTATTTTAGTTCAGAAAAATTTCCTTTTATTATGTCTCTGTTAATCTGTGAGACCTCTGTTTCACGTTCAGGAACAATTCCTTTTAAAATTACATTCTGTGTGTCATCTTTATGTTTAACAATTGCTTCTCCTGTAAGATATGGTGAAACACCTGTTACACCCTCAATTTTGCCGACACTATTTATAAGATTCTTGTAAAGATGAATATAATTGTTCCCATCCTCAGGCGATATGGTTACATGTGCCAATTCATCCACTGTTGTATCATAGAGTTCTTCAGTAAATCCTGCCATAAACCCCTGTGAGATTACAATCATCATTACTGCAATCCCGATTGCTCCTACAGAAAGAAATGTTTGGCGTTTCCTGCTGGTTATGTATTTAATAGCAATGAAAAGTTCATAATGCATACCGCCCACCAGATTATTTACGTATCCAATACATTACAGCAATTGTGGTAAAAATCATTAAAGAATCAAAAATCAGAAATCCAGGTACCGGCTTTCCTGCCTCTTTTTCTTCATCCTTTTTATCAGAGGTTTGTCTGTAATCAGATTCTATTATTGTCTCTTTTTTATCAATCAAATCTCCATCATTACCCACTAATTCAACTGTTAATTTATAAATCCCTTTAGGCAAAGTATTGTTCCAAATAACCTCTACAGTTTCATCTTCTCCATCAAGGAGAACCGGTGACTTTTTTACTGCAGACTCTACAACTTTTACAGAGCCGCTTTTGTTTTTTAAAACTCTGAATTCCAAATATCCGCTAAATGGTACCTGTGACTTTCCTGCGATAGTAACACTTGAACCAACTTCATCTTTGTAAATATCAGTTATAACTGCATTATCTTTTGCAGTAAATGAAGTCATAAATGCATGAACATCATTGACAGGTGTATGGAGGTTGATTTTCAAACGCCCATGATACACTCTGTTATTTTTAAGAATTACTCCCCATCTTTTTCTTAATTCAACCGATCGGCTGTGTATACTGACCTTCATATCTTCTGCTGTATAGATAACTTCAGAACCATTGACAAGCATATATTCTATATCTGCTATTACAGACTCTCTCGGGTTAACTATCAGATTCAATCCATTTGAATCTGATACAACATCATCTACCGTAATTCTTGGTATCGCAGGACTGCCGAAATGGAAACTGTGGTTTTTAGAATCGACTATTGAACTATTTTGTATTAATCGGGCAGAAACTTTATAAGAACTTTCATCAGGATTTTTAATATCCCATGATACAACCCTTATATTCTTTGATTCAGGTTCCAGTTCATCGATAAACAGTCGTTTTTCATCAACAAAGTTGCCATCATCGAATAACTGCAAGCTAAGAATAAGGTTCTGGATTGTTGTCTCTGATTTTATTGTAACATCACAGGAATTTATATCTGAATAAATATTAGATATTTTTGCATTACTGGATTCATATCCAGCTGATACAGTACTGAACGCCACCAACAACAGAATCATTAAAAATATTTTGCAAATAAACTCTGGTATCTGTTTATTGTTCATTATTTTTAAATTGTTAAATTATTATATATAAAACAAATCCCGATAACCGGTAGAATTGAAATTATTAATAGAGATTGTAGTTAGCAATGATTACTTTTTGTCTACTTTGTTCTATTAACCCATGTTACTAACTGTTTCCAATGCCTTAAAGTGAGCTTGCAAAATTTGTTTTACTGATTGTAGAAGATCTTGAATAAATTCCTTATCACATCGTTCTTGTTCATCAGCCTTTTGAGATGCTCGTTGAACAACTTGTTCCATCTTTTCCATTCTTTCCGACATCACATCTTCCATTGCTACTTCGTATTGGAAATGTGTCTGAGAAGCTGAACTACTATCATCAAAACTTGAAACTTCATCGTTATTTGCAAATTGAGGGCTAATCCTCATATAAGAATTGAATTTACCAGTTTCGTCAACAAAATATATTTTAAATGCATGATGTTTATTTATGGTTATAAAAACCAGATTATTTTCTTTATTAAAATCAGAAATAATTATATCAATCGTATTTGTGGCATTCCCATTTATTTCATGAGCGATGAAATTTCCTTCGCCATTGTTTTCATACCAGTAGTTTTTATCTCCGTTGTTACCAGTTACAATATCCAGATTTCCATAATTATCGATATCTTCAATTCTTACGGAGTACGTATTTTTAGTATTCTCGTGCACGACATGAGCAGTAAAATTTCCTTTGCCATTACCTTCATACCAATAATTTTTTTGACCCTTGTTACCAGAAACAAAATCTAGATTACCATCATTATTAATGTCTGCTGTTGTTATTGAAAGTGTGTTTTTGTGTTCCTGTGTATCTCATGTAAAGTCAATAACCCACCTCTAAAGAGGTGGGCTTGTCGATGAGGCAAGCCCTGATTGACCAGACTGAGTTCCCTCAACCAAAAGGGAACTACGTTATCCCGGCTATGATACCCTCGGATGCTTCCTTAGTCCGTTGGTCTATCGCATAGCATTAAACAGTCCTTAGAGGTAGGGACAGTGTGCATGCATAACAAACCGGGATAACTTTGTCGAAGGGAGACGGCTGATAAGCCGCGTAACCTGCATCAAGCAGAGAAAGGAGTAATATCCATGGTATTCGTATTGAACAAAAATAAAAAACCTTTAACACCGTGCCATCCAGCCAAAGCTAGAATTCTGCTGAAAGCTGGAAAGGCTACTATACACAAAAAGTATCCATTTACAATAAGACTGAAAGAACTGAAATCTGATGACGTAAAAGATGATTTCAGACTAAAGATAGATTATGGCTCAAGATACACTGGATTAGCCATACTGAAGAACAACAAAGATGTAATCTGGTTGGATCAAGTCCATCACAGAACTGATATTAAAAAGAAATTAGACGATAGGAGGAATTTCAGACGCAGAAGAAGATCACAAAACCTGAGATACAGGAAACCCAGATTTGATAACAGGAAAAAACCTGAAGGATGGCTTCCGCCGTCTCTACAGAGCAGAGTTGATAATATCCAGACATGGATAACAAGATTGAGAGAACTGGTTCCAATCAACTGTTTGTCTTATGAAAATGTTAACTTTGATACTCAACTGATGCAGAACCCTGAAATCAAAGGTGTTGAATACCAGCAAGGAACTTTGCAGGGCTACAATGTCAGGGAATATCTGCTGGAAAAGTTCCAGAGAACCTGTGCTTATTGCGGTAAACAGGATGTACAGTTAGAAATAGAACATATCGTACCGAGAAGCAGAGGTGGTTCTAATAGAGTATCCAATCTGACAATCGCATGCCATGATTGTAACCAGAGAAAAAGTAACCTGACTGCTGAAGAATTCGGTCATCCTGAAGTGTATGAGAAAGCTAAAAAGCCTATGAAAGATGCTGCTGTAATCAACGCTACCAAAGATAAAGTCCTTGATGTACTGAAAAACACAGGGCTACCGATAGAATGCGGTACAGGTGCTCTAACCAAGATGAATAGGATAAAACTGAACCTGCCGAAAGACCATCACTTTGATGCATGCTGTGTAGGAGAATCCACACCGGATGAACTCAGATTCAAAACTAACAGCGTCCTGCATATACATGCTAAAGGTAGAGGTAGCTACAAAAGATGTAAACTGGACAAATACGGTTTTCCGAGAAAACCTGCACCAAGAATCAAATACATATTTGGTTTTCAATCAGGAGACATCATAAAAGCGATAGTTGAGAAAGGGAAGTATAAAGGCACATGGAAAGGTGCTGTAGCATGCAGAAGTAATGGATATTTCGACATCAAAAATGGTACTAAAAAGATTGCACAGGGTATAAATCATAAATATTTCAAACTTGTGCAGAGATTTGATGGATATACCTATCAACTAGACAGATTAAACCTGAACAAAAATACAAATACCGACGGTCGCAATTCCTCCCACTGTTAAAACAGTGGGCTTCCTTGCGACATTTCTCGTGAACTCTCCGGTTCCATCACCTTCATACCAGTAATTTATTCCATCATTACCGGCCATGATATCATTGTTTCCATCTCTATTTATATCACACACAGACAATGAATTAGTATGATCAGAATTATCGTGTATTTTATATCCTTCAAACTTGCCTGTCTCAGTACCTTCATACAAATAGTTCACACCGTGTTTATAGACTACGATATCCTTTATACCATCGTTGTTAATATCAGTTACACTTAAAGATCTGGTATATTCAGGGTTACCATGTGGTAAATTTTCAAATCCTTCAAATCCTTTTGTTGCTTTTTGACCTATTGAATTTATATCATCTGCTGTTGTTGCACTTATACTAAAGATAAATGTTATTACCAGTATTGCTCCAATGATTAGTTTTCGTTTATCCAATTTTATCACCTAATTTTTATTTTTAAATAGAATACTTGATAATAAAAAACTTTGCATAATTCTGGAACTTTTTTTCTAATCGAAAACAACAAATAAATTTAGCATTTTTTGGGCAACTGGTTAACTTTTTGTGCAAACTCAAGGATATAAAATCCTAAAAACAGAGGATTGAAAACTGTTAGTTTACAGAAAAAACCAACATGACAACAAACGTTGTTAATTGTCAGGTTACCAGAAACAGAGGTACCTGACATCAAATTAATTGCAAGAAAAAATACATTATCTGTTATCAGGTATAGTAAAAGTAAACCTGCTGCCCTTTTTAATTTCACTTTCAACCCATATTTGTCCTCCATGCATATTCACAAGTTTGTTAACCAGTGCAAGACCAAGTCCTGTGCCCTGATATTTTCTGGCTGGTCCGGAGTCCAGCTGTTTGAATGAATCAAATATAGCTTCATGACTACCTTTTGGTATTCCTATACCGGTATCGATGACTGAGAACTGAACGTCATCCTCGTTTTGGCTAACTTCCAGTGTTATCGACCCTTCCTCTGTAAATTTTACAGCATTATACAAAAGATTGGATAAAATCTGTTTGATTTTTATGTAATCCGCGTATATGTAGTTTAGACCAGAATCAACACGGCTATGCAGTATCAGAACTTTGTTAGAAACAAAAGGTTGTATATACTCTTTTAAATCGTTAACAAGTTCGATGATGGATATTCTTTCATAATTAAGCCCGGATTTACCGGATTCTATTTTTGATAAATCGAGTATATCGGTAATCAGGTCAAGCAGGTGTTTACCATTGTTATGCACCCTGGACAAATACATTTTCTGGCTTTCATTTAAGTCACCTGCTTTGCCTTTAAGCAGGACATCAGAAAACCCTATTATGGAAGTGAGAGGTGTTCTGAGCTCATGGTTAACATTTGCCAGTATATCGCTTTTTGCCTGACTTGCCGCCTCTGCTTCGAGTTTGGCATTAATCAGGTTCTCTTCGGCTTCTTTCTGGACAGTCATATCTCGGGAGAACCCCAGAATAACGGGTTTTCCGTTTAAATCTATAAGGGTCATCCTTAATTCTGCAGGATAGACGCTTCCATCTTTCCTTTTGCGGGATGTTTCTATATGTACAGAATTATTCTGTGACAGACCATACCAGTATTTTCTGTAGGTTTCGATATTATTTTCAGGGTCGATATCTGTAATATTCATCGACAACAATTCATTTTTTGTGTATCCAAGTTTTTCACAGGCAAGGTTGTTTACATAAAGTATGTTACCGTCAAAATCGTAAGCTATGATAACGTCAGCAGCCTGTTCTGTAACTTTCCTGAACTTTTCCTCACTTTTCTTCAACTCATGTTCAAATTCTTTACTTTTGGTGATGTCATTGATTATACAAATCGTCCTGCTGTAATTGCCGTTGATTTTGTCTACACCTGATGAATTTATAAGAACATCAATAAGTTCACCGTCTTTTCTGACCATTTTGTATTCTTTGTTGTAAGAAAACCCGTAGTTGAGGATTTCATGGAGTATTTCAAAACTTTTGTTAACATAATCAGGATGAATTATTTTTGTCATTGATTGACCTATAACCTCTTCCTTTTCATATCCGAGAATATTTTTTATCTGGTTATTACAATCAACTATAGTTCCGTTTTCATCTACAGAGGTTATCAAACTCGCAGCAGTTTCAAATATAGAACGATATCGCTCTTCGCTTTTCTCCAGTGCTTGAAACGCCTTGCTGTTCTTCAAAGCTATTGCAGCGTATTCACCAAACGTTTTAGCAAGTTGAGCATCATTATCCGTAAATCCCCCTTCTTTATAGGCAAACCCCATAAAACCTAATGTTTTTCCATCCACAGTTAATGGAGATATAAGGACATTAGGCAAATTCATATGACATTCCGGCATATATTTAACCCTATTACTGTTCATGAAATCATTATCATAAACCACATCACCAGTACGGGATACTTCAGCACTTAAACCTCTTACTGGAATTGGAAGATCAATATCAACAGAACACGGCATTCCTCCATCCTCCAAAAACAGAATTTCATTCTCATCTCCTGTATCAGATAATAGGGATACATATCCTGCTTTTGCTCCTAAAAGTCTGGAACATGAATCAAAGATGTACCTCGCTGCTGTGTTGAAATCATTTACCTCCAGAATAGTACGGGTTGCATTCAAAAGTTCATTAATTTCTTTTTCTCTTTCATGTGAATTATATAAAGCATGTTCGAGGTTGGATTCAGTATTCTTCTGCTTTGTTATATCTTCGATGGCTGCTATCATGCCGTCAAAATTACCATATTTATCAAATATAGGTGCAGCATTTATAGACAAATATATCCTTTTGCCGTTTTTCCATTCAATCGCATGCTGAACATCGTATACAGGTTGATGATATTTTTTAACCAGTTCAAATGGTAGTTCATCCTGTGGAAAATCATTTCCATCATAATCCGTGATCTTCCATTTTACATCATCATAAGTTCTTCTATTAATATCATTTTTAGACAAACCCAGAACTTTCTCAGCGGTATGGTTAGCATATATAATGTTTCCGGATTTGTCTAAATGCGTTATAGAAATCGGACTCGTTTCTGCTACTCTTTCAAAAAACTTCTTTTCTTTTCGCAAATCTTCCTGAACTTTTTTGCGTTCGCTGATATCCAGGAAATTTACTAAAACTTTAGACTCGTTTTCAACTTTGATGGGTGAAGTGGATAGGAGAAAGGTAAGGTGATTTATACATCCACCAATCATAAACGGCAAACTTGCTTCTACATTGTAGTGGCTTTTACCAGTTTCCAACGTGTCAAGAACAGTTTTCCTCACAGTGCACTATTTACAGTGTGGTCCAAACCCGCAGCCATCAGGATCGTCCAGTGAATGTAGACACCTTAAAGCGTCACCACCCTTCATTCCTTTAACTTCATCAGAAATTGCTCCTGCGAACTGTTCGGCACTTTTGTTCATTTTAATAATTCTTCTATCAGAATCAACTACCATAGACACTACAGGACTGTTTTCATAAATGGCTTCCAGTTCTTTATCTATGTTTTTCTGACCCGTGATGTCGGTAAATATTGTGATAAACATTCCTCTTCCAGGGGATATTACTGAAATACTGAAATGTTTGTTAAGTGGAGGGAAAAATGTTTCAAAGTATGCTTTTTCACCCGTTTCTGCTGTTTTTGCATAGAGATGCAGGTATGGTGGTTCAATTGTACCATAAATATCTGAGGCTTTCTTTCCAGAAACGTCTTCTCTTTTCAAACCGATAATAGATTCATACGCAGGATTGGTATCTATAATCCTGTAATCCACAGGATTATTATTAGAGTCATAGATTATTTCATGAAGGCAAACGCCTTCTTTTATGGATTCAAAAACTGAATTTAATAATTCAGTTGTACTTAATAGTTCACTGTAATTTTGCAAATAGAAGCCCCTATATATATATTAATTTATATAGTAACTGATACATCAAACTTGCGATGAGTCTTTAAAACTAATAAAATAATGTACTATGAGATGAAAATAAACCGATATTTTTCTTGGCTGTTTCACTTTAAATATTGATAAGTAGTAAAATTGAAAGATAAAACGAGCTAATTCATACTTTAATCATTTCATTTACACTTTCACTAACTTTTTCTTTAACTATCACCGCAAGAGAGGTTAATTTCTTTGTTTTCCTTCTGAAAGTATTATATTCGTATACTGTCTCAGCAGGTAATTTGTCCTGTATAATTTGCGTACCCAGCTCGTTACAGCCGGATTCATGTTCTATATTTCTGCCGATATATATCCAATTAGATTTCGGTGATTTGATATATACAGATGCATCACTGACTTCTGGTTTGACTTTCAGTTTATTGCCAAAATAGTCTGTAGCCAGAATTCCGTCGTCGTTTGTTTTAGATTGTTTACCTTTTACACATATATTTAAAGTTCCCCATTAGCTGGTTCAACTAAATATATTTTTGTTATATTTTTTCGAAAATTCACACTCCCCATAATACCACATAAATAGAAATATATGATTTCCTTCTATAAATTTTACACGATTAATTATTATTGTTACAGGTAAAGTAAATTAATCACTATACCATATTAATTAATTTTATACCAACAATATAATATAATTAATCAGAGTTAATATTTAATAGAAATGAATTATGAGATAACATACAAACCTGAATTGCCTGATTTAAAAGACAATATAATCAAAGACCTACCTGACAACTTTGTAGTTATTGATACCGATGGCACTATCCTTTATGTAAACGATAGCTGGAGAGATTTCGCAAGAGATAATGATCTGCCACCAGAACACTGCAGTGAGGAGACAAATTATCTTACAGTATGTGATGAGGCAACCGGTGAAAATTCAGAAGAAGCACCAATTGCTGCGGAGGGCATAAGGAATGTTATACATGGCAAGAGAGAATATTTTGAACTGGAATACCCCTGCCATGCACCGAACAAGAGACGCTGGTACATAATGAAGGTTATTCCCCTTAAAGATGAAAAACCCAGACCAGTACTTGCATACCATCTAAATATAACGAAAAGAAAACTCTCAGAAATTGAACTGGAAAAATTAAATGAAACACGGGAGATGTTTTCTGACATCTTAAGACACGACCTTAAAAATCCTGTCGGCATTTCAAAAGGGTTTGCAGAAATACTCTACAAAAATGAAACCGACCCTAAAAAACTTGAGATTATTGAAAAGATTATAAACAACAATAACCGGGCTATCGATTTGATTGAAAAAGCCGGCGACCTTGCACGAGTTGAATGCATGGATCATATCGAGTATGAGCATCTTGATTTGGGCCATATAATTGAAAATGTTATCGATAGTTTGCAGGACAAGTTGACTGATAAAAACATGAATATTGTTTTTGTAAATCAGGGCGGTTATTACGCTTATGTAAATTCGATTATAGAACAGGCATTCTCTAATCTAATATCCAATTCTATAAAATACAGTCCGGAAAACAGTGAAATAATTGTAGATATAGTTGATGATAATGATTACTGGAAAATCCGGGTAATAGATTCAGGTCCCGGCATCCCGGACGATGAAAAAGAACGCTTGTTCGACAGATTCAAAAGAGGCAGTGGTGAAAAATCTCTGGGTAAGGGCATAGGGCTTTCCATCGTCAAGAATGTAGTGGAGCTTCACGGCGGTAATATTGGTGTTGAAGATAACCCGGAGGGTAAGGGTTCTATGTTCTGGATAACTGTCAAAAAAGCAGATTAAGCATTTTTTTCTTAATGTACCGGGATATCATTCTAATTTTTAATAAATGAAATTACAAATCAAGAAAAGTAGAAAAACAGGGTTTTACCCTGCTTCTTAAGGTATATACATCAGACTATGGGGGTAGTCTTAAGTTTCCGTTTTTCTGTTTTTTAACCATCCAACTTGTTTTATGGGCAAGAGGAGTAAGCCCATCCAACAATGGAGCTATCCGTTTTTTCTGTTTTTTGAGGGAGATATTATAAATCCGTTTTTATATCTCTTGATGATATATAATTATGAACAAATAAATATAATTCATGTCCAATTTATAAACTGATATGAACATAAACATACATGAAATAATTTTTTATGTTCATAATATAAGTAACATACGTTACTTTCGAGATGAATACGTGGATTAACATTTAACATCTTTAATTATATTCCACTGTTAACACTGATAGAACTTTTGAGAACCTTTATATAATCAACTTCTAAATATATTTAGGTTAATCATAATAATGAGGATGATCATTATGATGAAGCTTTGGTCATTGTCGATACTAAATAAAAAATCGTAAATGATCAATCCATTCAACGGAAAAACCACGGAGGAATCCAAATTGTTCAATCTATTTGGAAATGATAATGAAACAAAACAGGACGTAGTAAAGGTCGCCAACAATATACAGGATGGAAAACTTGATGCCAGGCTTGATACCCAGAACGGAGTAGATCGGGAAACAGCACATTCAGTTAACTCGATGCTTGATAATCTCACAAAAAAGGTCAGTGACACTGAGTCAAAAGCTGAAATAATAGAACTGCTGCCAACACCGATAATGACGATTGATAAAGAGTTTACTGTGACATTTCTCAATTCATCGGGTGCAGAAGTCCTCGACATGGGTCAAGAGGAATGCATAGGCAAGAAGTGCTACGAACTTTTTAAGACTCCACATTGTAATACTGGTGAATGTCGATGCGACCAGGCAATGAGAACAGGTTCTGTTGGAACCGGTGAAACGATATGCGACCCTAAAGGTAAACATATTCCAATTCAATACACTGGAGCTCCTTTGAAAGATTCTGATGGTAATATCAATGGTGCTGTCGAATACGTGGTTGATATTACAGATACAAAGAAAGCTCTTGACGAAGCTAAACAGAAAGCAGAATATTTGAACAATGTCCCTACTCCCGTGATGGTTATTGACAAAAACATGAATGTACAATTCATGAACAATGCAGGTGCCGAGGCAGTTGGCAAAACAACTGAAGAATGCGAGGGTAAAAAGTGTTACAATCTATTCAACACTGGACACTGCAACACCGAGAACTGTCAGGTCGCCAAAGCAATGCAAAAAGACGGTACTTTTACAGATGATACTGTTGCTAAACTGCCATCTGGTGAGCTGCCTATACGCTACACAGGGGCGCCTATTAAAGATAATAAAGGTGAAATAGTCGGTGGTCTGGAATATGTCATCGATATTACCGAGGAAAACCAGGCAGTTTCAGAAGTAGAAGGACTTGTAGATGACGCACTTAATGGGAAACTCAGTACAAGAGGCAACCCTGACAATTACGATATTGTGGGATTCAGAAATGTCATTAAAGGTATAAATAACACACTTGATGCTATTGTCGAACCCCTTAATGAAACCAAAAGAGTTGCTGAAGCTATTGCAGATGGTGACCTTACACAATCGATAAATGTAGATACAAAAGGAGATCTTAAAGAATTTGCTGATACTATAGAAGAGATGCAGGATAACCTCAAAAACCTCGTAGAAAATATAAAAGAAAGTGCTTCCCAGGTTTCTTCTACATCCGAAGAACTATCTGCTTCATCAGAACAATTGACATCTTCTGCAAACCAGATTTCTGACACGATAACCGAGATTACAAATGGTGCTCAAAATCAGTCCACCAAGATACAGGAAGTATCAAGCACCATGAACGATATGTCCACGAGCATACAGGATGTTTCAAGTAATGCACAGAAAACCTCTGAAACTGTTACTGAAGTCAATAAACTGGTGAATGAGGTTGGTGAACAGTCCAAAGAACTCAAAAGTAAAATGGAAAACATCCAGACAACCTCTGAACAAACATCTGAAGTTGTCAGAGAGTTAGATAATAAGTCCAAAAAGATCGGTGAGATTGTCAGCATGATTACAAACATAGCAGACCAGACCAATCTCCTTGCTCTCAATGCAGCCATAGAAGCTGCAAGAGCCGGTGAACAGGGTCGTGGGTTTGCTGTCGTTGCTGATGAAGTCCGTAAACTTGCCGAAGAATCCAGCAATTCAGCCCAGCAAATCGGTGATTTGATACAGGAAATACAAAACAGCACAGGCGAAGCTGTAAGTTCGATGGAAAATAGTTCACAGGAAATCGAAAACGGTTCACAGGCGCTTGATGAAACTGTAAATTCCATGTCAAATGTCGTCGGAAAAACCAGTGAAGCTGATAATATGGTGCAGGATATTGCATCATCTGCTGAAGAATTATCTGCATCTGTTGAAGAGGTTACCTCATCTGTTGAAGAAGTGTCATCTATTGCTGAAGAATCTTCATCCAGTACTGAAGAAGCATCTGCATCTGTTGAAGAACAGACATCTTCCATGCAAGAGTTATCCAAATCCGCTCAGGATTTGAATCAGATGGCTGAAGAACTGAACCAATCTGTAAAGTCTTTCAAAGTTGATTCTTCTGATAAGAAGGACAAGAACAGTAAATAATCCATGATATGCCTTTATAGGAGACGATTTTATGGCTCAAGAAACTGTAGAAACAGATGCATATATAGATGGTCAAGAAAATGAATCCATGCAGCTGGTTGTTTTCCAGCTTGGCGGCGAAGAGTTCGGTGTGGACATAATGCAGGTGCAGGAAATTATACGGATGCATCAGGGTACACGTATACCACAGGCTCCTGACTATGTAAAAGGCGTCATAAATATACGCGGCAATATCATAGTTGTTATAAACCTTGAGAAAATACTCGAGTTACCAATTAAAGAAGAGGATGATGACAACAGGATAATTGTTGTTGAAATCGGTGGCAATATCCTTGGCATGACGGTTGATTCTGTCAGTGAAGTATTAAGCATTGCAAAATCAAATGTAGAACCTGCCCCAGATATGATAACGTCTAAAATAAACTCTGATTTCATAAAAGGTGTAGGCAAACTGGATGACAGGTTATTAATCCTCCTTGACCTTGAAAATGTACTGACCATCAAGCAGTTGGCAGATGTATCTGAAGTCAGTGCTGCCAGGGGTTAAACAATAAGTTTAACCCTTTCAGATTTTGATTAATGAGTGGTTAATCAGTTATGAACCCACTTGCTTATAAATTTAAAAAATACGTAATAGTATTTATATTAACTGTTCTAATAGTATCATCTATTGCATTTTATGTCCCGATTGAACAGACTGTTGTGCAGAATAAAAAAGATGACATAGAACATGATATTCGATTGAATTTCAATGATATGGAATATACAATAGGTTCCTATGAAGGAAAAGTCATCGCATTAACAAATCGATTGATGCTCAGAAAAAAATTACTTTCTTATCATCAGGGTAATTTGTCTCTGAAAGAGCTAAGAGATTGTACCCAACCTAAATATTCATTATATGGTTCATTGGCTTACGATGATATATTAGCTTCTAAAAGAACAACATTCAACAACACAAGGGTTGCTCATTACGGTAATCTAACGTTTTTTAATAGATATTATGAAACCGATAAAAAATTTGATGTGATTAACGAAGACGACCAAACCATTCTCTACATAAAAAAACCAATAATGTCCAATGATTCATTACTTGGATATGAAGTCTGCCTTTTTAATACTACAGATTTTTTTGAAAAATATGAATGCAATCATAAAACTAATTGTATTGATTATAACATTGTGAAAACCGAAAAACTGGAAGAATATAATAATTCTAAGGACAAAAAAATATATGCTTCTAAACTTGAAGGTAGAGAATATTATCTTGTAGCCAGTTACGATGAGGATTTATTAGATGAAGGACTAGGAACTATCAATATTTACATGTTTAGTTTCATACTCATATTGATTGTTACACTACTGCCACTATCATATTTTACATTGTTCAGGGAATCCAAGGAAATTATAGATCAATATGAAAAATCCAATGAATTTAAAGACACTTTTACTGATATCATAAGACACGACCTCCTGAATCCTGCTAGTATTATAAGCGGCTACGCAAAATTGTTGATTAACAAAGAAAGTGATACCAGCAAAATTCAGATGCTCAAAAAGATTCAATCAAGCAATGATAAAATTATAGAACTGCTTGAAAACGCTTCAGAGTTTGCTAAACTTGAAAACACTGAAAATATTGAATTTGAAAACAGGGACATCGTAGAGATAATCAGAAAAATTGTTGATGATTTCCAATTCCAGTTAATTAATAAAAACCTTAAAACAGAGGTCTTAGCAGAGAATGAACACCTGTGCAGAATCAACCCGATGATTGAACAGGCAATTGCTAACTTACTATCAAATGCCATTAAATACAGCCCTGAAAACAGTACAATTAAAATCTATCTTACTGATAAAGGCAATTTCTGGAGAATAAACGTTGCTGATTTTGGAGAGGGTGTTCCCGACGAAGACAAGCCCCACCTTTTTGACAGGTTCTCAAGGAAAGATAAAAAAGGCATAAAAGGTACTGGTTTTGGACTTGCTATCGTAAAAATGGTTGTTGATTTGCATGGTGGATATGTGGGAGTTGATGACAACCCCGAAGGAAAAGGGTCTGTGTTCTGGTTTACACTTGTTAAATCCACTGAATAAAGTCAATAAATAAATTTACATTAATTTTAATATATATTTAGACAAAGTTAAATAATGAAACTACCATAATTATTAATCATTAAATATTTGAGAGTAGTATATGGGCTTTAATATTTATTCTAAAGTATTGGAAGACTTTAGTAAGAAAAATACCATCATTTCAATTACAATAATTCTTGCTCTGTTGATTGTAATACTTGACATCATTGTGGATTTTACTGACCCAGAAGCAAGCCTAACTGTATTTTTTTATTCACCATATATTTAAAAACATAAATAATACCTTACTTTTTAATTGAAGGTCATCCTATAAATCTATTGATAGTACAACACTAAAAATGTTGTAATAAATGTGATAGAAAAATTAAATTATACTTTAGATAAAAATTTGAACAGTAGCAAATTTTATGGTGATTACATGAATGATACAGAAAATGTTCTACAAAAAACACTTGGAAATATATTATCTGCTGCATCAATGCTCGTTTTTTCAATTATTGCCCTTTTCCTAGCAACCTATATGGTAGAATATGTAGCAAACTCTGCAAATTATCAGGTTGTTGGGAACTATATTTTACTTTCAGCATCTATAATCACTGGATCTGCAGTGATTGCAGGGAATTTGTCACAAAAATAAAATTGCAGAATCCATGAATATGTCCAATAATTCTGCATATGTAATTTTTTATAATAACAGAAGGTAGAAAACCCTTATGTCTTTAGCATCGCATCAAATCGTAGATTTAATGCGAGTTTCATTTCTTTGAAATGAAACAAAGGGATGAATACCGTCTAATTTGAATATTAACCTTGACTGCGTATATATTCTGTAATTGTTTTTTTTGCTTACGTTTCCTATTGTGCAACAGAAGTATCCATCACTCCATAGAGTATTTTCATTCCAGTAATACATTTTTAGATGTTTTTTTGTGGTTTTTCCACATAAGGTATGTTGATTCTTGCTTCAATTTTCTAATAACTGATAATATACTAATTTTTGGTTTGGATTTCACTAAAATATGTATATGGTCTTTGTCGCATTCCATTTCTACAATATCAAAATCTGATTTTGATGCAATTGTAATTTAAATATCTTTTAAACTATCTTCAAATCCCATTAATGCATTTCTGCGATATTGACAAATAAATATGATATAATACATTAACAAATACTTGCTGTGATTGTTTCTATCGTAATTCATAACCCATAATAACCAACAAAAATTTTAAATGAATTTGATTATAATATATATAATAAAATGCATCTCACCCAGAAAAACCATGTTAAAGCGGATAAACAGAAGTATGAAGTCCTGAAAAGGATTACTAAATTGTCTAAAAATCTGTACAATTTTACACTGTACACTACAAGACAATACTATTTTGACAATTCAAAATATCTCAATCATGAATCCGCTTATCATCTGGTAAAAGATAATGAGAATTACAAGATGATGCCTTCACAGGTTGCACAGCAAACCATGAAAGTAGTAGATAGAAACATGAAATCGTTTTTCAGGGTTCTGGGCGAGAGAAAAAGAGGTAACTACAACCGACCTGTAAAGATGCCTGAATACTTACCTAAAGACTCTAAATTTGTATGTATATTCCCAAAAGATATGTTCAAAATCAACGATGGTAACGACATCAGGTTATCTATGGGTAAGAATTTCTATAAAAACTATGGTGTGAGATACCTGTACTTCAAGTTACCTGAAAACATAATCGGTAAACACATAAAAGAAGTAAGGATAATCCCGAAGTACAACGGACAGTGGTTTGAGATAGAGTATGTTTACCGAGATAATGGTGAAAAAGTCGATTTAGACTACAATAAACATCTATCTATTGATTTGGGAGTAAACAATTTTGCAACCAGTGTAGATACCAATGGGACTGCCTTCATCATAGGAAGGCAGGGGTTTGAAATCTTATAACCGTTGGTGGAACAAAGTCAAAAGTGGGTTGCAGTCTGTATATGATAAACAGGGTATAAAATCAGGTCAAAAAACTGAACTGGTTATTCGAGAAAAGGAAAAACAAGATTAACGATTTCATGAATCAGAGTGTTAACTATATCATAAAACATTGTATAGATAATAACATCGGCAACATCATAATCGGAGAACTGAAAGACATTAAACAGAACTCCAACATGGGTAAAAAGAATAACCAGACTTTTCAAACTATACCCTTTGGCAAATTCAAGCAGAAACTTCGGTCTAAATGTGAATACTACGGTATCAATTGTATAGAAGTTGACGAGGCATATACCAGTAAAACCGATGCTCTTGCATTAGAACCCATTGAAAAACACCAAAAATACATGGGTAAAAGGGTAAAAAGAGGATTGTTCCAGTCTTCTACTGGTAAATTACTAAATGCCGATGTCAATGGAGCATTGAACATATTAAGAAAAGTAGTCGGTGATTCTCTCATAGAGATAACCGATAGTGGATGTGTGAACCATCCAAGAAGGATAAGGTTCTTCGGAGTAAACTCCTTCTGAAGCCACTTGGTCTTTAGCCAAGTGGTAGTTCACCTCCAAAAGTTTTTCCAAGATTGTTAATCTCAAGTGTCATATCCATCAGCCATCTATTAGATATCAGAATTAAAACTGTTTAAATCTTTTTTAATATATACAAGTGTGATAACACATCCTGCAAGTAAAACTGCTAAACCTATTCCTGGTCCTATATTTTGAGTTGGTGTAAATACAGGAATTAGTCCCCCAATAAAAAACAGACCGGCAATTACAGATGTAAGAAAAAATTCTGCTGAAAGCAACCTTTTATGATATAATGCAGGTTTTGGCAGGAATACCAGAACAACAAGTATCAGTGATAATGCAAAAATGAATTTACCTGCTGTGAGATCATAACCTGCAACAGTACCTGAAACTCTTTGGCTAACCTCGCCTATGCCAGATGGTCCATAAGCCCTGTAATATTCCATAAATTCATGCCATTTAAGGAATGTACCCATAATAATCAAAAACAATCCAGCAAGTACTCTGTTTTCATTTTTATTCAATCAATTCACCCACAGCCATCATTTTAAATATTTTAATTATATATTAAAGCCTATAAACTTTATATGTATTAAAGGTCTCTTTAATAAAAATATTTACTTTAGCTTATAGGTTAATTAATAGTAGAGGATTGGTTCTCTACTCATCAGCTAGTTATACTACAGTCCAACTGATTCTCCATGATTTCAACCGGTTAAAAACCTACAGAAAAAGTCGGTTCGAAATCTATTCATCAAATAAAGAGAGGAGATTTGTAGAAATAGCAACATGGTTCATGCTGTAAATTTGCTATTTCCAATCTTCCAGCCTATGTAACTCATGATAAATGCTAATATAATCGGTATCCATGATATATTTGCTTCAATTAGGAATCCTCCGGAAGGAGCACCTGTGAATGAGTAGAATATTAGCCACTCAATTTTTAAGATTGTTCCTATCAAGTAAATAGCTGCTAACGTTGCAAAAAAAGCAAGAACTGAGATGATAATAGGAGTATGTTTCACGTATTTGGTACTTCCTTTAGTTAATATGTAATAGTTTCTGATATTAGTGAACTACCGCTGAGCTAAAGACTCAGCGGCTTCGGAAGAAGTCTACCTTGAAAGTCTTATTCTTCCCGGGGAGTTCACGTCCCCACTATCGACTATCCCTGCAAGGGAATCACCGATTACCTTTCTTAAGATATTCAGTGCACCGTTGATATCGGCGTTAATCAGTCTACCTGTAGATGACTGGAAGATTCCTCTCTTATGTCTCTTACCGAGATATTTATTATGTTTCCTGATAGGTTCTAAAGCCAGTGCATCAACCTTGCTAGTGTAAGCTTCATTCACTTCATGGTAGTTTATACCGTGGTACTCGCATTTTGAAACTAATTTCTGTTTGAACCTGGCAAATGGTATCGTCTGGAAGTTCTGGTTATTTTTCTTGCCGATATTCTGTTCCTGTTTGATTTCTTTCATCTCTCCAATCACGATGTTGCCGATTCTATTTTCCAGACAGTGTTTAACGATATGATTAACGCACTGGTTCATGAAATCGTTTATCTTCCAGAACCTTTTATTAGAGAACCTATCCATCTTGATTCCATCATCTACATTCTGTTTGTCGTAGACTGACTGCAACCTGCTCTTCTCCTTGTTCCACCAACGGTTATAAGATTTGATACCCCTGCCGTCTAATATGAATGCAGTCCCACTGGTCGTCACGCAGGTTGCAAAATTGTCCACTCCAAGATCTATCGATAGATGGCTATTATAATCAAGTTCAGCAATCTCCCCGTCTTCATGATATACGTATTCTATCTCGAACCATCTACCCTTGTATTTCGGTACGATCCTGACCTGATTGATGTATTGACCTATTATATTGTCAGGTATCTTGAAATACAAGAATCTGGTACCATATGTTCTACCATATTCAGGACCCAATGATAGTCTGATTTTATCGTCGATAACCTTCAGTTGATCTTTCTTGAATGTACATATGAAGTTTCCGTCTTTATCCAGATACTTTGGAAGTGAAACTGGTTTTTCATATTCTCCTTTTCTTTTCTTATCCAGAAGTTTGAAGAACGATTTCATACTGCCATCTACAGTTTCCACAGTATTCTGGGCTACCTGAGATGGCATTAATCTGTAATTTTCGTTCTCTTTGACCGTATGATAAGCGGTATTCTTATTGAGATATTTCCCGTAGTTGAAGAAGTACTGTCTAATCGTATACAATGTAAAATTGTACAGGTTCTTGGACAGTTTGGTCAACCTCTTCAAGGTCTCATACGTCTGTTTATCAGTACGGAGATGGTTCTTCTGGGTTAAATACATTCATCATACAATCATTTAGCAAAATACTTATCTTTTTTTGACTATTTATCATACCACGATGCTAAAGACATCGTGGTTTTCTTCATCTTTATAAATAACTATTAAATTTAAGATACAGTTTATAGTCAAAATATTTTTCTATAGATGTGGAGGTATAATTTTAGATTCATTATTTGAGCCTATTAACTCATGTTTAATATCATTGGAACCTATCGTTATCATTTAAAAAGTACACAATATGATTAATTAAATTTTAAAGGAAAAATATCTGAGGTATGTTTAATATGGAAAAATTAACATATAAATTTTTGATTCCTATAATACTAGGTATTTTAATAAGTGTATACGGGATAATTCTTGGATATCCAATTAATGTACTGATAGCTATTATATTTGCATTGTTGTTTGCATTCTGGTTATGGGTACTTGTAGACTGTGCTACTAGGGAACCCAGTCAGGACAACGATAAATTAGTATGGGTCATTATTATCGTTTTCACTCATTTTATAGGTGCATTACTTTACTACTTTATAAGAAGGCCAAAAAGAAAAGCAGAATTTGGAGAATAAACATGTCATTAAACGAACATAATCAACCGGTTGGTAATGCAAGCAGAAATGCAAAAGCTGCAAGAGGTATGGTGAAGAGTATCGCGTACCATGCACCACCTGCTGCAAGCAATATCCATGTAGACACACTGTAATTGTGCGGGTCCCAATCAACACCAATTCTAGGCAATAATATAACACCGATAAAAGGTAACCCTATGGTATAAACCATGAAAAGCAACAGTGACATAGTAATTAGACTGTTGCTAACCTGAGTATTATCCACATCCCCTACTGCAAGAATAACCAGGAAACCGATAATATATGGTAGTGAAGCAGATATGCCTGCAATAATATAAGAAGAAAACACCGAATTTGTTGGTGGAAGTTTTCTAAACAGTGCTCTCAACCGCTCTGATACCAAAAAAGGTGTCCAAAAGGTAGCTGCAATGATACCTGGTATTATAAGAATAATGGCAAATAAAAACCATCCAGCAACCTGATTAATAAATAACAGTAGAGATGACATTATATGTTGTTAAAAAATCAGTTTTTAAAAAGTTTTTTTATATATTTGCTAATGATACACTACAGTAACAGAACTCTGAAACTAAATTATTTTTTAGATTAAGCAGTGATAATTGTGAGCTGTGGTTGTTCGGTAGAATCAGGACATCGTGTGTCTCCAACAACAGGTATATCCGTCACAGACACACCGACTTCTTCAAGTCGGTCAGCGAATCCAGCGCCAAATAATACATCTACTTTTGTTGAGAAAAAGAGAGGATCAGGTATTCGTTCTGTCTGTAACCTCATATCTACAAGTACTCTTTCAATCTCTTCGGCATCTTCCGTATCATTGCCAAAATCTACTCCTGTCAAACATGCCCGATAACTCTGTCTTTCAGTATCAAGCGGAAGGAAGGATGGATTGGAAACAGTAAGTGTACCTACTATATAATTACTCCGATAATCAGTAGATTCAACCTCAGTAATGGTTTCTTCTAGTTCGAGATTATATTCAGGCTCACTCACTACTGCATC
Source organism: Methanohalobium evestigatum Z-7303 (assembly GCF_000196655.1). Classification (GTDB taxonomy): domain Archaea; phylum Halobacteriota; class Methanosarcinia; order Methanosarcinales; family Methanosarcinaceae; genus Methanohalobium; species Methanohalobium evestigatum. The sequence goes on along the minus strand of NC_014253.1, from coordinate 354,739 downwards.
AACAACTGCAGTAAATGCGAACAAACACAAGAAAATTACCGAAAGTACAGACAGTTTCTTTTGTGTCAAAATCTTTCGCTCTGTCTGTGAGATGTAGGCTGCTGTAAGGAAGCCGGTTGTCAGAATAGCCAGTGAAAGTGTTACTGTAAGGGTCCCGCTTGTTAATGATATAACTCCATATAGAACAGATGCGATAATAGAAAACGAGCAGATTATTACTCCTATATTCCTGATGGCTTTATCCTCTGTTCGGTGTGTGATTGCAAGAATCAGAATTCCAACTGCTATCAATGCAATGGACGTTGTAACTGGTGAACTGAACAATTCGGTTTGCAAGAAAGAGATTACTGCTCCTATACCTGTTACCCCTCCAATACCTGCCAAAATCGTCCTGATATTAATGTCCATAAACATGATTATCAGTATTCACAATAAAAAATCTGTCCCTATAAAATTTGTTAACCAGAATGTAGTATCAGGATTTTCTGGTTCTTTAATTAAAACCCTTAATCCATATTATTCGATCATCTTTTCCTGAAACTGACTGCTTTCACGAATTTACAGGCTGTCAGACAGGTACTGTTCAGTTAATGCATATTTCCCATTGATATAGGGTATGTGATCTAAGAGTTTGATGTTTTCGGATATAATTATGGTATGAGATGTACATATCGATCCAGTTATTGATATGCTAAACAAATCTTTTTTTATGTGGGAAGTATTTATCGAACACCTTATTCCCATCTGCCTTCCCCCAATAATACCCCTATATAAACCTCCGTTTTTATCTGCGAAATCGGTTTTTTCCTCTTTTATTTGATGATTTTTTCCATAATTAAATGAAATTACCTAAAAACAGTGTTAGGTATCAACCTAACAAAATAACTATTTTTTTATAGTTAACTACATGAATTTTATATCGGGATACATATGAAAGGCAATATTAAAAAATCAATAATAAGCGTTGCATTAATAGCATTACTGGCAATATCAATACCACTACAGGTTTACGGTGCTTCAGATGAAAAAGTTGAGGATTATATGATCTATGATTCCCATCAGGGAGCAGTTGTAGAGAAACAAATGTCTGTTGATTTGGAAGACGGTACACAGTGGATAACCATCAATACTACCAGTTCACTTGATTTTGATAAACTCCGTTTATCAGAATCAAATATCGAGCTTGAGCCTATAAACTCAGAAAATGTAGAAGTTACAGAAATCAAACTAAACACAGCTAATGGCTTTGAGGAAAATATTGGTGAAGAAATAACCGTTGTCTTCTCTTCAGATCAAAACATTACAGGAAAATTGGTTCGTACTGAGGGAATGAACATTGTAATGGATACCGATGAAGGAATATCCTATATAAACAGAGAAAATATCAACCGCATGATTACAGAAAATGGTAATAGCCCTGACGTCAAAGCAAAAATAAAAGCTCAGACCGAAGGTGATTACGAGTTTAAACTTAAATATAGGATGGAAGGTGTGACATGGAATCCTTCATATGAACTCATGCTAAATGATGGACCCCAATCTGAGAGCGAGTTCGAAGGAGATATTGTAATACAAAACCCAAGCGGTAAAACATTCGATGGGCAAGTAAACCTGATATCTGGTGATGTTAGAAGCGGTAGAGTTATTTTACCTGAATACGGGGATTCTATGGGTTCAGGCGCTGAAGCATTCAAATCTACTGCAGTAGGTGATCTCCAGACAATAGGAAGAGTAAATCTATACAATCTGGGAATGTATACCATTGATTCTTACAGTCAAAAATCAATCAATTACATGAATGATAATGTTGACACAGATGTTAATCACGTCTATAAGAGTTCAGCTCACAGCGACCATTCCAGAACTGTATCTAAACAACTAACATTTGATAACAATATGAAAGACCTTCCAGAGGGCAGAATAAGCATATATCGAAATCATAATGGTTCGGAAGTCATGGTAGGTAGTGATTTCATAGAAAGAACTGCAGAAGGTAATGATGTAGAAATAGACCTTGGAAAATCATATGATATCGAAGGTAGTACAAAAGTTTTAGATGCACAGATGAACCAGAACAATATCACAAGAGAGATCAACATCACCATTACAAACCACGCAGATGAAACAAGAGAAGTTACTGTAGAACATCAATGGATAAATGGAGAGATAATCGATACTAATATCGAACCTGCTGAAACACTTGTTGATAAAGCAATCTGGAAAATAGAAGTTGATGCCAACAGTGAGAAGAATATTAATTTCAAATCCATTGAACAGAAATTTGATTCCAGAGTTGAAGGAACAGAGACAAGCAGTACTGCTGTGGTAAAAGGCTCTGAATCTGCAAGTGGTAGTGTATCAGTGGAGAGATAAACAGGTTAACCTCCCTTTTATCAATTTTTTATATAACATGCATAACCAATATACACTCAAGCATAGATTTAAAAATTTGGACTGAAATATAATCAATTGTTAGGAGAAGTCATAATGACCAACTATACTGTAAATGAATTTTTAGAACAGACTAAACAATCCGACCATTCAGAAGAAAAATTCGGATTAGAACGTGGAAGAATTCTAATAGCAAACCTTGAAGATGATAAAATATGGGCTAAAACCGGTTCAATGATCGCATATCATGGTGATATCAAATTTGAAAGAGAGGGTATTACTGAACATGGTATTGGTAAACTTCTGAAAAGTAAACTGACAGGAGAAGAAATGGAACTGATGAAAGCCCAGGGTACTGGTCAGGCATACTTTGCAGAAGATGGTAAAAAGATTTCTATCATCGATTTAAAAGGAGAATCGATTACTGTCAATTCAAATGACCTTCTAGCTTTCGAGGATGGGCTTGACTGGGATGTACATTCCATGAAAAGTATTGCTGGAGCAGTTTCAGGCGGACTTTTCAATGTTAAAATTGAGGGTGAAGGGATGGTTGCAATTACTACTCATTATGATCCTCTTACATTTAAAGTTAGTAAAGATAAACCGATTTATACAGACCCAGATACAACTGTTGCATGGTCAGGAAACCTTAATCCTGATATAAATACTGATGTATCTTTCAAGACATTCATTGGTCGTGAAAGTGGTGAATCAATACAGATGAAATTTGAAGGTGAAGGGTTCGTTGTAGTTCAACCATACGAAGAAATATACTACAATACAGTAAGTAACCAATAATGAGTAACAAAGATAACAACATTATGTTGCTTGCGGAAGCCCCCACTAAAGTAAAAGTAATTAATCAGTTGGTGAATTATTTAAATAAAAAACCTTTATTTTTTATTAAAAAATAAAGTTAAATGAGCCATGATTGATACATTTACTTTTAATTTTTAACGGAAATTAGCAATTTCCTTTACATTTTGAGATAAAATGTCAAGGTAAATAATACCTACTGTCTCTAAATTATTTTCAATGTTTCATGTCACAATGAAAATTTCAAAATGAGTTTTAAAAGGGCATAAATCATGTTAATTTTGATGATTTAAACTCTTGAAGATATAAAAAGCATTAAATACCAGCAAGCTTACCTGAATCCGTTATTTTGTACCCATCCTCATCTGTGATATATCCTAATGATTTAAGTTCCCGGAGATGATTATATGTCATTCCCTTTGATATATCCAGCTTTTGTGCAATATCACCTACAGATGAGGTACCGGATTGTATCTGTTCAAGTATTGACTTTTTAGTTGTTGAGATATTAAAACTTAAAATAGGGAAATCTATTATTTCATGATCTTCTTCGGTAACATAAACTACTCTTTTTACCATATCTTTTCGTGCATATGCTCCATATAATGCACCGAATGCTTGCGTTTTTCTACTGCCTGATACATTGGTTATAATCTGATTTCCTTTATCATGTTCTTCATCTATTAAATCAGCTACATCACTAGCAACCTGTACATGGTCGTAAAGTGATGTGTATTTCCTTTTAATTTCAATCATCGACCCGAACGTTTTTTCTATGGTCTCTATTGATTCTACTTTTTTATCAGCTGCATCCTCTTCTGTTAAGAGTATAACTTTAGACGGTGAAAATTTAGTTATGCAGAGTATTACCGGTTCTACATCAAATATTGTAGTTATTAGAGTCCTGTTTGTCATTATATGTTACTGGATGTTAGTCTATAATAAATATGTTTCTGTATATACAAGTTTTCATTAGAATACGAGAAAGGTATTCAAATTAAAAATATCCAAAGTTTTATATAGTTAGGATATTATAGTGAACGTTTAGGGTTCACAAATTAATAAGATTGTTCAAAAATAAGGAGGAAAACTTGACATGAGTAGGAAAAACAAGCACAAAAAGAAAGTCCATTGGACTGATGGAGATTCAGGCACATTTTCTGACGGTACCAGATTCAGACTGCAAAATGTCAGAGCTCCAGAATCCGGACAAAAAGGTGGACAGAAAGCTAAGAGAGTAGCTGCCGGCATTACAGGTAGAAGCAAAAATCAGGTTACTGTTGAGGAGGTGGGTAGAGATAAGTACGGTAGAAAACTGGTTAAAATGAAGAACAAGGATGGGTCTATTAACAAAAGGCTCAGGAAAAAAGGGTATACAGACATGGGTAACTGAAAATCACATTGTTTAGAATATATAAAACCGTCAAGGAGGAGTGAACTATTAACAAAATAAGCCTAGATTTCAAGGATGGAGACAAACTGACATGGATTAAACTGGAAGGTCAAAACCGCGATTCAGATATTAATAATAAACAGATGGAAGGATGCGAGGTCTCCCACAGAGTAAATAACAGTCTGCAAATCATTTCAAGCATCATAGGTCTGCAGGTCGACCGTTTGCAGGACGAGAAAGCGATAGAAGTTTACGAAAAGGTTCAGGATAAAATCAAGATGATATCTATCGCACATGAAAACCTTCCAAATACCAATCATGATATCAATCTGCCAAATTATATACAAGAAATCATTGATTATCTGGCGGATACATACAGCCATACTTTAGAGAAAGTAAATTTTGACTTGAACATTGAAGATATTGATTTGCCTATAGACACCGCAATACCACTGGGCATTATAGCAGGTGAGCTGGCTTATAATTGCCTCAATTCCGAATCATGCGGAAACAGTACAGTAGGGATAAAACTGCATACTGAACAAAGCAATTGTGTTCTGACAGTGAATGACGGTGACTGCAGATTGCCTGAAATCCTTGACCTTAATGATAATGAACTGTGTTGTATGAACCTTGTGGGTATCCTGACAAAACAGCTTGACGGTCAGATAGAAACAGGGAGAAAAATCGGTAGTTATGTGAAAATCACATTCAAAACCTGAAAACAATTATTAATCAGTTATAGCGATAAATGTACTGACACCAAAATCGAGGGTATATATTGCTGGATTCAAACCTTGCTACACTAAAACCGAAACAGAGACAGGCAGTAGAACACAGCGAAGGACCGCTGCTGGTTCTGGCTGGTGCAGGTACAGGAAAAACAACCACGATAACAACCAAAATCGCATACATGATAGAGTATCTGGGGGTTCCGCCCGAAGAAATTCTTGCTCTTACTTTTTCAAGGGATGCTGCAAAAAATATGCAGCAGAAAGTTCAGGAATTAGTAGGTAGGAGGAGAGATGTAAATGTCAGTACATTTCACTCTTTTTGCGCTGAGCTTTTAAGAGAACATCCCGATGAATGCGGAGTGTCTGAAAATTTTACAATCTATGAAGATATGGATATGGCGATTTATCTTCACAGGGAACTGGGAATTGATTCAAAGAAGGCAGCTCATTACTCAAGTTCAATTTCAAAAGCTAAAGACCTGAACTTGTCCATGAAGGATTTCGAGGATTATATCGATGGCAAAAAAGAGATACTTTATAAATTCAGTAGCGAGGGTGAGTGGGAACAGCTGTACCATGACTACAAAGTAAATCTCAACACATTCCACCTAAAAGATAAAAGCGAACAAAAAGCTCTGAAAGAGGAGAAGAAATCCTGGCAGGAATTCATAAATGTTTACGATGAATACCGCAAGTATCAGGATTTCATCGATGCATGGAAGAGCTATGAAGATAAGAAATCCAGTATCAATGCACTTGATTACGGAGACCTGAATTATATTGCACTGCAATACCTTGATACTTATGGTACAGAGGAGTTGAACGATACATACAGATACATCGTTGTGGATGAATTCCAGGATACCAATTATCTACAGTTCGAATTGATAAAACGCCTGACTGCAAGAGAACAGAACGTTACTATCGTTGCAGACCCGAACCAGTCTATCTACGCTTTCCGGGGTGCCTATACAGACAATATCGAGGAATTCAAGAAACAGTACGATATCCATGAAGATGACATCGTGGCAATTGATGTAAGCTACAGGTCAACTAACAAAATCCTGAGAGTATCTCATGAACTGATACAAAACAACTATTCCGATGACAGAAAATCAGAATGCATACTGCTAAAAAACCATGAAGATAATGAAGGAGATAATGTCGTTATCCAGGAAACCTTAGATGATAAAGAGGAAGCAAGGAAGATTGCCGAAATGGTCGATTGGTGTGCGGAGGAGGGTACACCGCTTGAGGACATAGCAGTACTCTACAGAACGCATTCTCAGGGCAGAGTAGTCAAAGATACTCTCCAGAGACGGGGATTTCCTGTATCAGTAAAGGAAAATACAGATTTCCTGAAACTCCCGGAAATCAAAACTGCACTGGCTTATCTATATGTGTTGAATAATTTCACTCATCCAACTCCCAGGGGGACTGAAAGCTGGTGGAGGTTGTTCCACTACAACAATTCCCTCGACAGGAGCGATTCAATAAAAATCGCCGAATACATCAAGAACAACAGAACTACATTTCAGGATGTCATCTATCACCATCTTGACGAACTGGGTATCAGTGACAGAGGACTGGAAATCATCAATAGTGTTAAACAGTCCATAGCTAAACTTTTTGAAAAAACAATTTACGATATCTCGGACCTATTACTGGAGATATATGATTATACAGGATTGGTCAGGCAGTTCTCAGGTTCTGACACTATCAGGAACAGAGAAGCGCTGCTGAACCTTAGAAAACTTTACGAAAATGCCGAAACTTTCGAACAGATGCACGACCGCGACCTTTCGGGTTTTATAGCTTACCTGGAGATTCTGGATGAGATGGACGGAAATCCATCTGCTGCGAATATAACAGATGATAATGCGGTTAACCTGATGACTATCCATTCTGCCAAAGGTCTGGAATTTGATACTGTTTTTGTTATTAACATGGCTGATAACAGGTTCCCGCTGAAAAGAGGAGGTAAGGAACCTCTAATACCCTATGAACTGATGGAACAGTATAGGGATATCTTTGAAAGCGATTTCAGTTCTGAAAAGGAATTGAATAAAGCGATTGATGCCAGGAAGAAACAACTCAAAATCGAAGAAGAGCGAAGGCTTTGTTATGTAGCGTTTACAAGAGCCAAAAATCATCTCGTACTGACGTTTTCGGATGAGTACAACGGCAGTGATTCTGGTCCATCAGATTTCCTGTACGATATCGGTTTCGATGAGAGTTTTGAAGACTGCGATACTCTGGATGATGTCACATTCTACAGAGACACTGAAAACAAGGCTAAAGAACTGGTAATGGATGATGATATTGAACGTGAGAAACAGCGGAGAAGAGAACTCCTGATGGATTCGATGGGTTCTGGTAATATTACAGAACCGTTGAAGCACCTGCTTGTCTATCAGGAACTGGTGAATAAGGAAGACAGGGATTATCTGGAAGAGATAAAATCTAACTGGTCAAAAATAAATCCATTACCGGAAGCGTCTGAAATTTTGGATTCTTGTAAAAGCAGTAAATGCAGTCCCAAATTTAAACCTGACAACCTGTCGTTTAGTTATTCATCAATTAAAACTTATGAAGAATGTCCGAAAAAATATGAACTTCAGGAACTGCTCAGAATGCCTGATAGAAGTTCTGAAAAGTTGGGTGAAGCTGCAAATATCGGGAGTTTCGTACATAAAGTTCTTGAGATTGGTGTAAAGAGAAAAGTGGAGACCAAAGACCAGCTCTACAATATCGTATATGAACTGGCCGAAAAACCTGACTGGAAGATGATTGACCTCAAAAAAACATATACTCTTTTTGATACTTTCTGGGAGAGGCATAAAGATAAAATACATTATAATTTCGCCGTTGAGAAAAGGTTTTCAGTACCCATTGGAGGTTTCTATTTTAAAGGATTTATCGACAGAGTGGACTTTTTATCCGGGTGTGATACGGATGTTGAGGTTATAGATTATAAAGCAGGAAAAACCGACCCTCCTACTGAGGATAGGGCCAGACAGTTGTTGCTGTACGCATACGGGTTCAATTACCTTTATCCTGAATACACTGTCAGACGGGTCACACTGGAAATGCTGGGAAAAGAAAAACCAAGGTCTTTTGAACTCAATGGTGCTGGCGTATATGAGAGTATAATAGACAGGATGACCAAACCACTCGACAATAATGCCATTCAGAATATGGTAGAGACGGCTAAATGGATAGCTCACGATTATGAAAACGGGTTTGAGAAAACCGGTGACCACAGGATATGTGAGAATTGCGGATTCAGATTGTATTGCCAATGAAACCTTAACTGAATATATTCATTTTATTGGGTCTATAGATTAATTATAATATTCGAGCCATGGGATTAATTTGGGGGGTGTTAGGATTTGAAGTGGAAATCTCATAGGGAGTGCACAAAAGTAATAGCCGAAGACCTGGGTCTGGATGGGGACCATGTTAATTCTATACTTGAAGGATGCGTATATCCTGACAAGGTAGGATTCAAGGATGAGGGACTCATGGGCGTACCTATATCTTTTCCTCACCATAAAGAAACAAACCAGCGAATCTATCAAATTTTGGTTAACATGAGGAAAATGGTACTAAAAGGTGATGGAGTCAGTGCTTTTGAAATTGGATGCCTTGCTCACCTTATCCAGGACAGAGTTACTTTTCCGCATGCACATCCTAATTTTGACGATTTCCAGAATGGTGTAGCCAAATGTAGAATTAAAAGTAAATGGCGGGAAGAAGATGTACCTGTTCTGGATGCCAGAGTGCTGGACGAATTGGATAATATACTTACACTTAATAATCCAGATGACCCTGAAAAGGCATTAAAAGAAGGATACCAAGAGACGTTACTTGTTCTAAAAAGTGTATTACAGGATTCTAACTTGCCTGATGAATATCGACCTGCATACAATGACTGCAAAAGCAAATTCAAATCTTTAAAGAAATCGCGAATTTTTTACTGGGTATCTACTTACCTAAATCCACTTGCACCACTTTACGCAATGCTGGATAGTAAAGCAATTGCCAACAGCGACATGGTGAAGAGATATGCTTATGTAAAGAAAAACGTTGTTTGGAAAGGAGTTGTAGCTGTTTTTGCTTTTTTAATTGCACAGGATATGTTCTGGAGTTTATTATATGGATTACCCATTTTTGGACAAATATTAACGTTACGCTTTAAAATACCAGAGGAGATTGAAAGGAATTTGGAATGGTATAATTTTGATGATTAAAAGACTCTATAGAAATTCTATTAATATCAATACCATAAGCCATAATTGATGAAATTATAACGATATCCACATTAAATTTGAAATTAAATAATAATTATTTTAACCTTTGAAAATTAAGGATTTCTAAAAAGCCAATATTTTTATTAATTATAGATATGTATTAAATATTATATTATTGGAAATTTGTCTCGTTGTTCTCAATTCCAACTGGAAATTACAAAACCATTACTTGTTGTGATGAAATGTAAGATCCCTATATTCAGAATAACAAGAATTGAATCTGATTTTGGGATAAAAATATGATTTTTTTCACCGACAACTAATTTAAAGAGTTAATGTGATTAATACTCATAAGTAAGAAAGATTATATAAAATAGTACTTGCAGGATTCGATTAACAATTAGAATGACTTTGCTTACTCATCATTTACTCTCAAATAAAAAACCATACAAAAAAATACAATCACAAGAAATTTTGTGATTGTAAAACTTGAGTGGGTTGGAGAGTGAAAAGAGCTGTATAAATAGGGGGAATAAAAGGGGGGGGGAGCAACACAGACCAAGTTTAGGGGGTACTTGGTCTGTGCTTAAAAATGAAAACAAATTTAATTTCTATGTTACATGAAACATCAAAAATCATCATTTTCAGGGAAAGTAGGAATCTGTCAGATTTTTATTAACTATAGACATCACTGCTAAAATCAATTTATTTAATTTAAGGTTTAGGAACATTAGATAACATATCACGTTCGATTTCTGAGTTAAGTCTTGCATAATACTGCAGCGTGACTGCTGTATTCGAATGTCCTAATCTGTACGAGATTATTTTTAGTGAAAGTATATCAGTACTCTGATAATCTAAGAATCCTAAAATTAATTGAGGTTAATATATCGACCTAGTGATAAATTTTTTAATTAAAGGTACAATATCCATCTCCATCTTGATAAAAAGAAGGTAGATTAAATTGAACAGCGGTTTGACGGTTATACCATCCGATTTGTCGTCTCTAAGATATGGAGAGAGAAAAGTCGCCAACAAAATCAAGCAGATATATTCCGATGTGGACTGGAAAGCATATCTGTATGTTCAACCATCTATTAGTAACCTCGAACCTGATTTTATTTTAATAGATGAGTACAAAGGTATCTCGATAATAGAAGTAAAAGACTGGTCTCTTGATAAAATAGATATAAGCAAATTAAATCCTGCGGAAGTTTTTGTAAGCGGCCATAGACGTGAAAACCCGTTCTCCAAAGCAAATACATATTTTAATACTGTAAAAAACCGTCTGCAAAAAGAACCAGAATTAATCGATGAAGATTATAGTTTAAAATATCAGGTCTATTCGAATCTTGTATTCACGAATATGCAGTCAGAAGACCTTGAGTTGATTGAACCTTACATCTTTAAACCACCAGCAAGGTGTTTAACATCTGATAATCTTAACGATTTAACTTTTGAAGAATTGTTCGGTGATGATACACGATATATCGATGACCACGATTTTAACAGAATAAGGAGCGTTTTCTTCCCAGAAATACAGGTGAATTCCAGACAAAAAGAAATCTGGGAGTTTCACAGGAACAATACAAAGGATAACAGCATCATAAAGACTCTTGATACTGATCAGGAGAAGTTCTCCAAACGTATACCTTATGGACATTATATGGTATCCGGAGTTCCCGGAAGCGGTAAGACGGTGATTCTTGTAGCACGTGCAGTACACCTTGCAAGAGAAAACCCTGAATGGAACATATTAATATTAACCTACAATAGGTCCTTGAAATCTAAATTGAAAAACATCCTGAAATCCATGCATAAAGACCTGGACAACATGGGTGTAAATTACGAAAATATAGAGATTTCAAGTTTCCATAAAACCGCCATGAAGGTTGCGAATGAAACTACAATCCCCAAGCCTACTCCTGATAATTACTGGGACGAACTGCTCCCATACAAAGCGATTAACAACGTTGAGTCCATGTACGATGCGGTTCTTATCGATGAGTACCAGGATTTCCACAATATCTGGCTGAAACTATGTCTGAAACTTTGTAGGAAACATGAATACAAGGGAGAATACACAGAGAACCTGTTTCTGGCAGGTGACAGGTTACAAAGCATCTACAACCCATCGACCCATAACTGGAAGAGCCTTGGGATACACATCCGTGGTAGATCGAAATTGTTAAAAACATCTTACAGGTCGGGTAGTACACATATCAACCTAGCACTGGAATACCTGATGAAGAATTCAAACACCAGGAGTGAAGTTGAAAAATTCTATGAAGGTAAAGACGGGATATGTTGCAATTACGATACCGAGAATAATGTCGATTTTCTAAACGGTGATTTCCGTGAGATAAATGATTATCTGAAAAGCTTAATCTACGAATCTCAATACAACCCTGAAGACATCCTGGTTCTGCTGCCTTTCAAAAACCTCAGGGATAAATTGTATCGCTATCTTGATGAGGACCTTCAGAAAATGGCGGAAGTATCCAAAAATATCTCTGACAACCTTATGACGATTACTACCTATCATTCATCAAAAGGTGTAGAATGTAAGGTTTGTGTACTTGCTGAAGTTGATAAACTCGAGAACAGCAAGATGGACAATACCAAGTACACTAAACTTCTGTATGTTGGGATGACGAGAGCATCTGAAAAAGTCATGATACAATCATCACATCCTGAAAATGGCACTATTTTCAATGAACTGCTGAACTGTTATAATGATTTGATGGATGATGAAGTTGAAGTCGAAAATCAAGATGTTGATACTGAAAAATCTACAGATGGTGTTACTTCTGAAAAAAGAGGTATCTGGTCGAGAATTAGGAAATTGAGTAGATAATAAAAATATTTGGCATATAATTTTTCTAGCATTATATATTATAATAACACATTTTCATTTAATTTATATAGCAAAATGTCTGATAATTTTTATAATGACATTTTCAGAAATAAATGAGAAACCTACTTATATGCATTCTGAAGATTTACTAACATCTGATGTTTTTGGATGTTGTTCATTTCTTGAATATAGAGACCTTTTGGATTATTTATTGAAAATGTCTACACATTTTGCTTCAGGAAATGGATTTACACAATCTAGAGAAGTAATTAGTGATAACTATTTTTTCTGGCCAAGATTTAAAACAGATTTATCATTTATTGAACCTGATGTTTTAATTATTCTCTGGCATTCCAATAACAGCTGTTCTTTAGTAATCGTGGAATCAAAATATCTTTCAGGCAAATCTTCTGAAGCTGATTATGATATAGATAATATTACAGATCAGTTAGCGAAGGAATTGATGATTCTTGAAACTAAATCGTTCTACAGCCAGTTATCCAGTTTAAAAAGGGTGCATGTATTATCTGAAATGTTATTATATGTATCAGCTGATAATGAGTTTCCTGAAAAGTCCTTTATTAAATCTGCGAATGAATATTTAACTAAAACGAATACAAAGGCTAATAGAGAGACCTCTTCATTGCCTCTTTACTGGCTTCCTTGGTGGCGAATTGAAAATTTCATTTATTCATATTTAGATGAAAAATCCGATGACATAAATTTGAGAAAGTATCGGGTTTTAAAACATATACGTGATGTTTTGGCACACAAAAACTTGAGCAGGTTTGTCGGTTTCAGAGATTTATTTCTGGGTAGTATACAGTTACCTTATAGTTCTGCTTCAAAAATTATCGAAGTAGGTAAGGGACAATCCAATTTTTACAACTTATCAATATCATTAGATTTCCCTGTATTTTATGGAAAGGAAGAAAAAAATAATCAATATGATTTTTTTGTAGACAATTTAATCATAGATTATCAGTATAATTCGGAGGTATGATATGGACAATCAGAGCCTTAAACAACAGATTGAAGATGCCTGCAATAATTTAAACCAATTTTTTAACAATATAGCAGTTCTGTTAAAAGATTGCGACCGCTTGATGGCAGAAGAAGGCTATACACCATTTAATGGGAATACTGCATCATACGAGATAAGTAGGTCAATATTAAATCCTGAAGGCTGGTATCCGTCCTATTTCAGCAGAGCTTATGTGCCGGAAGAATCTTCAGGATATGAACCAGTCGATAAAGTGCTGTTCATAAGTATATTCTTGAGATATGGTGTGGCAGGTTGCCATGATGTTTTCATGGATGATGGAACACCACTAATAGTTGGTGGATATATCAGACCTGATGATTTTGATGGATTTACCTATGCTGGATGGTTGACAAAATCATGGTTCTGGAAGGATGAGAGCAACAATATTTCAAATGCAAATGGGGAGGTATACGGGACTTACAAATCATTCAAAAATGTCAAGGAAATCAAATCTTTCGCTTATCCTTTGGGGAATATTAAAAATACAACAGATATCAAAGGTAAAATCATTGAGAGATTAGTTCAAATAGATTCAGATGATTTTTGATGGTCAGTTCAAATTCAATGAAGGGGGTATTAAACATGGTAAAAAATATAAAAGTTGTAAGTGATGGTTTTTCATTTACCATATGGATCGATGGAGAGATTATTGAAAATGTTCTAAAAATATCTGTTGTTCAGGGTACTGCTCTCCCCAAGGACTCAAATGATGAGACTATAACTACGATAAGTTATGGAGGATATGACCCTGAGGACTTCATGAATATAATCGAAGGTCCATACTCATATTCTTATCTAAAAAGTTCTGGTAAGAAAAAGGATATAGATAAAGAAACAATAGATATTTACGGAGAAGTAATGTACTATTATCCATCATCCTGATAATTCCCTTTTCTGTTTGGCCAGACATATTGATAATCGTCTGACACATTCCAGTTGAACCTGGAGTAATATCCATAATTTTTTCTCAATAGATTGCTTTTATGTGAATCGTGGAAATCTTTACTTCCGAGCCATTCAGGAAACACTAGTTTATATCTGCTAACCAACATAAAAGGCATATTGTTTTCATATCCTCTTTTGATCCACTCTATCAAAATCGTGTCATAATATAGCTTTAAAGCTTCTTCATAGTTTAACCACATTTGAACAGCTGGATGATTGTACCACCTGTCACGTTCACGAACTAAGTTTTTTAATATCTGATAAGCTTCTACACGCTGTTTTCCTAATCTTTTGGAATCCAGTGATTTTGCTGAATCTATAAAACTTGGATATGGTAAAAATGTCTGTATTTAGAACCTCCCTTATTATTTTAAAAATATATTATATGTAAAAACCGCGTATGTTAAGAAAACGATAAACCAATATGAGACTATATGAAGTTGTTATTTACAACGAAATTAACTTTTATTAGACCATTCCCTTAATTCGATACTAATTCCATCTGGGTCTTGGATTTCTGCTCTCTTAGTACCTCCAAGGTCTATGGGACCCCAAGTGACTTTTACATTCTGGTTCTCAAGATATTCAACTGCTTCATCCATATCATCAACTTCAAGAGCCATCATCCTGTAACCTATTCCCCAGTAATTTACAATTGATTCTTTGTTACCTTCAACCTGGAGCAGTTCCAGCATGGTGTCCCCTAATGTCAAATAAGCTATCTGTTGTAGAGGCGGCATATCCACTTCCTGTCTCTGCCAAAGTTTGAAGTTTAATACATCCTGATAAAAGTTCAAAGCCTTTTCAAAATCAGTCGGTATAATCTCAACATGGTCAATTCGTTTAAACATTTTTAATCCCCACCCCTAATAGATATGTCTTTATCAGATGTTTAATTGATACTACTTATTTCTTCTCTTTCCTAATAAACAATAGAATAGCGATTCCTAATATACCAGCGAGTAATACTGGATCAGTAGTAGGTACACCGGTCCAGGTGGTCATAACCGAGATATTGCTGACTGCTCTCCCACAAGTAAACAGGCTGTCCGACAATTAATATTAAAGTGGATATCTTATACAAAAGGACCTACCAAGTAACATAATTTATCAGTCCTGATTGTTTCTCTTATATCAAGTGACAGCATCCGTGACTGGTTTTTGGATTATTGGATAAATACTATTGATACATAAATTAATTTTTAACCTATATTTATTTCAATAAGAAATAAAAATAGATTGACAGTATCGAATTGTCGGACAGGCTCTAAACTCGTAGGGTTCTTTTAAGAGCCTTAACCTATTACCAGGTTGAGCATCTGCTGATTCATAGACGGTACTTGCGAACTGATACCAAGACCGGACGTAGAGGTACCATATCCACAGCCGTTGATTCCCGCGAGCCCCACGGTATGCCACTTTGGGTTATAATACGATGATTTTGTCAGTATGTTTATCGCAGCGTTGAGGTCTCTATCAATTTCCAGACCACAATTACTGCAGTAGAACGTTCTGTCCTCTAATTTCAGTTTTTCTTTCTTCTTTCTTCCACAATGAGAACAGACCTGAGAGGTATAATTAGGATTGACCTTGTCTACAATCTTACCTCTCTCAGCAGCTTTGTATGTTACGTGCTGAACCAGTTTGTTCCAGCCCACGTCTGATATGGATTTAGCTAACCTGTTATTTTTTATAAGGTTCTTTATTTTCAGGTCTTCGAACACAACCAGGTCGTATTTTTCCACCAAGAGTTTGCTAAGACAATGTGAGAAATGGTTTCTTGCAGATGCAACTTTCCTGTGAATTCTGTTCACTTTTTGTTTCTGCTTTTGATAATTCTTGGATCTGAATTCCATCTTGGACAATTTTCGTTGTTCCTTAGCAAGTCTTTTCTCAGCTTTCCTGAGGAATCTTGGTGGTTCAACAAAATCATCATCTGAAGTTGTTATGAAAGATTTCAATCCCAAATCGATACCAACAGCGTTTGTAGGAGTAGAAGGTGTAGGATTTTCCGGTAGTTCTACGGTCAGATAGACAAACCATTGTTTACCCTCCTTCTTGAGGGTACATGTCTTCAGTTCACCATCTGGCAGATTATCGATATCAATCTTTATGGGATTTGATTTACCGGTTATTTTGGATAGGTATAACCAGTTCCCATCCAGATTCCAACCGTTACCATGCTGTTTGTATCTGAAACTGGTGAAATCATCTCTGCTCTTGAATTTAGGATGACCTTTCGGCAATATGCCGTCATACTTTATGAATCCGGAAGAATTGTTCCCACACGGTACGTCTTTTCTCTTGACGAACATCCCTTTTTTAGGTTTTGTATTCTTCAGTCTACCTTTTTTCAAATCATCAAAAAACTTGTCATAAGCAAAACATAATCGCTGGAATACATCCAGTCTTACGGAAGAATGTATAGGATAATCCAGATTTTTCAGGTTTTTTTTCCAGATCTGACCTTTTTACGGAAAGACCGAATCTGTCGTATAAATCGACTTGGAGTGATAGGAGATGGTTCCAGATCGACCTGCAGCATTCCAGAGTATCATCCAGTTTCCTCTCCTGTTCAGGAGTAGGATATATCTTGAGTCTCAGATTCCTGCAGTTTTGACCTTCTTTACGAACCATCGACTCTACCCTTTAACTTGCTACTGATTATACGTTTAGAAACTATATAAAATTTATCTACTGCTAGCGATTACCCCATAAAATCTATAATTAATCAGACATCAACGGGGCTGTTTCATCCAACGGTTAGAAACCGTTGGCTTTCACGTGCCCCTGTTGCCCCATCTTCGTAAGAGTGAACTTTGTTTGTATTGTTGAATAGAAATAATTGTAATGGGTGCCTTTATACTGCACCCTTATTAACTAGTTCTCTGCAAGCTAATATTACTGCTTTTTCTATATCGCTAAATTTGGTTAATTTTTCGCTATCTAGCTCTGCTAATTCTCTTATTGTTTCTTTTTTCTTATTTAACATTTCTTCCATGTTTTTCAACTCTTTAGACTTTTAAAATTTTCATCTAAAGAGTATGATTATTCTCTTTGATGTGTTATAACTCAAAATAACATTTTAATGTATAATGTTGAAAAGTCTAGCATATCTTACAATAAACATATTTCAAAAGTTCTAACGTTAATAAAAAAGACAACAAGGGAAAGGTAAGGCTAAGAAAAAGTCAATAATTTAAATATAATTATATTTCTTAAAAATGAGAGACTTCAAAATTTTAAACAACACTAAATTCGTTCAACAACTCGGGAGGTATGTATAATCCAAACCAATAAATTGTAATGTTATTTTTGAGAGGTCTCAAACGGTGAACAGCATCATATATATCTAATTGAAAAGCATAGAACTGTTCCAATAAACGTCTATCCTGAGGGATGCCTTTATCGACATCATCAAAATTAGGTAAATCATCTCTTGGATAATATGCCAAAAAATACTCTCTGTAATGCTGTGACCCTGCTAAATGGTCTCCAAAAACGATAAGAACGTCGAACCCTTCATATGTATTTATACCATGACCAGCCCCAAACCAGAATGCCTGTGACCCAAAAATAGTGTTTTCTTTAGTTAGCCCGTGTTTGTCCAATTTATTTTCTATCAAATATTTATAAGTCAAAAAACAAACGTCCTTATTTTGATTGTATCGTTTGTTTTTAACCAATTTCCATAGCCTATCACTGTAATCATCAAAATACGACAACATCCAGCTTTTATATATGGCTCGGTCTTTGGTCATCCGGATGATATGTGTGTTTGGATTACTGTGTTCAGTATGGTATAACCTGATTACTGGAGAATATTGAGGAAATATTTCCCTGAACATCCTTAAATGATGAAAAAATTGATGTTTCCTGAAAGATGCTGAATTATATACAATATTTTTACCAGATTCCATTTGTTTATAAAAAATCAACCATTCACATGCAGTTTGTGGATTAGGATTAGAGGTTCTGTTAAAAAGCAGGTGGAAAAATAGTTCATTTGTATTAATATTGCAGAAATCCATCTTTCTTTTACGGTCATCATTTAGTATAGAACGATTGTGCTCATAAATTACACTACTGAAATCATTCTGTAATTCTGAAAATTTTTCATAATCATAATCCAATATACAATCTCGAATATTGTTGAGAAGGTGTTTGATGTTTTTGTTCCCATTATTCAATTTAAATATCTCTTTTAAATAGTCTACTTGTGATTGTTTTCGCAGGTTGTTATTATTGATTGTCTCCTCTATGAATATATTATCAAATGAGTTAAAATCTATATCCACATAAAACAGAAAATGAATTGGCATGCAAAGGCAATTAGAATAGGTTTTGTTTCTCAATTTTTTGAACTGATTTCGATACTCACAGCGTCCTCGACATTTCAGTGATTTGCAAATAAGGGATGGTGAAATGTGACCAATTTTTTTGAACAGATAGCTGGCCTCGTCATCTCCTTCTTGTAACCGCTTGCAGCCTTTTTCAAAACCCCGGAAAATTTTGGTTCTGACATTTAACCGTTTTTTAACCTATTCCAGGAATGCGTGGCTTGGTCCCAATATCAGGTGTTTTTCATTTGGATTTGATTTTATATAATCAATCATAGATTCTGTTTTTCCAAAACCAGGCTGCTCCATGTGCACACTAAATTCAGGTTCTATAATGTCTTTGTAATTACGGTCTTTATTCATGTAAGTAGATTCGAAAACCTCAACATTGGAATCAAAATTTTTATTGTACTCGTATTTACTCCTCTTAGAATGAATACCGTAACCACAAGATTCAATGAGTTTCTCCAGATCCATCTTAAAACTCATATCCGTTTTTCAGAATAAAAATAGAAAAAAATAGATTAAATATCGTTTTCTTTGACTTCAGATATCTTTTCTTGTACTAGTTGATTGAGCTCTGGATCACTAATTAGTAATTGCATGACATCTGCAACCTGTTTTCGTTTCTCATCCAGATCAATAGCTGTTTCTGCATTTAATGGCTTACCACAATTCGTGCACAATTGAGACGTAGGTGAGATTGGTTTATCACAAAATGGACAAAATTGTGGTTTTAACGCAGGTTCTTTGGATTTTCTATTATCCCTGCCATACATATTGCAAATTGCATTATCAAGATCTTCATCTGATAAATGCAAATACACTGACGTCATTCCAGATCCATGAACCCATCCCATGAATTTTTCTAGCAATGGCTGTTCTATAATCTGACTCAACTCAGTCGCTCTGCTGTGTCTAAAGAGATGATGATGGACATTTTTATCAATATTTGCTTTTTTTGCAGTCCTTTTTATTAATCTTTGAAAAGATGAATATTTCATTGGCTGCCCTTTTGACCGTGAACCTATGTTAATCCAGACATAAGCATCCTTATCATTTTTATTAGGGTGCATCTCTATCCATGTCCCCAGGGCAGGAACACTATAAGCAACTCTCACTGTTCGCGGTCCGGTCTTGCCGTCTAAATGAATAAGAGCTCCATCTTCATCGAATTTAACATCCCTCATTTTCATGTTTGCCAGTTCTGATATCCGTGCAGCGGACTCGTATAACGTATATATGATAGCCCGGTCCCGGGCGTTACCGGCAGCATCTACCATTTTTTTGATATCATCGGGAGTTAACATATCTTCAGGTAGTTTATCATTTTCTCGACTCTTTTTTGTAGGTATCCAATCTACCATTTCCAATTTTTCGCTGCGGTATAACCACTTGAAGAATTTCTTGATAGTTATTTTATAGTCTCGTTTTGTAGAATACTTTTTGCTGGATCTTTCGAGACTACCTACCAATTGTTCAACATCTTTTTCATCCACATCAGCAAGATTTTTACCAAACCATCGGGAGATCATGTTCATTTGGGACATATATTTTAAAACGCGGGATGTTTCCAGTCCTTCTGCAAACAATCGATTTTCGAACTCAAAAATCAGGCTCTTATTATCCTCAGAATAATCCGCATCACGGATTCTCTTTTCCACATTCTCTAGTTTTCTATCATGACCGTAAATATCCATAGGTAACCACCTACAATTTTATTAAAATATAAATTTTTTTATGTATCTGCAGGTGGAGTAGAAACAGCGAGGTATGAGGGGCTTCGCAATGCAGGTTTGAAGCCGCCGGGGGGATTCGAACCCCCGACTTGCTGATTACGAATCAGCCGCTCTGCCACTAAGCCACGGCGGCGTTTTGATTTTCATCACCAAAATATTGATGTTACAATTTAACAATTTCGCCCAAATTAATTGACCAATACCAAGGGAGCGTTTGTTAAAGGGTTCGAAGCCTTCTCTACGGTGGGAGTAAATTGAGAGAAGGTATATATGAATGCAGTATCGAAAAGAGAATAGCAAGTTTAAAAAAATCAAATATATCTAATAGAAATATAATATTCATTCAAGATTTTTCAGATGAATGTTTTACACAAGGTCTAGGAGAACATAGAGTTTTAAAATACATTTCAACTTTAAAAAATATTGCATTAAATATAGATGTTGATTTTGATGAAGTAGATAAAAGGGAAATGAAGAAATATATTTCGAAACTTGAAAGGTCAAATAAAAGCGAATGGACAAAACATGACTATAAAGTAACATTAAAAAAATTTTATAGATGGCTCTATGAAGAAGAACCAGAGACAACAAAATGGATAAACGCAACCAAAAAAAGAAAAACCCAAAAATACCCGATGATATGCTAACAGAGCCAGAAATAAAAAATCTAATTAACACTGCCAAAAATAAAAGAGATAAAGCTTTGATAGGTCTATTATGGGATATTGGCGGACGCATAGGTGAAATTGGGCACCTTAAAATTAAGGATATCAAATTTGATGATTATGGTGGAATTATAAAAGTTAATGGAAAAACTGGATTCCGTAGAGTTCGAGCTGTCTGGAGTGTAGAATACCTGAAACAATGGTTGAATGAACATCCAGATAAAAATAACCCTGAATCTCCTGTATGGATTAATCTCAGCAAAAAGAAAGAATCTATTGAAATTATGCAGTATGATTCTATTAGAATGAGGATTAAAAAAATTGCCAAAAAAGCAGGAATTAATAAAAGAATACATCCACATCTTTTTCGACATTCAAGGTGCACATATATGGCTAATTATTTAACAGAAGCTCAAATGAATCATTATTTTGGATGGGTTCAGGGTTCTAATATGCCAAGTATTTATGTCCATTTATCTGGACGTGACATCGACGATGCAATTCTAAAGGCAAATGGTTTCACTGGAAATAATAATATGGAAAACAAAGGGATGGAGATTAACAATTTTGATGATGAAATAGATAGGTTGGTTAAAAAACGAGTAAAAGAAGCATTAAAAAATATTACATGGAAATAATTAGTAAAAAATAAGTGAAAAATAATTTAACTCTTTACTTTTTACATTTGTATCTATTTAATTAATAAAATCGTTTCTAGAAAAATTTATGTTTTTATAAGTATATTTAATTTGCTATGAAAAATAAAGCAATGCAAAAATGGTTTTGCAGTTATATAAAGGATACATTTCAGGATAAATATATTATATCCATTCTGCTTGCAATGTTACCTATATATCTTATATCAATTATATCCATAAATCACCTCTTTAATATATTAAATATTAATCTATCAATTGATATTACTATTTTTGCATTAAGTTCATACACATTTTATTTCATAGCAGTTATTGGTCTACTCATTGATAGAATATTAAAAAAAATAGACAAAAATCTTTATTTATGGCTCAGACAAATTACAATTCTGACACTTTTAATTTTATTTATCATTTACTTACCAACATTATTAACTCCTTTTGATGAGTTTTTACCCATAAAGGCAAACAGTGCAAAATATATGATAAGTTCATTAGTGCAGAGCGAGGCTGCAATTATCGCTCTAGTAATCACATTAAGCTTAGTAGGCATACAATATTCTGCATCATCATATTCGACAAAAATTATTGATATATTCAGTAAAAAACCAGATATGTGGATATTGATAGTTATTTATTTGGGTAGTATTGTATATGGACTTTATATATTAAAGGGAATACCTGAAACTAATATAAACTCATCTATTGAAGAAAACGTTATAAGATTGTTCTTTATTAA
This sequence comes from Methanohalobium evestigatum Z-7303, assembly GCF_000196655.1. Classification (GTDB taxonomy): domain Archaea; phylum Halobacteriota; class Methanosarcinia; order Methanosarcinales; family Methanosarcinaceae; genus Methanohalobium; species Methanohalobium evestigatum. The sequence goes on along the minus strand of NC_014253.1, from coordinate 332,169 downwards.
CCTTATTGCTTTCATATATCTGTTGTTTTATATTAACTCTACTTTAAAATTATTTAAGTCATCTAATTTAATATTATGGTTTGGAGATAAAATTACTCCTAAATCAATTAATGATAATTTAATATCAACTAACCTAAATTTTAATGAAGACAATCCATATCAAAAAGTAATTGATATCACAAAAAGCTCTATAAGAAACCAAAACATCAATACTGTTAAACTCGGTGTTTTGAGTATTATCGACTATAAACAATATATAATTAATAACGATTATTTTACAGATGAAGAAATAATTCAAATTAAATCTAAATTAGAAACCCATCTTGAAGATTTGTTATTATACAGTATAAAAAACAACCAAATTAGTACTTACACAAAAATTCTAGATTACTATTTTCTGTTTATTATTAGTACAATAGAAAATAATAATAAAGAAATAATTGATAATCAGCTTAATCAATTTTATTCAACTATATTAAATATTGGTTATGAAGCCATTGATAAACCTTCATGTATTACTTTTATCACATATCTCTTAAATAGAATAAGTTTTATTTCTGGAAACTTGGGTAATCCAGAAAATAATAAAAAATATGTATTAAATGTTATTAAAACTTTAGAATATTTGATAATTGAAGCAAGTAAAAAAGACATGTTTTATTTAATGCTTATTATAGTAAAGTCCATTAAAGATTTTGACTTAGAAAACCTCAACATAGAAAACAAAAATACAAAAAGCGAAAATAATGAACCATTGTCAACTGACACATTTAAATATATTATTGATAGATTAATAAAGCAGAATCAATATGATATTGCAACATATATTGTAAACCTTATGCTCTCAATAAATGATGAATATAATATAAGTACCAATGATAAAATAGATTTGATAAAACCAATATCAAAACCATTTATTGAAGCCCATTATGAACTTGGTGTCACTTATATATCAACAAAAATTAAAGACCTTTATATATCAGAGATTGAGGATAACCAAGACAACGTTAAATATATTTGTTATAATTTAAATTCAATTATAATAGACTGTTTAAATTACAATTTTAATGTAGCTGCTTTTTCAATAATTGAAAAATATAAAGAATCAAGTGAAAAAATAACAAATGAAAGGTTTATAAATGCTAACTATGATGTCAAATATCTAAATAATGAATTATTATACGGATTAAACTATTTAATTTTAAATACTGAAGCACAAAAGGGAGAAGTTCTTAATTTTATATCAGAAGTAGTAAAAAACATGGCCTATGAATACATTGACAAATGTTTATATGACAATTCTAAACAAGCAATAAGGTTATTGGAAAATATTTCCATATTAGCATCTCAGAAAAAATGTGATTATACAATGGACATAGTAAATAATCTTAAAAATGTGGAAGTAAAAGCTATCAATGAATACTCATTTAATTGTATTAACGATTTAGACCAAATATTTGAACGTATTGGGTATGAAGTAATTTATCATGATATGTATGATATAACTGAATTTATAATAATCTCACTAAAAAATATAACTATAAAGTTGTACAATCATAATATCTCACACATTGCAAAAAAATCTGAAAAATCTTTTGAAAAACTATATTCTAAGGCAATGGATAAAGATTATCCAAATTTATCAAAAATAGATAATGCCTATCAAGAAATGAAAAATAATATTTACATTTGATTTATCAAAAATTTTGGTTTAGGTTTATTTACTATAACTATTTTTTCTGTATATTATTTTGTCTTTTGTCAAATATTTCTCAAATAAAAATAACAGTATTTAATGCAAAAATAACAAGAATAAAATGAATTTTCATTATGAAAAATTGTACTATTAGATAATTTATACAATACCAAACATTCTAGGGACTATTAATATTTAAACTGAACAAATTTATATGAGAATAATTGCAATTGAATTAGCAAAATTACTAAATGTAAAATGACATGGATAGTAGATGATAATTTAACCTATAATTAATACATACAAATACATTTTTCTAAAAAGCTACTTCCCATTAAACTATATACATCAATATATACAAAACGTGATATAATGAACCACTATAAAAAATTGTATTATACATCCCAAGAGGGAAAAGTAAAACTTTATCAAGATGATGCTTTGGATTTTATCAAAGGACTTCCAGAAAATTCAGTTGACATCATTGTTACTGACCCCGCATATTCTGGAATGAATCAAAAAATGAAATTTGGAAATGGTAGAATTGTTGGAGAATACAAAAATGAAAACAATAACAAATGGTTCCAAGAATTTCATGACACTGAAGATAACTATAGGTACTTTTTAAGCCAATGTTATAAGGTATTAAAAGACAATAGCCATATCTATATTATGTTTGATTCTTATTCATTACTTAGTTTAGGTAATCTTCTAAGAGAATATTTTAATGTAAAAAATATAATCGTATGGGATAAAGTCAACATGGGAATGGGACATTATTTTAGAAGAAGACATGAATTTGTAATTTTCGCCACAAAAGGAAATAAAAAACTAATATCACGGTCTATACCCGATGTATGGAGATTTAAACGAATATATAATAAATGTTATCCTACCCAGAAACCTGTAGAGTTATTCGAAGCTATGTTGGCAGGAAGCGTAGATAACGAAAATCTTACAGTATGTGACCCATTTGTTGGTAGCGGGTCATCAGCTATTGCTGCACTTAAGAAAAATTGTAATTTTATAGGTAATGATACTGATGAGAAAGCTTTAAAAACAAGTTCTGAAAGGATTGATTCATTTTTAAAAACAGAAAATGATATTTATCAAAAAAAACCTTCAAATATGCCTGGTGATAAGATTTTTTGGTGATTAAATGACTTCTATTGGAAATACAAAAACTTTGTTTTTTTTTACATCCCCTAGAACTCCTATAAAAATGATTGATGAAATTGAATTACTTGTTAATAATTTTGAAGGTCAAAATTGGAATCCTAAAACCCAAGAAAGTTATGCATTAACATTGAAAAATTCAAATTTTTTTGAGGGTAAAATTAAAAATAATTTGTCTTTTGCTGCAAGGGACAGAATTAACAGAGCTCCAAAAGCATTAGGTTTTGTTAATTTAAAACCTATAGAACTTACAAATGCAGGTGCCAGGTTACTTTCAAACAAAAGAATCAATGAAATATTTATCAGACAAATGATGAAATTTCAGTTACCTTCACCGTATCATACTGATAACTCGGGCAGGTTTTATGTTAGACCTTATCTAGAAATTCTTAGATTAATATATGAATTAGATGGTTTAACAAAACATGAACTTGCAATTTTTGGGTTACAAATAATACATATAGACTATTATGAATTAATCAAAACCGAAATACAAAATTTTAGGTTAGAAAAATCAAAAAAATTTTACACTAGAAAAAAAGAATATATCCAAGAATCTTACATAAGAGCTATTGAAAAAATATATGCAGATGAAATAAATCAAAAAAACTTCAAAACGAGAGAGACAGACAATAATGATTACAGACAATTCATCAATACAAAAAGAAGAAATATAATTGATTATGCAGACGCTGCTATACGTTATTTGAAAGCTACAGAACTGGTCTCTTTTGATGTAAATAGCTTAAAACTAACAATTACACATGACAAAAAAGATGATGTTAAATTTTTACTTGACAACGTTCCCCGTGAACCTGTTTACATTAATAATGAAAATGAGTTCAAAAATCATCTGTTTGACGCAAATAATATAATATTATACACTGATAATAAAGAAGAAACTACTAAAAAAATATTTGAGTTATACAAGTATCTATACAAAAAACTACCTAAAGGGTTTATAAAAAAAGTAAGAAATTTACACATTGAGGAGTTAAAAGATTTAAAAGACAAACTTGAACAAGATAAAATAGATGATGTATTAAACAAACAAATCAATTCTTTAAAAGTAACTGATGATTTTAACGATATCATTAATGTTTACGATTCTATTATCCAAGGTGAGGTCGCTGACCCTCCATTAATATTTGAATGGAACACATGGAGAGCATTAGTTATCCTTGATGATGGAAATATCAATGGAAACTTCAAAATCGATACTGATGGGTCACCTTTATTTTCAGCACCCCCTAAATACCCTGATATTTCTTGTTATTACAATGAATTTAATTTAATAGTAGAAGTCACATTATCATATGGAGAAAAACAATATGATATGGAAAGTGAACCTGTTCCAAGACATCTGGGGGATTTTTCAAAATCAAGTGACAAAGAAAGTTTTTGCTTATTTATAGCTAAGAATGTTTCCGAAGGTACCTTAGCATACTTTTATGGATTAAACAATATAGAAATAAGTTATTACGGTGGAAAATCTAAAATTATACCAATGGATTTGAATTCATTTAAAGCTTTTTTACATCATGCAAATGAAAAAGACAATATTGAATCAAATCAATTACACAGTTATTTAAAGTATCTTATAGAACAAACAAATAGTACTGAAAATGAAATTGAATGGTATAAAACAATAAAAAATACTGTCACAAATTGGACAGAAGTGATTTCCAATTAAAATAATGAACCAATAAATTATATTTTTTCGATTCTCTATGTACATAGAATGTGTTCATATTTATAGAACATATTTGAAGTTAAAATCGCTAAAAATATTAACTTCTGTCTTTTGGATTTATTTTACGTTTTTGTTGTTTACCTGTATTATTCTTCAAATTTATATCTGCTAATTTGCCTATTTTTTGAGATATAATAGAAAATTTACCTTCATCTGAAGAAACAATAACATACATTTTAAATTTTAAAATTTCATTAGCATTTAATTCTCTGAAAAAACCATCTTTTACTACCTGTTTTCCATAAGATATGGGTAATATTTTGATTTCAAATGTAGATGGAGAAAAATAAGGTTTATAATATTTAAGCTCATCAAAAAATTGTTTTGTAATATATCGTTTATTGAACCGTTTGATAAGGTTCATGCGTCTTTTAAACTCAGTTTCAGATAATTTTGACTTATTTTTATGTCCCTTGATGTTAGAATATAACTCATTTAAATTATTATAACCCAACATATTAAGAATTTCATTTTGGGTTTGCACCTTAACTTTTTCAATTTTTAGGTTTCTATCAAATTTCAAACGATATATTTCATTTTTTAATTTTCTATTTTCATTAAACAAACTATTTCCCATATATTCAAAGTTATTATTTACTTCATGTGTATCATCAACTAATTTTTGAACAATCTCTTTTATCCTATTATCATCTTCAAGTAATTTAATGGCTTTTTCATTTGCTTTCTTTTCTACAAAACTGTAGAAATTATTTCTATGTAAAAATGGATTATAGGCATGTTTTACACCTTTCTTTGTAAGGTTATATTGATATGGCTTAGAACAACCTATTTTATTTACATAACCCTTTTTAACATAATAATTAAGTGCTACCCTAAAACTAGAATAACTACCCATATAATCTATCATCAAGTAAATACTTTTACATGTATGGTTACCCGAAAGTATAGCATTAAGAACCTTGGACTTTAAAATACAGTCATTTTCTTTCATCATATAAAAATAATTTATTATAATATAAAATTATTTTCATGTTAGAACGTAGTTTTAACATGGATTTTAACTTCTAGCTTTTCAACTTTATAGTAAATAATAGTATTGATAATAAAATAATTAATTAATGTAGATTCCCAATATATTCTCTGTTATAATATAATATATTAATAAAGGACTTAAAAAATTAATCTTTAAGTTATCATTTTACCAAAAATATATCTGAAGATTTCAATAGATTAACCAATAAATATACAATAACATCAAATTTATTTATAGAAGTTACAATGATTATTTTCAAAGATTTATATGAGCGATAAAAAGAAGGAATCAAAAAATAACCAAAAACCAGACATCTGGGTGATAAAGGCTAACATCAATTCAAAATTATATCAGGTAGATATGTTCTTAAATGAAGGCATTACAGGCTTAGGTTATTCATTAGGAGATTTATCATATTTAATTGGATACAACCTGAAGGAAATAAAAAATGACTTTGAAAAGTACGACATAAATGTTGATAGGGTAGCACCCCCTGTTAATCGCTTCTTAAACCAGGTCAAAAAAGGTGACATTGTTCTAATGCCTATAGGAAATAAATACGTCAACATAGGTAAAATAAAAACTGGCGAATATGAATACCATCCTGATGGGTTTAGAAAATATTTGTATGACATCAATGAGAAAGAATTAAACAGATTAAAAACGAGAGAAGACCTGAATGTTTATCACGTGAAACGTGTAGATTGGATTCATTATAATGTTTTATTTGAGGGATTTCCAGAAATTAACAGTTCGATAGATAGTCCTAGCAACGTCTTCCAAATCAATGGCGAGGATAATAAGAATCATATTTACAATTACATTTTATCGCCATCTAATACAGAATCAAGAGATGAAGATAATAAATTGAGTGAACATCCAGTTAATGATTTTACGCCCAAACAACCAAATAACAGAACACTTGGTAATAGGAAAAGACCTGCTGATATAGATAATATACAAGCATTTAAAGAATGGATGGTAGAAAATGGGCATCAATTTGGTGTTGATTTAAGCACTAAATTCATAAATGAATTTCTTGGTCTTGAAACTACAATGCTTAAAAAGAATAAAGAAACTGGAGAAATGGAAGAAGTTGAAAGGGATAAACTGTTACCATCTGTATTAAATCAGTTATATGATGATGAATTTGTACTTGAAAAACTTAAAAATAGAGCAGGATATAATGTTATGCTTTTACCAATAGGTGAAGAAACTGAAACCGTAGGTACAATTACAATTACAATTGACGATGATGAAAGCAACGAAAATGAAAATGATGAGGTAGATGAAGACAAATCAAACCATGTTTCAGGAAAAACTCGAGGAATTAAAGATTTATCTATCGAAGAACTGAAACAGCGTGTTAGACAATCAAAAAAGAATTCAACCAAACCAGATAGAAGAGAAGTTAATACTGAAACACCTAAGAGAGACCCATATATATCAGAGTTAGCCAAGCGCATGGCCAAAGGTGTTTGCCAATTATGCGGAAACAATGCACCATTTTATGACAGGGGAGGCAACCCATACCTTGAAACACACCACATAATAAGAGTTTCAAAGGATGGTGATGACACCATAGACAACGTTGTTGCACTGTGTGCAAATTGTCACCGCAAAATGCACATACTGAATCTTGATTATGATAAAGATAAGTTAAAGAAAATTGCCAAAAAACAATCAGTATTATAATCCCTATAAATAAATTACCTTAAATCTTTTTAAGCAACCCTGACAAAAATGTCAAGGTTACATTATTTTTTCGTTTGAAATTCCTACAAAACCAAAATATAGCAATCATTGGTTAATAATAACATTTTGTATTGTATTGAAATCTTCTTCAGTTATTCTGATAATTGATACTTGGAAATACTGATTCCATGTACGACTTTTATCAGCAATAAATGATATTTCATCAATTAAATTATCACCAAACCAATTTGCTTCATTTCCATCATTTGAAACAGTGTAGTTTATCTGAGGTGATTTTTCATTTTCATGTAATATTTCGAAATTTATTCTATATGGAAATAGATAGTTCCAACCAATATCGCTATCATCATAAAAATAAGAACCTGTAAACTTAACCGTAGCTACAAAACGTTTATTCTTTGAAGTGTAAATTACTGCTTTATCACCTGGATTTACGAATTTTGCTAATGTAGGATAATAACGGTAATCCATACCCCATAAATTATTCTCTTTACAAACTTTCCAATTATCGATAGATGTTGATAAACACCAATACCTCATATAAAACCTCTTAATAAATTATATCTAAAGACCACCAATTTATTTATACAAAGTTTTTACATAACAAATAATTTGGTTTTTAACAGATTTCATTATTTGTTAGTATTATACAAGTATAAAAATTAATTTATTTTTAAGCATATTAGGTAACTTATTGAAACCTGTTTTAGGTGCCTAAAATAATTAATAAATTATAAAATCTCTTCTACTGAATCGTCTATTTTAGACATCTCTCTTTGAATATCGGTAGTTGACACATCAAGGTAAGCCATTGTAGTTGCAAGGTTTTTATGTCTTAAAAAACGGCTTACATATGTTAATGAAAGTCCTCTATCTAAGAGATGTTCAGCTCTTGACCTTCTTAAGGTATGTGTTCCTATTTTTTTATCAATTCCAGCTTGGCTGCACAGTTTATTTAAAACATTATAAACATGAAAACGAGATGCCTTTTTCTTTTTTTGTGAAAACATGATATATTCTTTTGGTCTTAAATCAGAATGTTCAGCATATCGTTTTAATCTTTTTAGAACAGAGATATTACATGGGGCTTTTTGCATTTCAGTATCATCTTTACCCTTACCACCATATATCTCAATACATTCATTTTCAAAATCCAAATCTCTTACACGGACATTTAAAGCTTCTGAAACTCTTAAAGCAGGCGTATACATTAGTAATATCCAAATTTCATATTTTTCCGATATAGTAGTATTATTAAGAATTTTTTTTAATTCATTTTCTCTTAACCATTCTTTAGAATATTTCATAATGTATGAAAATAAATAAACAACTATTTAAAAATGTTTTGTTTAAGACATTCTAAAATAAGTAATGTTACTTCCTGATAACTATTATTAAATAAATTGTTACGTAAAACAAAACATTAAATACCTTCTGTTGTATTTTCAGATATTACCTTTACAAATATAAAATAAATTTAAAAATGTGAGGATGAAAATTTACACAAATTTTATGCTTTTCATGTTATCTTTAAATGAAATTATTCATTTCATTATATTACCTTTAAAGATGTAAAGATAAAAATTAATTATTAAAATTAATCCTAAAATAAGGTAAAAACAACTTCCACCAGGTCTTATTTCATCTAATTTTACATTTAAGATTTTATTTTCATTGTTATTTAAAGATAGGCTTTTTTTACCTTCATATTGGTAAATACCATTTAATTCAGTACTACTTAATTTTATTATATAATTTGTATTACCATAAGTAGCCAAATCCAATTCAAAAATACCATTACTATTTGTAGAATAATCGATACTATGGCCTACTACCTGATAATAACTGTTTTCATGCATCATATAAATAGAAATATTAGCATTTTCAACTGGTTTTCCATTTTTTGTAGCTTCAATTTTCAAATGCCCTGTTTTATTAACATATGATGAAGTACAGTCTTTAATAGGTTTAAAATTCTCATCAACAATTACTACGTGTCCAAATTTATATCCGTTGTTAATGAAATACGATTTATTATAATCTGGGTGATATAACCCATTCCAACCAGCATCTGCTATAGTCCATTTACCACCTAATTTCACTTCAGACCAACGGTGGTTATTGGATTCACCATTAGGCTTAATTAATTTATCAGCATAAATTCTTCTATATGTTAAATTTGTCCTTTTAGCCATATTTTCAAATACAAACGCAAGTTCTTGACATGATGCTTTGCCAATATACAAGTACCAACCAGGATTATCAGGTAAACGATAAGGATTAATAAAGAATAAAGAAAGTATATTTGAAATAGTGAAATATTCTACATTTGGGTTATCAATAATTCTATGTTGTTCCCATTTTATAATGTTTTTAACTTTCTCAGTATTGTTATCTGAATGAGATAATATCTCCTCACAAGTATCTTTTAGGTATCTGTCATAATTATCCTTCTCCAATAAATAATAATCCATAAAAGGGTAATATAACAGGAGAATTATAACCAAAGCTGAACTTAAAAACTTTTTATATTGGTTAATTTTCATAAGTCCCCTTTTGCTTTTAATCATTATTCACCCTTTATATTTAAAAGGAAAATTATTTCATTCCAAATAATAAATATAACACCTATAATACATTTAACTATATTTTTAAGATTTATTATTCTCCACTGGCCGTTGTCATTCCCCATAGAGTTTTCACAGATTCCACATAATTGATTATTTAGACCAATGATTAGTGAGAGGTATAGGAAGAATTATAAAAAAATTATAACTAATATTGTGAGCTTTTTTGAAGTGATACTATAATAGATACATGGTATCTTTAATTAAATGTTATCAATTAGTAAATAAACATTTGAATAACCTCAAAGTTATTTAAATAAAAATGTTTCACGGGTATTATCTTTCTCAAACAAATTCACAATAACAAGTTCTAATGATAATGATAATCTCAAAATCTCAAAATTACAACAATACTTTTTATAAATAAAAATATTTTTTAATAAAAGTTAAATGTATAAATTAAGATTTTGAGATAATGGGTAACAAGGGAAGTTAACAAGTTATTTATAATTGAGATTTGACATATTATGTAATTGGTCATTTTAATTCCTCGATAAAAAAATTAAAGAGGGTAAGAGGATATGATATTTTTTAAGGAAATATTAACAAAGCTTTGGTGCCTCTTACCATTATTGTAAGTTTTTTGTGTTTTATATAACTTATATCCAAATTTAATACAGGCATCTATAAATTCAGAATAAAATTTACTTTTACCATAAGGGGTTATACCCAATTCTGATGCAAAGGATATATAATCGCTATAAACCATATCTGAAGGGCAAAATGAACCTGTATTATGAGCAATACGCTGTCCTACATACAAATCTATGTGGTTTTCTTTCAGAGTTAACATTTCATTAATTTTATTATCAATTTTCTCGCTATAAGAAAAACCATTATTATAAAGTAACCTCTGTAAACCTTCTAATGCCCAACTCAATATACCCTTAAGGAAAGTAGGATTTTCACACATTATTTGAATTTGATGTACATTAGGTATCTCATCATTTTGTATTCTTTTTTCCTTTGGAAAAACGTCTAATATTATTAATTTTTTAATTAAATCAGCACTTAGACGGTTTACATCTGGTAACTTATCGCCTGTAAATAATAATTTTGTTCTATTTTTGAATGTAAATCCATATTCATATTTTTCATCGACTTTTATTGCATTATCACCAACAAGCTTGCCTAATTGTTCTGGATTTGGTGAAACATTCTTACCCATTTCTCCGCAAATATTGAAAAGTTTGTCATAATATTCTAATTGCACAGCACTTTTTTCCTTTAACAAATCACTGAACGTTAATGTATGATAATTCACATCACCAACAAGGGATTTCATTAACTCAAGAATTACATTTATACCATTTTCAGGTAATCCCCGAAGAAATAGGAATTTATCAAAAGGATAACCACAATATAGGGTATACCCCAAATATTCTTGTAACACATATATTTGCCACTCATCTCCTTCAAATATATCTTTCAGAAAATTAAAAAATTCACAAGGGACATTAGTATCCTTTTTATAATCGATTGGAATTTTTTTTGTAAAATATATTTCTGGAGAAAAATTTTTTAATTTACCAGTTTTTAGTTCCAGTAAGCCATTATTTACAGGAAGATAAAATTTATCAGTATTAATCTGGCTTTTATCAATACATCTTAACTTGGATTGAATAACATGTTTTACCCGTTCTACTTCTTCTTTAATTAAATTACTATTATCAAAATCTTTAAAAGGCGAATTGTTATTATCAAAATCTGTAAAAGGTGAGTTGTTACCTTTTCCTCTTAATTCAGATAATCTAGCCCCTTCATCATAAATAATCCTATCCAAAAGGTTAGGATTATTTTTATATATACCTTCATCTTTATCATATATTAATAAAAGATTCATATCTCTACGGGTTAAATTTAATATATCATAACGTTCTATTATTATTTGAGCGAGTTTATGGATTTCACTCCTTTTATCATTATAGTTACTAATTTTCATCACCTTTTTGTTTTTTTTTCTTATAGATTTATATTTTTAAATATCATAGTAGTTCTAAGTCTTTTTTTACCAAATTATTAAGATACCAGCTTCTAGGTATCATTTTATCAGACAACTTCTTATCTAAAATTTCAATTGTTTCTGCATCAAACGATATTAATACATTCTTTTTCACTTTTTTTATCACCTCGATTAATTTATTTATCTATACGTTAATATAATTGTATTTCTGTATTTATATCTCTTGTGGTAGAAAATCGACACCAAGAGAGATTATAAGTGTTCTTCAAAAATGAAATACATATAGCACAAAATAAAAACTTTATATTTTTAAAAAATAAATTTTATAAGTAAAAGCATTTTACTGATAATGATTTAATTACTTTCACTTATTCTACTCTCTGGATTAATTTGTTTATAAATTAAACAAATAAATATTAAAACTGTTCTTTATAAGGAGGTCAACATAAGATTTGAAAATTCAATCCAAAGTTTTAAAAAAGAAAATTATTATACACAATATTTACTAATATTAAGTTATATATAAAAAGAAGGATTCGAACTCACAAAAACACTAGCCGCCGGGGGGATTCGAACCCCCGACTTGCTGATTACGAATCAGCCGCTCTGCCACTAAGCCACGGCGGCGTTTTGATTTTTCATCACCAAAATATCGATGTAACAATTTAACGATTTCGCCCAGATTAATTGACCTTTACCTCTATGCATATATTGAATTCATGCGGTGCATATGATCTCACTACCCGTTTATTAACAACTTCGATTTGGCGTCCTTTATAGTTTGCAGCATTTCTTATAAGTTCCAGTGAACTGTCAAAAAGGTCATCTTCAGGAGTTATATCATAATAATGAATGATTCCTCCGGGTTTCGTAATATTGACAGCTGCATTCAGAAATTCCTCTGCACTGTGAGGCAAATTCATAATCACATGGTCTGCAATACCTTCTAATTCCTGTTCCTTATCACCTGCATCACCCTCTATTGCCACAACATTGTTTACAGAATTTAATTCTATGTTTCTACGTAAAAACCGAACTGCTGTCGGGTTTTTATCAATTGCTATTACCTTTTTAACATCTACCTTTTTAGCAATCAATATACTGTAAGGTCCCACACCTGCAAACATGTCCACAACCAAATCTCTGGAACTGATTAATGAAAGAACACGTTCACGTTCTGTTGATAATCTGGGTGTAAAATAAGCTTCTGCTATATCTACCACATATCTGCAACCATGTTCTTTGTGTATGGTTTCCGTCCTGTCTTCTCCTGCAATTACTTTTACGTTTCTGACTCTGTATTCTCCACCTATTGGCGCAGTTGTACCCACCACGGTTTTTATATTTGGGTGCAGTCTTATAATTGCATCTGCAATTTTTCTGGCTTCAGATTCATCATCTTCATCAACAATAGCAATATCACCTACAATTTCATAATGAGGAATATAACCCAATAAATCCTCAAAAGTTGGAGATTTTTCCATTAATTCAAATTCATAATCGCCAACAATAAAATCATTAGACACCTGTTTAATTTCAAAAAATTCGGAATTAACGGGTTGTTTTAGGATCGGCAAGAATAAAAAACCGTTAGAAGAAAATATTTTCGCTGATGCATCAAGTAAACCCTTCTCTATAAGTACGCGCCTTGTAGGTTCTCCCTTTTTCTTTGATACCTTTATACCTTTCCGCTTTACAACTTCAGACATATTAACTCCAACCTATAACAAACCATAAACCAAATAGTATTAGAAAAACACCGCAGATTTTCATCATCCAGTTGTGCATCCCAGACGAGATTAATTTTTTACCGCGACTAAATGACAATGATACAGCACTATACCAGCCAAGGTCTGCTATCCAGTGTCCTGCTATAAAAAATACAGCTGCTATTAATCCTATTTCATATCCACGAAGTACAAGTGCACTACCTGCTGTAAACCACCACATCCAGAAATAAGGATTAGAAGCAGATGTCACCACACCAGAAACTATTGGACTTGTCAGCATTTCATACGAATTACTGCAAGAATATTGGTCATTTACAGGGCTTTTAACAGTAAATATTCCAAAAACCACAAGAGCAATCCCACCAACTACAGAAATAATTGAAAAAATATCATCGTTTATAAAGGAACTTATACCAAAGATAATCAGTAATGTTATTACTGACTCAATCAATGCATGCCCCAGTACCACTTCAGGACCTGCCGACCATCCTTTCTTGAAAGATGTTTCAATAGTTGCAAATAACATGGGTCCAGGTACCACTGCTCCTGTAAATCCAACACCTAATCCTATAAGAAGCATTTCAAAGGTCTCAAGCATAACATACACTCTAAAAACAGAGAGATAATTAATAAAGTACCCTAAATAACTAAATTATATCCTGTTATAAATTTAAAAAACAAGAAAAAAATCAAAGGCAACAATTATACTGATTTGTTATTGCCTTTATCAAAATCAGAGTATTATCTCAATATCCAGTTCTTCGGACAGTTCTTTATACCTGTTACGTATAGTTACTTCTGTTACACCTGCCACATCCGCAACTTCTCGCTGAGTTCTTCTTTCCCCGCACAGAATAGATGCAATATATATTGCAGCAGCTGCAACACCTGTTGGACCGCGTCCACTTGTCAGCTCTTTTTCTGATGCCTGTCTCAGGATTTCAACTCCTTTGGACTGAACTTCACCTTTCAATTTGAGGCCTGAACAAAATCTTGGGACATAATCGATAGGTGAGGTAGGCATGAGTTTTAACGAAAGTTCTCTTGAGATGAAACGATAGGTCCTTCCAATCTCTTTCCTGCTAACTCTTGACACTTCACCGATTTCATCAAGTGTTCTTGGTACACTGCATTGACGGCATGCAGCATAAAGTGCTGCTGCAGCAACTCCTTCGATACTTCTTCCACGTATCAAGTTTTTATCCACTGCTTTCCGGTAGACTACTGCTGCTGTCTCACGTACAGTTCTTGGTAAACCAAGAGCAGATGCCATACGGTCCAGTTCTGATAACGCAAAAGCCAGATTTCTTTCAGTAGCATTGCTTACACGGATTCTACGCTGCCATTTTCTTAACCGGTATAATTGTGCCCGATTTTTAGATGAGATTGACTTCCCATAGGAATCACGGTTTCTCCAGTCAATCATTGTGGAGAGACCCTTATCATGTATGGTATAAGTCATTGGAGCTCCTACTCTGGAGCGTTTCATCCTCTGGTCATGGTCAAATGCTCGCCATTCAGGACCTTCATCAACTAATTCTGCATCCACCACAAGTCCACAATCCGAACAAACAAGTTCTGCACGCTCATAATCCTGCTCAAGGTTGATGCTTCCACATTCAGGGCATTTAGTAACTGATGACTCAGTTTCAGAGGATTTTTCCTTTTCCTTTTCTTTTTCCTTACGTGCTTTTATCATTTCACGTATTTTTTCACGTTCGGAGGTATCAGAATACCTCTCTCTTTCAACTTCAACCATTAAACATCACCTGTATACCAAAGTAATACATTTTTATTTGAGAACCAACAACCTGCACAGTAACATATCAAAGTTATTTAATGTAAACCCTCTCGTTAACATAATTCAATAATTCAGAATCAGTTACTTTTCTGGAAACATTTATTATCACATATGGATGGCTAACTGGACCGATAATATCATTTATCTCACCAATAGGTTTGACTGATTTATTCAAAACAACGGAATTGATTTTGGGTGCCTTTTTGAATGCATCTGAAGGTTTTAACTTATCCATTCTAACTATAAGATTACGACTTTTTGAGAGATGCGAGACCGTTCCTAATTTTTTCATATTTGATTCTGATAAGAGATATATAAATCAATTTGTTACTATTTATAAATGGATACTATATTATATAAAAGTTTCGCAAGCAATTTAAAAGTAACATTATTATGTTATAAAAAGTTTAAGACATAAGAATATAAAAAATATCTCTTCCACTTCCATTATCTGTTAGATAGTTTAGTTTATATATAAAAGTTTCGCAAATAATATATAAATTAAATATTCCATTCTAAAAAGTGTTTACTCAACAAAAATACAGTAACTCCTTTAAAACAATAAAACCACAACCTTATATAAAATAAATAAACTATTTAGCGAAATAACCTATATTATTAACATAATAAAAATTAGCTTATAGATGTACAATAGAGTATATTTCCCATGGAGGAAATTCAGTGACAGATAAAAAATTTGTGTACTTTTTTGGAGATAACCAGACTGAAGGTAGCAACAAAATGAAACACTTGCTTGGTGGTAAAGGTGCAAACCTTGCGGAAATGGCAAACCTTGGAGTTCCTGTACCCCCTGGTTTTACTATATCCACCGAAGCTTGCGTATTATACATGAAGAATAATGATTACCCGGAGGGAATGTGGGACGAAATAGATAAAAATATTGACAAACTTGAAAAATCCACCGGGAAAAAGTTCGGTGATCCCGAAAATCCATTATTATCATCTGTTCGTTCTGGGGCTCCCATTTCCATGCCCGGAATGATGGATACAGTACTAAACCTCGGTTTAAATGATGAAACTGTCAGAGGGCTTGCTAAAAGAACTGATAATGAGTGGTTCGCCTATGACAGTTACCGACGGTTTATAATGATGTTTTCAGATGTCGTACTCGGTATTGATACCAATGAATTTGAAAATCTTATACAGCAGAAAAAAGATGAACTTGGAGTGACTGAAGACACCGAGCTGGACACAAACACAATGAAAGACCTTGTAGAAGAATTCAAATCTGTATACAAGGAAAAAACCGGTTCTGATTTCCCACAGGAAATAAAACAACAGCTTAAAATGGCTATAAATGCTGTATTTAATTCCTGGAACAATGAACGTGCCAAAAAATACAGACAATTAAACGATATTTCAGATGAACTGGGTACTGCTGTCAACGTTCAGGCAATGGTATTTGGAAACATGGGTGAGACTTCAGGAACTGGTGTAGCCTTTACCAGAAACCCTGCAACCGGTGAAAAGGAATTCTACGGTGAATATTTAACTAACGCACAGGGAGAAGATGTAGTTGCAGGAATAAGAACACCAAAATCCATACAGGCTTTAAAAGAAAACATGCCTGATGTATACAAACAACTTGACGATATAACCCAAAAACTGGAGCAACATTACAAGGATATGCAGGATATAGAATTCACCATTGAAAAAGGTAAATTATACATGCTCCAGACAAGGAATGCAAAACGTACCGCTGCTGCTGCTCTTAAAGTTGCTGTAGACATGGTTTATGAAAACCTGATTAACAAGAAAGAAGCAGTTATGAGGCTTAAACCCAGTCAAATTGACCAAGTATTACATCCAATGATTGACCCTGATTCTGAACTGGAACTCCTGTCATCAGGACTTGCCGCGTCACCGGGTGCAGCTGTGGGCAAAGTTGTGTTTAGTGCAGAGCACGCTGAAGAAATGGCTCAAAACAACGAAGACGTAATACTGGTACGCACTGAAACTTCACCTGAGGATATAGGTGGCATGCATGCCGCAAAAGGAGTGCTCACTGTACGCGGTGGAATGACATCACATGCAGCCGTTGTTGCAAGAGGTATGGGCAAACCCTGTGTGTGCGGATGTGACGGAATAAGTATAGACATGAATAAAGGGGTTTTCACTGCTAAAGGTTATTCCATAAATGAAGGAGAATGTATATCTATCGATGGTTCTGAAGGTAAAATCTACATGGGTGAAGCAGAACTTAAAATGCCAAATGTCAGTGGAGAACTTGAAACAATGCTCCAGTGGGCTGATGAAATCAGGTCACTCAATGTAAGAACAAATGCTGATACACCTGAAGACGCTAAACTCGCCCGTGATTTTGGTGCTGAAGGCATCGGACTTTGCAGAACAGAGCACATGTTCTTTGGTGAAGAAAGGATACCTGTCGTCCGTGAAATGATAATGGCTGATAACAAAGAAGACAGAGAAAAAGCCCTGCAAAAACTTCAGCCGATGCAAAAAGATGATTTCCTGGATATTTTCCGTGCAATGGATGGATATCCCATTACCATAAGGTTACTCGACCCACCACTGCATGAGTTCCTGCCCAACTACGAAGATTTAATAGAAAAAATCAAGAAACTGGAATCAGAAGGTGGCAAGCAGGAAGAAATCAAAAGAGTTAATGATTTACTTAGAAATGTAGATACATTAAAAGAAACCAACCCCATGCTTGGTCATAGAGGATGCCGTCTTGGTATAACATATCCAGAAATCTATGAAATGCAAATCAAAGCCATTATAGAAGCCGCCTGTGAACTTTCATCTGAAGGTACAAATGTTATACCAGAAATAATGATTCCTCTGGTATCAAATGAAAAGGAACTCGATTTTGTAAAGAAAACCGTCACCGACACTGCAGAATCGGTAATGAATGAGAAGGGCACAAATATCGATTATCTTTGTGGAACTATGATAGAGCTCCCAAGAGCAGCCCTTACTGCTGATAAGATTGCAAAAGGTGCTGAGTTCTTCTCATTCGGTACCAACGACCTGACTCAAACTACCTTTGGATACAGTAGAGATGATGCAGGCAAATTCCTTCCTTTATATATCGACAAAGGAATACTCGAAAGCGACCCATTTGCAGTGCTTGACCAGGAAGGTGTAGGTGAATTAATGAAGATAGGAATCGACAAGGGTCGAAGTTCACGTCCGGATATCAAAATGGGCATCTGTGGTGAACATGGTGGAGACCCTGAGTCCATCAGTTTCAGTTATGAAGCAGGACTGAATTATGTGAGTTGTTCACCTTACAGAGTTCCAATTGCAAGACTGGCTTCAGCACAGGCTGTCCTGAAGGAAGAAAATCAAAATTAAACTGCGGGAATCTACCCGCAGCAGTTATATTTTTTTATAATTAATATGGCCTTTCAACCATATAATCAGCAATATCAAGAAGTAATTTTTTGGCTCTGGTGTCTTCAAGAACATCAAGTTTTGATTTACCCTTTTCAAGGTATGACATTGCCAGGTCTTTAGCATACTGAATAGATCCTGCATTTTCAAGTGCCTGTACAGAATTATCAATTTCATCCCGGGTGACATTACCTTTTCCAAATATATCCAACTCTACACCCTGATTGAAAGCATGGATTGCTATAAGGGTCATTTTACCTTCTCTCAAGTCACTTCCTCTTACTTTACCAAGTGTTTCTTCAGGTGCTATTAAATCAAGTACATCATCGTATATCTGGAAACTGACACCTATCATGCGCCCAAAATCATACAATGCATCTGCTACTTCATCAGAAGCTCCACCAAGTAATGCTCCTATTTTAATCGATGTAGCGTAAAGAACGGAGGTCTTTTTCTCAATCATTTCAAGATATTCTTCTTCTGATACCTGATCAGATTCTTCAAAATTAATATCCATCCATTGACCTTCACATATCTGTGTACATGTTCTGGATAAAAGATTGACACACTTCACAATCTGAGCAGGGTCATTGTCCACACCTGACAATATATCGAAGGCTTTAGAATAAAGTGTATCACCCGCAAGGATAGCACCTGCTTCATTCCATTTCACATGGACCGATGGCATACCTCTGCGTACATCATCTTTATCCATGATATCATCATGAATCAATGTGAAATTATGAACCAGTTCCACCGACACTGCAGCAGGCAAAATGGATTTAATATCAGAACAACCCACAGATTCCGCTGCAAGAATTGTACTGACTGGTCTCAAACGTTTTCCACCAGCATCAGGTAAATACCTTGAAGCTCTGTAAAGCTCTTCTGGGCTCTGGACAGGGAGATACTCCTATATCGCCCTGTCCACCGTTGAACTCCTGTTTTTGATCTCTTCTATTAGGCTCATATTGATCATAAGTGTTTTTGAGTCCGAGGAGCGTTATTCCTCTATATATAATTCTTCTCCGTTTCTTAAAAGGTGCAGGGTATTACCGAGCACATAGCCAGCATCTTCTGCCATTTCTATATAAGAACTGTGCATATTAATTGTTCCATGAGCAGGTATTACATGTTCTGGATTTATAATCCTCAACAGTTCCCAGTGATCTTCCTTGCATGCATGTCCCGAAACGTGTACATCAGTGAAAAGTCTGGCTCCTCTCATTTTAAGTTTCGTTTCCAGTGAATACCGATTGCCTTCTGTCATTGGACTCGGGATTACATTTGCAGAAAATATTACTTTGTCACCTGATTCTATAGTGTAGGGGGTTTCTCCATTTGCAATTCTTGGAAGTATTGCACCCGGTTCTCCCTGATGACCTGTAACAATTGGAAGATATTTATCCTTGCCTTTATTTACAATCTTTTTAAGTGCTTTATCGACGTCTTTACGCGCACCATAAACCTCTATGTTATCTGGAAGTTCTATATACCCCAGTTTTTTGGCGGTTAAAACATAGTTATCCATTGCCCGACCAATCAACACTGGTGTCCTTCCCATCTCAGCTGCAAATTTGATTATCGAATTTATACGTGCAATATGAGATGCAAACGTAGTTACTATCATTCCTACATCTGATTCTTCTGTTCCAAGAAGTACATCCCGGACAAGGTCATGTGCTATACGTTCTGATGGAGTTTTACCGGGCACCCCTGAATTGGTACTTTCAGTAATCATTGCAAGTACGCCTTCTTCACCAAGTGATTTCAAACGGTCAAAATCTGGTTGTTCGCCCATTGTAGGCATGCGGTCCAGTTTATAATCACATGCATACAATATAGCCCCATCTGGAGTATGTATGACTGCAAAAACGCAATCAATTATGCTGTGCTGTGCTCTGATAAATTCTATAGAAATGTCTTCAGTTACCTGATAAATTCCTCCAGCATTTAGTGTAACGATTTTGTTTTTGACACCAAATTTTACTTCAGACTCAATCTGTTGTTTGATAAGTGATGTAGTATAAGGTGTGCTTATTATGGGTGCAGCGTACCTATGGGCCAATTTGGGTATTGCCCCTATATGATCAAGATGACCGTGTGTACAAACAATCGCACGTACTGTGCCATTGATCTCTTTCATGATAGTGTCATCAGGTATCGCGCCCATTTCTATTAGTTCAAGAGAGTGCATCTTGTTGATTTCAACATCTTCGTGAATCTGCACTCTGTCAAGTCTGAGTCCCATATCAAGAATGATTATGTCCTCACCTACTCGAATCGCAGTCATATTGCGACCCATCTCGTTGTATCCACCAACTGCAATTATACCTATATCTGTCATATTATCCTCTACTCATTTTTAATCTCTTTAAATTCTTATTTTATACTGTAATCCAACTTTCTTTTAATTCTTGATAATACAAATGACCTTGATAATGAATGAATACATATTACCGCATGGATAATTTATCGATTTCAAATCCTCTTTGTAAAAGATATTCCCGAGTCCAGCCGGTTACTACTGCCGGAACATCACGTAAATCGCTTACTGTTTTACATCCACAGAGAAACATGGATACTTTTAATTGATAGATGAAATTTGATAATGTATTAATTACTTCCTGCTCATTTTTTAACGCTGGTTCAACAAATGGTAACGCGGCACTGGCAACATCTGCACCCATTGTAACTGATTTGGCTATATCCAACCCAGATCTTATACCTCCTGTAGCAATAAGAGGCAGGGATACATCACACTCGATTAAATCCGATGCTGTAGGTATCCCATGGTCCCAGAATATTTCACCAAGAAGCTGTGACCTTAAATCATTCCTGTCCTTTGCACGATAAAATTCCACACCCGACCAACTGGTTCCACCAACACCACCAACATCAATTGCTGAAACTCCTGCATTTTTTAGAAGAACTGCATCTTCATGAGATATACCTGCACCAGTCTCTTTTGCTATAACCGGTATATTAAGAGAAGTTATTTCAGAGATTGCTTCCAGTGTTCCGGATGCATCACGATCTCCTTCAGGTTGAACTGCTTCCTGCAAAAAATTCAGATGAACTGCCATGGCATCTGCGTCTATCATGTCCACGAGTTTTTCAACAACCTCTACACCGTATTCCTTTATCTGTGCCGCTCCCACATTACCGTAAATAAAAGCATTAGGAGCTTCATCACGAACTACCCTGAATGATTCTTCTTGGGCTGGATCTTCGATGGCTGCTCTCTGACTTCCAACACCAATACCTACTCCCATTTCTTCAACTGCTTTTGCAAGAGCTCTGTTTACAGGTATTGTATCTTCATGTCCTCCTGTGATGGAGGCTATCATGAATGGTGCACTGAAATCTTTCCCCAGAAACCGTGTAGAAAGGTCTATTTCATCCATATTAACTTCTGGAAGTGCACGATGTATTAAAGTTATATCATCAAATCCTGAACCCTTTTTTCTGGATTCTACCGGACTATGGGCACAAAAATTTAAATGTTCTATTTTTCGTCTGGATGTACTCATAATAAAATCCCGTTATTTCATCATCTATTGCCCTGAACCTGTAATCGATGTACCTATATCATTTCCTTGTAAAAACATCGACACATTCCCTGGTTTACCGGCATTGAATATATAAGACGTTGAACCTGTAAGTTCATTAAGTTTTAAAAGTTCAGTTACTTTTCCAAGCATCCCGCCAGTCACATCAGTACCTTCTGATGAACCAATATTGTTTTTCACATTTGCAAAATTGTCATGTGTTATAAGCTTTAATGTTTTTCCATTTTCATCCAGAACCCCTTCCTTAATACTACCTATCCCTATCCTAATGGCTCCCATTTGAGTTGCAAGATATGGAACTATTTGATCCCCTGAAATAATTGATGTTCCTGTGTTTTTATCCATTACCACATCACCATGCAAAACAGGAACTATTTTATTATCAAGCATGTAGTATAGGTTATCAAGGAACATATCCTGTATCCGCCCGTTTTTTGATATAGTATTATTCATCGGATGCACAGAAACTGCATTAACATTGTTATCAATAAGTGAATCAATAAAAAGCTGATTTAATAGATTTACTGATTTATGCGTGATTATTGAACCTTTTGCATCAAACTTATCTGTTATTTGATATTTTTTAGCCTGCGGATGACCAAATGAGCCTGCACCATGGACAATTACAAGTTTACCATCAAATTCTGAAATTTCTTTAGAAATCCGGTCAATTTCATCATGCTTTGCAAAATTTTCGTCTGCATTTTTGTCAGTTATAACACTTCCACCTATTTTTAAAATGGTTATATTTTGTCCACCGGATGAATTTGTGCTCATGTCTGTTACCTCTTTGTTTCTACTACTACCCCTTTATCAGTTATATTTGTGGTTATCGGCACACCACCTGCAGATTTTATTGCATCTGATACATCCACAGTTTTGCTGGCGTCTGCCAGGGCTATCATGCATCCACCTCCTCCTGCACCTGTAAGCTTTGCTCCATACGCCCCTTTAGACCTTGCTGAATAGATTAATTGTGAAAGTTCAAGACTCCCAACTCCAATTGAATCCAGTAATCCCTGATTAATGTTCATAAGTTTACCAATGGATTCATAGTCACCATTACAAACTGAATATTCACCACAATAGGTTATTTTACCAATGGTTGAAAGAATGGACGTAACTATTTCAGGAAACCGGTTTTTTAGTTCAGCTACATTTGTCACCAATTTTTTTGTAGAAGAATTTTTTTTTGTATCGCCAATAACTATACCGCAGTCATTCAATTCAAGCTTTCTGCGAGAGGGGAGCATAAATACTCCGCCCATTGTACTCACATATGTATCCGTTGGGCTTGCATTGCCTTGGACATCCCATTCTACATTATAACCCAGATCAGCTATCTGCTCAAGAGATAAACCACAATGAAAAAGGTGGTTTAAAGCTTGTATTGTCGAGACAGTTAATGCTGCAGATGAACCCAGTCCTGAACCTACTGGAAGTTCTGAATTTATATTGATTTTTACACCATCCACAGGTGCAAATTCCTTCATTCGCTCAATCGCAGCTGATACATAGGGATGTTTTTCAAAATTAAGACCACTTCTGCCCAGAACAGAATTTATTTCTATATGGTCGTTGAACTCTGCCTGGACATGCGTCCTGAGCTCTATAGCACAACATATGGCATTTTCACCATAAACCACTGCATGCTCACCAAACAAATATATCTTTCCTGGTGCAGAAGAGGTTATCATCTACGCTCCTTTTATATATCACTTTTTAATTTATTGATGCATAATTTCATCATTCTATAACAACTGCGGCATACCCTACAACTGATGAACTATCACCTGTTACATCAGCACTGGTACCATATTTTAGGAGTTTACCTGTTCTACCTCCAAGGGATTTTGCTACTGTTAACATTGCAGAAATCGGACCATATCCACACGCAGTAGCAGACCTTTCAGATATACGCCTGTAGAATTCATGAACATCCATATTTTCTATTGATTCTATCAGATACTTGTCTGTATCATTGGCTACATTTTCTGGTTCAAAATGGGTCAAATCACTGGAAGCAATAACAAATATCTTTTTATTGGATTCTGTAATTGCACTGGATATCTGATTTCCCACTTCCAGTGCTGTTTCCTCATCCTGCAGACCCATGCATATAGGTAATACCTTAAAACCATGACTGAATCTGTACTGTAGGAATGGAATCTGTACTTCTATTGAATGCTCATACATATGAGCCATTTCATCTACATCCAGGATACTTCCAGCAAGTGATTTGCCCAGTTCTTTATCAGTTTCAACATTTCCAAGCGGAGTAGACCATGTATCCTGTGAAATTGCTACTGCTGAACCAAGTCCGGTATGATTGGGACCCAGTATTATATAAGTATCAGCTTCCGGCAGTTGTGCAAAAGCATAGGCTGCCACAGGTCCTGAAAACATATACCCCGCATGTGGAATGACTGCACCGTGAATGTTTTGTTGCGATATGTCAATATCGCCAAAACATCTGCTGATTTCTTTTTCAAGTCCACTGGGATCCAGTGCATAGAACTGTCCAGCAACTGTTGGATTTCTCATACTACCTATCACCCCTGATTGTTAAGGGATTGTTACCCCTTTTAATAGTGTATGTATCAGGTGGTAATATTGTTTATGTTTATAAGCATCAGATTTCAGTTTCGAAGTCACTGAACTCATAATTGAACGGGATTCCCATGTTCTTTGCAACTTCTTTTGCCAGTAACCAGTAAACAAGAGATAGCGCTTTTCTACCTTTGTTGTTTGTCGGTATCACAAGGTCCACACTTGATGTCTGGTTATTGGTATCACAGAAGGCTACTACCGGCACTCCGACATTCACTGATTCTTTTATAACCTGTGCATCCCCAGTTGGGTCTGTTACAAGGGTTACTTCCGGTTCAAAAAATCCTTCCATCTGTGGATTTGTAAGCGTTCCCGGTATAAACCTGCCCACCATTGATTTTGCACCTATCGCTTTAGCAAACATGGTTGCAGGATGCTGACCGTACTGACGTGCTGAGGTTACCAGTATTGTTGATGGGTTATATTTGGAAAGAAAACTTGCTGCAAGTTTTATTCTTTCTTCTGTTGATTGTATGTCAAGTACATAAAGACCGTCTGTCCTGACACGGTAGATAAAATTGATCATATCTTTGGTCTTTTGCTGAGTTCCTATATGTACTCCTGACGCCAAGTATTCATCAATCGGAATCAATGATGTTGATTCTTCTTCACTTTCAGTGGATTCTTCTGATGGTTGTGGTGTCGCTGACTGTGACACTGTCGCTGTTTCTTCTGTTTCTTCGGTTTCAAGATTCTTTTCTGAATTATCTTCTATATCCTGTTGGTCTTCCATTGGTTCACCTCATTTTCGTAATTCTCTTTTAACTGTGACAGGGATTACACCATGTTTTAGTTCCTCTATTGCAACCTGTAATGGGTCCAAATTCTCTACGTTTTCAATTAATATAGGAGCATCCATTGATATTTGTAATGCCCTTGCACCAATAATCCTTGCACGCTCATACCTTGTAAAAGTCTGTTTTTTGGTCTGTATATTCAATTAATCACCCTGTATATTGTTTAATTGTAAACTCCAGGTGTAAAATAGTCCAATCATAAGGATTATTGCATTTTACCAGATTTTTTTGCATTATAGTGTTATTCTGATTAAATTTTGATTGTCATCTAACACCCCAGTACTTAAACAAAAAGAATGGGACCACTGAGATTCGAACTCAGGTATCGGCGTGTTTCGCACAGTGTTATGCTGTGTCCCGAACGCCGAAGGATAGTCCAGGCTACCTCATGGTCCCTTACTGGTATGGTGCTAATGTATCTACAAGTTCAACATGTGTCAAAAACATTCTTCTGCAGCAATACCTTTTAATACCAAGGTCATCGAGTACTGCTCCTGAATTTTCTCCTTCTTCTACACGATTTTTGTATTCGTGCCACTGGTTGGCAATTACTTTACCACAGGTAAAACATCTAATTGGAATCATATTTTACACCTTAATAAATAATTTATCGGTACGATTTCTGGTATTTTGCGCGTGCTCCAGGACCGCCAAATTTCTTGGACTCTTTTTGTCTGGAGTTGTTTACAATCAGGTTACGGTCATATGCCATATATGTGTCTCTGATGTTTGTATCATTAGTCCAGTCAACAATACCTCTTGCTATTGCAGTCCTTACTGCATTAGCCTGTCCCATCAATCCGCCGCCACGGACATTTACATCAATATCCATTTCAGAGACTACATCACCTGCTAATTTGAGAGCTTCCTGCATCTTAAGCCTTCCGAATTTAGGCTCATATATCTCAATGGGTACCTTGTTAACCCTTACCTTACCTGTACCCTTGCTAATAGTTGCACGTGCTATTGCAGCCTTATTTTTACCTGAGGAAGTTACTACTTTATCTACCATGATTAATATTCTCCTGATGATTTATTATATTAGAATTTTGCACCCAGTCTACTACTGACTTCACCAAGTTTTACAAATTTGTTTCTGCTTAGTCTACTCAATTCTGCACCTTCTATTGTAGTAAACTTTGAATTTTCAAACTGGGATGGAACTCCTACATGTACTTTCAGACGGGACATTGCTTTTTTGCCTTTCTCCCTTTTGTACGGAAGCATTCCTCTTACAGTCCTTGTTATAATACGGTCTGGTCTTTTGGGGAAATGTGGTCCATGTTCGATTGAACCAATCTCTCTTTTTTCATTATAATCTGTTAACGTCCTTACCTTAGAACCAGATATAACTGCGTTTTCTGCATTAACAATGGCGATTTCTTCCCCAGCTAACAATTCTTTTGCAACTGTGCTTGCAAGCCGTCCTATGATAAGATCATTTGCATCTATAATTTTCATTTCTAACACCTACCCTACATCATCTTACTGTAATATCTTAATACCAGACCCACTCGGATTTTCTTCCAGGATATCTTCAATAGTTAAAATTTTTCCACCGACGCTTTCTATTTTGTCCTTTGCTGTGTTGCTAATCTTTAAAGCTGCAACTGTTACTCCATGACCCAGGTCACCAGCTCCGAGTACTTTTCCTGGCACAAGCACAATTTCATTTTCATCGGTATTTCTATCAATCTTGCTAAGATTTATTTCTGCATGGGTTCTATTCGGCTTTTCAAGCCTTTTAGCAAGGTCTTTCCAAATAGGTGCATTTTCTGTATGTGATGTTTCTTTAAGCAACCCAATCAATTCAACAATTCTTGGATTTGTTTTTTTAGCTACTCTTTTCTGGGATTTTTTACTCATTTTATGTTCCTCCGCAAGACTAAATCTTACTCACGCAATTCTGCGTTCGAACATTGTTAATTCAAACAATTACGCAAGAATATACTTCCTGTCAATAGAGTTAGTATATACTATTTTAAGCGGATTTTAATCTTCAATAACGTTACTAATACATAAAGATTATGCGAATTCAATCATATTGTAGGATTTTTTTATATATCTTTTGATAAAAAGGAGTTATATCACATCCTAATTCTTTTGCCACAAGGATTGCCGAAATTTCCGGATAAAGAAGTTGTGAATATTCTTCTTGTTTTTCATTTATTAGGGATGCTACTTTTTGCTTGTCCATATTCATTGTAACTGTTATATATTCCATTATCTGTTCTATAATTGATTTTTCTTTAAAAAGCTCATCTGATGGTTTAAAATCATGGGGTATAGATACGTTATCAAGGTTGATATTAAGGTTGATGTATCCGTCCTGTTCATAAACAATATTTGATTCAATTGCCATATCAGACACTCTGGACGCCTCATCAGGAGACATCCATTTAAAATCAAAAGATAATGCAAATTCAAATTCTTTCAAAGATAATTCTGATGAAGATTTTTTCTTGTATACTGATGCCACTACTTTTGTTAGCTCATCCACATGAACCACGCCGTATTTCATCAAATATTGTATCAGCAATTCTTCTTGCTTCTGTATATCCGGGTCCCTCATGATGGCTTATTTTAAGCGTTAACAAACCATCCCGCAAATCTACACGAACAATATATGAATCATTTCTAAAGGGTACCCTGCTGTAATTGTCATCAAGATAGCTATAAGACAGATTGATTCTAATATCTATAGCTCCCTCTGGTTCAATAGTTGATAGTGTTCGGTTTATATTTTTATTATTTATCGGTTCAAAATCCACCCCATTTGTCACAATTTCAACACCTATTTCACGTTTCAGTTGAAAATTTTTTTGTTCATGGGTACCCTGCGATTCAAACATACCGAATTTACCGGTCATACCTGCAAGTATTTTTAGAAGATACTGCAAATCCGAGTAATAGCGATACTGTTGTTCAAAATGTGTTTCCAGTCCTGGTGGCCGGTGGTAAATCCGTTTTCTCATCATATAAGCCTGTTAATATAATGGAGATGGTAAAAAACCATCCCCTTTAAAGTGTGACTGGTTTTGCATCCAGTATACCTTCAATGGACTTCATTTCATTTAAAATTGATTCAGGAACTTCTGAATCTACATTAAGCACCATTATTGTTTTTTCTCCAAGACCAACCTGACCCACCTGCATTCCAGAAATGTTTATATCATTTTTACCAAGCATAATAGCACAAGGACCTATAACATTTGGCCGGTTCATATGATCAACAACCAGCATATTTTCGGTTGGTACTATATCAAAGTGGTAACCGTCTATCTGGATTATTCGTCCAATTTTACCATTACCTGATACAGTACCTGTAATGGATTTTGTATCAGAGCCTCTTGTAAGTTCCAGTGTTATAGTTGAAGGGAACTTATTGGTTGTTTCAGATTTACTCTCTATTACCTTAATTTTTCTGGATTTTGCAAGTGAATTCGCATTAACAAAATTAACACCCGGACCAAGTGCATTTTCCAGTATTCCCTTCAATGCTGCAACTGTTACCGGTTTGATATCTTTATCAAGTATATCACCGCTGTATTCTAGTTCAACCCGTTTATAATTTCCAGTCATTAATTGTCCTGCAAATTTACCCATAGTCTCAGCAAGTTTTAGATATGGAGTAAGTGCAGGCATCATTTCGGGTTTAACCGTAGGTATATTGATTGCATTGTTAACGGGTCCACCTGTTAATGCTGATATAACTTCATCTGCTGCTGCTTCTGCAACATTTACCTGTGCCTCTTCTGTAGAAGCTCCAAGGTGAGGAGTAGTTATCACATTATCAAAATCGAGTAAAGGACTTTCAAAAGGAGGTTCTTCTACAAAAACATCAATTGCTGCACCTGCAACTTTACCACTTCTGAGTGCCTCTGCAAGTGCATCTTCATTAATAATACCACCACGAGCACAGTTTAATACCCTTACACCATCTTTCATTAAAGCGAATTTATCAGCGTTGATAAGATTCTCAGTTCCCTTGGTAAGTGGTGTGTGTACAGTTATAAAATCGGCTCGTTTGCATATATCTTCTACAGATGTTAGTTCTACTCCCATTTCATCTGCCTGCTCCTGTGATACATAGGGATCATATCCCAGTACTTTCATATGAAGAGCTTGTCCTCTTTGTGCAACATATGAGCCGATACGTCCAAGCCCGATAACTCCAAGATATTTACCATTTACTTCAACACCCATGAATTTTTTGCGTTCCCACTTTCTGGATTTTAACGATGCATGCGCCTGAGGTATATTGCGGCACATTGCCATCATCATGGAAATGGTATGTTCTGCGGCAGATATCATATTACCTTCTGGAGTGTTTACTACAATGATACCTTTATTAGTTGCAGCATCAACGTCTATGTTGTCAACACCCACTCCTGCTCTACCTATAATTTTCAGGTTATCTGCTGCATTGATTACTTTTTCTGTTACATTGGTTCCGCTTCGAACAACAAGTGCATCATAATCCTTGATTTTCTCCACCAGTTCATCTTCAGATAGTCCTGTTATTACATCAACTGTGAATTGTTCTTTAAGTTTGTTTATACCTTCTTCTGCTAATGAATCGCTTACTAATACTTTCATTTTTAAATACTCCGTACAACCCCAAAAATTGGTTAGGATTTGTAGTTAATTAGTTATTGTTTGTTATTTTATGGATATAACTAATCCAATTTAAGTATTATCTTAACATATAAAATAATCCGAATGTGTATAACTGATTATACAGTGATATTCTAAAAGAAAAAAGAAAAAGAATAACTGGAAATTTATTGTTTAGTATTTCCAGCTTTTTGCACACTCTACCATTGTCTGGAGGTTTTCATTGGATGTAGCACTTACAATTCCACAACCAGGTGCCAAAAAGTCTACACCTTTATCCAGTGATTCCTGTGATTTTTCTTTAATCACATCTGGATTACCGTTCCAGAGTGTCTCAACTGGGTCGAGATTACCGACAATCTTTGCATTCTGGACGTTTTCTTTGGCTGTTGCAACATCAACCTTCTGGTCGACACTTATAGCATCTGTTCCAGATTCATCCATTATTGGAAGACCTTTTGTTGTATCTCCACAAATATGAACGATTGTACCTACACCCATATCCTTGCAGGCGTCAACTACCTGTTTGTGGTATGGAAGTACAAATTTTCTGAAGAAATCAGGACCAAGCAATTCATAACTTGCTGTTGGATCAATGATTACAACGGTGTCTGCACCATTTTCTACCTGTTTTTTGGCGTAAGCAACACAGAATTCTGTGGTAAAGTCAAGGAGCTTTTTGCCAAATTCTTCATTTATCATTACATTGGTAAACCAGTCATCACCATTGAGGTGCTGGGCAAGTGAGAAAGGACCAATCATACTTCCAAATATTGGGAGCTCATCTCCGTATTTGTCTGCCAGTTGTTTGATTGATTCACAGATTGTACCTATTCTCTTCTGGCTTAAGTCATAGCCTTCAAGTGACTTGATATCGTCTTCGGTTTTTACTACATGACCTACAACAGATGGCTGCTGTTTCTGAGTACCTTCTTTGAGTTCACATCCGAAAAATTCAGCTTCTGCTGTAATATCGAATGGTACACGTACCATTTCAAAACCAACAGCTGTGTGAGCGGCTTCTGCAAGTGTTGTCATTTTGTCAGCGTCATAGTGAGCATCTGGCCAGTATGCTCCACTTGCTTCCATCTGTTCGACTGTTCCGGTCTGGGTAGCACAGATGGCTGGCATCCTGTCTACGGATTCTCCTTTAAGTGCTTTTGCAAATCTTTCTTTTGGGGTATATTCTTCAGCCATTAAAATCAAACTCCTTTTTTAAATAGTTTTTATATAGTTTATGAATGGTATGCTTTAATGGTCTTTTCGCGTATATATAACTTTTTATATCAAATGATAAATATTACAATACACATCAAGCCCAATTATCCCATATATTTTATATTTGATTTACTACCAATAATTATAAGTAGCCAATACGTATGACATAAATATACAACAAATGCACAAAGGAAACCCGATCAGGTAGATCGAATGGACTCTAAATCCATTCAGCCGGGTTAGATTCCCGGGGTTTCCGCCACTTTTTTGCTATAAATATTTCGTATATGTAAATATATTTATAAGAGCTTGACATTCATCGATTTGACAAACTGGCAATAAGTATCAATATATTAATAATACAGGTTTTATTCTTAATACATATACAATATTTAAACTTGTTTTAAATATTGAACAACAGATTAATCCAAACCAAACAAGCAAATCCAGTCTATCCCGTGTTTACTACTCATGGAGTTGGGATTATGTCTAAAAAATCACTGGCATCATTAATATCAGACCTCCAAGTATGGGTTTCAAGGAGTGGTTTACTCCATGAAATAAAAAATTATGAAGTGTCACAAAGATACATTCATATGGAAATGGATTGTGGGGAAAAAATCACAGTAAGAAATTCCAGAAATAGTCGTACAGCAAGAATATTAAGACTTAAAAAATACAAAAAACCCTGTAAAAACTGCAAGGTTTCTGATGAGGTTATTAACAGATTTTTACAAAAACATACCGACAGAACTGATACAAAAGTAACTGCTTTTTCATATTCTGAATCAAAGAAAAAGAAATCCAAGCAACTGGGACACAAAAAAAAGAAGCAATCAAAAGTGCAGGTTAACCCCACTACTGAAAGTATTCAATCAAACACATCAGTTTCAGAAGATAAAACAGACAACAAAATTGAGCCAGAGACATTTACTTCTGCACAGAAAGAACGAATTAATGAACTACTTTTGCCTGGAGAAAAAATACCATTTTCTAATGAACCATCAAAATTTAAGGAAATAGAATCTGAATTGGTCAACAAAAGGCGAAATGATTTCAAACAGATGTATGAAAACGACCGAGAAGAACAAATTGCAAAACTTGAGAGAACTATTTCCCAATTTTTTGTTGATAAAGGGTTTATAGAAATTAAAGCCCCAATAATTATTGATATTGATTCTGTTAAAAAAATGGGTATCGATACAGATCATAAATTATCAAAACAAATATTTTATCTTGATAATAAACACTGCTTGCGACCCATGCTTGCACCGGGTCTCTACCAGTGGCTTAAAAATTTTGACAAAATCCTGCCTGATCCGATTAAAATTTTTGAAATCGGACCGTGTTATCGGAAAGAGTCAGAAGGTAGCCAGCACCTTGAAGAATTTACAATGTTTAACTTCTGTCAAATGGGTTCTGGTGCAAACAGAGAAAACCTTCTAAATCATATAGATGACCTGTTAAAACATCTAAACATCGACTACAAAATAATTGATGATAACTGTCATGTTTATGGTGAGACCATAGATATCGTCCACGGTGATTTAGAACTTTCATCTGCTGTTGTAGGTCCTGTTCCAATCGATATGAACTGGGGAATCGATAAAACATGGATTGGTGCAGGATTAGGACTGGAAAGATTGCTAAAGGTTAAACACGGATATAAAAATATAAAACGCGCCAGTAAATCTCATTCATATTATAATGGTATATCAACCAATCTTTAATTGTTTGAAAATATAAGGTAACTGTAAAAGTTACCTTATTACAACCACCACTGTACCATCGACATCCATTACATCTACTGCCCTACCTGAAGACATTGCTTCTTTTTCTATTTCAACTGAATCCGGATCAAGTTCAATGGTTTCACCGTCTACAGATACTACAATTTTACCTTCGTCGGCTTGTTTAGATATTTTTTCAGGGTCTTCAGACTTCAGTGTTTTTACGATAGAACCTGCTTTATCTCTGAATTTGGGACCTATCATACCCATGTTGGGTTTAATTTCTACTGGTTTGTAATCTATTTGCGGATGGCCGGATAGGACCTCTACTTCTGAATTGGTTGCACCTTTAATTTCCTCAATATCATTGTTTCCTATTACGTCAGAATAGATTTCCACTTTTTCCAGTGGTGCATTTAATGCCATGCCGTTATCAGATTTATATCTTCGAATATTGCTTGCAATATCCTTTATAACTTCTCCCTTACTTTCAACATCATTGTCAATCAGTAATTCATTAACTTCAGGCCATGACTGTTCATGGACACTTCCTTCTTTGAACCTTGAATACATCTCCTCTGCAAAAAACGGTGTAATTGGAGCAAGGACATGTATAAGTGTATCAATTGCATAATATAATGTAGTTTGTGCAGCTTTTCTTGATTCAGGGTCTTTACCATAAAGCCTTGATTTGACCAATTCAAGATAATTGTCAGCAAGAACTTCCCATGCAAAAGTACGCATTGATTTGTAGGCTTCATCAAATAACAGTTTGTCCATACTGGTTGTTACAGATTCTATTAATTTGTTCAATTTACTAAGCAACCATTTATCAACCAGTGACAGATTTTCCTGAGATATCTGAGCCATATCACTGCTGTCAGGTACAAACTCTTCCAGATGGGTCATGGAGAACCTGTAGATACTCCAAACCTTCTGCATAAAACGTGAGGCAGAAACTACATCTTTCCATCTAAACATTACATCTGAACCGGGAGTTCCACCGACTGCTCCCCATTGTCTAAAAGCGTCAGCACCATATTGACCGACTACTTCATCTGGAGATATTATATTACCCTGAGATTTGCTCATTTTATGACCGTCTTCACCGAGAACCATCCCATTAACAAGGATAAATTCCCACGGTTTTATCCCTTTTATTGCTTTGGTACGAAGTATTGTATAAAAAGCCCATGTACGCAGAATATCATGACCTTGCGGACGTATCTGGGTGGGGAGACGCAATTCATGTTCACTTAACCAGCCTGATACATGGAGTGCTGTAAGAGATGAATCCATCCATGTATCCAGTACATCATTTTCTGGTTCAAAATCTGTTGACCCACAATTGCACGGCTCAGGCGGTTCAGTCTGTATGGGGTCAAGTGGTAACCATTCCTCTTTGGCTACCATTGTCTCCCCGCATTTATTGCAGTACCACACCGGAATGGGAGTTGCAAATACTCTCTGACGTGAAATACACCAGTCCCATTCCATAACATCGGTCCAGTTTTTTAGTCGGGTTTTCATATACTCAGGATGCCAGTTGACTTCATCAGCTGTATTGTGGATTTCATCATCATTTACCGACACAAACCATTGAGGTTCTGACAAAATTTCAATGGGAGTTTTACACCTCCAGCATAACCCTACATTCTGTTCCAGTGTTTCCTGCTGATAGAGGTGACCTTTATCACTAAGTTCTTGAGTTATGGCATCTTTACATTCTGAAATGGTCATACCGGAATACTTACCAGCCACATCGGTCATTCTACCGTTTTTATTGATTGCTTTTCGAACCGGCAGGTCATATTTTACACACCAGCGGACATCCTGTTTATCACCAAATGTACAAATCATTACAACTCCGGTTCCAAAGGATGTATCCACAGCCTCATCCGCCAGTACTGGTACTTTCTGTCCAAAGATAGGAACTTCCACTTCATCGTTTATGTGTTCCCTATAGCGCTCATCTTCTGGATTAACAGCTACTGCGACACATGCAGGAAGTAATTCAGGTCTTGTGGTTGCTATTTCAAGATCATCAAAATACAGATAATTCAAACTGGTGTCTCTTGAATCATATTCCACTTCTGCAAGTGCAATGGCGGTTTCACATCTGGGACACCAGTTGACAGGGTAATCGGACTGATAAATGCGGTTTATGTCATACATCTGGACAAAGGACTTTTGAGTTTTAACAAAATATTCAGGTTCCATTGTGACAAATTCATTATTCCAGTCAATGGAAAAACCAAGACGCATCATGGTCTCGCGCATTTTCTCAATATTCTGACTGGTAAGGTCTTTACACATTTTACGAAATTCTGCTCTTGATACCTCGTTTTTGGTAATCCCGTGTAATTCTTCAACTTTTACCTCTGT
Organism: Methanohalobium evestigatum Z-7303; assembly: GCF_000196655.1. Classification (GTDB taxonomy): domain Archaea; phylum Halobacteriota; class Methanosarcinia; order Methanosarcinales; family Methanosarcinaceae; genus Methanohalobium; species Methanohalobium evestigatum. The sequence goes on along the minus strand of NC_014253.1, from coordinate 296,403 downwards.
AGGAAGACCATGGCAGTCCCATCCCTGGGGAAACATTACATTATACCCGCGCATTCGTTTATATCTGGCTATAAAATCGATGTAACACCAGTTTAATGCATTACCGATATGGAAATTGCCTGTTGGATATGGAGGGGGAGTATCTATAATGTACTGGGGTCGGCTCTGGTCTTCCCAGTCAAAATGATATTTGGACATATCCCACGAACTCTGCCATTTGGGCTCTACTTCATGAGGAATATATTCTTTTGGAACCGTCATTGCAACTCTCCAATGATTATTACTTAGTAATCTTGTTTGTGATATTTTACAGTAATTTGAGATTATTTAAATATATCTCGTAAATCAATAAAAATATGGTTAAAAAATGACACCAATAATTAATAATTGTTAATGGTCAGAATATGGTTTCACACAAATTTAACCCACTGTATATATTTAAACACTTAAAAAATACCAAAACTGATTTATATCTATCGGATTATATTTCTTATAGGGTTTATTTTTAACCTGAAAGTAGGGGTTAAAGTGGTTAATAAAATAACTGTATTTGCATTTGGCGGTAAATCCATGTGTTTTGCACATGTCCTGTTGAATTCACTGGATATGCATGAAGAGGATATTGCATAAAAAAGAGGTCAAATTAAATCTGGTATTTCCTTTCACCCATTATATCAGAGTATCAAATAACCAGGAGTTATTAACCGCGTATGCAAAACATACCCATTCCCAGCATGTCGAAATATATTGAAAAATGGTTATGGATTTATAACCTTCTGAATTTGGATAAGGTAGATTAAAATGTTAAGCGAAAAAATGACCGAAGCATTAAATGTACAGCTCAACAAGGAGATGTATTCTGCATATTTATACATGTCCATGTCCGCTTATAGTACATATATCGGACTGAATGGGTTTGCCAACTGGTTTATGGTGCAGTACCAGGAAGAGATGACCCATGCCATGAAGTTTTATGATTATATTAATGACCATGGTGCTCAGGTAAAATTAATGGAGATACCACAACCACCTACTGCATTTGATTCAGCACTGGACATGTTCGAGAAAACACTTAAACATGAAAAATTTGTCACAAAATCCATTAATGAACTTGTCGACCTTGCAGTTGAGGAAAAAGACCATGCTACATATACATTCCTCCAATGGTACGTTTCCGAACAGATTGAAGAAGAAGCAAACGATAACGAAATAATTTCCAAACTTAAACTTATGGGCGAAGATGGTAGCGGAATGTATATGCTGGATAAAGAACTTAGCCAGAGGGTGTTTGTTCCAGAATATACATCCAAAGCATTGTCAGGTGCACAGACACAGACCCAAGCAGAGGATAAAGGACAATAATAACTAAATTTACAGGATGATATAAATGATAGAAAATATAGTTAAAGGAAAAGAAGAAGAAGCAGAAAGTAAATTAAAAGAGAAACATATTCCATCAATTGAAATAATGAAAGGACAGGGTAAACAAGGAGGTGATTTCATAGAAGTTGCTGTTGGAAAAGAAACTCCCCACCCAAACAAAGTGGAACACCATATAGCATGGGTGGAATTGCACGGTGTAAGGAATAATGGACAGGTGGTAAATCTCGGAAAAATGGATTTTGCTCCTGTTTATGTAGAACCAAACGCAAAATTTGAAGTAAACAGTATCGATGATTTCAAATCTTTCTACGCTGTTGAATACTGCAACATACACGGACTCTGGGAAAACAGTGTTGAAATGTAATGCGGTCAAAAAGTTGAATACATTTCAACTTTTAGTTTCTTTATTTATCCCTCATAATAACCGATTTCTTCTTCTGTTAGATAACACGCAGGGTCATCTGCCCAGACATTATTATGCACTGCTTCTGCACGGACACGGAAATTTCCATTACAGATATCAAACCATTTACAACTGGCACATCGATCAGCATTGGATATAATAAGAGGCTTCCGATTTTTAAGTCCAGCCATCAAATCATCACTGGTATCCGTCCATATATCACTAAACTTTCGTTCTTTCACATTTCCGAGTGTATAATGTCTCCAGAACTGGTCGGGATGAACTGAACCGTCCCATGACACACATCCTATTCCAATACCTGATGAATTGCCTTTATTCATCGACAACAACTGATAGACATCTTCAGCACGTTCCGGGTCTTCCTCAAGAAGACGGAGATATACATATGGTCCATCACAATGGTTATCCACTGTAAGTACTTCAACCTGTTTACCCTTGTCATGAAGCTGTTTTGTACGATCCATTATAAGATCAAGTGTTTTTCGCGTTTCCTCTGGTGAAAGGTCTTTGTCCATCAGACCTGAACCTCTTCCTGAATAGACAAGATGGTAGAAACAGATTCTTGGAATATCCATCTCATCGATAAGGTCAAATAATGCGGGAATATCTGCTACGTTTTCCTTATTCATGGTAAAACGTAAACCCACTTTAATCCCTTCTTTCTGACAATTTTGCAAGCCTTCAAGAGCTGCGTTGAATGCACCCCGTACACCTCTGAATCTGTCATTTGTATCTTTCACACCATCAAGGGATATTCCTACGTACGACAAACCTATACCTTTTAATGTCGTTGCCATATCGCTATCAATCAGTGTTCCGTTGGTAGAAATAACAGCACGTATTCCTTTTGACCTTGCATATCTTACAAGTTCAAAAAGGTCATGGCGCATAAGTGGTTCTCCACCAGAGAAAAGGATAACAGGTGAGCCAAACTCTGCAAGGTCATCGATTAATTCTTTACCCTCATTCGTGGTCAGCTCGTCACTGTAATCAATATCCTGAGACTGGGCATAGCAATGTGCACATTTAAGATTGCACCGCCTGGTCACATTCCAGACGACTACCGGTTTTTTATCTTTGGAAAATTGCAGAAGGTGAGATGGGAGTTTACTGGATAGACATCCATACCTTAAAGCATCTGAGGATTCTACCGTACCACAGTAAAGTTTTGAAATTCCTATCATTTTAATTCCTGTATAAAATTACATTTATTGAGTACCGTAAATAAAATCATGGATATCAGCAAGCATATTTTCAAAAAGATATTTTTCCGGTACAATATCTACTTTTACCCCATAATTTTTTAAAGTGCTGGCTGTAGGTGTTCCGATAGCTGCCACAGTTGTATCATTGCTGTTTAAGATTTCTATAATCCTATCTTCTGCTTCAACATCATTTGCTTTGGTAAAGAAATTGTGCACAATCATAGAACTTGTAAATGCAAACACGGATATGTTTCCCGCGAGTGCACAACGTATAAGGTTTTTCTGTGTGATGTTGTCCGGGGTATTCAGTGTATAAACCTGGGTTTCAAATACCGTTGCTCCGTTGTTAATGAGACCAGATATCAAATATTTTGAACCATGTGAACTTCTGGCTATATCAATCGTTTTACCTTCTACATAAAGGCTGAGGTAATCCACAACACCCTCGGAACTATATGAATCAGGCAAATCTATACATTCTATACCAGTATCTTCAAGAGCTTTCTGTGTGTTTGGACCTATTGCCAATACATTGGTATTGTTCAAAGCTACCAAAAATTCCTGCTTGATTTCATCAGAAATTTTGTTTAGTGTAAAATCGATACCATTTGCACTGGTAAAGATTACATAATCGGATTTACCGTTTAACACCCGGTATACAAAATCATCGAAACAGGCATCTTTTTTATCTACAATTTCAATCATGGGTGCAGAAAAGGTCTCAAAACCATACTCCTGTGCCAATATTACTGATTTGTTAAGATACATTTCCGGACGCATGATGGCTATAACTGGTGTTTGACCAGTATCTTGATTTATATTAGAAGTCATATTAAATTCCTCTTTAACAACATCATAGTCCTCTGTTAGTCATTAAAACCAAGTTTGTTTCTAAGTTTTACAACATCACCTATTACTGTTATAGCTGGCGGTTTAACACCTCTATCTTCTGCAATATCTGCTATCGATTCAATACTACCTACCGTCACCCTTTGGTCTGAATGTGTTCCATTTTCAATTATTGCCACTGGTGTTTTTGGGTTTTTACCGTGTTTGATAAGCTGTTGTGCATTTTGTTTAAGCCTTTTAACTCCCATAAGTATAACAATAGTACCTTCAAAATTTGCAAGTGATTCCCAGTCAAGGGAACTTTCATCCTTTGTAGGGTCTTCATGTCCAGTAATAAATGTTACCATTGAAGCGTGGTCTCTGTGAGTTAAAGGGATACCTGCATAGGCTGGTACTGCTATAGCTGATGTAATACCAGGTACCACTTCAAAATTTATACCTTCTTTTATAAGTTCCTCTGCTTCTTCTCCGCCGCGGCCAAATATATATGGGTCGCCTCCTTTAAGACGAACGACTGTTTTACCTTCTCTTGCTTTATTTACAAGTACCTGATTGATTTCATTTTGGGATAATTTGTGGTCACCTGCAGATTTTCCTGCATCTATTTTTTCAACACTTTCAGGTATTGATTCAAGAATCTTTTTTCCCGGTAACTGGTCGCAGACCATGACATCAGCTGATTTTATTAACCTATCAGCTTTCAAAGTCAATAATTCAGGGTCACCCGGTCCTGAACCAACAAGGAACACCTTACCATTTTTCTGGTTCATATTATTATTAGCCCTCTTTATATTAGTTGAAACATCTGAATAATTTCCTGAAATAAATAGTTTACAGATTGTTAAATTCAAATAATAACTGCTATAAAAAAGATATACATCAAAATATAGAAAAATTATCATCTTTTCCCACACCGATTAATTTTACCAAAACCCCAAAAACTATATTATACACAAACATATACTTTTTACACGGGGGAATTATACAATGACAGAAGACCAGTTTAAAAAAATCCTTATTGCTACCGATGGTTCAGATAACTCTAAAAATGCAGTAAATTCAGGTATAGAAATTGCAAAGATAAATAATGCCGATGTATATGCAGTATATGTTATTCCACCTGTAAGTGCACCAGCCGCACAAAGAGGAAGAAGTTGGGCTGAATCTATCAGGCAGGATTTAACCGAAGACGGAAAAAAGGCAACAAAAGATGTAGAAGATGCCGCAAAAGAAACCGGAGTAAATGTTGAAACAATTTTGCTTGAGGGCAACCCAAGTGAGGAGATAATCAATTTTGCCGAGAAAAATGATATGGACCTGATTGTTTTGGGTTCACTGGGTAAATCAGGCATTGAGAAATTCCTGATTGGCAGTGTAGCTGAAAAAGTGGTCATGAATGCTAATAAACAGGTATTGATTGTACCTTGAATATTTGATAAGGGGGAGTATAAAATGGTTGATAAATACAACAATATATTAATTGCTACTGATGGTTCAGAAAATTCTAAAAATGCGATACAATCAGGGATAAATCTTGCCAGTAAAACAGGTGCAAAAGTATATGCAGTTTATGTAATACATCCAGTAAGTGTTACTACAGGTCGCAAAGGTCCTGATTGGGTAGAGGCTGCCAGAGAAATGATGAGAGATGAAGGAGAAAAAGCAACTAATTACATTAAAAAGATGGGTGATGAAGAAAATTTGGAAGTAGAATCAGTAATACTTGAAGGCGACCCAGGGGATGAAATTGTTAAATTTGCTGACAAAAATGACGTTGACCTTATTGTCATGGGCACCAGAGGATTATCTGGAATACAGCGTTTCATGGTTGGCAGTGTAGCCGATAAAGTTGTAAAACACTCAAATACGGAAGTATTGATTGTGCCCTCTTAATCTATATATAAGGTAAATAATAACAATATATATTGACGATACCTATGTATGGTTACCATAACGCTCCTTTAAAATTTGAATATAACGAGTTTATCCTATCATGTACAAATCTTGATGGGGTTTTTCTTTATAAAAGAGATAATACAAATGATAATGACAATAATGACAACATTGAAAAGATTATACACAAGGAAGATTGTAATCTGCTTATCAACCCTATTGAACCTGTAAATTTGCCCAAAAAAATAACCTCTTTATTACTTATCGAATTTACAAAATCTATTTTTATCAGCCCCAGTTCTATTAAAAAAATATACCTTACCTTCCCTATAGAAATCGGTGTTTTCATATCGGATAATAAAGATAATTATGAAGTGCTTGATTTTTTTACTCTTGCTAAGAAAAAATATTCAATATACGGTACTCCAAGCAACGGTACCATCTGTAAATACTGGAGTAGTGATACCCATTTATCAATACCTGAAACAAACCCGCTTTATGAAGGTATCCTTGAGCTTCAGATAACAAATTCAACAGTTAGATGGATGGAAGTATCTAAAACTGTATTAAATGCGTACGGGATGAAATTATATTACGACAGTGAAATAGTATCTATGAAAGTTAATATGAAAATTACCGGACAATATATGGCTGAAACAGATTTCATTAGCCAACCAATACTGGAAAACATGACAAACTCTACAGAACTCTATAATGTTGGTAAAGTGAAGTTTGTAAATATTACAAAATACATTATGGAAAACGGAATATGAACCTTGAAGAACTCTACAACTACATATTCCAGAGCGGTGAAATTTTAATAAAAATTTTCAGTGTAGTTATATTTATTCTTATAGCTCTTTTTATAAGCAAAATTATTACTGTATACCTAAGAAGATATTTTAAGGATAAAATTGCTCCATCCCGTTTGAACGTATTCCTGAAATTAATATATTACAGCATTATAACGGTTACTATTGGAATATTTATACTACCTATTGTAGGTATACAACCGTCCAGTTTACTTGTCGCAGGGGGTATTGTAGGTATTGTTATTGGTTTTGCCAGTCAAAGTATTGTAGGCAATCTTATATCAGGTATATTCCTGATTGTGGAAAGACCCATTAAAATAGGAAATCAGGTCAATATCGATAACAATATAGGAATTGTAGAGGACATCAACCTGATTTCAACCATCATCAGAACCTTTGATGGTTTGTACATACGGATTCCTAATGAAAAAGTTTTCACAAACAACATAACTAACTATGTAGCAAATGTTGCCAGACGTTTTGAGTATATTGTAGGAATAAGGTATAGTGATGATGCTGAACAGGCTATAGATATAATTAAAGACCTTATTGAAAAAGAACCACTTGCCCTTAAACATCCTGAGTCACTGGTATTTGTTGACAATCTTGGTAATAATGCAGTGAATCTTAGTGTTAGAATCTGGGCACCTGCAACTGAATGGTTCTCTCTGAGAACCTCATTCCTCTGGAAAATAAAGACAACTCTTGAAGATAACGGAATTGAGATTGCTTTCCCACAAAGAACAGTATGGTTTGCAAATCAAACGCAGGGTGAAGAATACTACAAAAAAAATGAAATGTAAATTTATCTGCCATATAATCCGATGAGTTCGCCTTTAGCCAATATATGACCATCCATTGCATTTTCAAGATTTTGTCTGTTTGCTCCACCATCAAGGTTTAATTCTGTATCAAGTGCATAAACCCCGAAAATGTATCTGTGTGTAGTATCAGATGGTGGGCATGGACCTCCATAAGAAACTTCACCAAAACTGTTTTCCCCTTCTATCCCGGGTACACTGTTTTCCATTATATTTGATTCAGGATTTATGTTCCAAACTATCCAATGTGTAAATACTCCATCTGGTGCATCCGAATCTTCAACTATTAGAACCAGACTCTTTGCATCATCCGGAATTCCGGAAAACTGTAGTGGAGGATTTATATTTTCACCATCACAGGTGTAGGCTACCGGTATGGATTCATTGTTTTCAAATACACTGCTGGATACATCGAACTGTGCAATTTGAGAGTTTTCTGCACCATTATCCAGTTTGTTGCCATCCTGACCTGTACATCCAATACCCAGAAATATTGTACAAAATAACAGCAATGTTATATACATATTGATTTTATTCAATCCCATCTCCCCAGTGATTTTATATAATCAATTTTATTTGTAGACATAATACAGATGATTTTTATCAGGTATATAAGTTATTTGTTGCATATAGATATTATTTTATCCACCTGATTCCGACCAACAGTTATATATAATAGCATTCCCACAATGTTGCTGTTTCTACAAAATTGTATACTGTGGTATGTCTGAACAGCATGTCTCAAAAATTTATTAAGACGTTGCAGTGGTTCGTTATACAGTATGCAGTCCCACAAAAAATCAAGCAAACTTGGTTTCATGGGTGTAGAAACAATAGACAAAAAAATGTCTGCCCAAATACAGCAAAAGGTGATTAAAAATGAGGGAAAGAATGTTATATGGCATGCTGGGAATGGATCCGCACTCCACAAAGTCAATAACCAAAAAAACTATGCAGAGATGTCCAAAATGTGGAACCTATCAAAAGGTAGGAGACGAACCACAAAAATGTGTAAACGAAAAATGCAGGGCTGAAATTATCCGTGAAGATTTTAGCAGCACTGCAAGATCTACTATGATGATGGCATCGAAATAACCACATCCCTGATGTGGTTTCCATTTTAAAACATTTTCAGTTTATTGCCCAGACCATTCTCAACTGCTTTTCTATAAACAAAGTCTGCTGTCGATATATCCTGAATCGCAAGCCCTGTAGAATCAAATATTGTTATTTCTTTTCTGGATTCCCTTCCTGTAAGATGACCGGTTATTATTTCTCCAAGTTCCCCATAAATATCGGTTGTTGAGATTATATTATTTGACAGGGGTACATTGATTTCACCTGAATGTGATGCCTGTTCCGTATCATCAACTATTACCTTTGAACTTTTAAGAATTTCAGATTCAAGTTCTTGCTTTCCCCTGGCATCCGCACCGATAGCATTAATATGTGTACCCTCATTTATCCATTCAAATTTTACTATTGGATCCCTTACAGGTGTAGTGGTTACTAAAATATCGCAATCGCATACATCTTTTATGTCAGTCTTTGTAAAATCCCCACCAACAACTGGTTTCATCCTTTTTTCAAATTCATCACAATGCTTACTGCTTTTGCTTGTAATTTTAACCTGCTCAATATTGAATATATGAGACAGTGCAAGCAACTGCGAACGTGCCTGATTACCGGTGCCAATTATACCTATAATTTTTGAATCTGGTCTTGCAAGATATTTTGCAGCCACCCCTCCGCCTGCGCCGGTTCGCATATCCGTAAGATATGTTCCATCCATTATTGAAATAGGTGCACCCGTTTCAGTTGAGTTAAGGATTACTGTCGCCATCACAGTCGGCAAATCTCTGGATGGGTTATCAGGATGAACATTTACAATTTTTACACCACTAATATCCATATCTTCCAGATAGGTAGGCATCGTTCTAAGGTCGCCATTGTATTTATTGAAATAAAGATACAGTTTCGACGGCATCTGTACCCTTTTCAAACCATGCTGTTCAAATGCTTTTTCAACCACATCTATCGTGGATTTCATATCAAGGACATTTTTAACATCACTCTGGTTTAGCCACAACACATCCATGTACTGTTACCTCTTAATAAATTGTTTAAGATTACAACACCTATAAATCTTGCCGACATAAAAACGATTACGATGCAAAATAATCCCCATTCAATTGAATATCTCAGACAAAAGCTGTCAGAACCTGCTGTTGATGTTAGATATTTATTCAATAGAGGGTATCCAAGAACCAGTACAATACAATTTGTCGGAAATCATTACCGTTTAAATGAGGAAGAAAGGCATATACTCACAAGAGTGGTTGTATCATCCAATAGATCAAAACTGAGAAAACAAATAAAAATAGAATGCAACCAAATCAACAATATGAACCTCATTATTGATGGTTACAACGTATTCATCACAGTTGAGAGTTTACTGAAAAATTACATACTCTGGAAAAGTGATGATGGATTTTTCAGGGATACAAGAGGTATTTTTAATAAATTCAAAATTACAGATGTGACCTATAAAGCAATCGATGAGATAATAACGTTTCTTTTAAAATATCAGATAAATTCAGTTATTATACTATTTGATAAGCAGATTAGTAAAAGTGGCGAACTTGCCAGATTTGTAAGTGAAAAGCTTAAAAACTATTCAATTAAAGGATACGCTAGAACCTCAAGACATGTGGACTTTGATTTGAAAAATAATAGTTCTGATTATATCATCGCAACCTCTGATGGAGCGGTAATAGATAATTCAAAACAGGTTATAGACATTCCAGAATGCATAGCAAAAAATAAAGGCTACAGGGCGTTTACACTGTGAACTACCGCTGAGCTAAAGACTCAGCGACTTCGGAAGAAGGTTACCAGGAAAGCCTTATTCTTCCCGGGGAGTTCACGTCCCCACTATCGGTTATCCCTGCAAGGGAATCACCGATTACCTTTCTCAAGATGTTCAATGCACCGTTGATATCGGCATTGATCAGTCTACCTGTAGATGACTGGAAGATTCCTCTCTTAGTTCTTTTACCAAGGTATTTATTATGTTTTCTGATGGGTTCCAACGCCAGTGCATCTACCTTGCTAGTGTAAGCTTCGTTTACTTCGTTATACTTTATACCATGATATTCACACTTAGAAGCTAATTTATATTTAAACCTAGCAAATGGTATTGTCTGGAAGTTCTGGGTATTCTGCTTTCCGATGTTTTGTTCCTGTTTGATTTCTTTCATCTCTCCAATCACAACATTACCAATCCGATTTTCCAGACAATGTTTAACGATGTGGTTGACACACTGGTTCATGAGATCATTTATCTTCCAGAACCTTTTATTAGAGAATCTATCCAGCTTGATACCATCATCTACATCCTGTTTATCGTAGACTGACTGTAACCTGCTCTTCTCCTTGTTCCACCAGCGGTTGTATGATTTGATACCCCTGCCGTCTAATATGAATGCAGTCCCACTGGTCGTTACACAGGTTGCAAAGTTGTCCACTCCAAGGTCTATCGATAGATGGTTATTATAATCAAGTTCAGCAATCTCCCCGTCTTCATGATATACGTATTCTATCTCGAACCATCTACCCTTGTATTTCGGGACGATCCTGACCTGATTGATGTATTGACCTATTATGTTGTCAGGTATCTTGAAGTATAGATACTTGGTTCCATAAGTTCTGTAATAATCCAAACCCAATGATAACCTTATCTTATCATCGATAACCTTCAGTTGATATTTCTTGAAAGTACATATGAAGTTACCGTCTTTATCCAGATACTTTGGAAGGGAAACTGGCTTTTCATATTCACCTTTTCTTTCCTTATCCAGAAGTTTGAAAAACGATCTCATACTGCCATCTACAGTTTCCACAGTATTCTGAGCAACCTGAGATGGCATTAATCTGTAATTTTCGTTCTCTTTGACCGTATAATAAGCGGTATTCTTATTAAGGTATTTTCCATAGTTGAAGAAGTACTGCCTGATAGTGTACAATGTGAAATTGTACAGGTTCTTGGACAGTTTGGTCAACCTCTTCAAGGTCTCTCATACGTCTGCTTATCAGTACGGAGATGGTTCTTCTGGGTCAGATACATGCATTATACAATCATTTAGCAAAATACTTATATTTTTTTTGACCATTTGCTTTACCCCGATGCTAAAGACATCGGGGTTTTATTTAACTTTATAAAAATCAACAATTAACCAATATATACATTAAAAACTTTTATATTAAATTTAGAGTCAAAAAATGAATTATAATATTTCCCACTAAATATAATTCATATGAAGAGTTTGAATTGAAAATAGAATTATAAAAATAAGAAGTTTGGTTTTATTTGTTTTGATACTGACACTATCAATCCATATAACACCTCACTCTTTTGAATACAAAAAGTTTAAATCTGACAGTAATCCGATTGAGAAAAACCATCTAATAAACAACATCAAAAAAGTCACAAACTGGAATCACGATGCAGGAATAGAAGATGATGCCTCTACATTAAAACTTGTTGACCCTGTTTTGATGCTGATTATACTTGTAATGGCTTTTTTGCTTTTAAAGGCTATAGAGCACGTCTGATATATAGTTATTTTATAAGAGTACAATAAAGTTTTTCCAGCCCAGATTACAAATTAATTATTGCACTCATCAATAGGGGGATAAAATGGCAAATACTATTATAAAAAGAATAGGTGAATTATCTCTTGGAAAAATTCTAGGAATCATATATGCAGTCATAGGTTTGATAATCGGTGTTATTGTAAGCTTTGTAACGCTTATTGCAGGAAATATAGGTATGGGGAATGCAATTGGTGGTCCTGCTTACCTATTTGGTGCTGCTGCCATAATAACCATGCCGGTCTTTTATGGTATCATGGGTTTTGTATTAGGGCTTATTATCGCTGTAATATACAACCTGATTGCAGGTTTTATCGGCGGTTTGGAAATAGACCTAGAAACAGATTCAAAAACATGAATAAATTTTTAATTTACCGTTTTTAAAGGATATAAATAAATACTTCCATATTGATGGAAAATATAATGGCCAAAATAGGGATAATAGTAACAGATAACAACGACTGGACCGCCAGAGCTCTGTACAATGCTGCAAAAGAACGAAATTTTAACCCTGTTTTTATAAATCTGGAAAATATAGAAGTATCTATAGGCTCCACAATCCGTTATTCTTTAAGGGAAAACAGTTTATCCGAACTGGATGCTGTGGTAGTTAGGGATGTAGGGGCTGGTTCAATAGAAAGCGTAAGTTTTCGTTTTGATGTTCTGCGACAGCTGTATGAATTAGGGATACTTATTGTAAATACTCCTGAATCAATACAAAACGCGGCTAACAAATATTATTCCACATACCTTATGGCAAAAGCAAACCTGCCTGTACCCTGTACAAGGGTTGTTCAAAGCGTTGAAAGTGCGTTAAAAACACTGGATGATTTCAGGGATGCAATCATAAAACCCGTGTTCGGATTCAAGGGCATAGGCATTATAAGAATTAAAAACTATTCAATTATTGAACCAGATAATACAACTAACCCAAAACAGATTGAAGAAATGGTTAAAAATGAAATTGATAATAAAGGAATGCTTTATATCCAGGAATATATCCCCAACATGGGAAGAGACATCCGTGCTTATGTAGTTGATGGCAAGGTGATTGGTGCCATATATCGAACCGCTCCTGATGGAAAATGGTTAAACAATTTAAGCCAGGGAGGTTCTTGCCAACGGTGTTCACTTACCCCCAGCCAGAAAGAAATATCCATAAAAGCTGCCAAAACCATCGGTACTGTATTTGCTGGTGTTGACCTGATTGAAGGTAACAATAAAACCATGCTACTTGAAGTCAATGGTACACCATCAGGTGCAGGAATATACAAATCATTGGGAATTAACCCTGCTGATTATATAATGGACTACATTCAAAAACAAGTGAGGGACTGAAATGATAGATTACAAACAGTGTATTATAATAAGAGAAGACCTTAAACTTTCAAAAGGAAAACTTGCAACTCAGGCAGCACATGCAGCTGTTTCTTCAGTAGAAAAAGCAAGTAAATCCACCATTGAAAACTGGAAAAATGGTGGACAAAAAAAGGTGGTTCTTAAAGTCCCCAGCTTACAGGATTTGTATGAATTAAAAGAAATAGCAGAAAAAAAAGAGATACCCACTGCACTGATAAGTGATGCTGGACATACACAAATACCAGCAGGTACTGTTACAGCTCTGGGAATAGGACCTGCAAAAGTAGAAGAACTTGACAGTTTCACCGGCAACCTGAAACTTGTATAATTATATAATATAATTTGTGTTAAATGAAAAAGATAATTAAACAGGTTTTTTTATTGGTTTTTGTTTTTGGATGGGTATTCAGCAATATATTAACTCAAAAAATCTGGTTCATCTAAAAGCCTGATATTAATTTTTGATTACATTTAATATAAGAGTGAAGATTTATGAAAGTTCATGATATTGAAAAAGAAATTGGCATTGATCTGTATACAACATCCACCAATGGAATTGGTGGTACTTTGAGGCAGGAAATTGATGATTTTATTGTAAAAGAAATTACAAATCGTGAAGAAGGCGACACTGGTAAATACCTTGTTCTTGAACTTAAAAAAAGTAACTGGGAGACACATCATCTTATAAGAGACCTTACCCGCAAATTGGGAATCAGTCAGAAACGAATTGGATTTGCAGGAACAAAAGACAAGCGAGCTGTTACAACCCAGAAAATAAGCATTTACGATTTAAGCCTTGAAGACATAAATAATGTTACTTTAAAAGATTCCGAGATGAATTATATAGGAAGGTCAGATAAATCTATAGAACTCGGTGACCTAATAGGAAATGAATTCTATATTACAGTAAGAAACACCGACCATAGTATAGATGAGTTGTATAACCAGCTTGAGATTATTACCAAAGACATTAAACAAATGGAAGGCATTCCAAACTTTTTCGGTGTCCAGAGGTTTGGTTCTACACGCCCAGTCACACATATAGTTGGTGAATCACTTGTAAGAGGCGATCCAGAAGATGCCGCGCTTAAATACATTGCCTTTGCGTTTCCAGAAGAACCCGAAGATACAAAATCAGCAAGGAAATATGTCTATGAAACAAGGGACTATATTGAGGGATTAAAACTCTATCCTTTAAGGCTTAGATATGAACGTTCGATGATGGATTATCTGATTAAAAATCCGGATGATTATAGTGGTGCATTTAATGTGCTTCCAAGAAACATACAAAGAATTTTTGTGCACGCTTATCAATCCTATCTGTTTAACAAAATTTTGTGCCAGCGAATAAAGGAAGGACTGCCACTTAACAGAGCTGTAGAAGGAGATATTGTCTGTTTTAGAAATAAAGCTGGTTTACCGGACACCTCCCGTATTCAGGAGGTAACATCGACAAATATTGATGGGATGAACAACCTTATCAAACGAAAGCGCGCCTTTGTAACTGCCCCATTGATAGGATATCAGACAGAATTTTCTTCCGGGAAACCCGGTGAAATAGAAAAAAAGATATTTGACGAGACTGGATTGACCTTAGAAGATTTTAAAGTCCCTTCAACTCCGGAGTTGGCATCCAAAGGTGTAAGAAGAGAAATTTTACTCCACACTGAACCCTCATTTAAAGCAGATGAAGATGAGTTAAATCCCGGCAAATCAAAAGCTGTACTGGAATTTACACTTCCAAAAGGGAGCTATGCTACAACACTTTTAAGAGAGTATATGAAAGTAAACCCTCTTAAAATGAGCTAATTGTATCATTTGTTATCCATCATTGCTTCAATAAACGCTTTGAAAGGCGGGGATGGATGTCCGGGTCTGGATGTGAATTCCGGATGGAACTGTGATGTGAAGAAGAATTTTTTCTCGGGTATTTCTGCAATTTCCATACGTTTTCCATTATTCATTGCCGAAAATATCATTCCGTGTTTTTCAATTTTTTCAATGTATTCGGGATTTACTTCGTATCTGTGTCTGTGTCTTTCCACTATCTCATCAGCTGAATAGATTTGCTGTGCCAGTGTACCCTGTTTTAAACATGCCTTATAAGTTCCAAGGCGCATTGTCGCTCCCATGTTAACAAGGTCTTTTTGTTCAGGGAGGATATCAATAACCGGATGAGGAGTAGATGGATCGAACTCAGTACTGTTGGCATTTTCCAACCCTGCCACATTTCTTGCAAACTCAATCACACTAAGCTGCATACCCAGACATAGTCCCAGATACGGAATATCATGCTCTCTTGCATACTGGATGGCTTTAATTTTTCCTTCTATACCTCTTTCACCAAATCCACCGGGTACAAGTATTCCATCGTATTCGGAAAGATTTTCCAGTGCATCAGAATCTCTATTAATCAATTCAGCATCAATCCATGTTGATTTAAAATTACATCCGCTTTCAATCGCAGCATGTTTTAGAGCTTCACGGATGCTTATATAAGAATCACCAAGATGTGTATACTTACCGATTATTGCAAACTTAACTTCTCCGGTAATGGATTTCATTTTTGAAACCATTTCATTCCATGAAGTATCCTCGGTTATTTTCTTAAGATCGAGCATTTTCATTAGATAATTGGTAAGCCCTTCCTTCTCCAACATTAGGGGGACTTCATAAATATCTTCAACATCGTTTGCACTTATAACAGCCTCTTCAGGAACATCACTAAACAACGAGATTTTCGAAATTGTACTTTCCAGTAGCGGTTCTTCACATCTGGCTACAACTACATTTGGTGTAAGCCCAAGTTCTCTCATGTCTCTTGTAGAGTGCTGGGTAGGTTTGGTCTTTTGTTCACCCTGTGCATCAAGTGGAACAAGCGTCACATGTACAAAAATAGTATTTTCCTCTGGTTCCTCCCTGTGCATCTGCCTTAGTGCTTCCAGGAAAGGCATACTTTCAATATCACCGATTGTACCCCCTACCTCTATCAGACAAATGTCTGCACCACTATCAGATGCTACATCTCTTATCCAGTCTTTTATTTCATTTGTCACATGAGGTATAATCTGGACAGTTTTTCCCAGATATTCTCCACGTCTTTCTTTTGATATTACGGAATTGTAGAATTTGCCGGTGGTGATATTATGGTCATGAGTTAGCTCCGTATCCAGAAACCGTTCATAATTACCAAGGTCGAGGTCTACTTCCCCCCCATCCTTTAAAACATAAACTTCACCATGCTGGTAAGGGCTCATTGTTCCAGCATCTATATTTATATATGGGTCTATTTTGATAGCTGTTACCCTATAACCCTTATTTTTCAAATTCCGTCCTATCGATGCGGTTGTAATGCCTTTTCCCAGTCCGCTCATTACTCCACCGGTAACTACGATGTACTTCATATTGAATCCAACTACCTTTTTTATTTATTAATCGGGAGTTTTAAAAACAAATACATTATCAATGCTGTAAACAATATCGCCAGTATTACTGCCGGGTAAAATCCCATTTCATATTCTATTCCTGTAGCTTGGGTTGACAGGAAGTATATCATAAAGGATGCAATCAATACACCTGCTATTAACAGGGCAATTCTTGGTGATACATCCAAACTGGATTTTATTGAATACGCTGTACTACCAGAATCCCCTTTATTACTGTTTCGATTCATTTCAAATTTATTATCCACTGTTATGTGATCATCAACATCTACTTCTACTGAAATATTTGCTGATTTTTCACTACCAATTTTTATCGAAAAACCAGAGGTCCTTGAACCGTATCCAACTGTTACATAAATTTCTCCTTTTACAAATTCCTCTCCTCCTATTGGAAGATGAGATATTACAGGCACGTACTCCTCGTGCCGGACGTATGGATTATCTTCAAGGAAAGTTATATGATCTTTGAGATTATCACTGGTTGAAAAATAAACATTTGTAGGTGAACCATAATTAATCACAGCTATTTCAAACGAATGTTCTCCACCAGGTGATAAAGGTATTTCTACAATATCATCTTCAAATTCAATTGAATTAATTTCCAACCTGTTAATATGTACCTGTTGCAATAACATATATATTCTTGAATATAAAATTAATACTTATTCTCTAATATCTGGCGGGAGCAGATTAGGAATACCGTCTTCTACAGGGTAGTATTCCCTGCATTGTGAACAATAAAGTGTACCTGATTTTATTTCAACTTCATCTTCTTCGATAATATTTAAAACCAAATCCCCTTTACAGATAGGGCATGCCAGTATGTCCATTAATTCTTTTTTCAACTGCTCACCTAACACTGGATACATCATCAATCATATCAACCTTTTGGTAAACTAAAAACATATATAAAAACATAACACCAGAAAATATTTAATCAGTTCCGAGAGTTTCAAATAACATCCATACTTTAGTTTAGGATAAATTTTGCAATTAATACCTTATTGGAGGTGAAGGTTATGGAAACAACTTTTAGTGCAATTAAAGCAGATGTAGGCAGTGTAGCCGGACATCACGTTGTGCCCGAAGAACTTGAAGAAAGTGCTATATCAGTTCTTGAAGAGGCAAAAGGAAAAGATATATTTGATTACTTTGTTACCCACTGCGGTGATGACCTTGAACTTATCATAACCCATGACAAGGGTGAAGATAGTGAAGAGGTCTATGAAATCGCTTGGAACGCATTTTTAAAGGCTACTGAAAAGGCAAAAGAACTCGGATTGTATGGTGCTGGACAGGACCTTTTAAGTGACGCTTTTTCAGGAAACATCAAAGGTATGGGCCCTGGTATTGCAGAAATGGAGTTTAAAGAAAGAAAAAGTAATCCTGTATTTACTTTCATGATGGACAAAACTGAACCAGGTGCATTCAATCTGCCAATGTATAAGATATTTGCTGACCCGTTCAACACCGCTGGCCTGGTGCTTGACCCGAATATGCACTCTGGATTTGTTTTTGAAGTGTGGGACATCAAAGAAAGTAAAAAAATTAATTTCTACTGCCCGAATGACCTCTACGACATGCTTGCTCTTATAGGTGCCAAAAGCAGATATGTAATCAAAAGAGTATATCCAAAAGAAGATAATCCAAAAGCAACTTCTCAAGAACCTGCTGCTGTAATATCAACCGAAAAACTATCACATATAGCAGGAGAATATGTTGGTAAAGATGACCCTGTTGCAGTTGTCAGAGGTCAATCAGGACTGCCTGCTGCCGGTGAAATACTTGAACCGTTTACTCACCCAGAACTTGTCAGTGGATGGATGAAAGGCTCTCACAACGGACCACTGATGCCTGTACCGGTGGAAGATGCTACACCTACAAGATTTGATGGACCGCCAAGAGCTATATGTCTTGGATTCCAGGTCAAAGACGGTATGCTGATAGGTCCGGTTGATTCATTTGCAGACCCGGCATTTGATAAAACCAGAGAAAAAGCACATCAAGTATCTGATTATATGCGGGCACATGGTCCATTCGAACCACACCGCCTCCCTGAAGAAGAAATGGAATATACTACACTACCTGATGTCATGGAAAAAATCAATCACCGTTTTGAAGATATGGATTAATACTTATTCCCATATCTTATCCTTTTTTCATATTACAAACCAGTTAATTTAATTTATTCTTCTATCAATAAGATTACTGTATGAATTATTATCTGGACCTGTTCGTCCGAGTTCTTGATTTTGCAGTACCTGTACTTGTAATTATATTTATAGGAATATTTGGCAGTGGGGTGCTTATTGAAAAGGGACTGATGCAAAAGTTATCTCGTTTTGCACGACCAATATTCAAATACACCTATCTTCCAGAAACCTGTGCCTCATCGTTTCTGGTAGCTCTCGGTTCTTCAGTTGCTGCAAATACCATGATTGTAAAACGCCAGGACGATGGATGCTTGAACAGAAGAGAGGTATTACTCTGTTCTCTCATGAATAGTACTCCCGCATACATCAGGTCGATTTTTACCTATCAAATACCTATAATGCTACCTGCACTTGGTGCCGTGGTTGGAAGTTTTTACGCTTTTGTATTTATCATAACAGCAATAATAAAAATTATAGTCGTCGTGGTTGCAAGTAGGTTATTTCTTGTAGAAAACCCCTGTAAGGTTTCTGATACTCCTGAAACCGAAAAAGTATCTTTAAAAACCGCCTTATTGAGGTCTTTAAAAAGAGAGAAAAAATTGTTCTTAAAAATTGCAGTTATTTATTTGGTAATGACCACTCTTGTATTTGCACTCAGAGACCAAGGAGCATTTGAAGTTTTTAGCGTTTTGCCCCTTGCCGAAATTTTTGGACTGCCATCTGAGAGTATAGTACCTTTGACATCTTATATAGCAAGCCCAATACTGGGTGCATCCATTCTTGGACCCATGATACACAGTGGAAGTATAACATATCTGCAGGCGATGATTGTTCTCATGGTAGGGAGTATGTTTATGCTACCACTACTGGGTATAAAAAATATGGCTCCAAGATATGTTTCTATTTTTGGATTCCGTCTTGGTCTGGGTATCGTTACCCTGTCAATGTCAATCAGTGTAATGATAAGGTTTATACTTCTTCTTATATTACTAGCAATCGCAGGCTAAAAACTTAATTAAAAAAATAGTTACAGGGATTGATTAACAACCCCTGATACCACTTTTAGTGGTAAGCTTCCTCGAATTTCTCATGATATTTTTCATGGGTTTCATGGCAGGCTTCAAGACATGTTCTGCAGAGATTCATATCTACTTTCTCGACACCTTGCTTGAAAGATGGAATCTGCACCTCTACAGGGTACAACCTTGTTGGCTTACCACACAGATTACATTTCCCACTGGATACACTTAGGATGGATTGGTCCAGTTTTGAATATGTATCTTCTGCAGCCTTGACACATGTCGGACATAGACCTTTACATACTCCCTCAGGATATGTTATTATTAATCTGGGAGCATAAACTCTTACCGGACACAGTGTAGGAAGGCTTTCTCCACATAGTTCACAATCTGCCATTTATTTACCTCCATTATGTTGCGATTAACACTTTTGCTGCTTCCATAGCCCACTGTATAAAGGGTTCTGGCCAGAATCCCAGTATAAGAACACCTACTACTGCGGCTACCAGTGTCAGTGCATATGGAAGAGGCTCTGAAACTCTTTCCCCTTCTGCAGGATAGAAATACATGTACTTTACAACCCTTGCATAGTAGTAAAGAGATATTGCACTATTAAGGATTGCTATTACTGCGAGCCATACAAGCCCTGCTTCAATAGTAGAGGAGAAGAGGACAAATTTACTCATATAGCCGGCTGTCAGTGGTATTCCTGCCAGTGCAAATACAAATATCATCATGGAAAATGCTGATATCGGCATTCTTTTGGCAAGCCCCTTGAAATTCTCCAGATGGTCAACATTTTCTGCTTCCCTATTTTCTGAAAGAATCATGTAACCTACTACTGCTGTAACAAGGAATGCTCCTGCTTTCATAAAGCCGTGAGATAGTATGTAAAACAACCCACCGGTTACTGCCATTGGACTCATTACAACAAAAGCCATGGAAATATATCCTGCCTGAGCAACTGATGAATAGGCAAGCATTCGTTTGACACTGTTTTGTGAAAGAGCTATCACATTACCAAGCGTCATGGTAATTACAGACAGTATTGCAAATGCCATAGTCCACTCGGTCTTAAGAGCCACAAGCGCGATCATGAAAACCTTGAAAGCCGCCACAAATCCCATTTTCTTGGAACCTGCTGCCAGTAGTGAAGATACTACCGAAGGCGAACCCTCGTATGTATCCGGTGCCCACATATGGAATGGAACAAGTGCTATCTTGAAACCAAATCCTGCAACCAGTAAAACAATTGATACAATTCCAAGCGGGGATGATACAAGCATTGCACTGTTCTGGGCTATTTCCGGAATGTTTGTAGTTCCTGCCAATCCATAAACAAAGGAAATACCAAAAAGCATTAGCGCAGAAGACAATGCTCCGATTATAAAGTATTTCATTGCGGATTCAAGTGACTTAAGGTTTCTTCTTTCAAATCCTGCAAGTGCATAGGTGGATATACTCGCAAGTTCAAAGGAAACGAACAACACCAGCAAGTCGTTGGATGATGCTACCATCATCATACCTACTACTGCCAGCAAGACCAGTGTAAAGAATTCCTCTACATGTTCATTGTTTTCTGTATATTTGATGGATGCAACTGAAACCAGTAATGCTACTATCAAGAATACGATTTTAAAAAACTGGGAAAGCGCATCAACTGTCAGTGTTCCTGAATACATTACTGCATTTGCATCCAGATTCATTAGCGTTAAAATCAAAGATGCAGCAAGCCCTGCTGATGCAAGGTATCCCAGTACCTTCTTTGATTCAGTATTGAGGAATACTCCAATCATCAATACAACCAACGCAGTCGCAACTACTGTTAACTCGGGTGCAAATAACGTTATACCATTCAATATTACACCCCCGCAACAGATAATAGACTGACAATATGTTCTGAGTTCGTTATCATCATATCAAGCACCGGGTTAGGGTTCAATCCAAAGTATATCACAAGCAATGAAATCACTGCCATTGACAAACTCTGGTAATTGGTAAGATCTTTTACATCTCCAAGTTTTTCGTTATATAATCCAAACATCGACCTTTGCATAGCCCAAAGATGATAGGCTGCTGTTATAACAATTCCTATCATAACCGCCAGCACATAACCGGGGAGATTCACATAACTGGAGGTCAATACCAGAAACTCCGCAACAAATCCGGTAAGGCCCGGAAGTCCGAGTGATGCCATAAAGACAACCACCATTATTAATGCAAGTTTTGGCATCTTCTTTGAAAGACCGCCCAGTTGATTGATTATTCTGGTTCCAGCATTGGTCTGAATCACTCCAACCGACATAAACATCACACTTAAAATCAGTCCGTGTGAAAACTGCTGGAACATTGCTCCTGATACAGAAAGCGAAACAAGACCTGCTGAACCAAGAACTACAAATCCCATATGACTTACACTGGCAAAGGCAATCATCCGTTTGAAATCTCTCTGGGCAAGTGCCACAAATGCTCCGTAGATAATACTTGCAGTCCCAAGCAATGCCATGATAGAAATCATCAGGTTAGGTGTTCCTGTAAACGGAAGTATTGGAAGCATAATTCTGAAAAGTCCATAGCCTCCGATTTTTAAGAGTATGAACAATACATTGCCTGCTATCGGTGATTCAGTATATGCATCCGGAAGCCATGAATGGAACGGGAATGTCGGTATTTTTACTATAAACCCGAACAGGAGCGCGATAAATATTGCATCTTTTACCAGTGGAGCTTCAAAAGACTGGAACTGGGTTAACAATTCCTGTATATTAAACGTTGGACTTCCTGTCTGGCTCCATGCAGTAAAATACAGGGCAAATATTCCCAGCAGCATTACCAGTGATGCCACATGTGTATAAATGAAGAATTTGATAGCTGCAAATTCTTTGTTTGGACCTCCCCACTGGCTTACCATAAAGTAGAGAGGTATAAGGGTCAGTTCCCAGAATACGTAAAACAGGAAGAAATCAAGAGCTGCAAATACACCTATGACTGCTCCCTGCATTGCAAGAATCAAACCAAAGAATCTGTTTGGATAGGATTTTTCTTCATTCCATGAATAGATTATCAAAAATGGAATTACAATTGCATTGAGCAGTATCAATGGCATTGATACACCATCAACACCTACCGAGTAGGTTATTCCCAGTGAAGGTACCCATTTTGATATTTCCACAAATTGTAAACTGGCTATACTGCTGTCGAAATTCATGTACATATACAGCGCAAGAACCAGAGATATAACTGAGCCAGTCAGTGCAGTTGTTCTTGCCTGTTCTTTCGTTTTCGTGAAAAATGTTATTACTGCAAATATTAACGGTATCAATATCAACATTGATAAAACAGGCAACATTAGATTACCTCCATGATTATTTTAACCAGTATTGCCAGAAGACTTACACCTGCAATTATCGCTGTTGCGTAGTTCTGGACAACTCCTGTCTGGACATGTCTGAACATATGTCCTGCTTCAGTAAGAGCTGAACCTATTGCATTTACAATCCAGTTAATACCTCTGTCTATATGATACAATGCAAGTGATACTCCTTCGTAGACCACTTTTATTGCAAAACCTTCAGTAAGTATCTCGTTCTGATAATATCTGTTGTATACCAGTTTGTAAATTGGATTGTTTCTGGACACACTGAAATCCAGAACTCTGAGGTAATATATTAGATACGTAATCAAAAGACCCGCTACTGCGAGTATAAGAGGCAACCACAGAATTATTAGTGGTTCATGACCCGCTTCATGTAGTAGCTCATAGTTACCAAGACTTGCAGCAAGTTCATTCAGATTCATGTTTATGAAATTGAACGTATCTCCTAGGAATCTGGAAAACGTTCCTGTTGTAAACATTCCAAAGAATAGCGAAAATGCTGCAAGAATAACCATAGGCACAGTCATGGATGACGGTGATTCGTGTCCATCATAATCAGTTCTTGGTTTACCTGTAAAGGTCATAAACAGTAATCTGAATATATAAGCTGATGTCAGGAACGCCCCAACTATGGCAAATATGTATGGAAGCCAATTATGGCTGTGTTCTCCGAAAAGGAATGCTGCCTCGATTATAGCATCTTTACTTAAAAATCCACTGGTACCTATAATCGTACCGGGTATACCAAACCCTGCAAGTGAAAGTCCAGCAATAAGCATTGTTATTGCAGTAATAGGCATTACTTTTCCTACACCGCCGAGTTCTCTCATATCATGTGTTCCTACTGCATGAATCACACTTCCAGCACTCAGGAAAAGCAGTGCCTTAAAGAATGCATGGTTGATTAGATGGAATATTGAAAGACCTACTGCCTCCATTCCGATAACTGCACCCATTCCAAGTCCAAGCATCATGTATCCCAGTTGACTGATGGTGGAATAGGCAAGCACACGTTTCAGGTCGTTCATAACTATAGCCATGGTTGCTGCAAACAATGCGGTAAATCCACCAAGATAAGCAATGACTATTAGTGTATCCGGTGCAGAGATAAACATCGGGAAGGTTCTTGCAACAAGGTAAACACCAGCAGTTACCATGGTTGCTGCGTGAATCAGTGCAGAAACTGTGGTAGGACCTTCCATAGCATCCGGAAGCCAGACATGGAGCGGAAACTGTCCGGATTTACCTACTGCTCCACCGAAAAACAACAAGGTTATCAGTGTAAGATGACTAACTTCAAATCCAAAGATTTGAGCGCTCATCCCTGCTATTTCAGGGATATGGTTAAACATTTCAGTAAACTGGAGCATATAGGCATTATCAGGGAATCCGTTAAAGATTGCAAACAAATCCGAAAACAGGATTATGATACCTGCCAGAAACATTACGTCTCCTATTCTGGTGGTCAAGAAGGCTTTCTTTGCTGCTGATGCAGCCGATGGTTTCCCATACCAGAATCCAATAAGCAAATATGAGCTTAAACCTACAAGTTCCCAGAATACAAACAGCTGCAAAATATTGTCCGATAGTATCAGACCAAGCATAGAACATGTAAATAATGCAGTCTCTGCAAAATATCTGGGTTTGGATTTGTCATGTTCCATATAGCCTACTGAATAAATATGAATCAGTAAACTCACAAAGGATACCATCGTCAGCATTACTGCCGCCAGTGGGTCAATTAGAATACCCAGATTGAAAGCTCCGAACCAGTCAACAGATTGAGCTACAATCTGATCCGGATTTTGAAGCAGATTTAATGTTATTAGCAAAGATATAACAAATGATAACGCTATTGCTCCTATCGGAACCAATGCACCGCCTGCATACATCTTCTTACCTAAAAAGAATGTTATCACAAAAGCCAGTGCCGGTAATAGTGGTATTAAAAAAGCAAAATCACCTATAGGCATATCATTACCACCTCAATATATTAAAGTCATTAAGATCTATCCGGTTTTTCATTCTATAAACAGCCATAAATATTCCAAATCCTATCGCTGCTTCAGCTGCTGCCAGTGCTATAGTAAACAGTACAAATACCTGTCCTGTAATATCATTGTTATAACTGGAAAACGCTACAAGATTGATGTTCGCCGAATTGAGCATGAGTTCCACACACATCAAAAGGCGTACACCGTTTTGTTTGGTCATTACACCCAACAGACCGATAGAAAACACTACCGCTGAAAGGATTAGGTAGAATGGCAACGGAATTGCTGGCAATATCATTTACTATCAGCTCCTCTGCCCATATAAAAAGCACCTATAAGTGCCGATAACAATACTATAGCCATGATTTCAAAGGGTACTACATATTTGGTAAAAACCGATACACCTATCCGTTCTATATTACTCTGGTCTTCTGGGGTTTGGGGGAGCTCTTCTACTGTGTCCCAACCTGTTCCAATTACTGAAACACCAATCATGCCCAGGAATAATAGAACTACCAGAAGTGCTACTATAACGTTTATAATTTTACCTAACATATGGACCCCTTCCTGATTCTGTTTTTGTCAACATAACACCAAATAATATCAATACACCTACTGCTCCTACATACACAAGCACCTGGACTACACCAAGGAACTGGGCATTAAGCAGGATATATAATCCAGCTACACTAAACAATGAAACAATAAGTGAAATTGCAGCTCTGACTACATCCCTTGATACTATCGTCAGTAGTGAAAATAGTATAATAATTAGGGAAAGCAAAGCGAATGCTCCAAACCTTGCAATGGTAGTCAGGTCATCGAAAGTAAAAGACGTTAAATAATCTAAAATTGCTACCATTTTTTCACCGCCCTTTTAATTATTTCTCCAATTCTTCTTCGTTATATTCATCTTCTCCAATATCTACTTCCCGTGCAAGTTCATCAGGTGTAAAAAGTAAATCTTCATGATTCCACTTTACTACACCGGAAGTGTAAATTTTAGAACTTGAGAGAGCATCCTGAGGACATTGATCAATACATAATCCACAAAACATACAGTGTCCAATATCAATTTCAGGGAACCATCTCTGTTTATCGCTTGTTTTACTTACTCTTGATCTTACAATCTTGATTGCGTTATTGGGACACGTATTGGCACAAATACCACAACCTATACATTTGCTTTTATCAAGTACCTGAAGCCCTTTGAACCTCTCAGGGATACCTCTTGATTTTTCTTCAGGACACATTATGGTTACAGGAGGTTGGTATATACTTTTGATTGCCTTTACAATATTTTCTAATACCATACTATTTCACGCTCCAAGGAACAGGCCAAGTGCTATTGCCCATATTAGGTTTACAATTGATAATGGTATAATCCTCTTCCATCCCAGGTCTACTACCTGATCGATTCTGAATCTTGGAACTGCCCATCTTAACAGTATGATAAAAGCCAGAACTATAGCGCTTTTACCCAAAAATACCAGCGTCGGCATAATAAATCCTATTACAGGAATGGATGTCAGTAGTCCAAGACCTGGAAGGTTCCATCCTCCCAAAAAGAGCAATACAACCAGAAATGAACCCAGTACCATATGTATATATTCAGCAAAGAAACCGAGACCAAACCTCATACCACTATATTCGGTTATCCATCCTGCAACAACTTCCTGCTCTGCTTCTGTCTGGTCAAACGGAAGTCTACCAAGGTCACCCATTAGAGCCACGAAAAACACGAAAAATCCAATCGGTTGTAAGATAACGTTCCATATTGTCTGATTTTCGACGATTTCTATAATATTTAACGACCCTGTGGTTATTGCAACGGCTATTATACTAATACCAAACGGTATTTCATAACCAACCATTCTTGCAAAATTACGGAATGCACCGAGCAATGCATACTTGTTGTTTGAACTGTATGCAACCATGAATACACCGATAATTGATATCGATGAAACTGCTTCTACATAGAGTATACTGATATCCATATCAGTCACAACAAGTGGATATGCAACACCATTTATGACAATCGCTCCAATAGGTATTGCTACAAGCATTAAAAAAACAGATACCATCAGGAATATGGGTGCTGACCTGAACATAATACTGTCAGCTTTTCTGGGTACTATGTCTTCTTTTGTAAACAATTTGATGGCATCCGCTATCAACTGGAAAATTCCTATAGGGCCTACTCGACATGGTCCGATTCTGAATTGAACATCAGCTGATATTTTTCTTTCAAGCCATACAGCAGCCATTGCACTGACGAATATAAAACCTATCAAAGACAGTCCTAAATATCCCCTTATCCAGGGATTGGTTAAATATTCCAGTAAAAGGTCATATGAACCTGCTATAATATCCATCACCATAGTTTTCACCTGTCCACTTCACTTGTACATCCATCCATACTTCCAGCAATAGTGTTAACATCTGCCACATAAACTCCTCTCAAAACCGGCGGAAGAGCCTGTAATGTAGGATATGCTGGACCTCTAACTTTTACACGATAAGGTTTATCAGAACCATCTGAAACCATATAAATTCCCATTTCCCCGCGTGGATTTTCTACTCTGTTGAAGACTTCACCTTCTGGTACTCTCATTGTAGGTGTTCTTTTTCCATAGGGTGTATTTTCAGGGAATATAGGACCATCTGGAATCTGGTCCAGTGCCTGTTCGATTATATAGATACTTTCACGGATTTCATTAAGACGCACCATAATACGTGCATAAGAGTCCCCTTCCTTTTGTGTACATACCTTGAAATCAAGGTCATCATAAACAAGGTAAGGTTCATCTTTTCTGATATCAAATGGTACTCCCGTTGCACGGAGTACAGGTCCTGCTACTCCAACTTCTTTAGCAACTTCTGGGCTTAAAACACCTACACCAACTGTGCGGTCTTTGTAAATAGTATCCGACTTTAAAAGTCTTTCATATTCATCAAGAACAGTTGATTTGAGTTGTTCCATTGTCCTTGTAAACTTATCCTTGAAACCGGGCGGCAAGTCCTCGCGCACACCCCCAAATTTCAGGAAAGTATGTGTTATTCTTGCTCCTGTTATACTATCAAGCAACGAAAGTACATTTTCTCTTTCCTTGATGGTGTACATAAACATTGATTGGTATCCGATAAATTCAGAAAATTCACCAAATCCTAATAAATGACTCTGAATCCTTGATAATTCCTCTGTTATTACTCTGATGTATTGAGCCCTTTCAGGAACTTCAATCCCTGCAAGTTGTTCAACACATCCGCAAAATGCTTCTTCATTACTCAACGCACCCAGATAGCACATTCTGTCTACAATCGGTATACCCTGTAAATAGGTTTTACTTTCAAGTATTTTTTCTATACCTTTATGAATAAAACCAAGTTCAACCTGAGCATCTGTTACAGTTTCTCCTTTGACTTTCAGATTAAGTCTGAATGGTCCAGGTTGTGCCGGATGCTGAGGACCTATATGAATTAACATTTCTGTTGATTCTAATTCTTCTAATTCGTCCATATTATCCCTTACACCAGATTTTTGGCTGTTTTTTGTGGAAATCCTTCATAATCCTTTCTTAGAGGCCAATCTCCAAGCAAATCTTCTGGAAGAACAAGCGGTTTAAGATTAGGATGATACTTGAACATGATTCCAAATAATTCATAGGTTTCTCTTTCATACCAGTTAGCATTCCAGTAAACATCGACAATGGATTCAATCACAGGGTCATCCCTGTTTAATCTTGCTTTTAAAGCCAGTATTACTGGATGCTCATAGGATGCTATATGATAGACCACTTCGAATTCATTCCTTAATATATAATCTACTCCTGATTCACAACATAGGTGGTTGAAATCAAGGTCATTTTTAAGATATTCACAAACTTCTTTTACATGGTCTTTGTCTACATATGCTGTTACCCGGATATCTGATTTAACAGTGGCATCAGATATAGCTTCAGGAAATGTGCGGGATAATGAATCGACAATTGTTTTTGCATCCATTGGTTAAGCCTCCCCGTACATTGCGGCGTTATCTTTCTTAGCAGTGATTTTTTTCTGCAACTCTACAAAACCCTGTATTAATGCTTCTGGTCTGGGTGGGCAACCCGGTATATAGACATCGATAGGGAATATTTCATCGATGTTTTGTACAGTGCTGTAGGATTCATAAAAAGGACCACCGCTAATTGCACAATCACCCATTGCAATTACCCATTTGGGTGATGGCATCTGTTCGTATACTTTTTTGAGAGCGGGGAAATACTTCTTAGTCACATAACCACTGATAATCATAACATCAGCTTGTCTTGGAGAGTTTCGGGGTATTATCCCAAACCTATCAGTGTCGTAGTGTGCACATCCTGTGGCAATCATTTCCACACCACAACAACCCATTGGCTGGGTCATAAACCAAAGTGAATTTTTACGTCCCCAATTAATAATATCCTGAACTTTTGTTTTTTTCAGGAATTCGCTGATTGCATTACTGTTAGTTGTTATTACTCCGGGTATTTCAAGTTCACCCGAAGGTTTTCCAGCATCATTATTTGTGTTGGTATTCATTTCGTTGACCATTGTAGGGCCCCCTTCTTCCATTCATAAATAAATCCAATAACCATGATTACTATGAATGCCAAAATTGCTGTTGTTGCTATTGATGTTATTCCATGACCCCTATAAACCGTAGCCCATGGGTATAAAAACAGTATTTCTACATCAAAAAGAACGAACGCAATTGCATAAATATAGTATTCAACATTGAATTGTATTCTTGCATCACCAGTTGGATCTGATCCTGATTCATAGGTTGTAAACTTTTGTTTTGATTTACTTCTGGGACTCAGAAGTTTAACAATAAGCATTGTTATCGGTGGCATTACAACACCTACAATCAGAAAGATTGCAACTGGGACGTAACTGTTGATTATGCTACTGGTGTCTATTATCTCTGGCATAGTAACTCACCTGATGATATTCATTCTTGACAAGTTGTTTGTATATAATTATTTCCAATATTAATCTCTATATCTTTAAAATTCGTTTAACTCAAATTATAATAGGGATATATAAGGCTTTTAAACATTATTTAAATTAATTATTATGATTAGCACATGACCTATTGTTTAGTATCCAAAGGATAACTAATTTAAAGATTTTTCTATATCTGGATACAAATGATTCTAAAAAATGGAATAAAACAGAAAAAATTGAAATAAAAGTATCAAACCAATTTGGGAGAATAGAATTTTTTTATAAGTGCTTCACAATTTGAACAGGTTATGACAAACCACTCCCCTATTGAGTTAGTTGTATATTTTTCAAACAGTGAGGCACAGCAATTTGGACATACATAATATTCTTTAAAATAGTAATGATAGAATTCCGGATTGTTTTTCAGCCACTCAAGAACTACATGCATGTGTTCAAAATAACGCTGCTTTGAAGGATGAGTTGTATATTCTAATGCATCCTTTGCCCTTGCATCTATTTTTTTGGTATAATCTACTGAATTATTTGTTAATCTCTTGTAATCAGATATATATCTGGTAGTCCTATATAAATAATTAAGAAAGTTATCATAGGCTTTGGGTGTGTTATTATATATAGTTTTTAGAAAATATTCTGTCATTACATCTTCCAGAATGTCAACACATGCAGTACATATATTGTAACCTTCATACTGCTTTGAATCCTGTTCCTGACCACATATGATGCAATTCTCCATTTAATAAACCCCCGTTAATCAACTTTTTCCGGTTTTGTAGCCTCGCGTGTAAACATTATCGGAAACAGATTCAATACCCCCAAAAGGTCTCCTTCTCTTATATGTCCCGTTTCCTGTCCGATTACATAGGCACTATCAATAACCCGTTCTTTATCTACTGGTACATTCCCCTCTTTTGCACCAATTTTTAGAACGGAAGCTACTGCATGCTGTGAAAAAATACACGGCATTGCTACCATATCAGGTTCTACATTAATATCCTTTACATCGATTTTTTTAAATTCCCCCGATCTTATACTCATATCTTCATTTGCTATTATCATTTCCCATTTTGCACGGGTAGCCATTGTGAATTCATATGATGATGCTTTCACTTTGGTGGAATTTAGTTCACCATTTTTACGAGATACAACCTGTATAACCTGTGTTGACATTCTATCACCAAATTAGGTTGGGACTTCGCTATTATATATAGTTTACTGTAATTTATCATGAATTATCATGATATCAAAAAATAAACTAAATTTTATGCAAATATAAATAACTCCTTTTATATTAGAAGCATAGTCAATTATTGGTTGATATAATTTTAATCAACGACAATTTGGAAGATGTTACTGGTGAATTTGCCATGAAAATAAACGATAAGTGTGTCGGATGTGGACAATGCGCAGCTATTTGTAAAAATGATGCAATTCAAGTATGGGGAAAAGCAAAAATAACACAGAATTGCACAAATTGTAAAATTTGTTCCTATTACTGCCCGTTAAATGCCATAGAGGTGACATAATGAAGACTATTGTTGTAGGTTCAGGTCTTGGTGGTTTGCTTAGTGCAGCATATCTTGCAAAAAGTGGACACGATGTTGAAGTTTTTGAAGCTTTACCCTTTACAGGAGGGCGGTTCACAAATATCGATTATAAAGGTTTCAAACTTTCAACAGGTGCACTGCACATGGTTCCACACGGTGATTCAGGACCGCTTTCCCAGATGTTAAAAAAACTGAATGCTGATGTCAATATTGTTACTTCCAATCCATCCTCTGTTATACGCATGCCTGCAAATGATAATGATACCGACTATAAAAATGGGTTCAGGGACATGGCTTTTCATGACTTTAAAGTACCATTTTCATTAATAAACAGAATAAAAATTGCTTTCCTTGCTTTTACAACCAAATACTTTCCCCCAAAAAAAGGAACATTTGATGACTGGATTAAACATCATATTAATGAAAAATGGGCTACAAGAATCGCCAACTCATTCTGTGGGTGGTCTATAAGTCTTAAAAGCTCGGATGTATCAGCAAAAGAAGTTTTTGAAATCATTTCAAATTTGTACCGCTATTCAGGACCCGGTGTTCCAACGGGCGGGTGTAAAGGTATTACAAATGCTCTTGTAGAGATAATCCAAGAAAATGGTGGGAAAATATATACCGGTAAAGAAGTTACTGAAATAATCACATCTAATAATCATGCTAAAGGTGTTGTCGCTGACGGAGATAAATATTATTCAGACCTAATTATAAGCGATATTGGACATATAGAGACCAACAGACTATGTAAAAACGTTACAGAAACTGAAGAATATGTCCAATATAAAAACCAGTTACAGAATATAAAATCATCTGCAGGTATTAAAATATCATTAGCATGTGATGAACCTTTAATAGGTCACGGTGGAGTGGTTCTTACTCCATATTCAAAACGAATAGATGGAATGAATGAAGTAACTAATGTGGACAAAACCCTTGCTCCTGAAGGAAAACATCTTGTTATGACGCATCAATGTTTGCGGTGGGACAGACTTGATGATATAGAAGAGGAAATTGAACTTGGCCTGCAAGATATAAGAGACATATTTTTAAACAAAGATTATGAAGTTTTAATGGTGCAGTCCTATCATGACGGGTGGCCTGTCAACAGGTCGGCATCCAGCCAAGATTTATCCAACAAAACACCTATATCCAACCTCTATGTAGTGGGCGATGGTGCTAAAGGAGAAGGTGGTATAGAAATAGAAGGTATTACACTGGGTGTTTTAAATACAATGGATATGGTTTTATCCTGAACAGTTGTAATTAAACTTATGTATCTGATGTTCAATCATTCTTTAACTATGCCTATACCTGAATTTGTTACCTACTGCAGGAATGTATTTATTCCGGTGACCAATATTTGTAGAAACAGGTGTGGATACTGTGGTTTTAGACGTGACCCCGATGATCCTCAGGCACAGCTCATGTCTGTGGATGAAATCATCCCAATATTAAAAAAAGGATATGAATCCGGATGTACTGAAGCCCTTTTTACTTTTGGAGAGTCAGCAGAAGAAGTACCTGAATACAGATACTGGCTCTATGAAATGGGTTATAGTTCTACTGTAGAGTATGTGATGGAACTATGTGAAACTGCTATTGATAATGGACTGCTGCCTCATACCAATGCTGGTGTTCTTGATAAAAAACAACTGACAATGCTAAAACCATTAAACGCCAGTATGGGACTGATGCTTGAGACAATATCCAAACTTGATGCACATGAAAATAGTCCCGGAAAAATTCCAGAAAAAAGAATTGAAACTATTAAATTAGCAGGCCAATTGAAAATCCCCTTCACAACCGGTATCCTTGTAGGTATCGGGGAAACAGCAAATAATAGAATTGAATCATTAAATGAAATCAAAAAACTCCATGAAAAATATGGACACATACAGGAGGTCATTATTCAGAATTTCACCCCAAAACCCGAGACACCCATGAGTAATTACCCCTCACCATCACTATCAACCATCTCAGAGACTGTCTCTTATGCACGGGAGATACTTCCTGATGATGTTACGATACAGGTTCCTCCCAATTTAACAGACCCTTATCTTCTAATAAAAAACGGTGCCAGTGATTTGGGCGGTATATCCCCTACAACCATCGACTGGATAAACCCAGAATCTGAATGGCCCGATATAGTAGAACTTGAAAACATAATACCCGATATTCCATTAAAGGAACGTCTTCCCATACATCCAAAATATATACAAAAAGGCTGGTACAGTGACCGGTTGAACAAAATTATAGACAATCTTGCCGATGAGAATGGTTATCGTAAAACTTAAATTAAGGTTTTATTTTGACAATCAAAGCAATAAAAAAACAAAGATGGTTAAATGGTAATCGAATATTCCTGTATTCCTAATGATATTGTACATAGAGCCAGAAAAGGTGAATGTACAAGAGAGGACGGAATTTATCTGTTCAATGTAGAACCGTTTGAACTCTTTTCACTTGCTGACAGACTGCGTTATGAATCCGTAGGAAATGATGTCACCTATATTATCAACCGAAATATCAACTTTACCAACCAGTGTGAAGGTACTTGTGGGTTCTGTGCATTCAGAAACAGCAGCGAATCTGGGTATATCTATTCAATAAATGAAATTACGGAAAAGGTTAAAGATGAAACCGGGTTGTATCTGACCGAGATATGTATACAGGGCGGATTGCTTCAGGATGTTGACATTGATTTTTACAAAAACATACTCGAATCTGTAAAAAAAGAAGCTCCAGATATACACATACATGCATTTTCACCAATGGAAATATACCATCTATCTAAAATAAACAACCTTAGTGTTAAAAAAACACTGCAAGAATTAAAAAACAGTGGTCTTGATTCAATGCCCGGTACTGCTGCAGAAATACTTTCTGATAGAGTGCGTGAAATAATATGTCCGGATAAACTGACTACTGATGAATGGATAAACGTTGTAAAACTTGCCCACAAAACAGGCATACCAACTACTTCCACCATGATGTATGGACACATCGAAACTCTTGAAGAACGTATAGACCACATATTAACAATCAGAAAAATCCAGGAAGAAACAAATGGAATTACTGAATTCGTGCCTCTTCCTTTCATGCTTTCAAACAATCCGATTGGAGAACAGATAAAAACAGAAGGCAGATTTGGTACAACAGGTATAGAAGATTTAAAAATCCATGCTATTGCACGAATACTTCTTCATGGATATGTTAATAATATACAGGCAAGCTGGGTGAAACTCGGTAAAAAACTTGCCCAGGTTGCACTATATCATGGTGCCAATGACCTCGGAGGCACTTTGATAGAAGAAAGTATTTCTAAATCCGCGGGTTCCAAAGAAGGTGAATTTGTTTCTCCTGATGAATTTAGATGGCTTATTGAAAGTGCAGGAAAGAATCCAAAACAAAGAGACACTTTATACCAGATTGTATAATTACCAAAAAAAAATATCCTGATTACAAATGAGAGCCGTTATCCCATACAAAAAAACGAAGGCAAAATCAAGGCTTTCATCTGTTTTAACACTCAAAGAGCGTGAAGAATTTGTAGAAAGCATGTTAAAAGATGTTGTTAACACACTTTCAGATGCTCAAATAAAAAATATAGATGTGTTGACCACAACTTCAAACAGTATACCTGATAACCTTGATGTTAAGGTTATTACAAGCGAACACGGATTAAATGAAGCTATTAATTCTTATTTGAAAAACATACAAGAACCAGTACTTATTATTATGGCTGACTTGCCGCTTGTTAAATCAAACCATATAACAGATATTATCAATACAAAAAAGGATGTAGTTATTGTTCCGGGAAAAGGAGGAGGTACAAATATACTTTATCTGAAAAAACCCGAAAAGTTTACTGTTAAATACTATGGTTCAAGTTTTCTTACCCACTGTAACATCGCAAAGAAAAACCTGAATGCAGTGGAAATATACGATTCATTTCTGGCAAGTACTGACATAGACGAACCGCATGACCTTGTAGAAATTTTATTGCATGGTCAGGGATTATCCAGAAAATATATAGAAAAAAAATTTGAAATCGATGATTCCAGAGGCAGGTTAAAACTTAAATGTTAATAACAAAACATCTTTCCTTAAATGTATAAAATAAATAATTATTTTACTGCTTTGTAACATCAATTAATTTATATGTCAAAACTGTGTACAGGATACAACATACCGATAAAATTATTTGCTCATACTGGACAATAGAAAGTAACAAAAATTATATTACAAATTGAGCTTTTAAATATTATAAAATTTAGATAAACAGGTGAATTATCATTGAGTATCAATGTTAACAGATACAAATGCGGTTATTGCGGTGCATGTGTAGGAGTATGCCCTGAAGGTGCACTTGAACTTGTAGAAACATTTATTGAAGCAGACAACAAATGCACTGGATGCGGACTCTGCGCCAAAATATGCCCTGTCGGCGCTATTGAGGTGGTCAGATGAAAAACCAATATGATGTTATTGTTGTAGGAGCAGGTCCAGGTGGGTCTATAGCAGCAAAAACCGCTGCAAAAAACGGTCTTGATGTACTGCTGATTGAAAAACGCCAGGAAATCGGTGACCCTGTTAGATGTGCTGAAGGGATAGGTAAAGAAGGATTGAAGCATCATATTGAACCAGACCCAAAATGGATATGTGCTGATGTTAAAGGTTCAAGGATATATTCACCAAACGAAACAGTTGTTGAAATGTCTGAAGAACTTTCCGGCGGAGAAGTTGGATATGTACTGGAAAGGAAAATCTTTGACAGAGAACTTGTAAACCAGGCTGCTTCATATGGTGTAGATGTCATGGTCAAGACAAGAGCAACCGGGCTTATAAGTGAAAATGGATATGTCCGCGGAATAAAAGCCATTTATCTTGGTGAAGAATATAATTTTTATTCAAATATTGTAATCGGCGCTGACGGAGTTGAATCAAAAATAGGCAGATGGGGAGGTATTGATACCTCACTAAAACCATCCGATATAGAAGTCTGTGCACAGTATCTGATTGGAAATATTGATACAGACCTTAATTTCTGTCATTTCTATCTTGGAAATGAAATCGCACCTTCAGGTTATATATGGGTATTCCCAAAAGGCGAAAAACTGGCAAATGTAGGAATAGGAATACTGGGGAGCCGTTCTGGTAAATACAGAGCTATAGATTTGCTTTCGGATTTTGTCAAGCAGAAATTCCCCGAAGGAAAAATACTTGAGCTTGATGTGGGCGGCGTACCAGTAAGCGGTACAATAGACCAAACCATTGCTGATGGACTTATGCTTGTAGGCGATGCTGCACGTCAATCCGATCCGATCACAGGTGGAGGACTGGTTAATGCAATGGATGCTGGTGAAATTGCAGGAAATGTTGCCTATGAGGCGATTTCTGCAAACGATGTATCCACAAAAATGCTGCAGAGATATGAATCACGATGGCGTAAAACAATTGGTCAAGATATTGACAATGATTTGATTGTGAAAAATAAATTTGTCGAATTTACAGACGAGCAACTAAATACTTTTGCACACTCACTTCAAAATGTTAATTTCAACACCATGAACCTAAAAGAACTTTTATATGTATTATTCAAGGCTAATAAAAGGCTTCTTTGGGACTTGAGAGTGCTGTTTAAAGAATATACAAAGTATAACAAAAAATCTCAATGGGAATCAGAAATAAAATCTTAATTTTCTAGTTACCATTTTTTCCAGTATTCAGGTGTTAGCATTACAAACACGGTGAAGATTTCAAGCCTCCCCATCCACATATTCCCTATAAGGGCTACTTTACCCAATGCAGGAACAACATCAAAGTTATCCATTGGTCCAACAGCCCCCAATCCGGGACCAATATTGCCAAGTGTTGCTATCGATGCAGTTATAGAACTTACAAGGTCCATTCCAAGTAAACCCAGTAGAACCGAACTTGCTGCAAATATTAAAAAATATATCGCAATAAAGGATATAACTGATTGCATAATATCTTCCGGAACACTTTTCTTATTAAATTTTATTCTTGTAACTGCTCTCCTGTGGATTACTTTGAATATTTCTCTGCGGCTATATTTTAACATTAATAGCCATCGAACCATTTTAGGACCTCCGGCTGTTGAACCTGCACATCCCCCAGCAAACATAAGAATTAGCAATATCATCTGTGCAGAATGAGGCCAGGCAATAAAATCTGTTGTCGCATATCCAGTAGTTGTTATAATAGTAAGAACCTGAAAAGCTGCATACCTCAATGATTCAATAATCGGTATATTAATATCTCTCCAGAGTATAAGAGTCAGCAATGCTATTGCAGAAAAAATAACAAATGAATAGAACTTAAACTCATCATCTTTTATCAAACTCTTTCTGCTTGCATATAGTGTTTTATAATGAAGTGCAAAGTTTGCTCCCGAAATAAAGATAAAAACCATTATTATTGTTTCTACGAGAGGACTACCAAATGCTTCAATACTTCGTGCATAAGGAGAGAAACCACCACACGAAACAGTAGTAAAAGTATGGGTTACAGCATCATAAACTGATAGTCCTGCAAGTTTTAAGGCTATTGCCTCGGCAATTGATACCACTAAATATACCATCCACAATATTTTAGAGGTTTCTCTTATTCTGGGTTTAAGTTTATCTTCCTGAGGTCCTGGAACCTCTGCTCTAAACATCTGCCTGCCTGCAACACCAAGTTTTGGAAGTATGGCAATGAACAATACAATAATCCCCATGCCTCCAAGCCATTCAGTCATATTTCTCCAGAAAAGGATTCCTTTGGGATGAGCTTCAATATTAACAAAAACTGTAGAACCTGTAGTTGTAAATCCAGACATGGATTCAAAAAAAGCATTCAATGGAGTTACGCCATCCAACATATAAGGAATCGAACCAAAAATTGCAGCAAACAACCACCCCAATGCAACAATCGCAAATCCTTCCCTATGATGCCATTCATCTTCTGTAGACCTGAACAAAAATAAAAAAACTGTTCCAACAAGTATGGTCATTGTGATAGCCACTGTAAATGGCTCGATGGGTTCCCCATAATATAAAGCCACAAATAGAGGAATAATCATAATAAATCCAAGAAGTAAAAGCAATCGTCCTATAATATTAAAAATTATATGAACATTCATGTTATCCCTATAAAACATCTTATTTGAATAGCTTTTCCACATCTGTTACTGCCGATGGCAACGAGAATATAAGTACACGATCTCCATCTTCGATTACATGATCACCGCGTGGTATAAATGGTTCATTACCATGTATGACCATACTCACAATCGCTCCGCTTGGGAACTTGATGTCTTTTAAAGGTTTTCCTGTGATTTTAGAGTTTTTATATGCGATATATTCTATGATTTCGGCTCTTTCACCTTCAATTGTTGTAAGTGCTTCTATACCTGTGCCCATTGATAATTTCATAACTTCATTAATTGTTGCTTGTTTCGGACTTGCGGCAAGATCCACTCCTACCATTTCAAACAATGGGCTATACCCAGAACGCTCCACTCTTGCAATAACTTTACCTACACCAAATTGTTTTGCAAGAAGTGCTGACAGCAAGTTTTTTTCATCGCTGTCCATAACCGAAAAAACTGTGTCCATGTTACTTACTTCTTCTTCTTTAAGAAGGTTTACATCAGTTCCATCGCCATTAATCACCAGCACTTCTGGCAGAACATCTGCTATATATTCACATCTTTTCTTATCATGTTCGATTATTTTTATTTTTATACCACTTTTTTGTGCAATTTGTGCAAGATGAAATCCAACTTTGCCTCCACCTATAATCATAACTTTATTAACATTTTGACCTATTTCACCAAATATCCCGCGTATACTCTTCATTTCATCTGTTTTACCAATAATAACCACGTGGTCTCCAGAATTTATAGCATCGTCACCATGAGGTATTATCACCTCTCCTCCTCTAAAAAGAGCACTTATAATACAGGATTCACTAAGTTGCAGGTTTTTAACCTGTTTTCCCACAATTTCGGTGTTGTCTTTTGCGACAAATTCAATCATTTCAACTTTGCCGTCGGCAAAAAATTCAGCATCAATTGCAGAAGGTATAGAAAGCACTTCCGCTACTTCAGAAGCCATTGCAAGTTCAGGACAAATCATGGTGTCAATACCGATTTGTGTACGTCTTGCTACAGGTTTATCTATATAATCAGGGTTGCTTACTCTTGCCATTGTTTTTAACGGCTTTTTACTTTTAGAAACCAATTTTGCAGCCATACAGGAAACAATATTAACTTCATCAGAACCTGTTACCGCTACCAAAAGGTCTGCATTGGTAAGAACCTGGGTGAGTAGTCTGACATTGGCACCATTGCCCTGTATTACCTGTAAATCCAACTCATCTGCTCGTTCACATGCTTCATCATCCCTGTCTATAATGATAACATCATTGTTTTCATAGAGAGAATTTGCAATATGATACCCTACTTCACCTGCTCCAATTATTACAATTTTCATGAATATACCCTCAAATAAGCAAGAAATAGAGGTATATAAAATTAAGGGATAACAATTCTACCTATAATCAAAATAGGTATAAAATTTACTAATTTGTTGGAAAATTAATGAGTATTGGCAAGAGAAAAAGGAAGAGTTGTGGTTTTAGCAAAAATCACAAATCAGACTTCAAATGCACCTTTTACTTTGTCAAAGATGCTTTTGTCGCCCTTCCTTGCCTTTGATTCATTTTCACCAGCCAGAGTTTCATCAAGTTCTTGTAGAATACGCTTCTGCTCTGATGTAAGATTTGTCGGCGTTTTGACGATGACTTTTACATGCTGGTCGCCATGACCTCGACCGTTAAGATGTGGCATTCCTTTATCTTTCAATCTGAATATGGTATTTGTCTGGGTCTCGGATGGAACCTTCATATTGACATTGCCATACAAAGTCGGAACAGTTATTGTTGTTCCCAATGCTGCCTGTGTAATAGTAATCGGTATTTCACATGCTATGTCATCACCAACACGTTCAAATGTATCATGTGGTTTGACATGGAGCACTATATAAAGGTCTCCAGGTGGTGCTCCCGGAGATCCCTGTTCTCCTTCACCGCTTACTTTCAAACGCAGTCCATCATAAGAACCCGGCGGTACTTTGACCGGTACTTTTGCCGTTCTTTTAACTTTACCAGTACCACTACATGAAGGACATGGAGTCTCTGCCACCTGTCCCTGACCATAGCAGGTACTGCATATAGACGTTGTCATGAAACGCCCAAGTGGTGTGCTTCGGGTTTGTGTTATCTGTCCTCGTCCATGACAGGTTGGACAGTTTTTTACTTTACCATCTTTGGCACCTGTTCCTTCACATTCACCGCATTTTTCTGCTCTTGGCACATCAATTTCTGTATTAAGCCCAAAGGCAGCATCTTCAAGAGTAATGCTTAAATCATAGCGAAGGTCAGACCCTCTGGATGGTCCGCTTCTGCGTCTGCCACCACCGCCGAAGAACATGTCAAAAATATCGCCGAATCCAAAGTCACCGAAATCTGCTGAACCGAATATATCTTCTTCAGTGTATCTGCTATCTATTCCTGAATGACCGAACTTATCGTATTGAGCTCTTTTATCAGGGTCAGATAACACACCATATGCTTCTGAAATCTCCTTGAATTTTTCTTCTGCATCTGGGTCATCACTCTTGTCAGGATGATATTTCATTGCAAGTTTTCTGTATGCTTTTTTTATTTCATCCTGTGAAGCATCTTTTGATACCCCAAGTATTTCATAATAATCGCGCGTGGTGGTCATGCTGCATCCCTCATATTATGTTATAAAATAGATAAAACAACTGTCAGAAAAAGACAGTTGTTTTAAAATGTTTTTAGTTTACTGTTTCTTTTCATCGCTGTCTTCATAATCTGCATCGACAACATCTTCTTCAGATGAACCACCAGCAGATTCTGCACCTTCAGTTTCAGCCTGCTGTTGTGCCTGTTCCTGAGCCTGTTGGTACATCTTCTGGGATACTTCATATATAGCGTTTTGCAGTGTCTCTGTCTTGGATTTTATATCCTCGATGTCATCGCCTTTGAGTGCTTCCTGAAGTTCGGATTTGGCATTTTCAATCTTGGATTTTTCATCTTCGGTTATGACATCTTTTGCTTCTTCAAGGGTCTTATCTGCAGAGTTTACAAGTGTGTCGGCTCTGTT
This sequence comes from Methanohalobium evestigatum Z-7303, assembly GCF_000196655.1. Lineage (GTDB taxonomy): Archaea > Halobacteriota > Methanosarcinia > Methanosarcinales > Methanosarcinaceae > Methanohalobium > Methanohalobium evestigatum. The sequence continues at coordinate 254,276 of NC_014253.1, read as the reverse complement.
TCTGGTTTCGACTTCTTCCTTGCGTTTCTTGTCTTCTTCTGCGTGTTCCTCTGCTTCTTTTACCATCTGGTTGATTTCGTCTTCGGAAAGTGCACCTGGTTTCTCGATAGTAATGGATTGCTCTTTATTGGTTCCAAGATCCTTGGCACTTACATTAAGGATACCATTGGCATCGATATCGAATGTAACTTCGATCTGTGGGACACCTCTTGGTGCTGCTGGGATTCCTTCAAGCCTGAATCGACCAAGTGACTGATTATCTTTTGCCATTGGACGTTCACCCTGAAGCACATGGACGTCCACTGCAGTCTGGTTATCTTCAGCCGTTGAGAATACCTGAGTCTTTTTAGTAGGTATTGTAGTATTTCTTTCAATAAGTGGAGTCATCACTCCGCCTTCTGTTTCAATACCAAGTGTCAGAGGTGTTACATCGAGCAACAGAAGTTCTTCTGTTTCACCACTAAGTACTCCGCCCTGGATTGCTGCACCTACTGCAACTGCTTCATCAGGGTTGATGTTCTTGTATGGTTCTTTACCGACTACCTTGTTGATTGCATCAGTTACTGCAGGCATTCTGGTAGAACCACCAACAAGGAGAACTTTGTTGATGTCGTTGGCTGTAAGGTTTGCATCTTTTAATGCCTGCTGCATCAGGTCTACGGTTTCTTCAACCAAATCTTCAGTTAACTGCTGGAACTGTGACCTTGAAACATCAATATCAAGGTGTTTTGGCTGACCATTAGCATCGGCTGTAATAAACGGCAGATTTACATTTGTTGTAGTGACACTGGAAAGCTCTATCTTTGCTTTTTCAGCTGCATCTGTTAAACGCTGGAGAGCTGACCTGTCCTGTGAAAGGTCGAGTCCTTCTTCTTCTTTGAATTTTTTAACAAGATGGTTTACAAGCCTCTGATCGAAATCGTCTCCTCCTAGATGAGAGTCTCCTGTTGTTGAAACTACTTCATAAACTCCATCTCCGATGTCAAGGATGGATACATCGAATGTTCCACCACCAAGGTCATACACAAGAATCTTTTGCTCTTCTTCTTTGTCAATTCCATATGCAAGAGCTGCTGCTGTCGGTTCGTTGATGATACGTTTTACATTGAACCCTGCAATTCTACCTGCATCTTTAGTTGCCTGTCTCTGTGCATCATTAAAGTATGCAGGTACAGTAATCACCGCATCTTGAAGTTCCTCACCGAGGTAATCTTCTGTATCGTCTTTCATTTTACGAAGGATTTTTGCGGATATTTCCTGTGGTGTATATTCTTTATCCTGGAGAGTTACCTTGTAATCCTGCTCACCCATGTGTCTTTTGATTGAGTATACTGTGTTGTCAGGGTTTGCAATTAACTGTCTTTTTGCCACCTGTCCAACAAGTAATTCTCCCTTTTTGGAGAAACCTACAACCGAAGGTGTTATACGTGAACCTTCAGCATTTGGTATTACATTGGGTTCTCCACCTTCCATTATCGCCATGCATGAGTTTGTTGTTCCAAGATCAATTCCTATTATTTTTCCCATAATACATTACCTCCAATTTATGTTATTATCCTTATAGATGAGTAATAATTCTATGTTAAATTGATACATCAATTATTCCTGATCTTTGTTGTTATCTTCATTTTCATCTTCTGTTTCAGATTCACTTTTTTTTGAAACAGTGACCATTGCAGGTCTTATAACCTTTGAATTTAGCGCATAACCGGGTTTGCACACATCAACAACTGTATCTTCTGGATTTTCACTTTTTTCAACGTGTGAGAGTGCTTCATGCTTGTAGGGGTCGAATTCTTCTCCCTCACAGATAAGCTTTTCAAGTCCATATTTGTTAAGTGTTGAGTAGAACTGGTTATATACCATCTCAATTCCTTCAATTATGGAATTGGTGTCATTGGTGTTTCTGGCAGATTCCAATGCACGTTCAAAGTTGTCAAGAACCTCAAGTAAATCAATTACAACATTTTCAATGCCGTATTTACGGAGTTCTTCTTTTTCACGTGATGCCCGTTTTCTGAAATTATCATATTCTGCTGCAAGACGTCTATATTTCTGGTTTAAATCCTCTATTTGCTGATTTAATCTTTCGATTTCCTCATCTTTTGATGACATCTCAGATTCTTCATTCAGATTCTGGGACTCAGCACCCTCTGCATTATTTTCTGCTACTTCAGAATTTTCTGCTTCATATTTATCTGATTCCTCTGCCATTTTTATATCTCCAAAAAGTTTATGCGCTATAAGGTTACTATGAATCTGATTGTTTAAGGTTCTATATAAAAGTTTCCCTTGTCACAGGTGCGTTTAAAAATGAAAATAACGATATATATTACAATCAGATTCGATAGCGGGTTATTGTTGTTAGAAGTTCTATATAAAAATTATGTAAAGTAAAATATATTTAAAAACCCTGAACTTGCAATTTATGTGAAAGCAGTTTTATGAGCAACATACTGGCTATCATACAGATGGCAAGTGCAGATATAATTGGTTCCACACCCAGTGCTTCGATACCACCTGAAAAAGCATAAACCATACCACCAAAAAACGACACACTTGCAAAAGTAGTACTTACCGCTACAATACTGCCGCCAATCAACGAACCCATTTGGTCAGCTCCACGTTGTTCAAAAAAAACCGACCCTATAATAAAAATAATTGCAAAGATAAGTAGTAGAGTCCATAGTGGCATAGGTATCGTTCCTTCGGAAAACATATATTTTAAACCGAGTGCTATTCCTATAATAAATACTGCCATTGTAGTGGATATTGTTAATGCTTTAAGAAATGGGTTTTCAGATATAAATTCAGTATTCATGTCTCTCATCACCAAAAAGATATTATCAGACTTATATATATCTATTTTTACAGAATTATAAAAATTGATAAAAGATACGATAAACCCTATATCCGATAATGAGGTCACAGCTATTATGAAAATATTACTGGCAGAATATTCAGTCGGTGCTGGTCTTGGTGGTACATATCTTCTTGAAGGAAAGTGTATGTTGGAAACTATTGCAAATAGCTTCACAAGAGTGGGGCATGAAGTTATTTATCCCTCATCAGATACTGTCATATCGTCAGGATTTCCAGTTGAATCAGATAGCAGCAATTTTGAATACATAATAGAAATGTTGGCAAAAAAATGTGATGCAGGACTTGTTATCGCTCCTGATGAGCTCCTTCCAGTATTAACCCGAATTATAGAAAACAATACAATAAACCTTGGATGCCCTCCTGAAGCCGTTGATAAGTGTGTGGATAAGATTAAATGCAGTGAATTTCTTTCAAAATCAAATATCCCCATACCAAAAACCACCAGAGAAATAAAAAACGGATGGTGGGTCATAAAACCCCGGTACGGCTCTGCATCAGAGAATACATTTGTAACTTCCATTAAAGGTTACAAACCTGAAAACAACTATATTGCTACTGAATATATAGATGGAGAACATGTTAGTGTCAGCCTCATATCCGGTGACAATCAACTCCCGTTAACAGTGAACAAACAACTGATAGATATACCACAAATAAACGATTCAGAAATTAAGTACAACGGAAATTTAACACCATATAGTACATCAAAAAAACAGAAATTATACAACATTGCAGTATCTGCTTCCAGATTACTTGATTGTCGCGGATACGTAGGTATTGATTTTATACTAAATAATGATACTCCTTACATAGTTGATGTGAACCCAAGACCAACCACATCCCTTGTTAGTATATGTAATGTTATGAAAGAGGAGATTGCAGAACTGCTAATTAAAAACCGCTTTGAAAAATTACCCAATTCAGTAGAAATTCATGGGCAGCATTCGTTTTTAAAAGAGGATTTAAAATGAGAAATAGTACTATTGGTATTGATATAGGAGGAGCGAACACAAAAGTTTCATCAAATGATGGAAATTTTACAGAACTTCATTATGTTCCGTTGTGGAAAAATACCGTTTTACCAAATATTTTACAGGAAATTGCCAGAAAAATTGAACCCTACAGAGTAGCTGTTGTTATGACAGGCGAACTTGCCGATTGTTTTGATAATAAACACAATGGTATCAAATTCATAATGGATAGTGTTGACAATGCATTCAATTGCGAGGTGAATTTTGTCAATGTTGACGGTCAGTTTATCAACGATTCCAACAATATAAATCATCTGGCTGCTGCCAACTGGGCTGCTTCTGCCCGTATTATTGGTAATGAAATAGGAAATTGTATATTTGTGGATATGGGGAGTACAACTACAGATATCATACCCATCATTGACGGAAAACATAAAGCACAATATACCGATTTCAAACGGTTGTTACATGATGAACTGTTATATACAGGACTTTTGAGAACAAACATTGCTACAGTAGTAGATAAAATGGATTTAAATGAAGGTTCCTGCAGACCTTCATCGGAACTTTTTGCCACAACTGCTGATGCCTATCTAATGTTAGGCGATATAAGCAGTGATATGTACACCTGTGAACCTGCCGACAATGCAGGTGTTGAGAAAAACGATGCATTGCGCCGATTGGCACGTGTGGTTTGTTCAGATCTTAATGAAATATCAAATGATGACATAGAAAAGATTGCACAAAGTGTTAAAGAAAAACAAATATCCCTTATAAGAGAAGCCATTTCATCAGTTTCAAAACAGTACAATCTGGATAAAATAGTCACTGCAGGAATAGGTGAATATATAATCAAAAACGCTGTAGAACAGCTTGGATTTGAGTGTCTTTCTGTTACTGATATATGGGGACCAAATGTGTCAAAAGTTTTCCCAGCCTATGCTGCAGCAAACATTTACGACTTATAAACGGATGGATTTTAAAGATGAATATTGTTTTAAAATTAGGCGGCAGTTTGATGGACAACATCACTGAAATTGTAAATCATGTGATTGAATACATCAACACTACCTCCGAAGAGATGAAATCTGTTGTTATTGTTCCCGGAGGAGGTATTTTTGCTGATTGTGTCAGGGATATCAGTAAAAAATACCATATAAGCAATGATGCCTCTCATTGGATAGCAATCGCAAGTATGGAACAGTATGCCTATTACATTATTGATAAAACAGGATTGGAAAGTATAGATACATTATCAGAATTATATTCTGGAATAATGGTATTAAAGCCGTATCAGTATTTAAAAAATAACGATGAACTTCCACACGGATGGAATGTTACTTCTGACACTATTGGAGCATGGATAGCAAAAAAACTTGATGCTTCATTCGTAAAGATCACTGATGTAGACGGGATATTTAAAGAACAATCTCTTGTATCAGAAATTAATGCATCAGATATTGACAAATCAGGTCTGTCCTGTACAGATAAGTACATGCCAGAATTTTTAAAAGATAACCGTATGAATTGTTATATTGTAAACGGTTACCATCCAGAAAGAATCACTGCCGCACTAAGGAATAAACCGGTGACTGGAACTTACATCAAGGGGAATATTTAAATTATATACCGCTTATTTAATTGAAAACTGCATAATATATTAAAAAATAATTCAGATTGATATACTATAATCTCATATTGATCCCAAACTAAAAAATAACATAGGAGAGATCTAATGGCAAAACCAGAAGTCAAATACTGTACAACATGCGGAGTACATCTGGCAGAACGTGGGTTTGTACGTTTTCCGTGTCCTTCGTGCTCTACTGAACTTGGTAGATGTATAAACTGTAGACAGCAAAGTAACCCATATACATGTCCTAATTGTGGGTTTGAGGGACCATGAAGTATTTTTATATTCAGAGGTGTAAATAATGGGACAAGTCGCCGCAAAAATTAAAGTAATGCCTGAAAGTGTAGATACCGACCTTGAAGAGCTTAAAAAGAAGATTGAAGAAGCGTTACCAGAAGAGACTGAATTACACGGTACATCTGAAGAACCAATAGCCTTCGGGTTAAAAGCACTTATGCTTGATATTTCTGTAAGTGACAAAGAAGGCGGAACCGAAGAAGTTGAAGAAGCCTTTATGAACGTTCCCGGCGTGGACAACGTTCAGGTAGTTGGGCTTGGCAGGGGTCTTTAAACCCCTAAGCTTTTAAAATTGAATTGCTTTTTTTAATTTGTTTTTAAAATAAAGTGGGCTCGTAGATCAGCGGAAGATCGTTACGTTCGCAACGTAAAGGCCGCGGGTTCGAATCCCGCCGAGTCCATAAAAAATTTTTTAGATTAACCTATGAAATGTTAGGTTTGATAATATAACTACCCTCATGAATAAAACTTGGTTTCAAGTAGATTCACTAACGTGTACATCAAAATTTCCACTTTTGTTGACTAATTCAATCTCTATAGTATTTACAAGATGTAGAGTAGAATAGTAGGTTGCTGAACTGTTTTTAAATGTAACATGATACCGATAACCAGCGGGTGCATAGTACTAAAATCCCTTTTTAAATGGATTTGACCATTTTATTAAGAGGATTACTGTTTTTTCTACACTAACATATTCTTCTGATTCAAGATGATAAGTTATGTTTTTAAATTACTCTTCTCCATAACCATTGACCTTGACAGTTGCTTTATGAGGATATTCATCAGTATTCTCAATCGTATAAAGCGGTTCCACACCTATTATTGCTACTGGCGCAAAGTTCATTATTGCTAATATGGTTAATAAAACTAAAGAAATTGTTAACCTTGTTAATTTTTTTTAAGAATACTCAGCTAATCCACTCCTTAAAAAGTAATATAAGGCTTTCTTTGCTTTTTACACCCATGAAATCCCTGTATTAACCCTAACTTTAGATTATTAAATTGAAAAATCATTTTACAACAAGAGTTGCATTATTGAATTCCACGCTTCCAATCCAGTAAGGTATCCAGATGTTTTCACCAAAATGAGTATGATATACTGCATTAATGGTATAATTTCCCCTGTCAAGAGTAGTTCCCGCACTCCTAAATTTACATAAAATCATGTAAACTTAGGTGAGAAAGTATCATCTTTCTCGTTTAACTCGTTTGCATATTTATTTTCGAGTTATTGTATCTCCAATATGCAATATACAAAGGTTCTTTGAGATTACCTTTGTAGTCCGTGCCAGACAAATGCATTTCTTTTTTAGCAATATTTACAGCGCTGTTTATATCTCTCGAAAGGGCCTGACCGCATTTTTTACAGGTAAAAGATCTTACATCTGGATCCTTCTGTTCTACGTCTCCACAAATACAGCATTTTTTTGTTGTATTTTTCTCATCAACTTTTTTGAATGTTTTTCCTGATTTTTCACAAACCCATTCAATTGTTCCACGCAATTTTGCGATGAGAGTTTGATTTAAGATACTGCGATTTGCTTTTTTATGCGGTGAAACTTCTTTCGATGGCGTATAATCACCCATTAGGATTTTATCGTAGTTTTTGCAAAGATAGTTTGCTATTGTAAACATACCCAACTTTGTCTGTTCTCGTTTGGTATGCAGTGCTTTTTCCAGCGCTTTGTCGTATCTTTTCCAGTTATTACTTGGTTCCCAATACCCTCTTGTTTCACTTATAGGTATAAATTGAGATTTGCGTTTGCAGTTATCTCGTTTAGACATTAAATCATCAATCACGCCATCCCAGTATTTTATCTCGTCTAAATTCTGGAATTCGATTGTATTTCCTCTGTAATCATAAGCTGTTAAGAAGTTCTTATGATTAGGGTCGAGAGCAATCCATTTTTCCACATCTTTTTTTGGAGGTTTTTCTTTTACAACTGTAAATATAGCATAAAATTTCCCCCGTTGTTTCACCAATCTGAATGCTCTTGGTTCACCACCATCAAGTTTTGGTTTCTCATTTAGAGTTCCAACGACTTTTAGTTGTTTGGAATATTTGTCTTTACCTAAACTTATGATTACGGTTTTACCATCTATCTTCCATCCACTTTTTTCTTCATATTCGAGTGAGAACCATTTGTTTTTCCAACTTCTGTGTTGAGGATGTCCTACTTCAGGTATCTGGAAAAAGTTTTCATAAGATTTTGCTAACCTTATCGCCACGTTTTTCAGAACTGAAGAATAAACAGTTTTCAAGAATGGTTTTTCTTCTTTTAAACGTGGAACCTAGTTTCTCAAGTTGTATTTATTGATGAGTTTGTTCTTACCATCATTATACTTATAGTCATATTCGACCATGTCGTAAAGATAATTATATAACCAGTTACATATCTTCGATTGTCCATCGAGGATATTCTCATCTTCACTGGAGAAATAAATCTCCTGTTTTAGAGTGAATGTAACTGTATTTTTAAATTTATCTTTATTCCGAAACGACATTATAACCATCAAATAGTTTTTCGTTTGTCTCCTTAATTTTTTGTTCTTATGACTTCGACTTCCGTAAAGTTTTGCGGAAAAAACCGTGATGATAGTAAGAACATCTTCAACTCATTCGTTTTCGTATGTTTTGTCTTCTGTTTGATTGATTATTTATATTTTAACACTTTTTACAATTATTACATATTGCGTCTAATATTATACAAATTTGTTGCATAATTTGGGAACTGTTTTATTCCCTGTCTTCTGTTTCGAATTCCCTAGTTGACTTAATAGATTCTCCAGGACTTAATTATCTTAAAAAATCGTTTCCCAACTGAGTTCTCTGTATTACTCCACCTACATATTTTATTCTGGACCCATCAGAACCATAGATATGTATATCATAACTGATTTGATGCTTTAATTCCCAAACATTGAATGTATAATTTCCAGTGTTTGTTAAGATAACCTGAGTCTGGAAATCATACCCTTTTTACCTGTTCTTTATCAAGTTTTAAAGTAAAATCAAGTTCTCCATCAGATTGTTTCTCCCACAGACTCAAAATAACAGCTGATAAAACCAACAAAATCGCAACCGAGGTAAGGAGCCAATTGATACTGTTCTTTTTCTTCTCATTCATAAAGCATTTCTCTTATCAAGCAGTTGAATGTGTTAGGTCAACCATATAATACTCCATTTGTATTTGATATCTCTGCCATTGTAATATTCAGTAGTGATCAACGGGCAATATGCTGCAGCCATATTCCGTAGTATTCGTCCTTGTACTTGATATATGTGATACCGTCATCACCTTCTGCAAGAAATTCATCCATTTTGCTGTACTCGGACTCTGTTAATTCAACAATGTCTTTTTTATCAAATGCTTCCTTTAACTTTGGATGCTTATCTAAGTCTTCATCAGAGATACCTGTGTAATCGTCTGGTGTAATATCAGATAGATGGGCAGATACATAATAATCATCTGTAGTTTTCACATAAGCATCATACATGAAAGGTGCAAGAACGGCAAGTGTACCTACCAAAGCCAGTAACAATATGTAGATTCCTTTATTGTCTTCTCCCATGCTATTTACCCCCTCAGTATCAAAATTATCTATTGATGCACCCATTTAACTGCAGAAAATTATAAACAATTTGTCTCCAAACCGTCAAACTGTTACAAACTATAAGATATTCAGTTTGATAATCTGGACATAAAAAATAAATATCCCAAGTTTCATCTGATTTATTTAGAATCCTTATATTAAGCTGACTGTTCCTGATGACCTTATCAGGTAAACCAAACCTAAACATACACTACTTAATTAACAAAAAGCGCTGTAAAATCGATTACTGGATTAAAGTTTAATCTACATATTTCAATCTGATTACAATTAAAAATAAGATTTAAATTAGGTCTTTATCGAATTGCATAGCTCATCCGGTCTCTGAGAACCGATTAACAATTTATTTCCATTTTTAAACTCAAGCAGTACTCCACTATTACCACTTACATTGTAAGCTTTAGTTCTATCCTTGAATTTATAGCGTATTCCCCAACCTCCATAATCTTTAAGAGCACTGTAGGTTATTAATTTGAAATTTTTTATATCGCCAAAACTGTATTTTCTGTATAATAGATGAAATGGAAAATATCGGACATATATTCCGTCTTCATATACCCTTGTTTCAAGTTTGTTAATATAGAACAATACTGGTAATATCACACCAAACACAATTAATAAGATTACCAACCCCAAGTCGGATACTGGATTGGACCCTATTTCTACAACATAGACAAATTGCTGGATAGCATTATACCATGCAAATACTGCAATACCCAGAATTATAAAAAACATCCAAGTATTACGAAAACTTTGTGTCTCCTGAAAAAGTAAGTTATGAGCCATAATAACTACACCTCCCTAATCATTCATCAAATTCTGCTTTTCGTTTTGGTCTTCTTACAAAATAGTATATCAAAGCACCTATAACCTGCGTAAAAACAATGATTATAATCCAAACTACCTTATCATTACCCTGACTTGGTTCTTTAGTTGCACAATCTATAAGCATCCAAATCCAGAATACAGTTGCTAATATTCCTATAAGGATAAAAATTAACATATAAAATGGAAATCCCATCGCACCAAACAATTTCTTACCTCCTAAAAAAAGAATGATATAATTATTATTCAACAGGCTCTAATGATTCTGCTATTTTAATCATTTCTCTTTTATCAATCTCATTATCTCTTTCAAGCGGTGGATTCAACATTATTGTATATTCTATATTGTTTTCACTCCACTTAAGATGTTTAGAATTGGTAGATTCAAAGTAATTCCCTTTTGTAGTTCCGATTGTTGTGTTTTCCTGACCAGCCACCTCTGGTTTCTGACTGGATTCATAGGGCATCTGCACAACCGCAAGAACACTTCTCATGACATCATTTTCATAATAAATCACAACTGAGGATGTGCTCGGAGTATACTGTACATGGTCAAATTCAAATTCATCTGGTACATATGATGGCTTTTTTAGTTCATAATCAACGCTATTTTTCACTTCCTCAAGAGTTACAGTTTGAGGTGCAGATTTTTGTTGTTCTATAACTTTCGCGTTTTTAGGTGGTTGATATTCAAATTTCTTATCAGAAATTCCTGTGTTGAATCTGAAATTTTTAAATGCTGCACTGATAACAATTTTCTCATTTTTATACAATTCATATTTAACAGGTGACCAATTATCAGAATTAATCCATAATTTTGTGCTATCTACTGGAAAATCAGAAATGGATGATTCAAATACAAATTCCAGAATATAGGTTTTATTACCATTAATTGTTTCAGTTCCCTGTAACACTGGTTTGTTGTTTTCTATAATTCTTTCCATTAAAGAATAATACGTTAATGGATTTTCTTGGAATACATTTGATATGGGGTCTGGATTTCTTGTAACTACGTCATGTTCGGAATCATAGGTCAATATATTATTTCCATTATTTACTACAACATACATTAGATCCTCATAGGATTTTTCTATAATCATTTTTCCTTTTCCTGATGATTCATAAAACATTTCAATCGTTACATTATTTACCTCCTCATACTCAGACGAATTTAGAATTATTAAATAGGAATAATCATTAGCGGATTCAAATTTTTCAATTGTATTGTTTACAACTTCTTTTTCAGACGGTTCTGGTTGTTCTGTACATCCTGTAATCAATAATACCGAACCCATTAATAAGAATACTATCATTAGCTGTAATTTAGACGTTTATAGTCCTCCAGTAAATTTGGTTTATAAAGTTTATAATTTAAAATAGCATGTATATAATGGTATACATTTTGTTAGGTTATCACCTAACGCTATCGTAATAAATCAGAAACACTGAAAAATAAAATTTAGTTTATACATCCAGGTCAGAAAGAAAAAAGGAGTTGTAGAAGATGAAAGAGTTTATCGTATTGCTGAAAAAGCCAGCCATAAAGCCCTGACCTTTATAATTATTCTGGAAGGTGTACTGATGGCAGGTATCGGTGTCACTAAATCAAATATTCAGGCACAACCTGTGGTATCATTTCTGTTTGCTATTACAATGCTTATCTATGCTGGATTCTATTACTGGTACAAGAGGCATATGTAATTATTTGAGAAGGTAACATAATGAAGAACAATCTAAAAGTCTGGATAGCAAAAAAAGACATCACACAGGAGTATCGTGCTAAAGAAATGGGTGTGACAAGGCAGACAATCAATGCTATAGAACGAGATAAATACGACCCAAGTATACAGCTGGCTTTTAAACTGGCAAGATTTGAAGACTTTTTCTTTTATGAAGAATAAAGTTATCTTGGCTCTGTAGAAATCCAATTCTGAAATGATTTGATTATAAAGGTTTTCTACAGTGCCACTTTAAGTTAAATGATATTTTATTTAATAAATACCTAAAATTATCCTATTAACTTATTTAAATTCATCAGACAGCATTACTTTTACAAGACCAGCAGCAACATCAATGGATGTGTAATCTTCCTCCAGTAGGTTTTCTACCCAATGGACATATTTACCAAGATGTCCAGAGTCAATTGTTTCTTTCACCTTCTGAGACAGCATATTTGCCCTGAAGTCTTCGACATCACTTTGTGAAGGTATTCTACCACTGTGTATTTTTGTTTGGGTATATTTCTGGATGTCTTTAATTTTGTAAATTTCTTTACCGAATGCAAATGTAAAAGCTTTACCCTGTTTTCCAGCTCTACCTGTTCTTCCTATCCGGTGTACATAGGATTCTTCATCCTGTGGTACATCATAGTTAAAAACCACTTCGATATTTTCGACATCTATACCCCGGGCTGCTACATCGGTTGCGACAAGTGTCTCAATTTCTCCATTTTTGAAATTGGACATTACTTTATCTCTCTGTTTCTGCTTCATATCCCCATGGAGACCGTCTGCCAAATAGCCTCTTGTTTTAAGAGTTTCTACAAGGTTGTCTACTCCTTTTTTAGTATTACAGAATACAAGAGATGATTTTATATTATAAAAGTCTGTTAAACGGCACAATGCTTCTGGTTTTGACCGCTCTTTGACCTCAAAATATGTCTGCTCTACCTGCGGGACTGTCAGTTTTTTATGAACCGTTTTTATCAATTCCGGATTATCCTGATATTTCTTGGTCATTTTCATTATAGGTCCGGGCATTGTAGCTGAGAAAAGTGTAGTCTGTCTTTTATCAGGTAGTTTACTAAGAATTAACTCAATATCCTCTCTAAATCCCATATCAAGCATTTCATCTGCTTCATCAAGCACCGTCATTTTAACATTATCAAGACTCAGAGTATGGCGTTCCATGTGATCCAGTATTCGTCCTGGTGTGCCTATTACTATCTGTGCACCTTTGTTTAGTGCCTTGATTTGTCTTTCAATAGGTTGACCACCGTATATAGGTAGTACTTTTATTTTCTTGTACCTTGCAAGTTTGTTCAGCTCATCAGCAACCTGGTTTGCAAGTTCTCTTGTCGGACATAGGACGATAGTCTGTACTTTTTTGCTATTCCTATCCACCTTTTCAAGTGCCGGTATTCCGAATGCGGCTGTTTTTCCTGTACCTGTCTGTGCCTGTCCGATTACATCTCTCCCCTGCATAATATAGGGAATTGATCGTGCCTGTATCGGTGTAGGTTCTTCATAACCAAGGTCTTCAATTGCTTTTTCTATGTCCCTTGATAAATTTAATTCGTTAAATGTTGAGATTTCCATAATAAAATTCCTTACAAAATAAATAAGGTAGGTTTGCTGGTACTTTAAATTTAAACCGCTAAACCAAATGTACCAGATAAAATAGAAAGTCCAGTACAACTGGAGTTCCATTAAATTATTCAAAAACTGTTTTATGCGGCTAATTCTGCAAATGCAAACTTTTGCATCACTTTGGTAACTTTAATTGTTACTTCATCACCGACTGAGGTATCCGGTACAAAAATAACAAATCCATTTACTCTGGCAATTCCATCGCCTTTACTTGCAATATTTTCTATTTCTACATCATACATTTCTCCAGACTGTACTGGAGCAATTGATTCATTTCTGTCAAACAAAATCTTCACGTCCTTGTATTAAGCTAAAAGATTAAACTATGTTAAAAAACATAATGGAAAAACAGTATGTATAAATAACATGACACCATTTAATACCTATACGTTTAACCAAATTACTAATCTCTTAAAGCCATCTTCTTTATACTTTAAATGTATATAAGGGTTTTGAAAAGTCCGCTTTTAAGTTAAAAAATTAAAAAAAAGTATTAACTCAGAATAAGATAAACAATAATCATAAAACCGAATATCATCATTATCAACGATATTAACCAAGCCCATCTAAACACCCTTGCCTTATTTTCCGGCTTGAGCAGATAGGAAATAAATCGATCGGCCAGTGTTGGCCGAGTTGAAGATTCAAGATTGGATTTCATGTTTACAAAATTCAGGATTTTTTAATCTTTTTGAGCCTGAATGTGCCTTCTCTTTCCATTTCATCAAGACGCAGTTTGATGAAATCACGGGCTTCTTTTAGTTCAGGTATTACCTTGAACTCTAAAGCATTGACACGGCGTTTGGTTTTTTCAATCTCTGCAAGAAGCCTTTTCATGGTGGTTTCCATCTCTGCAGCCTGAATTATCTTTTCAACCAGTGTTTCATAGGCATCTGTTGCCTCATCTATATAAGAACTGGTTCCCAGTATACCATATCCACGCTGATTTATGGGTTTGCGTACACTGGAAGACTCAATCTTTGGTACAACAACACCCATTATATTATTGCTCTGGAGATGGATTTTGGGATAATCCTTTAAAGAGAAGGCAGTAGAGTTAACAGTAATAGTTCCCTCAACAGATTTAGCTATACCTATTTTACTATTGGCATCCTTATAGGCATCATCCAACTCGGATCGTACGTCCTTTGCCTGATTGAGGATATCAAAAAATTCCAGAATAAGACCATCTCTTTTTTTCTTCAAAAGCTTATGGCCGTCTTCTGAAAGTTTAATCTTCTTTTTGATTTCAAGAAGTTCTGACCGAGTTGGTTTTACATCTTCTACTGCCATTATTAACCACCTGTTCTTATTTATTGCTCACCAGATACTTCCTGTTCTTGTGGCTGGTATTCAGACTTTGATGTTGTCTGTTTTGCAGGGTGGTATTTTTCAATGATTTTATCATCAATTCTTGTAAGCTGTTTGATCGGAAGCTCGGAAAGAATATCCCATGATATATTCAAAGTGTCTTCTACACTTCTGTTTTCATCTCTACCCTGTCTGACAAACCGATCTTCAAAATGGTCGGCAAATTCAAGGAACTTTCTATCTCTTTCAGACAGTGCTTCTTTACCAACAATAGCTACAAGACCTCTAAGGTCTCTACCTTCTGCATACCCTGCATAGAGCTGGTCAGATACCTTTTTGTGGTCGTCCCTGGTTTTACCTTCTCCTATACCACTACCCATCAAGCGGGACAGCGAAGGCAATACATTAATCGGTGGATAGATTCCCTTTCTGTGGAGTTCTCTTGAAACCACAATTTGTCCTTCGGTAATGTATCCAGAAAGGTCTGGAATAGGATGTGTAATATCATCACCAGGCATGGTCAGAATTGGAATCTGGGTTACAGACCCTTTTCTACCCTTTATAACACCTGCTCTTTCATAGAGAGATGCAAGGTCTGTATACATATATCCCGGATAACCCTGTCTACCAGGTACCTCTTCACGAGCAGCACCCATCTGACGAAGTGCTTCTGCATAGTTTGTCATATCCGTAAGGATTACAAGTACATGCATATCATGCTCATATGCAAGGTATTCAGCTGCGGTAAGAGCCATTCTTGGTGTAATCATACGCTCGACTGCAGGGTCATCAGCATGGTTAAGGAATACTACTGCCCTTTCAAGTGCTCCTGTTTTCTCAAAGTCATCCATGAAAGTCTGAGATTCTTCATGGGTAATACCCATTGCCGCAAAAACAACAGCGAATTCTTCTTCAGAACCCAGTACTGTCGACTGTCTTGCAATCTGGAGTGCAATTTCATTATGAGGAAGTCCTGAACCAGAGAAAATTGGAAGTTTCTGCCCTCTGACAAGGGTATTGGTACCATCTATTGTAGAGATACCTGTTTGAATGAATTCTTCAGGAGGTCTTCTGGAATACGGATTCATTGCTGCTCCATTGATATCCAGCCGTTTATCCGGTACAATGTGTGGTCCTTCATCCAGTGGTTCACCTGAACCTGAAAGGATTCTTCCAAGCATGTCCTTTGATACTGGAAGTTTGATGGTTTCACCGGTGAATACTACACCAGCTGAATCATTAAGACCTCCTGTACCTTCAAAAACCTGTACAACCACTGTATCTCCAGAGGTATCAAGAACCTGTCCTCTTTTTGTGGAACCATCTTCTGTATTAATCTGAACCAGCTCTCCATAGCCAACCGGTTCGGTTTTCTCGAGGAAAATCAAAGGACCAGAAATTTGGGTGATTGTTTTGTATTCTTTAGTCATTGTTTATTATCCTCCAATCTGTGAGAATTCATCATCCATCTTGGATAATACTTTGTTGAGTGCACCATCGAAATCTTCTTCATATCTTACTTTTGCAAGTTCATCCTTTGATTCCATAGCCATGATATCATTTATTGAATACCCGGCTTCAAGTTTTGAATTTGCTGTTTCAGAGAACTTGTGAATTGCCTGAACTAACTTATACTGTTTGTAGAACGGACAATATCTATCGATTTCATGGAATGCATTCTGCTGAAGGAAATATTCCCTGAACATACGTGCTACTTCAAGTTTTAGTTGTTGACTCTCGGGAAGTGCATCAGATCCCACAAGCTGTACAATTTCCTGTAGTTCTGATTCTTCCTCAAGAATATCCATTGCATAATTTCTGAGATCTATCCAGTCTGATGCCACATTCTCTGAAAGCCAATCAGACAAACTTTCTGTATAAAGACTGTAACTTGTAAGCCAGTTGATTGCAGGGAAGTGGCGCCTCTGAGACAATTTGGCATCAAGTGCCCAGAAAACCTTCACAATACGTAATGTGTTCTGAGTTACAGGTTCAGAGAAATCTCCTCCAGGTGGTGATACTGCTCCTATCACTGTAATAGAACCATCGTAACCAGAATTGGATTTTACATATCCTGCTCTTTCATAGAATTCGGACAGTCTTGCAGCCAGATATGCTGGATAACCTTCCTCACCAGGCATTTCTTCAAGACGGGATGAAATTTCTCTCATTGCTTCTGCCCATCGTGAAGTAGAGTCAGCCATTAATGCTACATCATATCCCATATCTCTGTAATATTCAGAAATAGTAATTCCTGTATAAACAGATGCTTCTCGTGCAGCAACTGGCATGTTGGAGGTATTTGCTATGAGTACAGTACGTTCCATCAGAGGACGCCCAGCTTTTGGATCTTCGAGTTCTGGAAATTCATCAAGAACGTCTGCCATTTCGTTACCACGTTCTCCACAGCCGACATATACAACAATATCGGTATCACTCCATTTTGCAAGCTGCTGCTGAGTGACTGTTTTTCCAGACCCAAATGGTCCTGGAATAGCGGCTGTTCCTCCTTTTGCTACAGGAAACATTCCGTCAAGAATCCTCTGACCGGTCAACAGTGGTTTGTCTGGTTTGAGTTTTCTTTTTGTTGGACGGGGAGTTCTTACCGGCCATTTTTGCAGCATGGAAAGCTCTTTTCCATTTGATAGTACACAGACAGTTTCATCTACAGTGAATTTTCCACTATAGATATCACTGACAGTACCACCCTGCATATTAGGAGGTACCATGATCTGATGCTCAAGATTTGGAGTTTCCTGAACAACTCCAATTATATCTCCAGGCTCTACCTTGTCGCCTTTGTCAACAATGGGTTTAAATTCCCACTGTTTTTCACGGTCAATACCGTTAGCGGTAGCACCTCTTGCAATGAAATCCCCCATTTTATCTTGGAGTACCTGAAGGGGTCTCTGGATACCATCATAAATGCTTTCCAGCAATCCTGGTCCGAGTTCAACTGATAAAGGTAATCCTGTATTTTCAACAGGTTCTCCGGGTTTTATACCGGATGTATCTTCATATACCTGAATTGTTGATTTATCACCTTCAATTTTAATTACTTCGCCCATTAATCCTTCGTGGCCGACTTTCACCACGTCATACATTTTTGGTCTAATACCTGTGGCTATAACTACAGGTCCTGAGACACGATAAATTTCACCTTTTACTTCCACAAGTCGACACCTACCGATTGTTTTATTTTTTCTCTTAAATTAGAACTTTGACCAGTACCACCAAGTGTTACTACTGTTGGTTCTACTGATTCATTGAGTTTGTCTCTCAAATTTTGAGGTAATTTATTAAAATCATCATCATGCATTACTAAAATACCTACTTCAGGGTCTTTTATTACTTCTTTTACTGCAGATTCAAGGTTTTCATCACTGACTTCATGTATCTTTCTGATACCAGCCAGCCTGAACCCTGTCACAAACTCACCATTACCTACAACGGATAGTTCCATCAAATCACCAACTGTTTTCTGATTACTTCCTTATCAAGACCTGCTGATTTACCCCGAATAATTATCCTGAGGTTATCAACTTCTATTTTCTTATTCAATATGTAATCCATGATTGGAACTATTGATAGTGGATAAACATGTGATATACTGGATGCAAATTTCACATTTTGTTTTAGAAGTTGAGTTTCCAGGTCTATCAAAGATTCCATCTCAGAACTTACTACATCCGAGAAATTGTACCAGTACGAATACTTATCAACTGCACTTAAAAATTCATCAAACGAAAGTGGCAATAGACTCTCTATGTCTTTCATTTTAACTCTATGTCCACCTTCAATCATCAGTTTCCTGGTTTCTTCAGGTTCTATGCCTGACATTTTCAACCTGAACAGTGTCCTAAGGTTTTTAATATCAATTTCAGTTCCAACAAACTCTGAAAAAATTCGACTATTTTTAGATTTAAGTTTAGATACTGATATGAAAAGGTCTTTATAGTATTCTTTTTCAAGTTCATTTTCAATATCAGATAAATTGGTTCCATCATACTGTTTTAATATGGGATAATATTCTGTATTTTCTAATGTTGATATAACATCAGTATAAGAATCTTTGTTTGCAAGATCTGATAAAAAGTCAAAACTGTATTTACCAGCTGAAATTATATTTTCCTCGATTTTATTAGGAGACGCATTATAATGTTTTCCACGCAGTATTGTTTTGAGACTCCATACATCATATCTTTTTAGGTATTTGCTTAAAAGGTAGTTTGGTTCCCCTTCGGCCATATTCAATACTTTTGTAAATGTTACTGCAAGATTACGGTTAAGTGCATGTTCTATTAAATCTGCACCACTATACTGTCTTGCCAGTACATCAATATCCTGTTTGTATTCCAACTCTTCAATTGTTCTGGTGATTTCATCAATGCCCATATTCAAAAATTTGGAATATGTATCAGCTGGTAAAAGCTTGCTTTTCATTGCACGAACGCGTGCAGTAACGTACGAATAATTAGAAGTCCGAAGGTTTTCTCCTCCACTTTTACGTCTTAGTTTTGAAAAAAGATGCATGGAGATCACCCGAATAGAATATCAGATATTTGTTTTAATGATTGATCATATACGCTTTTTAGAATTGTATCGTAAGTATAATTCAGTCTAACAGAACCATCACTGTTTTCGATGACAATACCACCGATACAATCTATATTTCCAGCGTACTCAAGTGATGATAATTTTTTTACAATTTCTTCGGATTCCTTATTTGAATATACCCTGGTACCGTGTTGCTCATATTTGTCTATGAGAGATTTTAGCAATTCTTCATTCTTTGATGGTGATAAGTTTGAAACTGAATCAACTGCTTTGTTATATACTTCATCGAGTATTTCCTTACGTGCGTTAAGTTTGACACGTTTAACTTCCAGATTCGCACTGGAAATTTCCTGTCTCCTTAGACGCTCAATTTTTGCTTCTGTTTCTGCGAGCCGGTCACCCTTGATTTTTTTTGCTTTTTCCTTGGCATCTTCGATTATTTGAGCTGCCTCAGTATCAGCTTCTTCTTTCTTTTGGGCCGCTTCGGCATGTGCAACATCCATTATATCGTTTACTACTGTTTCCAGACCCATACTCTCACACCCTAATAAATTAAAGAGCAAAAAGTAAAATAGAATGCTCTTTAATTTTCTTGTTTTATTTCTGGCTTACATCGGTTGAATTTTATCCATCGACGATTAAGCACCGACGATCAAAGCAACAACCAAACCGAAAATGACAATGGTTTCTGGAATTACAGTCAGAATAAGACCTTTACCAAAAAGTGATTCATTTTCAGCCATTGCACCAACTGCTGCACTACCAATATCTTTTTCTGCAATACCGGTAGCAATTCCTGCAAGTCCGACTGCAATTCCTGCTCCTATTGCTTTATATCCTGCTGGGTCTATCATTGCGAATTGTTCTGCTGCCATTATATTATTCCTCCTTTTTTTATATTTACTCTGTATATTTTCTTATACGTCCAAATGGATTGTATTTTTTGCCCCCGCCTTCATAGAATTTTGTAAAGAATTCGACATACTGCAACCTGAGTGCCTGCAAACCGGGGGCTATGACACCCAGTACTGTATTAAGAGCATGTCCGAATATAAATACGAGTATTGAAAGAATTGCCAACAATATAGATGTATCGGGACTTAGCATTACAAATGCTATCTCGTTGACAATATAAGCTATATAGATTGATGAAAGTCCTACTGCGGCAATACGAGCGTAAGACAGTACATTGCTGAGGAGCGAAGGGAGTTCTACTGCCCCTTTAACACCTTCTCCCTTGAAAAGCATTGCAAAGCCGATTATGAACACAGCAAGGCCTATTATTGTTGTAGGCAAATATTCAAGGAATCCAAGTGCCGCAAGGACCACTCCTAATTCAATTATTATCCAACTACCTTTCTCAAGTATAGCGTCCATCAAACCATGGTTTCTGTATACATTGACCATGCCAAGTACATAACCAATGTTTATTTGAATTATACCCAATACAGCTGTCAATACAATTAGTGTCAATACCGCATCAGGTCTATGGAAGGGGAAAGACACCATTTCATTGGTAAATGGGAATTCAAACAGATAGATTGTTTCAAACCCTGGGATTAATCCCGACAGGAAACCATGCCCATGGCTTTCAAAGGTCACACCAAACAACTCATAAAGCGGTTCTGGTGACCAAGGCGGCACTCCTGCATGGGTAGTACCCAGTGAAATACCAAAGACTTCTCCATAGAGAATACCAAATATGAAACTAAATATTTGACAATAAATTAATACGTTCATCACAGGTTTCAGTGATTCCATATTAACATATTTCTTGATACCGAAAGCAGCAGCAAGGATTACGAGTGCATATCCCACATCACCAAGCATCATCCCATAGAACAGGGGTAATGCTATAAATATCAAGCTTGTGGGGTCAAGTTCTTTGTATCGTGGACGCGAATACAGGTCCATTACTGTTTCTAACGGTTTTGTAAGTTTAGAATTATTGTATTCAGTTGGTGGAATTTCTTCTTCAGAATACTCTTCATGTTCGTCAGATTCTTCAGACTCCACAATGGAAACATAAGCATGGCCATTGGTAGCTTTATCAAGGGATTGAACCACTGTATCATACTCATCATCTGGAACCCACCCGTTAATTACGAATGTGTTCTCAGAAGTAGCCATTTTCAGTGGTGCTTCAGCCTTTTCAGCCTCCATTGAGAGTAATTCATCACTTGCAAGTATAAAATTGGAATACTGTTCCTTAATGGATTCAATTTCTTCATCAATGGACTCAATCTTTTCTTCAATTGATTGTTTATCCCCTTCAAATTTTGACAGTATATCCTTTGGAACACCACTCTTTTCAGGTATTCTGAGCTCTTTGAACGAATAATCGGACAGTATTTTTGAAACCTGGCCTACATAATCTTTGTATACAAATAATGCTATAGCATTCCACTCTGGATCTTTCCAAATTTCATATAGATTTGTTATACCTGAAATATCGGTTTCAAGGCTGTCTATATTTTCTTTAACAGTGCCTGCAAAAACCGATATATTCTCATATCCTCTATACAGGTCAAGGTCAAGAGGTATATTGGAAAGCGGTTGCAAATCTTTCTTAAGATTTTCAATATCTTTTAATTTGCTTTCCAGTTCACTCCTTTCCTCTGTTTTTTCAGTTATTTTACTATCAAGCTCATTCAACCTGTCATCAAGGTTGCTCCAAACTTTATCAGCGTCTTCACTTACGCTTTCATCACCCTTGACACCAAGGTAATTTGACAGAGATCTTATTTTTACAAGCTTTTTAGATATGTCTTCAGCACTCTCAAAGGGCTTACCAATTTCTAGGCCAGGTTCTTCTTCATTATAATCTTCAATGTGGTATACATTGAGATTATGTAATGTTTCCACTGTATCTTTCATTATATTTTTGTGGCCTACTATAAGTACCCGGCTCATTGGTTTGGGTTCAAGCATTTGTGATTGCCCTCTCGAACTCTTTGATTAAGTAATCAACAGCTTTATCTTCGTTTTCTCGGGCCTTTTGTTTAATTGATTCGGCCTCATTTTTACCATCTTCGATAATCTTTGCATTTTCATTACGTATTTTTTCTTCTTCAGACTTGTACGAATTGTTTGCTGATTCTTCAGCATCCTTTTTGGCCTGTTTGATGATTTCATCAGCTTCAGCCTTTGCATTAGAGATGCGTTCATTTTTTTCTTTGACGCTCTCCTCCACAGTTTTCTCCGCACTTTGTTCTGCCTCTTTGATCTTCAATAAGACGTCATCTTTGGCCATGCAAATCCTCTTTTGTTATTTTATATATCTAAATAGTTATCAATCCTAAATAATAAACCTGAATATAAGTTATTCGGTTTAAATCCTCTAGTTACTGATGTTTTTAATGATTTATCATTTCATTGTATTTATAAAAATTGCATATGATACAACTGTATCATTGAAGAGCGGTTTATGATTAATTTCCCTGATATTATTTATCAAATATAAATTTTATGTAACCAAACGTATCAATTTTAATTTTTATCCATCCTGTAAGGCATCTGTACATCATCAGGTAATGTATGAATATACTTTTTCCTGAATTCAGGATTTCTCATCATGCAGTAATCAGCATGGTTCTTATATGCTGAATGTTTACCCATACGTTTCCATATATCTTTCAAATTGTCCTCACGTATATTTCCAAATGAAAGCGGTGTATACGCACAGGGCAAAACATCCCCAGCAGATGTTACATGTATCCACCGCCTTCCTGCAAAACAACCAAACTGTTTTGGACCCATAATATAGGGGAATGCTGTAACCCTTGGACCTTCTGATTTTGCATTCATATTTTTCTGGAATGTTTCAAGACGTGATACATCACTATCATTCAAAATCTGGTCTTCCTGGTGGAGCCATCTCCCTACAGCCACTATTTCATAAAGTGATATTTCGTCCACACCAAGATCAACCGCAAGGTCGTAAAATTCTTTGAGATTGTCTATATTATCCGGTGACACTACAACAAACATATCGGTAAGTAAATTTGCTGATTTGGCATTTTTTACAGCACTTATAGCATCCTGATAAGCACCGTCTCTACCGCGAACTTTATCATGTTCATCTTCAAACGGACTATCAAAACTTACCCTTACTGCGTACAGTCCAGCATTTTTAAGGCTCTGCGCTCTCTGTTCGGTCAAACCATAACCCGAAGTAAAGACAGTCGCTATCGCACGTTCTTTATCAACATTTTCCACCATATCTTCAAGGTCTTTTCGAAGCATGGTTTCTCCGCCATCAAAAGAAATTAGATAAGACCCAAGGTCTATAGATTGGGTTACAGCATTATTTATTTCATCCAGCGATAATTCAGGATTTGCAACTACATCTGCTGCCCCACAATGTATGCAGTTGTTAGGGCATTTCATAGTGATTCCTATTGAAAACTGGTCTGGAATCCGTCTTTTAAAAACAGACCCTATCTGTGAACTAACAACCCTGCCAAATATACTGCTGGGTATCGGAGGGAGCCATGTTGAAAAAATTATCCTGTCTTCATCAGCAGATACAGGTTTTTCTTCCCCGAATACATTGTTAATATGTGTTAATATAGGTTTAACTACCGGAGAAAAAGTACCTTCTGCATCAAGCACAACTCTATTGTTTTTGGTAGTTGCATTTACTTTAATTGTTGACCTGTCGTAGACTCGCATATTACACCTTTGTTAACAAGATAGTTTAAAAATAGTTTTCAGGGAGCATATCTATTGTTATATGGTTGGTTATCTGTAATAACTTATCCTTTCCATTTTCTGATTCAAACCCGACGATTATGTTTTTAGCCTGAGTTACATATTCATCGACTTTATCTACTGTTTTATTTACTGCTTCTTCATGAGTCATTTGTTTTGTATATATCTGTGGAAGGGTTACAGATTTTCGAACAGAACTTTTGTCATCAATTTCATGTAAATATTCAAGCAAATCATCTACAATCTGATAAGCGGTACCCATATATTCACCATATAACCGGCATCTGTGTACCATTTCATCATCTGCCCCACTTATATAGGCTCCGATGGAGGCACATGCAGCAAAAAGTGATGCAGTTTTTTTGTATATGCAATCAAAATAATTAACCTCTACAAAACCTGCATCATCTCCGCCCAAATCAATGGTTTCTCCATGTGCCATTGACATACCTGCTTGCCCGAATTCAGTTATCGCATTATGACCGTAAGAAGACATGAGTTCGATGGATTTGGATATTAAAAAATCACCACATAACATGGCTGCTGAATGCCCAAATTTTTTATGAGCTGAAGGTACACCTCTGCGAATTATCCCATCATCAATAAGGTCATCATGTATAAGAGATGCTGAATGCATTAATTCAACCGCAAGAGCCGCATTAATACTGGTTTTTGAATCACCACCACATATATCTGTTGAAAGCATCAATATAATTGGTCTAATCCTTTTGCCACCATAATTACATACATGGCTAACAACGTTTTTTATTTGGGATGAATCATCCATATTTTCAATTAATTCGTCCATAGCATCTGTAATGCGTATATATTCATCCCATTTTTCAATATTCATCAAGCGCCCTCATTCATTTTAAAAATTGATATTAAATTTAACTACTGGTTTTTTCATTATATTTTGACGGACATCCCATTACAATTTTATTAGCTTTGATTTTTTTATCATTTATCATTGTTCCGCTTAGACTGATTCTTTTACCTTCTGCAAGGTTTGCTGGTAAATCGCCCGTATATTCAATATAAATTTGATATGTTTTGCTTTCTGCATCTTTTAGTATAAAACTTGTAGATTCGGGTGTTTTGTTAAGCGTACCGTTTTTAATGGACCCCATCGTATTGACCTTACCACCGACATAATCTTTAGGATTAGATTTTAGTTCTGATACCATAAGGTAACCATCAGAAAAATCTACATTCCAGAGTCCAACAATTGCAACTATTGCAATAAAAACCATTGCTGTTAGTATTTTTTTGCCCTTGTTCATCTATAAATACCGTTTATTGATGTTTTTTCAGTCGTTTAAGTTCGCGATTTAGATTTAAACGTGTTCGTATCAGGTATATTGCATATATTAAAATTGTTACCCATGTAATAACAAACGCTATATATAACGCATTCATTGTTATAAAACCATTTTATTTATCTCTATTACACGGCTATAAATTTATAAATTTGCTGTATTCAAAATCATATACTGTAAATATTAATTTTGCTGTATTAAACATAACTATTAATACAGGCTATAGTAAATTTAACACATCATATTTAACCAAATTGAATAATGATTATAAAATCAATATTATATACCTTATATACCTCATGGATTAATTTTAAGATATTTATAAAAACCTGATAGAAATGGTAACATGGCACAACCACCAAAACTTATTGCATGGGAGTTTACAAAAAGCTGCAACCTATCATGCGCACATTGCAGAGGGTCGTCCACATCCAAAATGGATAAAGATGAATTATCAACAGGTGAATCAAAGCGTTTTATTGATGAAATTGCAAATTTCGGAAAACCTATCCTTATTTTAAGTGGAGGAGAACCACTTGTTCGCAGCGACATCTTCGAAATAGCCAGTTATGGTACTCATAAAGGATTAAGAGTTGTAATGGCTACAAACGGTACAATGGTTACATCCAATATTGCTGATAAATTAAAACGGTCCGGCATACAAAGAGTGAGTATAAGCATTGATGGTGCTACCGCCCGTACCCATGATGAATTTCGGGGTATGCCCGGTGCTTTTGAGGGTGCCTTAAATGGCATTGAGATTTTAAAAAATACCGGTATAGGTATACAGATTAACACTACAATTACAAAACGCAACATCAAAGAAATACCAGATATTTTTGAATTTGCAAAAAACATTGGGTCTGATGCTCTACACATATTTATGCTCGTACCCACTGGAAGAGGTAAAGAAATCGAAAAAGATGAAATCCCACCTGAAGAATACGAAGATATACTTAACTGGTTTTATGAAAAACAAAAATCCTCACCCATTCAATTAAAAGCTACATGTGCCCCACATTATTTCAGAATCGCATTACAACGTTCACAGGAAGAGAATAAAAATCCACCATTTAAAAAAGAGGGATACAATGCAATGACAAGAGGGTGTCTTGGTGGGACAGGTTTCTGCTTCGTATCCAGTAAAGGTGAAGTATATCCATGTGGGTATCTTCCAGCACTTGCCGGTAATATAAGAGACGAAAAATTTGAAGAGATCTGGAACTATTCAAAGGTATTTAATGACCTTCGCGATGTCACAAAACTGAAAGGTAAATGCGGTATCTGTGAATACAAAAATATCTGTGGCGGCTGCAGGGCTCGTGCCTATGCTGGAACCGGTGACTATATGGATGAAGAGCCGTACTGTATTTACAATCCGAAACAGAAATCAAGGGTATCCAAATGATACAGCTGGATGAGACTGACAAAAAAATCCTGAATGAGATACAGCTTGATTTTCCTCTTGATACCCATCCTTATGAAAAACTGGCTGAGAGACTTGGAATTAGTGAAGAAGAAGTTATAAAGAGATTAGAAGACCTTTATTATAAAGGAGCAGTCAGAAGAATAGGTCCAATAATTAATACCAGAAAAACAGGTGGTATAAGTACACTTGTTGCTGTTAAAGCACCAGATTCCCAGGTTTCAGATATAGCTGATTATATCAATCAGTATCCTGAAGTATCACACAACTACCTACGTCCTGATAAATACAATCTCTGGTTTACAGTATCAGCATCTAGCAAACAGCGCCTTGATGAAATTCTTGAAGAAATAAGGAATGAAACCGGATGCCCACTTATAAATCTGCCCACAAAACGCCTTTTCAAAATCGGGGTGAAATTTGATGTCAGATGAAACCTCTAATAATTCATCCTGTTATATTGACAACAAGGACAATATATATACAAAAATTATTAAACTCACCCAAGATGGGATACCATTTACCCACTCCCCTTTTGCCCAAATTGCCAGCTATCTGGGTATTAGTGAGGATGAAGTTATAAACATCATAAAAGAAATGGAAAATAAGGGTATTATAAGAAGATTTGGAGCATCCATAGGCCACAGAGCCATTGGAATTACAGCCAACGCCATGTGTATATGGAATGTACCTGATGAAAAAGTTGAAGAGGTAGGTGCTATAATGGCAGGCTTTTCTGAGGTTACCCATTGCTATGAACGTCCAAGGTATCCAGATTGGCCCTATAATTTATTCACAATGGTTCATTCGTATTCAAAAAGAGACTGCGAATATGTTGCAGAGGAAATATCAAAAGCTACCGGTATAACTGATTATAAACTACTGTTCAGCGAACATGAATTTAAAAAAACTGGTGTAAGATTATAATAAAGAATGGTAATATGAATTCTGATAAAAACTTTACTCCATTGATGATAGATCTAAGCGGCAAAAAAATCATAATTTTTGGAGCTGGTTCTGTGGGTGAACGTAAAGCCCTATTTTTTTCCGCGTATGCCGATACAACCATTATAAGTACATCGTTTACATCCAGTATAAAAGAACTCGAAAACAGCAGAAAAATCAAATTAATAACATCAAATATCAATTCTCTCAATGATTCACAAATAAAAGATTTAATTTACGATGCATTTATGGTCATACCTGCCACCAATAACAGACAATTAAACCAAAGGATAACAGAAGTTGCAAATAAAACAGATAAAAATATCCTGGTTAATCAGGTGGATGACATCGGTGATGTGATAGTTCCATCTGTTATTAAAAGAGGGGACCTTACAATCGGAATTTCCACTCTTGGTTCCAGCCCCGCTATTTCAAAATTTACCCGTGAAAATATAGAACAGACGATTACTCCAGAGTACAGTGAAATGGCAGAAATTCAAAATGACATACGTACTTACCTGAAAGAAGTCATATCCGACCAGAGAAAACGAAAACAAATCCTCTGGAACATTATAGAAGATGATTCAGTATGGAGTGCTCTTTCTGATTCATATGAAAAAGCGTATAATATAGCATTAAATATAGTGGATGAACAGTTAAGAAGCGAAAAAATTGATTAAAATGATTTTTTAACCCGTAATAACCACATTTATTTTTACCCGGAGGATCCTGGTGACACAGCAGATATCAAGTATGGTAATTACCCATACAAAAGCAAGTATCGAGGAAATGGAAAAAGCATGGCATGGTGATATAGAATATGTGCTGAAATCGCTTTATTCTCATGAATACGTTTATGAATGTGCGGTTCTTAAAACATGTAACCGTGTGGAAGTTTATGTAGTATCACCAAAAGCAAGTAGTGTATTATTCCATTTTGCTAAAGATATGGGAGCTTCTTCCCATATCGTTGAGTTTTATGACCATGAGGATTCATTAAAACATCTTCTGAGACTGGCATCGGGCCTGGAATCCATGATAGTGGGAGAAGACCAGATACTTGGACAGATTAAGGATTTATATACCACTGCCAAAAACGTGGGTACAATTGGTCCTGCCCTTGATACTGCGTTTTCCAAAGCCATACAGGTTGGAAAAAAGGCTCGTACCGAGACCCGAATAAACAAAGGTTCTGTATCTATCGGATCTGCTGCTGTTGACCTTGCTGATGAAATCCTTGGAGGACTTACCGGTAAAAATATTCTTGTTATAGGTACAGGTGAAATGGGTACACTTGTTGCACGTGCCCTTGCTCATAAAGATATGGATGTGGTATATCTTGCAAACCGAACCTTTGAAACCGCCAAACAGCTTGCCGAAGAAATTGGCGGAGATGCAGTTTTGTTTGATAATATCGATGAATGCATTAGAAACGCTGATGTAGTTATATGTGCAACCGCTGCTCCGCATTTTGTTTTGAGGAAATCCACTATTGAAAAAGCAATGGATGACAGAAACAAAGAATTGCTTCTGATAGATATTGCAACCCCCAGAGACATCGAACCTGAAATTTCAGAGATTGAACATGTGAAATTGCACAATATCGATAGCCTTCGCAGGATAAATGAAAAAAATATGGAGATGAGAAGGGGCGAAGCAAAGAAAGTGGATGCTCTGATAGAAGAAGAATTCGAACTGCTGAATACCCAGTATAAACGCCAGAAAGCTGATGGATTGATTTCACAATTGTATGGACAGGTGCATAATGTTCGTGAAAGAGAAAAACAGCGTGCAATCAACCGTTTAAGTTCCTATCACACAATTGGTGATATCGAATCTGAAGTACTGGATGACCTTACACATTCTATTGTTAACAAAATTCTGGCAGAACCCACTAAAATGCTCAGAAAAGCAGCCGAAAACGATGAAGACGAACTAATGGATACCGCTTCTCGGTTGTTTAATCTTGATAACAAAAAATAACACAGATATATAACAAATGAGAGATGGTTTACATGTTTCCACAGGTACGGATGAGAAGATTAAGGCAAGGGAAGCTACAAAATCTTGTACGTGAGACAACAATTACTGCAGATGACCTGATATGTCCTGTTTTTGTCGATGAAAATATTGAGACACCACAGGAAGTGCCCTCAATGCCGGGTACTTATAAATTACCGGTCGATTATGCAGCAGACGAAGCTAAAGAAATCTCAGATCTTGGTATTCCATCGATAATGATTTTTGGAGTTCCTGCCAGAAAAGATGAGTCTGGGAGTTCTGCGTGGGGTAACAATGAAGTTGTACAGCGTGCTGTCAGAAACATCAGAAACGATATTTCAAGCAGGGATATGGCTATAATTACCGATGTCTGTCTTTGTGAATACACAACCCACGGACATTGCGGTGTTGTGGACTATGATAAAGAAGAAATATTGAACGACCCCACTTTACCATTACTTGGAAAAACTGCTGTAAGCCATGCAGAAGCAGGTGCAGATATGGTTGCTCCATCCGGGATGATGGATGGCATGGTAGAATCCATCAGGTCCGAACTTGATAACAATAATTTTGAAAACATTCCTATAATGTCCTATGCGGCTAAGTATTTCTCGGCTTTCTACGGTCCTTTTAGAGATGCCGCTGAATCAGGTTATTCCTTTGGCGACAGGTCAAGTTATCAGATGAACCCTTCAAATTCCAATGAAGCAATCCGTGAAGTGGAACTGGACATTGATGAAGGTGCTGACATTGTAATGGTCAAACCCGCACTCCCGTACCTTGACATACTATACCGAATCAAAGATGAACTTGAAATGCCGACTGCTGCATATAATGTAAGTGGTGAATATGCGATGATAAAAGCCGCTGCACAGAACGGATGGATGGACGAGAACAAAATAATTTATGAATCAATTACATCCATTAAACGTGCCGGAGCGGATATGATACTTACCTACTTTGCCAAAGATATGGCAAAGCTTTTGAAATAAAACTTTGGCAATTTTATATATAATTACATTATGATTAGTTATCAGTTAAAATAATAATTACAGGCGATACCATGGAAGGCGAAAATACAAAATCAAAACAATTATACGAGCAGGCTAAAAAAATAATATCAGGTGGTGTAAGCAGCCCTGTACGTGCTATACAGCCCTATCCGTTTTATACCGAATCTGCTCAAGGATCAAGAATAAAAGATGTAGATGGAAACGAATACATTGATTTCTGTATGGGTTACGGACCTAATTTACTCGGACACGCCCATCCAGAAATCAAACAGGCAATTGCTGAACAACTGGATAACGGCTGGCTTTATGGAACCCCGCTTGAGAACGAGGTCAAACTGGCTGAAAAAGTAACAGATGCATATCCGAGCATGGATATGCTAAGATTTGTTTCATCTGGTTCTGAAGCTACAATGAGTGCTATACGTACAGCACGCGGATATACCGGAAAAAACAAAATATTAAAAATTGAAGGTGGATTCCACGGCACCCATGATTCAGTCCTTGTTAAAGCGGGTTCAGGTGCTACTACTCTTGGTAAACCAAACTCGAAAGGAGTACCAGAAGAAGTAACAAAACATACACTTCAGGCACCATTTAATGATATCGAATCAATGACAGAGCTTATTGAGAAAAACAGAGATGACATGGCTGCTGTCATAATGGAACCTGTCATGGGCAACATCGGTCCCATTCTACCAAAAGAAAACTACCTGAAAGAAGTACGTAAAGTAACTGAAGAAAACGATGTTGTTCTTATTTTTGATGAAGTAATAACAGGATTCAGACTTGCAATGGGAGGAGCTCAGGAATACTATAACGTTACACCTGATATGACCACTCTTGGAAAGATTGTAGGTGGAGGTATGCCTGTCGGTGTTTTCGGTGGAAAACGGGAAATCATGGATATGGTTGCACCAAATGGAAATGTCTATCAGGCAGGTACTTTCAGTGGAAACCCTGCGACTCTTTCCGCAGGAATTGCTACAATGGACGTCCTTGAAAACGAAAACGTTCATGACACTCTGAATAAGAAAGGTGATGAAATACGCTCCTGCCTATCAGATATAATATCAGATGCAGGATTGGATTATGAGGTATCAGGCATTTCATCCATGTTTAAGGTATTTTTCGGAAAAGCTCCAACTAACTATCAGGAAACTCTTAAATGCGACAAATCAGGCTATTTTGACTTCTTTAAACGAATGCTTAATGATGGTATTTTCCTGCCTCCATCCCAGTTTGAAACGAATTTCCTCTCATATGCACACAGTGATTCAGACATCCAGAAATTACTTAATGCGTATGAAAGCAACCTGAAACAATCCTGATTATAAGGAGAATAATATTAGATGGATTTAATAATAGGCACACGTGGAAGTTCCCTTGCACTTACACAAACAAGAAGAGTCTCTCAGATGCTTAAAGAAGAGGGCGTTAATACGTTCCTAAAAATAATAAAAACATCTGGAGACTCTTTTACAGACCGTCCACTGCATGAACTGGGCGGTGTAGGTGCATTTGTAAGAGAAATTGATGAAAGGATGTTATCTGGCGAACTCGATATAGCAGTGCATTCTATGAAAGACCTGCCCACCGAACGTCCAGAAGAACTGCCAACCTCTGCGGTACTTAAACGCGATTCCCCGTTTGATGCTCTACTTACCAGAGATGGTTCTACACTGGATGAACTGCCTGAAGGTGCAGTTATCGGCACAACATCACTTCGCAGAAAATCCCAAGTTTTAAGATACAGACCCGACTTTGATGTCCAGAGCCTCAGGGGGAATATAGACACCCGGTTAAAAAAGCTGGAGTCTGGAATATATGACGGCATTATACTTGCAGAAGCAGGATTAAGACGTATGGGATGGGACATACCTGTGCACCAGCTTGATACTGACCATTTCTGTCCTTCAGCCAATCAGGGTGCTATTGCAGTAGTTGCAAAATCCGGTGATGAATCAGAAAATGTAGTTTCACGTATAAACCATCCACAGACCAAAATCGAAACAGAAATTGAACGCATACTAATAGGTAATGTCGGTGGAGGATGTATAGTTCCAATAGGTGCGTATGCTGAATTTGTAAATGATGAAAAGATACATATCCGTTCAGAAGTACTGGCTTTGGACGGGTCTCATTATGTTGCAGTTGATGATGTTATATCAGCTGACAATTATAAAGAAGAAGCCAATGAATTAGGAGAGGAACTGGTTCGAAAAGGCGGTAAAAAGCTAGTTCAGGAAGCACTCGATAAAATGGCAAATGCAGAATAACTGGTTAACATGGTTGCAAAAAAATCTCTTTACCCTCATCCAAAAAATCCGGTTATACTGGCTTCAGGTATTATGGGTACAACTGGTGCATCACTTACACGGATGGCATACAATGGTGCAGGTGCAGTGGTGACCAAATCCATAGGGCCTGTCCCAAAAAAAGGACATTCCAACCCCACTATGATTGAACTGGAAAATGGTTTCCTGAACGCTATGGGACTCCCAAATCCTTCATACACTGAATTTGTGCAGGAAATTGAAAACGCAAAAAATAATACATCAACTCCGATTATAGCAAGCATTTTTGCGGGTGATACAGAAGGTTTTGTCAAAGTTGCTGAAGAATTGAGTTCAGCCAACCCCGATGGTTTTGAATTGAATGTAAGCTGCCCTCATGCTGAAGGTTATGGTGCCACAATCGGCTGTGATTCATGCCTTGTAGAAGAAATTACAGCCAGTGTTTGTGATGTGATTGATGTTCCGGTATGGGTCAAACTTACACCAAATGTCACAAATATTGTAGATATTGGTAAAGCTGCTGAAAGAGGGGGAGCTGATGCCGTTGTTTCAATAAACACTGTAAGGGGAATGTCCATAGATATCAACACTGGTTATCCGATACTTGGTAACCGATACGGTGGACTTTCAGGCCGGGCTATAAGACCAATTGCTGTAAAATGTGTATATGACCTGTATGCCTCACTGGATATCCCTGTTGTGGGGGTAGGAGGTGTATCCTGCTGGCAGGATGCTGTGGAAATGATTATGGCAGGTGCAAGTGCTGTACAAGTGGGTTCTGCAGTATCACAAAGTATGGATGTTTTTAAATCAATATCATCAGGGATTGAAGATTATCTTTCTGCAAATGAGTATTCAACAATAGATGAAATCATAGGATTTTCACACAAAATGGGCTGATGTTTTATGTATCCACTTAATACAAGATTAATAGATATCGTACAGGAATCACCCTCAACAAAGACTTTTTTCTTTGACAGATATTTTGATGCAAATGCAGGTCAGTTCCTGATGGTGTGGGTTCATGGTGTGGACGAGATTCCTATGACACTGTCATATAACAGCGGAATAACTGTCCAAAAAGTAGGAGATGCCACATCCAGACTATTCGAACTGGAAAAAGGGGATACAATTGGTTTGAGAGGTCCGTTTGGGAACGGTTTTACACTTCCTGAAAAGAGTGACAAAATATTGTTAGTAGCCGGTGGTTTGGGTGCTGCACCACTGGCACCACTGGCAGAATATTCTTTTAAAAATGGTGTTGATGTGACTACTATACTTGGTGCTCGCAGTTCTACCGAATTAATATTTGGAGAACGATTTTCCAGTGCAGGGGATTTGTACATAACAACCGATGACGGTACATCAGGAACCTGTGGATTTGTGACTGATATACTAACCAACCTGAATCTTTCTGATTATGACAGAATATATACCTGTGGTCCTGAAGTTATGCTGAGGTGCATATTCAATATGCTGCAGGATGAAAAATACGTCCTTGAAAAAACCGAGTTCAATCTCCACCGGTATTTTAAGTGCGGTATAGGTGTATGTGGTGCGTGCTGTATAGACCCTAAGGGATTAAGAGTATGTAAAGACGGACCGGTTTTTAAAGGTACTGAACTCATAGATTCAGAATTTGGTGAATACAAACGAGATGCCAGCGGAAAAAGGGTTAAAATTTAAACTTCCGGAAATACACCAAATTGCTGGGTAAAATTTAACTGGTCAACTTCCTCCCAGTCTTCGACAATAATTCCATTTTCAATCCGGCTTATAGTAATACCTGTAAAAACCACATGATTTCCTGTCGGCTGTATCCCCTGAAATACTCCCTGATGAGTTCCGCTTGCTGTCCAGCGTGTTACTACTTTATCACCCTCGGCAATAATATCATCAGCAGTAAAACGCAGATCCATTAGTGCTGAATGCAACATGCTCATAAATTCAATTAAATCATCACGGGTAAGTGTCTCTCTTCCAAAATGAATCACATAATCAGAAGCACAGACTTCCTTGATTACCGACGGCTTCCAGGCTTTTTCAACTACTTGACGGATTAATGCTTTATTGTTTTCAGTTGAAGGATTACCGGTTTCCACTGTATCTTCTGACGACATATAATCTTCCTATATACAGATTTGTTTTACCACATATATATATTGTTTCTACCACCACCAAAAACAAAATATAAATAATAATCAGCCTAAAAGACTCTAAGGGGATAATGACACGACATATCGTTCTCGGCAACCAGTCATTGCTGGTTAACATAGATAAATGGTTTCAGGTAAGGGATATTTACTATCCCTATGTTGGTCTGGAAAATCATGTGCTTGGACACGCTCACAAAATAGGGATATTTGTTGATGGAATATTCTCATGGATTAACGAAGATGACTGGATAAAATTACCTGCATATAAAAACGATACACTTATTACAGAAAATAAAGCAACAAATAAAAATCTTGGATTAAAACTGATTCTTGAGGAAAATGTCTATTGTGAGGATAATATTTTCCTGCGAAAAATAACTATCAAAAATGAACGTAGTTATAAACGAAATATTCGATTGTTTTTCAACCAGGATTTTCATCTCTATGGAACCGGTATAGGGGACACCGCAGTATATCAGATGGACCATAATGTCATAATACATTACAAGAGGTCGAGATACTTTCTGGTTGGGGCTCTCAAATCAGATGAAAAAAACGGATTTGCCAGTGATATCGAGGATTATGCCATCGGAGAATCTGAAACCGGTTACCTTGAAGGAACTTTTAGAGATGCAGAAGATGGAGTCCTGTCCAGAAACCCTGTAGCTCAAGGCTCTGTAGATTCAACAGTTGGAGTGTCCCTTGAAGTTCCCGGAAATTCATCAAACACTGCTTATTACTATATGACTGTCGGGCAAAATTTTGATGATGTATATCGGTTGCACGATTATCTAATGGATGTTGGAGCTGAAGCTATCTTGGACCATTCCGAGGAATGTCAGCGTTCATGGGTCAATCATACTTCTACAGACCTTTCAAATCTCGATTCCCGACTCGCCACTCTTTACAAAAGGTCACTGTTAATTATAAAAACCCAATATGATACCCACGGTGCTATAATTGCAGCAAACGATTCGGATAATCTCCAGTTCAACAGAGACACCTACAGTTATATGTGGTCAAGGGATGGGGCACTTGTTGCCATCACTCTAATAAACGCTGGGTTTGCAGAATTTACAAAACCCTTTTTCAGATTCTGCAGGGATGTTCTCTGGTGGGAAGGATGCATGCTCCACAAATACAATCCTGACAAAACCCTTGGAAGCAGCTGGCATCCATGGGTAGAAGACGGTAAACCCGCTTTACCTATTCAGGAAGATGAAACAGCACTGGTGATATATGCACTCTGGAAATATTATGAATCCACCGGTGACCTCGATTTTATAAAACAACTTTATGAGCCTCTAATAAAAAAAGCTGTTTTTTTTATGGATGACTACAGATATCCCAATTCACTCCCAAGAGAAAGTTATGACCTTTGGGAGGAGAGGAGAGGCATATATACATTTACTTCTGCCACAGTGTATGCAGGTTTGGCATCTGCTGAAAAAATAAGCTACCTTTTTAATGATACTGAAATCTGCAATATATGCCGTAGCAGATACTTTCCCCTAAGAAACGCTATATTAAAAGAATTGTTTGATAGGGATAAAGAGATATTTATACGAGGTTTAAAATATCAAAAAAGTAACCCAGACCAAAAAGAGATAGACCATACTATTGACAGCAGTATTTATGCAATATTTGAATTTGGACTCCTATCAGC
The DNA here is from genome assembly GCF_000196655.1 of Methanohalobium evestigatum Z-7303. Lineage (GTDB taxonomy): Archaea > Halobacteriota > Methanosarcinia > Methanosarcinales > Methanosarcinaceae > Methanohalobium > Methanohalobium evestigatum. The sequence continues at coordinate 217,286 of NC_014253.1, read as the reverse complement.
AGATGATGAAAAAGTTAAAAACACTATGAAAAACATTGAGAGCAAGCTGTGGGTAAACAAAAGTGGGGGAGTTGCCAGATATGAAAACGACCACTATCATAAAGTATCAGATAAATCCACTGGTAATCCCTGGATTATATGCACCCTCTGGCTTGCCAAGTGGTATATAAAAAAATCAGAGAACTTTGCTGAACTGGATAAAGCACTGAACCTTATTAATTGGGTTGCAGATTGTTCATTTGAAACCGGTATTATGCCCGAACAAGTTAATCCGTTAACCAGAGAATCAATATCAGTTGCACCTCTTACATGGAGTCATGCAGAATTTGTTGATACAGTTACAAAATACATTGATAAAACAAAAAAATTAGAAAGCAAAACATGAATTTAATCGGGGGATACTAAATGGGTGATAAATCAGAAAAAAAAGAAAACAAGTTTGAATGCAAAGTGTGTGAAATGACTTTTCCTACCAGACAGGATTATGAAAGGCATATGAAAAAACATCATGAAAGTGGTTAAAGAGATAATATAAGCTCTCTGTATCTCTCAAGTTCTTTTTTAGCATCATCTTCTGATAGATTGCTTGCTCCGTATACCACATGGGTTGGTAAAACTTCCAGCCCGGTAAACTCCAGTGTGCAGTGTGTTATGCTTTTGAGCAATTCGTGAATATCCCCATGCATTCCTCCTTTAGAATACCAATCCTTATCTGCTCCCGCTGTTGTGACAAGCATCGATTTTTTACCTTTTAAAAGACCTGTCTCATAAGCGCTTTGTGTTAACGGATTAAAAGCAAATCCCGGTGAGAAAACCCTATCTATCCAACCTTTCATAATCGCAGGAAAACCTGTAAAATAAATCGGGAATTGGAAAATTAGCATATCAGCCCAGTTTATTTTGTCCATTTCTGCCTTTATATCAGGTGCAAAACCATCTGTTTTATTTGCATGGAGTTGTTCTAAAAACGGGTTGAATATATCTGTGTATTTCCTGTTTTTAAAATCATTTTCATCCAGTACAGGGTCAAAATTCATTGCATACAGGTCTGACACTTTTACACTGTCCCCTCTTTCTTCAAAAGCCTCTAATGCTGTATCTTTCATTGAGCTGTTAAATGATTTTGGTTCTTGGTGTGCATATACATACAAAACATTCATGGTTAACTCCCTCCACAAACTATACGATAAATCATGGTACAGATATAATAAAAAGTTATTTGAAACCTGTAATAATTATCTCCCCAGCAGGATTTAATAATAATTAGGTAATATGTGTATACCATGTTTGGTCGGTTCAAATACAAAAATGAGATATTCTATGGTGATGTTGATAATGATAAAGAGCATGTTACCGGGAGAGGTGAATGTAACAGATTGATTTTTAAATTATCTGATATAGAGGTACTCCCACCTGTAAATCCATCTAAAATTATCTGTGTAGGGTTAAATTATCAGGACCATGCAAATGAACTCGGGTTGGATATCCCTAATAAACCACTCATTTTTTTAAAGCCTTCATCATCAATTATCGGTAATTGTGATAAGATCGTACATCCAAAAACAAGCAACCATATAGAGTACGAAGCTGAACTGGGTGTTGTTATAGGTAAAAAATGTAAACATGTTAAAGCAGATAGTACAAATAATGTAATTGCCGGTTACACATGTTTTAATGATGTTACTGCCAGAGACCTACAAAAACAGGACGGACAATGGACACGCGCAAAAAGTTTTGATACATTTGCACCAGTAGGTCCCTTTATAGCAACTGCAGATGATATCAACCTACACAATGCAAATATTAAGTGCCGTGTGAATGGAATAACGTGTCAGAATTCAAATACATCCAATTTAATCTTTGGTGTTCCACACCTTATAGAATTCATATCCGATATTATGACATTACAACCCGGAGATATTATAGCCACTGGTACTCCACCAGGTGTTGGAAAAATACATAGTGGTGATATTGTAGAAATCGAAATCGAGGGAATCGGGACTTTAAGTAATGAGGTTGTTGAATAATGTTACTTGATCAGGTAAATAAAGAACTGGAACTCACCGAACGCCATCTTTTGGTTCTTAAAAAGGTAATTGAAAAGGGACCTATAGGAATATTGAGGCTGGCTGAAGAGACTGAAATGCCAACTCATAAGGTGAGATATTCGCTTCGTATACTTGAACAGGAAAATCTTATAAAACCATCCATTCACGGAGCAACTGAAGGCGATATGGTTGACAAGTTCCTATCCGAATTTGAACAAAAAACTAAAAGCATTCAGGAGAAAACCGCACGTATCCGGGAAATAAGGAATTCCATTGAGCATTAAATCTAAATCCAAGTTTATATATTGCTTCACAGCAACTGTTTTTAATTACAATTATTATAACCGTGTTAATAAAATAATCCATACCAAGGAGATTGTTGATGACATTAAATGAAGAGGATAAATTAACAATAAGAAAATATGCATTACAAAACGCTGTCAAATATTCACAACCTCCAAAAACAGGAGCAGTCATGGGTAAAGTGATGAGTGAATCCCCCCACCTTCGACAAATGGCAAAAGAAGTAAAACCTTTGGTGGAAGATGTATTGAATGAAGTATCTGAAGGCACACCTGATGTCTGGAAGGAAGAACTTAACAAAATTGCTCCAGAGCTTTTGCAGGAGTTATATACCAAAAAAGAACCTACAAAAGGGTTAAAACCTCTGGATGTTGAAGAAGGTGAAGAAGTTGTTATGCGTTTTGCTCCAAATCCCAACGGTCCTCCAACACTGGGAAGTACAAGGGGAATCGTAGTAAATTCAGAATACGTAAAAAAATACAATGGAACATTCATAATCCGTTTTGATGATACCGACCCACAAACAAAACGTCCCATGATGGAAGCCTATGACTGGTATATAGAGGACTGCAAATGGCTCGGTGCAGAACCTGACAAAGTAGTTTACGCATCCGATAGAATCCCTGTATATTATGAATATGCAGAAAAGCTCATTGAAATGGGCAACGCGTATGTCTGTTTCTGTAAAGGTGACGAATTTAAAAAATACAAAGACAACAAAAAAGCCTGCCCTCATCGAAACCAGAGCCCAGAAGACAATCTCTATTACTGGAATAATATGCTGAACGGTGAATATGGTGAAAAAGAGGCTGTACTTCGTATAAAAACAGATATCCAGCACAAAGACCCTGCACTAAGAGATTTTGGAGCTTTCAGAATCATAAAAACCAGTCACCCACGTCCAGAAGTTGATGGAAAGTATGTTGTATGGCCACTCCTTGATTTTGAAGGTGCTATTGAAGACCTCGAATGCGAAGTAAATCATATTATCCGTGGTAAAGACCTGAGAGATAGTGAAAGACGCCAGCGTTATATCTATGAATACTTCGGATGGAAATATCCCAAAACCACCCACTGGGGACGTGTTAAAATACATGAATTCGGTAAATTCAGCACCAGTTCAATTGCAAAATCCATTGAAAACGGCGAATATCTGGGCTGGGATGACCCTGCACTCCCCACAATCAGAGCCCTTCGAAGACGTGGCATCCAGCCGGAAGCCATCCGCAAATTCATGATAGATATGGGGGTTGGTGAAACAGATATAAGCATAAGCCTTGAGTCCCTTTATGCAGAAAACAGAAAGCTGGTTGATTCAAATGCAAACCGTTATTTCTTTGTTTGGAACCCTGTTGAACTGGAGATTACAGGTGTTGAACCCCGTAATGTGAAACTTTCACTTCATCCAAAAGAAAAAAGAGGTTACAGAGAATTAGAAATTGGTTCAAAACTGTACGTATGTCAGGAAGATATAGACAGCATCAATGTTGGAGATAAATTGCGTCTGAAAGACCTCTACAATATAGAGGTTACATCACTGAATCCGCTCAAAGCCCGATACCTTGATGATTCGGTAGAAAGGATTAAAAAAGCAAACCTGCCGATAATACACTGGATCCCGGTAAATGGAGTATCTGTTAAAGTGATAGCGCCAGATGGTCAATATGAAGGATTTGGTGAACATGGTATTGCTGATGAAGTCGATTCTGTAGTACAATTTGAAAGATTTGGATTCTGCAGAATAGATTCAGTAGATGATAAAATCATCGCATTTTTTGCTCATAAGTAAAACAAAACTTTTGATTTTGTTTTTCTATTTAATATTTATAAGGAGTTAAATTGGAAGGATTCATAACACCCAATATAGTTATAAGCAAATGCATTGAATTTGAAGTCTGCAGGTACAATGGGCAGATTATCAAATGTCCTTTTATTGAAAAAACCAAACCATATATGAATTTCATTCCTGTTTGTCCGGAATGTGCCATCGGTATGGGAGTTCCGCGTGAACCCATAGATATAATAATAGAAGGCAACAAAAAAAGACTTATCCAGACCTCTACCGGCAAAGATTTTACAGAAAAAATGCACAGATTTAATTATTCATATTTTAAATCGCTTAATAATATTGATGGATTCCTTCTCAAATCCAAATCCCCATCCTGCGGGATAGGAAACGTCAAAGCATATGCTGACAGCAAAAAATTAAAACTTATTACAACTACTGAAAACGGTTTTTTTGGAGATGAAGTGGTTAATTATTATCCATCACTTGCCAGAGAAGATGAAAACAGTCTGACGGATATGTACAGGCGTGAACATTTTTTAATAAAAATATTTACTCTGGCTAAATTTAGAAAAATATGCAGTTTCAAAAATCTAATAGATTTCCATAAAAACAACTTCCTGCTGTTTAAAGCCTATAACCCTGATGAAAAAAAGATAATGGACAATATCATCTCAAAAATTGAAAGCAATAATCCTGTTAATGTGGTTGAAGAATATCGCAATCATCTGTACAAATTATTTGTTCATCCACCCAAACCCAATGACTATATAGAGTTTATGATAGAGATATTTAATCAATTCTCCAATCTTATAAGCAACCAAGAAAAATTGCTTTTTATGGAAAATATACAAAGATATAAAGAAGGAAAAATAACGTTGTCAACTAACAGGAAACTCCTGAAATCATTGATACAAAGAGCTGGTAACACATCCTATGCAGACCAGAGTTTTTTCAATCCCTATCCCGGAAAATTAATGGAAACTGATTATATAATATAATTGAACATAAGTGGTCATTTGACTGAAGAAGAGTATATTGAAGTATGCCCTGTATGCGGCAGTTCTCATTGGTATTACGAAGCTGGTGGATATACTGGAAAACTATACCACTGCAAAAACTGCGGGTACATCGGACCCCTTATTGTAGAAGCGAATCAGGAAATGATTGACGCCATAAAACAAGATTATAAACGTAAAAAGGAATCAAAAGAAGGTAGTTGAGAGATTCAGGCAGTTATTGGTTCTGCCTGAACTTCAGTTTTCCTGATTTCGGCTCTCCTTATCGGATATACTTTCTTTGTATTCCTGTAGATATTGGCAGCAAGTTTTCCTGAGATGGCTTCATCGATAAACTGTCCATAATCAACTTCAGAAGCCCGAGCTTTGACAACATCCTTCATTACTTTTCTGATGGCTTTTATCTGACTTGAGTGTGCTCTTTTTACAGTGAAACATATTGGCTTTACACGAACCTTGTTACCGTCGTTGGTTGTTACAACAACATTATTATCTATCCTTGATGTTTGACGTTTTACAATGGAACGAAGGTAATCAGTGGTGATTTCATGACCTATAAACCTTGTTTTTGCAGAATCCCCAACGACATTATCTATCTGGAGCCTTAGTTTGGTCTTTTCTTTGGTAATGTCGTTTGTTAATTGTCCAACTGTTGTTTCAACTACACGTCCCAGCAGGTCTTTGGTGTTTTCAGCTGGTGTTACACCGATATAACTACTACTGAGAAATTCTGGCGGTTCTATGTTGTACCAGTTTTTGGATTTCCATTTATCTAATTTCTTTTGTACTTTTCTTGCCAAGTGATTCCTCCAAATAATTAATGATTTTTGTTAATGTGATATGGCTTTATTATAAGTAATTCTATTATTTATAAGGATATACATAGTTTTCATATCAATATATAAACAAATCGGTCAGTTTTCAATTTTTAAAGGTTAATATTACAGGAAGTGAATTCCTTCGGGTAATTCACCGAACCTTTTCACAAATTCATCTGGCCAGTTTTCTGGGTCAAGTCCTTTCTGTGCAAGAAATACTGATGCCCATCTCTCAAGTCCAACACCCGAACATCCTGACCATAGTTCATCACCTGATTGGCTTTTCACATTAAAACCTTTTGGGTATTTATTACCATTAATACTTACATTCTGGAATTCAAGCCATTCTCCATCATCTCCTCTGTAAGGCAGAGGAGCTTCATAATCAATGGTTCCTACATCAGTCTGTTCTGAAGTCCCAGTAAGTCCTTCCTGTGCCATGAACCAGGGTGTTACTCCCGCTTTTCTCCATTCAAGATCGAGTATATCATCAAATATATGTCTGTATTTATCCTGAAGTGCTTTCGATTCGCTAACAACCTGGTCATGGGTTCCCAGCCAGACAATCTCTATTCTGTGGAATTCATCTACACGCTCAATTCCATGTATTCCGCCACTTTCATATCTGTGAGATGTGCCTGAATGATCAAACACTTTCAGAGGGAACTCATTTGTGGGTATGGTTTCACCCTGTAGATATATCCAGAAGGGTGGACATTGTGCATAACATAACCCTCCTATTGGCTCACCGATTTTTTCTTTTATCTTTTCAGTGGGTACTTCATGGGTTACATTATAATAATCTGTAACCTCTTCCCAATATTCTGGGTCTCTGGATTTTGGCGGACAGACATAATAAATTTCAGGATATACCCCTTTTGCATGCCCTGATTTTTTCCATACATCCCATGGTATCAGTTTTGGGAACATCATTTCTTTGTAGCCAAGTGGTTCAAGCATTTCTTCAATCACGATTTTTTCAAACGTCCTGAACAACTTGGCAAGCTGTGGACCATGTATCCACTGTCCCCTACTGGCACCTCTTTTAATCCAGCCTCTGTTCATCATTTCTTTTGTCGGGTCATCAAAGAATTTTGGTTCTTTTTTCCCACTCTGCCACAGAACTTCCCAGTGCTCTGCCTTGCCACCGTATCTCAAGGCTGCAATTTTATCCTCCATCAGAGTAAGTATCCTGTCAGGAACTCTGTTTTGAAGTTCAGATTCACCTACATCCAGTGAGAGTTTGATTACACTATCATTATAATCAATATCTGTAACATATGGGATCTTCAATTCACCAAGGTCCTGATTTTCTGAAGGTATACTGATATTAAAGGAGTCAATTTCAATACCACGTATTCCGATACGGTAATCTTTACCCAGTTTTTTGGCAAGTGGTTTCCGCATACGTAAAAGAGCATCATGTGCCCTCACATACCGTCCTGATTCAATGGTAATGTTGATTTTGCTACCATCAACATTCCAGTCCACTACATTTGCACCTTCACCTTCAGGAGCTCCTTTTTTGAGAATGGTTTCATTTGCCTCATTGATAAATTCATCAATAGCCTCTGTGGCAGGTGAAGCATCATCACTTGTTTTGAATGAACCTTTTATGTTAAATTTCAATTCCATGATATTCCTCATTTGGATGTTTTTGATAGTTATTACATAGGATTTAGATTGACAGGAGACAGGATACTATGGATTTCATTAATTTTTCTTCAGGGATGTGTAGACATCTTCTGCTATTTTTGTGTTCATCAGAAAATCGTCCAGTGTTGAAATAAGAGTTGTTATCTTTTCAGTATAAAAATACGTAGTTGCTCCATACTCATCAACCTCGGTACACATACTTGGCAGATTATCCGGCTGCAGGGAATAAGCTGCAAATTTTGCAATCCCTGTTGATTCATCATCTTCAAATATGATTCTGCAGTTAATCTTCATCACTGGACTCCGTGTCTGGATTTAATTGTTTTCCTATAATATCATCCACGATATTTATAAAATTTTCAACCTGTCCCTTTTCAATGGCTGCTCCTGCTGCAATATTATGCCCTCCACCACTGCCAACGGTAAGTTTTGCTGCTTCTCGCATGGCATAGTTCAGGTCAACCCCTTTTTCAATCAGATGATGGGTTGCACGTGCTGATACCTTAACAACGTCTTCAACTTCATTTGTAGCAATAACCGGCATATCAGGATACATATACCTGATTATTACACCTGCAACAATACCTATAGAATCCATACTTTCAGCATTTAAGTACCTGATATTGCTACCACATTGAATCAAACTTTCTGCTTTTTTAATCTGGTCTACTATATTTCTATTATATTCCAATGATATCTGGCGTGCTTCATCAAGCACCGATGTATCCCTAAGGCACAGTGTTAATCCAAGCCCTCCTTTTTTTACTTTACCGCATGCATTAAGGATACGGATGAATTCATAGATATCCTGGACAGGTTCTTTATTCAGGGTATATACATCACCGATGACAGATTCAACAGCCTCTGTACTGGCATTTTTTATTATCTTTAACGTGATTGCTGACGCCAGTTTTTTAAAATCTTCAGAATCCAAATCATTGATATTACCGTGAACATTTAAAGAACTCAAGAACTCATCGATTTTTTCACGGTCACCGGATATATCAAGATAAGGTTCAGGAACGTTTTCCAGTAATTGTGCAATATCTCCCTCACCGATTTTTAAACCTTTTTTTACAGATATTACACTGTTTTTAACTGATTCATCAAGAATAAACTCGTTTGCAGATTCAAATACCTGCTTGTCACCTATAGCACCTGTGACTGCAAGACCTGATAGGTCAACATTTGATGAATCCATCTCTCTTGCAACCATATAGGTACTTCCTGATGCAGATAGATAAGTTGAGCCATCGATTTCCGAAAAATGAGGGTTTAACACAGCTTTTGCAGTTGATTCACCTTCAGGATTATGATGATCTATTACCACTGTATCTTCAGATACATTAGATATAAGGTCGGGCTGTCCACTACCCATATCACAAAAAATCACAAGGTCGCCTTCAGAAATTGTATTGTTAACATCTTCTATTACACTTTCATCCAGACGGCTGACAATGGTAGCATGATAACGAATTTTTTCCCTTAAAAGTGCCTGACAGATTATAGCAGCTGATGTTATACCATCGGTATCATTATGGGACACAACTCTTACATTACTGTATTTAAGGATAGTTTCAGAAACCTGCTTTGCAGTGGAAATTAATTCATCCAATGATTCGCTGTTCCCGGTCAATTATACCACTCAAAATATAATATCTTTAAACCACCCTATTAACCTATAACCAGTTTTTATGAATAAACTTTGTTTATTGTAAAAACAGAAAAAAATACCAGAATTTATCTGGTAATCAGCATTTCTGCTGTTTCTGGTTTGTATTTCCAGTCAGATGGTAATACATTGTTTGAACGGTAATATTTGGCAAGCCTTCTTATTTTGGCTTCTATGTTCTGCAGTGAACGTTTGTTGTGTATATCATGAGGGTTGATATCAAGGTGTTTTCTAATACGAATAGCCTTTACAACAAGGTTGTACAGGTCTTCAGGTACATGGAATTCTTCGTTGTTTTCCACCAGTATGCTGGTTATTTTTTTACCAGTGGCAAGTTTTACATCCGGAACTCCATGAATGTCTCTTAAAATCATACCTATCTCGCTTGAAGAATAGCCATTTTTCCAGAGTTCTATAACTTTCTGTTCTATCTCATTGACGTCCAGTGGCGACCATTCAGGTACTTCATTTCTCATTGGTCTGGTAGACCCTGACTGCCCTTTTCTGCGGGTGTGCATTTTTGCCATAAAAATTCCTCCGAATATATTATAAATGATACTTATGATAACAGGTAAACATATAATCAAGTTAACAGTAACGGACCGGGAGAAATAACTTGATGTTGTTAAAGTTCTTATGTTGCGAAGTGGATTAAATAACCCCGACCTATAATATATAATTTATGATTGAAAAGGGAATATTACAGAATAGATACTAAAATATTTAATCCATATTTAAAATCTCGTCAACTGTCATTGAACACTGTTCCCCGGTATGCATGTTTTTGAGAGTTAACTTTCCTGATTCAATTTCACGTTCACCAACTATAACTGCATAGTCCGCTTCCACCATATTTGCAAACGACAACTGAGATTTGAAATTGCGTTCCATTATATCTACATGTGTTGGGTATACTTCCCTCAATCGGTTTGCTATATCTATGGCTTCAAAACGGGTCGAATCAGTGGATACTACGACCAGTTTCTTGGTCTCTTCTGGTTCTATACTGGCTACTTCCATAATACGGTCAAAACCAATACCAAAACCTGTGGATGGTACTTCTCCACCACCAAACAACTTAATCAACTGGTACGAACCCCCTCCACAAACCTGATTCTGTGCACCAAGACCTTCAGCATATATTTCAAAAACCATACCGGTATAATAATCAAGTCCTCTGGCAATACCAAAATCTATCGTGTAATCAAGTCCGTAAACATCCAGAAGTTTTAACAATTCTTCAAAATTATCAAGTTCGGGTATGTCACCTGTGATTTCACGAGCTTTTTCCAGTGCATCATTACCCTGTAGAGAGATAAGTTCAAACAGGTTTCTCCTTGTTTCTGCTGGCACCTCTATTTCTTCAAGATAATCATCAAGACCTTTATCATCATTTTTATCTACATATCTCATAACTTTTGTCTGCTGTTCATTATCCAGTCCGCTTAATATGTGACGGATTATTCTCAGGTCTCCAACGTGAAGGGCACCGTTAACACCAACTGAATCAAGTATATTAACTGCAAGTGCTATAACTTCCGCATCAGCTTCAGGTTTATCACTTCCAATTACTTCAGTGCCAAACTGCCAGAACTCTCTAAATCTTCCTTTTTGAGGGCGTTCATATCTAAAACAATTTTCAAAATAGAACAGTTTCAACGGGTGCGGTTCTGATTGGAGTTTATTTACATACATCCTCATAACCGGGGCTGTAAGTTCAGGACGAAGTGCAATTTCCCTTCCGCCTTTATCTGTGAAATTATATAGCTCACCAATTATATCATCCCCGGATTTTAACGTAAATAATTCCAGTGTTTCAAATGTAGGGGTCATGACTTCACTGTATCCCCATTTTATAACCACATCTCGAATTGTATTCTCTACATATCTCCTGCGTGCAGTTTCACCGGGTAAAAAGTCTCGTGTTCCTCTTGGTTTGCTGAGCTTCATCTGGATCGTACCTTAATGGCTTTGGATTGTAATTAGTTGATAAAAGTTATTTGGATTTGTTGAATGCTAGTTAAACATGATAAATCTTATGTCATTTCAATTATACATAGTCGGAAAATATAGACCACTGATAACAAAGTTAAACTTTATTTTATGTTTTTAATTATTTTAATATATCAAAATCCGACACTTGCGGATGTGGTGTAATTATAACTAAAATAAACCTTATCGCAAACCATAAATAAATTAATATATTTGCACCAAATTAAGAAGGTTTGATTAATTTGTCATCTGAAAACACCGGTCTACCTGTAAGGTCAGAAATCCTGCAACTGCAACCATGCGTACATGGAGGATTGGTTCGCGAAACCGCCCAGAAATACAACCTGGATGAATCAGATTTACTTGATTTCAGTGCAAGTCTGAATCCGCTTGGCACACCTTTCCAGTACTACAACTGCAGTCTCGAGGAACTTGTAAGCAACAATACGGAAAAGCTTACCCGTTATCCTGACAACCGTTATCTTGAATTCAGGGATGCTGCAGCAGGGTTTATCGGTAATCAGGATAGGGAAAACATTATACCCGGAAACGGTTCGTGTGAACTTATTAGACTGGTGGCAGAATGCGTGGTCGAAAAGGGCGACCAGGTGATAATACCCCAGCCAACTTTTGATGAGTATGAACTCCAGTGCAGGATTTTCGGTGCCAGACCCGTATATATCAATTATAGTGAGATTCCCCAGATTTCAGACGAACTCCTTAACAGCTCAAAGATTCTTTTTGTTTGCAACCCCAACAATCCTACAGGTGAACTGCTGTCAAGGTCTATACTAAAGGATTTGGCGGACCGGTGTGCAGAAACCAGTACCCTTCTGTTTGTGGACGAGGCGTTTATCGAACTTTCAGACCCTGAGCAAAGCGTTGCTGAACTCGTAAAGGACAACAATTTTGTGTTTGTCATGCGCTCACTAACAAAATCGTTTGCTATACCGGGCATACGTGTAGGGTTCGGTGTTGCATCACAAAAACTGGCAAATGTGCTTGACAATGCTAGATTGTCATGGAACATGGGTTTTGTATCCGATGTTGTAGGTACTAAATTACTGAAGATGAAAGGCGGTGTTTACAGTTCATATTTCAGGGATTCAAGGAAAATGATTGACAGGGAACGCAAGTATCTCATCGACAGAATTTCACGGATTCACGGGTTTACTCCACTGGACAGCAGTGTGAACTATATACTTGTGGATGTGAGTGAATCTGTGATGGATTCTAAAGAACTCTCACAGAGACTGGCTGCAAGAGGCATACTTGTAAGAGACTGCAGTTCGTTCTGTTCACTTGGTGACGAGTTTATCAGAGTCGCTGTCAGAAATTCGGAGGATACCGATAAACTGGCCAAAAATATCGGTGAATTGCTTACTGAATGGGGACAGGAGCAGGGAAACAAATATTTGGAATCCAAACTGGAATCTGCATCAACAGGTAACCATTCAGGCAGAAGCACCTGTGAATATTATCCCTGCCACTATCCAGGGCAGGATTGTACTTTTTGTTTCTGTCCTTTCTATCCATGCGAAGATGAGAGGACAGGCGGCCAATACATTAAAAGTACTGGTGGGGGAAAAGTATGGAGCTGTTCTGACTGTCATATTATCCACAGGGAAAAAATTGTAGAGCAGGTACTGGATGTTCTCATGGATGAAAATGGTGATACAAAACAAAACCTGAATAAAGCTTGGGAAAGGATAGTGGAGCCTCTTCTATGATTGGTTTTCTAACACCTGATGCTGAATTCTTTATATCGGTTCTTATTATAGCAACAGTTTTTGATTTGCTTGTTGGTGAACCTCCAGCTTCAATCCATCCTGTGGTCTGGATAGGCAAATTTATAGCCTTCATGGATAAATCATCCCCCGATAAATCCAGAAAATTATACGGGATATTTCTTGCTGCTATATGTATAGTGTTTGCATCAGCTATTGGTTATATTATCACATTGTTTACTGCAGCATCATATATACCAGAGACTGTTGCTATTCTCATCTCAGCCTATTTTTTAAAATCCACATTCGCTATACGAAGTCTTATCACACCAGGTCAGGATATTTACAATGATTTGATTCAAAATCGTCTGGATGATGTTCGTTCAAAATTAAAAATATTTGTCAGCAGAGACCCATCCGAACTAAACAGTAGTCAGATGTCATCCGCTGTGATAGAATCAACATCTGAAAACTTTACAGATGGAATTTTAAGCCCAATATTTTATTATTCAATTCTTGGACCCTTTGGACTTGTGGCTGTATATGCCTACAAAGCGGTTAATACGCTGGATTCAATGATCGGTTACAAAAATGATGCCTACAAAGAATTGGGGTATGTATCCGCAAAACTTGATGATATACTAAACTGGATTCCCGCTCGAATATCGGTAGTATTTATCGCATTATCCGCGTTTGTGGTCAATATTTTTGTCGAGAAAAAACTCAGCATCATCGATTCATTAAAATGTGCCTACTATGAAGGTGGGCTCACATCATCACCTAATTCTGGATACCCCATGGCTGCTGTATCTGGGGCTCTCAGAGTCAAACTTGAAAAACCGGATACCTATACTCTCGGTGATAGCTTCCCCGGACCTGAACCCTCTGACATTAAGAGGGTATCCCAAATTATTATATCTGCAGCAATAATATCCATAATTATATTTTCATTGATTATTTATGGTATTATGAATCTAATTGGTTATATCTAATCCAAAAGGTTTTGTTAAAGAGGATTGTTATGAAATTATCAGATGTAGATGAAAAAGACCTGAAAGGCGAACAGCCTGAAGAACTTGAAGAAGAAAAATACGATAATGAAATATATAATGTTATGGAAAAAAACGGTGTAAGTAAAAAAGATATTATAGATACTGCAATGGAATTGTATTTTTCACATCCAGGACTTGAAACCAAAGAAAAAGCAGAAAGTATATTCATAAGAGAACTAGACATCGCATTTTCAGACCCCAACCTCTGTATACTGGTATATTCAGGAATATTGCTTGAAAAAGAAGGTAAAGAAGGCTCACTCCCCAATCTGAGTAAGAGTTCCTATGAAAAAGACCTCTCTTTTATTATTGCCGATGAAGTACTCGGTATGAGCATTTCAAAATACATAAGTGGAGATAAAGGGATGTTTGAATATGTCCGTTTTGATAAGGAAAAACCAGGTATTCTTTCAAAGCTTGGACCATTTATGGATGATGTAGTTGCAGGTATTGTAGGCGGTGTTTCTGCAAATATGTATACAAGAGCCATAGCAGAAATGGACAACAATAATGATTCTAGTGAATAAAACGACTGGTGTGGTTGTGGAATGAATTCATATTTACTTGCAGTAAAATCAGGTTTCGGATTTCTGTCCACCATACCTTTCGGACTCACAATGGAAGGTCTTGATGAACTGGTAAAAAGAATATACCTGTTTCCGTTTGTAGGCATTGTTATCGGTCTTATTATAGGTACATTTGCTTATCTTTTTGGTTTTGTATTCCCCCCTGTTATCAGTGCTGTCGCCATTATCATCACGGTATATTATTTTACAGGATTTAACCATCTTGACGGGCTTGCTGATTTTGGAGATGGACTGACAGCTCATGGGTCACGTGAAAAGAAAATAAATGCCATGAAAGACGTATCATTAGGAATCGGCGGAGCGGCGTTCTGTGTACTGGGACTTGTCTCATTATACGCTGTTATAACCACTTTACTGGATGAAAGTCTGGTTCAGAATATTAATTTGAGCACCAGCTTGTTGATATTTTCCTCTCTGGTTGTTGCAGAGATATCAGCAAAACAATCGATGCTCACGATTGCAGCATTTGGCAAATCCATACATGAGGGACTTGGATCAATGGTTATTGATAATACCACATTTCCTAAATTCATTATAGGACTTGCCGGTGGAGGTTTCTTCTGCTGGTTGGTGCTTGGAATTTTTGGTATAGTTGGGTTTATTGCAGCAATGATATCTGCATTAATAATATTAAATATTACAAACCGCCATTTTGGTGGTGTGACTGGTGATGGACTGGGCACATCCAATGAAGTCGGTCGGATAATTACATTGTTAGCCGTATTTTTAATGATAAAAGGAGGCTATACTGGAGGTGTGATGATATGGACGTTGTTGTAATGGCTGGTGGACGGGGAACAAGACTCGGAATGGGAGAAAAACCCTGTGTACAGCTTCTTGGGTCACCGTTGATAAGCTACGTTATTGACGCTCTCGAAAAAGCAGATAATATTGACAACATATATGTTGCTGTATCTCAGGCTACCCCTAACACTGAAATTTATGTATCCAATCAATATCAAAACAGGGTAAACGTTATAGAAACCGCAGGCGGAGATTATGTAGGCGATATGATATATGCAGTTGAAAACGCAGGTATAAAAGAACCTGTCATGATTATAATGTCTGACCTTGCTCTGATAACCCCCGAATTAATTGACAAAATCGTAGATGAGTATCGCGAATGTGGTAAACCTGCTCTTTCTGTACACATTCCGATATCCGTATGCAAAAATCTTGGCATAAGACCTGATACAGTATTTCACAGAGATGGAAACCTGATTGTTCCTACTGGTGTTAATATCCTGGATGGAAAATACATCAGGCAAGAACAAGATGATCACAACCTTATAATGGATCATCCCGAACTTGCACTTAATATTAATACTGCTGATGATCTGGAACGTTGTAAGAAAAAATTACTGGAAAGGTCTGGACAAACATCTCAATAAATTAATTTATATATTAACCTCTCATAATAAACTATTTGAATAAATCCAACAAAAAATAAAATTATATCTGTGTAAACACAAAAATGTATATACATGACACTCCAAATAATTGAATTAATTACTTAAGGTTAAAAACCAAGTTTATTGATAGACCTATCAGGTGATTATAAATGGCAGAAACACCACAGGAAGAGACATCTCAACCAGAGAGAGTTAGTACAGAGATACCAGGCTTGGACGATATGTTACATGGGGGATTCTTTACAGAAACTGTTAATGTAGTTTCTGGTAATTCAGGTACTGGAAAAACTATATTTGGGTCACAATTTTTGTATGAGGGGGCTAAAAAAGGCGAAAAAGGAATGCTTATAATAACGTCTGAAGAATCCAAATCACTGGTTAGAGAAATGAAAACCTCTTTTGGTTGGGATTTGAAAGAAATGGAACAACAGGGATACATTTCATTTGTGGATATAACAGACCCAAGCCTTCGTCTACAAAAAAGTGTGGAAATCGCACCATCAGAGCTTATAAAAAGCTTTAAAAAACTGGTTGAGAGTAAAATAGAAAAAGAAAAACCGGAACGCGTTTTTGTTGATTCAATAGAAGCTCTCTTCCTGGCGATAGAATCAAATTATAAACTAAGGACAATGGTTGATGATGTATTCAGTGTATTCAGAAGCCACGGTGTAACTTCAGTTGTTACAGTAGGAACTCTTTTTGAGCTTAACGATGTAGTTGAATACGGTGCTGATTCAGTCATAAAGCTTGAACGTTTCAAAACTGGAAACACTCTCCAGCGTTCGATCTATGTCATGAAAATGCGGGGTTCAAAAACCATTAATGAAATCAGAGTGCTTAATATATCGGATAACGGTATGGGTGTACTTGCACAATCTCCATACCTTTAACCTATTTTTATCAAATTCATTTTAAAATTTAGAAAAGGTACCAGTCATTATCGTTTTCTGAATGCTCTTTATCTATTGCAACTGTCTTTTTTTCAAGTCCCATTTTTGTTGTTATGGCATCAGAGAAATCCTGAAGATAGTCCTTCTGGTTGAGGCTTCCATAGATAAATTTTTTATCCAGATGGATGTTTTTCTGAATCGTATCTTCTTTAGGAACGATTTTTACATCTATATCCACCATTTCAACTGCTTTTTCCATTGCCTTTCTGAAATCCCCTATACAATAAGCTATCCTGTGTTTGTATTTGTACCTTGTTTTTTCAAGATAGCGTGCCAGACGTTCGCTTTCCATTTTTATGAAATCCCGTTTTATTTTCGGTACATCACATTTACCAAGCATAAACTGATAATGCATGAAAGGATACTGGTTATCAAGTTCTCGGGGTGTTACACCACATGTACCAAAAACGACCACATGAACCTGTTCAGGGTTCAGCAAACCGAATATTACCTTATCAAAGGTTTGGTGCGAAGGACTTTCATGATACGGTTTCTTCTTGGCACAGGGCACAAAAATACAGACATCTCTTTCAGGTGGTTCATATTCATCCAGTATCCAGTCATTTGCACGTTTCATATCCGGATGATAAATAATCTCGTCTGTATCCAGTGGTTTATCAGAACGCTCGTCTTCAGGAATTATGGGTTCCATTTTAATTGCGGGTGAACTTGGCAAATTATATATATAATTAACGATATGTTTATTATGGTTTTGGATAAACTATACAAAAACTATCAATCCATAAAACGAGTGATTTATAAATGGCACATTCTATTCCCGAAATGCTGAGAGCAAATTTTAATTGTGATGATGTAGCAAAATGTATCCTTGGACTAAAAGAACTTGATTTACAGGCATACAAACTGTTACTTGTAAACGGTCCCATGACAGCCGAAAAACTGGGAAAACTGCTGGACAGAGAACGCAGCACATCCTACCGTTCACTGCAAAATCTTATATCATGCGGACTTGTTTATCGTGAAAGCCGGTCGATTGATGTTGGAGGATATTATTACGAATACGTGGCAATCAGCCCCGAATCCGTCAAAAAAATGATGCAGGACAACATCGATGACTGGTACAAAAAAGTAAGTTCGCTTATCGACAACATCGATGAGGAACTGGCTGTGGATTGATAATATCAATCAGGTTTTGTTAACAAACGTTTCAATTCTCTCAAGTGCTTCCTGTATCTCATCTTTTGATGCCGCATAAGAACATCGCAAAAATCCCTGTCCTGCTTCACCAAAAACATCTCCAGGAATGGTTACTACTTTCTGGTCATCCAGCAGATTTTCTGCAAATTCGGATGATGTCATACCGGTACTTTGGATTGATGGAAATGCATAGAACGCCCCTTTTGGCTCAAAGCATTCCAATCCTATTCTGTTGAGACCATCTACGATGAGATTCCTTCGTCTGTCGTATTCACGAATCATTTTGTCAAGTTCATCATTACCGTTTCTCAATGCTTCCATCGCTCCAAGCTGGGCTACGATTGGTGCACAGAGCATGGTATACTGATGTATCAACATCATTGAGTTTATAATCTCGGAATCACCGAGTGCGTAGGCTATCCTGAAACCCGTCATTGCATACGATTTTGAAAAACCGTTCAACAATATCGTGCGGTTTCGCATACCTTCAAGAGACGAAAAACAGGTGTGTTCACCTTCATACGTCAGGCAATCATACACCTCATCTGAAATAACCATCAGGTCATTATCAACCACCACGTCAGCTATAGCCTCAAGGTCAGCTTTATCCATGGTGGCTCCTGTCGGATTGTTAGGGTAGTTCAGTACTACAGCCTTTGTATTTTCAGTAATGACATTTTTCAGTTCTTCAGGTGTTATTTTGAAATTATTGGACATTTTTGTAGAAACAGTAACCGGCACTCCGCCTGCAAATATTATCGATGGTACATATGCAACATAAGACGGCTGAACAACTATTACTTCATCACCAGGATTAACAATCGCACGGATTGCAATATCAAGTGCCTCACTGACACCTGTTGTTACAAGCACTTCAGATTCAGGGTTGTATTCAACATTGTACTTTTTTGAGAACAATTCAGATATCTGTTCTCTAAGCTCTAAAAGTCCATAGTTTGATGTGTAGGATGTTTCTCCCTGTTCAATTGAATGTATGCAGGATTCTCTTATGTGCCACGGAGTTATATAATCAGGTTCTCCTACACCAAGAGATATAACATCATCAGCCTCGCATACAATATCGAAAAAACGTCTGATTCCAGATGGTGGTACTTTCTTTAGATGGTCTGCAACAAAACAGGAAGGATCACATTGCGGCCTCAATAATTCGTCACCTTATGTTTTTTTATGGGGATACGGGCAAACGTTTAATCTTTTCAGGTTCATCGAATATAAAACCGTCTTCTTTATAGGTTTTTAAAACAAAGTGAGTGGATGTACTATGTATCTGTTCAAGGGTTGCTATTTTTTCTGCTACAAAAAATGCTACTTCCTTCATAGACCTGCCGCGCACAGTAATAGATATATCGTGGTCTCCTGAAATCAACCTTACCGAGCGTACTTCTGGAAACTTGTAGAGACGCTCCGCTATCGCCTGATAACCCTGCTTCCTCTCAAGTACAACTTTTAACTCGATAATCGCATAGACATAATCTTCACCCGCCTGCTCCCAGTCAATAATAGTCTTGTACTTGCGAATGATTTTATCCTTTTCAAGCTTTGAGATTATATCATTGACTTCAGTTACAGGCAAACCTGTTTGAGAGGCTATATCTTCAGGCGTTGCACGAGCATTCTCTTCCAGTATTTCCAGTATGTGCCAGGTATGTTTATCCATACTTCATTCCTTTTAAAACAAAATCAATAAGAGAGGCGGGTTTTTGTTATTTATTCAATCAAAACTGCATTTACAACGCCATCCTGACCAGGACGACTTGTCACTTTAGCATTGCCCAATCCTGTTTTGATTACTGAGCCTTTTGTAATGATATTACGTCTCATGTAGTGTACATTTGCCGGATTCTCAACCACATTTTCAATAGTTGATTTCTGGGTTGTTCCATCAGCAGGATTGGTTACATTAGCTTCATTGCATCTGAGAAGCCTGTATTTGCGGTTACATCCCCTTGATGCTATATTTTTCCTTTTGGTCTCACTCACATATGTTTCTGTTGATTCTCTTCCTATTTCATGCTTCCTTTTCCCACGGACAGGTGTTATTTTGGCTCCACTTGGTGTTCTTTTTGATCTTCCTTGCCACTTCATAATTTATCCTCTTGTATTATTGAATATATAAAATGTAATTCATATTTATAAAGCTTGTAGAATTATATTATATCAACTGGAGATTTTATTACTTGATGGATTGTATAAGAAGTTTTCGAATGGTTACCGCCGTTACTACTCTATAATTCGATTTTTAAAAAACAAACACAAATAAGTAAATTTGTGTAAATAATTATATGTAACGTACAAATAAACTATTCCTTAAAGTAGGGGATTATAAATCAAGGGGAGTTACTTATGACTTGGATTAAGGCATCAACAACAGGATGTAAGGATTTATCGGGTCTTAATATACCATATTTTATAAATTCGAAACATATCATGCATATAGAATTAAACCTTAACCGGAGGAACTTGGCTGTTGAAGTGTCCACAATCGATGGCTGTAGACATTACATATTTGATGCAAATGATTACTTTGACATACCTTATAGTAAACTGAAATGCGATGATATAGAGAATTTACTCATGAAAATAATTAGCATAATAAAGGACGCCGATAATAGAAATATAGAAACATTAGACCTGCAGAAATCACTGGACACCTGAATTTGTTATATCAAGTTGGGTTTTACTATACTACATGGATTCGAACAATTTTTAGCAATAGCTAAATATTTCTCCAGCCATTATTAATCGGACATGTCAATGTTAAAAATCACTTTCCTCGGAACTGCCGGTTCATTACCGACACCATACCGTAATCCACCTTCAATATTAATTAAAAAAGATAGCGAACTTTTAATGTTTGACTGTGGTGAAGGTGCACAGCAGCAGATGATGCGTGCAAGGACCGGGATGATGTCATTGTCATCCATATTTATTACACATTTCCATGCTGACCATGTCCTTGGAATACCCGGACTTTTACAAACAATGTCGTTTCAGGGTCGCACAGAACCTCTATATATCTATGGACCTGAAAAAATAGACGTATTCATCCAGATACTTACTGCTCTCGGATACTGTCAGCTGGGTTATGAAATAAAAACTGTAGAGTTAAAACCAGGAGACATCATAGAAAAAAACGGATACCATATAAAAGCATTAAAAACAGAACATGGTGTCAAAAGCATTGGGTATTCACTTGTTGAAAATAAACGCCCCGGTAAATTCGACAGGGATAAAGCAGTATCTCTTGGAGTACCCCCGGGACCATTGTTTTCGAAATTGCAAAAGGGAAATCCTGTTGAAGTAGACGGTAGAACTGTGCATCCAGAAGAAGTGGTAGGTGAACCAAGACCCGGAAGAACTGTTGTATACAGCGGGGACACCAGACCCTGTGAGGATGTATTCAATGCAAGCTTGGAAGCTGATGTATTAATCCACGACGGGTCTTTGGATGACAGCCAATCCGAATGGGCGGCTGAATCCATGCACTCTACTGCAAGTGAAGCTGCAGAGTTGGCTAAAAAAGCCGGTGTTATTAAACTGGTTCTTACACATATTAGTTCAAGATACACCGAAGATGAAAGTCCTCTTTTAAACGACGCAAATGAAATATTTGAAAATGTTGTTATTGCAGACGACCTGATGGAAATCAACATCCCGTATAAAAAATAAAGAATTTTAAATTATCGTCCAGTCGAGCTTATTGTTGTTTTCATCATACAAAGTAACTTCCATTGTCCTTTCATCATCCTCAAAAACCATGTTTACTGGATTCACATAGACATAAGCCGTGTCCCCCTGCTGGAGAGTACAATCTTTGGGTTTTGTCCTTCCAAAGTATATACGACCCTCTGTGTCAATGTCTTCTACAACTATTCCTTTAAATCCGAGTGGATTATCAACTACATTTACCACTCTGCATTTTAAATATCTTGGACTGGGTTCACTCATACAAACACCTTGGATTTTGGTTTAATAGAATTAAAAATAGAATCAGATATACATACGATTTTCTGTTTTTGAGTTGTTTTTCTTTTGCAACCTGGAAACGGTGTCTTCCAGATATCTGCCATTAACTTCTTCTTTATCATCAATGATAGTCTGGTGAAGCGATACTTTCAATACTTTTTCTACAATATCTCTGCCCGAAAAACCCTGTGTAAGCTTTGCGATTTTGGATATATTAACATTTTTAATGGGCAACGGAAACGTCTTTATGTTGGTTTCAATAATTTTTAAACGCTCATTCTCATCAGGAAGGACAAATTCAATCTCTTCTTCAAATCTGTTACTAACAGCTGAATCAAGTGTATCTTTTCGATTGGTTGCACCTATTGTACATACCCCTTTACGTTCAATGATTCCATCCATCTCAGTAAGCAGAGCATTTACAATTTCAGCAACATCCCCTCTAAGCTCCTGATACCTTCTGTCAAGTGCAACTGCATCAAGTTCATCGATAAATATTATACACGGAGCCATATTCTCTGCACGGTCATAAACCTGATGAATCTGTTTTGCTCCTTCTCCTACATATTCACCTATAAGTTCAGTCGCCTTTATAGTGATTATAGGTACATCAGTTTTATTTGCAAGTCCCTTTGCAAGCATAGTTTTTCCAGTTCCAGATGGACCATAGAACAATATATTTCTTGGTGCCCATTTACCAAATTTATCAGGATTTTCAAGGAATTTCTCAACAAGCTTGCATTTTTTACGTGCATTATCCTGACCTATTACATCATCAAAGTTTATATCGGTGTTAAGTTCTGAAGTTTCCACATTGTTGTTATCTTCCATTACAATAATAGTCGTGTATGGACCAATCACCGACTCTGGTGGATCAACATCTATTATTTTATAGGCAAAATCAGGATACATTCTGCGGTCAAAAAGATATTCACCTTTTCGTGCAAGATGTTCTTCCCATTGTTCTCGTGCATAGCATTCAAAAACTTCAGGATTTTCTATTTCTGGATAATCCTCAAATATACCTGATAGAGGGTAACCTACAGGTTTTAGAATTATTTTCTCTGCAATATTATCCATAAAATCGGCATCACTATTCAGTGTCATATTTTGATATTTTTGATAGTATCGTACTATAATACCAACTCTTGATTGTTATATATAATAAAAGAAATAAAGAATTAGTTAAATATTACCCCAATATATTCAATTTACTTCAACAATTATAAATAAGCACTACCTATAAAATAAACATATCGGTAATCCTATACTATTTATTGAATAAAAAAAGCCCAACAACTTTAAGATTAATTACACAGATTCCATTCACCTATTGATGATTGATGAGGTCGAATAATATGGAGCTTGATGACATTACAATTACAAAAGCCATAGTTGATGATTTTTCTAAAACATTTATTGACTACACCGAAGTTGATGTGGCACTTGTTGGTGGAGGACCTGCAAACATGATTGCTGCCACACGCCTCGCCCAAGAAGGTTATAAAGTCGCACTTTTTGAGAAAAAACTTGCACTTGGAGGAGGCATGTGGGGCGGTGGAATGATGTTTCCACGTATTGTTGTTCAGGATGAAGCCCGTAAAATACTGGAAGAATTCGATATTAACCACTATGAATACGATAATGAGAAAGGTTATTACATCGCCAATTCAATTGAATCCGTATCCAGACTCATAAACAAAACCGTGACTTCAGGTGTTCAGGTATTCAATCTGGTAAATTTTGAGGATGTCATGATTCGCGAAGATGACCGTGTTACAGGTATTGTTATCAACTGGACAGCAGTATCCATCGCAAACCTTCATGTTGACCCACTTACCATACGTGCAAAAGTCGTAATCGATGGCACAGGGCATGAAGCAGTAGTATGCAACACCGTTCAAAGAAAGATTCCAAATGCCAAATTTGAAGGTGTTGTTGGAGAACGACCCATGTGGGCTGACGCTGGAGAAAAAAGCCTAAAAGAAACCACCAGAGAAGTATATCCTGGACTTATCGTTACGGGCATGGCAGCCAACGCTGTTGCAGGTGCGCCCAGAATGGGTCCAGTCTTTGGTGGTATGCTGCTTTCTGGAGAAATGGCGGCAAAAATTGCGATGTCAAAACTGGATTGATTTCCAGTTTTATTATTCTATTATTATTTCAGGGAAAACATTTATTTAAGAAACGCACATCTATAGATTGCTTCTAAAAGATATAAATCTATGCCGGGGTAGGGTAGCGGTCATCCTGTAGCCCTGTGGAGGCTATGACCCGAGTTCGATTCTCGGTCCCGGCCCTATTAAATTTTAAAATTATTTTGCAGGTAAATTGATATACACTGCTGTTTCTCGTTTTTTTTACTATACAGACAGATATATCCATTATGTTAATCTACAACCTTTTTATGTGAACTACCACTTGGCTAAAGACCAAGTGGCTTCCTGTTTCATCCTTTTCCCTTATGGGAACAAGTCCACAGGCTCTACCCCTCATCCCGAAGGTGAAATTAGATTCTGTTTATCCAGTGCGAATTTTTTAATGTTAACTGATGCGTTGATGTCCCTATCATGTTCCGTTTTGCAGTCAGGACATTCCCATTCTCTGTCTTTAAGTTCTAAATCCTGATGATAATATCCACATACATGACAGATTTTGCTTGATGGGTCGAATCGTCCTATCTTGATGATATTTTTACCGTACCATTCTGCTTTATACTCTAATTTCTGAACAAAACTACTCCATGAAGCATCGGTTATATGCTGTGCCAGATTATGATTTTTCAGCAGTCCTTTTACATTCAAACATTCCAGTGCTACAGCTTGGTTCTCGCTTATCAACCTGGAACTTAATTTATGCTGGAAATCTTCTCTCTGATTAGCAATTTTCTCATGATATTTTGCTATCTGATGTTTCAGTTTCCTGTGATTGTTAGAACCCTTCTTTTTTCTGCTGAGCCTTTTCTGTAATACCTTCAATCTTTCAATTGAATTTTTCAGGTATCTTGGATTATCGATTTTTTCACCGTCGGATGTTACAGCGAAATCTTTGATTCCTACATCGACTCCTATAGTATTAACTTCGTAAAATGTCTGTTTTTGTGGTAATTGTTTGTCGTCATCGACTAAAATACTGATATAATATTTTCCTGTCGGTGTTCTTGTTATAGTTGCAGTCCTTTGTTTACCATCAAAACTTCTATGCAGCCTTGTTTTTATCCAGCCGATTTTAGGTATGTATACTTTATTATTCTCAAAATCGACTTTATAATACTGAGGAACAGAAAACGATTGTACTGGGTTTTTCTTGGATTTAAACTTTGGAAAACCTGATTTTTCTCTGAAAAATTTGGTAAAAGCATTTTCCAGGTTAAGAGTAGCTCCCTGTAATGATTGTGAGTTAATTTCATTCAACCATTCATGATCTTGTTTTAATACCCTTATCTGTTTGTTCAATTCAAATCTTGATATTGCTTTACCATCCTGCTCATAAGATTTGATTTTGTTCTCCAATGCCCAGTTGTATATGAACCTACAAGCTCCTATATGTTTTGCGATTAACTCCTGTTGGATTTGGTTTGGATACATACGATACTTGTAAGCTTTTAACATACCATAATTATTATGATTTAACATTATTTATATGTTAAGTTATATATTGGACGGTATTCAGCCCTGATGCTGAAGACATCAGGGTTTTCTACCTTCCATTATTATAAATGGACATAACCTTTAATTAACCCCACCGGGTTAAGAAGGTCATGGCGCATGATGTCAGCAAAAATATCTTTGAATTCGTTTAAACGTTGCAGGTCTTCATTTTTAGACACCAGTCTTTCATGTTCAAGTTTCTTTTTTGTAACATCTATATGGTACACAAGAACTTTTGCAGGATAATTATTGGATACTGGTACCACTTTCATCATAAACCAGCGGTATTCATATGGAGAATGGTAGGGATATTCCAGTTCAAAAAAACTTTTCTCGCCGTTTATAACTTCGTTTATCCCTTTAGACGCATCTGATGCCTCATCAGACCATTCTCCTTTCGATTCATCACATAACTTAAGGTAATTAGTACCTTCACTACATGTTGAAGGGTCAATACCGTTTTAGAGGGCGAATTGTCTCCAGTTCTCATTTACATAAATTATATTCCCAGATTCATCAAGAACTGCAAGATTATCCGGCAGAGATTGAACTAAGTATTGAAAAAAATCAGAGTCATCTGCACGACACTTATTGTTATTAGGTTCGCTCATATTATCCGATAAACTATGATTAAAGTATGGAAATATTCAAAAACCGCTATTACATTAATTTTGTTAATACAATATTATAAATAACTTTAGTTATTTTGTAAGTGGTAAATAATTAAAAAAAGGGTATTAAATTGTTTATAACATATTTAATACTCAGACAATCGTGACTGTAGATGAGCACAGCATTCTTCACCGTAGATTTCAACAGGATACCTACCTGTTAAACATCCAAGGCATAATTCGTTTTTATTAATTCCTATCGCTTCTACAAGCCCATCAATACTCAGGTATCCAATAGAATCCACTCCAATCATATCCCTGATACCTTCTATGGTGTTTTGAGATGCTATCAACTGTTCACGGGTTGCCATATCAATTCCCAGATAGCAAGGTGCAATGATTGGAGGGCTTCCTATTCTTGCATGAACTTCTTTGGCTCCCGAATCACGAATCATATTGACAATTCGCTTGGATGTAGTCCCACGTACAATACTATCATCGATTAAAATTAACCGTTCCCCATCAATATTATCAGAGATAGTATTCATTTTAAGCCGTACTGCTATATCACGCATTTCCTGTCCCGGCAATATAAAAGTCCGACCTATGTATCGGTTTTTCATCAAACCTTCACTGTATTTGATACCTGATTCTTTGGAATATCCTATCGCAGAAGTTATTCCTGAATCAGGCACGGGTGATACTACATCAGATTCCACCGGATGTTCATCCGCAAGAACCCGACCTATTTTTTCTCTGACTTTATAAACCAGTTTGCCATCGATTATTGAATCTGGACGTGCAAAATAGATGTATTCAAAAACACAGTGAGCTGACCTTTTTTCATTATCCAATTGATAACTTTCTATTTCGCCGTCATTAAAGAACAGAACCTCACCGGGGTATACATCCCTTAACAGTTTGCCATTGAGTGTATCGATTGCTACACTTTCGGATGCAACTGCATATCCACCTTCAACCTCTCCAATACAAAGAGGTTTAATACCCAATGGGTCTCTTACTGCTATCAACTGACCATCAATTAAAATTGTAAGAGAGTAAGACCCTACAAGCCGTTGCATCACCTGACGAATCGAATCAAAAATGTTGTGTTTTAAAAGCTGTTTTACAAGTAAATGGGCTATCACTTCGGTATCAGAATCTGTTATAAAAATACGACCTTCAGATTCAAGTTCATCCCTGAGTTCACAGGCGTTTACAAGATTGCCGTTATGCGCTATGGCAACCGTTCCACCTTTAAAATTAACAACCAATGGTTGACAGTTTTCAATTCCGGAATTGCCAGATGTAGAATATCTCACATGACCGATACCAACATTCCCGGTCAGGTTTTTAAGGTCGTCCTTAACATATACTTCGGGTACAAGCCCCATCCCTTTAATAGAATTTGCAGAACAGCCATTATGGATGGTTATACCTGTAGATTCCTGCCCCCGGTGCTGTAGTGCATATAATCCGTAATAGATTTGGAAAGCGGATGAATTTGATTGTGGTTCTGCTTCAGGCAAAACCACTCCTACTACACCGCATTCTTCTTTCATTTAAATCTCTATCGTTTTTTATAGGGGTTAATTTATAAATAATTAGCGTTTAGTTTTTATTCCAGTTATAACTTCTCATTCGTTTAGTTTTACCAAACCCACATGACTTGCACTCTTTGTCTCGTACGTTGAATGACATGCTACCACATCTTCTACATTTTGTATGTGTTCGTTTTTGTCTTTTTCCAAATGATTCAGTTCCTTTACTCATTTAATACCACCTGATTAATAAACCTCAATTTAATTGTCATGTTATTATTATATTCATGGAGATACGTATACTACATTATCTCCCCTTATCACTACACTACCAAGTTTGCGAACGATTTCCCCGTCATTTAGCTCTTCTGCATTATCAAGAACAAGGTTCATATGTACATCATATCCCTGGAGTTCGCCTCTAAACTCCCGTGAACCTCTCAATCGCACGATTACTGGTGTATTCAACGCATTATTCAGTATATCCAGAGGTCTATTACCCATATTTAACCATCCAATTATTTATAAAATAGACATTTATTCGTATGTAAATTATTAATCTTATTAATACAATCGATTGTTTTGTAATTTTTGCTGCTTCAATGTTGTTTATGCAGTATATATAATTATCGAAACAACATACAAACAGTATAAAATTATAAACAATGATCTGTTATTTATAAATTTACTATTCCGCAGGTTATTTAACAAACTGTACATTAACATGATTTAAAAGGTGGATAATATGGATAAACTACCGGTTGCATTTACAATTGCTGGTTCGGATTCTGGTGGCGGTGCAGGAATTGAAGCGGATATAAAAACTTTTGCCGCTCTTGGAGTTTATGGAACCTGTGCCATTACATCGGTTACAGCCCAGAATACAGAAGGTGTTATATCTTCTTACGACCTCCCGAAAAATATAGTTTCCGAACAAATTGATGCTGTATGCAAGGATATGAATGTTGGATGGACTAAAACCGGAATGCTTGGGTCAAATGAAATAGTAAAAACCGTTGCAGATTCAATCAAAAAACATAACCTCTCGATTGTTCTTGATCCAGTCATGGCTGCACAGGCAGGAGGCACGCTACTTAAGGAAGACGCAATGCCACTTTTGACTGATGAATTGCTGCCTTTGTGTAAAATTGTAACCCCCAACACAGAGGAAGCCTACAAGCTTTCTGGTATTTACATAAAGGATTTGAATGACGCACGTGATGCCGCCAGAAAAATTGCTGAAAAAGGAAAATGTCATGTGATAATTACCGGTGGACATCTTGAAGCTTGTGACCTTGTTTATGATTACGAAAAAGATGATTTTACAGTAATATACGGTTCATTTGTTGAAGGAGGTACCCATGGTTCAGGATGTACCTACTCATCAGCAATTGTATCTTACCTAAATAAAGGTTTCAGCCTTGAAGATGCTGCAAAATATGCAAAACAGTTTGTTGAAAACGCCATAAAAGAAAGTCTTCATATAGGAAATGGAGTTAATCCGGTAAACCAGTTAGCAGATTTGCATGACAACTCTGAACGCTACAAAGTTATCCAGAATTCAATGGATGCACTGGACCTGTTACAGAATAACCAAGCGTTTACAAATCTGATACCTGAAGTGGGAAGCAATATAGCAATGGCGATTCCAAATGCATCAGAAATATCAGATGTTGCTGCTGTAGAGGGACGAATTGTACATCTAAAAAAATATCCAAAACCAGTCGGATCTATTGATTTTGGAGCAAGCAGTCATGTTGCAAGGATTGTTCTTGCGGCTATGAAATTCAACCCTGAAATAAAGTCTGCTATCAATATTAAATATACTCCAAGGATATTGGACATTTGCAACGAGATTGGATATGATATTTCGTCATTCAACCGTGCTGATGAGCCGGAAGAAACCAGCACAATGGATTGGGGAGTTACATTTGCAATAAGTACTTATGGCACCGTACCTGACGCAATATATGATAAAGGTGGTATTGGTAAAGAACCCATGGTTCGTTTACTGGGCAAATCAGCAGTAGATGTTGTTAACAAAGCCATCAAAATTGCGGAAAAATGCGTTTAAAACCGATTAACAAAATGGATTTATAATAAATCAACTACACTAATGTACTAATATTTACAATAATGGATTATAAGTGATTGCTATGGAACAAACAAAAATTTTACTTGATGAAAATGAAATGCCAAAGCAGTGGTACAATATATTGCCAGATCTTCCTACTCCTGTTGAACCACCACTTAACCCTGAAACAAAAGAACCAATAAAACCAGAAGAACTGGAATCAATATTTCCAAAATCATTAATTGAGCAGGAGATGTCTTCTGACAATTATATAGATATTCCTGAAGAAATTCGCGATATCTACAAGTTATGGAGACCTTCACCACTTCACCGCGCCCATAGACTTGAAGAATTGCTGGATACCCCTGCAAAAATCTATTACAAAAATGAAGGAGTAAGCCCTGCAGGCAGTCACAAACCCAACACCTCGATTGCACAGGTATACTACAACATGAAAGAAGGTAATGAAAGGGTAACTACCGAAACCGGTGCAGGACAATGGGGTAGTGCACTATCACTTGCCTGCAACTATTTTGACTTGGAATGTAAGGTTTACATGGTACGCTCCAGTTTTGAACAAAAACCCTTCAGAAAATCCTTAATCAACCTCTGGGGAGCCACTGTTATTCCATCACCCAGTAAAGAAACTAAATTTGGACAACAATTCCTCGAACAATATCCTGACACAACAGGAAGTCTTGGCATTGCCATCAGTGAAGCCATTGAAGATGCATCAGAGAACGATAATACAAAATACGCTCTTGGAAGTGTTTTAAATCACGTAATGCTACACCAAACAGTTATAGGTCTTGAATCACAGAAACAGTTAGAAAAAGTTGATGAATACCCAGATATTGTCATAGGATGTTGTGGCGGAGGCAGTAACCTTGCGGGAATCAGTTTTCCGTATATAAAGGATAAGATAAACAAAAAACATGACCCAGAAATAATAGGTGTTGAACCATCTGCCTGCCCCACTCTTACAGAAGGGAGCTTTAAATACGATTCAGGAGATACTGCAATGATGACTCCACTGCTTAAAATGTACACACTGGGGCATGATTTTGTACCCCCGTCCATTCACTCGGGGGGACTTAGGTATCATGGATGTTCACCAATAATAAGCAGATTATATGACGACGGATTGATGAAAGGCAGAAACTACCACCAGGTTGAGATTTTTGATTCTGCTGTTAAATTTGCCAGAACCGAAGGTATTGTGCCAGCACCTGAATCATCTCATGCCATAAAATGTGCGATGGATGAAGCAACAAAATGCAGAGAAACCGGTGAAGAAAAAACCATTCTTTTCAATCTAAGTGGACACGGACACTTTGATATGTCAGCTTATGATAAATATTTTAACAAAAAACTGGGCAACGAATAAATTTTAAAGGGGCTTTCGCCTCTTATAACTATTTTTTAATTTGAAATTTTTACAAAATTTTATATAGGTTTTTATAAAAATTTAACCACAAACTTATTTATTCTGGATAAACCTAATTGTATTTATATAAATATGATTTGTTAAACGTAGATAATTACTTAAAAAGTAACTGATATACTTATAATCATTAATACGGGTTTTAGTTGTGGGGTTGATTAATGGATTTTTCTCAGGAAAGGATTACAACTATCCATGATTACAGCATAAACGGACAAAATGTTACCGAACGCATAAATAGATTATCGCTTGTTAGACCCGGTGTGGTCATTATACCAATGCTTTATGATGAAATCAAAAGCGATTCACTACAACTTATCGTTGACCAGCTAAATAAAAGCAGTTACCTAAAACAGATTACAATTGCACTTTCAGCTGAAAACTCAGCCCAATACAGAGAAGTTCTGGACTTTTTCGGACAGCTGGAAATACCTCACATAGTTGTGTGGTGTAACGGTCCAAGAATACAGAATATATTAGAAGACATGAAAGAAAAAGAACTTGATATCACATCTTTTTCTGGTAAAGGCAAAGATGTCTGGATAGCTATTGGTGTGGCAAGTTTGTATGGGTATGCCATCGCTTTCCACGATGCGGATATAAAAACCTATGATAAATATTTACCAGCCAAACTTTTATACCCCATCATCGAACCAGAACTTGATTTTTTCTACAACAAGGGATATTATTCAAGAATTGACACTGAAAGCAGTCAGATGTTTGGGCGTGTACATCGGTTATTTGTTGAACCACTGATAGAAACAGTCATCAAAGACATAGACAGATCATCAAGCCTCCTGAATTACCTCCAGTCATTTAGATATCCACTATCAGGAGAATTTGCAATGACTCGAGACCTTGCAATGAATATAAGGATTCCGAGTGACTGGGGACTGGAACTCGGACTACTTGGAGAAGTTTACAGGAACACCGCAATGAAACGCATATCCCAAGTAGACCTCGGATTCTACAACCATAAACATCAGTCAATGGGTTCTGATGTAAGTGAAGGGTTGTCCAAAATGGTAAATGACATATTTACAACATTTATTCGTCTGCTTGGTGAAAATACAAATATACAAATATCAGTACCATTTTTACACAGTATAAGTGTGAGATACAAACGATTTTCCCAAGACTTAATAAGGCAGTATCATGCAGATGCTATATTTAATGACTTAAAATACAACCGTCACCAAGAAGAAATATATGTGGATACTTTTGCAAAAATTATACAGCAGTCGAAAAATGATTATTTCAAAGATACCTCTGAAGTATTGCTACCTGACTGGAAACGCGCTTTATCAGCCATACCAAATCTAAATAAACGTTTCAGGAATGCCGCACTTGAAGATTGTATTGAACACAGTAAATACAATTCAGTAAAATAAAAAATAAAAATGTTTATAATCCTATACCCATTTATTGATTCAGTTGTTCTTTACTTAATACGTATTTCAACATTTCCTTGTTCATTTTACCTTCACGTGATAGTTTATCAGCGATATCTTCATTAGATTTGCCTTCGGATTTTAGCTCTTTTATTTTGTCTACTACTGCTGGAGGTATGCTGTAATATTCATTTATATCCTTTCTGTGACCCCAAACATCCCCCTCTATAAGTTTTATGTTTTGCATATCAAGAAACATTTCAATTGATTTGGAAAGTGTGCTCCTGTAAGAACTTGGTATCTGGATTACCTCTACATTGGGACATCTTTTAACCAGACTGAATATATCTTTATTGGAAGGTCTGAAAGCAAAATGGATTACATTTTCATTTGAATCTATTTTGGGAATTTCATCCCTTGAACTAACTACTCTTATTTTCATATACTACCCCACCTGTAATTTTCGTACAAAAAAATAACTTATTAAACAATTATATGTTATTACCTTTTAAATAATTGTCGATGAAAAACTATAAAAATATTGTAAGTCACTCATCAAATCTGGTCTTTACCGAGTCGGAATGGGCATATAACCCTTCTTCTTCGGATATAGAAATGATGGTATCTTTAATATTCTCCAATCCCTCTTTGCTGATTTTTTGTATACTTGAATATTTTATAAAATGATTGACATTGAGTCCTGAATAGATTTTTGCATATCCGGAAGTTGGTAATACATGGTTCGTACCGGAAGCATAATCACCGGCGGCTACAGGACTATAATTTCCTACAAATATCGAACCTGCGTTTTCAATTCTGTTAAGTACGTATTCATCATCATAAACCATGATTTCAAGGTGTTCAGGAGCAAATTCATCAGAGAACTCTATACAGGAATCTACAGTATCCGCTATTAGTATCACTACATTTTTAAGGGATTTTTTAACTATATCATTTCTTGGAGTAGATTTAGCCTGATACAAAACTTCTTGGTTTACTTTTTCTGCAAGTGATTTGGAAGTTGTAATCAAAATTGATACTGCATTAGGGTCGTGTTCTAATTGTGCAACAATATCCGATGCAGCCATTTTGGCATCTGCAGATTCATCAGCTATAATTAACACTTCACTTGGACCTGCAGGAAAATCAATTTCTACTCTGTTTCTGACCTGCATTTTGGCAGTAGTTACAAAAACATTACCCGGACCTACAATTTTATCGACTTTTTTAACACTTGACGTCCCATAAGCCAGTGCACCAATAGCCTGCACTCCTCCGAGTCTATAGATATGGTCTGCACCTGCTATTCTTGCTGATGCCAGTGTTATAGGATGAACTGTTCCATCATACCTTGGTGGTGTACACACAGAAACATTTTCCACGCCTGCAACTTTTGCAGGTATTACTGTCATTAATGCAGTGGATGGATAAGACGCACTACCTCCCGGCACATAGGCTCCTATATTTTTGAGAGGGGTTACTTTTTGTCCCAGTTCAATTCCCGGTAATGTTTCTGACATCCATTTTTGAGCGGGTAATTGCGATTCATGATATTTTCTGATATTATAAGCAGCAGTTTCAAGATGTTTAATAAAGGCTTCATCCACATTATAGAAGGCTTCATCGATTTCCTGCCGGCTTACTTCTATGTTTTCAATCTCTGCATTATCAAATTGTTTTGTGTATTTTTTAAGTGCTTCATCCCCATGGTTATGAATTTCATCCAGAATAACTGAAACTTTATCCTCAACATTTGCAAGCTCCCCTCCACGGGAGAATATTTTCTTTTTTTCATCATCTGTTACATCTTTTAGGTGTTTATAAAGCATTACCATCGCCCCTTTATTAATTTAGAAATCATTGAATGTTTTTTGACCTTGGTCATTACCAGAATAGGATTTTATAGATTCAGGTTCTTCATCTATTTGCTGGTTATCTTCTGGTTCCACACCTAACTGCTCAAGTACTTTATATGCGGTTTTTCTACCAAGATAATTTGAAAGAATATGTAACTTCGTATTTTTAATATCAGATACTGACTGAATTCCTGCTTCGTATAGTTTACGTGCACGCACTCTTCCGATATTACTTATAGAAACCAGTTGTATAAGGTCTTTATTTACACCATGGTGTATACGTTTCTCAAGTTCCTGTGCTTTATCCGCATCCAAATCTGTAAGGTTTGCAAGATTTACTGCTGAATGCATGAGCCATTCGGATATATCAGAAAGTGCGTTGATATCCCCCTCTCCTACACCAAATTCAGCAGTAATATCATCCAGAGTTTTTTCATCAATCCATTCATTGATTAATAATGCAGTTTTTACCTCACCAAGGAACCATTCATATTCTATCGATTTGAATGGATTGGGTACTTCCACAAATTCATCCGAATGAGTCATCACATACTCGTTAATTTTTTCATATTCTTTTGACCGCAGGTATAATTGACGCATATCAGGAGTACTGCAGATTATATGCAGCATTGTCATATCGGTAACTTTATCTGCTTTTTTAAGTTTATCAATAATAATTGCACCAGATAATGGGTCTATGTATAATGTGGAGATAACCTGCCCCAACCGTGTTGCATAAAGGCGTTCTCCATCATCCTTTATCATTTCATTATCCTGCAGAAATTCGATACAATCATCAACTACATCGATTAAACTCCATTTTTGCTGCTGATATGCAAAAAAACTCGAACCCATAAAATCCACCATGCCCTGTCGTGTAGTAGCAAACCCATTAACTATGGTAGAAAGAACATGGGTTCGAAGTGCATTTTCAGTTCCTAATTTAGATAATATATCTTCTGGTTCAGCATCGATATATCGGTCCAGAAGGTCTGTAAATTCATTATAAGTATGTGATATAAGAACTGATTCTCCATAAGGATCAAGACTGGGTCTGCCAGCTCTTCCTGCCATCTGTTTATAATCCAAGACTGGTATGGGCTGCATCCCAAAATTTGGGTCATAACGTTTGTAGTTTCTTACTATTACCCGCCTTGCAGGCAAATTCAAACCTGCAGCAAGTGTCGGTGTACTGGAAATGACCTTTATTTTGTTATTTCTGAAATTGTCCTCTACTATTTTTCTTTGTGCTGAATTTAAACCTGCATGATGAAATGCTGTACCCCTTTTAATACAACTTGCAAGTTCTTTTGTAGTTTCTGTATCGCTGGTTTCAAGCACTTCTTCTGCAATATTATTCAGTTCGGCAAGGAGACCTTTATCAAGTGATTTCCCAACCTTTGATTTTGCTTTTTTTGCAAATCCTGCACAGTTACGTCTGCTACTTTCAAAAACAAGGCACTGTCCGTTCTCATCAATAGTATCAAGTACAAGATTTACTGCTGTATCTTTAACAATATTTTTAATTGGTTTTTGTGATTGTTTGAAATTGATGTTATCCTCGAGGAATACACCTTCATATAGTTCGATAGGGCGCCATTGGCTCTGGACAAGTTCAGCATCAAGCCATCCTGCAATTTCTTCTGCATTCCCTATCGTTGCTGACAGTCCTATTATCTGTGAATTTGGATTAAGGCGCAGGAGTTTTGCGATAGTTATCTCAAGAGTTGGACCCCTGTCCGCAGAGTCAAGAAGGTGTATCTCATCTACCACAATTGTTGTTATATCCTTCATCCACGACGTTTCGTTTCTTAAAAGCGAATCAGCTTTTTCAGAAGTAGCAACGATTATATCGTTTGAACCCAGCCACTCATCAGTGGAATCAAAGTCACCAGTAGATATACCTATATTTACTCCTATAGATGAGAATTGTTTAAACCTTTCAAATTTTTCAGATGCTAATGCCCGCAATGGGACAATATATAAACATTTACCACCATTAGATATTGATTTCAACATGGCTAATTCTGATATCAGAGTCTTGCCTGATGCTGTAGGTATAGCTGCAAGTAAATTTTTGTTATCCAAGAGTCCTTTTTCTACAGCTTCTGCCTGTGGTGGATATAGTTTTTCTATTCCTGTATCCAGATAAAATTGTATAACGTATTCTGGCAGCTCAAGTTTTCCGGTTTCCATCCAAAGTCCTGATTAATGATTGTACTATTTATAATAATATTTTTTCCTAAAAAGTACTAATTACATTAATTCTTTAAACTGTGAAAAAATCATATTTTTATCCCAAAATCAAATCTAATTCTTGTTATTTTGGATATTGTTACCCTACATTTCATCACAATAAGTGGTTTTTCGTCATTTACAGTTGAAATTGAGAACAGCGAGACAAATTTCCAATGATATAATATTTAATACATATCTATAATTAATAAAAAAAGTTACAAATTCTTAAATTATGAGAATTGTTAATTTTTCATGTTTCATGTAACATAAAAAAAATACAAATTCGTTTTGTTTTTAAAATCCACAGACAAAACTCTCCATGGTTTGTATGTTGTTATCCTAGGATGATAATGAGAAGCCAAAACTGATACTGTTTTGTGATGCTCATGGTAGTAGTAAAGGTGGACTTTATAAGATGCTTGGTGAAAAAGCCAATGAGTTCAATTATGTTAATAATGATAATATAAATGAGAATTGCCAGATTATAATGGCAGTAGTAGTGGTTACTTAAATGAGGAAGCAAATGAAATATCATCATTTATGGAACTCTGAAGAGTAAAGATAAATGTATAAGGCTTATAAATGAGTATAATGATTTGGGCATATGACGCTGAGTTGAGAGCAACCTATATACTACTTAAAGAAACAGTGAAGAGAAACTTGAATAGGTTTTTGGATGATGGTGAAGGAAGAAGATATGTCCCACTGGACATTTTTGTGAATGCAATAGAGATAGGCCAATATCAACCAGTTTGATTTACTTTATTATGTTGATGAGGGATATATCTATGATACAAATGTTAAAAAGGAGAACCTTACAAAATGATTAAGAGTAAAGGTGAGTCCAATGACTAATTTAGAAAAATTTAAAGAAACAGATAAGATTTTGGCTGAATGGGAAGAGCAGTTTGAAGATGACTTCATGGAAATCTGTATCAACCCTGGTCAAAGGATAAATAAAGGTGATTCTGAGAGTGGTGACCATGGTCAGTTGAAACAGAACCTCGGAAAAGGGGAGTATGGAAACAGTAAATAAAGGTATTGAAACTATTCAGCAGTCCATTCAAGGCTTTCTATGGTTCTGATGTTTTGAATATACCTCCAGACAAGAAGAGCATGGGAACCCATAAAACAGGTTTGTGAATCAATAAAATGATAGATGCAAAGAAATTATTAACGTTTTCAAAAGGTGCAGGTTATAGTGATAAAGGCTAGAACCGGCAACACAATGAAGACAACTATACCATTGTGCACTTTGATTACAATGAACCCTTTTTGTTAGCCGTTGCAGATGGTGTAGGTGGTAACAATGCGGGAGAAGTTGCTTCAAATCTGGCTGTACATGAAATAACTAACATGATGTATAGTTATCCAGTAGGTGAAATGGAAACTGAAGATGTTATCAATTTTCTTAAAGTGGCCCATCAAAAAGTCAGAGAAGTTATAAATAAAGAATCAGTTGGCGAGAAAGTTGGTATGGATACTACCTTAGTCTCTTCAGTAATAAAAGATGATATAGCAGTAATCGCAAATACTGGTGACAGTAAAGCATTCGTCATCGATAAGGGTGGGAATGTAAAATTGAAAACAAAAGAACATACATACCCCCAATATCTATTTGATGAAGGCATCATCAATAAAGATGATGTTAAGAACCATCCTTTAAACAATATGTTAACCTGTTCTATTACGGGCAATTTCACTGTAGACACCTATAAAGTCGATTTAATTTCGGGTGATTCGATAATACTTACCAGTGATGGGATTCATGATTATATATACAAAGAAGATATCATTAGCTCAATCAAAGATAATATCTTTGGAAATAATCCACGTGAAGTCGTTGCAGAAATTTCTGAAAAAGCCTTTATGAGTTCGAAAGACAACTTTACCGTGCTTCTATATAAGCACTGATCAACTACTTTATCTTTTTAATAAAGGAAAGATAACAAATTGTTTGAACCTCATATTTGAATAACTAAGGTTGGAAACACTAATTTATTCTTGATTAAAATTTTATCAAAATGTATAAAATCGAAATTATTTTCTTGGTTATAAAGGACTGATTCATTAAGTCAAACGAACCATTATTTTTAAATAAACATAATTTATAATAGAAGTTTATTAAGATATATTAATAATTAATTATTATTTTGATAATATTTAGAACCATTATTTGAGGTGTTCAGATATTACAGAAACAATAAAACTAAAAAATTTGTTGGAATCAAATAAATTAATAAGAGGCATAGCAAAAACTCGTGAAGATAATTCTAATGATACTGAAAAAATAAATGTTTTTATGGTTAATATAAAAAACTTAGAAGATGGCATTGTTGACCTTAAATCTACCGAAGAATGCAATGTGAAAAAATCAGATTTTGAAAAACCAAAACCAAAAAAGGGAGATGTAATAATACCTATAAGGGGGTCAGATTTTAAATCTGCTGTGGCTCCTTCTGGTATAGAAAATAAAGGTTATGTTATTAGCCTAAATCTTGTTGCTTTAAGAGTTAATAATAAAATATTACCAAGGGTGCTATCTGAATACTTTAATAGCCCTCAAGGACAAATATCTTTAGAACGAATTTCAAAAGGTACAAAAATAAAATCAATACCTATAAAGGAGTTGAAGGAGTTAGATATACCAGTGCCAAATTTAGATGACCAAAATAAATTCGACAAATATCTTGAAGCAATACAAGATTATAAGTTACGTTTAAGAGAAGAAAAAGAATTTACAGAGAAAATGAAGAAATCAGTAGCTTTTAAGTATTTCAGAGGGTACTAAATGGAAGAAGATTTCACTAACAATTTCGAAAAAAATTTAAATAAAAAGTTTGGCAAAAACTTACACAATAAGTTAGGACTGAAAACTGAATATCTTCCTATTAGTAATCCGATAAATCATGTTTTAAGTTTAATGTTATTGAAAAAACTTTCAGAACAATAT
Source organism: Methanohalobium evestigatum Z-7303 (assembly GCF_000196655.1). Taxonomy (GTDB): domain Archaea; phylum Halobacteriota; class Methanosarcinia; order Methanosarcinales; family Methanosarcinaceae; genus Methanohalobium; species Methanohalobium evestigatum. The sequence continues at coordinate 177,361 of NC_014253.1, read as the reverse complement.
GAACATGGAGTAAAACATATTGTATTACCTGCTTCTGCATATTGGACAAATATAAAATCATCATATAATGATATTGGAAATTTACTGAATAATGCTTTCGAAGAACTTGAAATGAAAAATCCTGAAATAAAAGGTGTTTTCGACAGCTTAGATTTTGAATCAAATGAATTAGGTAATGTTCATCATAAAAATGAGATTTGGAAATCTATTATTGATTCACTGTCATCAATAGAGTTATACAATGAAAATCTGGAACCAAATTATGATTTTGAAAGATTGTTTGACGTTTTCACTCCTCGTAAGCTAGCGTACCTTGTTGTTAAATTATTAAATATAGATAAGGATATGACAGTTTATGAACCATTTTGCACTTTGGGGACTTTTCTTGTTAGATCGGGAAATTACATAAAGGAGTGTACAGGAGAATTTGATGAACCATATCTATATGGTCAATCTCCTAACAAAGAGTATCGTCTAACAACCATGTTAAACTTGTATTTCAATGACTTTTTTAAGGCACAAGTAAAATCTGGAAATCTGATTTTTAACCCTCAATTCTTAACTGAAGATGGAGATGGAGTTAGAAAATTTGATAGAGTGTTGGGTTCTTATCCTATAATAAAAGATTGGGGATATGAATTTGCAAAATATGACCCATATAGAAGATTCTCATATGGCGTACCTCCGCAGAAAAAAGGAGATTATGCCTATATTGAACATATGGTAGCATCACTGAAAAAAGACGGTATGATGGGGGTACTTGTTCCAAACAATAGTCTTTCTAGAACAAATGAGAAAGAGACGAAAATCAAACAATTGATGCTTAAAAGAGACGATTTAATAGAATCTGTGATATCATTGCCTCCTAAAGTTTTACGTTCTACTGCTACCTCTTATTCTTTGTTGATTATTAATAAAAATAAAAGAGAAGAACGTAGGAACCAAGTGTTATTTATAGATGCCTCTAGGGAATATAGGCCAAGAAAAACAGAAGTGACAAGGAACGTTATTAAATATAAACATATTGATAATATTGTAAGCACCTACCAGTCTTTTAAAGATGAAGATAATTTTTCTTCGGTTGTCCCTATAGAAAAAATCGAGAAACATAATTTTTCTCTTGATGTTTCTTCCTATATTTTACCAGAACCAATAGAAAGTGATGTCATCAATCCAAACGATGCATTATCTAGGCTAAGAGAGATTCAGAATGATAAAAACGAGTTAATAAACAATATACATGATACATATAGTGCGTTGAATTTAGATAAAGGATATGATGATTGAGTGGCTCAAAGCCATACACCTTTTTTAATTCTGAGATGATGAATCGGATAATTTTTTTCTAAATCAATCTTCATATCCTAAATAAGGGACAATCACTTATTAATTTTTTAAACTGAATAATGGAGTTTTTATCACCATAAACTATAAATAATATTATAATCCAATATTCTAAATAATAGAACTCTATTATTAATAAACAGTAGTCAATTATAAAAATAGATGTTTTATATATGGAGTAGGATACCAATGGAATGCGAAATATGCGGCCATGAAAAAGAAACTGTAATAGTACCATCTAAAGAAGCTGATGCTAAACCAATTAATTGCTGTAAAGGATGTGCACTAGAATCATCTATATCAAATGTATTCTACGATGGATTTCCAGTTTTCCATTTCAAATCTGAAAATGGAAGATGGTATTATGTGTTTGTAGACCATAATGATGATGTTCCTTATATATACCCATATGATAACCCCAAAACACGTATACGATCAAGCGCAGGGGAAATTGTATTTAAAAGCAGTAAAAGCCGACGGTGAAAAACTTGAAAACACTGAGAATATGGATTTATAAAAATTAACACTGGAGAATTAGAAAAATGTGCGAATTGTTAGGATTATCATTTAACATAAGTATAAAACCAAGTATTTCTTTCACAGGTTTTCGTAGTAAAGGTGAACAAAATCCTGATGGTTGGGGGATTGCTTATTATCCAGTTGCATATACTAAAAATAAATCATCAGGTAAATATGTGCCAAATAAATATAAATCAGAAAAATCTGCCCAGATTATTAAAGAACCTATTAAACCAGAAAATAGCAAACTTTCCAGATTTTTAATTAATCACCAAAAAATAGAATCAAAATTGATAATTTCTCATTTGAGGAAAAGTACCAAAGGAAAAAAAAATCATACAAACACACACCCTTTTTCAAGGGAATTGTACGGTAAAGAATATGTTTTCGCTCATAATGGAACCATTCAGAACAAAAGATTATCCAGTACAGGTAAATTTACACCTATTGGAAGTACTGATTCAGAGAATATTTTTTGCTATCTTTTAAATTGTATAGAGGAACATGGTATAGCTCAATGGGACTTTGAGAGCTTCGAATGGCTTTCAAACAAACTTAATGAGATTAACGAAAACGGAAAATTAAATTGTATATTTTCAGATTCTGAATATTTGTTTTGTTATCAAGATAATAACCTATTCAATAAACTCTGTTATATAAATAGAAAACCACCAAACGGTACTATTCGGTTAAGTGATAATGATTTAGAAATTGACCTTGATGAAGAAAAAGATGACAATCAAACAGGTTACGTTATAGCAACAAAAAAGCTTACTGATGAGAACTGGATAGATTTCGAGCCTGGTGAACTTCTTGTATTTAAGAATGGGTCTTTAATCTATTCAAATAAATGTTATATTGAGCATCCAAATAAAAATCCAATAAGTATTGAAAGGGAAATCCTTGCAGTATTGAGAAGTCACTCACATAGAGTAAGTTTGAATCACATTAGTCAATTATCTTCAGGTTCTATCCATGAAGTAAAACGAGCTATTAATTCTCTACTCTTTGATGGTTATATAAGACAAGATAGGAGAGACAGGGTAAGCTGTAATCATGAAAAAGCAACATTTTATACCAACCCTATAAAGAGAAACTATATTTGAATATTGTAGAATGCTAAAAATAGGTGCCCCATGTAAGATTAAATAATAGGTCAACTACCCTCCCCAAACTGAAGCACTTCATGCTTCAGTTTGATGAGGGAAATCAATGTACCATTGAAAAAATCGCTGGAGAGTAAAAAAATGTGTGAATTGTTAGGATTATCATTTAACATAAGTATAAAACCAAGTATTTCTTTCACAGGTTTTCGTAGTAAAGGTGAACAAAATCCTGATGGCTGGGGGATTGCTTATTATCCAGTTGCAAATAATAAAAATAAATCAGAAAAATCTGCTCAGATTATTAAAGAACCTATAAACTCAAAGAAAAGCAATCTTTCCAGTTTTTTAACAGATTATCAAAAATTAGAGTCTAAACTAATTATATCGCACGTTAGAAAAAGCTCTAAAAAAAATTTTGGTCACAAAAATACACATCCTTTTTCAAGAGAATTAAATGGTTGTGAATATATATTTGCTCATAATGGTACATTTAATAATAACAAGGATGATTTCAACAAGGGCAGATTTATACCTATGGGTGTAACAGATTCAGAAAATATTTTTTGCCATATTTTAGGTTGTATAGAGGAAAATGGTATAACTCAGTGGGATTCTGGAAACGGTAAGGAGAACTTTGAGTGGCTTTCAAACAAACTTAATGAGGTTAACGAAAACGGAAAATTAAATTGTATATTTTCAGATTCTGAATATTTGTTTTGTTATCAAGATAATAATGGGCACCATAATAACCTTTATTACCTTCACAGAAAGCCACCATATGATAAAGCTAATTTAAGTGATGAAGAGTTAAAAATCAAACTTGATGAGGAAAAATATGACGACCAAACAGGTTACGTTGTAGCAACAAAAAGACTTACCAATGAATATTGGGAAAGTTTTGAACCTGGTGAACTGATTGTCTTTAAAGACGGAGAAATAATTTATTCTAATAAACGTGACTTTGACCACCCCACAGAAACTAATAAAGGAATACTTGAATATTAAGAAATCATCTCCATAGATTAAGTTTGAAAGATATTAATGTAGAAACTTCAGGATCTATTGATGATGTAAAAAAAGCTATTAATTCATTAGTTTTTGATGGTTATATAAAGCAAGATAAAAGAGATAGTGTAAAGGAGTCATGAGGATGCAACTTTTTACACTAATCCTGAAAAAAGGGAAAAGATACTGACAATAATGGATAATTAATCCATTATTTCGTATTTATAAAAGCAAATGGCAACATTTTAAAGGTGTCAACAAATGCACCATGAAAATTTAACACAAAGAAAGTGGAAATTAAATTTTCAAAATAATTTCAGAATGACATCAGTATATATTTTAATATTATTTACTTTTCTACTATTAAATATTTAAACAAGTAATTTTTTAAATCAGTAGAAATTTATACATTTAATATTGTCTACTTTTCTATTAATAGCTATTTTTACTAATATTCAAAAAGAGAATAATTTTATATTGGTTTTGTCTGACATTAAACAAAATTATAATCATAGAACATCAGTAATCAGTTAATATAACCTTGTGAACATTATAAAAAATGGGGATATCAGATGAGATCTAAATTTATCAAAGATTTTACTAAAAACAACATAAGTAAATACATGAACTATAGAATAGCTGCAATATCACATATTGTTAAATCCCATAGACTATAAATACTAAATCATGGATATCGATATTTACATCGTGGAGTTATATTGAATGATTAGGATTTTATATATTTTTCACCTATGGAATTATCTCATTTTTTCTTTTTAATGTGTAGTAGGGTTATTTGGATATTTATTTCTCACAGATATTGCTGTAAAAAATTTTCAATTATCGCCCCTTTACTCTTCCATGGACACAACAACTGCATACTGGATTAGCACATTAGGTAATTTAATTATCATTGGATTAATTATACTTATGATGGTAGTAAAGCGAGAACATCAAAAAGATGAATTGTAAAATCAAATTATTGGCTCTGTAGAAAACCTAACTTTGACTTGATATCTAACTCTAAATCGTCATATCTAAAATGATTCAAATTGAAAATAAATTAATGTGTTCCATTAACTGAACAATATCAATCTTTGCAAAAAATATATAAGATATCACTACCATATATTATAGTATATTTAGAAATTAATTTTTTCTTAGCAAAAAGCGAACGTATCAGTAGTTTCTATATTATATAGTAAGCTTCAAAGATAGTGCAGGTCACTGACCATTAACTCTTTTTTTTTGCAACCCTTTGGAACTACCTTTTGTGTCAAATAACTTTTTGTGTAATTTGCTTGTACAGGAGGAAGGGGATTGCAAAATAGTGACTATTACAAACAGATATCAGTCGAAAAGACATCTGAATATGAGATTTATTTCTATATACTACATGAATATTTGAAAGAAAATAATATAGTATTAAGTAATAAATCAGTTGTACTTAATGAAGTTGATGGCGATTATTTAATACTTGATTATGTTTTAAAATCAGTATGGATTCCGAAATCTCAAATTAAACACGAATACATAATACATAAATAATAAGGCTAATTTGGCTCTGTAGAAAATCTGATTTTTGATTTGATTTACTACTGTGATGTAAGAGTTTTAAAGGGATGACCCCCTGAGTTATTATTTACCACTAAAATAACAAGGGGGCCGATGTGTTTGTGCAATAAGCACACAGGTAATATTTCATCTAATAAGTACTTAAACTTTATCGATACAGCTTTAGCTGTATCGGGCAACTCAAGACTTGAAATCTACAGCTGCAAGTATTCCAAGAGAACCTATACACAGCACCAGTTGTTGGCGCTGGTGCTGCTCAAAGAATACCTCAACGAGGATTACAGGGATATCGTTGAACTTGTAGAGTTGATGGACAAAGTCCAGACTAAACTCGGTCTCAAACAGATACCCCATTTCACAACCCTCCATAAATTCGTGACCAGAATTAGAACTATCCTCCTCAACAGACTGTTACATCAAACAATCAAACTCTTTTATTCTCATGGTGAAAGAATCGAGGTCACTGCCGTGGATTCTACGGGGTTCACGAGTGGACACTGCAGTTACTATTACTCGTTAAGAACCGATAAGAAACGACATTCATTCCTGAAAACTAGTATCGCTGTGGATACCAGTAATTTGGTTATTATCGGTGTCAAGGTCTCTGGTAGACCAGTACATGATACTAAACATGCAGTGACATTGTTGAAACAATGTCATAGAATCCGGAAATCGGAATTCTATGTCATGGATAAAGCCTATGACTCGGAAGATATCCATAAACTGGTAAGAGATGAACTGGGTTCCATTGCTATAATTCCTGTAAAGGATAGAAAACGCAAGAGGATCAAGGGTCGATACCGAAGGTTAATGATTGAGGATTTTGATGTGGCTTTGCATCGTAAAAGGAGCATGTCTGAGACTTCTAATTCTGTACTAAAACGCAAATATGGTGAAGAAATCAGAGCAAGAATATACCGAAACCAAGTTAAAGAGATAATTTTAAAGGTTGTTGTATACAACCTTGACAGATTTGTCAAGGTTAAAATTATTGTTTATTTGAGGATTTCTACAGAGCCAAATTATTACTTTATTTATTAATGGCATTTATCCAATCATGAAATAACCAGAAAATCTGCTGCTTAGGACTGATAATTTATGTTACTTGGCAGGTTCATTTGTAAAAAAGTTAGATTTTGCTTTCTTAAGATCTGTATTTCAGTGGATTTGTATGGGTCAATTTTTATCTCTAACTTATTATTAACTTGTCGTTGCAAAATTTTCCTGCTTATCATAGATCCAATTTTCCAAAGAATAGAATATAAGTAATTTTGAATTATTTTAACCATAATCAACTACTCCCCAAAAACGATTTATGTATTTACATCTTCTGTTTCTGTTTTTGCTTCTCCTCTTCAACAAAGTACAGATGACATCTATCAGGACAGTAAATAAAAGAATTAGATTTCAAATAGAAAAACCAATTTGTTTACTACATTCATAATTATGTTAATATAGAAATATTAATTTAGTTGAATAAATATCAAAGTAGCTACTATAAATTTATGATTATTATTTAGATTTGGTATTAACAAATCAATCAGGGGTCCAAATGAATCACGAAGATATTATACAGACTATACTTAATGACAGTAATTATAGTTTATCATTATTTGAAGAAGAAGAAGTTAACGACTTAAAAGGTAGAATTTATACTAAGGTAGTCAATGGCAATGAAAAACCATATATCACTTGTATTATACGAGATAGGGAAATCCAACTAAAACCAGAAGAAATTGTACGTCAACTTTATGCTAAAAGGTTGATGGACAAATATGAATATCCCAAAAATCGTTTTGCTTTTGAATATCCAGTAAGTTTTGGTCGAGAAACAAAAAATTCTGACATTGTTATTTTTGATAGGGACAGTCCAGAAACACCTTACATTATTGTTGAATTAAAAAAACCTAAACTTAAAGATGGAAAAGACCAACTACGTTCTTATTGTAATGCTACTGGTGCACCTATTGGTATATGGACAAATGGAGAACAGATATCTCATTACCACCGTAAAGAACCAAATTATTTTATAGATATTACCGACATTCCAAACGTTAATCAGACCCTTGGAGATATAACCAGAGAAAGATTCACATTAAAAGACCTTATAATCAATGATAAAATTGCTAATGAACGTAAATCTTTAAAAGATATTATTCTAGACATGGAAGATGAAGTTCTGGCAAACGCTGGTGTTGATGTTTTCGAAGAAGTTTTTAAACTTATATTTACCAAGCTTTATGATGAAACTTTAAGTCAACATGACAAAAATAGAATTGAAGGTTTCCTTGATAATGAACTTAATGATGAAGAAAGGGCAAATTATGAACTAGTTAAACAAACTCTCGAAAATTTCAATGATCGGAATTGTCGTGTAATGGAATTTCGTAATACAGGACAAACAGAAATTGAATTATATAATAAAATACAATCTTTGTTTGACAGTGCTAAAGAAAAATGGCGTGGTATATTCCAGGATAGTTCAAGATTCGAATTAAGTAGTAGCCATCTATCGGTTTGTATTTCCAGTTTGCAGGATGTTAAATTATTCAATTCCAATTTGCTTGTGATTGATGAAGCTTTTGAATATCTTGTTAATAAAAGTGCAAAAGGTGAAAAAGGACAGTATTTTACTCCCCGACATGTTATTGATATGTGTGTCAAAATGCTGAATCCAAAAAGGGGAGAGTATATGATTGACCCAGCAGCTGGTAGTTGTGGTTTTCCTGTACATACAATTTTCCATCTTACAGGTCACCTTTTTGAAAATACCGAAATTTCGGATGAAGACCAAGAAGATATATTGAAAGTTTTTGGAATTGATTTTGATGAAAAAACAGTAAGAGTAGCCAGAACATTGAACTTGATTGCTGGAGATGGGGAAACAAATGTACTACATTTAAATTCGCTTGACTATGAGCGTTGGAACGAATATGTGAATAACCACAATTGGTCACAAACATATGGATCTGGTTACAATAGATTAGAAAAGTTAAGAGAAAGTAGAAACAGTAACAAAGACTTTGATTTTGATGTTTTGATGGCAAATCCTCCTTTTGCTGGTGATATCAAAGAATCTCGGATCATTCATAAATATGAACTTGGATTCAAAAATAATGGAAAAGCATATAGTAAAATTGGAAGAGATATTCTTTTTATAGAGAGAAACCTTGATTTCCTAAAATCAGGTGGACGTATGGCTATCGTTTTACCACAAGGTCGCTTAAATAACAGTTCAGATGAGCGTATCCGTGAATTCATTTCTGAACACGCACGCATTTTGGCTGTTGTAAGTTTAGATCAAAATACATTCAAACCTCATGCTGGTACTAAAACAAGTATATTATTCGTTCAAAAGTGGGATAATGAACTTTGTCCTGTTGTTGAAGATTATCCAATATTTTTTGCTGTTTCTGAAAAAACAGGTAAAGATAATTCTGGAGACTATCTATATGTACATGATGAAAATGGTCAATATAAATTAGACAAAAATGGACATTTGATTGTTAATCATGACTTGCACAATCATGGTGGCGAATTGCCAGATGGTATTGCTGAGGAATTTATAAGCTGGGCAAAAGATGAAAGACTATCTTTTTGGGAGGGGGATTAAGTGCAAAAATCAATCATATCTTTCTTAAATGTTAAAAGTTCTTCCAAACATTTTAGGTTTGACGCTGAGTACTTTCACCCCGAATTTTTATCTACTGAACGTTTAATCAAAAGTAATAATTACAAAGAACTTCGAGATTTAATCAAAGTTTTAACTGATTATCACGCTAATGGGAGTTATAAAACACTGAGAAAAAATGTTGAGTTAAAGTCAGAACCAGATTATGCTCACATGATTAGAACAGTTGATATAGAGAAAGATGATTTTGAAAACGATATAATATATATTAACAAGCATGCCTATGAATTTTTAGAAAAAACAAAAGTATATGGTGGCGAAATAATTATAAATAAGATAGGTAATGCTGGGAAAGCCTACCTTATACCACCAATCGAAAAAAAACAATCCTTAGGTATGAATCAATTTATGATTCGTACAAATGAAAAAATAAATAATTATTACCTGTACTCTTACCTTGCAGGTAAATATGGTCAGAATCAACTTATGCAAAGAGTCACAGGTGCAGTACCTTTAAGTATAGACAAGGAATCAACTAGAAGTGTTTTAGTACCTATTTTTTCACATAATTTCCAAAAAAATGTTGCCAAGGCTATAAATTTGTATATTGAATATTCAAAGTATTCTAAGAAAGTATTCAAGGAATGCAAAAAAAATCTTCTAGAAGAACTAGGTTTAGATAAATGGAAACCAAAACATAAATTAACCTTTGTCAAGAACTTTTCTGACACCATAAAGTCTGAACGTATTGATGCGGAATATTATCAACCTAAATATGAGGAAATTGTTAATGCTATTAAAAACTATAAAGGTGGTTGGGATATTCTAGGTAATGTGGTTACACTAGAAAAAGGTTTAGAAGTTGGGAGAAATGAATACCTTGATGAGGGAATACCCTTTGTACGTGTTAGTGATATAAGTCCATTTGAAATCAAAGAAGAAAAATATATATCAGAAAGTTTATATTCTGATATTAAGCATTGTCAACCACAAAAAGATGAAATCCTTTTTACTAAAGATGCAACACCTGGAATAGCTCATTATTTAACTGAACAACCAAAAAAAATGATTGTTTCTGAAGGTGTTCTTAGACTAAAGAACATAACTATAGGGTCAAAGAATAAACATAAAGAAATTAATAATGAGTATTTAACATTGGTCCTTAATTCTATAATTTTAAAAGAACAAATTAACCGTGATGTGGGTGGTTCAGTTATTATTCATTGGAGACCAAAACAAGTAAAAAATGTATTAATACCAATTTTACCAGAAGAAAAACGTTTAAAAATTCAACAAAAAATAATTAAATCGTTAAATTCACATAAGCAAGCTAAAAAAATGTTAAACTGTGCCAAAAGATCAGTGGAAATTGCTATTGAACAAGATGAAAAAACTGCAGATGGATGGCTAAAATCTCAGATTAATAATTAAATAAATGAGATTGATATAATAGGAGATATAGTTTACAACGTTTTAATATCTCGTTAAAATTCTCTTCTCCTACATCTCCCATTAAACAATATACACCGGTTAAAGTAATGAATGCAAAGCTTATAGGCTGTTATTTTTTTAGAAAATTGAAGTTTAGAAAATTAAAGTCACGTAAATAAAATTTTATTTCATCAAACAAGCTATCTTTTTTCTGTTTTTCTACTGATTGATCGAGGAAAGTATTAAAACAAATCTCTAATTGTTCTGTTATGTCATCGAATTCAGATTCTTCAATTTTACTAACAGGAGAGAATACTTTTTTATAGGATATTCTTTCCTTTAAACTATAATGCAGTTTCCATCTTTCATTTTGAGATATCCCACGATAATTTTTAGTTAGGAATTCATCAACAAGTTCATGTAAACTGTCTGCTGTATTTCTAGTAAGTTTTTTATTCTCGATTATATCATGTAGTCTCTTTCTTTCCTTTTCTTGATATTCAAGTACCATATTATAATAAGAAAGATTATTTTCTTCCGGTTTCATTCAAAAGATACTCCACTTATAATCATACATTCTGCTCCTGCATCTTCCTATCAACAAAATACAGTTGGCATTGGTCCTAGCAGTATATGCAGAGGTTGATTCATATTATCCTGGAAATCGTCGTTTTGATTAATTGATGGATAATGCCCATATTATTTTACTACTTTATCTCTATTGAGTAAATATGGATATCCATTTTCATAATTGTATTCATTAGCAGCTAATATCATGAAAGTTTCCATTACATCCAGATAATCTTTATTTTTCTCTTCGATTGGTAATACTGCAAACCATAAATCATCTTCTTTATCTGCGTAGGTTGCAAAATCCAAGGCTCCAACCAGACGTGAAAAAGAATTTACACTGGTGATTTCAAGATCGTTTTTAAGAGTTGATAATTCGTCATCTATGATTTCTTTATTTTTTGACTTGTCTCTGAAAATGTCGTATTTCTTTTTAACATCTTTATTAGTATATTTATTCAAAATTAATCTAAATAATTCACATTGTTTAGGAACTCCATCTCCCCATAAATAACGGCTTTTAAACCTTTTCCTTAATGTTTTGTCAGTTTTACCAACGTATCTTGGTTTCTCACCTACACCCCACACATACAATCCACGAGAACTGAAAGTTTTAGTGCCAGCATCAAAGGCTTTATTAGCTAAATTGTATCTTATTTTATGTCCATTAATGGAACCTTTAGATTCATCCCAGAATCCTGATTCTTCTAAATCTTTCATCCATTGAGTAAACAGATTGTAAAAGTAGTATTTTGAAGTGTTTAATAGCTTATTATAAAGTGAACATGGGTAACTATCAATCGTATTTTTCAAGTCGTCAGATCCTATACTATCATTTAGATTTTTGTCTAATTCGTCAAAATATTCCATTTCTAATATACCACCAAATTATTATTTTTCATATATAGATAATATTCTTACATTATAAAACTTTTTATCTTTGTACCAGGAAAAACCCTAAAAAAAGCTGATATGGTTTTCATAACTGACTTTCAATCCCTACTAGGTCTGATTTTAACGGAAATAGAATTACAGGTTATAGGAGCTGATTGAAAACTTTCAATTCTATCTAGGTTTTTGTTCAACCAAGATTGTATATACACGTCTTATTAGTTTCATTTGTTATTAATGTTTTAAAATCCATAATGATATTGGTATGAAAACTCAGACATATAGCACTTGATACTGTCACATACAGATTTGATTGGAATTTTTCGTGGATGTCCAAACCTGGGCTCTGTAGAAAACCTACTGAATTCGGCACCAATCGGCAAAATTTACAAATAATATCAATATTCGAAACCACATTTAAATATATTGTAGATTTAGATGAACATTCGAATATCAAGCATTTCTACAAAGCCCAAACCTGTATTCTATTTAAAAACTCTCACAAATGCAAAATGACCACAAAACCTTGATATTAAAAAATTTGCTGAGATATAAAAATCTCAAAACTAGTGTAAAGTCACAGTAAAAAAGATGTAATCTTTATTACATATAACATACAATATATGTATATGCAAAGAAATTCATTATCACACTTTCCAAAGAAGAAAGGAAAGAATTAGAAGCCATTGTTTCAAAGGGGAAACATAAATCTCAGAAGTACCAGAATGCATTGATTTTACTAAACTGTGATGAAGGGGAGTATCAGAAACAAAAGCATACGAACGAAGTCGTTTCCAGTGTGCTTAATATCGGTATGAGGAAAATTGACCGTGTGAAAAAGAGGTTTGTTGAAGACGGGCTCGATATGGCTTTAAATGGTAAGGAATATGAGCGAACCTATGAAAAGAAAATTGATGGTGACATGGAAGCACATATCATTGCTCTGAGTTGTTCCGACCCATCACAAGGTCATAGTCAATGTTCATTGCGATTATTAGCTGACAAAGTGGTAGAATTAGAATACATAGATAGTATTTCATATGAATCGATAAAGAGAGTTTTAAAAAAAACGAACTTAAACCCTGGAAAAAAGTAGGTTGGGTTATACCTCCGGAACAAAACAGTTCGTTTGTCGCACAGATGGAAATGGTATTAGATGTTTATAAGCGTAGTTATTCTGAGTTGTTCCCCGTGGTTTGTATGGATGAATCGCCTAAACAACTGATCTCTGAAACACGGAATAAGATACAGGCCTCAGCTGGTAAGCCTGAAAAATATGATTATGAATACCGACGAAAGTGTAGTTGCAATATATTCATGGCTTGCGAACCACTAACTGGAGAAAGGATCGTGCAAATAACAAAACGAAAAACCAAGAAAGATTGGGTTCAATTTATTGAAAAAATCGCAACAAAATATAATTCTGCTAAACGGATCACATTGATCATGGATAATTACAATACTCATACACCTGGCTCTTTTTATGAGGCTTTCCATCCCGAGAAAGCAAAACAACTCCTTGATAGATTCGAATTGGTTTTTACCCCTAAGCACGGAAGCTGGTTAAATATGGCTGAAATCGAGTTGAACGTGTTGAACAAACAATGTTTAAATCGAAGAATTGGCGATATACAGGTTTCATTAACGAAATCAGAGCATGGGAATCATATAGAAATGAGAAATACTGCAAAATCAATTGGCAATTTACTACATCTGATGCAAGAGTTAAATTGAAACGTCTTTATCCGTCAATTGAAGTGTGATGTGCCACTATAAAATTTGGCTAGATTCACAAAAAACACTGAGTAAAGTTCTAAAATTAAGCTCTCTAATTCTGATATCCTCCACAACCTAACCTTTTTACTATAGAGATTTTTTGTGTGTCGTTGGTGACTTTATATACCTATTTAGTTAGGTATTTTAAATTGTCAACGCTTTTGAAATATCCCAGATTATTTACTTTTTTATTCCCTATAATAGTTAATCACAGTTAAATTGTTCAAATATAACAATTGTAAAACTTCATTTATTAGTTGTTAATATTAGTAGATATTAAATACTGAGTTATATCCAAAAAAGCCTGCAAAATTTAACAAAACTTACAACGACGTTAAAATTAACCTTGGCCGTTTGAATGAAGTTTGATATCAAATGCAACAACATTAGAATTTCAACTTCTAAATAATGTAGAATTTCATCTAAAAAAATAGAGGACCAGGTTACTCCCCCATTCTTTCATGGTCCTCTATAACCCCACTTACTTATCCTTGTCTCCCCAACTCGCTCTTTAGTACAACCAACATATAGTTGATTGTATTTTTTGTATGGTTTTTTGTACATCGATTTGTAGCACTGAACGATTTATAAATAATTATCAACTAATGCTTGCAGTGAATCGATATCTATCAATTCAACATTATTTGCTCTTGCTAATTCAACAGCTGCAGGTGAAAAATAATTATTCGCTACTACAACACACTTAGTTGCAAAATATACATTTTGAGCCGTTTTAACTTGCTGCACCGCGAAATTTGATATCCTATTCCCATCCTTGTTGTTTTTGTGACTTTTTACCTGTATGATAATTCTTTCTTTACCTAGTTTTGTAGCAATTATATCTCCTCCCTGGTCTTGATATTCCGTGAAATCGACATGATAGTACATAGCTTCATAGAGGTTGTAAACCACTTTTTCTAATTCATGACTCTTAAGGTCTTGCAGTTTATGGAAATGAGGCAGCTTCATAGTTGGTTCTGTATCGTTTAGGGCTTCAACAATTCGCATTGCACTTACGTGTCCTATCATATCCATTATCTCTGCTGCAATCAGTTTGTTTTCGTAACTACATGTTTTCATGTAAGTCAATAGTGGTATAACTGATTCATCTCCAAAATCGACAATTATGCCTTTGATGTATTCTAGACACCTTTCAGACCAGTCATAATCATCTAAAGAATGTAAGAGAGACCTTACTGACAATGAACCGACACTGTGAAATATCATTGTAAACTTATCTATTATTAATAAATCAAGGTATTTACTATTGTTGTAAATGAAATCGATGAGTAATGATACCGTTAAAAAACTTCTATCAGTCAGTAGATCTATCAAGTCATTTGCTCTGTTATTGTTTTCAAATTTATAATGATTATGGTATATAGCTTTAATAATAGCGTTTGTAACAGATATTTCCGATAAATTCTGAAGGATTTCAAGATTTTGCTGGTGTTCTATAGAATTATTATCTGTATCTGGGTCAATTTCCAATATTTTACTGACAATAAAATCGGAAGCTGTATTATTGAAACCACTATTCAGTGCTTCTATAATTTTATCTCTTTTATCAGGCTCTTGGTCATATTTTACCAATAGACATTCTAATGCTTCCGTTTCAAATTTACTCAACTGTTTCAATGAATCACTTGTAGATATTTGGTCAAAACTCTCATCTAAAATTTCTTCTGTAAGAGGTTCAACAATCAGTGTTTTTATTTTTTCTTTTCTATACATATTTTTAACTCCTGTATTTTTAAATTATCAATTGATTGTATGGTTTTTTTATATGGAATTAAAAAAAATCCAGAAGTCATTGTAAATCTAAAAACTAAGCTCAAATACCCTGATTATATACAAAAGCTATCAATTAGAAACAGTGAATTGTTAAATGATTGTGTTTTGAGTACAGCTTACTCATATATAGTGGTTAAAAAATATAGTAAACACCTAAAAATTATTATTTTTTCCAGTTTTACAATAATTATTATTGTTGTTACTTTAACATTGATATAACCTTTTCTATATATTAACCAATATACTAAACAAAATTTCCAAAGTTGGTGGGTGTATTAACTAGATAAGCAAATTACACTCTTCTTCATTATTAATTAATGTAAAAAATTAATATTGACAGTATTTGATATTATATTCTGTAAAAATTGAGCGAAAACCTCAAAAATTTTAAACATTAAAAATATATTAAAAAAGATTTATATATAACATTTAACATATTATAATATGTCTTCAACCGTGAAGACTGGCTATGAAATGCTTCATGCCTGTTGCCCAGTCAGGAATCGCCTGTCACTAGTATTCACAGGGCTGCAGGTCTCTGGGTGTTGAGCTCTAGCCCCAAAGCGTGGACACTGTTATAGGCGTATTGTTGCTTCGGCGGCAATGCGAATATAATAAGACCACGGCAGGACACATATCTGGCATAATATTGCTTCGGCGATATTACTGTTGGATATTCGTCCTGTTTCATGGGTGAGCAGGCCACCCATGACGAGTCTTGAGGAGCTCGTACTTTATCCTTCTACTCTCTTTCTCATTAATGAAAACTAACGTAAAGATAATTGAATTTCAAAGTTATTTCTCAGTTTTATAACTAAACCATTTAAGAAATTAAATTTAGTTTAGAAATTTATTTTTAAAAAATTTAGCAGTTGATAATATGTATATGAATGAACCACCTAAAGGTCCTAACCAGAGATATGCAGAATGGCTCGAGGATGTAACTTTTCACCGACGTGATGAGAAAAAAAGTAAACAATCCTGGAATTACATAGGGAGTGTTACCCGACAATTGATGAAAAATCAAGACAATTTTGATATCCTAGAGTTCATACCAGCGGAACCGTATATGCCGGTAGTAGCTCGAATCGCAAGCAAGAAAAAAGGTAAAAAAATCACTACTGAACAATATTCGAGAGCAAGACTTGATTTAATCAATGCTAGAATAATAAATTACGTTAAAATGTCATTTAAGAAACATGATGGAACCACTTATAAAATCACACCACATTTTTTAAATCCACTTGGCAAATACTATTATGGAAACACATTTGCTACCAGCCCGGATACAATGTCAATGGGTTTTTACCACAACAATACAGAGTCAAGAGAATTTTCAGTAAGGCATATCGAATTTCTGAAAAACTATTACAAAAACAAAGGATATGATGTTGAACTTGGATCGTATCCATTTGATTTGATTATTGATGGAAAACATGGTTTCGTATTGACCGAAATGCACGAAAACAGCATCGGTATAGAGATAAGATTGGCTGAAGCAATGAAAGAATGTGTAAATAAAAACATGACATTATATTGTCCAGCCATTTCTATGGGTATGATGAAAAGAGTATCTGCAATCATCGCTGGTCTAATATATTATTCAGAAAAGGTAGACCATTTCGCTTATGTTACTTATCATGAAGCTGAAATTTGTAGTGATGTGAAAACTGAAAACTGGTCATATTATTTAACAAGGACCAATGATGGTGATACTGCTGAACTGCCTGAAGTTATAGAATTTCCTAAGATTGACGTAAATTCTCATAATTTGGTGCTGTCCCAATTGAAAAATACCAGTGAGAAAAGAAAGAAAAAAAATTTGTCTAATTGGTATTCATATATGTACGAACCAGTATATATTAACAATTTGAAGAATTATGAAATAGCTCCACACATCAAGGTTACAGTGGGTCTGGATTATTTTGGGATGACATGGAGAAGACATGCAATGAAATCTTCAGCTATCCTAACGGGTAAATGTAGACAAACAATGACAGATTATATCAGAGAGTTCCCGGATCTTCTGGTAGCTGATAACAAAGCTGACGAACAGCATAATAAAACTATAGACATTTTCAAAGAACATGGTAGTGAAGTTATCTACGCTGACCGGAATCATGCAAAAGCTGTTCTTGATTCGGAAAATCTAATAATACATTCAATGGCGACGACAAGTTACATGGGTAATAAAAGGGAGTCTTACATCATAATCAATTTTGAAGATCATCCACTGAAAGATATGATACATAGTACGTTTTACAATATGATATATTATCTTGGCCAAGGAAAACAATCATCATTCATACATGAATGGAAGAAAATAAAACCATTATTCAAGAATAGACTGGGCATCCTTGCAAACTTTCATGGCAAAACCACTAAATGGCCGTATTATGGGTTGATTAAATCAGCTGCACGACAAAAAGGGATAAAAATCTATACATCACATCTTGATATCAAGAAACTTGCAAGTCTGTCGGCTGAAATACGTATACAGGGTGTGAGTCGCCTCGATAATCACAAATCATTAATGGTAGCTAAATGTCCGATTTACAAAGAAAGGATGTGGCATCCACGCCTCATTTTCAATTCGGATTTTGTAGCACTGGGTAGCTGGGACATGGCACATATTAAAGATCAAAAAGAGCTGCAAGCCATTGTTTATTTAAACGACGAACTTATACCAGGTAAAAAGAAAAAGAAGAAAAAATAATTAACTAAAACCAAATCTTTGAATATAATTATTATCTCTACTTCATTATTAATTAAAAATTAATTTTCAAAAAAGGGGTGATCCTCTCCAAAGACATCATGAAAAATAGATCCACCAGCATCTAATTTATAAGGAACAGTATCTATTCCAGAATCCATATGTTCTTTGTTTGCCTCTAAAACTGACCTATAATCACTTAATTTTTTAATAGAGGTCTCTGATAAATCATTATAAGAGAGATGGTTCCAATCTTCTTTGATTAAAACCCATCTCAATTCATTTTCAATTGCCCGTTTAATCATTGTCTTTGCTGTTCTTGAAATATTTGAGGTATCACAGTAATTTATAGCATTGTTTAATTGGTTGGGCAAATAACTTTTTATTGTTTTGATAATAGGGTTATTGTCATTTTTCAAGTAATTCAATATCATATCAGAAAGTTCGTCTTTCGCATGAGAAACATTACTGCTTTTTAATTTAAAGTTGTCAATGATAGAATTAATTTTATAGATGTATAATTTATTATTAATAGTTATACCAATATCCATTGGTCGAAGGCCTCCTGGTTGGTAAAGTATGCTGTCAAAATAATATTTCCGAAAGTCGTTATGGAGTTCAAAGAAACATAATTTATTTTCCTCTTCTCCATTTATTAATGTAAGAATTCCATTAAAACATGCATTATTAATTAATAACATCCCAGCTGATCCTTTGTTAAATGCCATATCTTTAAAAGATAAAACCATTAAATCATTCATAAAGAATAAAAACTTATGATCTAGTGAATCATCAGCGTACCAAAAAAATTCAGTTTTATCTGATGGCCATTCATCACATAAAAAATATTTTAACGCATTGTGTGATACTTTTATAAATAATAATATTGGCAGTATAAGATAATTTTCTTGTTTGGCCTGATAATGATTATAAATTGCACTTGGATATTGTTTTAAATCAGGATAAATACTGAATAAATCTTTGTTGAAATGTTCTATGTCATTAATATTGTGTATCATGTTTTTATTGGATATATCTAAAACAGGAAATTTGATGTCAAACTTAATATCATGGGGGCCTTTCAGTTGTTTTCCAAATTTATCTTTTGCTCCAAGTTTTTTTTGCATATATTTCTCAAAAGAAATTGAGCTTAATTCAGGATTTTTTTGCAGTAGCTCTTTGGCTTCGTCTTCTGGCCAATCGATGATATCAAGTTTTTTTCTAAATGTTATGCCCCTTTTATTCAACTCATAGATAACAAGTTTATCATTTATTTTGCTCTGTATATAACTTTGTCTAAAAAGGGTAAAATATTCTTTATCATCCAAATTTCGGTAGAATAGATGAATGACATTTCTTAATGTTTCAATCCCGGGTTTTAGGAAATAGTATCTTTTCGATTCAGATACATCTTCAAAAGCAAGTAGGTTCATAACGATAAATTTTTCACATATTTCTTTAGCATGAACTCTGGATACTTTAATGTTTGACCAAGAATTAATGTCATTTTCAATACGTCCTGGGTAACTATAAAAGCTTCTGTATTCAAAATGTACATCATCAATATTATTGCTTTCGTTAAGAACAAAATGTTTTAGTACCTGTAATTCTTTTGCTGTTAACCTGTAATCGTTATGCATAAGCAAACTCCAGCTTTATTAGCTTAAAATATAATTAATAGCAATCTAAATATTATTCTCATTTACTTTCATCCAGCCTGATAAAATAAAAAAAAGATGATTTTTAATTTTCACTTTTGTTTTGCATTTCTATCAGCTGAAGATTGCGTTCTTCTCTTACCCTCTTGATCTTTACCTTTTTTATCTAAGTTGCTTTGTATCCTAGATGCTGCTTTTTTATCCATATTATTTTTTTTACTCATTATTTAAATCCTCCTTTTTATGTAGGTAAACTTAACATTTAATTGTCTATATATAAACTTTACCTACATAATTTGTGTAGAATTTCATATATTTTAAATTTTTTGAAATCAATGGTTTTGACCATAAACCTTCTGAATTTATAGTCAGTCCGGCTTTATGTTCAAAGCCGAAATTAGTTAGAATTATTAAAAATAGTTTAACAGCGGAATCATACAGCTAATTTAATATTCATCATTAACATTAAAGATTAATTCTGGATGATACTGATTGTGACAAATTAATCAAACTCCAAAATAAGATATTAAATGAAAAATTCAAATTTATACCATTGGACGATATTGAATGCAATCAATGATATTACTATAAAGTTTAATCGTTAACTAACTTCGAATTATAACTAATTCTCTTAAATATTATATTGTTACATGTAAGTTTTTAACATAATATCCTTCTTCATAATCTTCCGTTGCCTCTTCATTTAAAAAGATCTCTTTATATCGTAAAGCATCATTTTTTAATAAGATCGTATCTAATTTTTTAGTTTTATTTAAAAAATTATCATTATCTATTACTGGTTTAATGTTTTCAAATACTGTATCCCCCATTAATTTTCCAAAATATGGTGATGCTTTGAAATCTATATGTTTATGTGGATATTCATTTTCTAATTCATATACTCGAATTAATAGTATAATTGGATCCTTTTTTCCATATATATTGCTAAATGGTGCTGTAGGACTCCAAATATCAAATAAACCACTGTTACATATGTCATCCCAGACTTTAATATCGTTTCTAATATGATATATAGACACAAGAGAGGCCAAATATTTATATTTAAATGGAATTATTCCTGATTTAATTTTAGAAATAATATCTTTTTTTATATTAAATCCTATTTTACTTAATGGACGAGATTCATTTGGATTATTAACTGGAATATAAGTCCTTTCATTAGTATTATTTATATTACTGTAAGTAATTAATTTAGGATATTTTTCAAATTCATTTTGTAAAGCTATTGAATTTGAATGGGAGCTCATAATACAAGGAAATACATTTACACCATCGTCTATGTACCCTTCTGACATAGCCTTTGCCATTTCTATATCCATTTTCAAAGTCCAACGGTTAACAGATGGTTCTGGCCAATAATTTATATTAGTTTTATTAGATGCTTTTTTTAAATAATTATAATATTCATTGCTACCTAACTTTAATGATTCATGTACTATTTCGCCTATACCAGCTGTCAAATTACCACTCCCAATCAAAAAAACGTTAGCAAACTATTAAGTACTTTTGTTTTAAACAATTATTTTCATAGGTTAAAATATGTTAAAGTCTCGCTCTAGATTTTTTATATTAATTTTTAAATAGTACTCCCCAATAATATTCTGGAAATAAACCAATTAATTGGAAATTTGAAGCAATCTTTATAAGGAAACAAAAGAAGAAATTGAAAAGCGAATGAAATCATATGTTCTCATTTAGAAAAAGAATCATTATGTATTCCTTGGATTTGAATATGATTTTTATAGTGTAACAAAAAAGAGAACTGTTGATTTTATATTCTAACTATTTAACATAGGGGAATGCTTTTGTTATGAAAAAATTCTATCCTAGATGATAATGGGTTTGTTGATTGTTCGTAAATAATTAATTAATGATACGATGTAATCGTCTTTCTATTAGGCGCATAATTCCTTACAATACATGCACCTCTTAAAACTTTAGTACTAAGGCATTTTTCACATTTTGTACATAGGTTTTCATCTACAGTTATTAGACCATTTTCAACATATAATGCACCGAGTGGACATAAAGCAGTACATGCACCACAACCTACACAGTTCATACATTTTTCAATAAGAGTATTCACTCTTTGTTTTTTGTTTTTATCTACAGTTATTCTTAATGATTTGCCTATTGTAAAGTAATCATCTGTTAATATAGGAAGCAGTTTAGAGATTTTTTTGACTTCTTTTTCCGAGTTTCCAAAAAACCCTAAGTCAATTGTATTTTTTTCACCAGAATCGCAAAGTTTCCTTGTACCAGCAGGAGATTTACTTTGGGCAGTCGCCCAACCTGTCCATTTTTTTTCTTTTATAAATTGTTCTTTGTCTTTAATCCCTATTTGGTCAGCAAATTGATCTAATTTAGCCTCCAATTTTTCCATTAATTCAGGAAAATATTTTTCTAGAGTATCCCATTCAGTCATGCTTTGGAATGGACAACACCAACATCCTATTCTGTCAAAATATTCGTACAATGGATTAATAGGTAAATTATGCTCATTTATGTATTCCCAAACATCATCTTCCTCCCAATTTAAAATGGGGTTAATTTGTGAAATTGGAACCATTTGATTATTATCTACATCAAAGTAATCTGCTCTGGTTTTAGCTTCTGCTCTCCTTAAACCAGTAACATATCCATCAAGGTTTTTATCTATTGCATATTTAGCAAGTGGACCAAATTTAAAAACGTCACAACACCATCTTAACCTTCTTGATGGGAAACCAACTCTATCGACAACGTCAAAAAAATCGTTATTAGAACTAACAACATCAATCTTTATACCATAAACTTTCTCCACTGTCTTTATAAAATTGAGGTTTTCTTTGAATTCTATAGTAGTATCTGAAAAAACAACTTTTTCAATTCCTACTCTTGTACATAAATCTAGTACTACTAGACTATCTTTTCCACCAGAAAAGCTTACCGCTAGTTTTCTATTTTCAGATTGTTGATATAAAAATGATATTGCTTCTACTTCCTTAGATAATAAATCCATGGACCCAAAGTATGGGTCTCAAGGTTTATATATTTTCCTTGTTAAAAAATTATAAAATTAATATTCTCGATCTCTTGAA
Source organism: Methanohalobium evestigatum Z-7303 (assembly GCF_000196655.1). Classification (GTDB taxonomy): domain Archaea; phylum Halobacteriota; class Methanosarcinia; order Methanosarcinales; family Methanosarcinaceae; genus Methanohalobium; species Methanohalobium evestigatum. The sequence goes on along the minus strand of NC_014253.1, from coordinate 154,247 downwards.
TCCCTTGATCTTGATCTATAAAGTTCTCGCATCCGATCAATATAGTTAATCATCTTAGGTTTTAAGTAAACATTACCATTTATATCAATATTGTCTATTATTCTTGAAGAACCACTTGGATGAAAACCTGCCAAAATACGAGTTATACGGTTTCTTTGAGTCGGAGTTAATACTTTAAATGCATATTTAAAAGCTTCATTACTTACTTTTAAATCACCTTGATTAGAGTATATCATTTGTCCAGATAATAAATAAAAAATTGCTAAAGCTTTTTTAGGTAAACCATAGGTACTTGATTCTATTAAGGAAGATGTTAGACAGACAGCTAAAAAACCATACATTTCTTTCCTACTAACTTCTGAATCTTGATCGGATAATTTTTCTCCTTTATTAACTATATTTTTTGACTTATTAATCATTTCACCGGAATAAATATTAACATCATCATAATCTAATATTTCACCTTTTTTTAATAATTCTAATATCTCTCTTTCCGCTGAAACAGTAAGGTCTAATTCTTTTATTTCTACTCTGTTTAATTTGTCATAACCTCCTATTATAAACATTTCTGCTATTTCAGAGGCAACATTGAAATATGGAGATGTTCTAGTATTATTTTCATATATCCATGATAATTCACCAAGTGCTTCACTTAGCCAATCAGGTGCACCACCATTTCTGTATAAACTTTTAATTTCATCTAATTGGAATATTGTTAAATCACATATATCATGGTATTTTCCGTTGCTAATAGTTCCGTTACAAAGTTGACATTTTGGCATTTATTAATCCCCCATAGTGTATAGTCCCCATTTTTTAAACTTCACTTTAGTTTATTACAACTTCTGGTTGAGTTTCGTCCAATAGAGACATTACTATGAACATATTTTTCTCCTGTGCAACATTACCGAGATAATTTATAACTTTTTTCTTTTTATTATCGTCAAAGTCTTGTAATATATCATCAACAACGAAAAATGGTATGTCAGGCAAATAGGCTTCTTTCATACTTAGTTGTAACAAAATAGCAACCATACATTTTTCAGAAAGAGCTAAAGATCCAACGGGTTGAGGTTGTTCATTTTCTCTTTCAACCATTAATCTGTCTTCATTATTTAGCCAAATAGATTTTATTCCTTCAAACCCTAAATCTTCTATCAAAACAGAGATTTTTTCATTAAATTTTTTACGTGCTTCGTTTCTATGAGAACTGTACATTTCATTAGCAAATTCTTTTAGCTCTTCCAAATAATATAACCAATCATTATAAATAGCGAGTGCAGTATCAGTATCGACATTTTCACCATAAATAACTTCTTCACCAGTTGTTGATCTTATTTTCTCATTTATACTGCCTATTTCTTCTTGTAATTCTGAACTTTTTGCTTCAAGTTCATCTATCTTTTTAACTATATCTCCTTTAGCTAATTCTTTTAATCTTTCGTATTCATTTTCTAATTCTTTTAAAGTTTGTTCCTTTTCATTTTTTAAATCATCATCATTTTTTACTTCGTTTCTTAAAGTTTTTAAATCACTTTTAGTATCCTCAAGTTCATGTTCCAATCGAAATATTTCTTGTTCTTTTTTATTTTTTTCAGATTCTAAGTTATTAAGTTTGTTTTTCATTATTGCAATTTCTTCATTTAATGATTGAATTTCTGATTCAATATTACGTTTTTTATCGTTAAGTGATTCCAATGTTTTATCTATTACGTTTATATTCAAATTTCCTTGTTCACACAAAATACATGTTGTTTCACTTTTGTTTTCGTTTTTCAATTTTAATTTTGCAGACTGAAATAGATTTATACTGGCATTAACTTCTGCTTTATCTTCTTTTAATGATTCTATTTTTGAAGTGTTTTCATTCACTTTTTGATCAAATTTTTTCTTATAATTGGATACATCTAAACCTTCAATTTCTTTGTTCAAGTTAGAAAGATTTTCATTTAATTCATTAACAATTTCTTCCTTTTTCTGGATTTTAGTTTTTTTGTTATTTATTCTGTTATAGATATCATTCAAATCTCTATGGAAATTTTGTATTTTTTCGAATATACTTTTTCTTTCTTCTACAATTTCTCTTATATCATTATCATTTACTTTCTTGCTAATCTCTTCCCGATCTTGATCAATTTCTTCTTTCTGCTTTTTTACTTTTTCTAATTCAGACGCTAATTCTTTTGCCTTTGATTTTCTTTTATTCAAAGATGTTTTTTTAGAAGTTATGTCGTTAATATAAGACTGTGCAAGGTTATATAATTCTTCATAATTGTCAGCAAACGATAATTGGTTTATAAACCAACCAAAATGACTATTTTCACCATACTTTAATTGTTGAACTACACGAGAGTTATCCATAACTACTCCAGTAAGCAAAAATTTCTCATTTCCATCTGGAGACTCTATTACAGTACCATCTGGTTCAACTGTATAAGTATCCTCGATGCTATCATATGAAAGTTTAACTTGTGCAGAATCCGAGTAAATATTAACAAACCCCTCATGGACACTTAATTCATCGCCTTTTATACCCAACCGCTCGGCATCATCACCATATTTTAGAAATGTACCACTTGGAGGTATTGATAAAACAGAAACCATACCCTTTATTAACGATGTTTTTCCAACTGCATTTGAACCTAAAATTTTATTTGCTTTTCCACTTTCAAATGAAAAATTGTTTTCTCCTCTTAAACCGCCTACATCTTTTAAATCTAAATTACAAATCATAGAGTTCACCTTTATTTATGATTAGAAGCTATTGATTCCAAAGTCTTATCAAGAAAATTTTTTTATGGATTTTTTATCTGTGTTTTCATTTTCAATTTTTTTACGTATTTCTTTTTTATCAAGTTTCAATATAATCACCATTTAATAGTTTCACATGTCTCTATGTCTAAATCATCCCACCAATTAATACCTGTATTATTGAACCATTCATTAATTTTGTTTATGATTTCTTCTAACTCTTTAGAGTTGTTTACTGAATATTTGTATGTATGTGCTGCTCCAAAAGAACGACCTTTATTTCCAATAGTGTATCTTAAAAGGCTGAATGTTTTAGGTGTCAATGTATAATTTTTCGGTGATGTTTTATTATAAACATAATCACTTAACCCTCTAACTTTATGTGATTCACCTTCTACTCCCATTAATTTCTTTCTAGTTTCATTTTGATAATATTGGCCATAACCATCAAAATAAATACTTACTTTTAAATAACCAAATAATGGTAAATCATCAATCCTTTTTTGTGCATTTTTACAATATACTACATCAAAATCTCTAATCCAATATAGATTTTGATTTTGAAACCATTCATTTACCAAATTTAAAATTTGCTTTAATTCACTATTGTCGTTCAAATTATACTTATATGTATGAGATGCACCAAAAGTACGTCCACGGTTACCTATCATAGTTCTTAAAAGGCTATATGTTTTAGGTTTCAATTCTAAATTAACATTATTGAGGATAGATTTAATCAGATCTATTAGTTCATTATATTCAGGATATGTACCATCTAAAAGTTGTTGAGTTTTGTAGGGATGGTTATTAGTATAATTTTCAAAGTATACATATATACCTAAATTTCCAAACGGTGGCAGATCTTCTACATGTTTCATTTCCAGACCTCGTTTTCTATGCATTCAACTATTGTAAAATGCTGTGCATCTCTTATTGTAGGATTCTCCAAAGTTTCTAACCTTTTTTGAATATTAGATTTTACGAGTTCAAAATCATCGCCTGTTACTCCTGAATTATTAAGAATATTTTCAACTTTAACTATTAATTGGTCTATAGGCAAAGAAGGTACATCTATAGGATATAATCTAGTAAGTATAGCATCATCTACTAATTCAGGTTTATTTGAAGTAGCACACATAATTACATTAGAAGGATTGATTTTATCTAACTCATGAAATAGTATAGAATTTATAGAATAGTGCCATTCTTTAGCAAGGTCTGCACCTCTTTTGAGAACCAAGCTTTCAATGTCATCAAATAATAATATTATTTTATTAGAATTTCCTTCTCCTTGATTTAAATAATTTATTTTCTGAAATACATCTTTTAAATTCTTTTCTGCATCTCCCCATTTTGGCGCAGCTATATTAGCACCATCAACTAATGCAAAATAAGTTATAATATTGTGAACTTGTAAATTTTTATCAATTTCTTTAGCTACTTGCCTAATTACTTCAGTTTTCCCTGTTCCAGGTGGTCCTAATAAGATGAAACCTCTAAAAGGTACATCATTGCCTTCATATTTTCCCTTAAAAAAATAACTACAAGTTTTCCTTATTTTTTCTTTAGTTGGTTTTAATTGCGATAACAATTCTATGCCATTTATATCTTTACTTGTTTGTAATGTTATTTTATTTTCTGAATCATCGTTATTCATATTTATTCAACTCTATGTCTTGTTCTTCCATTTCTTATTCTTTCAAATTCATTTACAACATAATCAGAATATTCATATACCCTATAACCATCATCATCAGTTTTTACGTTTTTTATTAATCCTGTAGGATTTTCAGTCATATTGTGCAAGGATTGTTTGATTTTTAAATCTGTTCCAGAGGCGATTCCTCGTTTTCTCAAATATTTCGATATATCGTTTTCATTTATTTTTGCGTCACCATCATAAGGTTTTGATAAAAGAGACATAAGGGTGACCCAAAGTGTTCGTTGCCGTTTGTTGTAAGGCAAATTATCTAAGTCACTAACATCGCTTATATTATTCATAAGCTGAAGTATGTAAAATAAAACATAACCTGCAAAGATTTGAGCAACCCTCTCAATAAGTTGATTATCTAAACTTTCACTTGATCTCCAAGCATTAGCTACTTTAAATGCTTTATTTTGTATTTTCAATATTCTTTCATAACCCGAATATTCTATTTTTACAATTCCAAGTTCCTCAAATACTTTCAGCGCTTCTAATAAATTTTTAGTAGTATTTGTGTATTTGTTAACCTCAACTTCATTTATAGTATCTTCACGATTCCAAGCTTTATTAATAATCAAAGATGATATTTTATAATAAATACGAGTTTGGGGGTTATCCTTTGTTACAAAAGCAGTGTCTGATAAAAATTTTAATACTTTATCAGTTTCAGGGTTAATGATTTCTAAATTGTTAAAAATATAATTTACTTCATTCCATAACTTATCAAATATTTCTGAAAATTTTTGGCAATCTTCACATATATAATTAGATTCCGAACCTCTTTTTTTATAACCACATTTTATACATTGTTGCATATTCTTTACTCCTGTTCATATGTAACATGACTTATAACTAAAAAACACTAGTTGTTAGTAATAGAGACATGGTACAAATTAATATATATAATTTTGCATTGTTATAGTTAGTTAGTCGGTGTGATGTACATAGTTTTTAACCAAAAAGAAGCAAAATATATCACCTAATTTAAGTTCAATCTTATGAAGCGAATATTATTAAATAATCAATCCTAATCAAAAATTGACCATGACTAAATCCAACCTGAATCCCTCTTTAATTGCACGATATTTCTACCATGATTGTGAACGTTATCTCCGGTATCATGCTACACCTTTAGATGAAAGGAATAATGAAGGCATTCCTAAAATAGAACAGGATCAAAACCCTATAATGAGAGTTTTATTAAAAGCAGGCATTGAATGGGAAGAAGAAGTAATTACTGAAAAATTAGTAGATAATGTTATAGTCCCTGATGGTGAAGGTGCATTAAATGAAAGAGCTCACACATTTGATGAAACCTTAAAAATTATCAAGGATATAAAGTCAGGTCACAATATATACCAACCTACAATACACGTTCCTGAACAGTTTTTAAAAAAATATAACCTCTCATCAGATCTATGCAGATTCCCACCATGTAGGCCTGATTTAATAAGGCTTGTAGAAAATAATGGAAAATATGTGCTGCAAATAATAGATATAAAAGCCAGCGAAGATATAACACCTAGCCACCGAGTCCAAACAGCGCTATATTCATTGATGCTGCAAGAATCCTTGAAAGAACAGGGTTATGACATTGAAGTAGATCTAAAACAAGCAGGCATCTGGCTTTATGAACAAGATGAACCTGAATTATTTGACCTGCATTTCGATATTAAGATGGTGGAAGATTTTCTTCGGAACCATTTACCTGTTATCCTAGAATCACCTATTGATAAATTATCCTGGCATTTATATCATAGATGTGAATTATGTGAATTCTATAGACACTGCAAATCAGAAGCAGAGAAGAATGAATCAGTATCAATGATTCCTTATTTATCTTCAAACGGTAAAAAGTACCTATGTAATGACAGGTTATCTGTAAATTCACTATCTGAATTAGAATCGTTTTTAAAAAATGATGATGCTGAAAACTACCTGGAAGATTGTGGGTCCCTTAGAAATCAGAAACACAAGTTATTAACTACCACTCAAGCTTTAAAAAATAATGAGCCGGTCCTTACAGGCAGAGTTTCATTGAATCTACCGATTAATGAAAGTGTAGCATTATTCATCACGATACAAAATGACCCAGTTTCATCCAGGATATATTCAATAGGGTATAGAAGGTTTAAAGGAAAACAGGTATATGAAAATACATCAAATGAAAAAATCTACATCGCCAGTTATCCAGATGAATGTACTGAAATCCAGAAAAAGTTTCTAATTGATTTATATGATGAACTAAAAACTTTGCACGATTATAACCGTGAAAGAGAATGGACTGAACAAAAATCGCTTCAGACTTATGTTTTTGACAGTTATGAACTCCAATTATTCTATGACCTCCTTAATGAATTTACCAAAGAATCCGAAATGGCACCTATAGCCCTCAGGTTACTTTTCTATTTCCAGAATACAAACTTAGCAGGACAAGTAGAACACCCACCTACAGAAATAAAACACCCAATAGTAATTCTAACAAATGAGATAGACCAGCTCGTAAGTTTACCAGTTCCATTTTCATTAAGATTACCAGAGATATCTAAGGTTCTCCAGAGTCCTGATTTTAATTATGATTTTGAACCTAGTGACCTATTCTGGTTCGAACAGAGTAATGTCATGAAATCCGATACTATCACAATGGTATGGGATGGAACTAGACCTGAAGCTGTAGACTGGATAAAGAACGAACTTTCGAAAAGGCTACTTGCAACGAGTAGTGTATTGGAAGGTTTGCGTTATATTGCAAAGGATAAATTGATTACATGGTCTCAGAAATTCAAGATACCGGATTCTTACTATTTTGAAAATAAGGAACTTTCACAGCTGTCATTTATAACTCGATATGAATCTTATATGACTGCTATGGATATCCGCGAAAAACGATCTCTTCCTAAACCAGAACGAATCAGAGAAGGCATCAGTGTACCTGTCGAGTGTATGGGTTTAAACATTTGGAGAGTTACAAAACCTATCGATTATACTCTTTTTGAGAAAAATGAAGAGTTCAGTCATATTTTGGTGCCTGATAATGAAGAGGGAGAAAAAGCGCAGATATCATTCGATGATTACACTTTCCGTTCTGAGATAAACGATTCTAGAAATACAGGTGTAAACTTTGCAATCATAGATGAAAAGAAAGTGGACCCCAAAGATGGGAAATTGAAATTGTTATATCTGGATGTCAAATATAATAAAAACCAGGAACATTTCAATACTGGAGATAAAGCAGTTCTTCACCCAAGGTTTACAGATTTTACATCCAGACGGATTATGAGAAAATTAAGTGAACTGGATGAACAGGATGATAGCGGATTTCTGGAACTTATAAGGACACCACAAACGTTTAACAAACCAATGTATGAAGCTGACAATCTATTAAACGAAGCTCTTTGTTTGAGTGATTCATCTGGATTTACATCTAGTCAGATGAAAGCTTTTGAGCATATGGTTAAAAACCGTTTAACTCTTGTTTGGGGTCCACCTGGTACTGGTAAAACCTATTTCCTTGCAAAATCTGTTCTTAACATCTTGAAAACGTGGAAAAATAATGGTTATAGATTCCATATAGCAATCACTGCATCTACACACGCTGCTATCGAAAATCTTCTTCTAAAAATCCAGGAAATTTCGAAAGATTATGATTTCGATAATTTACCCGTTTATAAATTAAAATCCGCAAAAACTGCTCCTAGTAAAGAATCACTACAAGTGTGTCAAGAATATGAAGTGGACGATTTATTAAACTTCCAACATTTAGTAGTCGGGGGCACTGTTAATAGTCTGGATAAAGTTGGTAGGAAAATACCAACCATAGATATGCTTATTGTTGATGAAGCATCCCAGGTCAAACCTGCTGAAATAGCGCTTGGGATGTCTATAATTGATTACGGAAAAAGGTTGGTCCTTGCAGGTGATGATCTGCAACTTCCGCCTATAATCAATGTTGATTATCCAGAATCTGATGAAGGATTGCCAAGTTTACATGACTCTATTTTTTCATATCTGCGTCGCAGGGATAATGAAAATAATCCATATACACAACAACTTCTTGAAAACTGGCGTATGAACAAAACGTTATCTAGATTTTCTGCAGAGACTCTGTACGGATTAGATTATATTCCTGCAACAGATAATATAGGTTTACAGAAACTGGAATTGGGAACACCTTTACAAGCTAATGGTTTACCTGATTCTTATGAGAAATTGCTAGAATCTATAGTTGATTCAGAGTATCCTTTAACCGTTTGTATTTTAGAGAATGTTCAGGCATCTGTTGAAAACGAGATTGAAGCAGAAATCGTAGCAAGGTTATCGGTTTTGCTTCGTAATAACCTGTTATCTGAAGATTGGAGATATTATCCGAATAATGAAGAAGGAGACAGGAAATTTTGGAAAGATGGACTTTTTATTGTGAGTCCCCATCATTCCCAGATAAAGACTATACATAATCATCTGGATTCTTTAAGGAGCTGGAGCCATTATCCATTTGTAGATACTGTTGACAAAATGCAGGGTCAGGAGACACAGGCAGTTATTGTAAGCTATGGTGTAAGCGATGTTGAAACTGCACTAAACGAAGCTGAGTTTATTTACAGTTTGAATAGATTGAATGTATCTGTTACAAGAGCAAAATCCAAATGTGTATTGTTTTTACCCCGTCCATTACTTGAACCATCAGTAGAACTTTTACAGAATGAAGATGCATCTAATGGCCTCCATCATATGTTGAATCTGGTTGATTTTTGTAGGAAATATGGGAAAGAAAAATCATTTGATCTGGATTTTGGCAGCAGAAATGGTGTAAACCTTACAGTGTTAAAAGCAAGTATTAATTTCCCATTTATGAAGGAGTTTAGCTTTAAAATAAGCTAATCTTGGTACTGTAGATATCCTATTAAATCAATATCATCCAGATTAAAATAACAGGATTCACCAGTATAATCTAATACATCCTAAAAATGTATTAATCTTTATAGAAACTTTAAAGATATTTAGATTGTAGGGGTTAGGAGTTGGGAAAACGCCCCCTGCAGATTTGATTCCTCTTAAGAATTCTCCCAAATAACTTGATTATTAAGTAAGTTCTATGAATTATCTATTTCGTCCAATGGTCCTGTAACATTTTTTATACCCTTAACATACAGTGAATTATCATATTATATCCAGGTAAAATTTATTTCATATTTGTCATCATTTCAAACGGTTCTAATAGTTGCTCTTTAATTGTTTCATTATCGCTTTTATAATCATCTGAATAAATATATCCTGAATAAGCATCTATGTTCATAAACCTATACATTAAATAAATTATTTTATTATTAGAGATATATTCTCTCAACTTGATTCTCATATTTCCTATGTACTCATCATCATATTGCCCTAAAATCAATTTTTTACCTGACCCAATTTGGTATCCCGCTACTAGGCAATTATCGAACTATGAAAGGTCATATTCTAGGTCTTCATCAAATTGTCTTAAACACTTTATATAATTGTCAGTTGAAGATAAAATAAAGTTCAATCCTAGTACTGTATATTTTAATTGCTTTTCCAAAATATTTACCTCATGTTCATATACTCCAGTATCCTCCATTTCAACTAATTTTTTATCTAAATGTTCTATCACCTGTGGTATCATTTCATGATAAAAATCTGAATTCATTAACATATAGTAATTGGATTCATCATAAACATATGTCAGTAGGAATCTTAATGTGGTTAGATTTTTTTTCAATTTATAGCCCACCACTGCTCTTCCACTATCACTGATACCTGCAGGCAATGGTCCTTCCAAAAGATATTGCATCTTTTTTAAATGTAACTTGTGTAGGTTTTTATAATCAGTACTTATATTTTTAGAATTTAAGTGTTTAAGCAAATCGTTATTTGCTATTATATCATTTTTTTCTACATAATACTTTAAAGCCTCTTTTCTCAACGTAGGATTTCTACCTAAAGGAGCTTCAGGTATATCAGAACCTATATCTGTCATATAGGTTAACATATTACTTCATTTTAATAGATTTTACGACTAATCTATAGGACTTGTAACTTAATTTTTTATTATACATGAAACTCAAGTATATAGTTTATATTGAGAATTATACCAAATTCCAATACCACGTTTATATCGAATCCTCCAAAAATTATATAAATTATGAGAGTTGTCTGATTTTTTAGCTACAAAAACTAACACCTTGATTTTACAAATTCACAAGATGTAATTAAAACAAGTTTTTAGTTTTTGTAGATGATTATCACGTAGAAATAAAAAACAAACAAACAACGGTGATTCCATTGAAAAACGATTGTAAAAACAATAAAAACAGAAAGCATAGCCAAGAAAATAAAAAAATAAGATTTGTAGATGAAGATGGTCATAAAAGATCTTTAAATATACTAGAGAGTGACCAAATCTCAATCGCTCAGTATTGTGAAGATAACCAAGAGTGGATAGAATTCATGGAAAAATTCGGAAACGATTGGGAAAGAAAAGCCGTCAAGATTCTGAAGTTAGTAGCCAACTCAAATTAAAACTGAGAATTATACTTTGCAAGGATGATTCCTTGTAAAGAAATTCATTATTATAACTGAAAAAGGAGTGACAAACAATGACTTTTCATGGTGAAGATAAAAAACTGAAAAATATGGAAAAACAAATACGTGGAGAAACATACTGTGAAGAAAATAAAAATCTAATACTTAAATACAAAAACATATTATTTGCCAAATCCTCAAGCCCACATACTGTTCTCAATTACCTAAACAATTTGAACCAGATATCGAAAATGTGTGAAAAGCCTATTGAAAATTTTGACAAGGATGACATTATATCCCTGCTAGGTAAAATTGAACAATCTGGATATAAACCCAGTACAAAAAACTTGTACAGAGTTAATCTTAAGAAATTCATCAAAGATATGGAATTGGATGTTCCTACCGACATTATAAAAACAGGAAAAAATTCCAACCAACATAAACTTCCTGAAGATTTAATCACAGAACATGAAGCTAAGATGATGATTGATTCAACATCTAGTTTAAGAGATAAAGCATTGATGTCAGTATTATACGAATCAGCTGCCAGGGTAGGTGATTTGTCAGAACTCAGAATAAAAGATATCGATTTTAATAAACGAGACGGCACATATCTTAGACTAGATGGTAAAACTGGCGCAAGAAGAATAAAACTGATTGCAAGCACACCATATATAACTTCATGGTTAAATAATCACCCTGAAAAAGAAAACCAAAACGCACCTGTATGGCTCAGTAAAATCAAAAACCAACCACTAAAATATCAGGGCGTCCGTAGAGTTCTAAAAATCGCCGCTGAAAAAGCACAAATTCAAAAAGATATACATCCACATTTATTTAGACATTCACGAAGCACATTTCTAGCCAATCATTTAACACCTTCACAATTAGAATCTTACATGGGATGGGAACACGGGTCTCGAATGCCAGCTATCTATGTCCATCTCTCTGGGCAAGATCTGGACCATGCAATTGACAAAATACATGGCAAAGAAGACGAAGAAGACGAAAAAGATGATTCTGAATTCACTAATAGATACTGCCCAAGATGTGGAAAGATGAATGAAACCACTGCTAAATTTTGCAATGTTTGCGGCGCAGCGTTAGACATTACAAACGCCATAGAAATAGATGAAAAAAGAAACGAAGTGATAAACAAATTAATGGAAATGATTGCCAACAATCCAGAACTAGCAGAAATGCTGAAAGAATATAATGGTTAAGGGTGTATATATCAACTTAAAATAAAAATTAAAAACTTAAGTTAAAATATTCTAAAAGGTAGCTTAAAGTTTAACAATAAAACTTGTTGACAATTACCCTCTACAGTAAAAAATAGAGGTTCTTAGCTACCAATTCCACCTTACCATTTTGTATTGGATATCATAATTAAAATGCATTTCTAATTTTCAAAAAGAGATAATTCTCATTATTTATCTAATGCTTTATATTATTCAAATTAATCCTTATAAGGTCAATTAAACGACTGTTCTCAATAAAAGAGAAAGAATACCTAATATAAAACTAATTATTATGTTAAGATTAAATAAATATAACCAGAATTACTTATCTACATTTATTCCTAATGTAAATAGTACGCATTAATAGAATATGCTATTTATAAAAGTACTTTTTTGTATCTTGACAAAATCCTGCAGGAAACATAAGCTATAAAAATATAAATAATAATTTTACCTTAATAAATATACAATAATTTTTAAACTGGAGAAGAATGGTACTTGAAGAATATATACCTGAATGGCTAATGAAAAACCTTGCAAACCTTGTGTTTGTATTAGCTGTTATAATAGCATCATTTATTATAGCAAAAATAGTGGACAGAGCACTCAAAACCTATTTTGGTATTGTAAGTAAAAAAATGGTCATTGACGAAACCGTATATGGTCTCGTAAGGCGAATCAGTGTTGCTCTCGTCTATTTTGCAGGTATAATTGTCATTATATTAAGTGTACCATTCTTACGTAATATATCACTTGCTTTGTTTGCAGGTGCGGGTTTTGCAGGAATTGTCGTTGGTATGGCTGCACAGAGCACACTGTCAAATGTAATAGCAGGAGTATCCCTTGCTACTTTCAGACCTTTCAGGGTAGGCGACCGTGTGAATATAAATAATGAATATGGAACGGTCACTGACATTACACTCGGACATACAGTTGTAAATACATGGGATAATCGCAGGCTTATGATACCAAACCATATAATTAGCGATCAGTCGATAATCAACTGGACTATTGAAGATTCAACTGTTTTATGGCCAATTGATATGGGTATCAGCTATGATTCTGATATTGACCATGCTAAGTCTATAATGATCGAAGAGGCAAGAAAACATCCCAATGTAATGAGATATGAAGATATAATCAATTACCACCCTATGTCCAGTAAGGATGAAGGAATTGAGGTATATGTTACCGAATGTGGTGACTTTGCCGTCAACCTTCGCTTGTTTGTATGGATTGTTACCAGAGGCATAGCCTATACAACTGGATGTGAATTAAGAGAAGCAATAAAGAAAAGGTTCGATGCTGAAGGCATAGAGATTCCGTTCCCATATCGCACTATTGTCTACAAAAAAGATATTATGGAAGAAAAGGAACAGTTATATAGGGAAAATAAATGAATTATGTTGTATATACAGACCTTGATGGAACACTTATAGACCACGATACCTATTCCTATGAACCTGCAAAACCCGCACTTGAATTACTGGAAAAACATAACATACCACTAATAATCTGCACAAGCAAAACAAGAGCAGAAATAGAAGTTTATGTTAAGAAACTGAATTCTCCACATCCGTTTATATCCGAAAATGGAGGTGCCATTTTCATACCAAAAGGGTATTTTGATGTAGATTATGATTATACCATAACCTACAAAAATTACAATATTATTGAACTTGGCACTGAGTATCCAAAATTAAGACAAGTTCTTGAGGATATTAAAAGTTCAGTTGATGTAGAAATTCTCGGTTTTGGAGATCTTGATGATGAAAATGTAAGCAAAGATACTGGGTTAGATATTGAATCTGCTCGACTCGCAAAGATGCGGGAGTATGATGAAGCTTTTAAAGTTAAAGGGGAAGAAAAAAATGTAGCAGACAGGATAATCGAGATTATAAAATCACATGGTCTAAATTATACCAGAGGGGGGAGATACTGGCATCTAATTGGTGATAATGATAAAGGTAAAGCAGTAGAGATATTATCAGACATATACGAAAAACAATTCGGAAACCTACAAACTGTAGGCCTTGGAGACAGTTTAAATGATTACCCGATGCTAAAATCGGTAGATATACCGTACCTTGTCCAAAAACCCGGGGGTAAACACGACGATTCCATTACAGACAGTAAAATAAACAGGATTGAGGGAATTGGTCCAAAAGGATGGAATCAGGCGATAATTAATTTGATATCCAGATAATACGGATTGATAATATTTTATACAATATAATACAAATTTAGTAGGGGAGAGTACTGTATGATAAGACTTGAAAATATGTTGCCTAAAGCACTTTTAACCGGTGTGTTAAAAATGGTGGACCTTGATGGTCCTGAAAAAACCTTGAAATGGCTTGAAGATATAGGCAAAGACCTTGCTGAAATAGAGGGAGCTGGATTTGAAGGGGGACGTGATGACAATATACTCTATTTACCCATCTGCCCCTTCGGGGGAGAATTGATTGAATTTATCGAAATCTATGGCGAACAACCTGCACAATTCAAACAGGTAATTGAAGTTTCTGATAAAAAACGAGACAATTCTGATAACCCCTGGGATTATCCCGCATTATCCAATATACTGGGTGTCCTTCATTACAGTTATGTTAAAAGAAGGGCCGAAATGGCAGGTTTTAAAATCTTTAATCTGGGTTGTAGGTCTCCAATGAAAGATTATGATTATATAGCATATAACGAACAAGCAATAGAAAAGGTAAATATGACCAGAGAAGAGGTCGATAAATATCTTGAAAAAGCCTATTGTGTGTTTAAAATAGAACCAGCTAATACGGAGTGAGCCCTTTGAACCGAATGGAAGCGCATAAATTATATGAAAACAGCGTGAAAATCCTGAAAAAAAACCAGCATGAGAATGGAGGATTCTACGCGAGCCCCCCGGGAACCAGATATCCTTTTATATACCCAAGAGACCATTCAATAGCTATACTCGGTGCGATTTCTGCCGAGTTAATGGATCAGGCAAGATTAGGATTAGAGTTTATACTTAGTGCCCAGAAACCATTGGGTGAGTTCTCACAACGGTACGATATTGATGGAAATGATGCCAGTTATAAGGATCTACAGATTGATGGTACCGGATTGGTGCTTTATACACTGGGTAAATACTTTGAAGCAACAGGTGGTTCATTTTTTGAAGAAATGGCAGACAGGGATTTTGTATTAAAATACTGGAGCACCATACGAAATGCTGTTGAATTCATACTGATGAATAAAAATGAGGAAGTAGACCTTATCCATACTATAAACAGTATCCATGAATACCCTGCATACGAACACGGATTTGAAATTTATGCAAATTCTGCCTGTTGTGCAGGAATTCTTTCAGCAGTGGAAATGGGTAAAGCCATTGGTGCTGATGATAATGAACTGGATAGATGGAAAAATGAAGCAGAAAAGGTCAAAAATGCCATATTAACACGGATGTACAGTCCCAGAAGGCGGTCATTTATAAAATGCATACGCGTAAAAGACAAAAACAGCAAACCTATAGCATATGATGCCTTTGCATCCAGTGTTATAGATGTTGATGCCGCTGAATATGCACCTGCATATTTTGAATTAATCAGCAACCATGATATGAAAACCCAAGCAACTGTTAAACGTATTCACAGACACCTTTGGGATGATGAAATTGGAGGATTGAACCGTTATCCTGAACATTGGAACCGTAACAACGGTGGTTATGGACCTTGGTGTCATTTTACCTGTGAACTGGCAAACCACTTTATAGAGAATAACGACCAGGAATTGGCAGAAAAATACCTTGGATGGGTGGTGGACATGGCTCATGATTACCAGATGCCTGAACATATATCCACTATACAGCGCTTTGAACTTTGGGTGGAAGATTACACCAATGCTGAAATCTTAAGAGATAGCAAAATCAAAATGATTGAACAAACAAGAAACCACCCAAAATGGCAGGATGGACTTGCATACATTACAATTCCACTTATATGGCCTCATGCCGAATATATCAGGGCATATAATAATTATATGAGCAAATTTGAGTGATTCAATAAATAATATCACCTTGATTCATTCCTTATTTTAATCTAAAACTGGTAAACAGAAATTAATTTTTTTATATACTGGCAATTGTATTCTGTTAAATAAACATCAGGTAACTTTAAAATAAAGCAAGATTTTTCTACTACAGAGGATATATTACAGTTTAAAACAAACATCAAGTAAGTGATACTATGTCAGCCGAAATCTATTATAAATCAATACCAATTACAAAACCCATTGTACCAGAATTTGAAACAATCGCTCCTGATATATCCGAGATTCTGGAAGAAGGTAAAACTACTAATGCCAAGCATGTAGAAGAGTTGGAAAATACTGTTGCTGAATATCTGGGAGTCGAACACGCTGTAGCAGTATCAAGTTCTACTGCTGGAATGATGCTAACAATCAAAAGTATGGGGTTAAACGGAGAAGTGATACTTCCAGGATTTGATTTCCATTCGTCTGCAGATACTGTTTTATGGAACGGATTAAAATTAAAATTTGTTGACATCGACCCCGAGACATGGACAATCGATCCTGATAAAGTTGAAGAAAATATTACCGAAAACACATCTGCTATTTGTGGTGCACATATATTCGGAAATCCGTGTGATATAGAGAAACTGCAACAAATAGCAGAAGATAACAACCTTAAATTGTATTTTGATGCTGCACATGCTCTGGGTTCAAAATACCACAACGAATACATAGGTAATTTTGGAAACGCGGAAATATTCAGCCTGAACCCATCAACATCAAATTTTGTAGGTGAAGGAGGGATAGTTACAACAAACGATGATGATTTGAAAGATTATCTTTTGGCCGGAAGGAATTATGGAGATGAAAATGAACTAAGTTCCAGATTCCCTGCTTTTAATGCAAGAATGTCGGAATTTAATGCTGTCCTTGCCAATTATTCCCTACAGAATATCGAGAAAAACATCAGGTCACGTAACGGAGTAGTCACAAAATACAGAAATGTCTTGGGAAATATACCAGGAATCTCATTCCAGAAAATAACCGAACATTCAAGGAGTGCTTATAACGATTTTGCCATATCTATAAATCCTGATGAATTTGGTATGACAAGAGATGAACTGTCAGATAAACTATCCGAAGTTAATATTGAGACCAAAAAAAACTATTATCCACCAGTACACAGACAGCAGGCTTATTCTGAACATGCACAGTCAGAAACCGACCTGCCGGTAACAGACGAATTATCAGAACATGTATTGAGCCTACCTATATGGTCTCAAATGTCTTCCAACCTTGCGGGTAAAGTATGCACAAATATTCAGAAAATAAGGATGGATGTGTTAAAATAAATTAATCCATTCTCATTTTTTACTCTTTTTATAGTTGATGTTCCACACACCAACAAAAACAAGATTTGTTTCAACTGGTGTCCTACTGCTTCCATCCATGGAAATATCATCTCTATTCATTTCTATTTTTACACCATTTTTATCCAACCCCGCTTCATCCATATAATTAAATATCAATTCATGACCTCTCTTTTTTGTAAATTCTAACGCTTCATCATAGTCGTAAAACTCATCTCTTCTACCAGGTGAAAAAACAACAGCTTTCATCATATTGTTTTCATAATCATATACAGATTTAATTAATATATAGACTCTCTTTACACCTTTTCCAGCTATTGCACCAACTGCATTCCCCACTTCTGCAAATTCTGGAACTCTAATGTCAGCATCTATTGATTTTTTTAAATTGTTTTGATAAACCTGTGCTGATGCCCCTATTAAAATAAGCGGTATTAGGATTTTAATTTTGGAAAGATGACTATCATGAAGAATTTTATCGATTTCTGACCTGTCTACATTTTTGAGAACAAAAGATGTAAGATTCAAAGCAAGGTTATGTGTAACTTTATCTTTTACCTGCCCACAGAATTTATAGTTTAATGTATTTACCAGCCGTGATAAAAGAGTTGCTCCGATATGGGACGCATTAATATTCCAATATTCATAATCCCCAAGAATATGTAAAGCATCGGTTGGTGTAAACCCTATTGGCTGAATCAAACGTTTCTGAATAAGCGAATTTAGATATATATCAGGGGTAAAGGTTTCTCTAAATATCTCATTTATAGATGCTGGTTCATTGTTTTCGATTAATTCAAGTATCCGACTTTCGGATTCAGTAAGGTTGACAGGTTTTTCTCTGGTCTTAACATAAAATTTTGTAGGCTGGATATTTTCTGTCAACTGTTTACTGGAGGATATCCTCTCTTTTTTTAATTTGTTTACCAATCCAGGATAGGTTTCTGCTGCCACACATAAAGGAGTTACTCTTCTTGGTCCTATACGAATAGTCTGGTTTTTTACCCACACATGGCTATCTCCACCCATTGCAGACGTTTCCATTCGAAGTGCTCTTACTTTTGTCTGCCAACCTCCTACAACTGCACCGGTATCTACCAGTTCAGGAAGTCCGTTTTCCATCAAAGATACATCTGTACTTGTTCCACCAATATCAACTACTGCACAACTATCAAGATTTGTCAGATATGCTGCGCCCATAAGACTGGCTGAAGGACCTGAAAATATCAATTCTATTGGTTTCTCAAGTGCCTCATTAATTCCAACTATAGACCCATCACATTTTAACATCCGCATTTTAGCGTCTATACCTCTCCTCTCAATCTCGTATTTAACAGAATCTATAAATTTAGTAGTAATGGGCAATAGTTGAGCGTTTAAATAGGCAGTAATACCTCTTTCATATACTCCAAGGTCTTGAGAGAGTTCGTGACCGCAAACAACAGGGTAATCAGTTAATTCCTTGATTTTTTGCTTAACTCTTAATTCATGATCGGGATTTCTCACACTGAAATAGGATGACACTGCAAATGCTGATACTTTGTCTTTTACGTTTTTGATAAAATCTTCCACCTTCTCTTCATCCAGCTTGGAAGCCTCATCACCTCTTGTGGTATGCCCTCCACTTACTACAATATAGTGTTCTACATCTAAATCCTCAGGAACTTCATAATCTCCTACAAGTACCAAACCCACTGGATATCCGGTATTTTCAAGTACTGTATTGGTAGCCAGGGTAGTAGAAACAGAAACAATGTTAACACCCTTTAAATAAGAACAGTCCAATCCATCGATTGCATTTTTTACTCCTTCTACAAGGTCTGGATAGGTTGTTAATGATTTATAAAAATCTACAATGACACCATCATGGTTTCTCATTATTACAACATCAGTGTAGGTCCCCCCTGCATCAATACCAAGACTGTATTCCATATCAAACTCCTCATTTAATCATTATAACTAATTTATATAACTGCTTTTAATCCCTATCAGATATTGTGTGATGCTTTTATAAACATGTCGTGTTGCTGTATCAGTGTTAACTTGACAATTTCTTAGCACAGATGACAACATATAAGTAATTATTTCAATAATATTTGAAATAATAATACTGATATAAGACCACTATAACCTAAAATAAGAATGAGGCATATAAAACATGGTATTTGAAATAATAGCAGATTATATCGTATCTCTAACCGGTTTAACGGGTAATGCTGCTGAAGCCCTGCATTTTTGGATATATGATAGCCTAAAAATTATTACTATATTACTTCTTGTTATATTTGGGATTGGTTTTCTGAGAACTTATCTCGCCCCTGAAAAATTAAGAGATTATCTTAAAGGTAAACATAGTATATTTGGATATGGTATAGCTGCACTTTTGGGAATTGTATCTCCTTTTTGCTCCTGTTCAACAATCCCCCTATTTCTCGGGTTTGTCAGTGCAGGTGTGCCATTTGGTATGATTATTACATTCCTTTTTGTATCACCTATGGTAAATGAAGCCGCTATTGTGGTCCTTTTGGGGACACTCGGCTGGAAAATTACCGGTTTATATGTACTTGGAGGTGTAGTTGTAGGTTCATTTGGAGGGTTTTTACTAAACAATCTTGGATTTGATAAATATGTTGAAAAATTCGATTTTGGTGCCCAAACCTATTGTGAGGAAGATGTATCCATCAGGGAAAGGTGCAATATAGCCTACACTGAAGCCAAGAATATTGTTAAACAAATCATACCTTATGTACTGATAGGTGTAGGTTTGGGTGCACTTATCCACGGATTTGTCCCACAGGAAATCATAACAAGTTATTTAACAGGTTCACTTGCGGTACCTGGTGCTGTTATAGTAGGAATCCCAATATATACCAATATAATGGGTGTTATTCCTGTAATAGAAAGTCTGGTTGGCAAAGGACTGCCTGTTGGCACTTCACTTGCATTCATGATGTCTGTTGCAGCATTATCCTTCCCGGAATTTGTTATGCTTAAAAAAGTTATGAAAAAACAACTAATAATTGCCTATGCCGGTATAGTTGGGCTGGGAATCACATTGATGGGTATTGTGTTTAATTTTATTTTCTAACCCATCTTTATACTAGCATAATCTTTATACTAGCATAAACTATACCTTTGATAAGTCCATATTTTAATTACACTTGAAAAAGGATATATTTGGATAAAAGGATTAAGCAAAATAAATCCTTTTATTTTTTATTGACCGGTTCTATAACCAGTGTATTCATCCAATCCCAGATGTTCAAGTATATGGTGATAATGATGAACAGGCATCAGGAAATAGAACGCATTTGTAACAACTTCGCTAAGTGATGGATGAATCGTCATACTGTCCATGATTGGAGCAGCGCTCTGGTCTGGTGTATACATTAAAGGTATTATCTGGTGAATTAAAATCGATGCATAAGGACCTATTATATGCGCTCCAAGGATTTTTTCTGAACTATATTCCATGATAATTTTTACAAAATCATCCTGAACCTTCATTGCCTGACCCTTGGCAGTCTCCTCATAACTGTAAAATCCGATGATTATATTATCTTCCCCGTATATTTCAACAGCTTCCTTTTCTTTCAAACCCACTGAAGCAATTTCAGGATGGGAAAAAACAGCATGGGGCACTGCATGATAATCCACCTCTATATTACGATTTAATATTGCATTCTGATATACAACATTGGATTCATAATTTGCCACGTGTTTGAGAAGATATTTGCCATTTGCATCTCCTAATGCCCAAACATTGGGTTTGGACGTTTCAAGATGGTCATCTACTTTTATCCAGCCTTTTTCATCGGTTTCTATACCCCCTTTTTCAGGGCGTAGTATATCTGTATTCGGACCTCTGCCGGTGGCTACCAGTATATCATCCACTGTTATCTCTTTATGCTCTCCACTACCTCTATCCTTAAAAATTACCTTCTTTTTGTTATCTTCATTTTGAACTTCAACAGCTTCATGGTTGGTATAGAGGTTCATATAGCCAGACATTTTATTCGTAGCAAGAGCCGATATTTCAGGTTCTTCTTCGGGAACAAACTGAGGATTGCGTCCTATCAGAGTCACATTTGAACCCATTGCTGAAAAGAAATGACCGTATTCAGCGGCTATATATCCCCCACCTATGACAGCTATACTTCCAGGAAGATTATCCATTTCAAGGACTGTATCACTTGTCAGATACCCCACTTCATTTAGACTTTTAACAGGCGGAATTACAGGCTTTGACCCTGTACAGATAAAAATCATATCAGAATATATAGTTTCGTTGCCTACTTTCATTGTATAAGGTTCCACAAATTCTGCTGATTCTGGATAATAATCCACATTTTTGCTTTCTGACAACCCTTGTCTAATCATATTGATGTCAGATGATATTTTATCCCTCATATTATCCATAATGTTTTTAAAATCAATATTTTGTATATCTACATTAATCCCGAAACGTTCAGCCGATTCAATATCTCTTATAAGTTCTGCAGGGTAAATCAATAATTTGGAGGGAATACAGCCTCTTGTGAGGCATATTCCCCCAGGTGCATCCTTATCAATTACTGCGATTTTAATTTCTGGGTTACTATCGATAATAGCATTTACAAAATTCATTCCAGAACCAGTTCCGATTATAATAAGGTCATAGTTTATCATTTACAAACCCCATTTTACAATATTGTATATTATCAGTTATCAGTGTATATATCACACTATCTTAAAAAACTATTATCCAAAAAGGTCAATTATACCCAACCTAATCTAGTTAAACCCAAATAGAACCTAAATCATAGAACATAAGGTGATATAATTGGACACCAGCAAAAAAGTATACATCGCAGGACCTCTGTTTTCTGAAGGTGAACTGGATTTTAACAAAAAATTAAGAGATGCCGTCGCTAAAAAAGGATTTCCTGTATACCTGCCGCAGGAACATACAGAAGATACTGTAGATATGCGTCATGAACATAAACAAAATTATATATTCCAGAATAATGTTGAAATCATCGATGATTCGGATATAATTCTTGCAGTCCTTGATGGTGCAGATGTTGATTCAGGTACTGCATGGGAAATCGGATACGCCTATGCAAAGGGAAAAATGATATTTGGTCTTAGAACCGATTTCAGGACAATGGGTTCAGAGGGCATGGTTAACCTCATGATAGATCAGTCAGCAGATGCGATTGCGTTTGATATACCCGGAGTTCTGGAAATATTCGAGCAATAAACCTAAGTTTTAATCAATGTAGTTTAGATGAATTTTTCTGACACAGGTTGAACCATAAGGACCAATAGTGTCCGATTCAAATTCAATATAGTAGCTGGTATTTAAGGACTTTCCGCAGAGTTTACATCTACTTTTGTCATCCTGTTTTATTATTCTGGGTTTTTCGAATTCAAGTGAAGATGCTTCAGGATTTAAATGATAGATATCATCTCTTTTTTCCACTATACCTTCACCAATCGCAGACGATAAAATTTCATCTACAACCTCGTAATTTTTCGCAACTGTATAATATAAAATATCCCTGAGTTCAATCGGTTGTAACTGATTAACATCCAGTGCCGCGATAATTTCCAGTCCCTTGTCAATATTATTGGTTCTGTTATCCATTATTTTCCGACATCCCTTCTTCTACACTTTTTCGTATTATAAATCCTGCCTGATGCAAAATGGTATCACCCAATTCTACATCCTTTTCCATGCTTGCTGTGCACGGATAAGAATGATGGGCTTTTGAAACCGTTTCTTTGTAATTATCTACATCTGTACCTGTAAGTTGTTTGGCTACAAACCATGTCGAACCGCATGGTGCATCCCTTAATACACGGACGAACCTGAAAGTATCGTTGTCTGTATTCAGTTCTATTTTTAACAGCGGTCTTCCAAAACCCAAATCAACAAACTGGTCTATTATTTTTTTACCGGTTTTTTCGAGAGAGCAAAAAGGCTTAGGGAACTCTGCTTCTACTCCTGCATTTTCAAGTTCATGTTTCACCTGCTCGACAAGTCCCGGTGGTGCAAGTTGGGGTCTCTCAACAGGTGATATAACTGCTGAAGATTTTGTTCTTCTGGCTATTTCTGGAAGTACGGTCAATAAATCAGGATGCAAATCAATGGCAAGAATAAGGTCTGTTTCTGACAAATTTTCAGGAATATATTCTGCAGGGTCATCAATTAACTCGGGCAGATCCTCTTGGAACTCATATGTTTGTACTATCAAATGAGATATACCTTTACGTACACTTCGGCAGTGGTCACAGAGTAACTCACCACAAGAAGTACAAAAATTTGTATTATTGATAAGGTTGCCTATTACTTTCTCACCAAATGCTCCGGTGTATAATACACTGATTTTCATTCTGCCAACCTATTCTGTGTTTAATATATTAATTGATTATCCTTACTGTAGATGTTTTTTTAATCTGAATTTTATAAACAAAAAATATTAAGTAATTTATTTACGTAAATTTGTTACGTAACTGACATCAGATAAAAAAAGAGGAGTAAGTGTCAGTTATAGATATTTAGAAACGAAACCAATAAAAATAAACAGGCTTCAACTCTTAAGCCTTCGATTTGGAGGGGTATCCAGATGGAGAACAAGAGTTTAAAAGTAAATCACCATCCAACAGTGAAAATTGTTAACTCCTGTCGATAAGCTGGATATATAGTTTAGTCGTGGGAGAGCAGTCAGTTTTTATATTAAAGGATAATACATAGTTATATATCCTCTATAATATACTTCATCCGCCCTTAAAAACCCGAGTTTATTAAAAAATTCAGGTGCAACAGTATGTACATAAATTCTTTCTCTTTGCTCTGGCTGTCTGTTCAGAATATACCTTACAAGTTTTGAGCCAATGCCTTTCGCCCGGTAATTTGGATGCACTGCAACTGTATGAATCTCGGGATGGTTTTGGTTTACTTCTGCGGCTATACCGATTATTTTTGTTCTATCAATGGTTTCAGCAACAATAAAATCATCTATAGCTACATCATCCATCTCGAGAAAACAGGTGGACAGAAGCAACCGAACAGATAACAAATCTACATTAGTAGCTTCCCTTATTCTTATATCCGAATCCATGTTAACTCTGGTTATTATTATACTTCAATAATGTTTATACTAAATACTGATGTAAGGATTTGATGTATAAAGGTATCCATAAATCTAAATATGTTACAAATGAATTGTCCTTACAAATAAAAAATCAGAACTGATAACAAAACAAAATGATTACAGTGGTGGATATAAATGGGATTATTTGGAACTAATGGAGTCAGGGGTATAGCCAACGAAGAAATCACACCTGAACTTGCTGTTGATATTGCTAAAAGTCTTGGTACTTATTTGGGCAATAATGCTACTGTAGCCATAGGAAGGGACACAAGGGTTTCAGGAAACATGATCAAATATGCTGCTATATCAGGTTCTCTTTCTTCAGGACTATCAGTTATTGATGTCGATATGGTACCTACACCATCTATACAGTACTACATAAAAAATACCAGAACTGATGCAGGTATAATTATTACTGCATCCCATAATCCTCGAGAATATAACGGGATTAAATTGATAGATGGTGATGGAACTGAATTTTCTCGAGAAGGGGAAAAAGAAGTGGAAAATATCTATTATTCAAAACAATATAATAATGCAGGATGGGAAAATACAGGTAATTTGCAGACAGATCATAATGTTAACGATTATTACATAAAAGGTATCATTAATTCAGTAGATGCGGAAAAAATCCAAAAGCAGAATTTCAAGGTTGTAGTGGATACAGGATGTGGTGCAGGTTCACTCACTCTCCCCTTTTTGCTCAGAAAACTGGGTTGTGAAGTGATAACAATCAATGCCCAGATTGATGGCACATTCCCATGGAGAAATCCTGAACCTACTCCAGACGTATTGGAAGAACTTTCAGAAATTATACGCCTCAGCGGTGCTGATATGGGCGTCGCACAGGATGGTGATGCAGATCGCGCTGTGTTTACAGATGAAAACGGGAACTTTGTAGATGAAGAAGTACTGCTTTCATTGGTGGCTAAGAATATATTGAACCAGAAAAAAGGACCAATTGTAACCCCTGTAAGCTCTTCCCAGCGTATGGCTGATGTTGCAAAGGAAGCAGGTGTTGAACTTATCTGGACTGCTGTAGGTTCCATAAATGTAGCCCGGAAAATGATGGAGATGAACGCTGTATTTGGTGGAGAAGGTAATGGTGGGCTAATATTCCCAGAACATCAATACTGCAGGGACGGTGCAATGTCATGTGCAAAGCTACTTGAAATAATGGCATCAGGTACACCACTGTCAAAGCTTGCTGAAGATGTTCCTGAATATTATAATTCCAAAACAAAGATACCCTGCAATAATCTGGAACACACCATGGAATGTATAAAGAAAAAGGTACATGAAGATAATGTAGGTATCAAAATTGATACAATAGATGGTGTCAAAGTATGGTTTGAAGATGGATGGGTTCTTGTAAGACCATCAGGAACAGAACCAATAATAAGAGTATACGCTGAATCAAAAACAATGAGCAGAGCAGAAAAACTTATGGAAAACGGTGCTCTTTGGATTAAAAATTGTGAATAATAGTATCAGGCCTTACCCCGGGACTCCCCGAATACTATGCCTGTGGCTATAAGGTGCGCTACTCTTAAAGGTTCAGGGATGTTACTTCTTGTAGATGTTTGCTGTACAATACGGCGAGCATCTTCTTCTTCTAACCCCGACCACTGGATGTATAAAGGGCTGCCTCTCTGGTCGGCATAAGTGGTTACTTCTGCAATTTTTCCTGCCTTTTTAATAATATCCATCCGTTTTTCTGGTTCTGGAAGATATTTAAGTGCTGATTCTATCTTTTCAAAATCAGGGTACTTACGCATTATAGCTACCACCGGCAAACCTGTCTCCTCGTTTAACTTTACAATATCAATGGGATTGAATCCGCCAAATGTTATACCATCAAGCATGATTACCCTGAGTTGTACAAAATGTTTGCTCGGTTTAACCATCTGTATTATAGTATCTGTACCATCCATACCATCACGGGTGATTTCAGAACGCAGTACACCGTCCAGCCAGTCACCACCCCGAAATACTGCTCCAACTATCATTATCCTGTCACTAAGAAGTGCAGAATCATCAATTCCCAGTACCCTTATCTCTGATTTTATATGAAGTCTGGTGTTTTTATCAGATATATTTCCCACTCCATTATAATTTTAAATTAAAAAAAGATGCATCTACAAAAACCAAGAAAACAACATATTATTGATTTCTGTTTTATATGTGGAGAGAAACTTATATTAGAATATTAACAATCCTACAATAATAGTTATAATCCACATTGCAAACATAACCCACATTACACTTCTCAGGGTTGCCGGGGAAACTTCGTCTGAGGCCATATTATACCTGTAATAGATTTTATAATATACTTTTAAATCTTATATCTATTTAGGTACATAAAAATTGTGATTTGTAGCTATAAATACAAAATTAAAAGACCATTTACCTTATTTTAAAATGAGAAACTAAATAAGGAGATTAAACCATAAAAATACACGAGGTTAAGTACATGAGTAATGTATACATCAATATTAATTACAGTCCGGAAACCTGTGGCTGGTGCAGAGGAACCGGTAATGACAGAAGCACTCATGAGAGACCATGTAGAATTTGTGAAGGACTTGGAAGTGTACTGGTTGCACAACCGGCTAACAGCTGTGCATGGTGTAACGGAAACAGTGTGGACAGAATAGACACCGATAAACCTTGTAGGTCATGTGACGGCACAGGATGGGCGCATTCACTGGCTAACGAAATGTAAAAAATAGGATAAAATGATTAACTTACAGTAAATTTTTGTTTAAGAACCATTTTTATTATAAAAGCATATTTATCTTTCAAATAATATACTGTAGGAGACTTGTAGTCCTTTTTATACGACTGGATTATACCCAATTTGGATTGTATATACCCCACCATTGATGCAACAGAATTCCGGGATATATTATATTTGGTTGTTATGATTGAATATAAGTCATCAATAGTTAATTTATTTTTATTTAAAAACACACATAATATATTACTACGAACTCCATCTTCATCCTTTTCGATGAACTTCTGCAATCTATGTTTTATTTTAAGCTGGAGAGAATCCATAAAACAACACCTGACCACTACTATTGGATAATATTACATTAGTTACCTATGATATAAATAACCCTGTGGAAAATAGTTCAGTAGAGTAAATATCACTAATACAGAATCATATAAATAGTTAATTTCAGTTTATACCATAGTCTAATTTATTGGTAAAGTAAAAAAAAGATTATAAAATTAACCAGAGGTTAATATTTAGCCAAACATACCTTCTGGCTGTATTTCAATAGATTCGTTTCCAGAATTCATAACCTTATCTACAGCTTTCAAGAAATCATCCGTTTCTACGGATCCCTTATCATTACGTACAGCAAGCATTCCAGCTTCCATTGCTATAGCACTCAGGTCTGCACCGCTTGCTCCTTCAGTAAGGTTTGCAAGCTTTTTGAAATCTATGTTATCAGAAACAGCCATGTTTCTGGTATGTATCTGCAATATGTTTTCTCTGGATTCAACATCCGGCATCGGTACTGTTATCACCCGGTCGAATCTACCAGGTCTAAGTATTGCCGGATCAAGGACATCAGACCTGTTGGTAGCTGCGATAATTCGGACATCTCCTCTTTCATCGAACCCGTCCATTTCTGCAAGAAGCTGCATCAATGTCCTCTGAACTTCCCTATCCGCTCCATTGGTATCATTCAAACGCTTTGCAGCTATAGCATCAAGTTCATCAATGAATACAATACTCGGTGCTTTTTTGCGTGCCATTTCAAAAACTTCCCGTACAAGTTTTGCACCTTCACCGATATATTTCTGAACAAGTTCAGAACCTACCACTCTGATAAAACTTGCATCGGTTCTGTGCGCAACAGCCTTTGCAAGCAGTGTTTTACCAGTACCTGGTGGTCCTGCAAGCAAAATCCCTTTAGGAGCAGATATTCCTATTCTTGCAAAGGATTCTGGTTTTGTAAGTGGATATTCTACAGATTCAATTATTTCTTTTATCTGTTCATCCAGTCCACCTATCTGGTCATAATCCACCTGTTGGGATTCAATAACTTCCATAGCAGATACCATTGGCTCCTCTGTAGACTGGACTACATCAACAACAGCAAAAGTCTGCTGGTTAAGTGCTACTGTTGTTCCTGGTTCTATTTCTTCATCTTCCAAGTATTTGGACATACTGACCATAAACTGCGGACCGGTGCTGCTTCTTACCATTAATTTACCATTATCGAGTACATCCATTACTGTTCCAATAATTAATGGAGATGATTTCAACCGGTCTATTTCAGCCTGTAATTTGCGAACTTCACGTTCGTATTTGAGCTTTTGATTTTCAACATAACGTTTTTCAGACTCAATTTGATTGTACTGCTCATTGAGACGACTGTTCCGATGCTCAAGTTGTTTCATGCGGTCCAGTAGATATTTGGAAAAGTCCCCCTCGTTATCAGCCAAATATTCATAAGAATTTTCGTTTTCATCAAATCTGTCTTTGTTGATATTGTATTTGTAATTATTCTCATTCATATTTTCTTCAGTAATTTCGTATTTATTTTCATCTATGTCTTCATTAGTAGTCTCGCTCATAAAGCTCTAATTATTATATAAGATTAGACGATATATATCCCTTTCGAATGGTTTCTAATAAATATTCATGACAAATTGTGTTATTGCGAAGGGACATATTTATATTACTCGGTAGAAAATTTAACATTAAGCTCCGATTATTATTTAAGTATATACGTAATATACCCTTTTTTAGTGGATTTTGAGAACGTTTGTAGAGTTGATACGAAATGCAAACAACACAAGTACAATGCGAAATATGTGGTACAGAAATCAAAGGCAAACCTACTAAAGTAAATATTGAAGGAAGCGAACTTGAAGTTTGTTCAATATGTGCACAGTATGGCACAAGTGTTGAGACCAGAACACAAACAAAACAACAAACAAACACCGGCAAAAAATCGGCTACCAAAAAACCCGAGAAAAAACCAGCAACTAAAAAAACCAGGTTTGAAGGTCCAGCATATGATCTGGTAGAAGATTATGACCAGATTATAAGAGACACAAGAGAACGTCTTGAATGGACACTGGAAGAATTGGCTGCCAAAATAAAAGAGAAAGAATCACTTATCAAAAAGATAGAACGTGGAGAGATCACTCCTGAAGATTCTGTACGCAAAAAACTTGAACATACTCTCAATATAAAGCTTACTGAAAAGGTTGAAGATGTCGATACTGGCGAAGATAATAAATCCAAAAATACCACACTTGGAGACATTGTAAAAATAAAACGTGAGTGATTACAGGTTTTCAAAAAGTTTATCAGATTGTTTATCTCTCAATTATTTTAACAAATTTTTTACTTCAAATTTTAAAAGGTATTGATATGGGACTAAAAAATAAAAACATAGGATTAATAGGCACAGGAAAAATGGGGAGTTCCCTCATTCGCGGAATCCTGAAATCAAATATCGTTGACAGCAGTAATGTTTATGCAAGTGATATATACAACCAATCGCTTGAAAATTTACAGAATGAATTGGGGATTAATGTATCCAATGATAATAAACAAACAGTCATGAATTCTGACATAATCATCCTTGCTGTAAAACCTCAAGTAATAAGAAAAGTGATTGCAGGGTTTAAAGATGAAATGACTGAAGATAAACTGGTTATATCGATTGCTGCTGGTGTCCCCATATCAGAAATTGAGGATGAACTAAATTCTGGTTCTAAATTAATAAGGGTCATGCCAAATATTGCTGCAACTGTTGGAGAATCTTCTTCTGCCATATGTCCCGGTGGGAATACAACAAACGAAGATGTTGAAAACGCCCTTGAAATTTTCAAAACTGTCGGAACTGCACGTGTTGTATCTGAATACCTGATGGACGCTTTTACAGGTGTATCTGGAAGCGGACCAGCATATATATTCCCTGTTATTGAAGCAATGGCAGATGGTGCAGTGTATGAAGGACTTGATCGGAAAAACGCGTTGACGTTTGCAGCCCAAACAGTACTTGGTGCTGCCAAGTTAGTTCTTGAAACCGATTCTCATCCTGCAGAACTAAAAGATATGGTCACCTCTCCAGGAGGTACTACTATAAGAGGATTTCATGAACTTGAAGAACATGGCATAAGGTCTGCATTCATGGATGCAGTTATAGAATCATCCAAACGTTCAAGAGAACTGGGTAAATGATTATATATTTTTTACCTGATAATAAATAACATATAAATTCAGGGCAAAGATTATTATAGTGAAAACATATTATAACGATAGTAATAAAACATGTATGAGATATTTTTATTTTGGAAGTGGGGAAAATGAAATCATTTGCAGTAATAAGAGGGGACAACACAGACAAGGTAAAGATTGCCCTTCATGATCTGGAACAATATGGTAAATTCCAGTTTCAGGCTAAACCCAAACAGATAGAACCAGATTATGCAGACCACCTCCTTGTAAGTGTTTTAAGAGTCCCTCTAAAAGCTAGGTGCAAATCTGCTGCACTTGTAGAGTTAGATGACAATGCTGGAGCAGTAATTAGTAGACTAAAAAAAATACACCCACCAGCACATATTGTTATTGTCAGTCCCAGACATGAAGCATATAATGAACTGATAAACAAGTCCAAAAATTATCCAGTTTTTGACAGAGGTTTTAATAACAAACACGAATCTAAACCTATTAACATGTGATTATCATCGATATGAACGGTGATAATAATATTCAAATTCATCTGCAATATCTGCAAAATCAGATGTACTGCCAGTTATACTCCTTAATTTAACCACATATGTATACAGGCTTTCAATATCCTTTATCTCTTTTTTTACCAGTGATTTAAGTTGTTCACGTATCTCTATATCATAATCAGTATCCAGCGTTTGCAGGTATTCTGATAATTTGGACGCAAGAATTTCACCCCTGCGGTCCCAATCGGTTAATATTACTACGCTTTTTCCAGTATAAGCGACATTTTCCGAAAAGTCCAGTAATGATTTGTTGGATACTGTTTCAATATCACCATCAATCCCGAGTTTTTCCAGTGAACATATATCACGTTTGCCTTCTACTACTAAAATATCTCCTTCTTCTGAATGCTGAAAAAGTACATCAAGAATTTGTTCAATTTGCTCCAGATGTTTTCTATATTCAAAAATGGAGTTTTTAAGGTTGTTTTGATTGTGCATATCAATCGTTTGTTAGCCAATGTATATAGAATACTTGAAAATTGAATAAATGTATATACATGTGATTATAGATTCCATAGTTTTTAAATGTTTCAGAAAAATATTATTAATATTTAGTTCATAACAATATTAAAAATCGTAACACTTCACATTTTATTATTAAATTAAAAATAAGAAGAGGAGTTTATATATGAGTTTTGAAAAAGCAGCAGAATTTCACGGCCATCAATGCCCAGGACTTGCAATTGGATATAGAGTAGCCCAAATAGCCCTTGATAAATTCAA
The DNA here is from genome assembly GCF_000196655.1 of Methanohalobium evestigatum Z-7303. Classification (GTDB taxonomy): domain Archaea; phylum Halobacteriota; class Methanosarcinia; order Methanosarcinales; family Methanosarcinaceae; genus Methanohalobium; species Methanohalobium evestigatum. The sequence goes on along the minus strand of NC_014253.1, from coordinate 121,990 downwards.
AAACCGATCAGAAGATGAAGAACTTGTTGCCATAGTGGAAAACAATTCATGTGCAGTAGATGCAATACAGGCGCTTACAGGATGTACATTTGGTAAAGGGAATTTTGTATTCAAAGATTATGGGAAACATGTGTATACATTCATAAAAAGAGGAGATGAAAAAGGAATAAGGATTTCACTCAAACCCCAAAATGACCCCGCCAGCGAACGTCATCTTGAAATTTTTAAAAAAATACAAAACAATAGAGCAACTGAAGAAGAAATCAGAGAATTTAGAAAAATCCATGAACAAAAAACTGTTAACATACTGGAAGCTCCAGAAAATGAAATTTTCCACGTAGAAAATGTATCTGATAAAGCTCCACAGAAAGCACAGATATTTGAAACTATCATATGTGATGAATGTGGAGAAGGAGTTATGTCATCCAGAACAAAAACCATCAATGAAAAATATGTTTGTATACCATGTTATGAGAAATTATGTTGATATACTAAATTAAATCCTACTGAAATATTGGAGACGAACCAAATGAAATATGAACCAATTGGAGTGATTCATACAGATTTAAAAGAACGTGAGAGGAGCCCCATACAACCAGCAGGTGCCAAAGGGATAAAAGGTTATATAGAAATTTATCCCGAATACGAAAAAGGATTAGAAGACCTCGAAGGATTTTCACATATATATCTTATATATCATTTCCATTTGTCCAATGATTATTCTCTATCTGTTAAGCCATTCATGGACTCCAAAAAACATGGGCTATTCGCAACAAGAGCTCCAAAACGACCTAATCCTATAGGAATTTCTGTAGTTCGTGTTGTAGATGTTGATGAAAACATTGTACATATTAAGGATGTCGATATTGTCGATGGTACACCTCTTTTGGATATCAAACCCTATGTACCAGATATGATTGTGGATGACAAAAAAGATATTAAAATCGGTTGGCTGGAAAACAATATACATAAAGTTAAAACAAAAAAATCCGATAGCAGATTTACAGAATAATTAATAAAGTAAAAAATCAAATTTACACTATATTCATACGAGGTAAATTATGACTGACGAAGATTTTGAACCGATATGCGAAATCTCTGAACAATTCAGAAATTATTGCAATCAAATGCTTGAAAGTGAATATGACCCAAAACCCAGTAAATACATATTCAATATTTTACAGAACCAGAAAACAATTGTTATGGCTGCAAACCCCAGAATAGGTCTGGTTACAAGAGGTATACTGCGAGCAGCCAAGGATGCAGATGCTCCCATAATACTGGAGCTTGCAAGGTCTGAATGCAACCTTGAAAATGGATATACAGGATTATATCCTTCTGATTTTTCAGAACAGTGTTATCAGGCAGCAAAAGATGTAGGGTATGATATATGGGCATTACATGCCGACCATATTGGTATCAAAAAAGGTGATAGAGAAGACATAGAAAAAACAAAAGAACTGGTAAAAGCCCAGATAGATGCAGGATACACATCTTTTGCTATTGACGCATCACACCTGTTCAATTTCCAAGGGGGAGACCTTCGTGAAGAATTGAAAGATAATATAGATGCAACAACTGAGATTGCAAAATTTATAGAAGAACAGATGGACGACAGAGAATACGGACTTGAAGTAGAAGTAGGAGAAATTGGAAGAGAAGATGAGCATGGAAGAGTGCTGACCAATCCGGAAGAAGCTGTCACATTTATCAAAGCACTAAATGAAAATGGAGTTTATCCACAAGTACTGGCGATAGCAAATGGAAGTGCTCATGGAAACACCTATGATTCACAGGGGAGACTCATAGAACAGGTATCAATCGACATACCCCAGACCATAAAAGTGGCACAGGCTCTAAAAGAGAATAACCTAAAAGTTAGGATAGCACAGCACGGAATAACCGGCACACCACGTGAACTTATACATGACCATTTCCCACATGGGGAGATAATAAAAGGAAATGTGGGTACTTTCTACATGAACCTTGTATGGGATGCTTTCAAACTGTTTGAACCCGAACTATATAACGATATCTGGAACTGGACAGTAGAAAACTACAAACAAAAATCACCAGATAAAACAGACAGCGAAATATTTGGCAAATATAGCAAATTCGCAATCAAACAATTCTTTGACAGAATATATTCTGTAAATGAGGATACAAAACGAGCAATCGATGCAATGGCTTATGCAGAAACACTCTATTTCCTGAAATCTTTCAATGCTGAAAGAACAGCCAGTATTGTCAGAGATGGCATAAAATAAATACAGAAATAATTCCAGTTTTTAGCTGGAATTTATTTTTACAAATCATTTAAATCATTTAACCCTGATTTGAGTATTGATACAGCATCATCATAACTTAACCCTTTGACACTAACCGATTTCTGACTGCTTTTTTCGCCACTAGTAATTTTTATACTTGATTTATTAACACCGAAAAATTCTGAAAAGTTTTCAATTAACTGATTATTAGCTTTCCCACTCTCCGCCTTCTGGGTGAGTTTTACTTCTATGCGGTTTCGCCACTGGTTGTAATTATCAGGTACATTAATGGTTTTAGAATTGGGTGTCACAGATATATCAATAACAACTAAATTATCTGATTTTCTTACAGCGTCTTCAAGTGACATATCCACACCAGAAAAAATTGTGAGATTTTATGATAATGCTGTAACCCGACGCACTAACTCCGGAATATCATCCTCTGGATTTTCCGCTGTCAATTCCAGTTACCCCTCGTGACGGGCATTGTCGCATTATCATATTGTCGCGTATTGGGGTTATCTGTACACTCACAGAAAGGCTTTTTTAGCCCTGATCTCATGTAAGGAACTTTACAATACGCAATTACTATTATTGTGTAGAAAAAATATAAACTTAACGTCATAAGCAAATCCCATCAAGATTGCATAATGTTTGATTTTGACAGAGTCAGACCATATCATGAAAGGGGTAAGAACCTGTTCCAGACATATATACAAAGAGATAATACTATATTTGTAGATAACGAGAAAAATTATGAGCGAATTGAAAGATCATAACATCCATCAGAGAGTGGTTTTAACCAAAGCAAGCAGACTCTAAGAGCTTGGGTTTAACCAGTAACTTCAATAATGTATAATCATGTCTGTTTCTGTTAATAAAAAACCAAAAAATATAGAAACTATTTTAACAAACACAAAAAGAGTTTATAATAAAAATGGAATAATTAGTGTAAGTTGCAGGACAGTTAAACCCCACTCGCCAACAACCCCTATACGTCTTTCTCAGGATTTGGTGCTATTTTTATTGTCCCGAAACCCCAATTGTATAGATTATATTGACGAATATAAAATCAATGTTGACGAAATTCTTTTAGATTTATCAGATCTAACTCCCTTTTTCCTCTGGAATAAGTGAATCCAGAACACCAAGATGTAGTTAGATTCCCGATTTTTAATATTAGAATTTATGTTGAACTTGTTCTAACAATTAACTATATTAATTATTATAACCACTCATATATGATTTCATGTCAGGAGAACAGGTAATATCTGGCACCATTCTGGTTGGTGATGAACTTGAACCAGTTGATGGCTATATCTGTGTCAAAGAGGGGGTTATAAAAGAAATAGGGGAAGAAAAACGCGAAACAGACAATATTATCGCTCCCTGTTTTGTAAACTCTCATACCCATATCGGAGATTCGGTATTCAAAGACCCACCACTGGGAAAATACAGAGGGTATAGACTTGAACGAGACCTTGATTTACTGGTTAAACCACCCGATGGTCTCAAACATCAGATTTTACGCAGGACTTCATACAACAAACTCGTGGAGAGTATGAAGTCAAGTATAAAAGATATGATTAACACTGGTACAGGTGCATTCGCAGATTTTAGAGAAAGTGGTGTGACAGGAATACAGGCATTAAAAGAAGCCATAGATGATACAGACATTGACAACATTATTCTTGGGAGACCCACTGATACCGAAGGTCCTGAAAGTAACACTATATCTGAAATAGACAGGATACTAAAAAACGCTGAAGGACTGGGTATCAGCGGTGTTAATGATATGGACATGAAGTTATTGGAAAAAATCAGCGACTATACCAGAAAAAACAGAGGGCTTTTTGCCATTCATGCTGGTGAAAAACAGCGTTCTGATATCTCAGAGGCATTGTCTCTTAAACCTGATTTAATGGTACACTTAACCCATGCAAACCGTCAGGACCTTAAGGAAGTATCCGATGAAAACATACCAGTAGTTGTTTGTCCTCGCTCTAATTTTACAACCGGTGTTGGTATGCCGCCTGTTGCAGATATGCTTGAAGAGGAAATTAATGTAGCTGTTGGTACTGATAATGTCATGCTAAATTCTGTAAATATGTTTGCAGAAATGGAAACGTTATCAAAATTGTTTGGAATAGAAGACAGACAAGTATTTAAAATGTGCACTCTTAAGGGAGCAACAGCTTTGGGACTTGAAAAAAACGGTTCAATTCAGGAAGGAAACTTTGCAAGTCTCATGGTCCTTAACGGCAAATCCAATAATCTATCAAACATTAACAATCCAATTAGCGGAATTGTCAGACGTGGGAGACCTGACGATATACTATCAATAATCCGTGCATAAAGGAGAACAATATATGAATAGTGATTTATACAAAAAAATATTGATTGCTACCGATGGTTCAGAACAAAATCAAAAAGCGATTGAATACGGAGTTGACCTTGCAAAAATCAGCAATGCAAAGGTTTACCCTGTCTATGTAGTTGATACTGCTGCATTTTCCTCCATCCCTATGGATTCAGGCTGGGAAATGATGTATGACCTTATAAAAAAGGAAGGCAGAGAAGCAACCGATCAAGTAGTTAAATTGGCGGAAGAAGCGGGACTTGAAAGTGAACCTACTGTCCTTGAAGGTCATCCAAGTCATGAAATAATCGATTTTGCCAAAAACAATGATATAGATGTTATAGTAATGGGAACACTGGGTAAAAGCGGTCTGGATAAGTTTTTACTTGGTAGTGTTGCAGAAAAAGTTATACGTAATTCTCCTGCACCTGTGCTGGTAGTAAGAGGAGAAGAAAAGAAAGAATAAATAATTAAATAAAACGGAGGTTTCGAGGAAACGATGCCAAAAAATACCAAAATAAGAGACATAATGATTAAAGATGTTGCATATGCAACAATTCCCGGTTCACGGGAAGAAGTTCTTGAAATATTAAAAGATAAACAGGTTTCCGGGGTGCCTGTTATCAAAGAAAATAAAGTAGTGGGGATTGTCAGCCGCAATAATTTGCTCAAATATCCTGAAGAGGAACAGCTTGCACTTCTTATGACAAGAGACCCTGTTACTATTTCACCTGATGTTGATATTACAGTAGCTGCAAGACTACTCCTTGACCATGACGTTCGCAGGTTACCTGTTGTAGATGGAGATCAGCTTGTAGGACTTGTAACCATTGCAGATGTGGTTGGAAGCATGGCTGACCTTAATATAACTGACCAGATTGATATGTATCTTAATGGCGGACTTGTTCCTGTATGGGATGAAACCCCGCTACCTGTTGTGGCAAAAATTATGGAATTTTCAAATGTGAATGTATCTCCAGTACTTGACAAAAGTCTCGGTTTTGTGGGATTGATTTCTGATAGAGATATTATAAGCGCCAGTATTATTGAGGATTCAGTTGAAGTATCGGACATGTCAGCAACTGCAGAAGATGAAGATGAATGGACATGGGAATCAATAAGAGATACTATGAGTATCTACTATAGTGTTTCAAGAATAAAAGCACCAAATGTAGCTACCAGTGAGATAATGGTTACTGATTTAATCACAGCCACTCCGATGTCTGGGGTAAGTGAATGCGCACTATCCATGAAACGTCATGACATCGACCAGATACCTGTTATCAATGGTAACGGTGACTTACTGGGACTTCTCAGAGACCGTGACCTCTTAAAAGCGTTACTGGAACACTAATCATTAATTTAGTAGTTGACCAGTTATGAATGAAAAACAAACCAATACCATTAATAGACCCTTTATTTTTCTAAATGCTGCTGTATCGGCAGACGGAAAAATATCCACAAAAGAACGCAAGCAGGTCAAGATATCAGGAGACAATGACTTTGAACGTGTTGATGAACTTAAAAAGGAATCTGATGGAGTAATGGTAGGTATCGGAACGGTGCTTGCTGATGACCCGAGCCTTACCATAAAATCCGAAAATCGAAAAAAATACCGAAAGAATAATGGTCTTGATGAAAACCCTGCACGGATAGTTGTAGACAGCAATGGCAGAACACCTATAGATGCTGATATTTTTAAAAAAGGCGAAGGAAAACGAGTAATTGCTGTCTCAAAATGTGCACCAGAGAAGAAGATAAAAACACTAAAAGAAAAAGCAGATATTATTGTTGCCGGTAATGATAAAGTAGACCTTAAAATACTGGTTGAAAAATTAAAAGATATGGGAATTGAAAAATTAATGGTTGAAGGGGGATCCAACTTAAACTGGAGCCTTTTATCCCTGAAACTTGTAGATGAAATTCATGCTTTTATAGGTAATATCATTATAGGTGGGTCTACCGCACCAAGCCTTGTTGGTGGTTCAGGGTTTCCAGAAACAGATATGCTTAAATTAAAACTTGTAGATTTTGAGCAGATGGATGATGGTCTATTGGTTAGATGGCAAGTTGAAAAACAGTAAAAAATCTGAATGCTTTTAATTTTTCAACTTAAATTGAATATGGATAAATATTTTGTTTGGTTTTGTCAAATACGCACAAAAAATTTAAACCAGCAGAATAATAAATCAAATAAAAGCACATACTTAGTGGTGGGTATATGAAAAAACTCGTATTATTCACAATTTTATCAATATTTATACTATCTACAATCGGTTGTATAGAAAGTGATACTGGTGCTGAAAATAACAATAATGGTTATACATCCGGTGGTTCAGATAGAGTTACCAGCATCCAGCAGATAAACAATACAGTTGAAAACAAGTCAGTTTTGATTGAATTTGGTGCTGAATGGTGCTCTGCATGTGACAGACAAAGACCGATTATTGAAGATATCGCAAATGAATACAAGGATAAAGCAGAGGTCATGTACGTAAATGTGGATATGACACCAGATATTGCCAAAAGATTCAATATTCGTTCGATACCTGATTCTGTTGTCGTTGTTGATATCAACAGCGGTGGAGAATATGTATACATGACAGAAAACGGTGATACAACCATCCAGCGCGAAAAAGCCAGATTTTTAGGTGTCACTCAAAAACAAAGACTTGTAAAAACACTTGAATATGCAATTGAAAACAGAACCGGTTAAATATGGATTTTATAACATCTGCCTCAACAGCCGGTCCCGCTGCAGCGTTTGTTGCAGGGATTGCCAGTATCATTTCACCGTGTGTTCTACCTTTATTACCTGCAATACTTGCATATTCCAGTAACAATGGAAAATACAGACCAATTGCCATTATACTGGGATTATCGATATCCTTTACCTTAATGGGAATAATAACATCGGCTTTCAGTGCTGGTTTTCAGGCATATAGGGATTATATTTACCTTGTTGCTGAAATAGTCATTATAGGGCTAGGACTGGTGATGTTGCTTGAGTTTAACATATTCAATAATGCATTACTGGATAAATTCTCCAGTAAACGTTTAAACAATAACGGATTATTGGGTGGACTGGTTCTGGGCATATCTCTTGGGATTATATGGATTCCATGTGTAGGACCTATACTTGGAGCAATTCTTACTATGGTTGCTGTAGGTAGCAATATCATTCAGGGTGGATTTTTACTTTTTATATATTCGATGGGATTTGCAGTTCCGATGCTGATAATAGCCTACTCTGCAAACATAACAACATCAAAACTTGGTAAAATTTCAAAATATGGAATTTATGTGAAAAAAGCAGCTGGTATAGTGCTGATATCAATCGGACTCTGGATGATTTACACCAATCATATTTCAACCTATATGCTGTGATTATTCACATTCCTGTTTTTCGTGTGCAATAGAAACAAGTTCATTAACACACGCTACTGCAATTGGAGTTCCACCTCTTGTACCTTCACAGGTAATTGATGGTACATCCATATTCCGAACCATTTCCTTTGATTCGGCTGAATTTACAAATCCTACAGGTGTACCCACTACAAGTGCAGGACGTACACCATGTTCTATTAGCCGGCAAACTGTTATCGCGGCAGAAGGTGCATTCCCGATTGCTATTATAGCCCCCTCAATTTCGTCCTTACATTTCAGGAAACCTGCTGCAGTCCTTGTAATGCCATATTTATGAGCAATTTCTGCATTTTCATCCCTATCAAGAACACATATCACATCACAGTTGTGTCCTTTTGTAGTGATGCCTGCCTTAACCATCCTGATATCTACAAATATAGGAGAGCCTTTTTTAATGGCATCAACTCCCGAGTTAATGGGGTCGTTTTTAAACTTCATGATTTCTGCAACTGATGGGTCTCCAGTGGATATTACACATCTTTGACGTATCCGGTCTTCAGGTGTTTCATCTCCAACTATTTTACGTGCAATGTTGCGGCTTGTCATGTAGATGGCTTTTGCTTCTTTAGTTTGTGCACCACTATCATTACAGATTTCTACAAGTTCAGGGTCAATATCGGTAGTGAATTCCACAAACTCATCCAGATTGTCGTCCCCTGAATCCTCTTGTGAGTTTTTGCTTTTAGTATTCATATTTTCTGTGATACCCCCTTGGAGTTATTATTCTATCCGAACCGCTTTGGCTCCAGATACGTGATTCACTGTTGCCAACAAGTACAGTGGTACGCATGTCCACCCAGTCTTCATAATCCAATACATTATCAAGTGTTGTTACAATATAATCCTGTTTTTCATCACGAAGTGCATTTTTGACAAGCCCCACAGGTACAGAACCATCTCTATATTGTTTGATTATTTCTATAGCTCGTGCAAAATTAGAGTTCCGTTTTCTGCTTTTGGGATTATATAAAGATATAACAAAATCCGTTGATGCTGCTGAATCGAGACGTTTTTCTATCATATCCCATGGGGTAAGCAAATCACTAAGACTTATAACAGCAAAATCATTTACAATCGGTGAACCAAGAATACTTGCAGATGCAGTTATGGCAGTTACCCCAGGTACTATTTCAACCTCTACATCCTGTTTGGCATTTTCTGCAACCTCAAGAACCAGACCTGCCATTCCATAAATATTGGCATCTCCACCACTTACCATAGATACAACTGAACTTTGGGCAAGTTCAACTGCCCTGCTGGCACGGTCTACTTCTTTACCCATAGAGCTACGTATTATTTCCTGACCGTTCAACAAACTTTCAATCTGGTCAAGGTAAGTACCGTTGCCTATAACATAGTCCGAATTTTGAATTACATCTCTGGCATGTATTGTTAAATATTCTACTGAACCCGGACCAATCCCTACTACATAGAGCTTACCATGTTTATTCTGCGATTGCGATTGTGACTCTGCCATATTTTCTCTTCCTTAACAACAATTCCTTTTTTTCCGAAAGCGCTATTGCAGATGGTTCTGCAACTCCATCAAGCCCAAATCGGCTTGCCTGTGATTTTGTAGGTGATTTGTGTTGATTGAGTATATCATGAGGTATAAATTGAATTTTTATATCCATTATATTCGCAGCATCCAGTAGACCGGTTTCGTTTTCTTTCATTTTAGCGGATGCCATGAATGATATATCATCCAGATTATAACCTGACTCATTCAATGCTTTTGAAACAGCATCAATTACTTCCTGGGTTGTTACATCCTTTCGAGTTCCGATTCCAATTACCAGTGTCAATTGTCATCCTGCCTTTTCCTTTTAAGTACAGAAACATCATCATCAACCTTTACTATCTTGGGACCTCTAAGTTCCAGGACTTCCACATCCTGCTCGAGTAGTGCACAGTTAACTGTCTTGGTGGAGTCTTTATTCACTATATCGCATCCCATAGATGATGCAATTCCTTCCACTGAATTTTTCTGGTGCACTTCTGTGGCGGTAGTAATTACAGGAACCGCCCCAAGATAAGCAATCCTGCGTGCCGTGTCATTGGCACCATGATGTCCACCAAGTAAAGGTATGGCAAATGATAGATTTGAATCCACTACCACTACAGCCGGGTCAGTCCATTTATCCTTTAACAAAGGCGCAATATCTCTTACAACAATACCTGTTGCAAACACTGCTACAATTATATCATATTCTTCAAACGCTTTTTTAAAAACGTCTTTGTCATATATAAGTACATCTGCGTTTAAATGATCAGCTATACGCTGTGCAATTTCAAGATTTCTCTGGAAAGTTATTACAGCGGTTCCTGTGGTACTCCGTATAGATACGACCTCCTGAATTCGATGGGGTCTACTACTCCGCCAATGATAATCATCGCAGACCTTTTAACACCCGCATCTTTTACTTTCTGTGATATATCTGATACAGTTCCTTTGATAACTTTCTCATCATCCCATGATGCATGATATATAACAGCTACAGGTGTATCTGAAGGATAATCCACCTTTTCCATTATCTGGTCGATTTTTTGAGTTCCGAGGAAAATTGCCATGGTTTCATGATGTTTGGATAATTCATTGATTTTATCTTCATCAAGTGTTTTACCTGCAGGTCGGGTAATAATCAAACTATCAGACACCCCGTTTAGGGTCATCTGGGTCTTAAGCGATGATGCAGATGCAAAAACTGACGAAACACCCGGTACAATTTCCACATCTATATCGTGTTTTTTCAGTTCATCCATTTGTTCCAATATCGACCCGTAAAGGGAAGGGTCACCACTATGCAGGCGAACTACCATTTTATCGGATTTAACATCATCAACTATCTTAGAGGTGATTTCATCAAGGGTCATCCCGTAACTGTCCATCATTTCACCATTTGAATAGTCAAGGATTTCAGGATTTACAAGCGAACCTGCATATATTACTGTATCCGCATTTTCAAGGAGTTCTTTGCCCTTGACTGTGATTAATTTTGCATCACCGGGACCTGAACCCACAAAATATACCTTATTATCATTCATTATTATTCACCTGATTGGATTTTCTACCGTACATGATACTAAAATAGTTCCCTTTCTCGGGAATTTTATCTACATCCTTGATGACAACCTCATTGTCCATAAAAAGACGCTGTGCAAAAGCAAAATCATTAAACCCTTCTTTTCGCATTTCTCCCATTATCTCTCTGGGTTTTTTTGCCTTCAGAACAACCTTTGAATCAATATCAGAACCATCATTCACTTCAAAAGAAGAATAAACAGGTGTTCTGGTTCTGGATGCAAACGCTGTGATGGAACTTATACCGGGTATTGTATCAGTTTCCACTTCCGGATAGAGTCTGTTCAAAACACGTTCAAGGTGTGAAAAAGTTGAGAAAAAATTCGGGTCGCCGATTAACCCAAAAGATACCAGATCATCCCTTGCATCTTCTGCAACAATCTCTGCATTTTGTTTCCAGACGTCATTTAAAACATCGTAATCCTTGAGCATGGGAAATTCAAGTATTTCAGGGTCTGCATACGGTTCTACCAGTTCTGCAGCAAGTCTGCCCGGTACATAGACCTTGGAACTCTTTTTCAAGGTATTTACTGCTTTTAATGTCAGAAGTTCTGGGTCTCCAGGTCCTAATCCTACTCCTATTAGCATTGTAATCTCTCTGGGAATTTCGTTTATTATTGATTTAGTCTGGATTGTGATTTACCCACTATTATATAAACAGGATTGTCAGGTTTAAACATGGTTTCACCTGCAATAGGTGTCCCGTGTGAAACCGACAGATGCAGCACTTCATCAAATATATCCATATTACGCATTTTCTGCATGGCTTTGACAACGGTTTCCATCCGCACTGCGTTTATTACAAGGTTATTTACACCTTTGTCTACAAGTATTTCAAGCACCTGATTGATGTTTTTTGTGCCTCCTATAAAAGCACAATCTATTGAATCAATATCTGCATTCTCGGTTAAAACCTTAGAAGATTCACCATGAATCAGGTTTACATCCTGTAACTGATACGTTTCAAAATTTTGGGCTGCGGTATCAATTGCTTCAGAACGTGAATCAATTGCATAAATTTTAAGTCCCTGTCTCATTTTAGATGCCTCTATAGATACAGCACCTGTACCACAGCCCAAATCTACAAATGTATCCCCGTCATGCAAATCGAGTTTGGATAACGATACAGAGATAACTTCCGGTTTTGTTGGACCACCACTGATATACAGTAAATTAGACAATATTTCACCTGGTTAAAGTTAAATAAACTCGAATCTACTAAATATAACTTGTTACACATAAAGTTTATTACTTGAAGGTAGTGATGAATGAAATCAAAAACTAATGGCGATACAAAAAGCTTGCTTATACTGGGAACTGCGTCACATGTAGGTAAAAGTGCTATAGTAACCGCGTTATGTAATGTATTTTCCAGAAATTATAGAGTAGCACCTTTTAAAGCCCAGAACATGAGTCTGAATTCATGGATTACAAAGGACGGTAAAGAAATTGGTATTGCACAGGCAATACAAGCTAAAGCTGCAGGAGTTGAACCTACTGCAGACATGAACCCCATCCTGCTCAAACCCAAGGGTGATCGACAATCTCAGGTTATAATTCTTGGGGAACCGTATGCTGATAAAACCGCAGGAGAATATTACGATTCTATTGAAGATACTCATGAAATATTAAAAGGATCTCTGGATAGATTAAGTGATGAATATGAAATCATAGTAATGGAGGGTGCTGGTGGTGCTGCTGAAATCAACCTTTATGAGAGGGATGTTGTCAATATCGGCACTGCAAGGGCTACAAATGCACCAATTATACTTGTAGGAGATATTGAACGCGGTGGTGTGTTTGCAAGTCTTTACGGCACTATTGAACTACTTCCAGAAGATGTCCGCAAAAGAGTATCAGGTTTTATTATAAACAAATTCAGAGGTGATCCGGAAATCCTTAACCCCGGTCTTGAGGAACTGGAAAAACGAACAGGCATACCTGTTCTTGGAGTGTTGCCGTTTTCAAGTATTAACATTCCGTCTGAAGATTCAGTATCCATCAATGACAAATCAAATAACAATGATAGCAGCAATGATGTAGAAATTGCAATTATAAGACTTCCAAGGATTTCAAACTTTACCGATTTTGAGCCGCTGGAGAAGCTTGCAAAGGTAAATTATGTAGATTTAGAAGACAACCTTGGCAATCCCGATGCTGTTATCATACCCGGTACTAAAAACACCATCAGTGATTTTGTAGACCTTAGAGAAAGCGGGATGTATGACCAGATTAAAAAACTACACGGAAAAATACCAATTATTGGAATATGCGGCGGATACCAGATGCTTGGAACAAAAATCCATGATTCCGGTGTCGAAGGTGAACAAAAAGCAGAGTACGAGGGTCTGGGATTACTGGATATTGAAACCATATTTGATGCCTACAAAAAGACAACTGTGCAGACTACAAAAACCATAACATGTGGCGGACCACTGCTGGAACCCATCAAAGGAGAGAAAATATCAGGATATGAAATCCATATGGGTGATACAACATCACAAAATTTTGTTTTTGATGATGATGGATGCATGGACGATACGGGACTTGTATTTGGAACTTACTTGCATGGTTTATTTGAAAATGAAAATATCAGGAACTCGTTTGTCAGATATCTCTGTGAGAAAAAAGGGCTGGAATTTAAGCCACAAAAAATTATATCACAACAAGAAGCCTATAATATGCTGGGAGATATGGTCTCTGACGGACTGGACATGGAAAAATTATACGACATTCTGGGTATAGGGTCTGGTAAGGTTTAAGCAAAGATATTAATATAAAACAAAACCAATCGGGATTACAATGACTGAGGATTCAGATAATAAAAATAACACAGATTCAAACAACGAGAATATGTACAAAAACGTTAATACCAGTGACCTTTGCAATTTCGGCAATGGACTTGATACTATAGCATCACCTTTTACAGGTTTAATAGCAGGTATCGAATATACACCACATAAAGCACAGGGATTACAGAGCCCTTCAGAAATGTGGATAGATAAAAACAACCTCTACGATAACATTGGATATAGTAATCCTAATGAAAATGAAGATACTGACAAAACTGGTGAGTGCAACAAATTAAACGGACTTTTTACTATAGGTAGAGGACTTGAAACACTTGAATCTCCTGTTACAGGTATTGTAACCGGTTTTGATGACATCCATGCTCAAGGGCTTCATAGTGCATCTGATATGAGGCTCGATAGTGATGGTGTCACCAATGTAACAGAACAAAATCCATATATTAACCAAAAACACCCAGAACATAGCGAGACCAAAAATAATGATTTAAAGGACAGAGATATTAACCAGTTTGATTCTCTTGGTTCTCAGGAGAATATCACATCCAATACCATAGACCGTGTGCAACATAAATCCTCTGGGTTGCAGAGTCCATCAGAGATGTGGATTGACAAAAGCAAACTGTTATCTGACGGCATAAAACATGACAAAATAACAGAAAAATATCTTGAAAATCTGGATTGATTTTCATTTTTCAAAATTTAGACAAGGGAGTGGGATTATATGACTGAACTTGAACAGGAAAAATTCTGGAATTATGATAATTTTGTAGTAATCACCGATAAAACCAAACCGGCAATGAAATTAACCATAAAAGAACTTGGCAACCGGAACAAAAATATCAATGTGGTTGATTTGTCTGATAAACCCGACCCTGATACATTAAAAAATATTTCAGATATTCCTGATGGCATGGAAAACGCAGTCATAGGCACGACAAAATACAATCCGGCTGATTTTATCAATACTTTACAAGACAAAGGTGTCAAAAGGGTATGGGTCCACTGGAGAACCAGTACTCCAGAACTTGATGAGGCATCCAGAAAATCGGAAATGGAATTTATAACAGATAAATGCCCGATGATGTATATGGGGAGCCCTTTCAGCATCCATGGATTACATAGAAGTATAGCAAAACTTACCGGTAAATATTAACAAACTTTCTCATATCCTAAATCAGTGTTTATACGTACATCATTCAAATAATTACAGGCATATTCAGAAAGACCCAGGATTTCCTCTCTTTCCAGCGGTTTTATTCCATGTAAATCCGAATCCTTTGAATGCTCAGGAATTCCTCTCTGGATAACATAGGGTACATCTTTAGATAGATGTTTGGATATCCATCCAGATATTTTTGTTATGTCATCGGAATTACCTATAAAATCACGAACCACAGTGGTCCGAAGTTCAAATTCAACCCCATTTTCATATAATATTTTTAAAGATTCAGCCACTCTGTTTACAGGCTCTGGATAATCTGAACTATTATAACCCGATATTTTTCTGTATAAATCCACATTATCAAGGGGAGCTTTTAAATCAACAAAAAATTTATCAACTTTTCCCTCACAAATAATTTCTTTTATACGTTCCGGATAAAAACCATTTGTGTTGATTCCTACAAGTAGATTATTCTGCTTAGCAAAACCAACCAAATGTTTCAGAGCGTCGGGTTGCATGAATGGTTCCCCTCCTGTAAACACTACATTGTCTACAAAAATTTTGGACTTGTTGATTTGTGATTCGATTTCACTGATATCAACAAAATTTGAACCTGTTAACAGTTCGTAGTTATGGCAGTATGGACACCTGAACGGACATCCTCTAAAAGATATAACGATTGACACCTTCCCGTGCCAATCGATAGTCGATATAGGTACTGTTGCTCCGTGATTAAACTGCATGTTAACACTCGATTTTATAACATATCTACTGAAGCGTAGCGTTTACGGTCTTCAAGCTCCTGTTTTTTGGCTTCGTTCCATCCTCCTACAGCCTGTATGTAGCCTGTAACCCTTGACAGGAACTCTACGTTATCTGAACCGCAATTTGGACAGTTATCTTTGAGTCCGTCTGCAACATGGAAGTCATCCATGCATACGGTCATATCCTTTGTAAACGCAAAGTATCCAGTTTGGGTGTTTTTCGCAATGTTTAGTGCAAACTGCTTCAACCCTTTAGGGTCCGGATGTGCCTCACCCATCCAGATATGCATTATATTACCCCCGTCAACAATAGGGAAGAACGTATGTTCGTAGTTTATCCTGTCAATGATGGATATATCTGCACTGGGTGGTATATGTGTACCGTTTGTATAGTAAACCGGAAGGTCATGGTCTTTGCTGAGTTTCTGTTTGGCTGATTCAACATCACCTTTGATGACCTGTTCTGCTTTACTGGCAAAGTCTTTCTGCAAAAGGTCAGCCACTGCAAACCTTTGACCTGTGGTCTCTGCAGGGGTCCTTGCAAGTGCTATTTGCATACCGTATTTGTTACTTAGGTCTTTTGCATACATCTCAAGTTCAGTCATCACACGAACTGCAAGCCTGAAAGCTTCTTTTGATTCATGTAATTGATTACCTGTATAATACTGAACCATTTCATTGATTCCGATAATACCGATGGTATATACCAGACTGTCAGTATCAACAAGTATTGAACCTTTTTCACCTGTTATCGGGTCTTTGGGTCTTTGGGATGCAAAAGGCATTCTGTTGTTGTCTATTATATAATCCATCCACTGCTTTTTGGCAAGGAAAACCTCTACACTTCTGTTCATCAGACGTTTCAGGTCGCTTATGAGTGCATCATAATCACCGTTTGCCCTGTATGCAGACCTTGGACAGTTAAGGGTCAATACCTGCCATGCGCCCATCGAGAAATGTTTACCTTCTTTGAAATACAGTTTATCTTCAAAATCCGCATCGTTGTCCTCATCAGCCGAGAATTGATAAGCACAGCATTGGTAGCAAGATATTCCTTTACCTGCACCTCTGTATGGAGGGAGTTGGTTATCAAAATACGGCGTACCGAATTTGGCTGCCAATTCAAATGAGAGGTCGTATAAATCCTCATATGTCGGGAGTTCAGGGTGTTGTTTATTGAATTCTTCATCTTCTTCCATGAACTGCGGCTCTATCGAAATTTCTGGTTTCGGGAAGTTGAAGGGTTTGCCCCAGTAATCACCATCTAACATTACCTCCATGAGTGCTTTGAATGTGAGCCTTACTTCTCTCTCGAATTCACCGTATGTTCGATGTTCTGCGTAGTATCCGTCATGCACTGTTCCGTGTGATACGACAGGTTTGTCTACCCAAAGTTCCGGTACACCGGGTGATAATTGTACAGATGAGAACACGAGCTGTCCACCACGTGCAACCATCATCTGCGTCATCTCATAGACAAACATCTGCATGAGCTGTTTGATTTCATTGTAATCCTTGTTTTCCATGTATGGTGCAAGGAAAGTGAGGAAATTATAGAATCCCTGACCACCAGCAAAATTCGTCTGAGCACTTCCAAGCGCTTTAACTGCGTGCAAAACTGCAACTTCTGCATTTTTGGCAGGACCTGCAACGCTTGCTTTAGTACCTGAACCGTCGGGCATCAATCCGTAGTAGAAGAAATAACGCAAATCATGGTCCTGGCAGAAAGGTCTTGTTCCAAAGTATTCAAGATCATGGATATGAAGGTCTCCGTTGAGATGGAGGTCTGCCAGTTTTGGTGGAAGCATCAGAGTATACTGTTCTTTGGATATTTTATCGGCTTTCTTTTTATGGGAGGTTTCAGCGTTATCCTGCAGGTTTGCGTTATCATTGGCTTCAAATCCTGCACCGGTATCAATTTCAAACGCGTCATAAACTGGTGTACCCACTCTGGTACAAATATTTCTCCATTCAACATGACCTTTTTCGATGAGTAAGGTATTCACGATTTCACGGATAAGAGGTCCTGATAAAAACTGAATATTCATGCTTCTAATTCTATCTTCAGCAAGGTCTGCGATTTCTTTTGCATCTTCATAAGATACCTGAGAGATATTGAAGAATTTCTCAGCCAGTTTAGTTTCTTTTGTCAATTGTTTAATAATTACATTTTTGTCCCAATCAACCATGTACCCCTCGGTAGTTCTTACCTTGGGCATTTCCGGGACTATATCCCCGTCAAGTGTTTGCTGTACACCCTGTTGTTGTCCCCGGGAAAATGATTCAGAATCTTCCGTTTTTGATTTTAGTTTATATGCCTCCATCGTAAAATCCTCCCATCTAATTTTATAATATATCACTTATTGCGTTACTGTCTACCTCTCCCCCATCGAACAATTCATCATTTGTGAGGAATTTATCATCGATTTGCAGAATTGGAGCAGTAACATCGAATACTCCATTAACTCTTAACTCTGTCAGGGCTTCGGGAGTGGACATATCCGCTTCTTTGAAAGATATATTATTGGACTTTAATAGTTTTTTCAACTGCTCGCATTTGGGGCAGGTCTCTGTTGTGTAAATAATAATTTCAGACAAATATACACACCCTTTAATATAATTTTGTTTTTATATACTGATATTTTGCGGCACCGAATGGTGGTTTCGAAATGCTCAAAACATATGGTCAATAGGTCTTATACTCGAATTAAAGACATTTATTCGTAGTAAATAATAGAACGAATTACAGTTTAATAATGCTTTTCCATTTCAAATTTGAATACTAAAAATATTAATGGATACAAATTAGTTACAAATATGATAACAGATATGATAACATAAAAAATGTTTTAAAATTTGTGGTCAGAGTATATATTACCCAAAAGATGTATATTTCAATTGCTGTTATTGTAGATTAGTTACATACAAATTTTAAAAAACGGGGTGTAAGAAATAAGCGTACGACTACCTTCTGGATGCAAACCCTTGGACAACCTTCTTGGCGGTGGATTTGAAACCGGTATAGTATCTCAAGTATATGGAGAGCCCGGCAGTGGAAAAACCAACCTCTGCATACAACTTTCTGTTGAATGTGTGAAGCAGGAAAAAAAGGTCATATATGTTGATACTGAAGCTCTGTCTCCTGACAGATTCAAACAGATTGCAGGCGACAACTCCAAAGAAATTGCACAAAACATCATAATCTATGAACCCTTCAACTTTGAAGAACAATATTCAGCAATAAAAGATACCGAAAAAATAAGTGAGGAAAACATCGGACTTATAATCGTAGATTCTGCGACCGCTTTCTATAGATTCGAACTTGAGAACGAGGATTCAAGTATTCAGACAAGGCGCGAATTATCAAATCAGATAGGATATCTGCACGGACTTGCCAGAAAACACAGTTTATCGGTAGTTATCACCAATCAGATATATACCGATGCATCAACCGGAGAAGTAAAACCTATTGGAGGAAGTGGGATAGAACACCTGTCAAAAACCATCCTACAATTTGAACGTACAGGAAATAATAAAAGGAGAGCAATTTTGCAAAAACACCGCTCTCGTCCAGAAGGTGAAACCTGTGAATTTATGATAGGTCCAGATGGCCTAAAATGATTGGATTGTATCAAGTTCTTGCTATAGTTATAAAACCAGTGTGACCAACCCTTGAACTTGCTGGTCTTGTCCCACGTTCTGTGAAGGATATATTTCGCTCAATACATTCAACAGTTGAAACTTCAATAAAATTTGTATTATCTGCTGCTTCACGTATTTGTTTTGTCTGTTCAAAAAAAGGAGAATAAGCAGCAAGGTACCCACCGGGTCGCAGTAAATTTACTGTATAAGGAACGATTTTTCCTGCATCCACAGTATCAAGTGTTATCACATCAAATTGCTCATTGATATGTTCTATTTCATCAACAAAGTTACCGTGACGAAGTTCTATATTGTCTGAACCCAGTGAATTTATGTTTTTTCTGGATACTTTAAAAAACTCCTCATTGGATTCATAGGTCACCACTCTTTTTGCAACAGAGCCAAGATACATGGCAAGTATACCGGTACCTGTTCCCACATCAAGTACTACATCATTTTTATTGATTCCAGTATTGGTTATAATGATACCTATATCCCTTGGCATCATGGGTGCTCCTGTACGTTTTGCATGATTGAAAATATCCGGTGTTCTGAGTTTTCTGATGTGGAATTCATGATTAAGGTGCGAGGTTACGGTGTCACCCGGTTCTTTATCAAGAAGAATATCCATATCTATAATTCCAAGATCTGTGTGAAAACTATCATAGGATACCGTTGCTACATATTCCCGTGACTTTCCCATATATTCAGTTTTTAGTAAAACTATCTCACCTATTTCCATTTTATATTCACCCAATAATTAACTATGGTAAGGATTTTTAAGGGGGACTATAATATTAAAATCCAAATAAAGATAACTGGGTTATTGTTTTATCTGCTTTTAAACAATTCGTTTATCACAATCACTGAACAATTAAGGTGTAAACATGAGGACAATTGACTGGAATGATGAATCCAATACAATAAAATTAATTGACCAGACCTTACTTCCAAGTGAATATAAGGTTATAGAATGCAAAACAATCGAATCATTATGTGAATCTATAAAATCTCTACGCATAAGAGGGGCTCCTGCGCTGGGTGCAGCCGGTGGATATGGTATTGCCCTTGCTGCTGTTTTAAGTAAAACCGATAACATGGATAACCTAACAAAAGACCTGCAGTCAGCCGCAGAAACTATTAAAGCCACCCGACCTACTGCAGTTAACCTTGCATGGGGTGTGGAAAGAGTTATTAAAGCCACCTCTGATGCCTACGACTTTGAAGGAATGAAAAATATTGCAATAGAAGAAGCAAAACAAATTGCTGATGAAGATGTCGCTATTAATAAAAAAATTGGAGAACACGGATCAAAATTGCTGGAAGATGGAGACACTGTATTAACCCACTGTAACGCCGGAAAACTTGCCTGCGTTGACTGGGGTACTGCTCTCGGAGTTATCCGGTCAGCTATTGAGTCTGGAAAAAATATCAAAGTAGTTGCATGTGAAACCAGACCATTGAATCAGGGTAGTAGACTCACTACATGGGAACTGATGCAGGATAATATACCTGTTACATTAATCTCGGATTCTATGGCCGGACATGTCATAAGGCATGAAGCTATAGACAAAGTTATTGTAGGAGCCGATAGGATTACCGAAGATGCCGTATTTAACAAAATAGGAACATACACTCATTCAGTGTTAGCAAAAGAACATGAAATCCCATTTTATGTTGCCGCTCCTACATCAACCTTTGATTTTAAGGGATGGGAAGGAAGTGTAAAAATAGAGCAACGAAACGCTGATGAACTGCGGTATTTTGGAAATGTCCAGATAGCCCCTGAAAATGTAAATGTTTACAACCCTGCATTTGATGCTACACCTATGGAAAACATCAGTGCTATAATTACAGAAAATGGGGTATTCCACCCGCCGTTTTTACTGGATGAAGTACTGATCTGACGTACTCCAACGGATAAATCCGTTGGGTTCTGTGGTCGGTGGGCGTCACACCGTTGCCACTTGCGGGGCGCCAGTACTCCCGTACGATGCATCTCTGTCTGCACCGCATTGATCACCGGAGCGCATAGCTATATTGAACGCCGCGTTTGCGTCCGCATGATCAACGTGTCCACAATGGGGACACTTGAACGCTTCACCGTTTCTAATACCCAGATAACCACATCTACTGCAATCCTGTGATGTATATTCGGGTTCTACAAATTCAATTTTGACTCCAAGCAGCCTGGCTTTGTATTCCAACATAAATTGTAGTTGATAGAACGACCAGCTGTGCAGGGAGTATTTGAACGATTTTTTACATTTTGCAGAATCCCTTATACCTTCCAGGTTCTCCATCCTGATACCACAGTTATTGGCAGCGGCGGTTTCCACTATCTTGGAACTGATTTTATGGTTCAGATCCCTGACAATCCTTGACTCTCTGTCATTGACCTGTTTAACCTTCTTGTATTTTCCTTTGACCTGTAGTTTCCTACGGTCGTTTTTATATTTCAGATGTATATGCTGTGCTTTTTTACCCAGTTTCCAGATTTTACCAGTCTTTGGGTTCGACATCACAGCTATATGTCCGGTTGTATTCAAATCGACACCCAGATAATTCTCTGGTTCGATTTGCTCTCTTTCAGGTACGGTCACCGATACATAAACGTATTTTTCACCGACTTCAATCTGGTTGATTTTTTCAAAATTATCAGGGAAATGGTATTTCAGAGTTAAATTTAAAGGAGTTATCCTTATCTTTCTTTCTTTTTTCTTTAGAGTTATACCTTGATTAGGTATAGTTAATTTGACATTTGTCACTTTCTTGGCAGATTTGTCATTAGCATACTTCTTGAGAATCTGATTAGAAATAGCTGATTTCAGCCCAATATGCTTGACATCTTTCGATGAACGGGTACGATATTTGATACCATATTCTGCCACTTGCTTAGCCTTAGCAAGTTCATCAGAGAAATCCTGATCATGTTTGATTTTATAAGTTAATATCAAATATCATCGCCTCAAAAGAAAAATATGAACTGAAATAATAAAAAAATTATGGTTGACAAATCAATAACCAACGGGGTTGTTTCATCCAACGGTTAGAAACCGTTGGCTTTCACGTACCCCTGTTGCCCCACTTTCGTAAATTCAGACTTACATCACTTTTAAGTATAAACAAAAACATTTAACGAAAAGTTTTAAATCACTAATAGGTTATAAATTGTTATATATAACAATCACCGATTATAATTAAAGGAGGATATAATGCCAAAAAAGAAATCAAGTAACGAAGGCGGAATGATGTCGTCTGCGGGTCTTATGAGATATTATGAGGCGGATAAAAGAGCCATCCATCTGGACCCGAAACCTATTGTAATATTCGGTTTAGCTGTTGGTGTGGGCATTCTGGCATTAAACGCCAGTTTTGGTCTATGGCCATAAACCCTTTTTAATTTTTAGAATTCATGACTATTATACAATGCCAGTGTCATTAGAGACCATGCTGTAGCTATAACCTTCTTGTTGTTATATCCCCAGTAACCATTCTCATTAAAATTATCCAGTAGCCATTGTATATGTGGCTTGAGTTGATTCCTATAACCCGCAAGCATTAATGCCTGTATTGCCAGATTGCTGGTTGATATATATGACCATCCACCCCCTTTATCTGACTGTGATAATATCCACTCGGCACGGTTTTGGATGAAATTTTGGTAATGATTTGAGGACAATAACTTTTCCTGTTTTACAAGAGCAGTAATTACAAGAGAGGTGGTTCCTACATGTTCCCAATTGGTATCATAATTTTCAATAAGCCAGTCACACCCTATATTTTCTGATACATCCATATCAGAAAGTGCAATTAAGGCATAGGCTGTATCATATACATCTTTGTTCCATGAATCATCGGTTTTCTGGTTTAAAAGCCATTCTTTTGCATCCGGGAAAATTATACCTATGTTTGCCAGTGCTGAACATGCTCTACTTGTGTCTCTTATAGAATTGTTCCATGAACTGTTATGTTTTTTATGTATAAGTTTTGCAGCATAGTGGTTTTCAATACCCCATAAATCACAGGCTACTGTTAATCTGGACAAATCCTTTACATTATCGATTTTTTGTTTTTTTAACCATTCTAAGGATTTTTTTATATAAGGTCTAAAATACATATCTGTTTACAACCTTTTTACAAATTAGCAGAATATATTCTAACTTTTTGGTTTATTGGTCATTGATTAATATAATGATATGAACACAATCAAAGGAAAGAAAACTGGTTCTATCCAAAAAGTTAATCTAAATTGGATATTATTTTAAAAATATGATTATCGAACAGGTAAACCTACATAATGGAACAGGTCTTGGTTTAAACTTTAATATGCATAATGCTCCAATCATTGTTATAAAAGCCGATAAAGGCTTTGTGATGTGTGGATATCTGGATATCAACGCTGCAAACAAACTTGGTGATGCTGCTGCCAAGGTTAAAGGTGTCAATTCCTTTGAAGATGTCTTAAACGCTAAAATTATTGAAGCATCACAGCCTGCAAAAGAGATGGGAATAGATACAGGAATGACAGGCAAAGAAGCGCTTGAGAAAATGTTTTAACTATCAAAAAACTGAAAATGTTTTATTTTTATGCTTTACGCTTTTGAATTATCGGGCGAGCATGAAAGCTTGCCTGTCTTTGAAATTTTTGCATGCCTTGATGTAGAAGAGCTTGAATATAGTGAATATGCTCATTTTGACCAGTGCCTTGTTGTGGATATTTCAGAAAACAATAAAGAGGTTATTAATAAACTGGATTCTGTTTCAAATCGTCTGGCAATGTCGCATTCAATACTAAAAGTGGCTGGAATCTGTGATACCGATTTTGATGATATTATAAAAACCACTGAAAATCTCAACATAAACAAACATATCACACCCGAACAGACATATGCAGTACGTGTAAATAAGGTCAAACATTATACATCCATAAACGGGGAACAGCTTGAAAAAAAAGTTGGAGGATGTATCTACAGGAAAGGCAATGAAAAATCCTATCGTGTGAATCTAAGAAATCCAGATATCGAATTCCGTCTGATACTTACTGATAAATGTATAATGGGCTCGGTTGTGGCAAAAGTTGACCGCAGTTGTTTTGAAGACAGAGCACCTCATAAAAGACCATTCTTCTATCCCGGTGTACTGATGCCGAGAACGGCTCGAACTGTTGTTAATCTGTCAAAGGTCAAATCAGGAGAAACACTGTTTGACCCGTTCTGTGGAACTGCAGGTATTCTTATGGAAACGGGTCTTGTGGGTATTAACTGCATTGGTCTGGAAGTCCAGTATAAAATCATGGCAGGAGCATGTATGAATCTTGATGACCTGAATCTGGATTATTCGCTGTTAATGGGTGATGCATGCCGGTTGCCCTTTGTAGATGAATCAATGGATGCGATTGTTACCGACCCTCCATACGGAAAATCAGCACTGATAAAAGCCGAATCAATGAACTATCTGTATGCCATGTCATTCAAAGAAATGTATCGTGTCCTGAAAAAAGGAAAATATGCAGTCATAGTAACAGGTAATCCTGTAAGAGAACTTGTTAAGGATGCAGGTTTTGTTCTTCATAAAGAACATCACCAGAGGGTGCATCGAAGTCTTACAAGAGTTATATCCGTGCTGTATAAAAAATAAAAATTGCCCATATATAATTAAAAAATAATGGGACATAACTCCCCCTGAGAGAGGCGGCAGGAGATTTTTAGGCGAGATAGAGGACAGGAGGAAGTAATTACAATGGGCAAGTTTAATGTTGGTTTTCCAACAATATAAAAGGCTTTATTTGGGCAACATGTGTTACCTTCAAGGGTAATAATTATAAAAAATCACTTTCATCATAATTCATGATAACGTTTTTCCTGTGGTACAAGATGCTCAAGAACTTCCGCCATCACCCTGTAGCGGATTAAATGCTGGTGTAACTGGTTGCGTGCTTTTTGGATTGAATAATCATCCACTTCCCATTCAATGGGCTGCAGGTAATCCACGTCTTTCAAAATAAGCCCATATGAAGGAGCGGGTTCTATACCTTCCTCATAGTATTCAGGATTTAGCATCTGTTCCAGCCATTCAGTATCCCTTGTTCCGTAGCCGACCATCATGAGTGCTGTTACTATTTTTCGTACCATTTTCCACAGGAAACTGTCCGCCTGTATATCTATCAAAGTGAGAGTTCCCTTTACTCGTATGTTAATTCTTTGTACTGTGCGTACAGTAGATTTGCCCTTTACAGGTGTACAGAAATTGGCAAAATCATGTGTTCCTATTAGATATTTAGAAGCCGTTCTAATTCTTGATATATCGTACTCCTCACCGCTCATTATATACAGGTATCTGCGACTAAAAGCCCCATGTCTTGGGTTAAACTCATCAGGAACAACAGCATATGCCCATGCCCAGATGGATTCCGGAAGTTGTGAATTGATTACTCTGGGTACCGCAAGCCTTGGATTATCTGTATCAAACGTCACTACCTGACCAAGTGAATGGACCCCTGTATCAGTTCTTCCAGAACTTACAAAATTTGCTGATTTGGGATCATCTATAATTTCAAGATTTTTAAGAGATTTAAACAGTTCCCCCTCAATAGTCGGTAATTCGGGCTGTACTTGTGACCCATGATATTCAGTTCCTATATATGCAAGTTTTAATGCCATCCTTTTTTTCATAAACAGGCTCCATAATAATCTAATAGATTTTTTTATATAATACATTTGTGTGCATTATTTACAGTTAGATATTGGAAAAATATATAATATAGATTATCAACATCTACACAAACTTAAATACTGTACAGCACTATTTAATGTCATTCACCGGTGTTTAATTATGGTCACAGAAGAACAAATTTCAGAAATTCTGCAAAACTATGATTTTGACAATCTGGCTATCGCAACAGTATGTTCACATTCAAGCCTGCAGATTTTTGACGGCGCCCGTAAAGAAGGGTTCAAGACAATCGGTATTTGTGTAGGAAATCCTCCCAAATATTATGACGCATTCCCGAAAGCAAAACCTGATGAGTTTATCATCGTTGATAGTTACAAAGACATCCCTAACATGACCGATAAATTCATAGAAAAAAATGCAATACTTGTACCCCACGGTTCTTTCGTGGAGTATGTAGGTGCCGATAATTTTGCAAACCTTAAAATCCCTACATTTGGAAACCGGGATGTTCTTGACTGGGAATCAAATCGGACAAAAGAAAGAGAATGGCTTGAAAGAGCTGGCATCCATATGCCCAGAGTAATCAATCCCCAAGATATCAATGGACCGGTAATGGTCAAATATCAGGGTGCTAAAGGCGGTCGCGGTTTCTTTATTGCCAAAAACTACGAAGAGTTTAAAGAAAATGTAGACCCCAACGAAAATTATGTTGTTCAGGAATTTATAGTAGGTACAAGGTACTATTTCCATTTCTTCTATTCACCATTAAGGGAAGAAGGATATAAATTAAGCAAAGGAACTCTTGAAATGCTCAGCATGGACAGAAGGGTCGAATCCAATGCTGATGAAATCTTTAGACTGGGTTCATCAAAGGAACTCGAAGATGCAGGTATCAATCCAACATATGTTGTTACAGGAAACGTACCGCTTGTTGCACGTGAATCACTTTTGCCGCATGTATTTTCACTTGGAGAAAAAGTTGTTGAGGAATCATTAAGCCTCTTTGGCGGTATGATAGGACCGTTCTGTCTTGAAACTGTAGTTACCGATAAATTAGAGATTAAAGTATTTGAAATATCAGCACGTATAGTTGCAGGCACAAATCTCTACCCTTCAGGTTCTCCATATTCTGATTTTATAGAATCTGATTTATCCACAGGCAGAAGAATAGCCCAGGAAATCAAACTTGCAAAATCAATGGATAAATTAGAAAAGATCCTATCCTAAAAATCTGTCATACAAAAATAGTGCTACCGATTTAAATGGCTGGTACAATCCCATGAATTTGGACAAAGAAGAAATAGACCCAGATGTGGAATACGATGTGATAATAATTGGTTCTGGTCCAGCAGGAATGTTTGCTGCGAATGAATTAAGCGACCAGAACCTGAAAGTACTGGTCGTTGAAATGGGTCAGGACATTGAAAATAGACAATGTTCTATGGACTCGGTTCAGCAATGCACACACTGTGCACCGTGTGACATTATGTGTGGTGTTGGTGGAGCAGGAACATATTCAGATGGAACGCTTAATTTACGACCCGATATAGGAGGAAACCTTGCTAAACTGACAGGTGACCAGGACAGTGCCTGGAAACTGGTAGATTATGTGGATGATGTGTTTTTAAAATACGGCGCTCCTGAAATTATACCATCCTACAAAACACAGGAAATAGAGGAATTAAAACGAAGGGCTGCATCCGTTGGCGCCCAGTTTATTGAAATTAAACAGCGACACATCGGTTCTGACAATACCCCTGCATTAATATCCAGATTCAAAAAGGGTCTGGATGATAAAGGCGTTTCATTTTTATTAAATACCAAAGTACAGGATATATTGGTTGAAAATAATGAATGCAGAGGTATTGTACTTGACAATGATAAAATTATAAAATCCCGTTACACAATGCTTGCCCCGGGACGTGTCGGTGGAGAATGGGTCAACAATATCGTCAGTAAACATTCAATTTCTGCAAAATATGGTGGTATCGATATAGGTGTCCGTGTAGAAGTCCCAGCTATTATAATGGACCCTGTTACAAATATCAACCGCGACCCCAAATTCCACATACAGACCCAAAGATATGACGATTTTGTCCGTACTTTTTGTACAAATGAACATGGATTTGTGGTCAAAGAAGAATATGAGGATTTTATCGCTACTAACGGACATTCTCTGCGCAAAAAAACTTCCGAAAACACCAATTTTGCATTCCTTGTACACATAGAACTGACCCACCCCATAGAAAACACTACAAAATACGCTCGTTCCATAGCCAAATTAGCCACAACTATTGGAGGGGGCAAACCTGTACTCCAGAGGATGGGCGATTTAAGGCGCGGTAGAAGGTCTACCGATGGGAGACTTGCACGTAATCCAGTTGTCAATACATTAAAAGATGTTACACCGGGTGATATTTCCATGGCAATGCCCCACAGAATTGTGATGGACATCATCGAAGGTCTTGAAACCCTAAACCAGATTATACCAGGTGTTGCGTCTGATTCAACACTATTATATGCCCCCGAAATAAAATTCTACGCCATGCAGGTGCAGATTAACCAAAACATGGAATCCAGCATCAAAAACCTTTATGCAGCAGGTGATGGAACTGGGTTATCAAGAGACATTGTTAACGCTGCTGCTACGGGGGTAATGGCTGCAAGAGGAATTTTAAAAACTGAAGAGATGGTTTAATAATATTCTCTTTTTTCTTTTATACCTACTGCAAGTAACACTGAAACAAAAACTGTCACCGAAAGAAGTATGAACGCTATTCTTGTACCGTAAAATTCCAGAAATATACCTGCCATAACCGGTCCTGCAGCTGAACCTAACCATCGAACCATATTGAAAGTACCCATTGTAGTGGCAATAATTGATGAATCCACTTTTACCACTTCATCCACCAGTAACGTAGAGGTCAGTGTAACCACTGGACCAAAACATAAACCTACAAATGCAAAATTAAATGCTATAATCAAAGAAATAGGCGGTATCTGTGAGAGTAGAAACAGTGCACATCCACCCAGTATTGCTATTATAACAAGTGGTTTTTTCCTGCCAACTATATCTGATACCCAACCACTAAATGATGCTCCCAGTGAACTAACGGCAGCGTGTGGTATAAATATCAAACCGGTAATTGCTGTTGTAATACCCGCATCTTTGGCAAAAAACGGTACTACATAAGATGCTCCTATCGCTGCCATATCGCACAACATCGCAATAAGTGTTATAAATACAATGGTTCTTTTCCTGAACATATCAAAGGAGAACTGAAGGACATTGGATGTTGTTTTTCTTTCTGTAATTTCAACCCGGGTCTCACGCATAAAAAGTGACAAAAATGACACAAAAAACGCTATCCCTGCAAGCGCCATGAATACTTCTCTCCAGCCGTATATACCTCCAAATATCCCACCTACTGAGTAGCCGGATATTGTCCCAAAACCGGTTGCTACAGCCAGTACACTCATGGCTCTCCCACGTTCCTGATACTTAAACATATCACCCACCATTGTAAAAGAAGTCTGGAAGAATATTGCTGCCCCTGTGCCTGATACTGCTCTGGCAAACAGCAAAGTAATAAAATTGGAAGCAAATGATAGTATACCCACGCCAGTTCCGAAAATGAAAATTCCGGAAAATATCAGAACTTTTCTGCCAAACCTGTCCGATATTAACCCAAATGGAACCTGCAAAAGAGCCATGAATATAAGGAATGTTCCTGCAACCCAGCCAAGATGTGACTTTGATATATTCAAATCCTCTGATATATCTGGAAGAAGTGGTATAAGAGAAAGGATTCCCAGAAATACACAAAACGTCCCAATTGATAGTAAAAACATCTGCCGTTTTCTGC
Organism: Methanohalobium evestigatum Z-7303; assembly: GCF_000196655.1. Classification (GTDB taxonomy): domain Archaea; phylum Halobacteriota; class Methanosarcinia; order Methanosarcinales; family Methanosarcinaceae; genus Methanohalobium; species Methanohalobium evestigatum. Next base: position 91,937 of record NC_014253.1, on the reverse strand, counting down.
TGAATTTGGGTATTGGTGCAGTCATTATATCTAATCTTTAAAATTTTATGTTATCAAAAACCAAAAGTATATCAGGATAGAGAATTTCAGGGAAATTATCACTCTATTAAATAAACAGTAACAACTATTATTTAGGATTATTAGTTTCTAAATTCTATTAAAACAATCATTACACAATAACGTATTTAATAAATGTAAAATTTAGTTATCCGGTGATAGATATGAAAGGAAAAGTTTGGAAATTTGGAGAGGATATTGATACTGATGCTATAATTCCAGGGAGGTATCTAATTTTTAATACTCCTGAAGAACTTGCAAAACATGCGTTTGAAGGAATACGTCCTGATTTTGCTGAAAATGTAAAAGAAAACGATATCATTGTTGCAGGTAGCAACTTTGGATGCGGATCCTCAAGAGAGCACGCACCCCTTGCTCTTAAAGGTACAAAAATCGGGTGTGTAATTGCCAAATCCTTTGCACGTATATTTTTTAGAAACGCAATCAATATAGGTGTACCTCTTCTTGAATGTTCAGAAACAGACAAGATTGAAGAGGAGGATGAAATCGAAGTCGAACTTTCCACTGGTGTTATAGAAAACAAAACAAAGAATGAAAAATATCAGGCAACTCCACTTCCGGATTTCGTCCGTGAAATCGTAGATGCTGGTGGATTGATAGAATACACAAAAAAGCTTGTTAACTGATCCAAAACAGATAAAAAGACCATTAAAATGATAAATAAATTACAGGAGACAAATATGACACAATACAAAGTTCCAGTTATACCGGGAGACGGTGTAGGTCCCGAAATCATAGCAGAAGGGCGAAAAGTCATTGATGCAGCCGGAGAAAAACACGGATTCGATGTTGACTGGATAGAATTTCCAAATGGTGCAGACCACTATTTAGAAACTGGTGAACTGTTATCAGAAGATACACTCAAAGAACTTTCCAATTATAAATCAATATATCTGGGTTCTATAGGAGATCCAAGAGTTGCTCCAGGTGTACTTGAAAAAGGTATACTGCTTAAAGCCAGATTTTACTTTGACCAGTATATAAATTTGCGACCGGTCAAACTTCTGGATGGTGTCTGGACACCGCTTAAAAACAAGAACCCCAAAGATATTGATTTTACAGTTGTCAGAGAAAATACAGAAGACTTCTACATCGGAATCGGCGGAAGAGCAAAGAAAGGAATCAGTGAAGAAGAACTCGAAGTAACAAGGTCTATGTACAGCACAAAGTTCGGTCTGGATATAGAAACCGACAGTGAAGAAATCGCCTACCAGATAGGCATGATTTCAAAAGAAGGGACTCGCAGGGTTATTAAATATGCATTTGACCTTGCCATGAAGAGAAACAAAGACAAACATGTCGCATCTGTAGACAAGGCAAATGTTTTGTCTGATATCTATGGTTTCTGGAGAGAGCAGTTTAACGATATTTCAGAAAACTATCCTGAAATTGATACCGATTTCAATTATGTGGATGCCATTACAATGTGGTTTGCCAAAAACCCTGAATGGTACGATGTTGTTGTAACTCCGAATATGTTTGGTGACATTATCACCGACCTTGGTGCAATGATTCAGGGTGGTCTTGGACTTGCTCCCGGAGGCAATATCAACCCTGAAGGCACCAGTATGTTTGAACCAATACATGGGTCTGCTCCCAAATATAAGGGACAGGACAAGGTCAACCCTATTGCAACCATATGGGCAGGGTCAATGCTTGTTGATCAACTTGGTGAAACTGAAGCTTCAAATGATATTTTGTCAGCAATCGAAAAAAGCATTGCTGAGAACAAAATCAAAACCTATGATATGGGTGGAAGTTCCAAGACATCTGAAGTTGGAGATAATATTGCAAGAATTATAAGAGAAGATTTATGAAAAATGCACCATTTAAGGTGCATTTAACTTATTATTACCCTTCTTTATCCAGATGAACGTCCATCTGTGGATATGGAATCTCAATTCCTTCTTTTCTATAAGCTTTGAATATTTCACTGGTAATGTCCCATTTAACAGTCCAGACATCTTCGTTGTTTGCCCATGCACGCAGTTGGAGATTAACCGAAGAATCACCAAGTTCTGATGTTATTACAGCAGGTGCAGGGTCATCAAGTACCATTGAGTTGTTTTTCATAACATCAAAAGCCACCTGGATTGCTTTATCAAGGTCAGTGTCATAACTTACTCCTACATCCACTCTTGCTCTTCTTATTGGCATACGGGTATCATTAATTACTGCACTTCCCCATACAAGTTGATTGGGTATTGTAATAAACTGATTATCAGGAGTAAGGATTTCAGTCGCCATCATACCTACTGCTTCCACCTTTCCAAACATTCCATTTATAGTTACATAATCGTCTTTATCAATGGGCCGTAAGGTCGCTATCCATATCCCTGCCGTTAAGTTTGTCAGGGTATCCTGCATACCAAATCCAAGAATCAAACCAATAACTGCTGAAAGACCCAAAAATACCGATCCCACTGCAAAACCAAGCGCACCTGCAAATGCAAGAATTACAAGCACATATAATAGTATAGACAAAAATCTGGATAAAAATTCAATTACAAGACCCGGTAAATGCGTCTTTTTTAACCCTTTATTAAACAGTGATATTAAAATCCGAGCAAATATAAAACCTGCCAACAAAACTGCAATTGCAAAAACCAGATCTGATACAAACAATTCTGTGTATGGTATATTTTGAGATAATAGACCATTCCCCATAAGAATACCCTTGAAAGGTTTTAGGGTGATGAAGTATAAAAAATTAACCTCAGCCAGATTAAATAAAATATTTTTATGTCAAAAATAAATATAAAATAATAACATTTAAAAAATATGACTACGTAAAGAAATTTGATGATAAAAGCCTCCAGAATAATTATCCTGCTAATGTTAGTCTTTTTAATTTTCCAGTTAGTTCCGGCTGTATCTGCCTACTCTTTTCAGGATGAGCTCATATGGGAATATGGAGGAGAATATAAACTCTCAAAGGATGAACGTGCAAAAGTTGGACCCTACACTATCAAAATTCATGAAATAAACCCCGGCACAAACCCACCTTCTGCAAATGTCCTTATTTACCAGAACAATGTATATAAAGAGAAGTTATTTTTTGATACAAAAGCCAACAGTGAAAATACATATGAAGATGACCTGAAAATAAAGATTCATGATATAAACAGGAATAACGTTTCTGTTGAGCTTTACAGACATGTTTATAAAAAGGCATGGGTTAAAGATACCGAAAGAAAGGGATTCCATAAAGGGGATGAACTAAAAAACGGAAACTATACTGTACAAGTAAAGGAATTTAAGAAAAAGGAAGTTGTGCTTGAAGTTTCCAACCCTTATAAGAAAAATATATTCACAGACAATTACAAAGAAGCTGAATCCAGAAAATATTACAATGAGTTTATGGTAAGAGTTGCGAGTCTATACCCTGAAAAGGGAATTGTATATCTTGAAACATATAGACCCGGAAATCCAGACTTTTCTATTGACATTTTAAACAATAAAGACAGCTATAACCCAAATAAAACTATTGAATACAAAGTCCTTGTAGAAAACATAGGCAACATTCCTGTACAGGAAGTTAAACTTGAAAGTTCATCAAACAACGGAAAAATTGCCCAACCAGTAATGGTGCGCAATGTAATAGACCAAAACAAGAGCAAAATTTTCCCTGTTATGATCGACCCTCCAAATAACCCAATCGGGGAAAATATGGCTACCAGTTTTGTAGTTTCAGGGCGTGATTATCGCGGTAACACCTATACCGATTCAAAAACGGTCAGCACTCATATTAACTCATACATGAAAATAGAAAAAGAAATTAGCAAAGAAGATGTTACACTGTACAGGGAAAACAAAAATGATACTGTCCAGGTTAGTTTAATAATACACAACATGGGCAAGTCCAAAAAACTGTTAGATGTTACCGATGAAATCCCTGACTCATTCACACTCATTGGAAACGATTCACTGGAAAAATCAGTGGTAGTTAATTCTGATTCAACGAAAAAAGTAACCTATCAAATCAAACCAACAAAACCCGGAAGATATACATTAAAACCTGCAGTACTTGAATGGGTTGACGAAGGTAATAAATATACTACTGAATCCAGTGAAAAGGAAATAGATGTACATAGTTCATGGGTACAAGTGGACAAATCATTAAGTTCTGATTCTATAAACATTAGTAACAATGTAGAAGTGACAATAAATATTGAAAACACCGGCAACCGAATAGCAAATATCAGTTTCACAGACAGCATCCCTGAAGGGCTAAATCTGGTTTCTGGTGATTTACAATGGAGTGGTAAAGTAGGTCCAAAAGCAGATAAAGAAATAACATACACAATAACAACCAATGAATCCGGAAGATATGTTTTACCTGAACTGGAAGTTGATATAAATAACAACCAGACAAAGGCTATTTCGAATTCCGCAATACTTTATGTGGACAAAGGTGTAGTCACAGAACAGAAACATGAAGAACCTATAATAACAAGAATTGATGCAACCAAATTCATGGTTACAGCCTTTATGGCGATTCTTGCACTACTCTCATTAGCTCCAATATCCGCCTATATAAATATAAAACGAAAGGAATAATAAAAGAGGGATTTTATGGAAATGATAACCATCACATCAATACTTATATTCGGAATATTTTCGTTACTTGCTCTCCTTTTACTTATTAATGTATCATCCATGATGGCTATACTGTTACTTGTTTCTGCGCCTGTGGTTTTGGTACTTCTTATACCGGAAACAGTTATAGGGTTCCTAACATACCAACACATGGTTCTTGCAAACGGTCTGGTTCCTGTAAATAATTTCCATATATTGCTTATTATATGGTCGACCCTTATAGGACTTATACTGTATACGGAATTTTTGACGTGGTATCTCTCAAGAAACAAAGCCTAAATTCACATATCACAATATACATCATTCAAAACCCTTATAAAGATGAAAACTTTAGGGATTAATCCACAAAAACAGTAGAGTACATATTGTAATCTTGATATACATTTTTATATATCGATGAAGATTACAGATTTTTTAAACCAGCCGTCTGAATACTTACTGGAATACTAATCCTGTTAATAGAGAGGAGTTATATTGAATGATAGAAGAGAATTACTGAATAATGAAAAAATCAGTAACCTCCTATTAAAATTATCAGCTCCTGCCATTGCAGGCATGGTGATTCAGGCTCTCTATAATATAGTTGATACTATTTTTGTGGGAAAAGCCCTTGGGGAAGCCAGTGCCCAGGGCATCGGAGGGCTAACCGTTGCATTTCCTGTGCAGATGATTATGGCTGGTTTGGGTCTTATAATTGGTATTGGCGGAGCCTCGATTATATCCCGTAATCTCGGGTCGAACAATATAGACAGAGCTGAAAAAACGCTTGGAAATGTCATATTCCTTATTTTTGTTTTCAGTGCCCTGATAACTGTTGCAGTAAGTCTTTATATTAATCCTATAATGAAAGCCTTCGGTGCAACCGATACAATCCTCCCATATGCTGTAGATTACCTTCGTATCATCACCTATGGATGTATATTCTTTATTTTTGCAATGGCTACAAACAATGTCGTGCGTGCAGAAGGCAACGCCAACATGGCAATGTTTACGATGGTCATCGCGGGAGTGACAAACATCATCCTTGACCCCATTTTTATATTTGGGTTTGGATGGGGTGTTAAAGGTGCAGCCTCTGCTACTATTATTTCACAGCTTATCGGTTCATTATTCCTTGTATATTATCTGTTCAGCGGAAAAAGCATACTGAAACTTCATATTAAAAATCTGATACCACAATATGATATCATAAAAGAAAACATTACCATAGGGTTGTCACCTTTTGCCAGACAATCATCCAGCAGTTTGATGGTGGTGGTACTTAACAATGTTCTTGCAATATATGGAGGAGACGTTTCAATCGCTGTTTTTGGAATTATAAACCGACTGTTCATGTTTATATTCATGCCGATGATAGGAATTGTTCAGGGGTTACAACCTATTGTGGGATTCAATTACGGTGCCAGAAACTTTGAGAGAGTGATGGAATCTGTAAGATTATCGATTATTGTTACTACTGTAATGGCATCCATCGGTTTTGCAATATTTTATGCATTCCCTGAACAACTTTTTGGTGTTTTTAGTAATGACCCAAATCTTATAAACTCTGGAAAATCCGCAATAAGAATTATGGTACTGGTTGTACCGCTTGCAAGTTTTGAATTTATAGGAGCCACTTTGTATCAGGCTATTGGTAAAGCAAAACCTTCATTTGTTCTGTCTGTATCGCGCCAGATTCTTTTTCTGATACCTCTGGTTATTATACTGCCTGGATTTTTCGATTTAAAAGGAGTATGGATAGCATTCCCAATTGCCGGATTTTTATCCTTCATGCTTAGTATTTTTATGATGAACAGGGAATTTAAGGTTCTTAAAGGGCATATTCCTGATAACGGATATGAATACGAAATCCCACAAGGTACCAGATGAAATTATTTACGTTACTTTTTATAAAAAGATTGAAAAAGCACTTATACTAAAAACTACATAAATATTTGACGGGAAGTGGAGGTTAATCATGGATAATACAAATGAAGAGAGATTAAAAAACCCTCTGGCTGCATTAGGGCTTTCATTAATATTTCCAGGACTTGGTCAAATATATAACCAGCAGGTTAAAAAAGGTCAGATGTTTTTTGTAATTGCTATAATATTAATAGTTACAATGTTTGCTGCTGTTGGATTTGTACTTTATCCCATATTCTGGATATACAATATGTACGATGCATACACCGATGCAGTTAAAATGAACAGGGGAGAAATCCAGACCGGTTAAATTTCATTCATCAAAACCGTAATAATAATATTCTCCTGCTGATTTTTGTTCCCTGTCCAATCGGGAATTCGGCTTGTTTACTCTGGGACGCGATGTATCATCATCCCTTCTGAAAGTTATATCAAGGTTGGAAAGGAATTTATTCATACCTTCCTGCATACTGGATGGTCTTTTTGCTACACCATATACAGCCGGTTTACCTTCAAATACAATCAACCGCTCACTCAACATATCAATCATATAAATGTCATGGTCAACCACCATAGCGGTCTTTTTATTATTTTCAGCAAAACGCTTGATAGCTTTTGTTGCCAGTGAACGCTGTTCTACATCCAGATGTGCACTTGGTTCATCAAGGATATACATATCCGCATCACGGCTTAGACAGGCAGCGATTGCAACTCTTTGCAGTTCTCCTCCACTTAAATTGGGGAGCATCTTATCATATAACTCTTCAATCTGCAGTGGTCTTGCAATTTCTCCCTGATAATAACTGGTATCAAACCTACTGGTGATACTTCTCAAAAAATCCTGTACCCTGAGATTGATATCACCCTTGACATACTGGGGTTTAAAAGAAATATTGATGTCAAAATCAAGTTCACCATCATCAGGTTCTATTTCTCCCGCAAGTACCTTTACAAAAGTCGATTTCCCAATACCATTGGGTCCAACTACACCAAGCACCTCGCCCTGTTTTAATGAACCTCCATCAGATGTTAACGAAAAACCATCCTTGTATTGTTTAGAGAATTTTCCGTATTCAACCAGTGTTTCAACTTCTGCTTCAGCTCTCGGGGGATGAACCTCAAACTCGATTGGTTCTGGACGAATGCGAATATTTTCTTCAGGAAGATAACCTTTTAGATACTGGTTAATGGCTATACGCACACCTTTAGGATAGGTGATTACACCATATGCTCCGGGAACTCCATAGGCAACATGAACTACATCTGCAAGCATATCAAGGATAGCGAGGTCGTGTTCAACAACAAGAACAGCTTTTTCCTGTGCAAGTTCCTGTATAAGTTGTGCAACATTTATACGCTGATAGATGTCAAGGTAGGGGCTTATTTCATCAAAGAAATAGAATTCTGCATCCTTAACCATACAGGCCGCAATTGCAACTCTCTGGAGTTCACCCCCACTCAACTCATTTATATTACGATCTATTATCTCATCCAGGTCAAGTCTTTCAATCAGTTGATTCAGTACTCCACGGTCATCTGCTTTTTCAAGTAGTTCACGGGTATTTCCATTAAATGCTTTGGGTATTTTATCAATGTATTGTGGTTTTTGAGATACATTTACTTTGCCGTTTACCAGTTTTCTAAAATAGTCCTGAATCTGTGTACCTGAATATCTCTCAATAACCCTGTCCCAGCTGGATTCCTCTTTGTATTCACCAAGATTTGGAACAAGTGTACCGGATAGTATATTGACTACGGTACTTTTACCTATACCGTTTGGACCAAGAATACCTGTAACTCTTCCTGCCTGTGGGGTAGGAAGTCCATAAAGCACAAAACCATTTGTTCCATATCTGTGTGTCGGAGGTTCTTTAAGTGCTTCCGGTAATCCGATAATCATTATAGCCTTATAGGGACATTTATCAACACAAATACCACAGCCTACACAAAGTTCCTCAGAAATTATAGGTTTTCCTTTTTCACCAAAATAGATTGTTTCATCACCTGTCCTTACTCTGGGACAGTATTTATGGCATTCTTTGCTGCACTTTCTGGGCTGACATCTATCATAGTTTAATACTGCTATCCTCATAACCAACCAATCCCTGTTAGAAACCTGAATTTATCTGTTTGTAAAAAGGAAGTCTTTAAATTAACCTATATATTTAATTCAGCATCAATACCCAGGTGACCAGTGCAAAATCTACTACGAGAAACTCCACATAAAACCAATCTTTAAGTCCAAACTCTTTTGTGCTGATGTTTATCTGAGGGTAGATAACACGCTGTATATAATAGGTAACAATCGCTATTATGACTATTATTGCATACCATGTGGTACCTTCACCGGTTCCCAAAATATACTCAGCAACAACTCCTGCTATTATACCAAGTATTGACGCAACTGCAGTTTTAATAATTCCTTCTACCCGGTCTTTTCTTCTTTGTTCCGGTGTTTTTTCAAATGCTTCAGGACTCTTCACTTTACTGGTACTTTCCTGTTCCTCTGTTCCTTCTTTTTTTCCTTTTCCCTGTTTTTGGGGGGTTGATTCACTCAAATTGTTCCAGTCTCCTGAATGAGTTAATATGAATAGATAAACGGTTTTGTAAGTAGAATACCATGAATTATTGGAAGCTATATAAACATTTATTGTCCCAGATAAATATCTACCAGTTAAATAAATTCATTGCTCAAAACATTGTTGATGTTATCAATGGATATAGAATCAATACCTATGGAATTCAAATAATCCGAAAATTTTGATGGTCTGTGTCCCTTTGGATGATATACAATAGTAATTTCAGGGTTTATTGATTTTACCATATCAACAAGTCCAAACGCATCAAGGTGATCGCTTATTTGGATTGACGGATACACCTGATTTTTGTTTATTCTTCCGGTTACATTGTACTTTGATATATCTTCCGGCAGGTCATCCAAATAGTGAGGAGGAACTACACACACCTCATTATTGTCGGACTCTCCGATACCTGAAAGTTCACCCGGATTATCAAGTAAAAGCTGTGTCAGGTTCAGAGTATTCTCCTCCATTTCTATGGCTCCGTTATATCCCACGTTTCTAAGAAGTTCTACGGTTCTCTGGGCTTTTCCAAATGCATATGCACCGAAGGCTACCCGATTACAGCTTTCAAAAATATCCCTAAAACCATCCAGATCATCACTAAAGTGGCACTTTAAATCCGCAGGGTCTCCATAATTTGCCTCTGTTATCAAGACATCACAATCTGGTAGAGAGGATGCATCTTTTACATCACCTGTTACCAATATACGTGTACCTACATCATTTTCCCAGTAAAATGCAGTTGAACCTACCGTATGTTCGGTGGGATAGGTGTAGATGGACACATCACCGACATCTATTGTTTCACCTATTTTAACCGATTTACCATTGAATTTCTTACCATATCTGGCTTCCAGTGCAAGTGCTGTCTTATCAGAACATAATGAACGGTTTGAAAGCATTGCAGATTTGCCGTGATGGTCTCCATGTGCATGTGTTATAAGATATGCATCAGGCTGTGTATATTTTTCAGGTATTCGGGTTGTATCAATAGAAAAAGTATGTAACCTCCCCTTTTTGGACCTGAAACTTATGGAAAGGTGCGGTTTAAATGTGCCTGTTGCGTTTTTTTGCCGGTAAACAAAAATTCCAAGATCTATTAATTGTTCTGATATTTTCATCCCTCTCAAATCAGGTGAATAATATTAAGATATATACATATTCTGATTAGAAAGGGTGCAATTTAATATCAAAAAAGTAACAAAAGAAAGGGTTATAAAAGTTTATCCAGTTCTGCACTCAGGACATCTGCCTGTTTTAATCCTGTGAATCGTTTGACTTCTTCACCATCTTTTTCGATTACAATGGTAGGTACTGCCATAACATTGTAGTTCCTTGCCATTTCACCATTTTCATCAACATCTACTTCTTTGATGTCTACCTGATCTCCATATTTTTCTTTAAGATCATCAATAATTGGTTTTTGCATCTTACACGGTCCACACCATGTGGCACTGAAATCTAATAATATTGGTTTACCCATTTTGTTCACCTTTTTATGTTTATATCAAAATTCAAAACGGTATTTTAACTTTACAATAACATTTTGGTATTGCAATTATTATACAAAACCAGTGTTCTCTTCATATAAATAAGTTATTGACATTTAGACAGAGATTTGTTGTTTTTACTTATATTACTGTAATACATGCATTCGTTTCTTGAAAAAAGGTGCATTTCTACCGATTCGTTCACAATGTCTACAGGTGCACCTCTTACAAGGATAGCAGGGGTACATTCTCCCGCCTCACCCATAATAATCTGGGCAGCAGATACGAGGTTATCAGCTGTTGCTTTATGTGTAATGTTTAAAGACTTGCCGTATAAATCCTGACATCCTCGAGCATCTTCTACAGGCACAATACCAGATGTACCAAGTGCAATTCCTACACATCCAAGCCTCATCGGCTGGGTTCTGCTATCTCCTATGATAACCCCTAAATTGCAGAAAAATTGTTTATTTATACCCTCCCTGATTGATTCTGCACTTTTTTGTGCGTTTTCCGGCAAAAGTATTACATAACCATCAGGTGCATTAGAGCTATCAATTCCCGCGTTTGGTGAGAGATTTCCCCTTGTAATGGTAAGTACAGCACCAGGTACACCACCTATTATTTCATCACATTCCTGAAGAATAAGTTCCATTTCTCTGGGGTCAATTTCATATTTTTGAGCGTATTCTTTAGCCATTTCACTGGTTTTGACATCACTAAGTTTTATCATTCGATGTTCAGCAGTTGCAACCGCTGATTCTGCCAGTATAAGTATATCATTATCCTGTGGGCTAATTCCTGCATTTTCAAACCCAGCTCCAACAGCTTTTAAAATATCGTCTCCGGATTTTATAATCGGTGTTTTTATTCCAAACATTTGCATGTTAGGGCAATTAATTTCCATATCTATTATCTCCAGAGAGATAGTTTTGCATGATTTTTATAGCACAATATTCCCCACACATTGTACAGGGACCTTCCATTGGACACATTTCTTTAGGTTTATCCGGATCAATCGCCATTTCTATTTGACCGTCCCAGTCAAACTTTCTCCGTTTCACAGACAGCATCAAATCTCTGTCACTCATACCGTATTTTATTGTATCCCCTATATGACCAGCGATTTTAAACGCAACCAGTCCTTCTCTGACCTGTTCCGGTGTGGGCAGTGCAAGATGTCCAGATGGTGTTATGTAGCAGAGATAATCAGCTCCTGCTCCACTTGCCATACTGGCACCTACAGAACCTGCTATATGGTCGTATCCAAGAGCTACATCTATAGGCAGAGGTCCTGCCACAAAAAGAGGGTATTCAGACAGGGATTTGTAGTATCTAACTGTATCAGGAATATCATTTGCCTGAACATGTCCACCTGTACCTTCCACAATCACCTGTACACCTTTTTCATTTGCCCTGTTTGCAAGATGGATATTGGTTTCTATTTCCGACATTTGTGCATCGTCAGAAAGGTCATGGATACATCCGCTTCTCATGGTATTACCGAGTGAAAGCACCACATCATTTTTTCTCAGGATTTCAAGGACAGCATCAAAATTTTGAATGAATGGGTTTTTACATTCATTGGTCAGCATAAATACACTGGTAAATGATCCACCTTTTGAGACCATACCCATAACTCTTTCTGAACCCTTTAGTTTACCAAGTGTATTATTGTCTACACAGTGCAGAACAACGGAACTTACTCCTTCATCCACATGTTTTTCAAGTGTAGAGAATATATCCTTAGATGTCACATTATTCATTCCGTGTTCCACTATAGACTGATAAATAGGAACTGTTGTAATAGGGATGGTTGTGTTTTCAAATACTCTACTACGTATATATGAGATGTTTCCGCCCATTGAAAGATCGGTTATTGTATCTGCACCATACCTATCTGCAATTTTTACTTTTTCAATTTCAGAACCCGGGTCAACATTGGCTGATGAAGTGCCAAGATTAACATTTATTTTGGTGGTTACACCTTTTCCTATGGCTACTGGTGGATTTTTATCCCTTGTCATTATGACAAGTTTGCCATTTGCCACATACGAAAGGATTGTTGTTTCATCAAGATTTTCTGCCTCTGCAACGTATTTCATTTCAGGAGTTAATATTCCATCACGTGCACAGTCTATTTGTGTGGCGCTCATAACATCTTCCATAGTAGTTACTTTTTATTCAGGAGAAAAACCAGCCATTTCAAGTAGAGTTACCGTATTTAAACTTTTTCCAATCGGCATAATATGAACTCCATTACAAATATCTCTAATTTCGTTAATGGTTTCTGCACTTATAGCAAGACCTTCATATACTGGGTCTTTAGCCTCTTCCAGACGGGATATGATATCATCGCCAATTTTTATACCGGGTATATTATTGTTCATAAAACGTGCCATATTAGCCGATTTTAAAGGGATAATACCAGCAATTATTGGTACACTCAGATGTTTTACAGATTCTGTAAACTCTTTGAACTGGTCTACATCATAAACAGCCTGTGTCTGGATAAAATCAACACCCATTTCAGCCTTCTTTTTAAGTTTCATCATCTGCATTTTCTGGGATATATCGATGTTTGATACTACACCCACTGTAAAATGCGGTGTACCTTCAAGCTGGTTACCAGAAAAATCATAACCTTGTGTCAGTTTTTTAACCATAGACAACAACTGGACAGAATCAAGGTCATACACTGGTTTTGCTCCCGGATGGTCTCCTTTTGTAGTGTGGTCTCCAGTCATTATACAGATGCTGTCAATACCCAATGCATTGGCACCGAGAAGGTCAGACTGGATAGCCAGACGATTACGGTCTCTACAGGTCATCTGCATAATCACATTATGACCAGTGTCAGCAAGGATTTTTCCAAGTGCTAAGGGAGACATACGCATGACGGCACGATTATTATCGGTGATATTAATCGCATCAACCCATCCCTTGAGGGTATCAGATATTTTTAGAACTGAAGATATATCGCTTCCTTTGGGAGGTGTTATTTCCGATGTTACTACAAATTCACCGGATTTGAGTTTTTGTCCAAATGATGGCATATTATCAATCATTCCTTTTTAAAAGGCAAAGATTATACACTATTATCTTCCACGTTATCCTTTGGTTCAATTACTTTTTCCAGTAAATCGAGCCTACCAAGTTTTTCAAGTCTTTGATATATGAGTTCCCAGACACAGTCCATATCAGAATTTACTTCACACTTACCACTCATTGAACCTCCACAGGGTCCGTTTAAAAGCCCCTTGGGACATTGAGCCGTTGGACATATACCTCCAAAATCAGCGATTGTACAATTACCACACATGGCACACTGGGCATGAAACACATTACCCTGATAGATACCTCCAAGTGAATCAGTATTGTTTGCGGGATATACTGGTACATCTACAAGTTTTGCAATTATTGAGGTCCCGCTTCCACATGCCATCACAAGAATGGCATCTGCTTTTTTTATATTGGTGTTTTTTTCCACAAGGGAACCATATGAATGGATACTACAGGTTCCGGTTGGTAGGGCCCAGCCTACAACATTTTTACCTGCTTTTTCAAGACGTGCACACATATCTTTTACTTCAGGTTCCCCTCCTGTGTGCATTTTGGCTGCACATACATCACATCCGATAACAAATATTTTATTTTCACCTTTTAAGGATTCCAGTATTTCTTCAAATGATTTGGATGACGAGATAATCATATTTACCTTGTTATTGATAGAGGTACTTTGTATCTGTATACTGTTCCAGTGTCTCTTCAATCATATCCGCAATTAAGGGAAGATTCCGTGCCTGACAGGACAGTTTGTCCACAAGTTGTTCTATCTGCAACAATGTTCCCATAAGTATCACATCAGTAGATTCATCCTCATGAGATACCGCATCACGAGAGATTGCTGCATCTGCTCCCCTTGCAAGCATTTCCTGTTTTATAATAAGCGCTTCAGTGGTTGTGATGTTGTTAATCCTAAGCACGCGGTAAACTGATTTTTTCTTCATAACGTTGGAACCCGATGTAGTAGCACCGATTGATTGAATCAGGTAAGCCGCATCCGATGGATGATTTACGTCCAGGACCGATACTTCAAACCCGTTTTTCCTGACATATGGACTACGGCTTCGTATTGCTTTTGCTACATCAACAACATCTTTTGTCTGGTGTATATCATGAGTTCTTATTATATCCGCACCCTTGTGTACTACCAAAGATGTAGCTGCAAGACTACCATACAGACGTTCTTCTGCAGGTTTTCCTGTTACTGCCTTTATCATGGATTTACGTGATACTGCTGCAAGTAGCGGCTTTTCAAATATTTTGAGGCGTTCAAACTGATCAGCGGTCTCAAAATCATATATTGGGTCTTTTTCAGGCACCCATTTACCAAACGCCGGGTCAAGTATTAGTTTATTGGGATCAATATCTTTTGATTCTGCTTTTTTTATTATCGAACTAAGCGAATCCATAACTGCATCCATACCGAAAGGGTCACCGGGTGTTTGATAGGATGCCATTACAACTGCAGGACAATCATAATCAGCAATCAAATCTACCATCCTGGAATCAGCAGTTAAACCTGAAACATCATTTACAACGTCTACACCCCGTTTCAATGATTCTTCGGCAATGTCTGCAAACATGGTATCTACAGAAATAACAGCATCCACATTACCTTTAAGTTCTTCCAGTGCTGGAAGCAACCGTTCTGTTTCCTGTTTCTTGGTTATCTTTTCAGCCAGCGGCCATGTGGAACGTCCGCCCACATCAATCATGGTTGCTCCTTTATCAACCATATCCTGAGCAGTGTTAATTATAGAATCTTTATCGATTACCGAGTTTTTATAGAAAGATTCCTGACTTAGATTTATAACGCCCATTAAACGTACAGGATGCTCATCTCCAACCTTAAGTCCACATATATCAGAATCAACAGCCATGATTTTACCGGTTCCATCCATTTAAAATATTGAAGATTTTATAAGGAAAAAATAGAATATAGAATATTATAAAATTAACCGTTGATTCAGATTTTATTTTGCGCAGATTTGAGAACATGCTGCATCAAAGTGGCAATGGTCAACGGACCCACTCCACCGGGAACAGGTGTTATAAGTGATGCTTTCTGTTTTACATTATCAAAATCAACATCTCCATAGACCTTGTCTCCCTCTTTTGATATTCCTGCATCAATTACCACTACCCCTTCTTTTACCATATCAGATTTTATAAGATGTTTTACACCGGTTGCTACTATAAGTATATCAGCGTTTACTGTATATCGGTTGAGATTACTGGTATATACATGACAAACCGAAACTGTTGCATTCCGGTTTAAAAGCATGGTTGCCATTGGCTTACCTACCACATTGCTGTGACCTACCACAACCACATCACTTCCTTCAATACCAACATCGTATTCCTCAAGTGCGGTCATTATCCCTTTTGGGGTACAGGGAACAAATTCCTCATTTCCAATTAAAAGGTTGCCCATATTCTGAGGATGGAAGCCATCAGCATCTTTTAAAGGGTCGATTTCCATCATTACTTTCTGCTCATTGATGTGTTCAGGCAGAGGGAGCTGCACAAGTATACCGTGAATGTCGTCACGGCTGTTTAGACTATGAACCAGTTCAATAAGTTCATCCTGTGTTGTATCTTCGGAAAGGAAGTGATCCTCTGCAATTATTCCTACTCTGTCACAGGCTTTATGTTTTAATTTAACATACATCTTGGATGCCGGGTCATCTCCCACTACAATAGTAGAGAGACTGGGGGTTATATTATACCGGTCTTTTAAATTCTGAACTTTAGAACTTACTTCTGATTCTATTTTTTTGGACAATGAGCGTCCATCGATTATTTTTGGGTCGTAATTTTGCCCTTCCGGCATTTGAGTCACCTGTGATTATTTATAAATCGGGTAACTGCTGGCAAATTGCTGGACATCTGCAGATATCTTCTCAAGTTCTGAATCATCATTTCTGTTGTCAATCGCCTGTTTGAGGAAATCTGCAACATCCTCCATCTCAGACTCTTTCATACCTCTTGTTGTAATAGGAGGAGTACCTACCCTTACTCCGCTGGTAATAAACGGTCCTCGTGTTTCAGACGGGATTGTATTCTTATTTAAAACAATTCCAGCCTTGCTAAACACTGTTTCAGCATCCTTACCTGTTATATCAAAGTCATTGAGGTTTACAAGCATCATATGGTTATCCGTATCCCCTGATACGATGGTAAATCCTCTGTCCTCCAGGTTTTTACACAATGCTTTTGCATTTTTAACTGTTTGTTCTAGGTCTTTTTTGAATTGAGGAGTCTGTGCTTCCTTAAAAGCTACAGCTTTCCCGGCAATCACATGCATCAGGGGTCCTCCTTGTATACCTGGGAACACTGTTTTGTCAATAGCTTTTGCGTAATCTTCACTACACATAATCATACCACCCCTGGGACCCCTGAGTGTCTTATGGGTGGTAGTAGTCACAAAATCAGCATATGGCACTGGATTCTGATGCACACCTGCTGCCACCAGTCCTGCTATATGAGCAATATCTGCAAGCAGGTAGGCACCTACCTCATCTGCGATTTCTCTGAAACGTTTAAAATCAATCTCTCTTGAATATGCAGAAGCACCTGCAACAATCATTTTAGGTTTGTTTTCCTTTGCAATATCCATCAATTCATCATAGTCAATCGTTTCTGTTTCTTTGTTCACACCATAGGGTACAACATTGTAGAATTTACCTGTGAAATTAACAGGACTTCCATGAGAAAGATGACCTCCCTGACTCAGGTCCATCGCCATTATGGTGTCACCATATTCAAGTACTGAAAAATATACAGCCATATTGGCATTAGAACCTGAATGTGGCTGTACATTTACATGTTCAGCACCAAAAATCTGTTTGGCTCTATCAATGGCAAGGTTTTCAGCGATGTCTACATACTCACATCCACCATAGTAGCGCTTGCCAGAATAACCCTCTGCATATTTATTGGTCATAATAGAGCCCTGCGCTTCCATCACAGCGCGGCTTGTATAATTTTCAGATGCTATTAAGTTTAATTTATAATCCTGACGTTTTGCTTCTAATTCCATTGCTTCAGCAATTTCTGGGTCAATTTCTGAAATATATGACATACTATCCTTCCTTTTTGTTGAATAATAAAAGTAATACTATATAATGAATTAAATCGATTTTTTAAGGGGTATAAAGTGTCCCTTTAATATTAAACTTTACCCTCAACCCACAACTTTACAGCTTCCGGGTAAATCTCATGTTCCTCTTGCAGTATCCTGTTTTCCAGTGTTTCTTCAGTATCGTCTTCATAAACAGGTACACATTCCTGTAATATAATAGGTCCAGAATCCATATCTTCGGTAACATAATGTACTGTGCATCCAGATACTTTTACACCGTAATCAAGTGCCTGTTTTTGTGCTCTAAGACCTTTAAAAGCTGGCAATAATGAAGGATGAATATTAAGAATCCTGTGTTTATAAAACCGTACAAATTTATTCCCAAGAATACGCATAAATCCTGCCAGAAGAACAAGGTCGGTGTTAAATTCTTCTAATTTTTTAATTAGCTCTTTTTCATATTCTGATTTGTCTGAAAACTCTGATGGATCTATAAAAACTGCACTAATCCCATATTTTTTTGCACGTTCCAGTGCATGGGCATCTCTAACATCACTGATAACCGCCTTAATATTGGCGTCATGAATGTAGCCATTCTCCACATTATTGATTATCGACTGTAGATTTGTACCTCTTCCCGAAGCCAGAACTGCAATATTTACAACCATTGGTGGTTTGTAAGGATTTTTTATATATTTAGAGTTTTGGGGTAGTGTAGATATACAAGATAGAAAATAGAAAAAGTTAATTGCTTTCACTTCTACTTTTATTGTTATTTTTCATTCTCTCTTCTATAAGTTGTAGCAGGTCTTCAGGATCTAACAGTTTATTGAGTTCATCCCTTTTGATAAACACTGTACTGTCGAAAGACTCGGATTTTAAATTGCACTGGTCTTTTATTATGAATACCGATTGTGAACCTGTTACATTGGAAATGCTACTCATAAGTTCAGCCCTTTTTATCATGGAATTGCAGTATTTACTTATTCCTGTCAGAATCACATCTGTATCTTTTTTGGATACACCTCTAAACGGTGCTTGATTTGTAGAAAGCACATCGTATCCGAGTGTTGATATTAAATTTAATATGTTATCTTCGGGAGGTTTGGTTTCGTATTCATTATTTTCTTCATCCTCCTGTAACTTATTATCAAAAAATTCCAGTACATCTATGGATTTAGCAAGTGCAACATCAAACAGCTCTTCAAGCTGGAGGGCAATATCGATAGATGCATCCATGCCTCCTTCTTCATATTTGCTGATTGTTCTTCTGGACACTCCAAGTTGGGATGCAATAGTTCCTATTGACATGGAGACCGACATTCTTGCTTCTCTTAATACGTCTCCATCTATTGAAACATACAATCCTCCTGGTGCTGCTGACACCAACGGGGGAACTGATTCCACAAAGTAATCATATAAAGTTTGCACATTTAGAGCCGGTATACCATACCTTATATACACTACTCCGTCTTCAAGCATTTGATTACGTGTCTTTGCACCTACAATTAATGCTGAACCATCGAGGTATTTAGCCAGAGATTTCATCTCTTGGGCAGTTTCTTCATTCAGACCGTCAATGTTGTATAAAGCTTTGCAAAATATGAGAATATCATCCTTTCTTGCGGTTATATCAAAACTTCGAGGTCTGATATTACACCGTTTTGAAACAACAAAATTTGCACGTTTTAATACATCAACTATCTGATGTATTAAGATATCTTTGGTCATGCTTATCCTAACACTAATTTATGTATATTTATATATATAATTTATCCATTGTATATGCGTAACAAATATGATAATTGGTATTGATGATACAGATTCCAGAGAGGGAATGTGCACCACGTATCTTGGTGCGATATTAATTGAAGAACTTACTGTATATGGAAGCATTCGTGGATATCCTATACTGGTTCGCCTGAACCCAACAATCCCCTACAAAACACGCGGTAATGCAGCTATTGCAATTCAGATTGATACAAAATACCCTGATAAAGTCATAGAATATGTTATATCAAAAATTGAATCCCTTGCAGAAATGCAAAGTGAGAAAACTAACCCAGGTGTAGTTTTTGTTCATGATAGAGAGTATAACAAATCAAAATCTGCTTTAAAAGATTTTTTTTACGATACTGTCCATAATGTCATGGCAATTGAAAATGCAAAAAACCTGATATCAAAACTTGGTCTCATTGCAAAAGGATACAAAAAAGAGAGGGGTCTTATAGGTGCACTTGCAGCTACAGGTGCAATGCTTGATAGTGAATGGGACTCTACCTATGAGTATCTAACATACAGGAAAAAAGAGAAATGGGGTTTATCCAGAGTAGTCGATGAAAACAGTATATACAAAAGTGACCTTGATTTTTATCCGGATACATGGGATACTGTGGATTGGGAAAACTATGTAATCGTCTGTGTTCCCAAATCACCCGACCCTGTACTATATGGAATCAGAGGGAAAGATGACCATACAGTTAAAAGTGCAACAGAGGATATAAAATCCGAAACTGTTGAAAGAAGTGCTGTGTACAAAACAAATCAAGGTACAGATATGCACCTGATAAATGTATCCAGTATAAAAGAGGTCACTGATATGCAGTCCTATATTGTTCAGGGCACAGTTAAAAATCATCCATACACCATAGAAGGTGGACATACTATATTTACACTTGGTGATAATTCTGGTAATACAATTGATTGTGCCGCCTATGAACCCACCAAGAATTTCAGATATCTGGTAAGAAAACTGAAGACTGGAGACAATATTACTGTATATGGAAGTGTTAAAAACCAGACATTAAATATTGAAAAATTCAAAATAAACCGCCTTGTTCCAATATATGAAACCAGAAATCCCACCTGTCCGATATGTAACAAAAGAATGAAATCAGCAGGGAAAAATCAGGGATTCAAGTGCAGAAAATGCAAAACCAAAGCTGGATCTTCTGTACTGGTAGAAATCGACAGAGAAATTGAAACCGGTCTTTACGAAGTACCACCTTCTGCCAGACGTCATCTGGCAAAACCACTTGTCCGGTTCATGTCGTCCAACTATAATATATTCCCAAGCAGATGAACTGTTTTATTCCATATAATGGCGGGCAGCATCAACTATTGCAATGGGAGGTACTTTGCGCTTGTGAATATTTGATTTCATACGGGACAACAATAAATCTATTTGATCCGGTGTTAAATCAAATATTTCCTGCAGATTTTCAGGTTTTTCACCATGAAACACCAAATTAAGGATTCTGTCTATAATCTCATAGGGCAGACCAAGTTCATTTTCATCAGTCTGTCCTGACCATAAACCTGCAGATGGTTTTTTATTGATAATGTGTTCAGGAATCGAGAGAAGTTTCGCAAGTTCAAACACTTCTGTTTTGTAAAGGTCACCTATTGGTTCTAAATCCACTCCACCATCGCCATATTTTGTAAAGTATCCAAGCATTATTTCGCTCTTGTTACCTGTACCCACGACCATTTTATAGAATGAATTTGCGTAGTAGTATAAAAGACACATCCTTATCCGGGATTTTAAATTACCTACAACAGGTGGTTTTTCACCCGATTCATCTGGAATTTCTGAAATGAAGCAATTTAAAATCCTGGAAATATCTATATTTTTGAAGTTGATGCCAAGGCTATTTGCAATAATTTCTGAATCTTTGGAATCCTTTGTTGATGTTACACCTTCTTCCGGCAGATGGATACCAAGCACATTTTCACTTCCAAGTGCTTCTACTGCAAGATTAGCTGTTACAGCCGAATCTATACCACCACTAAGCCCTATTACAACACCTGTTGAATCCGCTTCTTTTACTTTTGAACGGATAAAATTGACAATTATACTTCTGGCTCTGTCGTAATCCATGTTATCCTATATCGTTGATGTTGAATGTTGTTCATAGACAAATTATCAGATATATATAAATTGTTTCTTACTGGGAAGATTTCCAGAACCCATGGAAACTTAATGGAACATGATGCTTTAGGTGTACTTTTGCCACAGGACCACTTTCAAGGTTATCAGCCTGTAGTATTGCCAGAAAACTCTTTTTTAAATAACTGTCATATACCTCAGTTAATATCCACCCAGGTTCATCGTTTATATCTGATGAATAATTATATCCTGGTTTTGGTACAAAAACCGGTTCAGTACAATAATACCCTTTTCCAAAATCATAGAATTCTGGAAGACCTGTATCCATATCCATTCTTACAACCGAAGACCAGAAAACATCCTCTGGTTTATGAGCCCTGACAAAATATCCATATTTGTGTTTGCGACAAGAATGATACTGGTTCACCACTGGATATTCATAATTTGCTCCATCCAGTACTTGCTGTTGTACAGTTTCCTTATCAAGATCTATTATATATCTTCTTATTTCACCCGGATAATCACTTTTCTTTTCTCTTCCCTCCATTATGGCATAAAATGTGGGGTCATCACCAAATATCTGTTCAGGATACCTATAACCGACAAAATCAGCTACAATCTTGTTTCCTTCCTCATAAGCATTTAATGTATGCCACATCCATGAAGATTCAACCGAAAACTGATAAGGTTCTACCTCGCCTTCCTCATTACGATTTAATACTAACAAAATATTACCCTGTTTGGGTCTCCAGTAAAGTGATTCCAAAAAACTTGATAAACCGCTCATGAACTTAAAGACATAGGGTTCTGCAGGCTGGAAATTTAAAATGATATGATTATCAGAAACAAAGAAATCATGTATATAGGAGTTTTTAGGAATTTTGACTTTCTGGAATTTTACAAGGTTATCATTCTTGTCCACTGTGGTTATATTTAGTTTATCTTTTAGACCACTTACAAGAATCCATTCTTCTGTCTGACCGTCAATCTTTGAGTGAGCCATGAAATTTACAGGAATTTTACTTTTGTTTAATCCCAGCTGAGTTTTACCTTTTGTCTCCAGTGTATCAGGGTCCAATTCATAGATGTAAGAACCATCATCAAAGGCATAGAGTTTTCCATTTCTTTCAATTACTGTTACCCCTGCCTGACTTTCAAGTTTTCTGCCGAATATATTCGATATTGGTCCACCCGGTGCCAGCGTTGTCCATGAAGCGTATAAAAGTTTACCTTTTTCTTGTTCATCAACAAACTTATCAGTTCTTACAAATTTGTTTTGATAATATACTCCTCCTTCATGGAAATGGAATGACTGTATCATTCCGTCTCCATCAAATATATATCGTTTACGTAAATTCCCACGGTCAAACAATCCGGGACCATTGAGATACAGGGTACCTTTCAAATCATTAGGTATTGTACCTTCAATTTCTGCTTCATAGGAATATTCCCCGTCAACAGAAGTCGCCAGTCCCAGTGGTGATGGAGTATCCTGTTCATCAAGTGATGGAAATGATGTATTATCCAGTGGTTCACTATCGTCCATATTAATCTATAGAAATCTAATTGTAACATCTACTTATTAATATTGGTATATCCACATAGTTAAAATAAAGACCGATATAAGGATTTATTATGAAATATTACATTGCAGATTCTGCTGTATTTATCATGGACGGTTTTAAAAATATCAACTATTCATCCTTTATAACAGTTGCCTCGGTTACAGAGGAATTAAAAAGCGATGAAGCTGTTATGAGGTATGACATCGCCAGAGAAAACGGTATAATTGTCGAAGTACCAGAACCTGATAAAAGAAATAGTGTTATTGAAACCGCCCGATACACCAGAGACCTTAATGAGCTGTCAAAGGCTGATATAGATATACTGGCAAAAGCACTGGAATACAGAGATAAAGAAAACATAACACTTCTTACCGATGATTATGCAGTACAAAATGTTGCAGAACTATTAAAGATTAATATAGAGCCTGTTGCTCAAAAAAAGATTAAAGACAAACTTGTATGGGAAAAAGAATGTATAGGATGTAAAAAACGGTTTGAATGTGGTGATACATGTCCCATCTGCGGTTCAAAACTTAAAAGGAAAAGTAAAAGAAAAGTATAATTATTTAGATGACTTATAATTAATTTAGGCGCGGATACCATGAAGAACATAGATGACATGATAGAAAAAGCAGAAGAATTACAATCCAAGGGGCTTGTGACAGGACAGATTGCAGACGAATTGAATGTATCACGTGAAACTATTACCTGGCTACTTACAAGAGCAAAGAAAGATTCAAAAAGTCCCGCTCCAAAAGACATTTCCGTTGACTGGAGTATGGTTGGAAAAAACTCCTGCAGACTCAGATACATATCGAATGCACTGGCTGACATGACAATGGAATCTGCATGTGAAACAGATTCAGAAATTGATACAATAGTTGGTATCGGTCTTAGCGGAGTCCCTCTTGCAAGTCATATTGCAGATGATTTGGACAAAGAACTTGCAATATTCCACGGCACAACCAAACAGAACGAAGATAAAAGAGTACCAGGAACCGTTAGCAGAAATTTTGGAGAGGTTACAGGCAAAAATTGTGTTGTCGTCGATGATGTTATAACATCAGGAGCTACAATTACTGAAGTTATTAATCAACTAAGAGATTTTGGCGCAAACCCTGTTGTTGTTACTGTTATTATCGATAAAAAAGGGTCAGAGAAAATATCTGATGTGCCTGTTAAATCAATGGTACGTATTGTCCGTGTAGATTAAAAACCAGAAATAGTTATGGTCTGATTGGAATATTTATCCCAGACCTTCCTCTATTTCTGCCTGACCTAATTTTTCAGCCAGTTTTTCAAGCACTTCTTTACGCATTCCCTCTACAAATTTTATGCTACCAACAACAAGGTGTCCTCCACCATTGACACCCCCACCTTTAACCTCGTTATGAAGTTCCCTTACTATCTGGGGGATGTTCATCTTAACATTTTTAGAGCGAATTACCGTAAAGTCCGGTCCATAACCTATTGTTATCACTGGTTTATTTTCATATTCCTGACACATCCTGTCATGTACCTCACCTGCTGTTTTACCAGGTGGTGGAAAACTGAATTTATGGGCATAATTCTCTACATCCAGTGCGTTCATTATTGCTCCATTGGGAAGCGTTGTAGATTTTACATGTGGCAGACATGTCTCCATCTGGGATGATATCAAATCATTTGCCTGTTCACAAAGTATGGATACAAGGTTTTTATGTACCATTGGGTCGCCAAAATTCAAAATATCGTTCACTATACCTTTACCACTACTAAACTTCAGCCAGAAAGCTTCAAAATCAAGAGCCAAAGCGATATCTTTCAATTGATCAAGTGAATATTTGTCCGAAACAATATTTATGTATTTAGTAGCTTCTTCCCTTTCTGAACGGTCTCCTACTGCTGAGATCGCAGGAAGATGATATATTTCATCTTTAACATCAGGGTTTATCATACTCGCTATTTCTGTACACAACATTCCTGTGGTAATACCAAAGTCACCACCTGCATGAGCGGGATTTATATGAGATTGAAGATACTGGTCAACTACTTCATCAGGGTTGTGATGGTCAACAACTATCATGTCAATGCCATACACTCTCGCCTGTCTCATAGCAGGTGTATCTTCATCGGTTGAACCATTATCTACCAGAAGAATTAGCGGGAACTTTTGACCGTGGCGTTCCATATCCTCAAGTGCAAACGATAAGTCTTTTGTTACGTCAGCAAGTTCATAAAACGGTGCTTTGGAAGGAGAACGCCGGTACAGATAATATTCTGCATCAGAACCACTGACTTCACTTATTAGTGGAAGCACTGCCCTTTCAAGTGCAACCGCTGATGTCATACCGTCTGCATCAGCATGATGCCTGATAACAATCGGTTTTGACTTGATAACAGCTTTCCTGATTTCCTTGGCAACCTTTTTCATACCAGGTTTCAATTTATCCAGTATTTCACTTTCAATCAAGAATTCTGATTCATAGGGTTCGGCTCTTTCATCGATAGCCTTTTCAATACGCTCCCATACTGCAGATTCTTTTTCTCCCGAAAGCCTTTTCATGCTCTTGATTTCAAGCTGAACCTCGTCACCCCGGGATGTGATTTCTCCTGTAGCAGTCACTACCATGTTGGAATCTATGTGTGGATAAGCACGTTCTCCTGCCTTCTCAAATGCAGCACCTGTAATCAATCCAGCTTCATCAGATATAGTAAAAATCGTCGGACCTGCTGTTTGTTTTACCTGTATAACTTCCCCTTCAATTCTTACGACTCTTCCTATAAAATCTGGTATTTGAGATGATAGTTTAATAGGCAATTCTTTTTCAAGTTCTACAGTATGGAATTCTTTGATGTTTTTTGGTACAAGGTCGACATTGCCATTGGATTTTATCTCCTTTACATAAACTATTACAGGGTCTCCGATATCAAGTTCTTCTTTTAGATTCTTTATATGAATCAGACCTCTGATATGGGCGTTTAAGTTTACAAAAACACCAAACGCCGCTATACCGTCAACGATTCCGTGATAGAGCTGTCCTACCTCTACTTCATCCAAGTCACAGGAATTGTCAAGAGCATAAACAACCTGTGATTTGGCACATACCCGACAAATCTCCTCATCATCTACAGGCTCATCGATAGATGTTCCGCATACCTTGCACTTATAAAAAATACCGCGACCTTTACAGGTCTCACAATACTTTGTTGTTTCTATTTGACCGCTACCTTCACATTTTGGGCAATAAGAACCATCAGAAAGAAAATCATCAACATCTTGTTCTGTTAATTTCATAAGATCTACTGATTTGGTTTTCCCCGTGCCCTTACATTCGGGGCATTTTTCTACTGATATTATTTGATAACCTCTGCCTTCACATTCAATACATTCTTCACTCATTCTATCAATACTATAATTGTTTATGTAGAATTTATTTGTATTGATTCAATGATTAAAAATTAAAATTGTTACGTTAATTTTTAAACCAATAGCTTTTTAAGTCTTAAAATTAATTTCATTTTAGGAGAGTGGGTCAAATTGGTTGATTATACCATATTAATTCCTGCAATAATAGTTGTGCTTATAATATTGTCACAAGCTATCAAAATTGTCAAAGAATATGAACGTGTTGTTGTTTTCAGGTTAGGAAGATTTCTCGGGGAAAAAGGACCCGGACTGTTTATTATAATACCTATTGTTGATACTGTCGTTAAAGTAGACCTACGTGTAGTCACTATTGATGTACCTAAACAGGCAGTTATCACACTGGACAATGTCACCATAGATGTGGATGCTGTAGTTTATTACAGGGTCACAAGTCCCGGGGACGCCGTGACTGCTGTGGAGAATTATAAATATGCTACAGCAATGCTTTCCCAGACCACATTGAGAGATATACTGGGGCAAGTTGAATTCGATGATGTACTTTCAAAACGAGATGAAATTAATCAGAAAATACAGAATGTATTGGATTCATTGACCGACCCGTGGGGTATCAAAGTTACAAATGTTACCATAAGAGATGTTGTATTGCCTGAATCCATGTATCGCGCCATAGCAAGACAAGCAGAAGCAGAACGTGAGAAACGTGCCCGTACTATCCTTGCCGATGGTGAATTTAAAGCCGCTCAGAAAAATAGAGACGCTGGTGAGTTATACCAAGAAATGCCTGCTGGTCTTAAATTACGTGAACTGCAAACATATGCTGAAATATCACGTGAAAAGAACATGATTGTAGTGACTGATACTACAAATGTTGATACCGGCAAGATTGCTGCGCTTTCAAACGCAGTTGTAAAAGGAAGCAGTGGTCAAAAAGAGCAATATAAATCATCCACTCCAAGAAGGGAGGAAACACAGCCAAAATCAGAGACAAGGATTGATGAACTGGTTGAATCCTCTAAACAAGAGTCAGGAGAAATGGGCGAAAAATAATGAACAAATATACAAACAAATAAAAGCAGGTGTATGATGGATATCAGACCCAATACATACTTTCTCATTATTATATCTCTTTTCTTTTTTATAGTAATGATGTCTCCCTGTGCCATTGCACAGGAAGAGAAAGTACTTGTAGTAGAAATCTCTGACTCTATCACATCTGCCAGTGATGATCTTGTAACCAATGCGATATCGGTGGCAGAGGATGAAAATTATGATGCTATTGTTCTCACATTAAATACACCCGGTGGGAAACTTAGTGAAACATTTAATATTATAGAATCTATCGAAAGTACTAATGTCCCTGTTATAGGTTATGTATATCCAGAAGGTACAAAAGCCTGGTCTGCGGGTACCATTATACTGATAAGCACAGATATCGCTGCAATGGCTCCTTTTTCAGTTATAGGATCAGCACAACCAGTTCAACTAACTGGAGGAGGAAGTCAGCCGATAAACGATTCAAAAACTATTAACGCCATTGTCGAATATACAAGAGAAAAGGCACGCCAGAATAACAGAAACGTTACTGCCGCTGAAGAATTTATTACAAAAAATCTGAATATTAATGCTGAAACTGCTTTAGAATACAATGTAATCGAATATACTTCTCCTTCAATAGGCGATTTACTCTCACAAGTTGATGGAGATGTCGCAAAGGGCAAACAGCTCAATGTTAGTGGTGCCCAGATTGACCGTTATGAGCCATCAATAAACATCGCCATTATGAGTATAATTTCAGACCCATTGATTGCATCCCTGTTGTTAATTATTGGATTATATTCGATTGTCATTGGTTTATCCAACCCCGGTTTTGGTGCAGAAATTTTTGGTACAATCGCAATTGCTCTTGGACTTATCGGTTCAGGATTTGATGTTAATATTGCTGCTATATTCCTTATTATTGTGGGTATGGGGCTGATATTCCTTGAAATTCAATCACCCGGTATTGGGGCGTTCGGTATCGGAGGATTAATTTGTCTTATAGTAGGAAGCATATTCATAGTACCCACCGACTATCCTGACTTTTATACCCCAGCAGAAATTCAGCAGGAGATAATAATTGCTATCGTAACCCCTTCAATAATTATGGGCGTGTTCATGCTGTTTATTGTCTACAAAATTATAGAAGTACGACACAGGAAACCTATTATCGGAGAGATTGTAGGCAACACTGCAATAACCAATGAAAAGATAAAACGTGGAGAAGAAGGATACGTTAAATATAAAGGAGAATACTGGAAAGCAAAATCCGATGAAGAAATTGATAAAGGTGTTAAAGTAGAAATTATAGATAAAGAGGGTCCAACCCTTGTCGTAAAGCGTGCAGAATAATTTAACCTTTTTTAATTCTATCAACTATCTTCTTCTTCTTATCCAATGATTCATCAGCAGCTTTATTGATTGCAGATTTCATATTTTCAAAATCCAGTGGTTCATCCTCTCCTACCATTTTTTTGATTGGTGTATATGCTGATTCCCTGAACCGAGGTGTAAAATCGCGCCTTTCTCCATCAATTATCAACTCTGATCCACTTCCTTCTTCCACATTTCCTACAATATCGATATCCACACCCGAACTTTTTACTGTATTTATTATATCTTCGGCATATTCTTCCGGTGATATGATAAGAAGTGAATCCAGGGATACACCCAGATAATCAATCCCAAGAGATTCAAGCATTTCCATTACAGGAGAATTTACCAATTTACTCATACGTGATTCATCAAAAACCAGTTTTAAACCGGCAGTTCTGGATATTTCCTGTGCATCTCCACGAACTCCGCCATTAGTCACATCTGTCATGGCATGGATATCAGATGTAAGCCCCGATTCAATAAGAGCTTCACACGCCTCAAGGAATTTGATATTTATCGTTTCATCAACAACCTCATGCATTCCATGATAAAGTGCAGTAGTGGATACTGTGCCTCCCCCTGCTCCTTCAGTCATGAGTATTACATCACCCGCTTTTGCCTGAACACGTGATGTGAGGTGAGATTCCACACCTACTGCACCAACCCCGCCTGTCATCCTGTCTCCAATAACCATATCTCCACCTATGCGGAGAGTACTACCTGTGACAAGTGGAACATCAATAAGTTCTGATACTGTTGTAATACCTGCTATATGATCGAATATCTTTGCTACGTCCCCATCATCTGCCACATGGATATCAGAAAGCAACGCTACCGGTCTTGCACCCATGACATAGATATCGCGAAGAGCCGCACGTGCTACATGGAAGCCTGCAAGATATGAAAAATCACTAAGGCGTGAATGCATCCCATCAACTGTTACTATAACATATTTGGAACCGTTCTCGGTTACTACTGCACCAGAGTCGTCCAAATGAGAAGAGTCCACAAAAGCACCTGTGTTCCCGATTATCTCCGCTATTTTTTCATGAGTATAAAAATCTCCAGTGCCTCTGGAACCAACGCCAAATTGTCCCATAGTGATACCAGATATAGTCGGATTGAGTACATCACCTGTGACATTCAGTGTAGATTTTGCTTCTTCAATAGCAGCTTTTGAAAGTTGTCTTGCATAATTTTTACTTGTGTTTTTTACCTCAAGTATCCGTGAGGTCAGCCTGTCTTCAAGTTCCGACTCTTCAACACCATTTAACAATGAACGTTTTGCATAGCCTTCAATATCCATATTCTACCTCTGAAAAAAGATGGTCAGCACATATTAACAAAATTCTCAACGATTTTAAGCCCTGTTTTTCCGCTCTTTTCTGGATGGAATTGGGTACCTACTACATTACCTTTTTCGTTTACAACTACTGCTGCAAAGCTTAAACCATAATCACAGGATGAAAGTGTATGAAACTCATCGGTATCCACATAAAAAGAATGAACAAAATATACATAGTCTCCATCTGATATTCCTTTAAGAAGAGGATGTGATTTATTAATGGTTATAGAGTTCCATCCCATATGAGGAACTTTTAATTCACTGGATGGGATACGTCTAACATGTCCCGGTACCAAATCGATTCCTTCGGTCAATCCCCCTTCATCAGATTTGCTCATGAGTATCTGCTGACCGAGACAAATACCAAGCAGCGGTTTACCGGTATCCACATATTCATAGATAACATCAGTAAGAGGTTGAAGATTTTTCATGGCATCGATAAACGCACCAACACCAGGTAATATCACCCCGTCTGCGTCCAGAATTTCTTCAGGGTTACTTGATATAACCGGCTTTGCTCCCACTTTTTCCAAAGCTTTCCTGATGCTTCGAAGATTACCAAGTCCATAGTCTATTATAGTGATTTTTTTCATGGTTAAGAAGAAGTATAGTTTTTATACATCAAATTAACGAATATATGGCATTATACTTTTGTTTCATATACTGTTTTTGTCCTGCCACACCTTTCACATCTATATTCTTTTTCCCTGACATTTGATGAAAAATGTGATGATCCACCTGCACGCTTCCATTTATGTAGACCCAGATAACACAGTATACTTTTTTTATTTGCAGTTCCACTGACACGGGATGGTGATTTAGCCATTATTTATCCCCTTATTTCTATATAGGCGGCAACACATAAATACCTGACCAGTAGACTCACCAGCAAATACCAACATAATCTATCTCTTGTTCAAGGTTCTGGAAAGGTATAATACGCCTTCCATCAACCACGACTTTATTTTTCATCAACCCAAATTCTGAATCAAGATTTTTGAACTCGTTCCAATCTGTCATCACAAGACAGGCTTCAGAGTTATAAAGCGCCTCTTCTGCACTATCACAATAGTTAACACTACTAAACACCTTTTTCATATTACCATTTGCTTGAGGGTCATAGGCTTTAATTTTAGCCCCATTATATAATAGGTCTGCTATTACCGGTACAGAACGGGATTCACGGATGTCATCTGTCCCATTTTTAAACGCAAGACCGAGTACAGTAATTGTTTTATTTTCCAGATGACCGATTTTTTCTTCGAGCAAATCTATCATTCTATGAGGCTGGTTTTCATTCACTCTAATAACAGAATCGAGCAATATGGGTTCATATCCAATTTCTTTTGATTTACCTGTCAATGCCCTGACATCCTTCGGGAAACATGAACCGCCAAAACCTGCTCCAGAATTCAAAAAATACGGAGAGATTCTAAAATCCATCCCTACTACTTTCATAACTTCATAGGTATCGATATCAAGTTTTTTACAAATGTTTCCTATTTCATTGGAAAACGAAATTTTTGTAGCAAGGAACGAATTGTTTGCATATTTTATCATCTCCGCAGTTCGGGGATTGGTTCTTATGAACTCATTTAGACATTCAACCTTGTCATAAAGATGTGATACAACATCACCTGAGTGTTTATCCAGTGCTCCTATGACTATCCTGTCAGGATTCATAAAATCATAAACTGCTTTACCCTCGCGCAGAAATTCAGGATTCATGGACACACCAAAATCTTTTCCTGCCTGTTTCCCTGAAGCTTGTTCAAGAATGGGAGTTACAAAATTTTCTGTTGTTTCTGGTACTACTGTACTTTTTAAAACAACAACATGGTAGTCATCTTTACTGCCAATGGCGTACCCCAGACTTTCACTTGCAGATTTAACGATAGACAAATCAATATTACCGTAATCATCCGAAGGTGTCCCTACACATATAAACGATATATCCGAATCATTAACCGCTGATTCATAATCAGAAGTAGCTTTCAGATTACCTCCCGCATGGTTTTGAATGAGTTCATCAAGACCTTGTTCCCATATAGGAGAAACGCCTGAGTTTATTTTATTTACTCTTTCCTCATCAATATCAATACAAATGACCTGATGACCGAGCTCCGCCAGACACGCTGCAGTTACAGTACCTACATAACCAGAACCTACCACTGAAACTTTCATGATTATCCTCTGGTCATGAATTCCTGTAAGATGTATATTAGATTGACGTTTTGAAAATCATAATTTAAGTTATAAAGTCTGGAGATTATTCATACCATTGTTGAAAGAGGATTATAACCGATAAATGTTATAATCACTTTTTTGTTTCAAATTACTTTGACAGTAATAACTTCACCTTCATCCACTGCATCGATGATACTGTCTGCAATAGTTGAATCTTTTCGAACTTTGATATCACCACTGCGGCTAACAGTTGCAGTGAAAAGATATATACCTCCTGCATAGACTTCTACATCTTCAGTGGATAATTCAGGTATTGTAAGGATTACATGTTTTCTGGTTCGTTCAACAGTCGGCTGGAATGTTTTTCCTGTATGTTCTCCTCTTTTTGGTGTTTCTTCTTCAATTCTCTGAACATCGATGTGTATGCCAAGCTGTCTTTCAATTTCAGCTATCATCGACCCGCCTTTTCCTATTATTTTAGGAATGTCATATTCCATAACACGAACAATGGCCTTTTCATCTGACACCATTTCCACTTCGAAAGCTCCGCTTACATACTGTTCAATGACCTCATGGATTCCGCCTTCTGCCAGTTTCAGTGCCGGTTTTTTGCTTTCAGTACCAACTGGCATTACAACAACCTGTTCTCCGTAGGTGTATAATTCAAACTCTGTTTTACCAGTTTCAAAATCTGAAACAGTAATTACCGGTCTTGCAAGGTCTGCTTCAGTCATACCATACGGCACTTTTACAGTAAACTCAAGAACCTGCACTTTGGATACTTCGCCTTTATCAATAAAAATCACAGTATCCACAATCTGTGGTATTACTCCAAGTTCCACTCTACCAATAAGCCTCTGAATAGCATCTACTGCACGGTAGGAATGCACTACACCTACCATTCCCACTCCTGCAAATCGCATATCTGCAAAAATCTGGAAATCACGTGTTTTCCGTACTTCATCATAAACGGTATAATCAGGACGAACCAGTAGAAGCAAATCTGCCGTGTTTGCCATATCTTCATCGAGAGGTGAATATTGGGTGATTTCTTTTGGCACCTGAAGGTCTCGCGGAGACTCCATAGTTTTTACAACAAAATCCTTCTCTTTTAAATATACAGCTATTCCTGCCGCAAAAGTAGATTTACCTGCTCCTGGAGGACCTGCTATAAGTATACCCCTCTGGTCAACTATACGCTGCTTTAACTGGTCGCTTAATCGGTATTCATCCAGTGTTACTGCAGCAACAGGTCGTACTGCTGTGATTTCTATGTCATCTGAAAATGGTGGATTGGATATTGCAATACGCATATTACGGATTTGTAAAACCATTGCCCCATTTGCTGACATTTCAGTAAAGGAATCTGGATCTGAGCGTGCTCTTTCCACCAGTTCTCTTGAAATATTCTTCAGTTCTTTGAAAGTTGATGGTTCATCACGTATCTTAACAAACTTTACATCACCAATAGACCCACGTTTAGCCATTGGAGGGACTTTGTTTTTAAGATGGACAGACATTGTGTCTTCTGTAAAAAAACTTTCTATTAGCAATGGTTTGAATTCAAAACTTTGAGGAAATAACTGTTCAACCTTAAGACCTTTTGCAATTGCTACTTCTGACTGAACCTTATCCCCTGTTACAAACATTGCATCCATATCAGCTGCTACAGAACGAATTAATGCATCGATTTCTCCACCTTTGACAAGTTTTATTTGATCCAGACTCGGACGTGTTCCTGTATATTTAAGGTCAATTTCCCCGCTGTCAGCAAGTCTGCGTAATTCACGTAATTCCTCAAGTCCTTTATAACCAACTTCAAGACCCCTGTTCGCCTGTGCCTCAAGTTCAGAGACTACCGCCTCAGGTATATATATCATCGACCTCTTGTATTTACCGGATTTGACTTTTTCAGAAATACGCCCGTCGATAATTACACTGGTATCAGGCACTATCCTAAATTCTTCATCATTTTTTTTCTTCATATTTATCAAATGTGTATGAACTTATATAATTTGATTGGAACTTGAATTCCAATTAATATACATCCTCTGGCTCAAAAACTTTTTTTCCTACTATATTTCCTTCTATTGTACGATAAAAACAGGAATAAAAGCCTTCATGACAGGATGCCCCCATCTGTTTTATTTTAAGCAAGACTGCATCCATATCGCAGTCAACATACATCTCATGGAGCAACTGTAGATGACCTGAACTTTCACCTTTTTTCCACAATTTGTTACGGCTTCGGCTCCAGTAATGTACATATCCCGTTTCGACTGTTTTTTCAAGTGCTGTTTTATCCATATAGGCGCACATCAAAACTTCGTTGGTTTCAAAATCTTGTGCTACCGCCATTACCAGCCCATTTTCGTAATTTAGATTATCCAAGTCTACCATAATTACCACTGACTACTATATACTAAAAACATATAAACGGTAAAAAGGCTTTTCAACCAAATATTTTTTGAAAAAACTTGATACAGACCTTTTAAAAACCAGTTACTAAAAAGAATCCATAACATAAAAATTAGTTATGATTATCTCGGATTGAAATAGTATAATATCCTATTACAAAGGTAAAGCTTTTATTGTAAAACAGATACCATTTCACTGTTTTTGAGGTGTTGCTTTACCTGTGATTCAAAAACATCCACATTTATCGGTTTTGGAATATATCCATCACAACCAGCATCAATAAATTTTTTCTTATCACCAAGCATAGCATGTGCTGTTAAAGCCACTACAGGGATATCTGTAAACAAAAAATTATTCTTCAACTTGTAAATAAATTCAAGTCCGTTCATTTGAGGTAATTGTATATCTAAAAGTATAAGATCAACATAGTAGTCTTCCAGCTTTTCAAGTGCCTCAAAACCATCTTCTGCATTTATAATATTGTATCCATGTGGATTTAAAAAATCACTTATAAGTTCCCTATTTAAGCGGTCATCTTCAACAAGAAGTATGTTTATATTTGACATTATTACATCTTACCTACATAGATTGAAATGATTATAATCATATAGTAAACACATTTTAATCAGTCATTAATTTAAAAGTATAAAAATATATTTACAAATATAGTTCAAGTATTAGTAACTGTAATTAAACCATCTGACCAGTGAAAA
Source organism: Methanohalobium evestigatum Z-7303 (assembly GCF_000196655.1). Lineage (GTDB taxonomy): Archaea > Halobacteriota > Methanosarcinia > Methanosarcinales > Methanosarcinaceae > Methanohalobium > Methanohalobium evestigatum. The sequence goes on along the minus strand of NC_014253.1, from coordinate 56,234 downwards.
AAGTTTTGAATTATAAATATAATACAAACTAACAATTACAAATATTATTAAACATTTATAAAAAGGATTTACATAGAAACTAATCAGATAGAAATCTTTTTTAGTCCAGTAAACAACACATTTGTGATGATTATGAAAGAAGATTTAAAACAAATACTTAACGACATTTTCACTTCATCCCAGTACAATATTATTGAATCAAATAATTATGACCTGATAGCCAGTAGAAACAATTACAACATTTATATAAACATTGGAGACCAAGCAGAATACCAGAAAATAAGAAAGTTATCCAATGAAATCAACGGAAACAACCAGGATGGAAATTCTATAGGAATCTATGTGGTTACTGACAACCCTGATGAAAGATTATACCAATATGCTGATAAAATGGGTATCATACTATGGGGTAGAGACCAATTAGCATTACAGATTGGAAAAGCAGTGATTGCAGATATTGAAGGAGAACCCTGTAACCTTGAACTGGTTCAACCTTATTCTACAGCCCAATCCAGCCAAGAATACTGTAATGATTCCTATTATGACTATAGTGTCATGAATGATACAACATCTGAACAAGTAGAACAAAATACAGAACAGGAAACTGTAAAAACTGATTGTTTGAACATAAAAACAGCCCCTATAAATACTTCAAAAGATAGTGCTGTATCTATCGCAAAAGCACATCTGGGTAAAATCCAAAATGCTACTCTTAAATTTGTACCTTATTGGAAATACAATTATTCGGTCTATACTGAACAAAATTACAAATCTAAAACAATAGATATCTCAGCTGAGGATACAGGATATCTAAACGCCTTAAATGGCAGTCATGAATCATTACCAGTTGAAAAAATAATTGAGTATGTAGAAGAACCCGAATACAATTATTATATTGTAAGTAACAGTTTAACAAGAGAAGAAGCCAGCAGCGAAATATTAAAAAACATTATTGAGAAAAATACCAAAAATATCCGTTTTGATAAGACTGCAGGTGAGGCAATAATATCAGAACACAAAAGGTTTAAGCCCAAATCCAGTGATATAGACTACAATCTGGAACTGGTATATCTTCCAGTATGGGAAGTAAAAGATAAACGCAATTCTATCGAAATAAACGGACACAATTCAGAAGTATTCAGTAAGCCTACTGGTAATGATGTAGAATTTATGTAAAACCTTGAGAACAATTTATTATGTTGCGCAGGTTTTTTATACCAATAACCATATATAGAGGAATATAGATTTTATTACTATTTTCTATAATATATAATATTAACTAAAAAAGGTGAATAACTTGGTAAATATAACTGATGAAGCCGCATCCGAATTAAAATCATTACTCGAATCAGAAGAAAAAGAAGACCATGCACTGCGAATATTTATCGCAGGAATGGGATGCAGCGGCATACAATACGGACTTGCTCTTGATAACGAAATAAAAGAAGAAGATGTTACAGAAGAGAGCAACGGTCTTAAAGTTGTTATGAGCTCAGACATTGAGGAAGGGCTTTCAGACGCAACTATAGATTATGTTGAAACCGAAGAAGGTAAAGGATTTGTTATAGATAATCCAAACCCTGCTTCATGTGGATCCTGCAGCAGTTGCCAGTAAATTTTAAAATTTAATGTAACATCAAATCAGGTATAATTTAGGTGATTAGTAGATGTTTCCAGGTATGGGCGGTCGAGGGATGAATCCCTCCAAAATGAAACAGATGATGAAACAGATGGGTATAAGTACAGAAGAAATCAATGATGTTGAGCAGGTTATCATCAGGAAATCTGACAAAGATATTGTTTTCAACGATGCAAGCGTTACTGTAATGACAGCCCAAGGTGTAGATACCTACCAAATAGTTGGGACCCCCGAGGAAGTTGAAAGAGAAGTTGAAATACCTGATGATGATGTTAAAATGGTTGCCGAACAGGCAGGTACATCTGAAGATGCCGCCAGAGAAGCCCTGAAAAATACAAAAGGTGATCTTGCAGAGGCTATTACAAAACTGTCTGAAACTTCAGAATAAAATATTCCTGCTTAACTACTTCTATTCTCTTTTTATTATAAATCAAAATCAGTAATCAATAATATACTTTTTTTAAATACATTAACCTGATATCAAGGCAATAATATACTTTTTTTAAATACATTAACCTGATATCAAGGCAATAATATACTTTTTTTAAATACATTAACCTGATATCAAGGCAATAATATACTTTTTTTAAATACATTAACCTGATATCAAGGGTTTGTAAAAATGTAGACCACTTAACTTAAGGTTATTAGTTGTAATTAAGAAGAAGAATAAAAAAAAGTAACCAGTTACCAGTTTCTTTTAATAATGGATAATCTGTAAAAATTGATTATAATCAAGTAGAAGTAGTAGTGTGTGAATGATAGGTAAAGTGAGCATGGCAGCTATCCGCAGTTCCCAAAGGCTCGCGCACTTTAGTACCGTACGGAACGCGGGCGGGCTTATCTGCTGTGTTCGGGATGGGTACAGGAGTTACCCCGCCGCTGTGGCCGCCATACTCACTGTGAATGTGAGTCCAGAGCCAAGGCCCGGATTCGAACCGGGGTCACATCGCTCTGCAGGCGATTGCGTAAGCCACTCCGCCACCTTGGCTGGATGTATTCTTATGTCTATGCTACGCAATCGTCTGCATCGTATTTGAATCTTTCTGTACTAATACGATGGCGTGATTGGTAATAATGATGGATTAGTAGTATCGTGTGATTGCCATGTCTGCACTGACCTAAACCTGTTTTAGTAAACGTACCAGATTTCGCCTGGATGAAGCGGTGCGAACCCCGGCACGGAAACTTAGTTGCCGCGGACTTAACACTTCGTTGCCTTGGTGCTTACATCCCGACTCTATCATCCGGTCTTCTACCGGCATCCTTACTGAGGTCTCGTTTTGAGCCGGATTTCGAGCTTAGATGCATTCAGCTCTTATTCCTTGGTGCGTAGCTGCTCGGCAATGCCCTGTCGGACAACCGATCGACCAGTGGCACCGCTGCTCTGTTCCTCTCGTACTAAAAGCAGCTTACCCTCAGACCTCAGACACCCCTAGCAGATAGTAACCGACCTGTCTCACGACGGTCTAAACCCAGCTCACGATCTCCTTTAATAGGCGAACAACCTCACCCTTGGCTGCTGCTGCACAGCCAGGATGGAAAGAACCGACATCGAGGTAGCAAGCTGCCGGGTCGATATGTGCTCTTGCCGGCAACGACTCTATTATCCCCGGGGTAACTTTTCTGTCGTCTTAAGCCCGTATCAAGCAGGACATGAAGGTTCGCTAGAACCAACTTTCGTTCCGCGATCCGCTACTGTGCCGGATCACGTCAGGCCAACTTTTGCTCTTGCACTCTTAAGTGGGTTTCCGACCCACCGGAGTTGACCATTGCGCACCCTTGATATCTTTTCAAGGGCGTCCCGCCCCAGGCAAACTGCCTACCTATCGGTGTCCTCCTTGCGGAGTAAGGGTCGTAGTTCTGGAAGGGTAGTGTCCCAGGGACGGCTCCACCCACGCTGGCGCGTGAGTTTCGACGCCTCCTACCTACGCTGTACATCCAGGACCACAACCCAGCGACAGGCTGCAGTAAAGCTCCACGGGGTCTTCACTTCCCCCTAGGGGTCTCTAGCCTCTGCGCTAGAAAGATATGTTCACCGGACTCTGGCTAGGGACAGTGGGGCCCTCATTGATCCATTCATGCAAGTCGCCAATTAAGCGACAAGGTACTACGCTACCTTAAGAGGGTCATAGTTACCCCCGCCGTTTACAGGCCCTTCTTCCCGTTGGACCGGGTTTTCAGGTGCCCGCACTGGGCAGGATTCAGAGATCGTACTAGCCCTTACGGGTTTGCGATCTCCTATGTTGTTATTAGACAGTTAGAGCCCCCTGGTCACTGCGACCTGCTGTCTTCACAGCAGGCACTCCTTCTCCCGAAGTTACGGAGCTATTTTGCCGAATTCCCTTAGCCAGTATATATCCGACACGCCTTGGCCTTTTCAGCCAGGGGCACCTGTGTCAGTTCTTGGTACGGTCACTCGACTAACCTTTTCACGGGCCCCTGGGTGCAGCCGACTTACGCCATCACGCCTTCACTCCCTTCTCGCCATTACGGCTCTCCGGGTGCTTCAACGCTTGGACAGTGCGACAACACTGCTCGGCCTGCCCTGAGGCGTCAGCGGATCCATCGAGTGGTACAGGAATATTAACCTGTTTCCCTTTCGATGCACTCGAATTACGGTGCACCTTAGGACCGACTAACCCTCGGCTGACAATCATTGCCGAGGAAACCTAGCCCCTTCGGCGGTCAGGATTCTCACCTGACTTTGCTGCTACTCTTACCAGGATTTTCGTTTCCGCACGGTCCACTGGACTTCGCAGCCCAGCTTCTGCCCGAGCGCAACGCCTTCCTAACAGATCACCTCGCGGTGCTCCATGGTATCGGTGGTCGGCTTGAGCCCCGTCCATTTTCGGGGCCCCAAACCTCGACTGGTGAGCTGTTACGCACTCTTTAAAGGATAGCTGCTTCTAAGCTAACCTACCAGCTGTCTAGGGCTTGGGACACCCTTTGAATAACACTTAGCCGACACTTGGGGACCTTAACCACGGTCCGGGTTGTTGCCCTCGCGGACTACAAGCTTACCCCAGTAGCCCAGACTCCACCTGTCTACGACGCCGGTGGGTTCGGAGTTTGACAAGAGGGGTAGGGATTTCTCCCCAGGTCCCTCCAATCAGTGCTCTACTCCACCGACTATCTCGAGATGGGTCATGCTGCGACATGTTTTGGAAGGAACCAGCTGATGCCGGGCTAGATTGGCCTTTCACCCCTAGACGCAGGTCACGCGAACGATTTGCAGATCAGTACCGCTTGCGGTCCTCCACGTAGCTTTCGCCACGCTTCAACCTGCCCACGCCTAGATCGCCCGGCTTCGGATAGTAACTCAGTGACTCCGCGCACTTGTATACGCCGCGCCTCTCCGAAGATGCACGCTTGTTGCTTTCGCTCCGGCTTCCTCAATGACTGAGTTAGCCATCGCCACTGAGATACACTCCCTGGCCCGTTTTTCGAAACGTACGATACGACATCGGCACCGATACCCGTACTACAGCCTCGCGACTGATTCCTTCATACCGGAGTTCCTTGCATGCCGTATCGCTCCGTCACCATCAGGTTTCAGGCACTTTGCACCTCCCTTTTTGGGGTACTTTTCAGCTTTCGGTCACCCTACTAGTACACTATCGGTCTCAAGACGTATTTAGTTTTGGAAGTTGATACCTCCCAAATTCCCGCGGGATATCCAACCCACGGTACTCAGGAACAACACCAGATCCCTCAACCCGAATCTACATGACTGTCACATTCTATGGTCCTGCTTTCCAGCAGAGTTCGACCCGAGTTGACCGGGACCTTTGATACTGCCCTTTAACACCACATTTCCCTTCCATTTCTGGAGGGATTCGGTTTGAACTCTACCGTTTTCACTCGCCGTCTACTAACGGTATCTCGATTGGTTTCTTTTCCTGCTCCTACTGAGATGCTTCAATTCGGAGCGTTCCCGATCATTACTGATCGACATACGTCAGGAGGTCCCATTAGGAGATCCTGGGTTCATTGGCTCCGTGCACCTACCCCAGGCATATCGCAGCTTGGCACGTCCTTCCTCGGCGCTTGAGCCGAGCCATCCACCTGATGGCATATTGCCAGAGTCCGCTCACTTCATCCAGTGAGCGTCTGATACGCTTACTTGCGCAGATTTAGGTCTTGTCTGTAAAATATTACAGACACAGACATGGCTTACACACGATTTCATATCCGCACCGACGTGTCCACCGGTGCAGAATCCATCCTTCCCGGACAATGTAACTTGCCCGGTGCACTGAAAGATAAGAATATGATATTAAACAATCATAAGTGGACTTGCTGGGACTCGAACCCAGGGCCTCTGCCTTGCAAAGGCAGCGATCTTCCATCTGATCTACAAGCCCTCAGAGTTGAGGCAGCCCAACAACTCCTGGAGTTGGATCTGCCAGTTTTTCGATTCCTGACTGGTGGTGAATTCTTTTGCTTAGGAGGTGATCCAGCCGCAGATTCCCCTACGGCTACCTTGTTACGACTTAACCCCCCTTGCGAGATTTAGGTTCGAGCATGACACCTTGGGGTTCATGCCCTCACCCAAACCTCACTCGGGTGGTTTGACGGGCGGTGTGTGCAAGGAGCAGGGACGTATTCACCGCGCTATGTTGAAACGCGATTACTACGGATTCCAGCTTCACGAGGACGGGTTTCAGTCCTCGATCCGAACTACGGCCGGGTTTATGAGATTACCTTCCCCTTTCGGGGTAGGGACCCATTGTCCCGACCATTGTAGCCCGCGTGTAGCCCGGGAGATTCGGGGCATACTGACCTACCGTAGCCCGCACCTTCCTCTGCTTTAGCAGCAGCGGTCCCCACAGAGTACCCATCGTTCCGAAGAACATGCTGGCAACAGTGGGCACGGGTCTCGCTCGTTGCCTGACTTAACAGGATGCTTCACAGTACGAACTGACGACGGCCATGCACCTCCTCTCAGCGATTCAGGTAAGGTCTTCAGCCTGACCCACATATTGCTGTCGCCCCCGGTGAGTTTTCCGGCGTTGAGTCCAATTAAACCGCAGGCTCCACCCGTTGTAGTGCTCCCCCGCCAATTCCTTTAAGTTTCAGCCTTGCGGCCGTACTTCCCAGGTGGCTCGCTTCACGGCTTCCCTTCGGCACTAGGAACGGCCGTACCATCCCTAACACCTAGCGAGCATCGTTTACGGCTGGGACTACCCGGGTATCTAATCCGGTTCGTGCCCCCAGCTTTCGTCCCTCACCGTCGGACCCGTTCTGGTAAGACGCCTTCGCAACTGGTGGTCCTACAGGGATTACAAGATTTCACTCCTACCCCTGTAGTACCTCTTACCTCTCCCGGTCCCAAGTCTGACAGTATCCATTGGAATTCTGACGGTTAAGCCACCAGATTTCCCAATGGACTGATCAAACCGGCTACGGACCCTTTAGACCCAATAATAGCGATCACCACTCGGGCCGCCGGTGTTACCGCGGCGGCTGGCACCGGTCTTGCCCGGCCCTTGCTAACGCATGTATTTTACACATACGGACAGCCAGCATTATATGCTGGCACTCAGTGTCCCCTTATCGCGGTTTCCCGCAGTGTAAAGGTTTCGCGCCTGCTGCGCCCCGTAGGGCCTGGATTCATGTCTCAGAATCCATCTCCGGGCTCTTGCTCTCACAACCCGTACCCGTCATTGGCTAGTAGGTACGTTACACCCACTACCACCTGATAGACCGCAGATCCATCCTTGGGCGGTGTCCCCTTTTAACCACAGAGCCTTCCAGCATCTGTGGCTCATCCGGTATTATCCCCAGTTTCCCGGGGTTATCCCGGTCCCAAGGGCAGGTTATCCACGTGTTACTGAGCAGTTCGCCATGTTCACGAAGAACATATAACTTGCATGGCTTAATCGGACACTGATAGCAGTGATCTCTGGCAGGATCAACCAGAATTTTAGATGAAAAATTTGGTCGAACTCTCTATTGGTCATACCAATTTACTTAAGTCCACCTGGTTAATTACAATCATAGAAATTGCAGGGTTAATTCAGTAACTGAACAGTCCAGCTTTCCCTTTGATAGTGATTGTATAGAATAACAACCACCACCAGTCAGGATTAACCGAACTGGCAGATCCAACGTCAGACAGGAAAAAACTCCTATCTCCACTTATGGAGGTGATGAGCAACCTCTGATTTAGGTTGTTCATGTTATATATAATTTATGTTTCCACCCCATCCATAGATGAGGTTTCTTTCACGAATGATCAAAATTTGTGATGTTCAAATTTTAGCCCTTTACGACTCATAAGTTGATACATCGTTCGCACCAACTCGCCTCATAAAGAGCATCCCTACAACAACGTCTTAATATATAAAAGTTGTGGTTAGGATGTTTCATTCATCCAAACCTTCCCGTTATATACTCTTCAGTCATTCTTTTATCAGGATTTTCAAAAAGCTTCTTGGTTTTGGAATATTCTATTAATTCTCCCAGATGGAAGAAGGCTGTATAATCACTAACTCTTGCTGCCTCCTGCATATTATGAGTTACTATTACTACGGTATAATTCTTTTTGAGTTCATAAATTAAATCTTCAATCTTAGACATTGCTACAGGGTCAAGAGCGGATGCCGGTTCATCCATCAGTAAAACTTTAGGTTCAACAGCTAAAGCTCTGGCAATACACAACCTCTGCTGCTGCCCACCACTAAGGTCCACAGCTGAAGCGTCAAGTCTGTCCTTTACCTCGTCCCAAAGAGCCGCATTCTTCAAACTTTCTTCTACAACTTCATTTAATTTGGTCTTATCATTAACACCATGCACCCTTGGGCCATAAGCAACATTTTCATAGATAGATTTGGGGAATGGATTAGGCTTTTGAAATACCATCCCTACTTCTTTTCTTAATGTTGCCACATCAATATCTCCTTCATAGATATTTATCCCATCATATACAATACTTCCTTCAATTCTAACATTTGGAATTCTATCATTCATCCTGTTTAATGTACGCAGAAATGTTGATTTACCACACCCACTTGGACCAATAATAGCAGTTACCTGTTTTTCAGGTATTTCTAAAGTTATCTCATTTAATGCATGAGATTCACCATACCATAAATTGAGATTTTCTACATCAATAATGGAGTTATTAAAAGATTTAACATTTGCAGAATCTCCTGCTAATGCTTCCTCTACATTTATTTCTGGCATTAAGTTTCACCTTTGGAATCTATTTCGGATTAGTATAGCCACTGAATTCATGGTTAAAAGTACAATCAATAGCAATAATATACCTGCAGAAGCAACACCTTCCTGGAAAGCATATTGAGGTTGCCCAACCCATGCATAGATTTGCAGAGGCATTGCACTGAAAAGACTGAATATACCATCAGGTGCTGAATACATAGAAGTAGCGGCCCCTATCATAATCAAGGGCGCTGTTTCACCTATTGCTCTGGACAATGACAATATTGTCCCAGTCATGATGCCGGGCAAAGCCTCAGGAATAACTATTTTTCTAATTGTCTGCCATTTGGTAGCTCCTATACCATAGGAAGCATCCCTGAGAGAATCAGGCACTGCTTTTATAGCCTCCTGAGACGATACAATCACAATAGGAAGAATTAAAAGCGTAAGTGTTAAAGCACCGGCAATAAGACTTCTTCCCATATTTAACGCTCTAACAAAGAGAGCCAGCCCAAGTAAACCATAGACTATAGAAGGTACAGCTGCTAAGTTTGATATATTTAATTCAATTATATTTTTGATTCGACTTTGCCCCGCATATTCCTCAAGATAAATTGCAGTTCCTACACCAAGCGGAAATGAAAAAACTGCTACAAGCAACATCAGATAAATAGACCCTATAAGTGCTGGATATATACCCGCTTCTTCAGGAAATCTAGATGGTGAATTGAATATAAACGCAAGGTCAAACCAACCTATTGAATCTTCCAACACGCTATAGACCAATATTGCAAGGGACGCCACTCCAACGCACGTTGCAATTACAAGTAAAAACAGGAATGTTTGTCCTTTTAAGTCCCCTTTATTTGACTTAATATCCATTCAGTATTTCTCCTTGTATCTTGATTTAAGATACTGACTTACCATGTTCATTGCAAGTGTAATTACAAACAACAAGAGACCTATCGCAAAAAGCGAATCATATGCAGCTGTTCCAGCTGCTATGTCCCCTTCAGCAACTTCAACCATTGCAGCGGTCATTGTCTCTATAGATTTTAGAGGGTCAAGTGACATGTTTGCAAGTCTGCCTGCTGCAATAGTTACTGCCATTGTTTCACCTATAGCCCTTGATATGCCCAGTATAAACGAAGAAAGAATACCAGAAATTGATGCGGGTACCACAATGCCGGTTGTCACATTAAATTTTGATGCCCCAAGCGCATATCCTCCATCCCTTAAATCATCTGGTACAGAACTCATAGCATCTTCACTAAGACTGGATATCATAGGAAGTATCATGATCCCAACTACTATTCCAGCACTTAACGCATTGTACAAACTTATTTCAGGAAATATGGTCTGTAGCACTGGTGTTATAAAAGTCAATGCAAAAAAACCATAAACTACTGTAGGGATGCCTGCCAATACTTCAAGAACAGGTTTTACCACTTTTCTTACTTTCTTATCTGCATATTCACTTAAATAAACAGAAGTAGCAACTCCCAAAGGTATCGCTACTGCTGCTGATATTACAGTAATCATCAATGTTCCTGTAACAAGTGGTAATACACCAAAACTATAGGGTTTCATAGAAGGAGACCAGTTTGTACCAGTTAAAAATTCCACAATCGAAACTTCAGTAAAAAAATTAATAGCATCCCCTAATAGAGTAGCGATTATAAGTATAGTAACCAGCAAAGATACAAAAGCACAGGAAAACAATGCCGATTTAATCGCACGTTCTTTTAAAACTTTAGGATTGCTTCTTTTAATTTTAAGCCTGTTATCCATGATTCCAGCCTTTTTTGTTGGTATCCATCAAAAATATTTTGTTATCAGACTGCTTTATTGTTCGTAAAACGCATATAGGTATAAAGTCTTTACGGCTCTGCGTAATTAAAAAAATTAAAAAGTAGGGAGGATATTTGTTTATAAATCAACTTTTGTAGTTGACTTCATAATTTCCATTCATTACTTTTTCGAACTTGTCCATCAAATCTTTTTGTTGAGATTCTGTAGCTGGAACATATCCTACTTGGTTTATTATCTCACTGTCTGATTTTTCTATATAGAATTTCACAAATTCTCTAAGTGCTTCATTTTCTTTAAGATGGTCAATATTTACATAGAAGAACAGTGGCCTTGACAACGGATATTCACCAGAGGATATAGTTTGTTCTGTTGGTTTTACTCCATTTATACCAATTGCTTTAACACTGTTTTCATTTTGCTGGTAGTAAGCGTAACCAAGATATCCCATAGCATTTTCTGAACCTCGTACACCCTTAATTATGAAATTATCATTTTCTGTTGTCTGATAATCTGTTCTGCTGGCATCCTCTTCACCAACTATATGTTCTGTAAAGAAATCAAAAGTACCTGAGGCACTGGTTGGTCCATAAAGTTCTACATTTTTATCAGGCCACTCGGATTTTACATCACTCCATTTTTGTGGAGGATTTTCTGGACCCCAAATTTCAGCCAGTGTGTCTTTAGATACAGAATCTATCCAGTCGGCATTCTGGTTTACTACAACAGATATTCCGTCTGTAGCAACCTTAAATTCCACATATTCAATTCCATTTTCCTTGCATTTTTGTGATTCACTGGGCTTTATTGGTCTGCTGGCATCGTTGATATCGGTCTCACCCTGAACAAATTTCTTGAAACCTCCACCTGTTCCTGATGAAGTAACTGAAGTTGTAACACCAGGATGCTGTTTCTTGAATTCCTCAGCCATTGCCTGGGATACGGGGTAAACTGTACTGCTTCCATCAACTATTACCTGTCCAGAAAGTTGTTGGTTTTCTCCGTTTCCATTATTACTTGCACATCCAGCTAAAGCTACTGAAAATATTAAGATTCCAACAAGCATTAATGTTGTTTTTTTTGTGCTGGTTTTTTTTAACGCATCTTTTCTCATGTTGATCCCAATACCGAATTCACAATAGATTATATATATGTTTTCCATATAAAATATATATCTATATATATTCTCTATACTTGAATATAGGATATAGAAGAAAAGTATAAATTACCATGATTTTATATTAGTTAACAACCCATAAATAGAAGAAACAACTATAATTCAAAAAGCAACGTTTTATTTTTATACTATAATTGATAATTTTATCCTAGATGACTATGGTTACAAAAGTGAATAAGAGGGATCGTTTTTTACGGGACTGAACATATCAGAAACAAACACATAAGTATTTTTGACACCACGCTTCGTGACGGAGAACAAACCCCGGGTATCTCATTAAATACAGAACAAAAGTTAAACATTGCACAACAGCTTGATAAATTAGGTGTAGATGTTCTGGAAGCAGGGTTTGCAGTTTCAACCAAAGGCGACCGTGAATCTGTACAGGCTATAGCAAATGCAGGATTGAGTCTTGATGTTTGTGGTCTTGCAAGGGTCAAAAGAGAAGACATTGACGCATGTGTAGAAACCGGCGTAGATATGATTCACACATTTGTATCTACATCTGATGTGCAGAGGATACACACCATAAATAAAAGCCGGGAAGAAGTTTTGGAGATGGCAGTTGATGCTGTGGAATACATAAAAGACCATGATATAAAATGCCTGTTTTCTGCTATGGACGCCACACGCACTGATTTTGATTACCTGATTGACATATACAAATCCGTTGAAGGTGCAGGATGCGACATCATTAATGTACCTGATACCGTAGGAGTAATGTCACCTTCCAGCATGTATAACCTTATAAGTGATATCAATAATAATGTAAACATACCTATTGACGTCCACTGCCACAATGATTTTGGGCTGGCAGTAGCTAATAGCTTGATGGCAGTGGAAGCTGGAGCAAGTCAAACACAGGTTACTATAAACGGTCTGGGTGAAAGAGCCGGAAATGCTGACCTTGCAGAAACTGCAATGAGTTTAAACTCCATTTACGGTGCCAAGACCAACATTAACACCAAATATATAATGGAAACTGCAAAAATGGTAGAAAGATATACTGGTATCAACATTCCAGCGCATATGCCTATTGTTGGAGAAAATGCTTTTGCCCACGAATCTGGAATACATACACACGGTGTACTTGAAAAATCCGATACCTTTGAACCCGGTATAATGACTCCTGAAATGGTTGGTCAGAACCGGCGTATTGTACTTGGAAAACATGCAGGCAAACATGCAATTAAAAAATCACTGGAAACTGCAGGAATCTACCCAACAGATGAACAATTAAATGAAATAATCGACAACATAAAATCAATCGCTGATAAGGGCAAACGTATAACAGATGCCGACCTATACACTATTGCGTCCACTGTAATGGGTAAACCTTCCGGAGAAGATGCCATCAAACTGAAAGAACTTTCTGTCATGACCGGGAATATTAGCACACCAACTGCAGTTGTAAAGGCGGTTATCAGAGACAGTGAAACAATTGCATCAAACACTGGCGTGGGACCTGTTGATGCCGCTATAAAAGCGGTAGAGGAGATAATTGGAGAATATGCCACAATAAATATTCATGATTTCCGGATAGAAGCAATCTCCGGTGGATCGGATGCTCTCGCTGAAGTTACCATTGGCGTAGAAGATGAGAAAGGAAAAATAATTTCAGCACGTTCAGCAAGTGCGGATATTGTGATTGCATCGGTTGATGCTTTAATAACATCCCTAAACATTATGCTAAAAAGTAAAAGTTAATACCAGATTTATATATGTCATACAATATAATCGATTCACATTGCCATCTCGATTTTAAAAAATTCAATAAAGATAGAGAAGAAGCTATCGAACGTGCAAATCTTAACGGAGTAACAGAACTAATAAATTCCGGAATAGATTACAAGACAAATGAATCCAGTCTAAAACTTTCTGACAAATATCCCAATATTCATGCCACCCTTGGCTTAAGCCCTATGGTAGCCTCTAATTCAGAGGATGATGTTGTTGATGATATTCTGTCCCATATTGAGCAAAATCTTGAAACTGCAGTCGGTATTGGAGAAGCAGGCATGGACTTTTATCACTGCAAAAATGAATCTGAAAAAGATGACCAGTTGCAGGCATTCAAAAATGTCGTTGAATTGGCTGACTCATTTGACAAGACCCTTGTAATCCATGGAAGAGATGCCGAAGACAAACTATTAAACCTTGTCCAGCACCTTGATAATGTTGTTTTCCACTGCTACAGTGGTTCAATTGAAACCATGAAAAAAATTACCGGTATGGGATACTATATATCCATAGCAACTCTTGTATGTTTTTCTAAACACCATCAATCCCTTGTTAGAGAATTACCCATTGATAAAATGTTGCTGGAGACAGACAGCCCTTATTTATCACCATATCGTGGAAAAAGAAATGAACCAGCATTTATTGTCAATTCTGTGGATAAAATAGCAAACATCCTAAATACAGATGCATCCTATATAGCGTCTAAAACTGCAAAAAATACGCATCGTGTTTTTGGGTTATAAACCAAATATTACCTATTTAATAGAAAGGAGCATAAACTATGCATGTACAAAAAATCAATGCTTCACCCTATGATTCCAATATTTACCTGATTAACAAAAAATTCCTTATCGATACCGGTATGGATGCGGCAGCATTGATAAAGGAACTTGAAAACCATATCGACCTAAACACATTAGATACAATAATACTTACCCATTGCCATTTTGACCACTCAGGTGCAGCTTCAGAGGTTGCAGAAAAAAGTGGAGCAAAAATAGCAATCCATGAAGATGATGTTGAATGTTTAAAAGATAACAGTGCAAGTGCTGCAGACCTTTTCGGATACAAAGCTCCCGGTATAGAACCAGATATTATCTACAAAGATGGTGATAAAGTACAAATAGCAGATGATGAATACCTTCAAATCATCCACACCCCGGGACACACAAAAGGTTGTATATGCCTCTATGAGCCGCAATCAAAATCTCTGTTTTCAGGTGATACTGTATTTCCTTCAGGCAGTGTTGGACGCACTGACCTTGATGGTGGGTCTGCCGATAAACTGGAACAATCAATAGAAAAGCTTACCGAATTTGATGTAAAAGTTCTGTATCCCGGACATGGAAATGTCAGTGTTGATAATGTGAACGAACAAATCAAACAATCACATCAGGCATCCAAACAACTAAAATACTTACAATTATGAAAAAATCCAAACACAATATATTCCTGACATCCGATTTTCTTCCCGTGAGTTTAGAAGATGCAAATAAACGCGGGTGGGAAGAGCTGGATGTAATTATTGTAACCGGAGATGCATATGTAGATCATCCCGGGTTCGGAGCCACTATCATAGGACGTGTACTGGAAGATGAAGGATTCCGTGTAGGTATCATTGCACAGCCAGATTGGAACAACATCGATGATTTTAAAAAATTGGGAAAACCAAGGCTCTTTTTTGCAGTCACTGCAGGTAATACCGATTCTATGGTCAGCAACTATACTTCCAGCCTGAAACCACGAAGCAGTGACGCATATTCACCGGGTGGTGAGAAAAACCGCCGTCCCAACAGAGCTACATTGGTTTATACAAACCGATTAAAAGAGGTATATCCTGATGTTCCCATTGTACTCGGTGGTATAGAAGCATCGCTTAGACGTTTTGCACAATATGATTATTTATCCAATAAAGTCCGTAAATCGATACTTGCCGATGCTCCCGCCGATATACTGGTTTACGGAATGGGTGAATTACAAAACAAAGAAATAGCCAAACAACTTGACAATGGTAAATCGGTCAACGAAATACAAAATATCGATGGAACTGTATGGAAACTTGCGGTTAAAAAATGGAAAAAGCAAAAAGGTGATTATTTAAATGATTACGTGGAAATTGCATCCTACGATGAAGTTTCCACAAATAAAAAATCATATGCAAACGCCTTTAAAACGATATATGAGGAACAGGATTACATAAATGGAAAAGCCATTGTCCAGCCCCACCCTAAAACCATCATCGTCCAGAACAAACCAATGCGTCCATTGACCCAGCAGGAACTTGACCATGTTTATGAACTACCTTTTACAAGGGAAGCTCACCCTTCATATAAAGAACCCATTCCTGCACTGGACACAGTTAAATTTTCAATAACTTCTCACAGAGGGTGTTTTGGTAATTGCTCATTCTGTGCTATAACCCAGCATCAAGGGCGTATAATAACAAGCCGAAGTATTGAATCTATAGTTAGAGAAGCTACCGGGTTCACAGAACGACCTGATTTTAAAGGCACTGTATCAGGTGTAGGAGGTCCCAGTGCCAATATGTATGGGATGGAATGTAAAAAATGGCACAAAAGTGGTGTATGTAAAAACAAATTCTGTCTTTATCCAGAACCCTGTCCATCTCTTGACACAAAACATAAAAAAAGTATTGATATGTTAAGGCGTCTAAGACAGATACCCGGTGTTTCAAAAGTTCTCATTGGATATGGTATTCGTCATGACCTTGCTCTACAGGATGAAAATTATATGGAAGAACTGTGTGCTCATCATGTAGGAGGACAGCTTAAGGTTGCTCCTGAACATTTCTCTGATGAGGTAACAGATGTCATGCGAAAACCGGGAAAACAAGTTTTTGAAGAGTTTGCCAGTAAATTCAATGAAATCAACGAAAAACTTGGAAAAGAACAGTACCTTGTAAGCTTTTTAATTTCAGGTCATCCAGGCAGCAAAATCGAAAACATGGTAGAACTGGCTGAATATATAAGAGATACTGGCAGATATACAGAACAGGTACAGGATTTTACACCTACTCCTATGACTGTTTCTACCTGCATGTTCTATACAGGAATCGATCCTTTCACAGGTAAAAAGGTGTATATACCGGATTCTCCAAAAGAAAAACGTATACAACGTGCACTTATGCATTATAGAAACCCGAAAAATCATAAGCTGGTATATGAAGGGTTGAAAAAAGCCAATCGTATGGATCTGGTAGGCAATGCATGGAAATGCCTGATATCACGAAGAAAAAAATAAAAAATGATTTTTTTTAATTTTGTTTCATTGCAAGTGCCACAAGTTCAATAAGGTCTATAACAGAAATATTTTTGTTACCCTGACTAAGGTTCCTCCGGCACAGTGGACATGAAGTCACCACGTAATCCACACCTTCCGGTACTTCAGTCATCCGTGTTTCTGCGATTGAATGGGACAATTCAGGATATCCCGAAAGGACACCTCCACCTCCACCACAGCATCTGGCATTTTCTCGTACTGTTTTCATTTCCTTGAGGTTGCAGATTGCCTTTATAACTTTTCGAGGTGCCTCGTATATTCCATGTTTCCTCCCTATATGGCAGGGGTCATGATAGGTAACAGTTATATCCAGTGGTTTTAAACCCAGTTCATCTATATGGTCTGCCAGAAATTCAGAAACATGTTTAACATTGAACTCATCAGGATAATCATTTTTGAAAGTGGTATAGCAACCTGCACACCCAGTAATAACTGTATGAGCTCCGATTTTTCTAATCTGTTCTATATTTTCCTCGGTCACATCGTCCGCTTCAAAACCGGTACGAAGCAGGGGTGACCCGCAGCAGTGCTCATTCGGTAAGAGGGTTACATCGAATTTTTTCAAGATATCGAATGTCGTTTTTGCTACCTCTGGATATCGATAAGACTCAAGACATCCCACAAAAAATACATATTCTGCACGGCTTTTAATATCTGCAGAATCTTGCCCCAGCCAAGAATACCTGTCAGATGTTTCTGCAAGTGGGTTTCCGTATTTGGTTACATTTTCCCTGAGTTCAGCCTGTTTATCTGTCATTTTGTTTTTCAAAACAAGCTGACGTCTGGTATCTTCAATAACATCTGGAGGTTTTGCTCCTGAGGGACAATTTTGTTCACATAAACCACATGTAGTACATGTATTGAGGCTGTTCAGTACATCAGAATCAACATCCATACCCTGTGAAAGAGCATGTGCCACAAGAATACGTCCTCGAGCTCCTGATGATTCCCAGCCAAGTTCATCAAAGACAGGACATACTGAACGGCATGTACCACAACGTACACACTTTAGTATTGACCTGAGATAAGAATCGGATTTGTCTTCTGATTCAGTCATGAATTTGATTACACCCCCAGTTTTCCGGGGTTAAGTATGTTATTTGGATCAAGTGCATTTTTGATATTAAGCATTACATCCAGTGCAGGACCAAGTTCAAGTTCCATATATTCAGAACGAGCTCCACCTATACCGTGTTCTGCACTGACTGTTCCGCCAAGTTCTATAGCAGTTCTGTGTATTTTATCACCAGCTTTATTCAAACTGTCCCACTGGCTGTCATCCAGCACATCAATAGCCATTCCTGTATGCAGGTTTCCATCCCCTATATGTCCGTATGTCATAATTGGGATATTGAATTCTTCTGATATTTCACGAACTTTTTTAAGCATCCGGGGTATTTCTTTAATAGGAACACCTACATCTTCACCTACATACACACGTGTACGATTGGGATCAAGTCGGGAAATGGCTGCACCCACCAATCTTCTGGCTCTCCATAATTCTTCACTTTCCTGTTTGGTTGATGCACTTTTAACATTGGTCGCAAGTGATGAACAGGCAGATTCTATTAATTTAGCTTCCTCTTCTACTGCACCCTCTGTACCATCAACTTCAAACATTAAAATAGCGCCTACGTCGGGTAAATTAAGGTTTGGGTCAAATGCATTTAACGCTTCAATCGCAGTTTTGTCAAGTATTTCACATGCAGAAGGGACTATTCCTGATGACAGTGTTTTAACTACCCCTTCCCCCGCAAGTTCGGGATTTTCAAATGACGCCAGTATTACAGTACGTGCTTTGGGAAGTGGTGCTATTTTCAACACCGCTTTTGTAATAATTCCAAGTGTGCCTTCAGAACCCACCATCAGACCTGTCAAATTGTAACCTGCAACCGTTTTCAAAGTCTTTGAACCTGTATTGATAACTGTTCCGTCAGCCATAACAACTTCAAGGTCGAGTGCATAACGGGAACTTGTTCCGTATTTGACCGAACGCATCCCACTTCCATTGTTGGCGATTAATCCACCTATAGTACACATAGCAGAACTCCCAGGATCAGGTGGAAAGAAAAATCCATAGGGTTTTAGTTTTTCATTGAGTTTGGCATGAACAACTCCCGGTTCAACAGCTACCTGGAGATTTTCAATATCTACATCAAGTATCCGGTTCATGGATGACAGATCAAGAACAATACCCCCACTTATTGGTACTGCTCCTCCTGCAAGACCAGTCCCTGCACCTCTTGAGGTTACTGGTATTTTGTGTTTATTTGCAAACTGTACAATCTTGGATACCTGATCTGTACTATCGGGACGTACTACATAATCTGGCATCCCTTTTATCTGGGATGCATCACATGAATAGCAATAAAGTTCTGGAGAAGAAGTACGGACCCGGTTTTTGCCTACAATCTCCCGTAGTTTTTCAATGTATTTCATACAAAAACTCTAAGTATCAAATAAGATACAAAAACTTAAAAGTTGCGGTAAATACCAAACCAAAAATTTACATCTATAAAAGAGGTATCACAGATACATGACAAAACATTTTGAAGTAGAACAACGAGACGGAAAAGCAAGATTGGGGAAACTTATTCTTAGCAGGAATCTAAAAACACCATGTATTATTAACATCGAAGATATCGGAGATACTGAGAAGTTACCGATTATTGACGCTGGTTCTGTATGGAAACAGGGAAAACATATTTTTGAAAACCAATATTTAAACCAGTTGCGTCAGAAAGTAAGCGAGAATAATCTCATAATATTGCCACACCAGAATTATCCCTATAATGTACCTGATAAAGCCGTATCAAATGCCACCGGTAATTATGATATTGAAACAAGTGGCGCTACAGGAAGTGTTTTTCACCCCGGTAAAAAGGTCAAAAACAGCGACCTATATATAATGGAAGGTGGTGGCGGTCTTGAAAACAACGCCAGGCAATTTTTCAATGCTTTAAAAGGTTTGAAAGAAGAAATACCTCATGATACCGCTGTTTATGTTCCAAACATTGCACTTCCTGAAAATCTTGCAATGCTTATATATCTTGGAGCCGATGTATTTGATTATACCCGTGCCACCATATCAGCATACAATGACATTTATCTAACATCATCAGGAAAATTTTATCTTTATAATATCACAGAACTGCCATGTAGATGTGATGCATGTACATCTGTCACCGTTGATGATTTGAAATTGATGGATGCGGAAAATCGCGGGATTATTCTTGAAGAACACAACAAAAATATGCTTGATTCTGAACTATCTCTTGTACGCGAAAAAATACGAAAAGGATATCTGCGTGAATACGTAGAAGGACAATGCAGAACTCAACCCTGGTTAACGGCTCTTTTACGTATTGCAGACTTTGACCAATGTTATTTAGAAGAACAATTTCCTACTACTCGAACAGTTCAACTTACTGCAAATACGAGCGAATCCCTAAACCGCCCTGAAATCACCCGTTTTGCTGAAAGGGTACAAAACAGATACACCCCTCCTAAAAAAGATATTTTATTGCTACTGCCATGTTCTGCCCGAAAACCCTACTCCACATCCAATTCCCACCAGAAATTTATCGATACTCTGGGTCAATACCGCAAGTACGTCCATGAACTCGTCCTGACATCCCCCCTCGGAATCGTCCCCCGGGAACTTGAACTCACTTATCCAGCTGCGCATTATGATATCGCAGTTACAGGTCACTGGGACGCCGATGAAGTGGAATGGGTCACCGATTGTCTTGTAAATTATCTTTCTAAAAACAAATATTCCTGTGTAGTCGCACATGTAGAGGGTGCATATCAAAAAGTTTGTGACTTAGCCGCCAGAAAACTTGGGATAGATATTGTATATACCTGTGAAAGTGATGTTACATCCAAAGAATCTCTTGAGGTTCTTAAAGATACTATTAAGAATCTGGCTTATGAACGCACCCAACCAAAACCAATGTCAAAACACAACCTTATGCGTGCGATTGCTGATTATCAGTTTGGAAAAGGTGCAGGTAACATACTTGTTCCAGATGATGCTGTAATTAAAGCCCCTTATCCCAAACATCAGGTTTATCTGAATAAAGAACAAATCGCTACTCTTGTACCACACCATGGAACTCTATCTTTAACCGCCCGCGGTGCTGAACTACTAATCCCACATGACAATTATGTAGTAAAAATTGGTAGTTTTGTACCAAAAGGTTCGATTCTTGCACCAGGAATACAGGAAGCGGATGTTTCAATCAGACCCGGTGATGAAGTGCTTATTTCGGGAGAGAATGCTATCGGTGTAGGCAGAGCACTGATGAGCGGCAGAGAAATGGAAAAATCCACAAGAGGTATAGCCATAACGTTGCGTCATGTGAAAAAAACTTAACCACTAAACTTGAAATATCAAAACGATACAATGAATCTTCGATACTTTGAACCGGAAGATTTTGAGGATATCTTAGAAATTGAAATGGAAACATTTAGCGAACACAATCCGTTCGTCTACATCAATTTTTATGAGATCAACAGTGATGGTTTTATAGTGGCTACTGTAGGTGACAAAGTAGCAGGATATGTAGTAGGATATCAGATATATGAAAACGAAGGGCGTATATTTACCCTTGCTGTTAAAAAAGGCTATAGGGACAAAGGTATCGGGTCAGAACTACTCAGGGCTATATTAAATCTGTTCTGCAGGACAGGGCTAAAATATGCCAGGCTTGAGGTAAGAAGAAGTAATGTTCGTGCACAGAAACTATACAATAGTATGGGTTTTGTCCAGTGCTGGGTTGAAAAAAAATATTATTCAGATGGTGAAGACGGTATTATAATGAAAGCATACCTTCAGCCTCCCTATGATATGAATTCATATACTAATCTACTGGATAATAAAATAAACAATAAATACGAATCAGGGATTACAAATGAAAATACCCTTTAATTATCCTGAATTACCTTATTTCCTGTCCTTGCCGCAAGTTCCTGCATTCGTTCAGAGGTTCTTCCACCTCCCATGTTTTCATCTTCAGAAATTATTTTTGCTATATCATTTCCAAGAACAAATATTGCATGTTTATGCTCTGCCTTGCTCCGGTGGACGTGCACTGGACTGATGGACAGGGACTTGTATTCACTGAAATCACATTCAACGCCCTGACATTCAAAATATCGTTTCAATTGAGCCATCAGTGTATGCAATTGTATTAATTCATCTTTGTGCATATTGACCAACCTTTTATTAATCATGCTGTTTTTATATGAACTTTTATATACTCGATAATCATTAATTAGACTTTAAATAAAGTCATTATTGACGGAAAATACTTTCCCCAATCATTTATAAGTAATTTTCTATTTATTGTTTATGATTAATCATGATAAATATGATACAAAAAATAAAAAATAAAAAAAATTAGCAATAATCATTTTCAGTAAAGATATTAATTTCTGTGGGTACTTTTGTCACATTCCCCAGTTTCACACCAACAAGGTTTTTGATTCCTTTTTCTGAAGATACATCAAGAATCCTCTGGGTTATAACCCCATCAAAAACCACACTTACTACCTCACCATTATAATTTTTCAATTTATTAACAAGGTCTCTTACTGCTATTTCTTCAACCAGTTCTTCCCCTGAATCAAGAAGGCGTGCATCAAGTGTACCGGATATTGCATCTATATGAGGTTTAAATTTAAACTGGGGTTCCGCTTCTTCAGTTACAACAGGTTCTTCTGCTATTTCTACATCTTCAGTAAAACTTTCCTGAACTTCCTGTTGAGGCTCAACCTCGGTTTCTTTAACCAGATTTTTCGGCTTCAAACTTGAAGGTTTTTGTATTTCCTGCGACCTATTATCCTTACGTTTAGAAACCCTTGCAGACTTACCAGTTTTTGATGACTCTACTGGTTTTGAAGTATATGATTCCATAGCCTGCTCTATCGGAACTCTCTGTTGCAGTGCCCTCATTACCTCTCTGTGTACCAAATCTTCAACACTTTTACCTTCAGGAGCTCTGGCAATATAATCGATATTAGCAACCTGTAAAAGCTCTTTTATTATGAGCACTCCGCCACGATCACCATCTGTAAACGCAGTTACGTTTCTCTTTTTTGTAAGTTCCGCTATTTCAGGTGGAATATTTGTACCACCCACACAGATTGTATTTTTTATCCCATAACGCAGTAGATTAAGTACATCAGCACGACCTTCTACAAGGATCACTTCATCAGAATCAAACACTTCGGGGCCGCAGGGTATTTTATTTTTACCATAATATTCCATTTCATGGATTCGCAGGGATTCACGTACTTCATCTGCGATTTCCTGGGATTCAGGGAGATTATCATCAAACATTGAAGAATAAATCATCCGAGCTCTTTCAATGATATTTTTTCTTTTTGTGGCTCGTATATCCTCGATTTTACTTACTTCTATTTTGGCACTGCATGGTCCTACTCTATCTATAGTTTCAAGGGCAGCAGCCAGAACAGATGTTTCAACTCTGTCAAGACTGGATGGTATCAGAATAGTTCCTTTTGATTTACCGCCTTTACCGCTTATTAAGACTTCAATCCTTCCTATTCTACCGGTCTTTTGAAGGTCTCGAAGGTCAAGGTCTTTTCCAAGCAACCCCTCTGTCTGTCCAAAAATTGCTCCTACTATATCAGGACGCTCAATTATACCATTTGCACTGATTTTTGAATGGATGATATATTTAGTGGTATCTGCTGATTGGTTTTGATTATTTTGATTATGGTTCTGATTTTGCATATGAATATCTCCATAATGGCTGTTATAGATATCAAATATGGATTATCCAATGCAAAATAGTAAAAACAGAACAAGTTTGATGGGCAAATTGATATCTAACCTGAGAACTATTATTGAGATTTACATGTTGATTTAGCACCCAATATACTACTTTTGTTAGTACTCTGATTGAAACCGAATTTTCAATTAATACATGAGTTGTCTGCCGGATACTCATGCCAATTTATCTTTATTTGTCTGAATTACAATGAGTTACCTCTTTAATCATTAATTTGATTTCAATGATTATTGCGTTTTGGTTGATGATTCTGATTAAGTAAGGATTTCTGTAAAGTATTATTATATCAGATTAGTGACAATTATAATTTTAATATTAAATTGAAACCCTTCGTTAGTGTTGGAACCCATAATCATTGTTATTGTACATCAAACTTGTTCTGTTTTTTATATGTCTTTAATTATTAATGTGATACTGATGTTGTATACACTGTAATATTTAGTTATTAAATCCAAACTATTTTGCGTTGGATAACCACATCTTTTAATATTTTTGTGAATGTATTAGTAATTTTTGTATTATGAATGTAACCATTAATTGATTACTCATAAATAGGAAGTTAGTAGTAGTTTAATAAATTTGTGGTTAATAACTACTATAGGACAAATAACAAAATATTTAGCTAACAAATATAGAAATAATAATTGTTAAAACAAAGAGGTGGAGTTGCAGAGCTTATAAAAATAGCTGAATGTTGGGGGCTAATCCAAGGGGGACACAATAAGTTCTGCAACTCCTTATAATATTAAAATATTTTTAGAATGTATTAAACTTAACTGTTTACAAAGTAAACTTTATGAAAACTTGCTTGTTGACAAAAAAATCATTCAGATAAATAGGATTTAGTCACCTCGTTTACTTTAACTTCTAAATTATCTATATCCATTCCACTAATATCAAATTTAAATTCTTTCTCAAATGGAATTATCACCTGAGGACACATCGCATCTTTTGGTCTTTTGGTAGTAATATTGATTATAAATTTGTCCCCAGTTTTTTGCTTTACAATTTCATCAATTTCTGTACAACTATCAGAAAGGTGACCACTTACATTGACCAGTAATTGTTCATCAGGGTTTCTTTCCAAATTAATGTCATCGATTTTTGCCAGTCCACTGATATATCCAGACTGGTTTGTATTATTTATCTGAGAGCCGTTTTGTCCATCACCTAAAGAAGTTTCTAGGCTTTTATTTGTTTTATTTATTCCCAAATTCAATTCTGAAGCAGTTGCAAAAAGCAATCCACTACTGAAAACAACTATTACCAGTAATATGCCAATTCCCTTGAAAATAGATAAATCAAGCATGATTAATCCTCCTATATCTTTTTAACAATGAGTTGGATTTAAAACATAATAAAATTATTCTTTTTGTTAGGAAATTACCTAACATAACCAGATTTTAAAACTGATAGGCAATACACTTAATAAACAATCTCAATTATTAACCAGTATGGTGGGGAATACATCAGAGAACAATACAAAAAAACAGGATTTAGTTATCATTGGAGGGGGCGCTGTAGGGATGGCTGTTGCTACTCATGTCCAGCGCCACGGAAATTACAACATCAAAGTGTTATCAAAAGACTCACATACAGCCTACAGTCAGTGTGGAATGCCTTTTGTACTCGCCGGTGATATTCCGGATTTCAACAAACTTATAGTTAAAAATCTACAGTTTTTCAAAGACATGGGTATTGATGTCCGACTTAATACACAGGTTAATTCCATTGACCTTGAAAACCATACTGTACATACCCAAATTGACACAGTAAGATACGATAAACTTGTTATTGCTACGGGTAGTTCACCTTCTATACCAGAACCCCTGAAAGAATTTATAAAAATGGACAATGTATTTACACTTAGAACATTATCCGATGGGATAAAAATCCAGAATAATCTGGAAAAATCAAAAAATCTGGTAGTAATCGGTGCAGGAGGGATAGGAGTCGAAATCGCTGTAGCCGGTGTAAAAAGAGGTATCAGTACAACACTTATCAACCGTAGTAAAAACGTGTTGTCCCACAACCTTGACTCTGACATGTCACAAATTCTGCAGAACCATCTTGATTCAAAAGGTATCAACCTTTTGACAGGTCACACTCCAGTATCCATAAACGGTTCTGACACCGCCGAGTCGGTTACTATTAAAGAAAATATCACGGGAAAGATAAAAAACATCTCTGTTGATACCATTGTAATCTCTACAGGCGTTAACCCCGAAGTATCACTTGCAAAAAATGCAGGTATCTCTGTTGGTGAAAGTGGCGGATTGTTGGTAAACAATAAACTGCAGGTAAAATACGATAATAAATACCTTGATGATGTATTTGCAGGCGGAGAATGTGCTCAGGTTTATGATTTTGTAACTGGAAATCCTTTTGTCAGCCAGCTTGCAAGTACTGCAAGAAGAATGGCATCTGTTATTGCAGAAAACCTTTTGGAGAAAACATCAACTTTTACTCCCATTACAAATCCGTGGATTGGTGTTATTGGAGATTATCAGGTTGGTAACGTCGGTCTCACAGAAAAAACTGCATATAAAAATAAAATAAACACTGTAACTGGTTCATCAACAGGTTTTACAAGAGCAGGATATTATCCGGGTGGTGAAAAAATATACATCAAACTGTTATTCAGTAATCGTTGTCTTTCAGGAGCGCAGATTATTGGCAGAAAAGGTGTAAAAGAACGAATCGATGGATTATCCCTTGCAATAAGGAAAAAAGCATCCATTGACGATATGTTGAAAATGGAAACCTGCTACACTCCACCTGTATCTGAACTGGTAGACCCTATAACGTATGCTGTAAAGGACGCCTATAAAAACATGGATAATCAAAAATATGATTGAAATTGACGGGTCATATGGTGAAGGCGGAGGTCAAATCGTCAGAACTGCGATTGCTCTATCTGCCACTACCGGTAAAAGTGTGAAAATTTATAACATACGCAAATTTCGTTCAAATCCAGGACTCAAAAAGCAGCATATAAAAACTCTTGAAACTGCTGCACGTATTTGCAATGCGCAAATTGATGGAGAATATTTAGGGTCATTACGTATCAGTTTTTTTCCAGGTGAAATAAAGGGGGGTTATTTCGATGTTGATATAAAAACTGCAGGAAGTATAACCCTGTTGTTACAGTGTATAATGCCATTGGTTATAAAATCCAACGAGGACATCCAGCTCAAAATAACAGGGGGAACAGATGTAGCCTGGTCCCCAACAATTGACTATCTAAAACATATAACAGTTACCGCTCTATCAAAAATGGGTTACACATGTGATATAAAAAACATCAGACGTGGTTACTATCCAAAAGGTCAGGGAGTTGTGTATGCAAATTTAAAATCTAAAAAACTTCACAAATTTAATTTTTGCAATCAAAAAACAACAGTTTCCAAAATTTATGGTATATCACATTGTTCAAACCTGCCTGAACATATCGCACAGAGACAGGCTGAATCTGCTTCCTACCATCTCAACTATAAAAATTTTGATTGTAATATTGCCACCGAGGTCACTAACAATCCCTCTAAAGGGACTGGTATTACATTATGGAAAAATTTGTGTGGTGGTAGTGCACTGGGAAAAAGAGGTTTTCCTGCAGAAGAAGTTGGGAAAAAGGCTGCAGATAAAGTAAGCGTTGAATTGGAATCTGGAGCAGATGTTGATATAAATCTTGCTGACCAGTTAATACCCTATATGGGACTTGTTCCGGGATGTTCTTATACTGTTAAAGATATTACCCAACACACAAAAACAAATATATGGGTCACTGAAAAATTTCTTGATGTTGAATTTAATATAATGGAAGAAAACGGATTATTTCGGGTCACCTCCCAGTGACCAAACATTTCACCCAATTATATTAACCAAAATTTGCAATACTTAAATACTCTGACGGTACTTGTTTAGCCAAAACAATTTCATCTGTTGCAGACATGAATGACATTCCATTTTCTCTTGCAACATCTACGTCTATTTTTATTATTATAGGATTATCTGTATGAACCTGTGCAGCATCATTTGCTTTACCATATGATGTACTTAAATGGACATACCGCTGGTGTACGGGTTTTATACCATTCTCAAGAATCATATCCGCCTCTTCCTGGCTTACACCATAGTATAAATATGGAAGGTCACATTCGCAATGGTCAAGTTCTACATCTACCGAGTGTCCATAGCAAGCTCTCAAATATCCACCATCGATTTCATATCGGTTTTTAATGTCAGATTCTACAAGAGATATTAATGATTCTTTTGTTGCCCATTTGTATTTCTGCTTTAAAATATTACAAAACTGGTCAAGGTTTACCCAACCTTTTTTATCCATTTCTAAACCTGTTGCATTTGGAAAATGCCTCAGTGCTCCAGATACGAATTTTCCCAGACGTTCTTCATAACGGTCACCAAGAACATGTCTGCCTTTTGTATTACATTCAGGACAGACTTCGCCTCTGAAATAGCCATGTTCATTACATTTACGAATCATTGTACCTAAAATAACAATGTTATTTATTGTTAATATATCTTGCCGAAACTTAACAAAAAAATAACTTGCAAATTCTTTTATAATATTTGAACTTTTTTTAGTAGTAAATGCACAACCAAGAAGTAATAATTTCGTATCTTTTCAAACAAATTATTATGAACATTTTTATTCATATAATAAAATTAAATTGATAGTTACCTTTAATAATTAATCCATCACTGGTGTTATCATGAGTGAAACCGAAGAAATAGATAAAATCTATGATAAACTTGAAGACTCGATTAGCAGAGAAGATTTTCTGTCCAAAGTAGATGAAAAGGTTGAACAGATGAGTGGTTTATGTGATAGAAAAACTGCCGCACTACTCGTTGCCAACGACCTTGGAGTCAGTGATACTGGAAATGATGTGGTAAAAATTTCAGATATCAGTCCCAACAACAACGTTAAATTTATCGCAAAAGTGGTATCTGTTTTTGGTACCAAGGATTTTAATAAAAATGATGGTACAGAGGGTAAAGTAGGAAACCTTATAGTAGCAGATGAAACAGGTTCTATCAGGTTAACATTATGGGATGATAAAGCCAGTTTGATAGAATCCGGTGAATTTGAAGTAGACCAGAGCCTTCAGATAAGCGGTTACGCAAAAGAAGGGTATAAAGGTCTGGAAGTCCATATTGGTCAATACGGCACAATCGATGAAGCAGATGAACGTATAGACACATCAGCCAATTCACAAAAAATTGAATATATAGAGGATGGAACCGGCGACATCAATATACTGGGCAAGGTTCTTAATATATGGGATGTCAAAACCTTCCAGAGAAAAGACGGTTCACAGGGTCGCGTCAGCAACCTTCAGATAGGAGACGACACCGGAAAAATCAAAGTGACATTATGGGACGACAAAGCAGACCTTGTTAAAGAAGTTGATTATAATGATAATGTAGAAATAATCAATGGATTTGCCCGTACAAATAATTATAATCAGGAAGTTGAAATCCAGATTGGCAATTACGGGTTAATTAAAAAGACAAACACTAATGTGGATTACAATGAACATTTTACTCCTATAGAAAAAATTGATGCATCATCTCGGAAGCTCTATTCTGTAGAGGGTGCTGTTTCAGGTCTTGGAGATATAAAAGAGTTTACAAAAAAAGATGGATCAACCAATACAGTAGCCAATATTTACCTTTCGGATGATACCGGTCGGATACGGATAGCCTTATGGGGTGAAAAAGCCAATTTGATAGACCAGTTGGATTTCGATTCCAAAATACAGGTCATTGATGCAACTTCAAAACCCGGTTATCAGGATGATGTTGAATTAAGTGCAGGAAACAGAAGCAGGGTCGTATTTTTGTAACCCTACTTTAATTATTCGTAAACTTGGATTTGAGACGTTTTAACAACCCGGGGTTGCCGTCATCTGTTTTCAGATGGTCTGTCAGGTGGGGTTTGTTGTTCTGTTTCTGTTCTACAGTATTTATTTTGTGAAACATTGAACTTATTTGATATTCCTTATTTTTAAGCTGGTTGTCTTTTTCAGTGAGCTGGTTATCTTTGTTTTGTAGTTGCAAATCTTTGTTACCGAGCAGTTTGTAAAGTCTTTCTTTGTCCTGTTTTAGTTCCTGTATTCTTTCTTCATAAACCAATACATCCACATCGCTATTTTTTTCTTCATCTGATGATGTCTCCTGATTTTTACCATCCGAACCATAGAAAAACTGCCTTAATGCTTCTGTAACACAATACGTTTGACTGTACCCTGATTGTTCAATCATCTCTTTGTATTCCTGAGGTATACTTGTATTGATTTTAACCTTTGACATACAGTAAAAATATTGTATTACATATTATAAAAAAATAGTAGTTTTAAAATCAGATTAAAAATAATAATAGTTAAAATTTTTAATTTTTTATTTTTAAGATGTAAAAGAATAAAAATATATCAATTACTTGTAGTATACTTGGATGTATCAGCCCAAATCATACAATCAGCTGAACTATAAATTTACATCTTGCAAAGCTTGAAAATTTCCTATTGACGACGTGAGGGGAGTAGAAGATTAAGATTCTGGGAAATGGTCTATATAGTGACTAAAAACAGTAACCGAGTGGAAAAACGATGATAAAAAACGAATGTTTTTATTGCCAAAAAACAGATTTAGAATGTATCCATCCCCGAGGAGATTGTGTTAACTGTCCTGTAAACAACGCTGAAGAATTAAACAGAAGAACAATTGAAAACGAAAAATACAACAAAAAAGAAACCGAGTCTCAAAACCAAAGACTCGAAAGGGAAGGCTACATTGCAACCAAAAAAGAAAATGGACAACTGAAAATAGATTCAATAACAGAAAAAGGAAAAAAGAAATTATCAAAGGATTTACTGGATGAGTTAAACAGTGACCTGAAAATAGATGAAATATTATGTACACAAGCAGAAATACTTCGAAACAGTCCAGTTTTCTGGAAACGCGTTATAGAATTGATGAAATATGGTGTACTTAAAAAAGATACTATAGAAAACGTAAATATACTGGCACTTGTAGGATTTATTGGGTTATTTGAAGGTTTGGAGACAAAACTTACCGAAAACGAAGAAAGGTTACTGGAATGGCAAACCGAAGGGTTTGTTGACATGTGTATGGACTACACCCAATAAAACCGAAATATTTCTTTTTATTTTTTTACCCAATTTTGGATTATTTGTATTATCACTTTGCCTTAATTTTACACTTAATAAAATTATGGTAAATGTTTGGTAATAAAGCCTGCAGATTACAAACATCTATAAATACCATCGTATAGATACTCTTTAAGGTGGGACAGAATGTGGGTCGATATTGAACGATTTAACAAATAAAGTGATATCTATGACATTAGGAACTCAGAAAGATATTGAAGCAGGTGAACCGTATAAGGAACTTGATGACAATTTGACAGTTCACGAAATAATGAATAGAAGCGTTTATACAATAGATATCGATGCGAGTGTGGTTGATGTTGCTAAAGAAATGAGCAAAAACAATGTTGGAAGTATCATAATTGTGCAAAACAATGACCCTGTTGGAGTCATAACTGAAAGAGACTTGGTTAAAAAAATATTAACAGGAGATATCAGACCTTCCAGAATAACTGCCGGTGAAGTCATGTCTTCACCACTTATAACCACTAAACCTTCGACCAGTGTAATCGATGCAGCGGAATTGATGGTAAAATCCAACATCCGAAGGCTTATAGTAATGCAGGATAACAAAATTGTAGGGTTTATCACTGACCGGGATATACTAACAATCTCTTCAGGACTTAATACAATTTTGAAAAATTTAATCGAAATGAATCAGGAACAGTACTTTACAACAAATTCGGATATAGAAACAAGCAGTGAACAATCTGAAACATCCCAAAGTGTTGAACAGGGGATTTGTGAATATTGTGGAACTTTTTCAGAATACCTTAAAATGTTTAATGGCATGATGTTGTGCGAAAGTTGTAGAGATAATACATAACTATTTGTTTATAGTTTATGTTGTTGATGATTAAAGGGGGATTACATGACAGTAGTAGAAGATATAATGACAAAAGACCCGGTAAAAGTAACTGAGAACGATTATATTACCCATGCAAGGCAACTAATGAGAGATTATTTTTTACGAAGTGTTCCTGTTGTAGATAATCATGATTCAAATCATGTAACAGGTCTTCTTACCGACCAGGATATACTAAATATCACATCCACCAAATCCAATTTAACTGTGAAAGGTTTTGAACGTGCATTCCCAACTATCTTACCAGATACTGATATTTTGAAAGCATCTAAACTCCTTTTGGATGCTAAATTACACAGGTCACCAGTTATGATATCAACAACCGAGAAAAGACTTGCCGGGATTATAAGCAACCGTGATTTACTGGAAAAAATAAACCCTTCAAGACGATCACCAGAAACCATCGGCGAAATTATGAATACAAAAGTAATAACATGCTATACCGATGATAATGTAGCAAGAATATGGAACAATATGCTGGATTGGGACTATACCGGCATACCTGTTGTCAACCAGAAAAATGAACCAATAGGTGTGGTCACAAGAAGGGATATCATTAAATCAGGACATGCAAGAATAAATTCTCCCGAAAAAAGTTCCAGAGTTGAAAAGATAATGTCTACTCCGACCTATACAATAACCCCTAATACTCCTATTACAGAAGCTATAGACAAGATTATTCACTATGATGTTGGAAGGTTAACAGTTGTAAACAACAATAAAGTGGTAGGAATTGTAGACAGGAACGACCTACTGGAAGCATGTCTGAGATAATAAGAAAAAACCATAGTATAGATCAATTTAAGGTGATTAGTTT
The DNA here is from genome assembly GCF_000196655.1 of Methanohalobium evestigatum Z-7303. GTDB lineage: Archaea > Halobacteriota > Methanosarcinia > Methanosarcinales > Methanosarcinaceae > Methanohalobium > Methanohalobium evestigatum. The sequence goes on along the minus strand of NC_014253.1, from coordinate 23,706 downwards.
GGATATAAGAGAAAAAAGGAATATAGCTTCGGAAAAAAAAGTGAGAATGCAAGAAAAAATACATGCACAGGATAAAGAAAAAATATCCAGAAAAAAAGACCCTCAACTTCATACAACCGATGGAGTCCAGGAACTTGGTCCAGTGGATTTTCAGGGACATGAAGCAGAACACGAAGGAGACATAATGGCTATTGCCAAAAGGGATGTTATAACTGTTCCACCAACAACAACTATAATGGGTGCAATCAAAACAATGATGAACAAAGGTTTTAGACGTATACCCATTACTGATGCTGGTACTAACCGCCTTGAAGGAATTGTAACCTCTGTTGATATTATAAACTTCATGGGTGGTGGAGATAAAAACCTCCTTGTTGAAAACCATTATAACGGAAATCTTATAGCAGCAATAAACGCGGAAATACGAGAAATAATGGAAAACGACATAGTATATCTCCATAACACAGACAGTATAGATGATGCAATTGACACAATGAATACCAAAAATATTGGCGGCCTCCCAATTGTAGACGAGGACAATCGCGTCCATGCAATCTGTACAGAACGAGATTTTTTGCAGTTTATTGATGGAGTTTATACAAATAAAAGTGTTGGAGAATACATGAACAAAAATGTGATGAGAGTTAAATCCAATGCTACTATAGAAGATGCTGCAAAAATTATGATGAATGAAGGCTTTAGAAGATTACCGGTAGTCAAAGACAGTATATTACTTGGAATTGTTACTGCAACAAATATTATGAATTACCTTGGGAGCGGTAAAGCCTTTGAAAAACTTATAACAGGTAATGTACATGAACCTTTAAATGAACCTATAAGTTCAATGATTACAAAAGATGTAGTCTGGACAACTTCTGATACAGACCTTGGTGAAGCAGCAAGGCTTATGCAGGAAAATAATGTAGGTTCTCTACCAATAATTGATAATGGTCAATTTATAGGAATAATCACAGAAAGAGACTTCCTGAAAGCCATTGTAGAATAAAATTATTTTAAAAAAACAGATGAGGATAAAAATGACCGTAAAAGACATCATGAGTTCACCGGTTTATGTGTTAAAACCAAATGATACTGTTGCACATGCACGTAACCTGATGCTAAGACATAAAATCAACACTCTTATTGTTGTTGATGATGAAGAGGAAATGGTAGGTATAGTAACAATGTCTGATTTGAGCAGGAAAAAAGCTCAATCAGGACCGACATGGAAGAGAAGACCTGTAGATGATATTTTAATCGACAGGGTAATGACCGAATCTCCATTAACAATCTATTCCAGTGCATCAATATCACAGGCTACCAGTATGATGCTTGAGAATCATATAAGTAGCCTTCCTGTCATGAAAAATAAAGTAGCCGGCATTATCACAAGGACAGATATTGTTAAATATATTGTTGAAAACCGTTCACTGGAAGGTAGTATTTCTGAATGGATGACAAAAAATCCAATATTTGTTCACAGACATCATACTATAAACCATGTAATAGATGAAATGGATAAAAGCAATATACATAAACTCCTTGTAGTAAACGATGTCGAAAAAACCGTGGGTATGATATCTACCAGAGACCTGGCTTTAAATAGTCTTAAAGACGATGAAGGAAAACTCCAATCCAAAGAAATAAAAATGGCTCGAAAACCCGAAACTGGCGGTCAAAGGGTATACCGAGATGTAGAAAAGGTTTCACTGGTGGCAGAAGACATTATGAGTACACAGCTTCATGTAATAGACAGTAGTGATTCTCTTAACAATGCCACAAAAATTATGATTGATGAAAATGTTCTGGGCTTACCTGTAAGAGAAAATGAAGATATAGTAGGAATAATTAGCAGAAGTGATATACTAAGAGCTATACAGAATCAGTTATCTGAGTAAAGTCTACTCTATAATTATAAAAAACATTTAGGACAAATTAAGAGGTTTCATATATGCAAGTTAAAGAAATAATGGTGGAGCCACCTACCATCGATAAATCTGATACAACATCCCATGCGCTTGACGTTATGGAGAAGAAAAATACCCGAAGGTTGCTCGTAACCCATGACGATAAAATCATGGGCGTACTTACCATGAGAAGCCTTAATGAAGAACTTGGAACACGTAAAAAAGGCAACAAACCTGCGTCATCACTACATGTAGCTACTGCTGTTTCTGATGATTATTCAAAAGTTTTGCCTGATACAGATATCAAAGATGCTATAACCCTGATGAAAAACAAAGGAAAAGTTATAGTAGTCACAGATAACGATGATATATACGGTTGGGTTACACCTGAAGAACTGTTGAAAAATAATCATTTTGATGGTTATGCAGGAGAAATAATGCAAAAAGACCCTCTAAAGGCAAATCCCAGTGATCGTGTAATTCATATCAGACATCAGATGCTTGAAAACAATATTGGAAGAGTCCCTGTTGTAGAAGATGAAAAAATTGTGGGTATTGTTACAGAAAAGGACATTGCAAAATCCATGCGTGCATTCCGTGACCTTGTTGCGGGTAACAAACAGGATACAAGGATAAGAAATCTGATTATTGAAGACATTATGACAAGAGGTGCTAAAACCGTCTATACAAATACACCTACATCTGATGTTGTCAACATGATGATTGAAGATAACATCGGTGGAGTGCCAGTACTAAACCTTGAAGACGAACTTGTAGGAATCATTACAAGAAGGAACATCATAGAAAGCATGGCTGATTGATTATACGCAAAGTTTAACAAAGACCAACATGAGCTTTGAATCAAATACTAAACTCGATATAGATGGTGTGGCAGAATTTCTGAACCTGCCCTCATCTAAAGTTAAAAAACTGGCATCCAAAAAAAGGATATTACAAAACTGGGGCAAATATCAGAACCTGTTTAGATTTGACAAAAAAGTATCCAAAATCGAAAGCGGAACAGTACTGTATCAAAACAATGGATACTTTGAATTGATAAGAGGTTTCCCCAAAATAAAAAGAGCAATGGCTGTTGAACCTGCTGTAAAAAGCCATTTTAAGAATTCAGGTACTGTTTCTGTGGAAGAAAAAATGAACGGCTACAACGTTAGAGTAGCCAGTATTAACGGTGATGTCACTGCTTTTACCCGAAGTGGTATAGTCTGTCCCTATACTACAGAACGTGCAAAATATTTAATCGGGCAGGAGTTTTTTGAAAAACATCCAGAATTTGTTTTATACGGGGAAATGGTGGGTCCCGATAATCCCTATGTTCCAAAGAACATCTACAATATAGAATCACTTGACTTTTTCATATTTGATATCAGATATAAAAACACAGGGGAACCTTTACCTGTATATGAACGAAGAAAACTTATGAACGATTACAATTTAAATCAGGTTCAACTCTTTGGAGAATATAAAATTGAAGAGGCTCCTAAAAATATCACCAAAATTATCAAAGAAATAGGTAAACAGGAGCGTGAAGGTGTAGTAATCAAAGACCCACAGATGCGAATAAACGCAATAAAGTATACAAGTTCTGAGAGCAACTGTGCAGACCTTAGGGAAGGATTCAAATTCTACAACGATTTTGGGAGGGATTATTTCTATTCAAGAGTTATCCGTGAAGGTTTCCAGTCAGTTGAATTGGGAGAATCCGAGGAAGAATTCCAAGAACGCTGTTTACAGCTTGGCAGGAGCATACTGGAGCCAATGAGCAGGACTATGAGAAAAGTTGCACAGGGGGAAGAAGTACACGATGATGTCCAGATCCGGGTAAAAGAACCTGAAACGATTTATGAATTTGAAAAACATCTTAAAAGAATGGGGATAGACGCTAAATTTGGTGCTCCTCAACAGGTTGGCGACGAATATCTGGTATCAATCAGAAAACTTAACCAGAGTACCAATGATAAAACAAAAGCAATCTGGAACGGCAGTTTGTGGAAAAGTTAAAATATAATTTAAAATTAAGGGCAAGGGCATGACAAGCGTAGCAATTATTGGAAGCGAACAGAGTGGAAGAACCAGTCTGGCATCACATCTGGGAAAAAAAGAGGATGAATCAGACATTACAAAATTTGAGTATTCCAAGGGTGGAAGAATACTTACAGCCATAGATGCGAACGGGTATCCAGAATCTGTAAAACCACTGATTACAGCTCTTAGCCTTTCAGATATTGCCCTCATCTGTGTGCCACCGGAAGGTCTCAATGCAACTATAGGTGAATGTATAATAGCTCTGGACATCATGAAATACCAGCACGGAATATTTGTTTTAACAAAATCTGACACAACCTATCCATATGCAATAGAAGAACTTAAAGAACAAATAAAAAAGGTAACTGCAGGTACAAGTCTTGAAAACTGGGACTGTATTTCAACATCAACAACCTCATTTGAAGGAATGAATGAACTCAGAGATATGATATTTGAACTGAGAGACACTGTAACCAAAGAAAAGAAATCATTGGATGATAAACCTCCCCGTGTTGTTATTGATCAGGTATTCAATGTTACAGGTATCGGATGTGTAGCTCTTGGTTCTGTGTCCCAGGGAACAATACATTCAAAGGACAAAATGTACTTGTATCCTTTAGAAAAACCACTGGAAATACGCTCGATACAGATGCATGATGAAGATACAAAAAGTGCAGGAGCTGGGTCACGTGTAGGGTTGGCTCTAAAGCACGTACAGACCAAAGAAATCGACAGAGGTTTTATAATATCCAATGATGAATCAGTAGGTACTGATTTCACCCTTAACTGCACACTAACCCAGTTAACAGATGGATTTGCAGTAGGAGATGTTTTGCATCTGTTTACAGGTCTCCAATCCACCCCTGTACGAGTTGAAAATATTACATCAAACAGTAACAATATAGAACATGCAAAACCCGGATATGAATATCTGGTGGAGTTTTCAGGTACAAAAGAGATAGCCTATAATAGTTCTGACAGGTTTATAATCGCCAACCTTAATAATGATAAACAAAGGTTTATAGGTTACGGATTTGTTAATGCATGAATTTTTAATACGTTTATCGCCTATGTGTAAATGGTTTAAACCCTTTTACACTATCAGGTTTTTCAAGTTTTTTGGGTTTTGCAAGAAAATCAGGCAAATCCATCATGGTAGGTTTTTGAGCTGGTGACTGGATACATTCATAATCATTGCTGTATGTACAGCCAAATCCACTCTCAAAATTGGTATCTACATTCTCTTCTGAATCCAGTTCCTGGGATTCCTGCAACTCCTTTTCTTCATCTTTATTCTCTTTTTCTTCTCTGGACAAACTTGCATATAAGTTCTGTTCTTTTTCCTGAGCTCCGTCCCTTTTTCCCCTTATATAATATCGGTGTACATATTCATCCTGTCCATACATTTTCGATAATGAATACAAACGGGAATACTTGTCAGTAACCCATCCAAGCTCTGAATGTTTATTATAACCTACCTCAAAACCAAGGTCATAAACTTTTTTCAATACTTCTGTGTTCCGGAATTTACCGGTACTGGATGAATTCCTTGTACTATCACTTTTTTTGATAAAATCTATCATAACACTCCCCCATCAGCTCAGCTGGTCGTTGATTTTTAGACCTTTCTCTGTAAATTCAATACCTCGCATATTACAATCATGCCTGGTTCCCCGCATCTTTATAATCTGTAAGGCTCTTGTCATTGTTTTTTGATAAAGAAAATTATGCAGGAAAATTACACCATGAGATGAAAACTGTTCTGTAGAATAGGATGTAGGGTCCACCATTTCTGATAAAAGCACTGTTGTGCATCCCAGATTTTTTAAACTTCTTATAAAACGGCTCATCTCTTTTTCTTCCAAGGAACGGTCTTTACTTGTAAAACGTATAGCTGATACAGAATCAATTACCAGCCTTTTGACATTGTACTCCATTACATAGGCAGTAATCTGTTTAAAAACCAGATTTGGTGAAGGAGCTTCCGATTCTACCGGAGCATATCCAACATCATAATTGGGAGATATTACTTCATTCATTTCATCTGAATAACCATATTCCATCCTTGGACCAAGGTCTGCGAAAAGGAGTTTTCTCTTTTTAATAAGAGAAGGTATGCCAAGCTTATAATTAGACATGTCATCAATAACATTTTGAGGACTTTCATTTAAGGTTATATATAAACCAATTTCACCATTTGCAGCGCCATGTGTCAGAAACTGTATCCCAAAAGTTGTTTTACCACTGCCGGGTGGTCCGCTTACCAGATATACCCTTTCTGACAGCAGACCCCCCTGAACCAGCTCATCAAATCCTGAAATTCCGGTCTGTATTCTTGTTACCATGACGCAACCTCACATTTAAGTTAACATATTAATATAATAATATTTGTACCAAAGATATTTTAATTCATCGATATAATTTTAATTTTATACAAATAATATATTGATAGTAATTTATAAATGTTAAAAATTGTTTTGGTGTTATAACAGATTACAGGGTTAAATGAGAGTCCAAATTATGAATGATTTTTCTGATAAAACATTTAGCATTAAAAAATCTGATGTGCTGTGGTCTCTTAAATTGTTTGCTATGGCTATTGGTTTTGCGTGTTTGCTTGGGTTTAGTCTTTATCTTATTATGAATTCGTTTACAGGTCCTGAAACCGTCAACAAAGCAATCACCACAACATCAAGTACTGCTACCAAAAAAGTTGAAGTCAGTGCTAAATATATCAGCCCTGTTTGGTCGATATTTATATTCAATACTATTGCCGCTTTTACTGCAGCAGCCGGTACAGGATTGTTTGTATATATCCATCACGCACTACTTGGAGATTTGGAACACAGATTTAAAAATAAAAAATATTCAACCTTTTCCATTAAAACAGAACAGTTATTCAGATTTTTTTCCAATAAAATATATAAGCTTACTACAAAAATTAATAAGAGCTACAAACAAAATGGATATAGACCAAATTCTGAATATACGCAGGATTCTATATGGTACTATAGTGGATTTAGCGAATATGATTATCAAAAAATCGCACAATTGCTCCCATATACTATACCTGTAATAATTATTTTTGTCAATGGTATATTAATTGGATTGCTTTTTTCCTATTTTATTTTCAATGGTATAATCGATGGATATGAAGTTATGGGATTAAAGGGAATAATGTTTGGCGGAGTATATTCATTTTCCTATTTCATTTCCTCAATCCTACCTCATGGAATACTGGAACTACCTGCACTGCTTCTTACTGCATCCATGGGACACAGGTTCGCAAAGATACAATCCTGTACAGTTAAAAATAAAAGTTTGTTCAGAGGTGATAGTATTGCCAGTATATACCAGAGCCTTGAACAAGTTAATTCAACCACAAAAACTTATCTGAAATCCAAACCGTTATGGATATTATTAACCTCAATAACGGTCGTATTATTTGCTGCTGCCTATATAGAAATAAATATCACTCCAGTATTTGTAAAAATTGTTATGGAAATCCTGGATAATATAATATTAAGTATTAAATGAGCAAAGAGTTATTACTTAAAATCGGCTATTCCTCTGGCAACATTGTTAAGTAAACGGCTTGCCATTTCCTGAGTCGGCCATGAACCAAGACCACAATCAGGTCCCACATATTTGACTCGGTCACCGAATTTGGAATAGGCGTTTTCAAGTCTTTTGGATACCGTTTCAGGAGTTTCCAAATCTGTGATTATTTCCTCAAACTTGTCCAAATCTTTCCAGACATTGGTATTGTATTTTTCATTAAGTACAGCAGCGAGATTGAATACATCAGTACGTGCAACTCCGACTCTCAGGTATGAATCTGTATCTTCCAGTAACTTTTTATCAATAAGTTCCAGATAATCCGGATTTGCGGCTGATTCAACACCTATCACATTTATCGAAGGTGTCCTTGCTGCCAGATGATAATGTATGGGCGAATGAAGATGAATTTCTACATCTGCACCCAGTTTGTTTGCAGATTGTGATGCTATCGTTAACGCTTCAATTAATTCAGAATCGCTAAACATTATCTGCGGGTTGATTCCTATACTTGGCTCATCAATAGAAATGGTTTTTACATAGAAATTTTTTGCCGATTCGATTGCTTTTTTAGCAAATTTATCGACACTCGACGCCAGCAGGTTTAAAATATCGGTGTATTCAGTGCTTCCAAATTCCTTAAGATACAGCTCCAGTGGTCCTGTGATGCAGACACGGATACCAAGTTTTTCACCATGTTCTTCCCTGTACTTTTTGGCTGCTGGTTCGATTGCTTCAAGCTCCAATATCTTTGCACAATCTTCTTTGACATCATAGGGTCCATCTGAACATTCCTCATCATTGATTATGGACAAAAATTGTTGGTTCATATCCTGGAATTGTGGGTAATTTGGAACCTGTACCTCTGCATCGATTTTCTTCTGGAAGGTATTATTGATAACCGAAAATAATTGCTCATCCTCTTCACGGGTTGAAAAAGCATGAGCTAACCATTCTTTTGTTACTCCTTCTGGTAAAGGGTAACTGCCAATTTCATCGAAAATTAACTCAGTCATGGACACTAACTTATTTTAGATACTATTTATATGTTTGGCGGGGTTTTGCAAACAATTTACATAAGGGATGGCAGTAAACAATTCAATAAATATAACTACTTAAACCAATATATTATTAACTTACAGCAGAAAAGTAGATCCTCATGAATCCAAGAGATAGGCTCCTAAACTGTCTGAAAGGAAAAAAAGTAGATATTGTTCCCGCTCTATCTGTCACCCAGACAGCGACTGTTGAACTTATGAGAATGACAGATTCAGAATGGCCAGAAGCCCACAGTGACCCAGAAAAAATGGTAAAACTCGCAGTTTCAGGACATGAAATTGCAGGTCTGGAGGCTGTAAGATACCCATTTTGTCTTACTGTGCTTGCTGAAGCTATGGGATGTGAGGTAAATATGGGTGCTATGGATATCCAGCCTTCAATTGTATCAAACCCCTATTCCAATAATTCCGATATTCCACAAATTCCCGATGACCTTGAAAAAAGAGGCAGAATTCCTGTCATGTTAGAAGTAGCTGAATTAATCAGGGATAAATTGGATGAAAATGTTCCAATTATAGCCGGTCTGGTAGGTCCCGCAACCCTTACCGCCCATTTAATGGGTACATCCAATTTTTTGATTGGGTTAATCAAAAAACCTGAATATGTACGGCAATTTCTGGAAGTCAGTACTGATATATGTATTCGCCATGCTAACAACCTCCTTGAACACGGTGCTGATGTAGTCTGTGTACCTGACGGTACTGCAGGTCCTGACCTGATTGATCCTGCTATGTTTGAGAATTTCATAAAACCAGAATATCAGAGATTCTGCAGGGACGTTAAGGGATTTAAGGTATCCCATATGTGTGGTGATATTAATGCTATACTTGAACCACTTTCAGAATGTGGGTTTGAAGGAATAAGTGTTGAAGAAAAAATAATAGATCTTCAGACTGCAAAAGAAATTCTTGGAGATAAATCAAAGCTTATAGGCAATGTTTCAACTTCTGGAACCATGTTGATGCGTAGTTATGATGATGTTAAAAACGAGGCAAAAAATTGTCTGGAAGAAGGAGTTGATGTACTGGCTCCAGGTTGCGGAATTGCTCCCAACACACCACTGAAGAACATAAAAGCTCTTGTAGATGCAAGAAATGAATACTACCAGAGATGATAAAAATGGATGAGATTACACCAAAAGAAAGAATGGTTAGATTACTTAAAGGAAAAACAGTTGATAAAACTCCGGTCGGGTCATTTACCAGCATGTCTCCTGTCGACCTGATGGAACTTTCAGGCTCACAAAGACCTGAAGCAGATAGAGATTCTGAAAAAATGGCTACATTGGCAATTTCAGCATCTAAATTTGCTGGATTTGAAACCGTGAGATATCCGTTCGATATGGTCACACTGGGTGAAGCAATGGGATGTGAAATCGATATTGGAACAAAAAAAAGAACTCCTTCTGTAACCAGTGGATTGTCAGAAGAAGCAATTAGGGAACTTGAATTACCAGAAGATTTTCTTGAAAATGGAAGAATACCCACGATTCTGGATGCATCCCGTATCATCAAAGAAGAAGTTAAAGATGAACTGCCGGTTATTATGGGTGTTGAAGGTCCTATAGACCTTGCGTCCAATATTGCAGACATAAAAACGTTTATGAAATGGTTACTAAAGGACCGTGAAATAGTCGAAAAACTGCTGGACGTGTGCACCGATGCCTGTATAGAATATGCAAATGCCTGTCTAAAACACGGTGCAGATACAGTATGTATAGCAGAGGCTGTAGCATCACCGGATTTGCTTCCACCGAGCGATTTTGATAATCTTTTAAAACCCAGATACCAAAAAATTGCAGAAAACCTTGAAGGACATCGTGTACTTCACGTTTGTGGAAAATCGGACAAAATAATACCATCTATGGTAGAATGTGGTTTCAACGGTATCAGTATTGAAGAAAACGTCAGGGACTTTAAAACAGCAGTAGAAACTGCACATAAAAACAATAATATCGTCATCGGTAATGTGTCCACCTCTCAGACATTATACAACGGAACTCCGGAACAGGTCATATCGGAATCTTTTGACTGTCTTAAAAATGGCGTAGATGTACTGGCTCCAGGATGCGGAATTGCTCCGGAATCTCCACTTGCCAACCTAAAAGCAATGGTTCAGGCTCGAAATGAATATTATAAGTCATAAGCAGATTCTGGAGAAAGTTATTTCTATATTACAGTTATATCTTTTCAGGGGGATATTACAACATTATGGGATTCTTAAAAATTATATACGCCTTTTTTTGTGTGGTTTTTTTAATACTTTTTTCTGGTTGCCTTTCATCCACTCCTTCGAATACTTATGATACCGAAATATCAAGAAATCAAACTGAAACTAAAAACTATCAGGGTGTTGATTTAACTCCGATTGACCAGCAACAGACCCGTGATATAAAAGGAACACCAAACATCAATATTGAATCCTACAGGCTACAAATAAACGGAATGGTAGAAAATCCTGAAAACTTTACATATGAACAGATAAAATCCTATCCCAATGTTTCAAAAGTCATAGATCTGAACTGTGTAGAAGGATGGAGTTTTACCGCAAAATGGACTGGTATTCCTTTAAAGACCCTGTTCAATGAAACGGGTGTCAAAGATAATGCCACAAATGTGGTTTTCTATTCTGCAGATGGGTATTCCACTTCACTAAAACTGGACTATTTAATGGATAACAATATCATTTTAGCCTATAAAATCAATGATGTTATCCTGCCACGTGACAGAGGGTTTCCTCTACAGCTGGTCGCTGAAAGTAAATATGGTTATAAATGGGCTAAATGGATAACAGAAATCGAAATTACAAACCAAAGTTATGAAGGGTACTGGGAAAAAAGAGGCTACAGCAACAGTGCCAACGTCAGTGGACCAAGTTTTTGAATAGTGAACTACCACTTGGCTAAAGACCAAGTGGCTTCCTGTTTCATCCTTTTCCCTTATGGGAACAAGTCCACAGGCTCTACCCCTCATCCCGAAGGTGAATTGATGCCTATTAGATTCTGTTTATCCAGTGTGAATTTTTTAATGTTAACTGATGCGTTGATGTCCCTATCATGTATCGTTTTACAGTCAGGACATTCCCATTCTCTGTCTTTAAGTTCTAAATCCTGATGATAATATCCACATACATGACAGATTTTGCTTGATGGGTCGAATCGTCCTATCTTGATGATATTTTTACCGTACCATTCTGCTTTATACTCTAATTTCTGAACAAAACTACTCCATGAAGCATCGGTTATATGCTGTGCCAGATTATGATTTTTCAGCAGTCCTTTTACATTCAAACATTCCAGTGCTACAGCTTGGTTCTCGCTTATCAACCTGGAACTTAATTTATGCTGGAAATCTTCTCTCTGATTAGCAATTTTCTCATGATATTTTGCTATCTGATGTTTCAGTTTCCTGTAATTGTTAGAACCCTTCTTTTTTCTGCTGAGCCTTTTCTGTAATACCTTCAATCTTTCAATTGAATTTTTCAGGTATCTTGGATTATCGATTTTTTCACCGTCGGATGTTACAGCGAAATCCTTGATTCCTACATCGACTCCTACTGTATTAACTTCGTAGAATGTCTGTTTTTGTGGTAATTGTTTGTCGTCATCGACTAAAATACTGATATAATATTTTCCTGTCGGTGTTCTTGTTATAGTCGCAGTCCTTTGTTTACCATCAAAACTTCTATGCAGCCTTGTTTTTATCCAGCCGATTTTAGGTATGTATACTTTATTATTCTCAAAATCGACTTTATAATACTGAGGAACAGAAAACGATTGAACAGGGTTTTTCTTGGATTTAAACTTTGGAAAACCTAATTTTTCTCTGAAAAACTTGGTAAAAGCATTTTCCAGGTTAAGAGTAGCTCCCTGTAATGATTGTGAGTTAATTTCATTCAACCATTCATGATCTTGTTTTAATACCCTTATCTGTTTGTTCAATTCAAATCTTGATATTGCTTTACCATCCTGCTCATAATATTTGATTTTGTTCTCCAATGCCCAGTTGTATATGAACCTACAAGCTCCTATATGTTTTGCGATTAACTCCTGTTGGATTTGGTTTGGATACATACGATACTTGTAAGCTTTTAACATACCATAATTATTATGATTTAACATTATTTATATGTTAAGTTATATATTGGACGGTATTCAGCCCTGATGCTGAAGACATCAGGGTTTTCTACCTTCCATTATTATAAATAAAAAAGAAAAAGGAAAAATTAGGATTGAGATTCGGTTTCTTCATCAGATCCGGATTCATCAATCTCATCGATTTTTACTTTAAAATTCAGTACTTTACCAGCCAGTGGATGATTAAGGTCAAGAGTTACCTTTTCTTCTGTTACTTCCAGTACTTCTGCAGGAATCTGGGATTCATCAGGCAGAGTAACGAGTAACATCATTCCGGGTGTTATTTCCTGGTCATCAGGAACTTGTTCTTTTGGAACATCTCTTGTAAGATCGTCCCTTGGTTCACCATAGGCTTCTGAAGGCTGGAGCTGGAATTGCTTTTCTTCTCCTTCTTCCATGCCCTTGATTGATTCTTCAAACCCTTCAATAATCTGTCCGGAACCTATTTCAAATTCAAGTGGTTCACCGTGGTTTTCGGTGCTGTCAAAAACAGAGCCATCTTCAAGTGTTCCTTCATATTCTACTTTTACTTTATCTCCTTGTTTTACAGGCAATATATCAACTCTTTAGTTGTGGATTCTTCCACAAAAGTTTAAAAATTTAGTAAGGTTTGTTTTCTGTATTACAAACTATATAACCAATTGTCTAATTTCATCATATATACAACTTGTGGGTGTGTTTACATCGATTCAGGCGCACTGATACCAAGTATATAGAGTGTGTTTGCAAGCATAATACGGGCACAATCAACAAGTCCAAGCCTTGCATTCCTAACCTCATCATCTTCAGCACTATTTACCGGTACATAGCGGTAAAACTGATTAAAATCATCAGCAAGTTCTCTTGCATAGGTAGCCACTGTATGAGGTTTTAATTCTTTTGCAGACTGGTCTATCATCTGGTCAAATTTTGCCATTTTCTTGATTAATGCCACTTCATCATCTTCCACAAGAACTGAAGGGTTTACTGCATCTTCTGGGTTCCAGAATGTTTCTGCCTTTTTTAAAATATTACAAGCACGTGCATGAGAATACTGAATATAAGGTCCACCCTGTTTTTCAAAATCAAGTGCTTTTTTCCAGTCAAAAACAGTGGATTTTTCTGGAGACACACTTATTATATCGTACCTTACTGCACCCATACCAACCTGATCTGAAATTTCTTTTTTAAAATCAGCAGGCATGTCAGGACGGCGTTTATCAACTTCCTTGTAAGCCTGAGATTTTACCTTATCAAATACATCATCAGCCGTTATAAATTTGCCCTTTCGGGTGCTCATTGACCCTTCTGGTAGAGAGACAAATTCAAAAATTACAACTTCAGGCTCTTTTTTATCGAGTAAATTCATTGTAGCTTTCAATTGTGACGATACTAATTTATGATCTGCTCCAAGTATGTCAATTACTCGGTCTGATTCTGCACTCTTTTGTTCATGATAGGCAAGGTCACGGGTGGTGTACAATGAGGTACCGTCTGAACGCTGGATTACAAGTTGTTTCTCAAAACCATAGCCTGAAAGGTCAACAACCAGTGCACCATTATCCATTTCTGTATGTCCTGTGGATTTAAGTTCATTAACAATCTTTGAAACAGAACCGTTTCTTATAAATTCAGATTCATATACAAACTCATCATGTGAAACGTTAAGGGTTTTTAGAGTCTGTTTTGTTCCCTCAAGTGAATATCTGACAGATTCATCAAAAATTTTGATGGTGTCCTCATCTCCGTTTTCGACCATCTGCATGAGGCTGTCGATGTCCTGCACTTTAGAAGTATCCTTTTCAAGTTCCTGATTCGATTTTATATACAGGTCGGCTATTGCATGGTCGCTCTTTTTTGATTCATCAAATCCGAAGTTTTTAAGCCCCCATGATACGATTGCAATTTGTCGACCTATATCATTAACATAATACTGGGTTCTGACATTATAACCGGCATGTTTGAGTACGCGAGATAGAGTATCACCTATAACCGAATTTCTAATATGTCCCACATGCAAAGGACCGTTTGGATTTGCAGAGGTATGTTCAAGAATAATGTCACCACTGCTGAAATTACTGGCAAAATTTTCTTTTTCTTTCCTGATTTTTAAAACCGTGTCATCCAGATAATCACGTTTTGCCCAAAAATTCAGATAAGGTCCTGTAACCTCCATTTTTCCAATATATGATTTATCACCTATTACCGCAGTATTACCAATTTTTTCTGCTATATCCTTGGGATTTTGCCGGTATTTTGACGCCAGCCTAAACGCTACATTTGAAGCCACATCAGAATGCTGGGATGCTTCCACATACAGACTATCAATCTCGTATCCAAGTGATACAACGGCATCATTTAAAATTGATTCTACCTGTTTTTTTAACTCCAAAAACAAAAAATCACCCAATAAGCTATTCTTTTAATAAAAATTAGATTCCGGTGTTATACCGCAATATAGCCACGATACCACCAAACGCATTCAAAAGCTGTGAACCTTCTTCAAATTCGGTTGATATAAATTCTACTTTTGCTCCTGTCTGGTCTGCCATAGTAGAAAGGTCTTCAACAATATCGATACTGTCAACAAACTCAAAAGAACCACCGCATTTTGGGCAGGTTCCATAATCTGTCACCTGACCTGATGGTTTGCGTGTAAATGAGGTCTTATATCCACATGAACTACACCGGATAATATCCCTTTCTGACTTCATATCCTCAGAAATTAGCAATGTATTAACGGCACCAATTTCAAGATTCTTTCTTACAGTCTCTTCACCATATGCAGCTTTACCGGATTCAGCAATCAATTCATTGAAAAACTGCCTCATAAGCTTTTTTTCTTTCATCAGGTCTATGTCAGCCAGTTTATCGGTTGCAGCATTAACAAGTTCGGATAATCCGGATTCATCTGTATAGGAGACATCAAACATTCCCAGTATTTTTTTCTGGATTTCATGGTGAAGAAATTCACCTTCTTTGAACTCTTCTTTGGTGGGAGATGGTCCGCCTATAAGTACACCTTCAAAGTTTTCCTGGTCTACATTCAGGAAAACATCACTTGCAGCTTCACCTATACGTTTATTAAAATCATGGATTGCTATCAACCTTAATTGCTCAAACCTGTCCGCACTCTGACCTCCTTTTTTCTGTTTTCCGGGAACTGTAGAAGTCAAATGTCTATGCGTTTCTATACGCTTTCCAACAAGCAAACCTATAGTAGCCTCCCGCCTGTCAAGCACAACCAGACCATAGGTCTTGCTTTCCTTGAGCATATCTTCCATTGGTTCCAAGAAAAAGGATGAATCACAGTGATATCTGTAAGTAACAAGTTGCTCAGGCGGCTCAATAACAGTGGTCTCCATATTGGTTTTGTTAGCCCCGACATCAACTGCACCTGTGAAAAATACAATACCGTTTTCAGGTACTTCTTCCAGATATTTAAGTCTGGAGACCAGTGAATCAATTGCACCCTGTACATTAGTCCTGGTTACCTTGGATTTGATATTTGATGCCTGTCCATATTCATCTTTAAGCTGGGATGTTACTTCAGATATAGGTTTGTCCGGTGGTAGATACAGGGATATTAATTCGGTACCTCTTCCCTTTTTATTCCTTAATTCTTCAAGTTTTTTCTTGAATTCGTATTTGTCATGTGCTGATTGTTCTACCATATTATAGGTACTCCGTGATTAACTTGAATTTGTGATAATAATGTGATTTATTAATTAGCAAAATAATTGCATCAGGCAAAGAAACGGGTTTTATATTGTCACAAAAGGGTAAACCTTGTTCTATAGTCGTTTTCCCTATGTGATTTACTATAGATATAGGTTATGACTGTCCTGGAAGTGGTTCTAAAGGTCTTGATAAAAGAACTACACGACTGATTTCAACATTATCTGCCACTTCATAATCCAGATAGTCAGCGATTTTGCTTGCAAATGCATATACCTCATCATGAGAAGGCATGGATTCACGGGAGAGACGCCCACGGGAAAATCCAAGATGCATATAAGCCTTGATTTCAACAAAATCAGGTTTTGCTGTATTAATCAGTTCTGCAAAACCTTCAGGATTATACATGTTTACACCTTTTATAAGGGTAATCCTGACTACTGTTCTGACATCTTTGCTATACAGATTAGAAAGTGATTTTTTTATATTTTCCCACAATTCAGGAGATTCAGGATTGCATACTTCTAAATAGGTGTTTTTATCAGGTGCATCCAGACTGAGATAAAGTTGGGTTGGTCTTATCCTTGTTATCATTTCTGGTCTGGTACCGTTGGTTACCACAAAGGTAGTTATGCCCTCCTTTGTAAATTCATCAATTAACTCTGGAAGGTAGGGATAGAGTGTCGGCTCTCCAGAAAGGGATATAGCTGCATGTTCAGGTTTGTTGGCTTCCATCCAACGTTCTCTGGGAGCTGAACCTCCAAAACCAGAAATTAGTTTACGTTGGGCGTATATAGAAGACCCCATTATTTCAACTGGAGAGTCCCATTCTTCAGGAGCCGGTACTTCAATTTCAGTAGGACGCCAGCAATGAATACATTTTTGATTGCATAAAAGCGTGGGGGTCATCTGTATACAGCAGTGGGACTTTATACCGTAAAATCGTGATTTATAGCAAGCTCCCTCGTCTTTAATAGAGCGTTTGAGCCAGAGACATGTCTTTACCGCTGAATGGTTACCTACCAGACTGTATCCCTGATTTTTTAAAAGGGTCCTGAAATCTGGAATATTATTGTATATTTGGTCGGGCATTTTAACTTTTATTTAAGATTTTAGATATATAAAACAACCGGGATGATTTAGTTGAATTTAAGTATGGATGTTTTCATATTCGAGAGGTCAACCACCGGAACTCTGGCAGGGTCGGGAACCAAGTTTACTCTTTTCTGAAATTCTGTTTGTGACTGCCATGTACCAGAATTAATTAACAGAACGTTCTTGTAGGGTTCAACACCTACTGTATGTACATGTCCACAATGGAGTATATCAGGTATCTGATTTATTACAAAATGGTCATGTTTTTCAGGTGCAATTGAAACTCTCCCTCCATAGATGGGAGAAAGATGTCTGAATTTCATCATTTCAACCATTGCTGTAGTTGGTTTTTGATAGGATACATGAGGTACTGATGCAACAAAATCATCGATAGAACGACCATGATACATCAATACTTTAACACCGTCAAGGTCAACCATTGCTGGATTACCCACAAAAGTGACGTTTTTCGGGAAATAGGATTTTAATTCTTCCCCAAAACATGGCTGAGGTTCTGCCTGTCTTACTGCATCGTGATTTCCCGGACCTATAATAACCGTGATATGTTCAGGTATCTGTTTGAAATATTCAGCCGCTTTCCTGTACTGCTCATATACATCCGGTATAGAAAGTTCCTTATCCTGACCTGGATATATTCCTATACCATCCACAAGGTCACCTGAGACAACAACATACCTAATATCATTTGAGATATCCTGCATTTTTTTGTCATCAATATACCCGTTCAAAAAATCGATAAATCTCAACCACTCATCTTCAAGGAATGTCGAACTGCCTACATGTACATCAGAGATAAACACCGCTTTACCATGACTGCCTTTGTTTGTGAAATTGGTATTGGGAAGGTCGGGCAACGTGAATTTGGACGCTATTAACAATTTTTTATCGTTGGTCAGCATCCCTGTTACACCAACAACTTCGTCCAGAACAAATGAATTTGCCTGTTCAAATAATTCTTTATCTGCTGTGCGTACCAGAACAGAAAGTGAACCGGTGTTGTCCTCTATTTCAATAAGCTTATGACCGTTTGTGGTTGTTCTCACATCTGATATCATACCTATAACAGATACTTCATCATTGTTTCCCCCATCACCCAGTCTTCGGTTTTTGGTAAGGCTTTCTACTGGTCTTGCATTAATTCTTCCACGTATTATCTCACTAAGTTTACTGTATCTATCTCTAAAATACTGTACAAATTCCATATATTCTCCGACACAGGTCGACTGATTTGTTATATCAGAAATTACTTTAACCGGATTGGCTGTTTTTCCTGATAAATCGGGTGAAAACGATGATTGTAACTGGGAAGAATGGGTAACAGGGGATGCATTAAAAGGTTCAGATGAACAATTTAGTTCTGGTTCTGCCGAATTCTCAGTTACAGTTGATGTATCATTTTCTGAACCATTTCCATTATGGGATAAAAAACCATCAAGGTCTATATCATCAACATCAACAACAAGTACAGAATCATCGATGTTTTTGAGAACATAATCCACCAGTTCATCCTGTGAACTTTGTGATGCTATTAGCTCGGCTGCATCCGGACTAATCTGGTAACCTGCCTCTGCAAACATTCTCAAAACATCGGTTTCGCTCATAATAGACCCTTATTTACCAATTGAATATAGGGGTATTCAAATCCTATTAGTATTTCGTTTGAATTTATTTGTTTTTTATAATAAACTACTCATTAAAAGTTACTTATTTAAATAAAGCAACTGTATGATTCAGTGAGGTTTTATGAATTTAAAAGATGCAATAAATTCTTTCAGACATAGTGATAATTTCTGGGTATCTCTTCTTAGGGATATTACAGTAGTATTCTTAGCTGTGGCTATATTTGCATCTTTTTCACAAATTGTATTTGGAATGTGGACCCCAATGGTTGCTGTTGAATCAGGTAGTATGGAGCCAAATATTCATGTAGGCGACATTATATTTGTAGAAGATATAGACCGGACACAGATACAAACGCACACATCAAGCAACAACTATACATCATTTGGTAACGAAGGGGATGTGATTTTATACCAGCCCTACGGGAGAGAAGGCGTTACACCGGTTATACATAGAGCCATGTATCACGTAGAAAAAGGTGAACCCATGTGGAACGGCGGACCTTCTGCACCCTACAACGGCTATATTACCAAAGGAGACAACCCGAATACAAATAACCATTTTGACCAACAGGGCTCTATAAGCTACCATCGTCCGGTAAAGGATGAATGGGTAATCGGTGTTGCAAGATACAGAATACCATATATAGGATACCTCAGGCTGATAGTACCCGGATAATTACTCACGGTTTTCCAGCATTTTCATAATTGCTACTGGACCATCAAGGTCTTTACTAATATCCTTTAATTTTTGTGTGTTTTCTTTAAATTTACTGTTATCAGTTATTTCCTTAATACAATGCAAAAGTTCTTCTGAAGATGTGGAATAATTCAAACATCGACCATAACCCATCTCATCAATTACCCTGGCATTATTTTCCTGTTCGCTGTGGTTCATATCAGGGAATGATAATACAGGTACACCAAAACTCAACGCCTCCATGATAGTGGTATGACCCCCCGGAGCGATTACAGCATCTACACTTTTAAAATAAGGGAAAGGTTCACTATAAAAATCCATAACACCAACGTTTTCCGGGAGATTGGAGTATTTTTCCGGGTCAATAGTAGGACCCATCATCAATGTATAATTGATACTGCTGTCCTTTTTTGCTGTTTCAATCACCTTTCTGAATATAGGCTCTCTGTATCCAAAACCACCCACAGCCGATAATATATGAGGTTTATCAAGGGGTTTGGCTTCCACTTCATGATATTTTCTTTTTATCAATGGTCCGCTATAAAATACATTTTCAGCTATTTCTGGTTGAAACGAGAGGTTATATTGACAGATAGTATAAGGCATGGGAAAATCAGGAATTACAATTTTATCCACTTTTTTAAAAACTGTGCTGTAAAAACGTTTTACAATTTCGCCTATTAGTTTATATGGGACACCTTTGTTTTTGAAAAATTCTTCCATATTTGATTGATTGATTATAAAATACACAGGTAACTTTTTGGCTTTTGCCGCCAGTACACCCAGATAGTAACTGTCCGAGACCACTGCATCAGGATTAAATTCATTAAACAATCTAAAAATTCTTGGGGCACCCAATAAATCACCTTCTTTAAGCGTTGCCCCGATTGATGCTTTCAAATCAAGTGATCCTGATCTGCCAACAAGCCTGATTTCAGACGGTATTTCACGTGTCTGATAACCACTTCCTTCAATAAATTCTTTGGAATATCCATACGCTCCAAATAGAACCTCATGGTTTGCAGATGTTAGTTCCCTTCCAAGAGAAACACAGCGACTTGTATGACCCAATCCTTCACCACATACCAGTATCAATATTTTCATTTGGCAAAACCTCTTTTTGTTATACAAAAATACAAATTCTTAAAATTATATTAACATCCAGCATGCATTTAACAAAATATAAATACATGTTATAGCAGTTTTTTTATATTTCCATACTAAAGGATGAACATAGAATGCTAATCTAACAAAACATAACAATTAAAAAATGTGTCCCATGAACAAATTCGGTAAATGGTTACCTCTGTCTCTTTTAATCAGTTTTATCTCGATAATAGTAGTACTCGTTTTTACCGTCGACCCTACTACATTTGAAATCATAAAAGAAGTCAAAACTGAATATTTATTGTTAGCTGTAGCTTTACACTCTTTTTCATATGTCATATGGGGTGCAAGGACACAATTAATGTCAAATGCCCTTGGGCATAAAACTAAACTCATTAGATGCATTGAAATTGTAACTTCAAGTACATTTGTGGCAGCCCTTACTCCTTCTTCAGTTGGTGGAGAACCATTAAGAGTTCATCTCCTGTATAAAGAAAATCTTCCAGTTGGACGTGCAAGTGCAGTGGTACTGGGAGAAAGAATAATGGACGCCATTCTGATGCTAACATTTGCTCCTTTTGCGTTATATATATTCAGAGATATAATGCAGGATTCCAAGATAGATACTATATTTGCAATAGGTCAAATCTTTATGGCTGTAATTTTAGTATTGCTAATATATACAATATGGAAACCGGAAAAAACAAAATCTGGAATGCATTATATTGTTGATAAAATTACAGGTTTATTAGGGAAAAAATCAGAAGGTAAACATCATAAATTAATTGAGCAGATAGACCATGAACTTGAACAGTTCCATGAAAGCCTTGTAACGTTTTTAAAAGACGGAAGAAGAGGTCTCCTTTATGGTGCTGGATGTACTGCACTTTTCTGGATTGTCGAGTTCACAATGCTACCTGTAATTTTACTGGGACTCAATCAGGAACCACAGCTTTTACTTGTTTATGCTGCACAGGTATTGCTAATACTTCTTATAGTTATACCTGCTACTCCAGGTTCCAGTGGTATAGCTGAACTGGGTGCCACAACTCTATTTTCGGTTTTTGTACCGTCTTCCATACTTGGAATTATTGTAGTCGCTTGGCGAGCTCTTACATTTTACATGAACCTTGTTGTAGGAGGTATTATCAGTTTTAAAATTCTAAAAGATACAGATATAATGAAAAAAATGATGAAATAACCTGTATCTTATAGATGGGTCTGACTGGTTATTACAGGTTTGAAGTTTTCAAGGGGTTTTAATTTATAATCTTCAAAAAGAACTTCAAGAGTACTTTCCACAGGAACACTTAAATCGATTTCCTTGGTTCTTCCGTAGCGTCCTTTACTTACAACAACAGCATTTAAAATTCCAAGCATATCCAGTTCTGAAATAAGGTCGGTTACCCGTCTCTGGGTAAGTATATCCATATCGATGTTTTGGGACAACTGGCGATAGACGTTATATACTTCACCTGTGGTTACATTTACATAACCATTTTTCCTGAGCAAAATAACACTATAGAGTGCAAGTTTGGACTGGGTCGGCAGTGTTCGAACCACCTCTACAATACGGTCGTTTTCTATCTTTTCCTGTGCATTCCTTACATGCCTTTCCTCTACCACCTGTTTACTTTCACGCTCAGCCAGTTCACCGGAAACTCTTAAGAGGTCAAGAGCTCTCCTCGCATCTCCATGTTCCTGTGCAGCAAATGCAGAACACAAAGGAATAACCATATCATCCAATACACCCTCTTTATAAGCCATTTCAGCCCTCTGGTGAAGGATATCGCTTATCTGTTCAGCATCATATGGGGGAAAAACAATTTCTTCTTCACCAAGTGAACTTTTAACTCTGGGGTCAAGAAATTCTGTGAACTTTAAGTCGTTTGATACACCGATAATACTTACCTTGGAATTTTTGAGGTCTTCATTGATACGGGATAAATTATAGAGAACATCATCACCTTTTTTAATTAACTTATCAACCTCATCCAAAATTATAATTAAAACCTGTTGTTTGGAATCGATTGTCTCTTTAAATTTAGTAAACACCTGATCAGTGGGCCACCCTGTCATGGGAATGTCTTCACCGAACTGCCTTGCAAGATTCGCCACAAGACGGTACTGGGTATCGATAATCTCACAGTTTATATATAAAACACTGCAAAAAGTATTCAGATTTTCACTCTTTTTTTCCAGTTCAAATCCAACATGTCTTGTAGCAGCTGTTTTTCCAGTACCTGTTTTACCATATATGAGAATATTTGAAGGGGTATCACCACGAAGAGCGGATACAAGTATTGTAGCGAGACTATTAATTTGTCTATCTCGGTGTGGTAAAAATTCTGGTGTATACGATGGCCTCAAAACTTCCTTACTTTTAAAAATAGATTCGTTTTCCAGTAATTTATCAAATAAATTATCCAGCGGATCATCGTTTTTCATTTTAAATCCATCCTATCATTTTAATCACATACCTTACATCTGATTTTAATTAATATACCGTACACCATCCGGTAGGGTACCCTAGCACATTAAAGATACTAAAATACATATTATCAACTATCTAACTGCTTTAATTCCAATGGAAGTAAACCTTATTAATGCTTATGGTTAAAACCCCTTTGTTTCAAGTGGGCTTATAAAATGAATTTTTCATTTTTAAAAGTTCAAATATATAATATAGGTTCTACCCACCCTCCCCATTATTTCTACTGGAGAGAATATAATAAACATAGAGATCTATGTTTATTAAAATATATAAAAAAACAGGGTAATATTAATTTAATCTCATAATATTTA